>JAQVCS010000017.1 GCA_028689675.1 Desulfovibrionaceae bacterium | reverse complement strand
ACACAGCGTCTGAGATATCGTGTCTGCGGTGTGCTACTGCTTCCATAATAACCTCTTGATGGTGAACTTATGAGAACAGAGTACACTATTTTTTAATGATTTACAATCTCGTGACTACGCAGTCTAGAGCAGGGTAACTGAAATATATGTATTTTTAACAAGGAAAGACAAGCCCGTTTGGGCACTGACCAGCGCAAATACAGTGCGCTTATGCCGCACTTGGCAGGCATAGGCTCTTTGTACTTGCCAGAGCAATTTCACAGCAAATTTGCTCTAATAAAAAAAGGCAGTTAAAAAACCGCCTACCCCACAAGGGGAGACCCCCCACGGGGTCTCCTGCGGGCATTTCAGGGAAGAAGAGGCAAACCCTGAAAATATAATGAAATACTACTTAATCGGCTTGCATCCGAATAAAAGTAGGGGTTTCATATTTATCAAATTCAAAATCTTCTGTACCCGGTTTATGGGGGCGCAATACTTCAGGAATGCTGCGGGGTATATGCCCTGGGCGGCGGGTAAAGCCGCCTGTATTCGTATTGCGCGAGCCGCCATCTTGCAAAGGTTCTGTCATGCGCTGGCGCGGCAAACCCTGCTCTTGCCCTGCATCGGCCACCATACGCTGGCTGCGCTGTTCCTGCTGGGGAAAAGAAATAGTGTTGCTGCCGCCTGCGGGCACATCCACAGGGCGCACAGCCGACTCAATACCCGTAGCAATAACGGTTACGCGAATTTCATCCCCAGCGCTTTCATCATACACCACACCAAAAATAATGTTGGCATCGGGGTGCACAGCTTCGCTAATAATTTCACCAATTTCTTGAATTTCATCACCAGAAATATCATCAGACGCGGTGATATTATACAGCACAGCGCGAGCACCATCCAGCGAAACATCTTCCAGCAAGGGGCACAAAATAGCATTTTGTGCTGCCTCGCGGGCGCGTGTTTCACCACTGGCAGCCCCCGTGCCCATCAAGGCCAGCCCCGATTCCACCATGCAGGTGCGCACGTCGGCAAAGTCGACGTTAATCATGCCTTCGCGCAAAATTACGTCTGAAATACCCTTAACGGCGTCCAGCAAAACATCGTTGGCTTTTTTCAGCAGCACATGAAAGGGCGTTTTTTTCGGCGCAAAAGACATCAGCCTATCATTAGGAATAGTGATAAGGCAATCAACGTGTTCTTTAAATTCTTTCAGGCCAGCTTCGGCAGCTTTACGGCGCTTTGCCCCTTCAAAATTAAAGGGCTTGGTCACCACGCCCACGGTTAAGGCGCCCATTTCTTTGGCAACCTGCGCAACCACAGGGGCAGCGCCTGTGCCCGTGCCACCGCCCATACCTGCGGTAACAAAAACCATATCCGCCTCACCAATAGCCTGACGAATGGCATCTTGGCTTTCCATAGCGGCATTTCTGCCCACTTCGGGGTTGGCGCCAGCGCCCAAGCCCTTGGTCAGCCTTTCCCCAATTTGCACTTTATTGGGGGCAGAGCTTTTGTTTAATGCCTGCAGGTCGGTATTTGCACAAATAAATTGTACATTATCCAGACCAGAATTAATCATATTTTGAACAGCGTTGCCGCCACCGCCGCCAACACCTATCACTTTGATCTTTGCGGTACCTACAAGGCATTCATCCGCAACATATTCCTCTATAGCCATGTTGCATTCTCCCCTTTTTAAACATTACCCCTGCCCGCCATACAGTATGGCAAGCTATACGAAGCTTGTCCCCCAATTTCCACCCGCTAGAAATTAGGAAACCTCAGAAAACCACCTTTTCATTCGTGCAATCACATCATGAAACATATTGGAATCTTTTGAAGAAACTGCCTTGCTGCTGCCTCCGCTTTGCCCACCCATTTCTTTTTCTGCACCATAGCGCAGCAAGCCCACGGCTGTGGCAAATTTGGGGCTGTTCACAACATCTTTCAAGCCACCCACGTTGCGGGGGTAGCCAATGCGCGTTGGCACATTAAAGATTTGCTCGGCAAGTTCTTGGCAGCCTTCAATAAGGGCTGTGCCACCAGTCAGCACCACGCCCGCACCCAGCATCTCTTTAAAGCCAGCCCTAATAAGAGACTGGTCAACGAGGTACAGAATTTCTTCCATGCGCGGCTCGCAAATATCGGCCAGCATACGGCGCGACAAGCGGCTGGGCTCTCGCCCCCCCACGCTGATAACTTCTATGGTTTCATCCACTTCCACCATATCCGCCAGAGCGCAACCATATTTTAACTTAATATTTTCTGCTGCTTTAACCGAAGTGCGCAAACCAAAAGCAATGTCATTGGTTAAATTTTGGCCACCCAAAGGCAACACACAGGTGTGCTTGATAGCACCGTTCACGAAAACCGCAATATCGGTTGTGCCGCCGCCAATATCCACAAGGGCAACACCAATTTCGCGCTCTTCAGAAGTGAGCACGGCCTTGGCAGAAGCTAAGGCTTCCAGTGAAATATCGGCCACTTCCAGCCCAGCTTTTTGGCAGGTGCGAATAATATTTTGTGCTGAAGAAATGGCCGCAGTCACAATGTGCACAGCCACCTCAAGGCGCACACCCACCATGCCCAAGGGGTCTATAATGCCGCGCTGCTCGTCCACCACAAATTCCTGCGGTAAGGTGTGTATAACTTCTCTGTCTGTGGCAATAGGCACAGCGCGAGCGGCATCAAGTGCACGCTCTATATCGCTTTGATCCACCTCACCACCCTTGACTGCAATAACCCCATGGCTGTTCATGCTCATAATGTGGCTGCCGGCAATGCCCACATACACAGCATGAATTTCACAACCAGCCATCAGTTCTGCATCTTCAAGAGCCTTGCGCACAGATTGCACTGTCTGCTCAATATTAACAACAACACCTTTGCGCAGACCAGTAGAAATGCTGCCCCCAATGCCAACAATTTCTACCATGCCTTCGTCTGTCATTTCACCAACAACAGCGCAAATTTTGGTTGTTCCTATATCAAGACCGACAATGAGATCCGATTTGCCCATAGCTTTCTCCCCGTCCCTACAAGCTGCCGCTAGGTATTGCGCCCGCTCATGATAACAAAAACGCTTTCTGCAGAGACACGAACTTCCCGCACATTGCCAAGTTCATGCCTGCGGGCAAGGTCCGCCAAGGCCAAGCTCATACGGCGCACATTCATAGCCCAATCATCTGTGGCAACAGAAAGCCGCAGCTCCCTGTCATCTAAGTATAATTCCAGCCCCTTAGCCGCGCTTACCGTTACGCCAGCTATTGTGCTGAATTCCAAAGGCAACTTGCCTGCCTGTAACTCGCGTATAAATTGCCCCAATTGCGGCAACATGTCATCAGCCCCATCTTCTACAGTAAGTGTAGGAAGTGCAAGAAAATTTTTGCTTTCTACAGGGGCAATTATATCTCCATACTCATTGGCATAATATATTTTGCCATCTTTATGCACCCAAAATGTAGGCATACGCTCTGTAAGAGTAATCACAAAGCTGTCGGGCAGATGCCTTTTTATAGAAACATTCTTCACCCACGGTGTGTCTAGCAGGGCTTGTTCCATGCGGCTGATAGAAACAGAAAGGGAATTTGCCCCTTCTTTTAAGCCTGCAAAATCCAACACCATTTCTCGTGAAAGGCGCACATTGCCCTGCACCTCCACATGTTGGGTAGCAAAAAAATCACTTGTTGTGGCCAAGCTATACAAGCGCAGCGAGCCTATGCCTATACCCAATAAAATGGCAATGCCCAAAAGCACCATAAGCACATCAACAATAATGCCCCGAAAACTGCCGGGCACAAAGAGCACTTGCTTTTGCACTTTTTTGCCAGCTGGCTGCACACGCACATTGCGCGACTTACGCGGCGGTGGGCTGTAGCTTGTGCTTGCCCTGCGCTTATTTTTTTCTAACGAGACTGCCACGATATAACCCGCACTTCCATCTCCAGCTGTATTCCAAACTGCTGTAGCACAGCCTCACGAGCACAATCTATCAAAGCAAAAGCAGCTTGTGCGCTGCCGCCACCCTCGTTCACTAGAAAATTAGCATGAACAGAAGAAAAAGCCATACCACACATTTGCTTCCCCTTCAAGCCAGCAGCATCCAACAATCTGCCAGCACTTTCACCCAAGGGGTTTTTGAAAACACAACCAGCACTGCGTGCTGCCACAGGTTGTGTTGACTTTTTCTTGAGAAAGTTGAGACTCATGCTTTTTTTTATGCCATTACTTTCTTTTTGGGTCAAGGCAAATGTAGCTTGCAATACCATGTAGTTTTTTAAATTTTCGCATGGGCAAAAATAACGATAGCCATATTGTATTGCCGCAGCATCAACCTGCCAAATACCATGCTCTGGGTGGTAAAGAACAATGCTGTGTAGCTGTGCGCATGTTTCAACACCATACGAACCAGCATTCATAGCAACCGCACCACCAACATTTCCTGGTATACCTACAAGACCTTCAAGCCCACTTAAACCATTTTCAGCACAAAAATATAATAATTTTTGCAAAGGAAAACCAGCACCAACAGTAACTAATGCTTTCCCCTCTACTTCATAACTAATAATTGGTTCTGTACGAATATTGGGGTGAATAAGAACAAAAGGAAGTTCTCCATCATCGGCTAAAATATTACTGCCTGCACCAAGAATAAACGGTGTGCCGCCTATCTTTTTTACAATAGAATCAAGGGCAAAACAATCAAGGGCATCAGTAACTTGCACTTCTGCTAAGGCAGTGCCGCCAATACCTAAGGTGGTGCGGCGCGCAAGCGAAGGTTTTTCTTGAATAGTAATCATGTATTAGCCTTCAAGAAAGCGCGGCCCAACCCGCGTGATAGAACCAGCGCCCAAAGTCAATAAAACATCGCCAGGTTTCAATACAGAAGGCAAAGCCGCCACTAATTCGTCAAGAGTTTGATAAAATTCCATATCAGTCTGCGAAACCTGCTTCATACCCTGAGCAAGGCTTAAACCACTGACGCCCGGAATGGGCTTTTCAGAAGCGGCATAAATTTCTGTTAGCAAAAGCTTGTCAACGCCGTCAAAGACCTTACAAAATTCACCAAAATGTGCCTGTGTGCGGGTAAAACGG
Organism: Desulfovibrionaceae bacterium; assembly: GCA_028689675.1. Classification (GTDB taxonomy): domain Bacteria; phylum Desulfobacterota; class Desulfovibrionia; order Desulfovibrionales; family Desulfovibrionaceae; genus JAQVCS01. The sequence continues at coordinate 41,296 of JAQVCS010000017.1, read as the reverse complement.
TGTGGCTGAAAAGCAACCACCAAGCGCCTGCCTGCAAAAGCGCGCCTAGCCGTGGCAAGGGTTGCGGCTATTTCTGCTGGGTGGTGGCCATAATCATCAACCACCGTCACGCCATTTTTTTCGCCCTTAAATTCAAAACGCCGCCCCACACCACCAAAATGCTGCAAGCCCTGCTGGCATTGTTCAAAAGAAATACCTGCTTCCAGCGCTGCACCAATAGCCCCCAGCGCATTTAAAATATTGTGCTCACCAGGTTGGGGCAATTCCACATCACCCAGCTCTTTGCCATCCTGCCACACGGTAAAGCGGCTTTTTGCCCCCAGCTCAAGCACGGTGGCGCGCAAATTATTGCCTTCTGCAAAACCATAGGTGCATACAGGGCGTTTCACACGCGGCAATAAGCGAATAAGCCCGGGGTCATCACCGCACACAATATTTTTGCCATAAAAAGGCACTTTATTCATGAATTGTACAAAAGCATCATCAAGGGCTGCGGCTGTTTTATAATAATCAAGGTGATCTTCATCAACATTAGTCACCACATTAATAATGGAAAATAAACACAAAAACGAGCCGTCCGATTCATCAGATTCCGCAATGAGGTATTCCCCCGTGCCCAAATGAGCATTGGTGCCATAGGCATTTAAACGGCCGCCAATAATTACTGTGGGGTCAAGCTTGGCAGCATCAAAAATAGCAGCGGTCAGCGAGGTTGTTGTTGTTTTGCCATGCGTGCCTGCAATGCCAATGCCCTGCTTTAGGCGCATCAGCTCTGCCAGCATTTCTGCACGCGGAATAACAGGAATGCCGCGCTTGCGCGCCTCGCGCACTTCGGGGTTTTCTTCTGTAATGGCGGTAGATTTTACCAGCACATCGGCATCTGTCACATTAGCAGCATCGTGCCCAATGGCAATACGCGCGCCAAGGCTACGCAAATGCCCCACCATGGCCGATTCGGCCATATCAGAGCCGCTTACGCTGTACCCTTGGCTTAACAGCACTTCTGCAATGCCGCTCATGCCTGCCCCGCCAATACCCACCATATGTATGCGACCAATTTTATTATTCATTGTTTCCCTTCACTAATAACTGCATTTCGCGCACCACGGCAGCGGCGGCATCAATATGTGCCTGCCCATGGGCTGCCTGTGCCATGGCCTGTACTTTTTCCTGATGCAAAAACAAATCACACAGCAGTGCCACCACATCGGTTTGGGGCAAGTCCTTTTCGGGCACCAGCACAGCAGCACCGCATTGTGTCATGCTGCGGGCATTGTACGTTTGATGATCGTGAATGGCATAGGGGAAGGGAACAAAAATTGCCGCCTTGCCCGCTGCTGCCAGCTCTGCCACTGTTGTTGCCCCCGAGCGGCAAAAAACCACATCTGCCCAGCGGTAGGCCGCTGCCATATCGTCAATAAAGGGGCTTACACAAGCAGCATCATAGCCCGCTGCCACATAAGCCTGCCGCACGGCAGTGGCATCATTCACCCCTGTTTGGTGCAGCAGCTCAATGCCAGCGGCCTTCAACTGAGGCAGTATGCTTATAATATACATATTTAAAGCATGCGCCCCCAATGAACCGCCCATAATCAGCACATGCCGCGTGTCGCTTTTTGCCACTGTGCCGTACAGGGCTGCCACACTTTTGCGCACAGGGTTGCCTGTCAGCACGCATTTTTCAGGGGCAAAGCCCTGTGCCACGGGCAAAGAAAGGCACACCTTGTGCGTGAGGCGAGCCAATGTTTTATTGGCTGTGCCCGGTATGGCATTTTGCTCATGCAAGAGGCAGGGCACATGGCACAGCCGTGCCGCCATAACAGGGGCAAAAGCGGCATAGCCACCAAAGCCCGCCACAATATCGGGCTTGAAACGGCGAATAATGCCGCAAGCCTGCACCACAGCGCGCACCATGGCACAAGCAGCACCCGCAGCCCTCCAGCCGCGCCCCAGCAAACCACGCACAGGCAGGCCAGCAAATTCTAAGCCAGCCTGAAGGGCAAGCTTTTTTTCTGGCCCATATTGTGCCCCCATAAAAAGGATAGCAATATCGGGGTATTGAGCTTTCAGCTCTTCTGCTACAGCCAAGGCGGGAAAAATATGCCCGCCCGTGCCGCCTGTTGTAATAATTACCCGCTGCATGGTTTGACCGTCCTTGAAAAATTCATAAGCAGCCCCACACAAATCATGGTTGCTACCAAGTTACTGCCGCCATAGCTCAAAAAAGGCATGGGCACACCCTTGGGCGGGGCAGCCCCCATAACCACTGCCAAATTTAATGCTGCCCCCAGCGCAATAATAAGCGTAATGCCAAAAGCGCTGTAGCGGTCACGCAGCGTTTGCTGCCCCAGCACTATGCGCAGGCAGCGCCAAAAAAAGAAAGCAAGCAGCAGCATAACAAAGGTAATACCCAAAAAGCCTGTTTCTTCACCCACCACAGCCATAATAAAGTCGTTGTGCGCTTCAGGCAGGTAAAACATTTTTTGTCTGCTTGCGCCTACACCCACCCCAGAAAAACCACCAGAGCCAATGGCTAACAGCGATTGCACCAGCTGATAGCCCGTGTCTTGTGCATCCTTGAAAGGGTCAATAAAAGCCAGCAGGCGGCGCATACGGTAAGGGGCAGAAACAGCCAAAAGCCACGCCCCACCAGCAGCAGAGCTCAGTGCCAGCAGCAGATAAAAAATGCGTGTGCCCCCTGCCATGCACATAAAAAACAAAATAGAGGCAAGCACCACAGCACTGCCAAAATCGGGTTGCAGCAGCAGCAAAAGGCAAAAAAGCCCAGTCACCAGCGTGGGCGGCACAACGCCACGCCAAAAGCTTTTGATAAGCTCATGCTTTTCGCTCATAAAATAGGCTAAATACAAGGCCATGGCTATTTTAACAAATTCCATAGATTGCACGGAAAAAAAACCCAGCCGTATCCAGCGCCGCGCCCCATTGATAGGGGTGGAAAACAGCGTGATAATCATTAAAAAAAAGGCTAATATCAGCAGTACATAATGAATGCGGTACAAAAATGCGCGTGGCATCAAGGCCGCCACCCACAAGCACAAGCCAGCAATGCCTGCAAAAATTAACTGCCTGTTAAAAAAATAGTATTTGTCGCCATAGGATTGCTCTGCCACAATGCCGCTGGCAGAAAGCACCATGACCAAACCAATACCCAGCAAAAAAATAACCACGGTGAACAGCCACCAGTCAAAGGGAATGAGGGCACGCTCTTGCTGCTGGGGGCTCACCTTGGCTTTTTCCTGCTTGGCGACAAAGACATTCTTCATTACAAAAGCCCCACAATGCGCTTAAAGTCATTGCCCCGTGCCACATAGTTTGCATACAAATCAAAACTGGCGGTGGCGGGTGAAAGCAGCACCACATCACCAGCATCAGCATGCAGGGCGGCGCGGCGCACGGCGGCTTCTAACGTGTCATCCCATGTCACGGGCACAATATCTTTCCAGACAGGCTCAAAGTGCTCTTGGGCAGCACCAAAGCCAAAGACGGCTTTCACATGCTTTTGCACTAGGCCATTCAGTGCCGCCACATCCCCGCCCTTGAACTTGCCCCCGCACAGCAGCAGGACGGGGCGGTCAAAAGCAGTCAAGGCCACCTCAAGGGCGGCAATGGTGGTTGCCTTGGAATCATTCACAAAAAGCACGCCGCGCTTTTCATCTACACGCTCAAGGCGGTTGGGTAATGAGGCAAAGTCTGCCACAGCGCGGGCGGCATTTTCCAATGTCACCCCAAAGGGCTGCACGGCCAGCCACGCGGCTTCCATATTCAGGGCATTGTGCGCCCCAAAAAGCTGCTTTTGTGTAAAGCGCTGCGAGCTTGCGGGCAGCCATGTGATGGGTGACGGCACCCTGTGCCCCTGCACCCACTGGCGCACATCCTCACCCAGCACGGCAAAATCTTGAGCATTGTGCGCCTGAAAAATGCGGAATTTCGCATCCACATATTCGGCCATATCTTTGTGATAATCTAAATGATTGGGCGAAATATTAAGTATCACGCCCACATGAGGGTGGAAGGTGGTGCAGGCCTGTAGCTGAAAGCTGGAAACTTCCAGCACCAGCACATCAGCCCTGCTCCCCGAAAGCACATATTCTGAAAGCGGTGTGCCAATATTGCCACCCAGAAAAACACGCAAGCCCTGCGCCTGCAACATGGCCGCAGCCAAGCTTACCGTGGTGGTTTTGCCGCTGGTGCCCGTAATGGCAAGGGCTGGCTCGCCCTGCAAAAAGCGCCATGCCAATTCCATTTCGGCCAAGACTTCAGGGGCATTGTGTGTGGGCAGCAAGGGCATCAGGCTTGCCACAGGCATGCCGGGCGAAGGAATAACAAATTGCGCATCGGCAAAGTCGGCAGCACTGTGCGCGCCAGTGCGAATTTCCACCTGCGCATCGCGCATTTCCTGCAAAAAATCAGCGGGAATATTGGCGGGGTTTTGTTCCAGCAAGCGCACACGCACCTGCTCGCGCAGCAGCAAACGCGCTGCTGCCCTGCCCGAACGGCCAGCACCCACCACCACAGCAAGCGCACCAGCACCTATTTTTTTTGCCTGAATTGTTTCCACAGTCATGAGGATTTGCTCCTTAACGCATCTTTAACAAAGATAAGGCTACCAAACCAAGCAACACAGACGTTATCCAGAAGCGAATAATAATTTTTGATTCTGGCACGCCCTTGAGCTCAAAATGATGGTGCAGAGGTGCCATGCGAAAAATGCGCTTGCCCCCCGACCACTTAAAATAGCTCACCTGCAAAATAACAGACAATGTTTCTGCCACAAACAAACCACCCACAATGACCAGCAGCAATTCCTGCTTGCTGAGCACAGCAAGAAAGCCCAGCACACCGCCAATGCTTAATGAGCCCACATCACCCATAAAAACTTGCGCGGGGTAGGCATTAAACCACAAAAAGCCCAGCCCAGCCCCCACCAGTGCGGCACAAAAGACCGTGACCTCGCCCACCCCAGGGGTGTAGGGCAAAATGAGGTAACGGGCAAAAGCCGCATGGCCTGTGACATAAATGCAAATGGCAAACACTATGCCCGCCACAATGGCAGGGCCAATGGCAAGGCCATCTAAACCGTCGGTCAGGTTGACGGCATTGGAAGAGGCCACCATCACAAAAACCGCAAAGGGCAAATAGCACCAGCCCAAGTCGGGCATTAAATCTTTCAGCAAAGGAATGGAAAGTCGTGTGGAGTAGGCTGGCTCCATCACCAGTACAGACATGGCTATAATGGCCACCAATAATTGCCCTGCCAGTTTTTGCTTGCCGCAAATACCTTTATTATTATGCAAATGCACCTTGGTGTAATCGTCCCAAAAGCCTATAGCCCCAAAGCCAATAAACACAAATAGGGTCAGCCACACATAGACATTGCGCAAATCACCCCACAACAGCACGCTTATGGTCAGGGTCAGAATAATCAGCAAGCCGCCCATGGTGGGCGTGCCCGCCTTGGCGCTGTGCGCTGCCACATCTTCATTGATGGGCTGGCCAGCCTTCAGCCTGCGCAACCAGCGTATAAACATAGGGCCAATAAGGATAGAAAGCACCAGCGAAGTAATTAATGCCGCCATAGAGCGGAAGGTAATGTATCGGAACAGATTGAATAAAGTCCATTCCGAAGCCAGCGGTGCTAACAGGTTAAAAAACATACTTTAATTCTCCAGCAAAGCCATACATGCTTTTACCATCTCTTCCAGATGATTGGAACGAGAGCCCTTAAACAACAATGTCCCTCCCGCCGCTGCACCAGCACAGTACGAGCCAAAGACAGAAGAAAAATCTTGCGCAGAATGCAGCACATGCACAAGGCCACTGTAGCCGCCAGCCCTCAAGCCACGCTGCACAGCCTCTGCCTGCCCCCCCTTCCACAACACAAGCGCAGGGGCTAGGGCAGCCATATGCCGCCCTAGGGCTTCATGCTCCTGCTCGGCACATAAGCCCAATTCGCGCATTTCCCCCAGCACAAGGCACAGGGCTTGCTGCCCCGCTTTTTCTTTGGCCGCATCAAGCATACGCTTCATGGAAAGGGGGTTGGCATTGTAGCTGTCGTCAATAATATTCCAGCCGTGCAGGCTGTGGCAGGCAAAACGCTGCTGCGGCAGGCTGGCATGGGCAAAGCCCTGCTGAATATGTTCTGTATCAATGCCCAGCACGCAGGCGGCGGCGGCAATGGCGGCCACATTTTCCGCCCCATAAGCGCCACAAAAAGGCGTTTGCACCACAAAACTTTCTTGCCCAAGGCGCACACGGTATTCGCCCTGCCCTGCGGCATTGATGCCCAGAGAATGGGCATAAAATTCTGCCTTTTCATCTTGTGCTGAAAAAAAGCGCACAGCGGGGAAGTTCTTTTTTGCTTCGCGCACCAAATCTGGATAATCGGCGCACACCAAGGCCTGCCCCTGCGGGGCAAGGTGGCACAACAAGCGTGCCTTGTGCCAAGCTACGCCCATCTTCCCCAAGCCTTCTGTATGCCCTGCCCCAGCATTCAAAATAAGGGCAAGGTCGGGGCGCAGCACAGAGCCCAGTTCGTCCATGTCATGTTCATGGCTGATGCCTGCTTCAAAAATCCAAAAAGCTTCCTGCCCCGTGGTGCGCAGCATGCACGAGGGCATGCCAATCTGATTATTTAAGTTCAGCTCATTTTTTGCCGTTGCCCCACAGGCCGCAACAATATGCGAAAGCACTTCTTTTACCGTAGTTTTGCCAGCCGTGCCCGTAATGCCCACCACCTGCGCCTTGCTTTTGCTGCGCCAATAGCCAGCAAGCCGCCCTAGGGCAGCCACGCTGCTGGGCACAAGCAGCACAGGCACGGTTACGCCAGCCACGGGCTTTTCTGCCAGCACAGCCACAGCACCAGCTTCCTCTGCCTGTGCGGCAAAATCATGCCCATCCACATGCTCGCCCCGAATGCACACAAACAAAGCGCCAGCTTCTACCAAGCGCGTGTCGCTAACCACAGCCCTTACCGTGGGGCAGGCTGTGGGGGCAGGGCAGGCAAGCGCCGCTGCAATTTCTGCCAAGCTCAATATCATGCCAAAAGCTCCCGCACTGTTTCCTGATCGCTGTAATGATGCTTAACCGTACCGATAATTTGATAATCTTCATGCCCTTTGCCCGCAATCAGCAGGGCATCGCCCTTGTGCATGCACTGTAAAGCCTTGGCTGTGGCTGTGCGCCTGTCTGCTTCAACTATCTGCTCTTTGGCTTTGCTTAAGCCCGGCAGGGCATCGGCAATAATGCTCATGGGGTCTTCGGTACGCGGGTTATCAGAGGTGAGCACGGCAAGGTCGCTGTATTCTGCCACGGCCGCAGCCATGAGCGGGCGCTTGGTGCGGTCTCGGTCTCCACCGCAGCCAAAAAGCGTGATAATGCGGCTAAAGCCAGCACCACGCAGGGCATTTTGTGCTTTAATAAGCGCATCGGGCGTGTGTGCATAATCCACAAAAACATCCAGCCCTGCCTTATTCACCACACGTTCTAAGCGGCCAGAAACACCATGAAAGGTATGCAGGGGGGCAAAAGCCTGTGTGTCAAAACCCAAAGCAAGCAAGAGGCTTTGCACGCCCATCAGATTGGCGGCATTAAATGCCCCCACCAAAGGGGAAGCCAATTCCCACGAGCGCTGGCCGCACGTCATGGCAAGGCGCATGCCCTCTGTGTTCATGGAAAGAATAGTGCCGCGCACCTGTTTGTTGGGCAAGTTATTTGGCTCAAGGCCATAGGCATAGGCCTGCGGGCATTGCGCAAGCAATTTTCGCCCCCAAGCATCGTCGGCATTGATTGCCATCGCTGTGTTTTTATTGGCTAAATCAAGAAATAAGCGGGATTTCGCAGCAAAATAGCTTTCCATATCATGATGAAAATCTAAATGATCCTGCGTAAGGTTGGTAAAAATAGCCCCAGCAAAAGGCACACCATCCACACGCTGCTGATCAAGCGCATGGGAAGAGGCTTCCATAATAGCATATTCCACGCCTGCTTCTGCCATTTCATACAGCATACGGTGCACGCGTAAAGCATCGGGCGTGGTCAGAGGGGCTTGTTCGCTGTGCCCAGGCCAGCGGTAGCTTACTGTGCCCAGCACGCCAGTGCTGTGCCCCAAAGCCTGCAAAACATGCTCCAGCAAATAGGCTGTGGTGGTTTTGCCATTCGTACCCGTAACGGCAAGCACCTTGGGCGCATGCTGTGCTGTGTTATAGCGCGCAGCGGCAAGCTGCCACAAAGCCTCGCGGGGGTCTTCATGCCACAGCACACGGCAGCCAGTAGCCTGCGCGGCAAGTCCTTCGGCAGCCTGCGGGCGGCACACAATAATGCGCGCACCCTGCTGCACAGCCATGGGAATAAAATGTGCACCGTCTGCTGCTGCTCCGGGCACAGCAACAAAAATCATGCCCGCAGCCGCCTGCCGCGAATCGATACAAATATCAATATGCTGTGCCGCCACATCATTCAGCAATTGTACAAATTCCTGCGTCATACATTCTCCAGCGCCTGAAGCCCCTTGCCTGTTAGGCGGGCAAAGCGCAAGGCTGTTATTTATCAGACAACCACAACACCCATTCCCCGCTGGCATTCCCTTCTGGCCAAGGGCTGCCCGCTTGGGGGCTTTGGCGCACAACGCGCTGCCCTTCCCCCTTGATAAGGGGCATAATGCCGCCACGGGCAAACAATTCCACAGCACTGCGCACCGACTTGCCCACCACATTGGGCACGCTGGTAGAGGCCTTGGCCAAATGCCCCGGTGCGCGCAAGCCCGTTTCGGGGCGGCGTTCTTCCAGAGCTTCACTAAAGACATGCTTATCGGGGGCAAGCACTAATTTGGCCTCAAGCTGCGTTTTTTCTTCTTGCGAGGCAGCTTTCTTTTCTTCGGTATTTTTTGTGCTGTGCTCGGCAAGCTGCCCGCTGTAGGTCATCACATTGGTGGCCACAGCCTGAAAGGCTGGCGCGGCAACAATACCGCCATAGGCATTGATGCTGGGTTCATCAACCATGGCAAGAATTAAATAGCTGGGCTTGTCGGCAGGCAAAAAGCCCACAAAAGAAGATAAGCGCTTGTCGCCATAGCGGCGGGTGCGTTTGTCTGCCTTTTGGGCTGTGCCTGTTTTACCCCCCACTTCCACCCCTTCCACGCGGGCACGGCGGCCGCTGCCGTCTTCTTCCACCACATCACGCATCATGCTCATGAGCTGGCGGCACACATCGGCTGAAAACACGCGCTTGCCCATATTTTCGGGCATAGAGGTGGCGCGGGCGGTCAGGGCATCATCCTTCAGCAGGCGCAAAGGCTTGGCCACACCTTGGTTAAGCATGGTTAAATAGGCCTGAGCCATTTGCACGCCAGTAACAGAAATACTTTGCCCAAACCATGTAGACATCAAGTCGGCCTCGCGCCAATCCCGCGCGGCACGCAGCAAGCCGCGGCTTTGTGTAACAGGCACAGCCGTGGCCTGCCCAAAGCCCAAATCATATAAATAACGGTACGAAAGCGGTGCACCCATCATCAGGCCAATTTTAGCCATGCCAATATTGGAAGAATAGCGCAGCACTTTATTGGCGGGCAAAATATCGTGGCGCGAGGTATCGCGTATGGTAACGTCTTTTGTCTTCCAGCGGCCGCCCTCACAATTGATGAGGGTATCTTTATTTATTTTCCTTTCCTGAATAGCCGCAGCCATTAAAAATGGCTTAAAGGTAGAGCCAGGCTCCAGCGCATCCAGTGCCATGCGGTTGCGGTATTGTGTTGGGCGGAATTTGTTATAGTCATTGGGGTTAAAGAAAGGATATTGCGCCCAGGCAACAATATCGCCCGTGGCCACTTCTACAACCATAACACCGCCCCACTCTGCCTTGTATTCCTGCACTGTTTTGGCAATGGCTTCTTCAGCAAAAAACTGAATTTGCACATCCAGCGTTAATTGCACATCATTGCCGCTGGGGTCGCCCATTTCTTCAGAATGGATAAAGAAGCGCCGCCCCATGGCATCACGCTGAATTTCCTGCCTCGTGGGCACGGGGGTGAGCACTTCATCAAGGGAATGTTCCAGCCCTTCCATGCCCTTGTCATCCATACCCACAAAGCCCAACAATTGCCCTGCCATAGATTTGAAAGGATAAATGCGCGTATATTCTTTAGAAAGCCCAATGCCCGCAAGGTCAGCATCGCGCACAGCCTTGGCTGTTTTGTCGTCCACCTTGCGCTCTAGCCAAATAAATTTACGCGTAGAAACCGAAATGCGGTTATACAGGCTTTGGGCATCTTGCCCCAGCAGGGGCGCTAGAGTATTGGCAGCGCGCACAGCATCGGTAATTTGATGCGGGCGGGCATAGACAGAAAGGCTTTCTACACTGCGCGCCATAACCTGACCATTTCTATCTAAAATTTCACCGCGCTTGCCGCTGACCAGCTCCACGGCCACATGCTGCCTGCGGGCACGCTGGGCAAGGTAGGGGCCATCAATCATTTGCAAATACCAAGCACGCCCCCACAGCGCCAGCCAAATGCACACAAAAAACACAGCCACAAGCTTGATGCGGAACAAGCCCCAGTCAACAGACGATATGCCGCTGGAAACAGCCCCAGCAACAGAATTGACACGCTCGTGACTTAACAATTCCTTTAAGCGCGAGGGAGCTTCTGGCTTTTGTTTATGATTGCGCTGGTTGCGCACTTTTTGTGTACTGCGTAAGGGCAACATAGTTTTTGCCACTGCCTATAGCCCTGTTAGGCGACGAATTTGCTCTGGCCTTGCCTGATGCATACCAAATTCTTTTGCCTTATTGCCCAGTTCATAGGGGGAAAGTAAGTGTTCTTTTTCTATTTCCAATTTTGCGCGCAGGGCTTCTCTGTCCTGCACTTCCAGTTGCAGCGCGTTCATAAAATAGGTCATATCCATGCGCTCAATATTGCACCACACCATAACAAGGCTCATCAAGAGGCAAGAAAGCACCCCAATGGCCACACAGACCAGCCAGCCGCTGCCGCGCCGCCCCACAGGGTTGCGCGCTTTTGGTTTTTTACTGTTGGCTGTGGGCGCATTATCGGGGGTCATGCTCTGCCTCAACAAGTTTTTCTATCACGCGCAGCTTGGCAGAAGAGGCTCTTGGGTTGCGCGCCAGCTCTGCCTCATCGGCAATCAAGGGTTTTTTGGTAAGAATAAGCACTTCAGGCACATGCCCGCATTCGCAGCGCAGCACATGGCGCGGGCAGCGGCAGCCTTCTGCCCAATGGCGCATGGCATGCTTTACCATTCTGTCTTCCAAAGAATGAAAGGTAATGACAGCCAGCCGCCCGCCCACTTTCAAGCGGCGCACAATGGCCGATAAAAAAAGCTCCAGCTCGCCCAGTTCATTATTCACCGCCATGCGCAAGGCCTGAAAGGTGCGCGTGGCAGGGTGGTTGCGTGCTTTTTTGCGCCATGCCACAGGGTAGGCCTTGTACACAATATCAGCCAATTCTGCTGTGGTATTGATGGGGGCTTTATTGCGCGCATCACAAATGGCGCGGGCTATGCGCCCTGCCATGGGGTCTTCCCCCAAGCGGGCAATGATATCTTTTAGAAAGTCATAGCATTCTCTGTTCACAATATGCCATGCTGATTGCTCTGAAGAATATTGATCCATACGCATATCAAGGCGGGCTTCTCCATGAAAGCTGAAACCCCGTTCATCATTATCTATTTGCATGGAAGAAACACCAATATCAATCAAAGCACCATCTATCTGTTCCCAGCCCAGTTCATCCAAGGCCAGCTCAAATTGGCTGTAGCGCAAATGAAATAAGTGAACACGCTCTGCAAAAGGGGCTAAGTGTATTTTCGCACGATCAAGCGCTTCGGTATCGCGGTCAAGGCCGCACAGCTGCGCACCTTCACCCGCTGCCTCAAGCAAAGCGCGGGCATGGCCAGCAAAGCCCAGTGTGCCGTCGAGGTAGCGCCCGCCTGCCACAGGGGCAAGCTGGCGAATAACAGTATCTCGCAGCACGGGAATGTGTGTGAAAGAAGGGTTTGGGCTGTGCATACAATTCCTTATGTAATGCCAGAAAAAAAACAAGCGCGCCGCCCTTGGCAAAGGCTTTTGCGTGGGGACGTGGCTAAAAGGGGACAGTAATGCCTTGGGCAGCCAATTCTGAAGTAATATCAGCAGGCTGGGCAGCATCAAACAGAGCTTGATCCCATATATGAAAGGTGCGCAGCATACCCACCAGCTGTACATCTTTTGTTATGCCTGCCGCACGCAACAGGGGCTGGGGTATGCGCACCCTGCCCTGTTGATCTGGCGTGACCGTTTCTGCAAGGCCTAAAAATTTTGCCATAAAAATATTCATATTGGGGGAGGGGTTACGCACCGAAAGCAATGCCTCTTGTATTGCCTGCCACTGTGAAGGGCGGTAGGCGACAAGGTACGTATCTTTATGCGCCAGCACAAAAGAGCCCGCTTCATTTTCCTCCGCAAAAATAGTTTTATATTCTGGCGGCAACAGCAGGCGAGCCTTGGCATCAAGGCTACGGCAAAAACTTTTATTGAACAGCCCGTCCATATATTCTACCGCCAAGCTACACAACTTTCCACGTTTTCCCACCTTATGCCCCAAGGTTCTGGGGCTGTCAAGAACAGTAGCCAAAGCCCAAGCAAAGATATTTCGCACAAATGCCACACAGGCGGCTTGACAAGGACGCGGCAAATGCGGAAGCTGAAAACACAAGATACCCTTTTTACAGCAGGAAAAGCTATGCAAACAAAAATCGTTGCCACTATTGGCCCAGCCTCCAATACCAAAAATAAACTTAGAGAATTAGCGCAGGCTGGGGTCTCCATTTTTCGCCTCAATTTTTCTCATGGCTCTGCGGGTGATTTTATTGCCATTATTAAAACCATTCGTGAGCTGGAAATTGAGCTGGCCACGCCCATTACCATTATGCAAGACCTTTCTGGCCCCAAAATCCGCCTTGGCCTGCTGCCCGAGACCAGCATTACCGTTACCAAGGGCATGCGCCTTTTGCTGGGTTTAGAAGCCCTACGCAGCAGCGAGCTGCCCTTTTTGCCCTTTGATCATGACGTAATTTTAGAAGCGCTGGAACAGGGGGATCGCCTTGTGCTGGCCGATGGCGGGCTGCAATTTGTGGTGGTGGAAAGGCGCGGCGCACACCTTGCTGTTTTAGAAGCGCAAAATAATGGCATTGTTACCTCGCGCAAGGGGCTTGCCCTGCCCGGCAAAGCCATGCGCCTGCCCGCCCTGACAGAAAAAGACCGCAAAGACCTTAAAGACGGCTTGGCGCTTGGGGTGGATGCTGTGGCTATTTCTTTTGTGCAAACAGCGCAGGACGTGCACGACACCAAAAAAATTATTGCAGAAGCTGGACGCAATGTGCCTGTGGTGGTCAAGCTGGAAAGGCAGGGCGCTGTGGAGCGGCTGGATGAAATTTTGGCAGCTACAGATATTGTTATGGTGGCGCGTGGTGACCTTGGGGTGGAATGCCCCCTGCCCCAGCTGCCCAGCATTCAGAAAAAAATTATCCGCGCATGCAACAGGGCTTCTAAACCCGTTATTGTTGCCACCCAAATGCTGCTTTCTATGGTCAACAGCCCAGCCCCCACCCGTGCAGAAACCACAGACGTGGCCAATGCTGTGCTGGATGGTGCAGACTGTGTTATGCTTTCAGAAGAAACGGCCATGGGCAATTTTCCTGTAGAAACAGTGCGCTATATGCACGAAATTACCACAGAGGCCGAAAAAATTTTGGTGGAACAAAGGCAGATGACCGAGCCCGAAGCCTCTAAGGGCATACCAGAATTTCTCGCCTATTCTGCCTGCCTGCTGGCAGACAAGGCCAAAACCAAGGCTATTGTTTCGCACAGCATCAGCGGGGCTTCGGCAAGGCAGCTTTCTTCCCGCCGCCCGCGCCAGCGCATTTATGCCCTCACGCCCGATACCGAGGCCTTGAAAGCCCTGAACTTTGTGTGGGGGGTCAGCCCTGTGCACGTTATGGCGCCCGAAAACGAACCCAGCCACGTTAAGCGCGCTGAAAACTTTGTGGAACAGGAAAATATTTTTGCCAAGGGCGATTCTGTGGTTATTACCGCTGCCGAACCCAAAAAAGGGCACCTTGCCAAAGGCACAAATATGGTTAAAATTTATGCTAAATAAGGCTTGCTGCTGAAAACGAGCTTTGCCCGCGCGCAAGCCTGCACAAAAGCACACCCAATAAAAAAGGATAGCCCTATGAGCAAAAAAATCCTCATGCTTACTGGCGATTATGTTGAAGATTATGAAATGATGGTGCCCTATCAAATGCTGCTGATGCTGGGCTATGAAGTGCACACCGTGTGCCCCAATAAAAAAGCGGGCGACAGTGTTAAAACCGCCATTCATGATTTTGAAGGCGACCAAACCTATAGCGAAAAGCGCGGGCACAATTTTGCCCTGAATTATGACTTTGATGCTGTGAACACAGCAGACTATGTTGGCTTGGTTATCCCCGGTGGGCGCGCCCCCGAATATTTGCGCCTCACCCCCAGAGTAATTGAAATTATTCGGGAATTTAATGCCGACAACAAAGCCATTGCCGCCATTTGCCACGGCCCCCAGCTTTTGGTGGCTGCCGATGTGCTGCGCGGGCGCACCAGCATTGCCTACCCCGCTGTCAAGCCCGATGTGCTTATGGCTGGCGGCAAGTGGGCAGAAATCAATGAAACTCTTACCAATGCCGTGGTGGATGGCAACCTTGTCACCGCCGCCGCATGGCCTGCCCACCCAGACTGGATTGCCGCCTTTGTGAAGGTGCTGGGGGCAAGCATTACAATTTAGTTTTCTCTAAGAGCAAATTTACTTTCAAAGCACATGTAATGGGGAAGTGCACCCCCTTGTGGCTTTGAGCGGCAAAGCTTGCTTATGAAACCTGCAAGCATTTGCAAAGGATCATGCTCTAAAACCTTTTTACAGCACACACATAAAGGGCTGCCCCGCAAGGAACAGCCCTTTAGTTATTCTGCATGTCTGCGGAGTTCCCCCCGCTGGTTTTGCGCTTATGCTCTGCTTGTGGCCTGAGCCTCGCATGGGCTTTCCCTGTTTGCCCTAAGGCACAGCACGGTCACAGGTTTTTCCCTGCTGGCTTTTAGCCCAGTTTGTTGGCGCTAATCATTTCATGAAAGCGCTGGAACAAATAACAGCCATCGTGAGGGCCAGCAGCGGCTTCGGGGTGGTATTGAATAGACATCACGGGCTTTGTTTTATGGCGCAGGCCTTCTATCGTGTGGTCATTCAGGTTAATGTGGGTGGCTTCCACCTCGGGGGCATTGTCCAGCACCACACAAAAACCATGATTTTGCGAAGATATTTCAATACGCTCTGTAGTCAAATCTTTCACAGGGTGGTTGCAGCCATGATGCCCAAATTTCAGCTTGGTGGTGCTGCCGCCCAAGGCATGGGCAATAAGCTGATGCCCCAAGCAAATACCCGTCATGGGCATACCCATGGCAATCAGGTCTTTCAGGGTATCAATTTCTTTTTGCAAGGTGGCAGGGTCGCCAGGGCCATTGGAAAGGAATACGCCCTGTGCCCCTGTGGCCTTAACCTGCGCGGCACTGAAGCTGGGCGGCAAGGCCAGCACATCAAAACCCGCTGCCGTGAGCAGGCGCAAGATATTCCACTTGATGCCATAATCATACACAGCAAGGCGCACACCTGTGCCCTGCCAGCTATACGAACCATCGGCAGCCAGCTCCACAGCCTCGGGCTTGCTGCCAGCCCAACGGTAGGGCTGCTGCGCCTGCACCACCTGCACCAGATTTTGCCCTTCCATAGTGGGTAGGGCTTTGGCACGGGCAATAAGCGTGGGCACGTCAAATTCACTGGTGGAAATGACCCCGCGCATTGCGCCATTGATGCGAATGTGACGGGTAAGGGCGCGCGTATCCAGCCCTTCCACCCCGGGAATACCCTGTTCCATTAAAAACTGAGGCAGAGTTTTGGTGGCACGCCAGTTGGAAGGCTCTTTGCAGCATTCTTTCACCAGCAGGGCAGCAAGGTACATTTTGCCCGATTCCATATCTTCATCATTAATGCCATAATTCCCAATAAGGGGATAGGTCATGCACACCATTTGCCCGCAATAAGAAGGGTCGGTCAGCACTTCCTGATACCCGCTCATGCCTGTGGTAAAAATCACCTCACCGCCGCTTTCAATTGCGCCAGTAAAGGATGTACCCGTCAGCGTGAAACCGTCTTCAAGAACAAGTATTGCTTTCATAAATATACCCTTATTGCTTAACGCCTTCGCGCGCGTAATATTCTTGCAAGGTCTCAACCGTTATACCGTTTTTGCGTGTAGCACCAATAGCGCGCGCTGCGGAACGAGCACCCGCCAGCGTGGTGAAATAGGGCACGCCATAGGTCAGAGTGGTGCGGCGAATATCTTTAGAATCCTGCACGGTGCGCTTGCCAGAGGCTGTGTTCACCACCATGGCAACTTCATTATTTTTCAGCAGGTCAACAATATTGGGGCGGCCTTCATACACCTTGAACACGCGCTTTACGCTCAGGCCTTTTTCAGCCAGCATTTTGCTTGTACCCTCGGTAGCAATCAACTCAAAGCCAAGGTCGGCATACATTTTTGCCACGTCATACAAGAAAGGCTTGTCGCGGTCATTCACCGAAAGAAAAACCTTACCCTGCTGCGGCAAACGCATGCCCGCAGCCAGCTGGCTTTTCATAAAGGCATCTTCAAAGGTCGCGCCCATGCCCATAACTTCGCCTGTGGAGTGCATTTCTGGCCCCAGCACAATATCCACACCGGGGAAACGGTTAAAGGGCAGCACTGCCTCTTTCACGCAGTAAAAACCACCATGGCGCATAGACCAAGGGTCAAGCTCTTCCAGCGTTTTTCCCAGCATCACCTGCGTGGCAAGGTAGGGCAGCGGCACGCCTGTGGCCTTGGAAACAAAGGGTGCTGTGCGTGAGGCGCGGGGGTTTACTTCCAAGATGTAAATATCCTCACCGCGCACGGCAAACTGAATATTCATTAAGCCCACCACGCGCAGCTCTTGCGCCAGCCTTTCTGTTTGGTCGGCAATGCGGGCAATAATGTCATAGGAAAGGGAATAGGCAGGCAAGGCACAGGCAGAGTCGCCCGAATGAATGCCCGCTTCTTCAATATGTTCCATAATACCAGCTACATAGACTTCTTTGCCGTCCGAAAGGGCATCCACGTCCACTTCAATGGCATGGTCTACAAACTTATCAATCAAAATGGGGTGCTCAAGGTGCTCTGCCACGTTTTCGGCAAAATACTCGCGCAGCTCCACATCGTCATACACCACAGCCATAGCGCGCCCGCCCAGCACATAGCTGGGGCGCACCACCACGGGGTAGGTGATGTCTTCGGCAATGCGCAATGCCTGATGCAAATTCATGGCAATGCCATTGGGCGGCTGCAACAAATTGAGCTTTTGAATGAGTGCCTGAAAGCGCTCGCGGTCTTCGGCGCGGTCAATGGCATCGGGCGAGGTGCCCAAAATGGGCACACCAGCGCGCAGCAGGGGCACAGCAAGGTTCAGCGGCGTTTGCCCGCCAAATTGCACAATAACCCCGTCTGGCTTTTCTATTTCCACAATATTCATCACATCTTCAAAGGTCAGCGGCTCAAAATAGAGGCGGTCAGATGTGTCATAGTCTGTCGAGACGGTTTCGGGGTTGGAATTGACCATAATAGCCTGCACCTGCGCTGCCTTTAAGGCATAGGCAGCGTGGCAGCAGCAATAGTCAAACTCAATGCCCTGCCCAATGCGGTTTGGCCCACCGCCCAAAATCATGACCTTTTTGCCTTCCTTAATTTCCAATTCCTGCCCATGCTCATAGGTAGAATAAAAATAGGGGGTGTAGGCTTCAAATTCGCCAGCGCAGGTATCGACAAGGTAATAGGTGGGGTTCACGCCCACTTCTTTGCGCAGGCGGCGGATGTCGCTTTCGGGGCGCTTCCACATGGCAGCAAGCTGCCTGTCTGAAAAGCCATATTCCTTGGCATCGCGCAGCACTTGAGCCACTTCGGGGTTTTGCGCTGTCATATCATTGGCAAGGCCAAAGTTTTTAATGCGAATTTCCATATCCACCACGTCTTTGACCTGACGAATAAACCAAGGGTCAAAGGCAGAGGCTTCATAAATTTCAGCTTCACTTATGCCTGCCACAATGGCTTGACGCAGGGCAAAAATGCGGCGCGAATTGGGCACGCGCAAATTGTGCATAATTTCTTCATGCGGGGGCAGCTTAGTGCTGAAATCGGTGCCCAAGCCAGCAGCCCCAATTTCCATAGAGCGCAGGCCTTTTTGCAAGGCTTCTTTAAAGGTGCGGCCAATGCTCATGGCTTCACCCACGCTTTTCATGGCTGTGGTCAGCTCGTCTTTGGCACCGGGGAATTTTTCAAAGGTAAAGCGGGGAATTTTTAAGACGCAATAGTCGATGGCAGGCTCAAAGCTGGCCACGGTTTCGCGCGTAATGTCATTGCGCAATTCGTCCAGCGTGTAGCCAATGGCCAGCTTGGCGGCAATTTTGGCAATGGGGAAGCCCGTTGCCTTAGAAGCCAAAGCCGAAGAGCGCGACACGCGGGGGTTCATTTCAATAACGACCAGCTCACCATTGGCGGGGTTTAAGGCAAATTGCACATTCGAGCCGCCTGTTTCCACCCCAATTTCACGCATAACGGCAATAGAAGCGCCGCGAATTTGCTGATATTCAACGTCGGTTAGGGTCTGCACTGGCGCAACGGTAATTGAGTCCCCCGTGTGCACACCCATGGCATCCATATTTTCAATGGAACAGATAATCACGCAATTGTCTTTTTTATCCCGCATGACTTCCATTTCAATTTCTTTCCAGCCCAGCACAGACTGCTCAATCATCACTTCTGAAACGGGTGATGCGGCAAGCCCCTGCCCTGCTATATATTCCAAATCTTCCATATTATAGGCAACGCCGCCGCCTGTGCCGCCCAAGGTAAAGGCAGGGCGAATAATCAGGGGGAAGGGCAGCTCTGTGCCAAGGCGTTTCACGTCTTCCATAGTGTGGGCTATGCCGCTGGCAGGCACTTTTAAGCCAATGCGATCCATAGCTTTATGGAACAAGTCACGGCTTTCTGCCTTTTCAATCACATCAGCGCGTGCACCAATCAGCTCCACACCATATTCTTTCAGCACGCCAGCTTTATCAAGGGCAAGTGCTGCATTTAAGGCCGTTTGCCCGCCCAGCGTAGGCAGCAGGGCATCGGGGCGTTCTTTGCGAATAACGGCAGTAAGAGTTTCAGGCTCAATAGGTTCTACATAGGTGGCATCGGCAAGGTGGGGGTCTGTCATAATGGTGGCTGGGTTGGAATTGACCAGCACCACTTCATAGCCTTCTTCCTTTAAGGCTTTGACAGCCTGAGAGCCAGAATAGTCGAACTCGCAGCCCTGACCAATCACAATGGGGCCTGCGCCGATAACCATAATCCGCTTTAAATCTGTACGTTTTGGCATGGCAGTATTCTTGGGGTTGGAGAGTGGGGAAAGTGAAAAGCAGTTCTGCAACCGCAGGCACGCGCTCTTCCTTCCAAAGTAAGCGCGCCCTAAAACGATTTTTTGTATTATTTTCTAAAAAACAAGTCAAGCATGAGCAGTTAAAAGAATATTATCACAAAACGCCCTGCCATGCAGGCATTACCAGACAGTAGGAAAGGAATAACAAAAATGGTGCACTACAGAGCACTTAACAACAGAATATATTTTGTGTATACTCACAAAACACAGCAGGAAGTACACTTTTTTCAGTCAGCCCAGCTCTTGCTGGCTGGCCAAAAAAGCTTTGTGCTGCAAACGTCACCCACTCACGAGGAATATATGAGAAAAGTTAAAAAAGTCGTGCTTGCCTATTCTGGCGGGCTGGATACTTCTGTTATTTTAAAATGGCTCATCACCACCTATAATTGCGAAGTCATCACCATGACTGCCGACCTTGGGCAGCCCGAAGACCTTTCGGGCGTGGAAGAAAAAGCCCTGAAAACAGGGGCTTCCAAGGCCTATGTTGTTGACCTGCGTGAAGAATTTGTGAAAGACTTTGTCTTCCCCATGATGCGCGGTGACGCTATTTATGAAAGCCGCTATTTGCTTGGCACCTCTATTGCCCGCCCACTTATTGCCAAAACATTGGTTGATATTGCCCGCAAAGAAGGTGCCGATGCCGTTGCCCACGGCGCTACCGGCAAGGGGAATGACCAAGTGCGCTTTGAGCTGGCAGTAAATGCCCTTGCCCCCGATTTGCACGTTATTGCCCCTTGGCGCGAGTGGGATTTGATGTCCCGCACGGCTTTGAATGCCTTTGCCGAGCAGCATAATATTGAAATTTCTTCTGCCCAAAAGCGCTACAGCATCGATGCCAACATGCTGCACACCAGCTTTGAAGGCAGCGAGCTGGAAGACCCAGCCGAAGAGCCGCATGAAAGCTGCCACCAGCGCTGTGTGCCCATTGAACAGGCGCCTAACACCCCAGAATATATCAGCCTTGACTTTGAACAAGGCGACCCTGTGGCTGTGAATGGGCAAAAAATGTCCCCTGCCGAAATTTTGCACACCCTGAATGAGCTGGGCGCAAAGCACGGCATTGGCCGCCTTGATATGGTAGAAAACCGCTTTGTGGGCATGAAAAGCCGCGGCGTGTATGAAACCCCAGGCGGCACTATTTTATATGCCATGCGCCGCGATTTGGAAGGCATTTGCCTTGACCGTGAAGTAATGTCTGTGCGCGACACCCTCGTGCCCCGCTATGCCACCGCTATTTATAATGGTTTTTGGTATTCGCCCGAACGTGAAGCCATGCAGGCTTTTATGGACAAAGCCCAAGAAACAGTTACAGGTACGGTGCGCGCCAAGCTGTATAAGGGCGGCGTGTGGCCTGTGGGGCGCGAATCGCCCAACACCTTGTTTTGCCACGATTTGGCCACCTTTGAAGAGTGCGCCACCTATGACCACAAAGATGCCGCTGGCTTTATCCGCTTGAATGGGTTGCGCCTGCGCACCTTTGCGGCTATGAAGCGCCGCGGCAAGTAAACTCGCGCCTTTTTTGGCTGCGGCAGGGCTGGGGGCAGCCTTTCCTTACCAACCAAGCCCCCGCCCTGCCCTGTTTCTTTTTTGGGGCTGCCTATCGGCTGGGCAGAGCACAGCAACCAACATAGTGGCACTATTATGAGCAAAAATATTTCTTGGGGTGGGCGTTTTCAAAAAGGCCCAGAAGAGGCCGTGGCCGCCTATACAGAATCCGAATCCTTTGACCGTGCCCTGTATGCGCACGACATTGCAGGCTCGCAGGCGCATGCCCGCATGATGGCTCGCCAGCAGGTGCTCAGCACTGCCGAGGCAGAAACGCTGTGCCGCGGGCTTGAGCAGGTCAAGGCAGAAATAGAATCGGGCGCATTCCAGTGGCAGCCAGCCCTTGAAGATGTGCATATGAATATTGAAGCCCGCCTTACAGAAATTGTGGGGGATGTGGGTAAAAAGCTGCACACAGGGCGCAGCCGTAATGATCAGGTGTGCCTTTCCTTCCGCCTTTTTGTTTCTGACCGCCTGCGCGAATGGCAAAAGCTCACCAAAAAATTGTGTGCCATGTATGTGCGCAGGGCTGAAGAGCACCAGCAGGCGCTTATGCCCGGCTGCACGCACATGCAGCCAGCCCAGCCCGTCAGCCTTGCCCAGCATCTGCTTGCCTATGCTTGGATGTTCAAGCGCGATGCCGAACGCATGGCCGACTGTGAAAAGCGTGTGCGTATTTCGCCCTTGGGCGCGGCTGCACTGGCGGGCACAACCTACCCCTTTGACCCTGCTTCGGTAGCTGAAGACTTGGGCATGTTTGGCGTATTTGACAATTCCATGGATGCCGTTGCCGACCGCGATTTTTTAATGGAGGCACTCTTTGTTGCTTCCACCACCATGATGCACCTTTCGCGCTGCTGCGAAGAAATTATTTATTGGGCGAACCCTGCCTTTGGCTTTGTAAAATTGCCCGATGGCTATGCCACGGGCTCGTCCATTATGCCGCAAAAAAAGAACCCCGATGTGGCAGAGCTCATGCGCGGCAAAGTGGGGCGCGTATATGGCAGCCTGATGGCCATGATGACCATCATGAAAGGCCTGCCCCTCACCTATAACCGCGACCTGCAAGAAGACAAAGAGCCTTTTTTGGATGCCGATAAAACACTTTCCACCTCTTTGCAGCTTATGGAAGGCATGCTGGGCGAGCTGGTCTTTGTTACTGAGCGCATGCGCGCGGCCTGCAAGGCTGGCTTTTTAAATGCCACCGAGCTTGCCGACTACCTAGTGGGCAAGGGTGTGCCTTTCCGTCAGGCACACCATATCACAGGGGCTGCCGTGGCTTTGGCCGAGCAGGAAGGCAAGGGGCTGGAAGAACTAAGCCTTGCACAATTGCAGCATATTGATGCCCGTATAGAGGACGATGTCTATACCGTACTGCAATACGAAACTGCCGTGCAGCGCCGCGAAACACGGGGCGGCACAGGGCCGTGCTCTGTCAAAAAACAACTTGCAGACCTGCACAGCTGGCTAGCATAACACATTCACAGCCTGCCTGCTTAAGGGCGGCAGGCTGTTTTACGCGCGCGGGGGCAGCTTCCCGCAGGAGCAGGCCATGATAGCCGTCACTTGTCAAATCACCGCCAAAGAAGGGCAGGAACTTGCCTTAAAAAATGCCTTTATGGCACAAATTATTGCCTGCACGCACCATGCTGGCTTGGTGCTCTACAGCGTTCATCAAAATACCGCCCACGCAGGCAGCTTTATTTTTTATGAACAGTGGGAAAGCCGCGCCGCCTTGGATGCACACCTTGCCTCGCCAGAGCTACAGGCTTTTCGCGAGCGCACCCTGCCCCTTATGGAAAACAGGCGCATTGATATTTGGGATATGCTGGCTCGCGAGCCGCGCTAAGCTTTGCCCACAATGCCCTGCTGTCCGCACAAAATGCTTTTCCCCAAAAGGCATGGCATAGGCACAAGGGGCAGCAAAGGCACAGCGGCCTGCGCTGAAAGGCTATTTTCTTTTGTACAAAGCAGCCAAATTGGAAAAGGCTGCTTTGCAGCAGGCGCTTTGTGAGCACCAACCTTAGACAGGCACAGCACAGCATTGCAGCCTTGAGACGGCTTGTTATTTTTATTTTACACAGACTTACCTTTGCACACCCTTTCGTGCTGGCAAAGGCTATTATAAGGAGCAAGCATGGCGGCACAATTTCTTACCTTGCGTAGCTGTGGGCAAAATGGCGTTTGGCGTTTATTGGAACAGAGCAAAGCAGCAGCGCCCACCTTGGCCTTGCAGGGGCGGCATTGCCGCTGCCTCTATGCCGACATGAGCGCAGCCAGCCTTGAAACAAGGCTGTCTTTCACGGCCACTGCAGAAGAACAGGGCGCACGGTGCAGCGCCATACAGCCGCAGGAATGGCGGCAGGATGTGGAGTCGCTGGCACTGCAAGCCCCTTTGTATACGCAGGGGGCAGATGCTTTGCTGGTGCAGGGGCTGCCCACCAATGCCTTGGAAGTGCTGGCCGCAGCAAGCAGCCTGCCTGTGTGCAGCATGGGCAATGCCAGCAGCAACCCAGCCTTGGCACTGGCAGACCTTGCCCTCATACAGCAAAGCCACGCAGACCTTTCTCAAGTGCGTATTGCATGGATGGGCGGGGTAAATGGCCTGACCTGCTCCCTTATTGAAGCGGCCATGTTTGTGCCCTTTGAATTTTTCATTGCCCTGCCGCAATGGTCTGTGCTTGACCATGACCTGCTTGACCTTGCCCTGCGCGCTGGGGCACGCATTTTCCTTTCGCATGAACCAAGCATGGTGCTGGAAGGGGCGCAGGTGGTCTATGCTGGCCTTGCCCCCAGCGCCGCACAGGGTGCACCCCTCACGGGTGGTATGCGCCTTAGCCCCGAAGCGCTGGCACTGGCAAGCCCCCATGCCGCTCTGTTCACAGCAGAAAGCCTTTCCCCTGCCTGCTATGCTACAGAAAGCATTCTTGATGCTGCCGCCCCCTTGTGGGAACAGCGCCTTGCCATGCGCCGCCACATGCAGGCTCTTATTTTGCGCGACCTCTTTGTTTAGGCCAGCAGGCACAGGAAAAGACTGAAGCTTTAGCACAAGGCGGCACTGCCCACAAAGGCACAGCGCCGCCCCTATGCCTTATGCAGACAAAAGGAATGCTTATGAATGCCCCCGCCCCGCTGGAAAAAACAGTATGCTGGCCGCAATGGCTGGAGGAATGCCGCATAGATGATGCTGCCATGGCACAGGCCTATGACAGCACAGCCCTGCCCCTGCGTGCTGCTGTAAAAAATTGCATAGCCCTGTGCCACGCTGTATATGGGGAAGGGGTGAGCGCCACAGAGCACAGCATTACCAACAGCGCCGCTGGCTATTGGCACAGCCGCAGCACTCAGGCCGCACCGTGGGCTTTGCTGCTATTCAGCCCAGCCTACACGGCGGCTTCGCGTATGGCAGCGGCGCTTATGCCTGCCATACTTGCCCATGTGCCGCGTATTGGGGCACTGTGCGTGGGGGGCATGCCTTCACAAGCAGCCCGCCTTGCGCTGGAGCTGACAGGGGTGGAAGACGGCTTTATTAGCGATGAAGACGACGCCCTTGCCCTTGTGCAGACCATGCACAGCCTTGGCGCTGGGCGCCTTATGCTGCTGCACACAGGGGAGCTGTCTGCCTTGGCCAGCGCGGCACGCAAGGCAGGCATTGTCTGTTTTGAAGAATGTGCCGAGCCGCATCTGGTGGTGGCACAAGGGCACAGCATACATGAGGATATTGTGCATTTTGCCCACGGCGCGGCCTGCCCCGTGCTGCACGAGCAAGCAGAACGTAAGGCCGCCTGCACCCAGCACAGCGCGTATTATTGTTCCACAGCCCCAGCACAAGCCCTGCCCTATGACCTTGTGCTCACACAGGGTATGGAAGGCTGCTGGCTGCACAGGGCATTGTCGCGTGAATTCTTTACCAATACCAGCATAATGGCGGGTATGCTTGAGCATGAATCCCCCTTATTTGGCGGAGGCAGGCATGAAGGCGCAGAATAATATGGCAGCCATTCGCAATGTGGGCATTATTGCACACATTGATGCAGGCAAAACCACGCTGAGCGAGCGCATTTTATTTTATACCCAAAAAATTCATCGCATGGGCGAAGTGCACGACGGCACGGCCACCATGGACTATATGCCAGAAGAGCAAGAGCGCGGCATCACCATTGCTTCGGCATGCACCACCTGCTTTTGGGGCGAGCATTGCATCAATATTATTGATACCCCGGGTCATGTGGATTTTACCATAGAGGTGGAGCGCTCTTTGCGCGTGCTGGACGGGGCAGTGGGCGTTTTTTGCGCTGTGGGCGGGGTAGAGCCGCAGTCTGAAACCGTATGGCGGCAATCAGAAAATTTTGCCGTACCTAAAATTGCTTTTATCAATAAAATAGATAGAATAGGTGCAGATTTTGAAGACGTACTGCATCAGCTGCACCAGCGCCTGCACACCAGACCTTTGGCACTGACCATTCCCGCTGGGCAGGGCGAAGAATGCAGCGGCCTGCTCGATATTATTCACCAAAGCAAGCTCACCTTTTTGCCAGACGACCAAGGGCGTACCATTGTGCCGCAGGCCATGAGCCCTGCCGAAAGCGCGCTGGCGGCTGCATGGCGGCACACCTTGCTGGAAGACCTTGCCGACCTTGACGATGCCTTTATGGCCGCCTATTTGGATGAGCAATACACCACAGATGATATCTATGCTGCCCTGCGCCGCGTGTGCCTTGCCCGCCGCGCCACGCCAGTGCTGTGCGGCTCTGCGCTAAAAAATATAGGTGTGCAGCCCGTGCTGGACGCTATTTGCGCCCTGCTGCCTTCCCCAGCCGATGCCTCCTGCCCCCTTGCCCACAGCCCCGAGGGCACAGAACTTTTGCTTGAAGCTAAAGCCGATGCCCCGCTTGCGGCTTTGGTTTTTAAGGTACAGCTGGAGCATGGGCAAAAAGTAAGTTTTGTGCGCCTGTACGCAGGCAGTGTGCAGGAGGGGGACACAATATATAATGCCAATTCAGGCAAGGCAGACCGCACAGGGCATATGTACCGCCTGCACGCAGACAGGCGCGAGCCCATAGACAAAGCCAGCGCTGGGGATATTGTGGCCATTACAGGCTTGCGCTCTGCCCACACTGGCGAAACCTATACCAGCAAAAACAAAGCCCTGCTGCTTGAGCCGCTGAATACCTACGAGCCCGTGATCACCCTTGCCCTAGAGCCAAGCAATGCCGATGAAGGCAAGCTGCTTGATGAAGCCCTAGACCGCTACACGCAGGAAGACCCCACTCTTGTTGTCAAACAGGATGAAGAATCGGGCTTGCGCATGCTTTCGGGTATGGGCGAATTGCATTTGGCTGTCCTGCTGGAAAGAATGCAGCGCGAATATGGCATAAGCCCGCGCGCGGGTAAGCCTCAGGTGGTCTTGCGCGAAAGCATTGCCTGTGCAGCCGACGGGCAGGGCATGTTTGACCGCGAGCTGGGCAAGGAACGTCATGTGGGGCAAGTGAGTCTGCATATTGAACCACGCCCGCGCGGCAGCGGCAACAGCATCTGCGTGGGGGATTTTCTGCCTGCCGACAGCCACGAGGCAGCCAAAATTATGCCGCGCGCCGTGGTGGAGGCCGCCCTGCAAGGCCTTGACGACAGCCTGCAAAGCGGGGTGCTTACGGCCTACCCTGTACATGACGTGGCTGTGACCATGACAGGCATTGGCTATGTAAAGCAAGAAACCACGCTGGCAGGCTGCCGCATGGCCGCCAGCCTTGCCCTGCGCGAAGCCTTGCAGGCAGGCAAGCCCCTTGCCCTTGAGCCTGTTATGCGCCTTGAAATAACCGTACCCGATGCACAGCTGGGCGCAGCCATTAACCTATTGGGCACTTGCGGCGGCAAAGTAAACAATATTGCCGACCATGCTGGACAAAAAATCATACAGGGCACAGCCCCCCTGCGCCAGCTTTTTGGCTTTGCCACGGCCTTGCGCTCTGTCACACAGGGGCGGGCGGGGCTTGCTATGGTTTTTGACCGATTTGACGTGGCGTAATGCCCCGACAGCATAGGCTGTGCACACATTTTTCCCCTTAGACCATATAAAGGAAAGCACATGGCGCAACCCCGAGCCAAAAAAAGCCTTGGGCAGCATTTTTTAACACAGCGCAATATTTGCGAGCGCATTGTAGGCTTGCTGCACAGCACTGCCGATGACAATATTATTGAAATTGGCCCAGGCCCAGGCGCGCTGACAAGCATTTTGCAGGAATTGCCCATAAGGCAGTTGATTCTTTTAGAAAAAGATACCCATTGGGCACGCGAAAGGCACAAGCGCGGCAATGCCCGCACCCAAGCCGTACTGACCGATGCCCTGACTATGGACTGGAGCAGAATACAGCCCAACAAGCCGTGGAAAATTATAGGGAATTTGCCCTACAATGTTGCCTCGCCGCTTATTTGGGATATTGTTTCTCAATGCAGCGGCCTGCAAAAGGCTGTTTTTATGGTGCAAAAAGAAGTGGGGGAACGCCTTGCCGCTGCACCCTCGTGCAAAGATTATGGCGGCCTTTCAGTGTGGGTGCAAAGCTATGTTAAGCCCATATGGGGCTTTACTGTAGGCCCAGGGGCTTTTTCGCCGCCGCCCAAGGTTGATTCTGCCGTACTCAGCTTTGTGCCCTTGCCCAAAGAAGATTTACCCAAGCAGCCAGAAAAGCTGGCAAAGCTTATCAAGCTCTGCTTTCAGCAGCGGCGTAAGCAATTGGGCTCTATTTTTCGGCAGCAGGGCTTGTCTGCACTTGCCGCCCGCCTGCCCGAGCTGGGCATAGAGCCGCAATTGCGCCCAGAAAATTTGAGCCCTCAGCAATTTCAGGCCATTGCCGCCTTGTGCTAAAGCCCTGCCCCAGCGCGCTGCTTTGTGCTTTTATCAGACCTATGCACAAAAAGTGCTTGCTTTTGTAGGGCTCTTGCTGTATTGAACTCTTCTTGCGTAAAGCAAAGCTCCTGTTCCTTAGAAATACCGTGCGCCACGCGGTATTTGCAGAATAGGCGCTACAGAAGGCAAAAGGTGGTGATTTTAATGCCCGGCGTATTTTTAAACGAAGACGATTATAACTTCGATATCGCGCTCCGCCGCTTCAAAAAGCAGGTGGAAAAGGCTGGCATTCTTTCTGAAATGAAGAAGCGCCAGAGCTATGAAAAGCCCAGCGTGATGCGCAAAAAGAAGAAGGCTGCCGCTCGCAAACGCCTGATGAAAAAGATCAGGAAGATGAACATCGGCTAATATCTTTTGTGATGGCTTTATGCGGGAGGCTCGCGCTGCGAGTTTCCCGCCTTTTGCTATTTTCTTTTCTCAAAAGCTTTTTACCGAGGGTACGCGCAATGACATTAAGCGAACAAATTGAAAAAGACTATATCGCCGCCTATAAAGCCAAAGAAGCCACGCGCCTTTCTGTATTGCGCCTGCTCAAAACCGCTGCCAAAAATCAGCTTGTTGCCCTGCTGCGCCACGATGGCAGCCTGACCGATGAAGAAATGATGGCTGTTATCATAAAACAAGGCAAGCAGCGCCAAGATTCGATTGAGCAATATACTGCTGCAGGCCGCCCCGATTTGGCGGAAAAAGAAGCTGCTGAGCTGGATATTTTGCAAAGCTACTTGCCCAAGCCTCTGGTGGGCGAAGAGCTTGCCGCCGCCATTGAAACCTGCATTGCCCAAACAGGCGCAAGCTCACCCAAAGAAATGGGCAAGGTGATGTCTGCCCTTATGGCCGCCTATCCTGGCCGCCTTGATGGCAAGGTTGTTTCTGCCGCTGTGCGCCAACGCCTTATGTAAATACTGCCGCATGGGGCTTTGTTCCTCATGCAGCACAGCTCAACGCTTTTTGCCCCTGTGCATGCACGGCTCTTTATTGCGGGCTTTTGTGCTTGCACGCTCATCCTTGTTCCCCTTGCCAAAGGTTGCTCATGATTCACGAACGCACGCTACAGTCCCTTGAATTCCCTAAAGTTCTTGAATATCTCGCCTATGGCTGCCTTTCTGAAGCAGGAAAAGACGCCGCCCTTGCCCTGCGCCCTTTGAGCACACTGCCTGAAGTGCTTGAGGCTGCCCGCCTTTTTGATCAAGCACGCACATGGGCAAGCGCAGCACGCCTGCATGGTGAAAACAGCTTTGCCATGGTGGCCTTTCCTGATGTGCGCCCCTTGCTGGAACAAACGCAAAAAACAACACCGCGCCTTGATTTGGAAGATTTTTGGGCTTTGCGCGAAATGTTGCGCCTTGCCACCCGCGCTGTGGCCAGCCTGCGGCACAATACTGCCCAACAGCAATGGCCAGACCTGCTTATGCTGGCAGAAAGCTTTGCCCTGCCCCAGCAAATTACTTCGGCGCTGAACCGCTGCATTGCCGATGACGGCTCGCTCAAAGACGAAAGCTCGCCCGAGCTCTACCTTGCCCGCACCGAATTGCGCCGCCTGCACCAAAGCTGCATGCGCAAGGTCAAAGAATATGCCATTCAATATAATATGCTGGCCTATTTGCAAGATGAATTTATGACCTTGGCTTCCGACCGCTATGTGCTGCCCCTCAAGGCCAATTTCAAGGGGCGCATGCAGGGTATTATTCACGACTGGTCGCAAACGGGCGAAACCTGCTATTTCGAGCCCATGTTCTTGGTGGAAATCAATAACACCTTGCAGGAATTAAAGCGGCAGGAGCGTGAAGAAGAGCTCAAGGTGGTGCAATACCTCACCAGCCTGCTGCTGGCTGAAGCCCCCGGCGTGCGCGCTGGCTTTGCCCTGCTGTGCACGCTGGATGTACTTTTTGCCAAAATTCGCCTTGCCGACCGCTATGACGGGCATTGTGTCACCGTGCTGGGCGGCATTATGGATGAAGAGCTGGCCGCAAAACCAGACGTGCTGGAACTCAAGGGCGCACGCCATCCTCTGCTTTTGCTGGCTGCACTCAAGGCCAAAAAAGCCCCTGAAAGTGTGCACCCCTTAGATATTTTACTGCGCAAGGGCGAGCGCGGCCTTATTATTTCTGGCGGCAATGCTGGGGGCAAAACAGTATGCCTTAAAACCTTGGGCTTGGTGGCAGCCATGACCTTTGCTGGCCTGCCCGTGCCCGTGGCCAAAGGCTCTTTTTTGCCCTTTTGGCAGCGCATTGATGCCTTTATTGGCGATGAGCAAAGCTTGGATGACCATGTTTCCACCTTCACCGCGCAAATTCAGCACTTGGCCAAGTCGTGGAAGTATATGGATAAAAATACGCTGGTGCTGCTTGATGAATTTGGCGCGGGCACAGACCCAGCCCAAGGTGCAGCTTTGGCTCAAGGCTTACTTGATGAGCTGCTGGACAGAGACGCCTATGTGCTGGCCTCCACGCACTTTCCCGCACTCAAAGCCTATGCCCTCACGCGGGAAAAGGCTCGTGCCGCCTCGGTGCTCTTTGACCCCAACACCAAAAAGCCCCTCTTCCGCCTTGCCTACGACCAAGTAGGCGCAAGTCAGGCTTTGGACGTGGCGCGCGAGCATGGCCTGCCCGAATCTATTCTGCGCCGTGCCGAGCATTATTTATTGCTGGATGGTGAAGATGCCAGCGCTGTTATGGCACGCTTAAACAGCCTTGCCGTGCAGCGCGAGCAAGAGCTTGCCGACTTGCAGCACGAATTGGCAAAGCAGAAAAAACAAAAAGAACATTTGCACAATAAGTTTGAGCAGGAAAGGCAAAAGCTGCACGAGCAGGTGCGCGCCCGCTCTGCCGAGCTTATGCAGGCATGGAAAGAAGGCAAGGCCACGCACAAACAGGCATTGAAAGAAATGTCCCGCCTGCGCGCCGAACTTTTGCCAGCCAAAGACGAGCCCACCAGCCCAGCATTGCAGGCTTCAGACCTTGCGCTGGGGCAGCAGGTGCTGCACCGCCCCTTTGGCAAAAAAGCACTTATTATGGAAATTGACGGGCGCAAAAACAAGGCGCGCATTGATATGAATGGCGTGTGCCTGTGGGCAAATATTGCCGACCTTGAAGAAAGCGGGGCAGCCGCCCCAGTGCGCACCGCCAGCACAGCGCGGCTTTCTCCCGATAAAGGCTCACTGCTTACCCTTGACTTACGCGGCAAGCGTGCTGATATAGCATTAAGCGACTTGGAACAGTTTTTAGATAAAGCCCTGCTGGCGGGCATGGACAGCGTGGAAATTGTGCATGGGCGGGGCACAGGCGTGCTGCGTAAAGAAATTCATGCCTTTTTGCGCCGTTTCCCTTCTGTGCGGGAATTTGCCACCGCACCAGAAGATCGTGGTGGCGATGGCATGACCATTGCCGTGTTCCGCTAGAGCAAATACTCATTTTCATCTGCTCTACTGCTTGCTGGCTTATGCTGCACTGCGCAGCCTGTATGTTTTCTGCCGCTGGGGTCTCATGGATCGTAAAGATGCTATACGCACGCTTAAAGAGCGCATCAACATTGTTGACCTTGTGCGCCGCTATGTGGACTTAAAGCGCAATGGCCCGCGCTGGATGGCGCCTTGCCCCTTTCATCAGGAAACCAAGCCTTCCTTTTCTGTAGATGAAGACAAGGGCATGTTTTATTGCTTTGGCTGTCAGGCTTCTGGCGATATTTTTGATTTTTATGCCCGCATCAATGGCTTGGAATTTAAAGAAGCCATGGAGCAGCTTGCCGCAGAAAATGGCATTAGCCTTACGGCGTGGCAGGGCGGCGGGCGCAATGCCGCACAGGTGCAGCAGGCAAAAAGCGCCAGACAGCAAATGCTGCGCATGTATGAGCTGGCTGCCAGCCATTTTAGCCAGAATTTACTGGAAGCACAGGGGGAAGAATGCCGCCACTATATCACCAAACGCGGGCTTGCCCCTGAAATTATAGAGCGTTTTGGCATAGGTTGGGCACAGCGGGAATGGCGCGCATTGGCAGGGGTGCTGCACAGGGCTGGCTGCAACACCAGCATGGCTGTAGAAGCAGGCCTGCTGGGCAAAAGTGAAAAAAGCAATCAGCCTTACGATCGCTTTCGTGGCCGCATGATTTTCCCCATAAAAAGCCTTTCCAACCAAATTATTGCCTTTGGCGGGCGCATTATTGCCGATGAAGACGAGGCAAAATATATCAACAGCGCAGACAGCCCCATTTATAAAAAGGGCGACCACCTCTATGGGCTGGCACAAGCGCGGCGCGGCATAGCTGCCCGCGGCAAGGCATTGCTGACCGAAGGCTATATGGATGTGCTCACCCTGCACCAATATGGCTATGACAATGCCGTGGGCGTGCTGGGCACAGCACTTACGCCAGAGCAAATTAAGCGCCTTTCTGGCTTTACTTCCCTGCTGGTGCTGCTTTTTGATGGCGACCGCGCTGGGCGCAAGGCTGCACTGCGCAGCAGCGAAATGCTGCTGACGCGCGGGCTGGGCTGCAAAGTAGTGCTGATGCCCGATGGTGAAGACATAGACAGCCTCTTGCGCACACAAGGGGCGGCGGCTTTTGAAGCCTTGCAGCAAAAAGCCCCCGAAGGCCTGCAATTTTGTGTGGATGTGCTCAAAGAATTAGCCCCTAAAGAAGGGGTGGAGTGGGCACGCAATTTTCTTGGCAAGTTGGAAATTCCCGAACTGTTCAGCCCCTATGCCACACGCCTTGCCCAATACCTTGGCCTCTCAGAAGAGGTCTTGCGCCAAGGGGTGGCCGAGCTCAAAGAGCGAACAAAAAACAGTACTGGTGCAAAGCCTTCTGCCAAAGCCCGCGTCAACTTGCGTGACAGGGAAATTATGATGTATGCCGTACGTTACCCGCAACGGCTGGAAGACTTGCGCCGCATGGGCGCGGATATGGTGCTCACGTCGGGCGTGGCCCGCACCCTCTGGGAGAAGATCGAGGAATTCGGCCCCGAAGAGGTTTTATATCATCTGGATGAAAGGGAAAAAAACTTCTGGCACAAATGCCGCGCAGCCACAGCTCCGCCGCTTGATTCTGGCGAAAAAGAGCTTGGCGCACTGATGCATTACCTGGATAATTTCTATTCTGAAGCACAAAAATCCTCTCTTTCCGCGGCCTTACGTGAAAATGCACGAACAGGTGACTTTACGGCAGATTTAGAGTATTTACGCGTGTTGCAGAAAACTCTGGAGAGGCGAGATGGGCAATCTTAAAGATATACAACAGATCAAAACACTTATTGCCAAGGGCAAAGGCACGGGCTTTCTCACTTTTGACGAAGTGAACAAGGCCTTGCCTGTTGAAATGAGCACCCCCGAGCAATTTGAAGAAATTATCGGTATTTTTGAGCAAATGGAAATTGTGATTGTCGAATCTGAAAAAGAAGGCAAACGCATAGCCACTGGCCCGAATGAAACCGATGAAGACGTTGCCGAAGAAACGCTGGAGCTGGCAGAAGAAGAGGAATCAGCGGACTATTCCTCGCGCAGCACCGACCCTGTGCGCATGTATTTGCGCGAAATGGGCGCTGTGCCCCTGCTTGACCGCGACGGCGAAGTGGTTATTGCCAAAAAAATTGAAATGGGCGAGCAGGATGTGCTGTATGCTCTGGTGGAAGTGCCCGTTGCCGTTGAAGAACTCATCAACGTAGGGGAAGATTTGCGCTTAAACCGCATCAAGCTGAAAGATGTGGTGAAAACCATTGAAGAAGACGACCCCAGCGAAGACGAAATGAACCAGCGTTCGCGCGTTATTCTGCTGCTGGATGAAATTAAGCAGACCTTTAAGAAAAAGCGTAAAATCTACAAAAAGTTGGATGATTGCAATACGCTTGAGCGCCGCGTGACCTCGGTGCAGCGCGAAATTATGGCCTTCAAAGAAGAAATTGTCATCCGCCTGCGCGATATCAAGCTGGAAAAAACGCTGATAGACCGCATTATTGAAACGGTAGAAGATTATGTGCGCCAAATGCACAACTGCCAGCGCGATCTTTCTGCCTATATCCTTTCCACGGGCAAAACGCAGGCTGAAATTCAGGCTCTTTTTGATGGGCTTGAGCAGCGCACCATTCCCCCAGCCGATGCCGCAAAGCAATTGCGCCTGACGGTGGATGAATTGTTTTCCTTTAAGGAAATGATTATAGGCAAAATAGAAATTCTGCGCCGCCTGCAAGAAAAATGCTGCCATCAGGTGAACGACTTAGAAGAAGTGCTGTGGCGCATCAAGCGCGGCAACAATGCTGCCATGCGTGCCAAGCAGGAATTGATTCGTTCTAACCTGCGTTTGGTGGTTTCTATTGCTAAAAAGTATACCAACCGCGGCTTGCAATTCCTTGATCTTATTCAGGAAGGCAATATTGGCCTGATGAAAGCAGTGGATAAGTTTGAATATCAGCGCGGCTATAAATTTTCTACTTATGCCACTTGGTGGATACGGCAGGCAATTACCCGCGCCATTGCAGACCAGGCACGCACCATACGCATACCCGTGCATATGATTGAAACTATTAACAAACTTATTCGTACCTCGCGCTATCTTGTGCAAGAGCTGGGGCGCGACCCCACCCCTGAAGAAATTGCCGAACGTATGGATTACCCCGTGGACAAAGTGAAAAAGGTGCTGAAAATAGCCAAAGAGCCCATTTCGCTAGAAACACCCATTGGGGATGAAGAAGATTCGAGCTTGGGCGATTTTATTGAAGATAAAAAGGCCGTTGCCCCAGCAGAAGAAGTGATTAACACCAAATTGTCAGAACAGCTTGCCTCGGTGCTGGCCGATTTGACCCCGCGTGAAGAGCAGGTGCTGCGCAAGCGCTTTGGTATTGGTGAAAAAAGCGATCACACGCTGGAAGAAGTGGGGCGGCTCTTTAACGTCACCCGTGAGCGTATTCGCCAAATTGAAGCCAAAGCCCTGCGAAAACTGCGCCACCCTGTGCGCAGCCAGCCTTTGCGCTCGTATTACGAAAACTAAGAGCAAAAAGGGCGCACCCTGCCCACGCGGGTGCGCCCTTTTCTAGGGTACAGCCCTTGCCAAGAACTGTGTGCCCAGTGCCCGCCCGCCGTTAGGCTGTAAGGAAAAGCCATGCCGCACCGTTTTGTTATTTCGCGCGCTCTTTTTTTGTTGCCAGCGCTGTGCATACTGGCAGCACTGCTTGCTAGCCCTGCCGCATGGGGCAATGAACAGCCCTATGGCGTGGTAGTGCGCTGCTTTGATGGGGACACGGTACGCTTGCAGGATGGGCGCGTGGTGCGGCTTACGGGCATAGACACACCCGAAGTGCGCCATGGTGATAGCCCTGCACAATATTATGCGGCAGAAGCCAAAGCCCTGCTGGAGCGCCTCGTGCTGCAAAAAACCGTGCGCCTGCGGGCTGTGGGCGAAGGGCGCGACCATTACCAGCGCATGCTGGCCGTATTGGAGCTGGAAGACGGCACCAATGTGAACCGCCGCATGCTTGAAGAAGGGGCGGCTTTTGCCTATCGCCACAAAAAGCACCCCGCACACTTTACTGATGACATGCTGCAAGCCCAGCGCGAAGCCTTGCAGGCACAACGCGGCTTT
Source organism: Desulfovibrionaceae bacterium (assembly GCA_028689675.1). Lineage (GTDB taxonomy): Bacteria > Desulfobacterota > Desulfovibrionia > Desulfovibrionales > Desulfovibrionaceae > JAQVCS01. Next base: position 5,694 of record JAQVCS010000017.1, on the reverse strand, counting down.
TGGCAAAAAATTCTTGCCCTGCCCGCCGCCACCGAAAGCTATGTGGGCAATAAAAATTCGTGGCGCTTCTTCCCTGCCCACAGCAAGGAAGGGCAGCGCATCAAAGCAAAAAATCAACAAGCATTGCAGGGCTTGGCACAGGCATTTACGCAAGGCTTCAGCCCTGCCCGCGTAACCAGCTTTTGGCCAACATTGCCGCACTAGGGCAGTTTATCTTTATATTATATACTGTTACGATAAAAGACGCACGCACTTTGGCACATAACAGCGCACAGAGCGTGCACCTATGCCGCGCGTGGAACAGAGCTACTCCCGTAGTTGCCAGAGCAATTTCACGGTGAAACTGCTCTAATAAAAAGCACATGCAGCCAGCGCACATTGTTTCAATATAAGGCTCTGTGTCTGGTTGCCCTTGCCCGCACGCTTCAAAAAAGGAATATCCCCATGGGCACAACTTCCCCCACCAAAGAAAAAAAAGTATTGAGCTTGGCGCAAGGCGTGCAGGCTGCCTGTATTCTTTTTGCGCTGAATACCGAGCGTGCTGGCATTATCAAGCTGGCCATGGCCGCAGGTATGGATGCGGTACTGCAAGACCAGCACTTGCAAGCCCAGCTTATTGAAGAATGGCATGCCTTCGTTCATGCCACAGTTACCACTGGCCTTATGCAGCATGCCCCCAATGCCGCTGTGGTGGAATATTTGCGCCAAACCAAGGCCATGCTTCAGGCCAGTATGCACTTTGATGCCGTCCGTGCCGAGCGTTTTGTGGATGAGAGCTTTGCTGTGTATATGGATACCCTAGCCACGGAAAAGCAAAAACAGTGCCCTGCCCTCTTTTTCCAGCGCCTGCTGCACAAAAACCTGCACGAGCTGCCAGAAAAAACCTGTGCGCTTATTGCCAGCACCATGGCCATGACCATTGCCACTATTTCTGACACCTTGGAAGGCTATGCTATAGCCACGGCCTAGGCCGCACCAGTGCAGGAGAATTGATAGGCTGGAATATGGCATAAGCGCCACAAAAGCCTAGGCCGCATCTGTAGGGAGCGTTTGCTGGCGAATGCGGGCATTTTTCCCCATGCCTCAATTTCTTTCTACCCCAGCCACGCAGGCTACGCCTCCCCTTATTTGACATTTTTTTGTTCCACCCTATTGTCTTCCTACAACACAAAAACCAAGGAAGGCACTATGTCATCGTCACGCCCCATCGCCCTCACTCTTACGGGAATTCATTGCGCTGCCTGCTCTTCCCGCATTGAAAAAGTTGTGGGCAAAATGCCCGAGGTTGCCGCTGTGCAGGTAAACCTTGCCACGGGCAGCGGTACAGTGCAGCTTGCCCCCGATGCCCCCCAAGATACATTACAGCGCATTATCGAACGCATAGAAAGCATGGGCTTTGGTGCTGCCCCTGCCACAGCAGAAGACAGCCGCACCGCCTATTTGCGCCAGCAAGCCAGCGAAATTGCCGAGCTGAAAGCACAAAAACAGCGCTTAGCACCCATGGCTGCGCTCACAGTGCCGCTGCTCTATATCAGCATGGGGCATATGCTGGGGCTGCCCCTGCCTGCCTTTTTGCACCAGCCCCTTGCCTTTGCGCTGGCACAAGCTGCGCTTACCCTGCCCGTGCTCTGGCTGGGGCGGCATTTTTACACAGAAGGCCTAGGGGCACTGTGGCGCAAAGCCCCGAACATGAGCTCGCTGGTGGCACTGGGCACTGGCTCTGCCCTGCTGTACAGCCTATGGCAAAGCCTGCGCATAGCTCTTTCCCCTGCCGCATTGGGGCACAGCCTTGCTGCCGACCTCTATTTTGAATCCTGCGCCATGCTGCTGTGCATGATTTCACTGGGGCAGTATTTGGAAGCGCGCTCTCGCCGCCATGCTGCCGATGCCCTTGGTTCTTTGGTCAGCCTGATGCCAGAAGAAGCCCTGCTACTTGAACATGGCCTGCCTAAAGCCGTGCCGCTTTCCAACCTGCACACAGGGGATGTACTGCTGGTGCGCCCTGGCGCGCGCATTCCCGCCGATGGCATTGTGCTTGAGGGCAGCTCTGCCGTAGATATGTCTTTGCTCACGGGGGAATCTGTACCCATTGCTTTGGGCGTGGGAGATGCCGTTACGGCTGGCAGCATGAATGGCGCAGGCGTGCTGACCATTCGTGCCGACTACCTAGGCGGGCAAACGCGCCTTGCCGGCATTATGCGTATGGTAAGCGAGGCTCAGGGCAGCAAAGCCCCCATTGCCCGCATTGCCGACACCATCAGCTTTTATTTTGTGCCCGCCGTTATGGGGCTTGCCACCCTTGCCGCCCTGCTGTGGCTCACTGTGGGCAATGCCCCCTTTGCTCTTGCCCTGCGTATTTTTGTTTCTGTGCTGATTATTGCCTGCCCCTGCGCCATGGGGCTTGCCACACCCATGTCCATTATGGTTGCCACAGGGCGCGGGGCAAAACTGGGTGTGCTTATACGCAATGGGGCGGCGCTGGAAAAAGCAGGAACGCTCACAGCTCTTGCCCTTGATAAAACAGGTACGCTAACCACGGGTAAGCCCACAGTGCACAGCATTCTTGCGCTGGGGCACGAAAACAGCACGGCCACGCAAGAACGCATGCTGCAATTGGCTGCCTCGCTAGAAGGACAAAGCGAGCACCCCCTTGCCCGCGCCCTGCAAGAGGCCGCTGCCAGCAAAAATACCCCCCTGCTGCCCGCAACAGCTATTGAAATTCACCCCGGTATGGGCATTGGCGGCGTGGTGGATGGGCACAATGTGCTTTTGGGTAATGCTGCCTTTTTCACGCTCAAGGGTATAGCGCTTGAGCAAAGCATGCTGCACACCATGGCAGCGCTGGCCGATGCAGGGCAAACAGTGCTGATTATGGCACTGAATGCCCAGCCCGCCGCCCTTTTTGCCCTTGCTGACAGCCTGCGCCCCGAAGCCCCTGCCGTAATTTCCCAACTGAAAGCCATGGGTATTCAGGTGCTGATGATTAGTGGGGACAACAGCCGCACAGCGCAGGCCGTGGCCAAACAGGCAGGCATAGAGCATGTTTTTGCCGATATGCTGCCCCATGACAAGGTGCGTATTATCAAAGAATGGCAGGAAAAAGGCTACAGCGTGGGCATGGTGGGGGATGGCATTAACGATGCCCCTGCTCTGGCACAGGCCAATATAGGCATGGCCGTCAGCTCTGGGGCAGATGTGAGTGTGGAAACAGGCGACATTGTGCTGGTGCGCCATGGCTTAGAAGCCGTGCTTACGGCTTTGGCACTTTCACGCGCCACCATGCGCAATATCAGGCAAAACCTTGCTTGGGCTTTTGGCTATAATATGCTGGGCTTACCTGTAGCTGCTGGCTTGCTGCATAGTGTGGGCGGGCCTACGCTTTCGCCTATGGTGGCAGGCACAGCCATGGCTTTTTCTTCTGTTTCAGTGGTGCTCAACGCCCTGCGCCTGCGTAGCCTGCCCCTGCACTAGGGCGTGTGAACATGGCTAAATGCTCTGCAAGAATGTACCTGCAAGTCCACGCTATGAAATAGTTTAGGCCTGTTTTACTTGCCCTTGCCTATTGCAGTGTACACTTGCCCTAATGTGCACACAAAACGCCAAGCTACACACCGCAAACACGGCCATGCTCTTTTTTGAGGCTTGGCCACAAATAAAGGAGTTTATATGAAAGAATTGATTGTCACGGGCATGCATTGCCCCAAATGTCAGGCAGCCGTGCACAAGGCCATCAGCAGTATTGAAGGCATACAGCATTGCGAGGTTGACCTTGCCAATGGCCTTGTGCGCTATGAAGAAACTGCCCCTGTCACAGCCCAAAGCCTGCGAGATGCCATTGAAGCTATTGGCTTTGAGGTTAAAGCCTAGCTGCCAGCCAGCCGCATACCATGCAATGCCCGCTACAATGAATTGGGGGCGGGCATTGTGCTTATTTTTTAAGCTCTGCCCTCAGTGCACGCTGTCTGCGAAAAGCCTACTTTCTTTATGCCGGCAGGGTGCCTAAAAAAAGCGCAGAGGCATAGCAGCGCAATGGTATTTTCTTTTGTACAACGCAGCCAGCTTGAAAAAAGCGGCTGTGTGGCAGGTTTATTCATGAGGCTTAGCCCTAAGCTACAGGGTTAAACAGCGTAATGGCATTACGGCCATTATTTTTTGTGTTGTACAGGGCTTTGTCTGCGCGTGCCAGCAGGCTGTCAAAGGTATCGTCTTTGCCCACGCGCGTTGCCCCTATGCTCAGGGTTAATTGGCAAGACATGCACAAGGGGTCTGCCTGCACAGCCGCGTGAATATACTCCAGCACAGCCTGCCCCTGCTCAATGTTACAGTGCACAATACCAAAAAATTCATCGCCACCCCAGCGGAAGGCCTCGCCCGAAGAGCCAAGGCATTCCCGCATCAATTCCCCCACGCGAATGATAACTTTATCCCCAAAAAAATGCCCATAGGTGTCGTTGATATTTTTAAATAAATCAATATCAAGCACAAAAAGTAAGGCTTCCTGCCCACCATTTTTGTTTTCAATAAGCAGCGTCGTCAGCGCCTGAGTAAAGGCACGGCGGTTTTTTAAGCCCGTGAGTTCATCATTCATAGCGAGGTGCAGCATATTTTTTTTGTACTGGGAAATAAGCAAAGAAACAAAAAAGATAAGCGCCGAGGCTATAATAAGCAAACCATACAAATCGTTTTTTATTTGCGAAATAAGCAGGTTTCGAATAGGAGTGGTGTCTTTTTTGACCACTAAAAACCAATCAAGAGCATCCAAATACCGCACAACTAAATAATCATCTTTATTAGAATAATTCAGCCAATGCCCCTTGATCACCGTATCGGGCTGCAAAAATGTATTATGCAGCTTTTTATCCAAGAGTGAAAAAACATGTGAAGAAAGTAATGATTCATCACTGGCAATTTGCAATATGCCTTCTCTATTAACTAAAACAGCCTGCAGATTGAAATTATTTTCATATTGGCGCAATAAATTTTGTAATTGGTTCATCTGGATACCCACACCAACAACACCCAAAACAGTGCCGTCAGTATCCATAAGCCTGCAATTAATAAATACTGTAAGTGTATTACGCTTCACCTCATCAGTATCAACAATAAGATCATAGTCTTTTTCTAGAGCAAGAAAATTATAAAACCACACATCATGCTCATCAGCCCGTGAAACAACTTTGTGCAGCTTCTCATAATGATAATAAATACCCGTGCGCGTTGAAACTAAAAAAACAGAATCATAGCCAAACTTGCTACGCAATGCCGCTAAATATTGTTTAATTTTATCTTCTTTCTGCGCATTGCCCGGCTCTTCAGTGTGCAGCCAGTCTTTAAGAAATTCATCATTTGCCATAGTAAGTGAAATATGAATAGACTTACTCAGTTCACTATTAATTTCTGTATAAATATTAGACGATGTTAATTTAGAAATATTCTCAATATCATCGCGTAATCCTACCTTATAGATAGAATAATTAGCAAATTCAAGGCAGGAAACCCCAATGATAAGAATAGCGCAAATGACTATGTTAATATTTTTAAGAAAAATTTTTTGCATACGCCTGTCCGTGCTAGACTGTGTAGTCACGAGATTGTAAATCATTAAAAAATAGTGTACTCTGTTTTCATAAGTTCACCATCAAGAGGTTATTATGGAAGCAGTAGCACACCGCAGACACGATATCTCAGACGCTG
>JAQVCS010000007.1 GCA_028689675.1 Desulfovibrionaceae bacterium | reverse complement strand
CCAGAACCCATGAAGAGCTTTTTGAAGGAGTTGGGAAAGCCTTGAACATGGTCACGGCTGACGATGCTCAGGGCTGGTTCAAGTCTTGTGGGTATATACAATTTGAAAGTTGAAATGCTCTAGAGCAAAATAGCATGCAGAGCACAAAGTACACCGCCGTATTCCTTCCGACGGCGTATTTTTTTGCTTATTTGGGGGATATGTATGGATGAGGGTGCTTTTAGTCGGGAAGAAAGGTTATTAATTTGGTTACGGCGCAAAGGGCTTTCGTATGCCGCTTTGGGGAAAATGCTGGGCGTTACCCGCATGTCTGCCCTGCGCATGTGCAAGGCAGAGCGCATCAGCTCTGTACGGCACGGTCAATTGCGGCATATTGGTTTGCCCACAGAACTTTTACCCGAGGTGGAAGATATTCCACGCGGGCGCAAAGCGGGGCGTAAGCTCTAGCTGCGCTACCTCAATTGTGCATATGATGCGCATACCAAACAAAAGCCCTCGTTTCGAGGGCTTTTGTTTGGTATGCGCGGGTTCACCTGTTGTACAGAGCAAGGCTATGCAGGAGGGGGGGCATAGTGCTTGCATTTGAGGCATTTTTGCTGGTGCACCCGCTCTTTGGTGAATTATTGTTGCGTCTTGCACTTGCACTGTGCACATTTGCCTGTGCAGTGGCAATGGTGCTGCTTGGGCTTTGCCTGCGCCTTTGCGTCTTCTTTTTTGGGTACAACAAGCACCTTGCTGCCATTGGGGGCAAGCTCAAAGCCTTTTTCTCCCTTAAAAAAGAGGCGCTTGCGCATGGCTGGCAGGGGCAGCAGCGCACCATGCAACAGTATGCGTGCCTGAGGGGCAATGGCTTCCACATTTTTAGTATCAATAAAAATACGCCCTGTGCTGTGCAGGGGCAGCAAAGAAAGCAATTCCCGCACGCTGTTTTCATCAAAAATACCGCTCATGGCTATATGCAGGGTGTCATTGCTCATGCGGCTGTGCAGGTTTTGCGTGGTGCTGTTCATAGAATATCTCCTTCTGCGCTGTAGGATGAATGCCGAAACGTTGTGTACTCAGTATTATGGAAAATGAAATTCAATGTCAAGTATAAAAAAGAATTTTTTGCCGTGTTCAGGGCAGTTAAAGCCTGTGAGGGTAGGCTTGCGGCAGCAGGCAACAGGGCGGATGCGATACACACAAAAATTGCGGGCAGTATATAAGACAGCGCTGTTGTTGAACAAGAGGAAGCATGCGGCAGGCACTTTGCAAAGCTAAAAGCGTGTGGGCAGCATGGGGAATGACTATAAACACGCTGAGCACCGCACTGCCCAAGGGTGGCCAAGGGCAAGCGCGCCTTGCCTTTGCTAGTGCAGGGGCGGCAAAAGGGCTTTGTATGCGCGGCGTTTTTCTTATTTGGGCATAAAGGGGCTTTGGGCGGGCATGTGTTTGGCTATATGTGCCACTTCTGCATCCAGAGGGAAAGGGGGCTGGGGCTGATGAAAAAATAGATTTTCAAACTCATGCACAGGCACGGGGCGGGAATACAGATAGCCCTGTGCATAGCGGCAGCCAGCCTGCAATAAAAATGCCGCCTGCTCTGCGTTTTCCACCCCTTCAGCAATAACCCCAATGTTCATTTCTTTTGCCATGGCAATGCTGTAGCGTATGACTGTTTTACCTTTTTCTGTGGTGCTGACTTCATTTAAAAAGCCGCGATCTATTTTAATATAATCCACAGGGATATTTTTAAGCACATTGAGTGAAGAATAGCCCGAGCCAAAGTCATCCATAGAAAATAAAAAACCTTTTTGGCGCAAACGGTTGATTGTGCTGTACATGGTTGATTCATTTTCCAAAAAGGCGCTTTCCGTTATTTCCAGCTCAAGCAGGGCTGGGGGCACTTGGTATTTTTGGGTCATAGCCTCAAGCTTATCAATAAGCAAAGGGTCATGAATGTGTGCCCGCGACATATTGATGGAAACAGGGGGCGGGGTAAACCCAGCCAAAAGCCAGCGCTGAATCACTTGGCAGGCCTGTTCCCAAATAGTGGTATCCAATTGCAGAATAAAGCCATTTTTTTCAAAAAGAGGAATAAAACGGTTGGGGCTAATAATGCCGTCCACAGGGTGCAGCCAGCGCACCAGCCCCTCTGCCCCCACAATGCGCGAGGTGGCAATATCCACCTTGGGCTGCAAGTATAAAACAAATTGCCCCTCAAGCAATGCCTGATGCATTCGGTTTTCAATACGTTTTTCTTCCAGCATTTTATCGCGCAATTGCGAGCTGTAAAAAGCATAATTGCGTGCATAGTTGCCCTTTACAGTGGTAAGGGCAAGGTTTGCCCAGTCGCACAGCACATTGATGGCTATGTTGCTGTTGCTCACCGCGCAAATGCCGAAAGAGGGCTTGATTTTATAGGGCAAGGGGTATTGCTCAAGGCGTGCGCTGATGGCGGCTGTCATGTTTACCATTTCATCGGGGTAGCCTGCGGCCAGAATGCAGAAAATATCGCCGCTGATGCGCCCACAAATATCTTTTTTGCCAATGGCTCGCCGCAGGCTTTCAGCAATAAATTGCAGCAGGGCATCGCCAGCCGCAAGGCCGTATAAGTCGTTGATAACCTTAAAGCGATCAATATCCATACGCACAACACAATAGCGGGCGCGGGCATTACTTTGCAATAGCTTGGTGGCATGGGCATAAAAAGCAGACATATTGTACAGCTTGGTGAGCACGTCATATTCTGAACGAAAACGCAGCTCCATAAGCGATTTGGTGGCGGCATCTACATCATTGAGCGTGCCAATAAAGCGTGTGGCCTTGCGTTCCACATCACATGTGCAGGAAATGGCAACGCGGCACCAAATAGAGCCGCCCCTGCGCAGGCGAAAGCGCACTGTCATAGTGGCATGTGAAGAGCCATGGTGCAAAGTGGCAATAAGGCTGTTGAGCTGCTCTGTATCTTCGGGGGCAATAACCTCATCGTCCTGCCAAATTTGCAGTAAATTTCGTTCATCATAGGTGCCGGCAAAGCGCTGTGTTAATTCTATGGGCACAAATTGCTTGTGTATTCCTTCCCACCATTCAAACACTAAGGTGTCCGTCTGCTCTAAAATAGTGCGGTAGCGCTCATCACCCAAGCGCTGGCGTGCCAAAAGAGCATTTTGCCGGCTTATTTCTTCGGCCTTCTTTTGGGCAGAAATATCCATGGTGAACAAAAGATAGATGGTGTGCTCGTGGCTTTCATTGTGTACGGGAAAAATCGTGAGCGATGCCCAGCGGTAGCTGCCATCTACCCAGCGCCTGCGCACTTCTTCAATAAGAAATTCCCCGCCTGCGGCAAAATACTGCTGCAAGCGCGTGAGCTGAAAAAAGTCATCAAAGCGCTGTACGTCTTCTGGATGCAGCGCAGACTGCCTAAAAAAAGCAATAAGGTCAGGCAAAGAGCCATTTTCTGGCGGGGTAACAAAGGTGTTTTCCACGCGGTAAAAGAGGTGGTGGCTTTGATTAGTGACATCAATTTCATCAATAACATCATAGCGCTTACGCAGGGCATAGCCGTATTGCTTGGTGATGTGCTGGCGTTGCTCTTGCATCTTTTTTTCATGAATATCCTGAAGAAGCAAGAGGGCACAACTGCTTTGATCCACATCTTTTTTTGTGGCCACAAAGGTTGCACTCACCCAGTAATAAGAGCCATCTGCACTAAGCCTGCGGTATTCTGCAAAAACTTCGCCACTGTGCTGTGCAATGTAGTCTTGTAGATTTTTTTGTGTATAGGCGGCAAGCACGCGCTGCCTGTCGTGCGGGTGTATGGCAGCGTGCACCCTTTCTGCTATAGATACAGCGCTAATGTCTGTAAGCAGCCCTGTGCTGAAGCAACGTGTCCATATGTTTTTGTGTAAATTGACCGTATAAATTTCACAATAGCTTGTGCGAATGGCTAGGTCAAAACGTTGCTGGTCGGCATATTTTTCCTGTTCAAGCAGCTTTTGGTGATGAATGTCATGAACAAGAATGATGGCAATAGGGTCATTGTTTTCAAGAAAAAAAGAAAGGCGTGCTTCTTTCCAGCGGTAGCTCACATCGGGGTGGTGCAGGCGATAGTGGGCAGTAAGGCTGGTGTTTTGCTTATAATATGCTGTACGCAGAGCTTCTAAAGAAAAAAGCTGTAAAAAGGTAGTTTGGTCTTCTGGGTGCAGCAAATCACCCAAAAAAGCCGTTATTAGGTGAGCATAATGCCCTGTGGCTGGTATGGTATTGTTAATGCCTGTAAAGACCGTGCGCTTGTACAGGCCGCTTGTCAGGTTAATTTCAAAACAAATATCGCAGCTTTGCTTGAACACCGTGGCATAGCGCACTTCCAGCTCATGTCTTTTTTCTTCCAAAGCACGGCGTTGGGTGATGTCGTGAATAAGCAGCATTACCTTGTGCGGGGTATGCGGCAGGGGTTCAATAAGGCTTGAATTCCAGCGGTAGCAATTGTTTTTATCAAGGCTGCGATATTCCAGCGAGAGCTTGGTAGTATTTTGTATTGCTTTGCGAATGGTTTCAAGGGAATAAAATTCAAAAAACGCTTTGCGATCGTGAGGGTGCACAAAGCTGTTGCCTTGGTGCTTGATGTCGGTAGCAAAATCTCCCACAAGGTCTACCGTTCGTGCTGCTTCATTGCTTTTTACTAAATAGGTGAATTCTCCTGTTCTTACATGCAGCAGGAAGACGCGCGTATAGGAATTGCGCAGGGCTATTTTGATACTATTTTCTTCCTGCGTTTTTGCCAAAGCCGCAAGCTTGCTTTCATGAATGTCATGCACCAGAGAAAGAACGTGCATGTTGCCGTCTGCCAGAGAATAGGGGAAGGATTGCCGCCTCTTCCAGCGGTAGCCCTGTAAGGTGAGGCATAAATATTCCAGCTCGGCAGGCTTGCCCTTACGCATGCCCTCAAGGCTGAAGAGCCCTTTAAACTGCGCATGAAAAAGGGGGTGTACATACTTGTCAACAAGTTTAACATCTTCTTGGTAGGTGCCTGTAAGAACTTCGCGTTGCTGTACTTGCAGCTGTAGCGAGATGAGGTCATACTTGCCCGTGCTCAAATCAATATCAAAAATATAATCATACACAGAGTGCATGGCAGCGGCAAAAACTTGGTAGCAGAGCTGATTTTTATATTCTTTTTCTTCAGCACCGTGCTGTATTACCAGCATGGCATAAGCAGACTGGTTATCTTCCCACTGAATTTGTGAACAATGAATTTCAGACTTTGCCCCAAAAAGCCTATCGGGCAGGCTGTTGATGCTGTTGCGCTTTGTGCCCAAGGTAAGCGTGGGGCAAAAGCTGCATGGGTGGTTTTTGCCCCAAAAAGCCCGATAGCAGGCCATGCCAAGGCGCGCTTGCGGAAAAGTGCGTGCAATAGCGGCATTCATATACAGCAGGGCATAGCTGTGCGGCTCAATAACAAATATGGGAGAGGGAACGATATTGAGCAGGTTATGAATATTCTTGCGCTTGGTCAGCAGTGCACGCAGCGCATTTTGCTGGAACAGGGCTGTGGCTATGCATTGGCGCACAATGCCAAGGGGCTCTGCCTCTTGTGTGCCCCAAGGGCAGGCATGGTAGTGCTCAATAAGCAAAATGCCCACAAGAACATGATTTTGCTCAAGTGGGCAGGCAATAAAAGCAGTGGGCGTGGCAGCGGTGCTGCTGTGCGGAAAAGGGGCAGCGTTATAGCCAAAAAAGACGCTGAGCACCTTGTGTGCATGGGCAAAGGCAAGGCCATGCGGTGGCAGGGGGCAGACAGTACGCGGCTGGCTGTATTTGGAGGAAGCAAGCCACTCATGGGTGGTGTGCACTGTGTTTTGTGTGGTGTTGATAATGCAGAGGCGCTCTGCATGCAGGCAAGTGCCCAGAAAGGCAAGCAGGTTTTCAATATGAATTGTGCTCTCACACAGGCTGAACAATTGCTGTAGGCACACTGGTGTTATTAGAGGTGCACCCTGCTCGCAGGGCTGTGCCTGTGTGGCAGGCCAAGAAGATATGTGCGGAATAATGCCCATTATGTGCCCTCAATATGACAACATCACAAGTGTGCCCAAGAGTGAAAAAAAGAAGATTCTATCGAAAGTGCATCTTTTTCCCCAAAGTATACTCATTCCTATTAGGTGTACTTGCTCATAATAAGAATAGTGTTTTAGCAGTGCTGTTGTCTATTGAGTGTACAAAATATTTTTGAGTGTGGAAGGAAGAAGCCTAGAACAAATACGATTTTTTGTCAAAAGAACTATCTTTGATATATGAAAAAAATATTTTTATATACTATAAAAATGATAGCACTATGCGGTATATCGTTGCCAGTATGAAGCTGGCAGAAGATATACCTATTTTGTATAGTAAAGTCAGCCCAAGCCAAGCTGGCTACAGGCTGGCATAGACAACAAATTCCATTAAAGGCGCATTTTTACAGCAGGTTAATTTATATTCGGGGCAGAGTTTTTTTATAATCATGGGCACATTCCACATATCACTCATGTTCAGGCTGAGCGTGATGGCCAGCTTGGGCTGATGTGCCTGAATAATATTCTGCGCGCCCACCAGTGCCGCGGGGGCATTGCCTTCCAAATACATTTTGATGAATTGCGGCACCACCTTGTATTCTGCGCACCATTGATCCAAAGTAATAACAGGCACTTCACTTACTTTTTCATTAATAGTGTATTGCATGGTTGCGCTTTTGTCGGCAAGGCCTGCATGCACTGTTTTCATTTTGTTCTGGCCAAAAGTAAGGGCATTGTTCACAACATAGTCATAGGCAATAGGGTTGCTTTCAAAGGCAAACACGCTGCCAGCCCCCTTGTGCAATGCCCAAATGCCCATTTCTCCAAAGCGCGCTCCACAATCAAGCACAACATCATTGGGGGCAATACCAACATCACCATAGGCATATTGTTCCATCATAAAAATGGTGGCATACAAATACGGCAATTCCCAGCTGTCGGCAGCATAGCTGGTGCTGAGCGCAGGAATTTTGCCCTGCTCAAGCATATTGCCCACCCCTTGCAAAGCCTGCACCCATGCGGCATCATTCAGGTTATCGGCATAATTTTTTGCTTCACTGCCAATAAGCTCGCGCAGCCCCATAAAAACCAGCTCGCGCTGATAGGCTGCCGCGCTGCCGGCATCGGCCATCATTGCGCCTACCAGTTGTGTTATTTCGCTTGCTTCCACTAGGGGGCTTATTGTTTGCGCTATGCGCTGTTCCATTACCTGTTTAATGCGTTCCACGGCGTACACGCTCATATGCGCTCCTGCTGGTCAATGGTATGCGTATTTTTATAGTTAAAAGCATACTTGTGCTTACTGTCTTGTTATTTACTGGTAGTATGCATACCTGTTGTTTATTTCTTTTGCAAGCATGTGCAGTGTATGAGCATAGTATTGCCTGTGCAGGCGATAAAAATGCACAGCAATGCCTACAAAGAAGCATGTTCTTACTGTGCATGGCTGCTTATGCCTGCTCTTCTGCCAGTGCAATAGCCTGCACCACAAGCCCTTGTTTGCTTATGCTCATAGGCTTTACCTGTACCAAGGTATGCGGGTTGTGCATGGGGGGCAGCTCATGCAGCAGGCAAGGTGTGTATTGGGCATTGATGCCCTTGAAGAGGCTGCCTGCCTTGTGGTGCTCGGGCATATCCACGGCAACCAGCATGCTTTGCAGGGCAAGCATGCTGCGCCAATGCTCCTGCTGCTTGGCTTCTATTGCCTTGCGTACACGGGCGGCACGGGCGGCTTTTTCCTGTTTTTCTATTTGCTGGGGGAAGGTGGCGGCGGCAGTGCCCGGCCTGCGCGAATAGGGGAAGACATGAGCATAGCTGAAAGGCAAAGCCTGCACCAGAGCCAGCGTTTGCGCCACATATTCTTCTGTTTCCCCAGGGAAGCCCATTAAAATATCTGCCCCCAGCCCAAAGTGCGGCCAATGCTGCCCAAGCTGGGCAAGTGCTGTGCACAGGTCTTCGGGGGTATAATGCCCGCGCCCCATGCGCCGCAGTACGGCAGGGCTGCCGCTTTGCAGTGAAATGTGCAAATGCGGGCATAAAAGCGAAGAGCGCGCAAGGCATTCTATGCCATAGCTGTTGAGCTGGCGCGGCTCAAGGGAGCTGATGCGCAGGCGTGCCCTGCCAGCCCATTCTGGCGCCAGTTCTTTTTCAAGCAGAGTAATAAGATCCCAAAAGGGCTCGCCATGCCGCGCTTGTGCCAGCGGGGTATAATCCCGCCCATACAGCAGCAAATTGATGCCCGAAATCATAATTTCGCGGTAGCCAGCTGCCAAAAGACGGCGGGCTTCTGCCAGCACGTCTTGCGGGGGGCGGCTGGTGGCTTGGCTGCGCATGGTGGGTACAATGCAATAGGTGCAGCGGTGCGTGCAACCATCCTGCACTTTCAGCACTGGCCTTGCGCGCTTAAAGCCAGCAATGCTAAAGGGCGGGTAGCTTGCGGCGGGCAAAGCCTGCTTGGGCTCGGGGCAGGGGGCTGCCTTATTTTTTGCCATGCTGGGCATAGGGGCAAGCAGGGGGCTTGGGGCAAGCTCGGGCAAGAGGCGTGGGTCTTGCAGTAAGGAAGCCTTGTTGTGCATGGGAATGAGGGCATGAAATAAGCCTGTGCGCGGGGGATTTTTTTGCAACAAGGCCGCCGCACAGCCTGTGAGCAGGCGTTGGGCATGGGGGGCTTGGCGCTCCAGCTTATACAGTGCGGCGCGGGTGTCGCGCTCGGCATTGGCCGTGATAGCGCATGAGTTTACCAAAGCAATAGCCGCTTGGGCTGGGTCTTCCACCTCAATACCGCCCAAGGCCTGCCATGCTTCACGCACGGCCTGACTTTCATATTGGTTTACTTTACAGCCAAGGGTGACAATATAAAAATTCCATTGTTGCATTCACAATCCTTTGCATACATAAAAGCCCCACATGAACACAGTCAGGAGGGGCAATGGTCAAAAGCACAAGGGGGCTGCTGCCCCCACAAAAAGTATTATTCTTCGTAGCCTGTGGCGGCGGCTTCATCCACAATCCAGATAAGTTCACCAAAGGTGGGGCGCACCATTTGCGCTGACAGGCGTGGCGGTGCAAGCAAATCTAATGCCTGCGAAAGTACCTCGTGCTTTTCATGCCCTGTTACCAAAAAGAGGCAGCAGCGCGCATTATTCAAGACAGGCAGGGTCATGGTAACGCGGTCATAACGCCGACCGGGCACATATTGGTCAATAACCAGCCTTTTCTGGTCGGGCACAGCCGCGGGCGAACCCACAGAAATAGAGCCTGTATGCCCATTATTGCCCATGCCCAGCAAAATAAAATCAAAACGCGGCAATTCATTGTCTTTCAAGGCAAAGTCGGTGCGCAGCAAGCTTTCATACTGCTGGGCTGCTACCACGGGGTCTTTTTCTGCTTTAATGCGGTAATAATGCGTGGCGGGCACATGTGCCAGCAATTCGCGGCGAATCATGCCAAAGTTGCTGTCGGCATCTTCGGGCTCAACGGCGCGCTCGTCCACAAAATAAATATTAATTTTTTCCCAAGGCAAGCGTTCTGCCCAGTCCGAACCTGCAAGCAGGCGGTACAAAGGCAGCGGGGTAGCGCCGCCAGACAGCGCAATAGTAAAAACGCCGCGTTCAGCAATGGCTTCTTCACAGCAGTGCGCTATGATGTGGGCGGCGCGTTCCGCCATAGCGGCGGGGTTCTTGTGAATATGAACAGACAAGTGAATGGAACGGCTGCGACCAACCATGAGGAACTCCTTTTTTGCTAAAAGCAATAACGCACACAGTGTGCCACAGAGCCCCTCTCAAGGGAAGAGCCTTTGGGGGCTTTCACCTAAATTTTACAATGCTTTTCATGCTCTTGTACTGCATAGTGCTGCGCTGCTGCACCTGCTTTGCTCTGCTGCTCCCTGCGTATGCCCGAGCAGGTGCAGGCTGTATTGTGTTTTTCCTGTATGGGGGCAGCGGCCTGCTGCCTTTCCATAACAGGGTTGATGCGCGGCTGGTTCAGGCTTTGGAACAGGCTGAGGGGCAGCGATGGGCTGGCTGGGCTTGGGGCAAAATCGCAGCGCAATGCGGCAAAAGCCCCGCAGGGCAGGGTTTGCATGGTCTGGTTGATTTTGGCAAAAAAACCTTCATGCCATGTGCCGCTTGGCAAGAGCAGGGTGCTGGCACAAGCTATGCTGCTTTGGGGCTGCATACGCTTGAGCGTGCACCAAGCTTGCCACCATGATGCGCTTGGAGGCAGCGCCACTGTGCCCTCGGCACTGGGCACCTGCCAGCGTATGCCCGCCAGTGAAAAACTGTTCCAGCCCAAAAGCAACAGGCCGCTGCGGCTCACGCGCCACAGCTCGCGCAGTACGGCAGCGCTGTTTGCTACAGGCAGGGAAAGCACGGCAAAATCAATGCTGTCATCGTCAAAGGGCAGGTGCTCAAGGCTGCCGCCTTCAATATCGCTGCTGTGCGGGGCATTTTTGTATGCCAAAGCCCGCAAAGCGGCTTCTGGCTCATACCCTGTCACCTCAAAGCCATGCTGCCAGAACTGGCGCAGCAAAAGCCCTGTTCCGCAATGGCAATGCAGCAGGCTGCGCCCACGGCGCGGCCATGCCGCCAGCATGTGTCGGGTGAGCGCCTGCTGGCAATGCAGCACAAAAGCACCCTGAGGGCTGGCAAGCCATGCTTCATATGCCGCGCGAGAAAAGGAGCTTTTTTTGTTCATGGCATTACTGTAGAGGCTCTTGTAAAAATAGCAAGCCCGAGCACCAGCACAGGCCTGCATACAGGCTTATTGCACTGGCTTTTTTTGGCGCAATAGAGGGGGGCCCAATTTAAAATTGCGCGTAATAGCAGGCACTTCTTCTTCAATAGCGCTAGTGGCACGCCCCACTAAAAATAAAATGCGCAATGAGCCACTGCGCTGCATGCGCGTGCGGTAGCCTGCCCCCTCAAGGCGCTCGCGCAGGCGGTCTATGCTTGCTTCGTCAGACTCTCGAAATGTACCAATCTGATAAATATAATCATACATGCGCCCAGCATCAGCCTGCGTGCCTGCCCCTTCTGCTTTGACAGGGCTGGGGGCTGCTTCTTTGGCTTCTTTTTCTTTGGGCTTGGGGTTTTCTGGTGCCAGTTGGGGCAAAATTTGCGCCACAAGGGTGTTTTTCCCCTGCTCCAGCCTGTCTATAAGCCCGCCTTTTTTCAGGGTGAACTGATAGCGCAGGTCGGTAGCGTCAATGATGGCTTGATTTTCTGGTGTCATCTCTGTGCTGCCGCTGGCCGGGGCGCGGGCAATGCTGTTTTCTATTTGTTTATGCGGGCGGGAATTGGCATTATCGCGTCCAGCCATGACCCCAAGCAGAAAAATACATGTCCAGCACACCAGCAGCACAAGGGCTGCGCTGACAAAGGTAGCAGGCTTGAGGGTGATGGTGGCTGTTTGCTTCAGCCAAGGCAGGTCTGCTTGTTGTGACATACATCTCCTCCCAGAGAAAAAAGCCCCGCAGAATATCCTCCACGGGGCATTTTTACTTCCCTAACGTGTAAAGAGCACAGGCATTACCAGTCCAGCGTCACTTTGAACGCGGTGGCAAGCTCTGCCACGGGCTCGCTCAAAATGGTGCTGTCTGCGCTGGTGAGCGTGAGCAGGCCATTGTCTGTCACGCTGCCAAGGCAGGTGCAGATATGCCCTGCAAAGACCATTTCCACCAGCGGGGCAAGCTGCGGGTTCACGCTGATAAGCAAACGGCTGGCCGATTCGCTATACAGCAATTCTGTGCGGTTCATGGCTTCAAGGGCGCGCATGGCATTAATATCTACCTGTGCGCCCAGCCTGCCGCCTATGCACATTTCTGCCAAGGCAACAGCAAAGCCGCCGTCTGAAAGGTCATGCGCAGCGGTAACAGCGCGCTGGCGCATAAGCTGCGAAAGCAGGCGGTAGCGCGCCAAAGCACTGTGGGCTTCCACATGGGGCACACGCCCGCCCACCAGCTTGAGCTCTTGTGCTGCTTCTGAGCCCGCCATTTCACGCCATGTGCCGCCCAGCAAATAGATTTTATCCCCCGCTTTTTTAAAGTCGGAAGTTTGGCTGCACACCACATTATTGACAACGCCCAGCACGCTGAACAGTACTGTGGGGGGAATGGAAATTTTCTCTCCACCGCCAGTGTAGTCATTTTTCATTGAGTCTTTGCCCGAAATGCAGGGCAAGCCATAGGCAAAAGAAAAATGCTTCAAGGCTTTGCAGGCGCGCACAAGCTGTGCCAGCTTGTAGTGGCCATCGGGTGTCTTTTCGCTTTGCACAGGGTCGCACCAGCAGAAGTTATCCACACCAGCCAGTCTGTCTGGGTCTGCACCCACGGCTACGGCATTGCGTACGGCTTCGTCCATAGCATTGGCCATCATCCAATAGGTGTCATAATCGCTGAACTTGGGGCAAATACCGTGCGAAAGCACCAGCCCCGCGTCCGATTCCAAAATGGGGCGCAGCACGCCAGCATCGGCAGGGCCATCACGCTTTACGCCGCACAGGGGCTTAACCACGCTGCCGCCCTTCACCTCATGGTCATATTGGCGGATGATATATTCTTTAGAGCAAATATTCAGGCGCGAAAGCATGGTTTTGAGGAAAGCGCCTTCATTGCTGCCCGCATCCACGCGCACATCCTGCATTTGGGGCTTTTCCCACACAGCTTTGAGCTGCAATTGCGGGTTGCCATTGTGCATAAATTCCATATCCAGCGAGGCAACGGGCTTGCCCTTGTAATGCACTTCAAATAAGCCAGAATCGCTAAAATGCCCCAAGGCTGTGGCTTCCACATCCATTTTTTTGGCCAAGGCAAGAAAGGCTTCCAGCTTGGCAGGGGGCACGGCAAGGGTCATGCGTTCCTGCGCTTCAGAAAGCATAATTTCCCAAGGGCGCAGGCCGTCATATTTGAGCGGCGCTTTAGAAATATCCAGCACGCAGCCATTGGTGTCTTCGGCCATTTCACCTACAGAGGAAGAAAGCCCGCCAGCGCCATTGTCTGTAATGGCATTATACATGCCCAAATCACGCGCTTTCATAATGAAATCATACATTTTGCGCTGTGTGATAGGGTCACCAATCTGCACAGCGGTGGCAGGTGAGCCCTCGTGCAATTCTTCAGACGAGAAGGTTGCCCCATGGATGCCGTCTTTGCCAATACGGCCGCCAGCCATGACAATAACATCACCCACTTGTGCCTGCTTTTCCCAGCCGGGCTTGCCGTTAATTTCGGCAGGAATCATACCCACTGTGCCGCAATAAACCAGCGGCTTGCCAAGGTAGCGCTCGTCAAAAACCAGCGAACCATTGACTGTGGGAATGCCCGATTTGTTGCCGCCGTGTTCTACCCCTTCGCGCACGCCTTCCAGCACGCGGCGGGGGTGCAGCAGGCGGGGGGGCAATTCTTTATCATAAAAAGGCGAGGCAAAGCAAAACACGTCGGTGTTGCATACCAAGTCTGCACCCATGCCCGTGCCCATGGGGTCACGGTTTACACCCACAATACCAGTTAAAGCGCCGCCGTAAGGGTCAAGGGCAGAGGGGCTGTTGTGGGTTTCTACCTTAATGCAGGCCGTATAGCCGGGAATAAAGTCAATAACGCCGGCATTGTCTTTGAAGACAGATTTGCAATAATCTTCTTCACCCATTTGGGCGCGCAGGGTTTTGGTGGCATCGCGAATGCAGGTTTTATACAGGTTGTCCACGTCTTCTTTTGTGCCCGTTTCGTGGTTGCTGTAATCAATGCGCGAGGCAAAAATTTTGTGCTTGCAATGCTCAGACCATGTTTGCGCCAGCACTTCCATTTCAGCATCGGTGGGGTCGGCAGGCAGGCCAGCGGCCTTGCGGCGTGCTGCCACAGCGGGCTGCTGGTAATAGGCAAGCACGCGCTGTATTTCTTCCAGCGACAATGCCCATGTGTTTTCGCGGCTGGCCTGTACCATTTTCGCATCGCTCATGGTGGAAAGGGGGATGATGGTGACGGTGTCACAAGCCGAGCCTGTTACTTGGGCTGCCTGCGCGCTAAAGCCTTCCTGCTGCCATTCCTGCACGCTCTTTAAGCGGAAGCGCTGAATAAGGTTGTTGCACAGCAAATCGGTGGCAATGCGCTCCAGCGTAGCGCGGTCAAGCGCCCCTGTGGCAGGGTTTTGAATGCGGTATTGCACAGAAGTATATACTTTCAGTGCTTCGCGCTCTATGCCCAGCACCATGGCGGCGGTGTCGCGGGCGGTGCGGGCTTCGTTATCGGTAACACCGGGGCGAAAGCCCACTTCAAGCAACCAGTCTGCGGCAAAATCCCCCAGCGGCAAAGGCTGCAAAGAGGCCATTTGCATAACGGGGTCATGCCAAATAGCCTCGGCAAGCAGGCGTTCCACCTGCGCTTTTTCCAGCCCGTCCACGGTAAAAACCTTTACCTGACGCACATCCCCCACGGGGATATTCAAGGCTTTTTCAATGTGCAGGGCTGTTTTGTGCCCCTGTGTATCGCTCACCTGCGGGAGCATTCCCGCTTCCAGACGATAGAGCATGATGTACTCCGTTTATAGTAAGAATAAATTATTTTTCGCGTTGTTGTACATAGTCTGCCATAGTGTACAAATGGCGTTTTTCTGCGCCATCGGGCAGTTTTTCCAGAGCAGCACGGGCTTTGTCAAGGCATTCCCCTGCCAGCTCGCGTGTACGTTGGTCAAAACCGAGAAGGCGTATTTGTGCGCCCACGTTTTCGGCATCGGCAGCGCTTAGGTCTCCCGCGCTGAAATGCTTGTCAAAATCGGCAAGGGCGGCGGGGCTGGCGGCAGCAAGGTGCTCGCGGTACATGCGCACTGGCGGGGTAAGCTTGCCCTCGCGCACATCGCCGCCAGAGGGCTTGCCTATAACAGAGGCAGGGGCAACATCCAGTGCATCATCCACAATTTGAAAAGCTATGCCCAGTTCCTCGCCATAGGTGGCCGCATCTGCCACTTGTGCTGGGCTGGCGCCTGCTTTAAGCGCACCCATTACGCAGGCAGAACGAATAAGCCAAGCTGTTTTGCCTAAAATAATTTCTCTGTACAGCGCTGCTGGCTGGGTTAGATTACGCATGGCAGCAATTTCCATAATTTCCCCAGCGGCCGTGCGGCTGATAGCCTGCGAAAAGCAGCGCACCAAGGCTAAATCATTGTGGTCTGCTACCAGCTCATTGGCTGTGGAAAGCATGGCATCCCCAGCCAGAATACTCATGGTTGCACCAAAAATGGTGTGCACAGCGGGTTTGCCGCGCCTTGTGTCGGCATTATCAAGCACATCATCATGAATAAGGGTGGCGGCGTGCAGCATTTCAAGTGTAACGGCAAGGCTATAAATATCTTTGCCTGTATAGCCGAAAAGGCGTGCCATGAGCAGCACAAGAAAGGGACGCAGCCTTTTGCCGCCAGCGTTAAAAATATGTTCTGCCACAGGGCGCACTGCTGTGGGCAAGCGCAGCGTGGCTTGGCGCAGAGCGGCATTGATAGAGGGCAATTCTAAAGCAAGGCAGGTTTTTAATTTCAGCATACCAGTCATCGTTCTGTTATCAGCACAGCACGCTGCGCTGCCTTGGCACGGGAACTACCAAGGGAATGGGAGAGGCAGCCCGCACTAAGCAGGCTGTTGCCTTGCCCTGCCTAGCAGCAGGCAGCAAACAAGGCAGGAAGCGCCGCGCGCATAGCCGCAAGCGCGCCAGAAAAATCACGCAAGGCCGCGTGCTGTGCCCCCACTTTATTGGAAACACAGCGTATTTCCATGCAGGCTTTGCCGCGCTGTGCACAGGCCAGCGCCACGGCAAAGCCTTCCATATTTTCCAGACCTGCTCCATAGCTTTTGTGCAGGGCGCGGGCGCGGGCTGGGCTGGCGCTCACGCCTGCCACGGTCAGTGAGGCCGCGCGGGGCAGGTGGGCTGGCAGGGCAAGCTGCTCAAGGGCACAGGCCAAGGGCAGGCGGTCATATATAGCCTTGCCCTCATGCTGCCACTGGGCAAAACCCAGAGCAGAAGCATGCACACTGCGCCCTGTGTTCATGCCGTATTCGGGGAAAATCTCTTCTGTTACCAGCACAAGGCTGCGCAGGGGCAGGCGGCGCAAATGAAATGAACCCGCAAGCCCAACATTGCATACGGCATGCACGCGCGCATCCTGCAACGCTGCCCCCAAGGCAATGCCCGCATTCACAGGGCCTACGCCAGTCAGGCAGGCCAGCACGGGGCTGTGCGGCACACAAAGCACCTTGTGCTCTGGCACAGCGCCCCCCTGCAGGGCTGGCAGCGCGGCGTATAATTCCTGAGGGGTGGCGGCGGTAACAAGCAGCGCCATGGTATTCTCCTGCCTTGTGTGGGGCAATGCGGCCTGCCCCCCTTTACAAAAGCTGTTTTTTCACGCACAACAGGCAAATGCACTTCGACTTTTCTTTTTTACTTTGCGTTGTGGGTATGGCCTGTGCGCTTGAGGGCATAGTGTGGGCAGCCTTTCCTGAAGGGATGCGCCGTGCTATGCGCGAGCTTGTGCAGCAATCAGACAACACCGTGCGCGGTTTTGGCCTTGCCGCCCTTGCTGTGGGCTTGCTGCTGACAGCCCTAGGGCGTGTATAAGCCATGCTGTTTTTTATGCCCCTGCGCTGTGCGGGGGCTTTTTTTATGCAAAGCCAAAGCTCTTCTTGTTTTATGAGCGTGCCTTTTCTGCAATGTGCAGGCACACAATGCCCGAGGTCAGCGGAATATGCCATGCAGCCGCAAAGCCAGCTTCGCGCATTTTTTCTTCCAGCGCTTCTGCCACGGGGAAGTTGCGTATGGTGTCTGCCAAATAGGTGTAGGCGCTGGCATCTTGAGAAATAATTTTGCCTATGCGCGGCAGAATGTGGTCGAGGTAGACATTGTACACCCCGCCCCATACGCGCTGTTTGCCCGAGCCAAATTCCAAAATGCAGGCACGCCCCCCCGGCACAAGCACGCGCGCCATTTCGGCAAAAGCTTCATGACGCGGCAAAATATTGCGTATGCCAAAGGCCATGGTCACTGCATCCACGCAGGCATCGGGCAGGGGCAAAAGCTTGGCATCGGCAGCAACAGGGCTGATAGCCTGTGCATTTGCCCCGCGCAGCTTTTTTTGCCCCTGAAATAACATGGGCGGGCAAAAATCCAGCGCAGGCACACGCGCCTGTGGGTAGCGGCGGCGTATGGCAAGGGAAACATCCAGCGTGCCCGCGGCCAAATCAAGCACTGTGCCCGTAGAGCCAAGGCGCACTTCCTGCACAAGGCGTTTACGCCAATAGCGGTCAATGCCGAGGCTTAACACGGTGTTGAGCATGTCATACCAAGGCACAATGCGGCTGAACATAGAAGCAACGGCCTTGCCGTGCCCAGTGGTTGCTGGTGTGCTCACTCTTTTTCTCCACTTTGGCTTTTCAGGATGGTTTTTTGTACCACCGCAAACATGGAGGGGAAAATTTCCGCAAAATTGGCAGGCGAAATAGTGCGCGCTTCAATAAATTTTGCTGCCAGTTCTTTGGTTACCTGCAAGGCTTCTTTACTGTCTTTATCCATGTTTTCTCCTGAACCGTAAAAAAACCCGCCCGTTGGGGAATGACCGGACCCACCATGGGTATGCCTGAGCGGGAAAGAGCGGGAGGTGTTGCCCCCCATCCCTTTTATTGATTACGCTGCGTGGGGCAGTGGTTGGGGCTGCCCTTGCCTTTTATTAAACCTGTAGGGCGGCAATCTCTTCACGCAAAATTCGGGCAACGGCTTCGGCTGCCTTTTTTTCCACTTTTGCTTCCATAGCATCAGCAAGGGCGCACAAGCGCTGCCCCAGCTGCGAAAGCGCCTCGGCATCGGGCTTGCCAGCAGTAATGCTGCCCTTGAGCGCCTGCACTTCGGCTTCCAGCGCTGTGCAGCGGGCATCAAGCGCGGCGCACTGCGCCAGCACAGGGGCGGGAACTGCCTGTGCAGGGCTTTGGCTGGCGGCAAAGCTGCTGAGGCTTTGCTGCACTTGAGCAAGGCCTTGGCTGGTGTGGGCAAGGTGCTGTTCCAGCGTACCCACGCGGGCGGCAATGTCGGCAAAGGCATGCTCTACAGCATCAAAGCGCTGCTCTATGGCGTGGCTGTCCACCATGCGCTGCTTTTCATCAAATACATCGCTGACCACGGTGCGCAGCAAAGCCACTAAGCCCTGATGCAGGGGATTGCTTTTATCCAGCAAGGCCTGAAGCTCGGCTTCATCGTGAGCGGCAGGGGCAAGCTTTTTGTTCAAATCGACCACGGTGGCATCGTTTGTTTCGTGCTCGGGCACAGCGGTCAGGGTGGGGCTGTATGGCTTTTGTGTGGCCTGCGCCTTGGGTTCGATTTCACCTTGTTCAATAATATCAGTTAATTCAATGATTTTCTCATCGTCATCAACTGCTGTCACTGTGGCGTCCATAGTGCTTTTCTCTACTTCGCTTCAACAGGGTTGAAGGCTGTTGGCTATGCCTCATACTGGGGCTTGCCGCAGGGGGTGCGGCCTCAACGCCAAAGGATAGCAAAACATTGCCCAATACGCAAACGTAACCCATGCCCAAAGCCTGCCTAGAATAAAAAAAGAGGGAAAAAGCCGTAGCTCTTTCCCTCGCGTGCTGTTGAAAGCAAGATTGTTTTGAAATTACTCTGGCAATTGCGTGAAGGTATGCCCGCCACGCGCGGCATACTCGCGCCGTGTGCGCTGTGCTGTGCCGAAGAGTGTTTGCCCTGTATTGGTGAGGGTAGACACTGCTAAGGGCACGCTGCCTAGAAGCGCACTTGCTGTGCGGCCTCTAAAGTGCGGGTAAAGTCTTCTTCTGTATGCGCAAAAGAAACCATGCCCGTTTCAAAAGCAGAAGGCGCAAGGAAAATGCCTTGCTGGCGCATTTGTTTGTAAAAGGTTGTGAACAGGGCAGCGTCGGCCTTATGCACATCGGCAAAGCAGGTAACGGGTTCTTCGCTGAAATAGGGGCAGAACATGGAGGCCAGCGTGGGCATTTGCACGGGCACCTGTTTTGCCCGCAGCACGGCGGCAAGCTCGGCAGCAAAGGCAGCCACGCGCCCTTCCAATGCCGCGTAGTCGCTTGTCTGCAAAATGCTCAGGGTGGCAATGCCTGCCGCCATGGCCAGCGGGTTGCCCGACAGCGTGCCTGCTTGGTACACATCCCCCTGTGGGGCTATGCGGCGCATATATTGTTGCTTGCCGCCAAAAGCCCCCACGGGCAGCCCGCCACCAATAATTTTGCCAAAGGTGGTCAGGTCTGGGCTAATGCCAAAGCGAGCCTGCGCCCCGCCATAGGCAGCCCTAAAGCCCGTAATGACTTCATCAAAAATCAGCAATGCGCCGTATTGGTCGCACAAGTCGCGCAAGCCCTGCAAATAGCCAGCCTTGGGCAGCACCAAGCCCATATTGGCTGCCACGGGCTCAACAATAATAGCGGCAATTTCCTCACCCTGCGCGGCAAAAAGCGCTTGCATAGCCGCTAAATCATTATAGGGCGCAAGTAAGGTGTCGGCCACCACGGCATCGGGCACACCCGGTGTGCCGGGAATGGAAAACGTGGCCAAGCCAGAGCCTGCAGCCGCAAGGAAGGGGTCTGCATGGCCGTGATAGCAGCCCACACCCTTCACAAATTTGTTGCGCTTTGTTACGGCGCGGGCAAGGCGCAGAGCGCTCATGGTGGCCTCTGTGCCCGAATTAACCATGCGCACCATCTCCACAGAGGGCAGTGCGGCAATGACCATTTCGGCAAGGGTCACTTCAGCAGGGCAGGGCGCGCCATAGCTTGTGCCCTTGGCTGCGGCCTGCTGGATGGCAAGCGTGACTTCGGGGTGGCTGTGCCCCAGCAGCATGGGCCCCCACGAAAGAATAAAATCTATATATTCACGCCCTTCCACATCGGTAATGTGCGCCCCTTTGCCGCTGGCAATAAAGAGCGGTTCAGAATCTACATTATGGCAGGCACGCACGGGGCTGTTGACCCCGCCGGGAATGATGGTTTGAGCTTTGGCAAAATAATCGTGCGAATTCATACAATACCCTTTGTTCTGTGCTGGTGTGCAGCTTTGTTTTTGCCCTGTGCCTATTGCCCCTGCCGCATGCAAGCGGGCAGGGCTGGCGCTGGTTTGGGCTTTGTGGCAAAAGCGCATGGTTTAAAAGTGTGAGGGGCTGTGCCCCGTATTCTATCCCTAAAAGCAGATTCATCTTCAAAGCTCACATAACGGGGAAGTCTATTCCCCTGTGAGCTTTGCGTGGCAAGGATTTTTTACGAAACCTTGTGAGCATGTTCAAAGTAACAATGTTCTAAAGGCGAAAGACAAAAGCCCACATAGGCAGGAACAGCGTATAGAGCGTGCGCGTATGCCTTGTGTGGCCAGCATACATGCCAGCCGTTGCCAGAGCAATTTCAAAACAAACTTGTTCTAGGCAAAATAGGTCATAGAAATCTTCTTCAGCTCTTTCAGGCTAGAAAGAACGGCATAGGTTTGCAGCGGGGTTGTGCGCTGCAATTCTTCTATCACGTCGTGGTATTCCTGCTCGCTGCGCCCGTGAATCATGGTGTAGAGGGTGTAGGGCCAGTCTGGCGCGCTGGAGGGGCGATAATAGACATGTGAAATATTACCATGTTTGGCGGCAAGCTCGCCACAGGTATCTGCAATAGCTGGGTCAATAATCCACGCTACCATGGCATTATATTTCCAAGCAGTTTTTTGGTGCTTAATGCTTGCGCCAAAGCGGCGTATAGCACCATTGTCTTTAAGTCTGTGCAAGAGTTCCAGCACCTCGGTTTCGCTGCAGCCAACGCGCTGGGCAATGTCGGCATAGGGGGTGGTGCTTTCGGGCAGGTCGGCCTGCACAATGCGTAAAATAGCTTCTTCGGTAGGGGTAAAGTGCGTGCTCATGGCTGCGTATTCTTTCCTTAAATAAAATAATATGCAAGGCTTTGCCTGTTTGGCGGCTAGCCCCTGTTACCCAAGGCCTGTTTTGTTTGCTGGTGCAGCCTCAGTGTGCTCCAGCTATACAGGGCAAGGGCAGCCCAAATACACATAAAGGTTACCTTGGTGGCATGGCTGATGCTTTCGCCATAGATATATGCCCCGCACAGCAAGGCCACGGTAGGAGAAAGATATTGAATAATGCCCAAAGTGGAAAGTGCCATGGTGCGGGCGGCATAGGTAAAGAGCAGCAGCGGGGCTGTGGTGACCACGCCCGTGCCTAAAATCAGCCCCATTTGCACAGGGGTGACAGTAAAAAAGTGCCCCTGCCCCTGCCAGTGCAGCCACAGCAGATAGGCCACGGTCAGCGGGCTCAAAAGCAAGGTTTCTACAAAAAGCCCCGTTACCGAGCCAATGGCTATGCCCTTGCGTATGGCGCCATAAATAGTGAATGAAATAGCCAGCACCAAAGAAATCCACGGGAAGTGCCCATAGGCCAGTACACTATACAGCACGCCCATGGCGGCAATGCCCACCCCTGCCCATTGCAGGCGGCAGGGGCGTTCGCCAAAAAAGAGCGCGCCCGCAACAATGCTGGTAAGTGGGTTGATGTAATACCCAAGGCTGGATTCAGTAATATGCCCATTGGTAACAGCCCAGATATACAGACCCCAGTTAATGGTCACAGCGCAGGTGCTGGCCACAAGGCGCAACAGCAGCGCACGTTGGCCAAGTGCTTTTTTTACCTCACCCCACTGGTGAATAAAGCTAATAAGCCCAATAAGAAAAAGAAAAGAAAAAACAACACGGTAGCTTAATATTTCCAATGCGGGCACCGTGTCGAGCTGCTTCCAATAAATAACCAAGCTGCCCCAAATGCAAAAAGCACTCAGGCCAGCAAAAAAACCGCTGTGGCTGCGGATAAACGAAGGCAAGAGCATGAAAATTCCTGAGGCAAAGGGGGCAGGCACAGGCTGCCCTTGCTGTATACATGGGTGGGCACAAAGCAGTGCTGCCGCGCTGTCTGCCTTGTGCTGGCAGCGCGGCAGCGTGCATTGAGCTAGCCCTCGAAGGAGCGGGCAAAAAGTTCCTGAATGGCATCACGCCCATTGTCTTCAAGAAAGCGCGTGCCCGTAGCGGTAAAATGCGCGTGGGCAATAACAGGCTTGCTCACCTGTGCCCATTGTTTTTGTTCCCAGCTGAACCAATCATTGCGGTTTTGGTCAAAAACAAGCAGGGGTTTATTGCAGATTTTTGCAAATTCTGCGCCCCAGCCAGTGCCCCCTTTTACGGTGTCATCGGGCTGGATGCTACCAATAACCACAATGTGGTCGCCACTGGCAATTTGCCAGCAAATAGATTGCAAGACCTTGCGGAAAAGAGGAGCGCGCGTATATTCGCGGTTCATGAGCTTGGAAACATAGGTAAGGCTGACATCTTTCAGTGCCAGCTCTTCACTGGTCAGCACGCGAACGCCGCGTTTGCGTTCAATTTGATGCCCTTCAAAGCTAAAGTTTACTTCCTCTACACCCCAGCGTTCAGCTAAAGCACCAAAAAATTGTTCAGTACCAGCTGCGCCGCCGCTGTAGAGTATGCATTGTTTAGGGTTAAGCATTGCCTGACCTCCTTTAAAATAGCACGGGTGCCGATTTTCGGCTAATGTGAACAAAGCATAGCCGTTGCCGTCAAGACCTGCAAGAAAATTTCTTGGTCAAAGTGCTGTATATGCACAAAAAAACCCCGAAAGCCAAAACTATCGGGGTATGATGTGCTATAACAGAGCCGCACAAGGGCGGCAGCAAAAGGGCAAATGTGCACAGCATATATGGGGCAGGCACACAGGCCTTGCCCAAAAAGCTACGAAGCTCTGCCCTGTTAGCCCTTGTTAATAGCGGGGGGGGCGGGGCGCACGGGGTTTGGCTTCATTCACACGCAGGGTGCGGCCGCCAAAAGAGCTGTTATCCAAAGCTTCAACAGCAGCGCTGGCATCAGGCTCATCCATTTCAACAAAACCAAAACCACGGGCACGACCAGTTTCACGGTCGTTCACCAGTTTCACAGACAGCACCTTACCATAGCTGCCAAACAATTCCTCAACCTGATCTTCGGTGGCAGACCAAGGCAGGTTGCCAACATAAATAGACTTGGGCATTCAAGCATCCTCTCCAAGAAGCTGTAAAAACTCTGTATACTAAGCCGGCAAACCGTCTTGCCGATATACAGACCGTGTTTTACACAAAGCATCCTTTTGCTTTCTTGTCAATGCACAAAGTGCAGTTGTGCATGTCACTATGTTCTATATTATGGAATGTGCAGACAAAAAAAGTATTAAAAATACAGACTAAGGAGTGCATGCGTATATTTTTTTTATGAAATAAAAAAACGGCCTCCAGAAGAAGCCGCTTGAAAATTTGTAAAAAAGTCTTGTTAAACAACAGTGCAGCGCAGGGCGCGGCTGGAATCGCGAAACAAAACCTGTGCTTTGTCTGGGCGGGTAACACTTTCAACAACGCCCATGCCAAACACAGGGTGGTTGACCACATCGCCAGCGGCAAGCTCGATAGTAATGCTATACGGGCGCGGCTCGGGGGCAGAGGGGCGCTCTAACGATTTGCGCCAGCGCTGTTCGGCCTCGGCAGAATTTTGCGCAGCCTTGCGTGTGGCGGCAGAGGGGCGCGGGGTAGCCGCAGGGCGGGGGGCACGGGCTGGGCGCTCGGCCTCGGCCATGACTGTTTTACGGTCTTCACCAGCCCCTATGCGGCGCACAGCGGTGGCGGCGGTGCCTTCCTGCCCCTTTTTGGCAACGCGCTGCGGGCGGTATTTGTGTTCACTGCCACAGGCGCAGCACTTAACCTTGACAATTTCGCCATTCACGATGGCCATAATGATGTGACCAGTACAGTCGCTGCAACGAGAGCAACGGGCTTCTATACGGTCTCCGGGCTGTTGTACCATAGACTTGTTTTCTCCAAAAAAATGTTCCGCAATGGTGATGCGGGGGAAATAAAATACGCTTTTGCCCTGTGTTTTGCAAGGCGCTATTTGCTAAAGAAGCGAAAGAAAAGGCTGATATGCCCATAGCTTTTGCGGGTAGAGCTCAGGCGGCACAGGCCACCCAAAAGGCTACACCGCTGAACACCTTATTGCTGCTCTTCAGAAGGGGGTGTCCATTCTGGCGCCAAATCCACAAAGGCTGTGTAGGGTGAAACGTACATAAGCTCTGCCACACCCACAGGGCCGTTACGCTGCTTGCCAATAATGATTTCGGCCACACCCTGCAAGGGGCGGTCTGCTGGCTTGGTGAACTTATACACATCATCGCGGTAAACAAACATAATAACGTCAGCATCCTGCTCAATAGCCCCCGATTCGCGCAAGTCTGAAAGCATGGGGCGCTTGTCGCTGCGTTCTTCCACCTTGCGGTTCAGCTGGGAAAGGGCAATAACAGGCAGGTTCATTTCTTTGGCCAGCCCTTTGAGCGAGCGGGAAATATCAGAAATTTCCAGCTCGCGAGAATCGGTGCGGCGGCCAGAGCGCATAAGCTGCAAATAGTCAATAATAACCAGCCCAAGCCCTTTTTCTGCCTTCAGGCGGCGGCAGCGGGCGCGCAGCTCTAGGGTGGAAAGGGCAGGCGTATCGTCAATAAAAATGGGGGCATTGGCAATGTTGTCTGCTGCGGCATACAAGTGCTGCCAATCTTCATCTTGCAGCATGGAGGGGCGGCGCATTTTTGAAACGTCCACCTTGGCGCGTACAGCAAGCATGCGCTGCATAAGCTGCTCTTTGGACATTTCCAGCGAAAAAACAGCCACAGGCACACCTTGGTTGATAGCCGCATTGAGGGCAACGCACATGGCAAAGGCCGTTTTACCCATAGAAGGGCGGGCGGCAACAATAACAAGGTCAGATTTTTGCAGGCCAGCCGTGAGCTTGTCGAGGCGTGCATAGCCAGTGGTCACCCCTGTAATCACGTCATTGGAGGCGGCCATTTTTTCAAGGTTTTGAAAAACGGTATCCACCAATTCTTTAGCACCAGAAAAATCTTTGCCCGTAGTGCGCTGCGAAACAGCAAAAAGCGATTGCTCTGATTCTGCCATGAGCTGTTCCACTTCCTGCACAGCACCAAAGCTTTTGCCAATAATTTCAGAGCAAACGGTAATAAGGTCGCGCTGCATGGCTTTGTCGCGCACAATGGTAGCATAATATTCGGCATTAGCACCGCTCACCACAGCGCCAGCAAGGTCGCCAAGGTACACAGCCCCGCCCACAGCTTCCAGCTGCCCAGCATCTTTTAGGGCTTCAGCTGTGCTTACCAAATCAATAGGGGCAGATTTACGGTATAAATCAAGGAAAGTTTGAAAAATAATGTGATGCGCAGGCAAATAGAAATCATCTTCGTTAATAATATCCACAAGGCTGTGCATCACCTGCGAGCGGGAAAAAATGCCGCCCAGCACGGCTTGCTCTGCTTCTACCGAATGGGGGGGTACGCGCGCCAGCAAATCTTTGCTGGCCTTGTCCACGGGGTTTTGTGCTTTGCCGCTGGCATTGTTGCGCTCTTTGCCGCGCCCATTGCGGGAATAGTGGCTTTCTTCAGTCATGATAGCTCTGCTTCCTGATAGTAAAAGGCAAAAAAAGCGGGCAGCACCCGCCTTTGTACAGCATAGGGCAAGGCGCAAGAAAACACAACAGCCCCCAGCACAGGCTCTGCCACACATACTTAGGGTAAAAAAGGCGTGGAAGCACAATAAAAGCAGGCAGGGAAAACACAGCAACAAAGGCAAGCAAAGGCAGAGCAAGAACACAAGAGCAGCACGCTTGAGCAAAAAAGACAGTGCTTTTGTAAAAGGCGCATAAGCACGCACAAGCGCAACACATAAGCAAAGGCATAAAAAAAGGCGGACTTTCATAAAGAAAATCCGCCCTGTACAATCAAAAAAGGGGCTTATTCAGCAGCAGCTTCAACAACGGCTTCGGCTTCTTCCACCTTGGCGGGTTCGTCGTCATACACTACGTTTTCAGCAGTCACCTTTACAGTAACAATGGCATTCACGTTGGCATGCAAGCGCACACGCACAGGGTGTTCACCCAAGGAACGAATGCTGCTGTCCAGCAGAATGCGGCGGCGGTCAACGTCCAAGCCCTGAGCGGCAAGGGCGTCACCAATCATGGTGGCGGTCACAGAGCCATAGAGCTTTTCATTATCGCCCACATGCATGGGAATAATGATGGAAGCGGCTTCCAGCTGGGCAGCAAGGCCAGCAGCTTCAGCACGCACGGCTTCCATTTTGGCTTCCAGCTTTTTGCGTTCCAGTTCAAACACTTTCACATTGGCGGGGGTGGCAATCATAGCCAAGCCCTGAGGCAACAGAAAGTTACGACCATAGCCGGGCTTAACGTCAACGACGTCACCGAGGATGCCCAAATTTTCAACGTCGGCGCGGAGTATAAGTTTCATATCATCACACTCCTTAGATGGTGCTCTTCTTCTTGACGTTGGAATCATGCGTGGCCGTGTAGATGAGCAGAGCCATCTGACGGGCACGTTTGATTTCACGGGTCAAGAGGCGCTGGTGCTGGGCGCAGGTGCCAGTGATGCGGCGGGCAATAATTTTGCCGCGCTCGGTGATAAAGTCGCGCAGAATGTCGGCACGCTTGTAATCAAGGGGCAGGTCTTTGTCGGCGCAGAAGCGGCAGAACTTGCGGCGGGGGGCAAACTTTTTCTTGAAAGCCATGGTTATGCAACCTCCTCGGCCACATCGGCCAACTTCACCGTAACAAACTTGAAAATGCCGTCTGTGATGCGGATGTTGCGCTCAAGCTCAGCAATAAGCTCGGCAGGGGCAGCATACACAAGGCGCACAAAGTTGCCGCGCATTTGCTTTTTCACAGGGTAGGCAAGGTCACGCATGCCCCAGTTGTCAACTTCAATCATTTTGCCCTGTTCGCGTTCTACAATAGCCACAAGGCCGTTCACAATGCCTTCGCGGTTTTCAGCAGAAAGCTCGGGCGACAGAAGCACCAGAGTTTCAAATTTTCTCATTTCGTCTCTCCTTATGGACGGACGCGGGAAAGAACCCGCTTGAGGGGGCGGAATGCCCCGTGGCCCACATCACCCGATGTGAGCAAGGAACGCCAAGCAATAGGCCAAGCTTTTTCTCTTGTCAAGCAAAAAGCCCATGCCAAAGGAAAGAACCTGCTTATGCCGTGTAATATTCGCGCTTGTTGCGCCCCCACAGGCAGAGCACTTCATAAGGAATGCTGCCCCAAACATCTGCCCATTGCTGGGCATTCCAGCCCTGAGCGCCGCCCTGAGCGCCGCCCAAAATCCAAGCTTCGTCTTGTTCGTGCACTGCTGGCAGGCTGCTGACATCTACCATAATCATGCCCATGCACACGCGCCCTATTTGCGGCACAAGCTGGCCGTGCAGGCAAATTTTGCCCTTAGCAGAGCTGGCGCGGGCAAAGCCATCGGCATAGCCCACGGGCAGCACGGCCACGCGGGTGCGGCGGCTGGCTGTAAATAAGCGCCCATAGCCAACACTTGCCCCTGCTTCAATTTCCCGCACTTGCAGCACAGGGGTTTTGAGCGACATAGCCCATTCTAAGCCAGCCCCCAAGGCTTGCTGCTCTGTACCATAAAAAGGGTTGCCGCCATACAGCACAATGCCGGGGCGGCACAGCTCATAAGCACAGGCATGGCTGAGGGTAGCCGCAGAATTGGCCAAAGAGCGGCGCATTTCGGGGAAGGCGTCCCGCAAAGTATCACTCATGGCCGCAAAAATGCGCAATTGCTGGGCTGTATAGGCCTGTTCCTGCGGCATATCCGAGCAGGCAAAATGCGAAAGTGCCAGCACAGGCTTGAGCTGGGGCAGGCTGCGCAGGGCATCCAGCAGGGCGGGCAGCTCGGCTGATTCAAAGCCCAGCCTTGTCATGCCCGTGTTGCACTTAATGCCCACGGCAAAGGGTTTTTCAGCACTGCCACACGCGGCGGCGCGCTGCAAGGAATCAAAAGAATGCACTAGGGGCGTAATGCAGTGGGCATAGGCATTGGCCATGTCTTTTTGGCTGTGCCCGCCAAGCAGGGTAACTATGCTTTGGTCATGGCCAGCCGCGCGCAGGGCAAGCCCTTCCTCCACAATGCCCACAGCAAAGTGGCGTGCGCCCATTTCGCCCAGCGCTGCCGCCACGGGCAGCATGCCGTGGCCATAGGCGTCAGACTTGATAACAGGCATCATTGTGCCATGCGCTGTCATGGTTTGATAATTACGCTTAATAGCGCCAAGGTTAATGACTGCAGTGCATGGGCTTATGGCGAATGTATTCATTGTTTTTTACCAGCCTGTAAAAAGGGGGCAAAGCCGCCCATGCCCTTGGGGCGGGCTGTGCGGCAGTGTTGGGCAGCCATGGGGGGCGCGTGGCACAAAAAAGCGCTAAAAAACAGCGGGCTGCCATGGGGGACATCTTGCCACCGCGCCAACAACCTTGTACTCTTCCCCTCATGGAAAAAGCAATAGGAACATTCACAATAGAAGCAAAGGACGGGGCAGCGCGCGCTGGTTCGCTGGTTACGGCGCATGGCACTATACCCACGCCCATTTTTATGCCTGTGGGCACGGTGGGTTCGGTCAAGGCTATTGCCCCTGACGATTTGGCAAATATTGGCGCGCCCATTATTTTGGGCAATACCTATCACCTCTATTTGCGCCCTGGCGATGAGCTTGTGGCGCGGCATGGCGGGCTGCACGGCTTTGCCTCGTGGCATGGGGCTCTTTTAACAGACAGTGGCGGTTTTCAGGTGTTCAGCCTAAGCTCTTTGCGCAAAATACGCGAAGAAGGCGTTGAATTTCGCTCTCATCTGGACGGCTCCAAGCATTTGTTCACGCCTGAAAAGGTGGTGAATATTCAGCGCAATCTGAATTCAGACATCATGATGGTGCTGGATGAATGCGTGCCCTATGGTGCAAATTATGCCTATACCGAAAAGTCTTTGGCGTTGACCACGCGCTGGGCTTTGCGTGCCCGCCAGCATTACCCGCAGGGCACAGGGCAAAATTTACTCTTTGCCATTACGCAGGGCGGCTTTTTTAAAGATTTGCGCAAGCGCTCCATAGAAGAGCTGTGCCAGCATGACGATTTTGACGGTTTTGCCATTGGCGGGCTTTCGGTGGGGGAAAGCAAGCCTGAAATGATGGACTTTTTATATGACATAGCCCCGCAGCTGCCTGTGGCAAAGCCGCGCTACCTTATGGGCGTGGGCACGCCGCTGGATATTATAAACGGCATAGCCGCTGGTGTGGATATGTTTGACTGTGTGCTGCCCACACGCAATGCGCGCAATGGCACGCTGTATACATCGCTTGGCAAAATCAATATCAAGCGCAAGCAATTTGCTGAAGACGACAGCCCGCTTGACCCCGCTTGCGATTGCTACACCTGCCGCAATTTTTCGCGTGCCTATTTGCGGCATTTGTATGTGAGCAAGGAATTGCTGTCGTTCCGTCTCAACTCACTGCATAACCTGACATATTTTTTGAAAACGGTACAGCAGGCGCGGGCCGCTATTTTTGCTGGCACGTTTGATGCTTTTAAGGCGCAGATGGAAGGGATTTACCCCGAAGAAGTGGTTGTCTAAGCCGCGCCCCGTATGCAAGCAGAAGTGCTGGGCAAAACAGGGCAAAGTGCGCTATGGGGGGAGAGATGGGCTTGCAAGCCCCTTTCGCCCCCCTTGTCAGCTAGAGCATTTTACCTTTGAAAATATGCGCAAGGTTTCGTAAGAAATCTTTGCCGCTCAAAGCTCATAAGGGGAATATCCTTCCCTATTATGTGAGCTTTGAAAGGGAATCTGCTCTAGGTCGTGTGAGGTATATATGCCAGACAAGGATAATGAAATAAGCACGGTAGTGCAGGCTGTGCTTGAAAAAGTGCCCTCTGTGTCAGGGGTGCAGCAGGTGCGTGCCACGCTTTTTTTAGTGCGGCGCGAGCTGATGAACCTTGCCCTTGCCCCTTATGCAGAAGCCCCCCTTTCGTGGCAGCGCAAGGCAAGGCAAAACCTGCCGCCTCTTGTTGTGCCGCTGGATGATGCGCTGGCCTATCCCCTTGGCTGGCTGCACACTGCCGCAGTTATTTTTTTAACCTTGGCGGCGGCAGGGGCGCTGTGGCAGGGCTTGGGCTTGGCCTCTGTGCCCTTGGGCGGGCTGCTGGGGCTGGCCTTTATTGCCCTGTGCACAGCAGGGCTGTTGCGGTTAGCAGAAAAAATAAGCCAATGGGAAGTACTCTTGCTTACCCGCCCGCAGGTGCAGGCGGCAGCACAAAAAGCCGAGGCTGCCCTGCCCCCCAACACGCAGGCAAAGGAAGATGCGGGGCAAAAAGCAGCGCTGAAAGAGCGCTGGAATGCTTCATGGCAAAAAAAGGGCTTGGTGGCGTGGCTGGTGTGGAAAAACCTGCGCCGCCTTGTGTTCTTTTTTGTCTTTTTGCGCGGCAATGTGCGCCTTGCCCTGTGGTGCATTTTTGGCGCGGCGCTGTGCTTTGCCCTGCTGCGCGATTTTGTGCTGGGGCGCCCTGTGCTGGAAACTTTTTTGGCTGGCATAAACAGCCTGCTCACACAGGGCACACTGTGGCCTTTGTTCAGCTCTTTTTACGGTTTTTGGTTGTGGCTGGCGCTGTGGCTGATGCTGCTTTCTTTGCCCAAGCGGCTCAACAAGGCTGTGGCACAGGCGCGCATAGCCCAAGCCTGCCAAACATGGTATGAAACAGCGCAGGCCATGCTGCGTTTACAAGACCTTGCCCACAAGCCCGAGCAAAGCCCCGCAGGGCAAAGGCTTGAGGCCTTGGGGCAGGATGTCTATTCTTTTGCCCATGAGCTGAGCGCAGAAAGGCGGGATTGGCTGATAGAGCGGCTGCGCGACTTGGGGCTGGAATTTGAAGAAAGCCGTGGCGAAATGCTGTGGCATGAGGCTTTGGCAGAGCACTATGACAAGTTGGGTATTATTCATGAGGGCGACCCCTGCTTTGTGGACAGAGTGCCCGAAATGAAAGAAGGCGTGGTGCTGCGCAAAGGTTTGTTACGAAAGGTGCGGCGATGACACAGGCAACACAACAACGTGTGGTGCTGGCTATGGATTTGGGCACAAGCAATACCTGCCTTGTGCTGTGCGATGCGGCTGGCAAGCTGGAAATGATCAGCCCCGACCCCTGCTGCAATAACAGCAGCAGCGGCACCATACCCACCCTTGTGCTGTATAAAGGTGAGAATGCCCTTGCCATTGGCGCGCAGGCAGAAGATGAATATGGCGAAGCCAGCCTGAACGAAAGGGCTGAATACCGCCTGAGTGCCCTGTTTAAGCCCGATGTGGCCGCGCGCCCGCAGGCAAGGCAGGCCATGCTGGATTTTTTAAGCCTGCTACGCCGCTACACGCCCATGCCGCAAACCCTGCTGGTGGGTGTGCCCTCTGAAGCGGGCAACCAATACCGCGAAACCCTGCGCCAATGTTTGGCACAAGCTGGCTGGGCAGAGGCTCATTTTTTAAGTGAGCCTTTGGGGGCGGTAATTCATTACATAGTAAAAGGAGCTTTACCGCCCTCGCAGGCCGCCCGCGGCGTGCTGACTGTGGATTTTGGCGGCGGCACTTGTGACTTTGCCGTGCTGCGGCGTGCAGCGGTGAGTGAACGCAGCGGGGACATGCTTTTTGGCGGGCGGCTTTTTGATGACCTTTTTTGGCAAATGCTGCTGGAATGCAACCCGGGGTTGGAAGAAGAAGTAGCCGCAGAGGGCAATAGCTATTATGTGCATTGGCTGGCCTGCCGTCAGGCCAAAGAAGAATTTTCGCGCGCTATGGGGCGTGAGCGCAGCCGCTCTGTTACGGTGCGGGTGCGCTGGTCGCGCTGGGATGGGCGCAAAGCTGTGGAAAGGGCAGCCTATATTGAGGGGCTGACATGGCAGGAATTTTTATTGCGGGCTGGGAACTATGCCGCCTCTCCAGCCCTGCTGGAGCTGTTGGCCAGCCCTGCGCAGGCAGGTAACCTAAGCCAGTATGGCGCGGCATTGCTGGCGGGGCGGCGTGTTGATTTGATTGATTGGTTTGAGCAATTGCTGCGACAAAGCCTGCGCGACTGCCCCGCAGGGCAGCTGCCCACGGTGCTGTTAACAGGCGGTTCTTCTGGCTGGCCTTTTGTGGGCGACTTGGTGCGCCAATGCTGCGGCAATGACGTGCTGGTGCTCACGGGGGATGAACCCTATGCCGACATTGCCAAGGGGCTGGCGCAATTTTATAATTTTTCAGAAAAGCTGCACAAGGGGCGGCAGGCCTTGCAGGAAGAATTGGGCGTGTTTTTAGAGCGCCGCCTTGCCCGCGCCCTGCGGCGTGGGCTTGATAGCGCAGTGACAGGGGCTTTGTTTGATTGCTCTGCCTTTTTGCGCGATGCTGTTATTGTGCCCCAATGCCTGCTGTATAAACAGCAGGGCGGCTCATTGCGTGATTTGATGGTGCGTACAGCGCATGCCATGGAAACACAAAAAGAGCTGCTTTCTCAGCTTATGGGTGAGGCTGTGCAGCGCCTTGGGGCAGACATGGCGCAGATTTGTGCAGAAGAGCTGAAGAGCTGGTTTGCAGAAAAGGCTGTGCCCATTGTGCCAGAGCGCTTGCAAAAAACAGCGCTTATTCAAATGGATGAATTGATGCAGGCCATGCGTGCCGCCCTAGAAGAAGCCACCCTTGCCCCTTTGCGCGACAAGGCCGCATGGGCGGCTGCTGGGGCTGTGGGGGCTGCTGGTTTGGCTGCTGGGGCTGTGGGCATGGCGGCAGCTGGGGTGTTTGCCCTGCCCTTATTGGTGGCGGCAGGGCTGGGCGGTGCTGCTGTAAAATACTTGCCCTTGGGCAAAAAAGTGACCAATAGCGTGCTGGAATGGCAATTGCCCTCGCTGGTACGCGGGTATTTATTAACAGAAAGCCGCATAACGGCACTGGGCGAACAACAGGCACAGGCTTTTCAGCGTATTTTAAGCGACAAGCTCTTGCTCATTTGGGCGCATGGCGAGCGCCGCATGCTGGAAGAAACAGAGCGCGTAGCGCGTGAAGAAATAGCCGCGCTGGATATTTTGCATGTAACACCAGCATAATCTTTTTTGGCACTGTTTTTGTACATAAAAAACAAGGGCGTATCGGCCAATCCGATACGCCCTTTATGCTTACTCTATGTGCGCTTTTTTAGTGATCGCAAGCACCGTGTTCGTCATTGGCATCGGTAAAGATAGCCTTGACGGGGTTCTTTTCCTTCATGGGGAAAAGAACATAATTCCAATACGCCACAAAGGTGGGCAGAATGATAAACATCAAAATGTATGCCCAGCTCTTGGTGTAGAGAAAGTAGCTGTAGAATGTTTCAAACATGGTTCACTCCTAGTGTTCTTCGCCCTTGTACAAGGGATGTTCGTACAGGGTAGGCGTGTGATACACAACAACACGATACACCGTGACAATGCAGGTCACCACGAAGATGGAGATGCACACTTCCCAAATAGAGGGGAAGTAACGCTCGGCAGAAGGCAACTGCCAGTTGTAGGCAATCATGCTGACGTTAAAGCGGTTCAGCACAATACCAGCAACGGCGTTCACCGAGCCAATGCGGCACAGCAGGATGTTCTGGTCACGCGAGCCCTTGGCGTAAATAAGCGCAGGGGTCAGCACAAAGAAGAGCATTTCCACCAGCCACCACACACCATAACCAGAGAAAAGGTAATGGGTGTTGGCCTGCACAACCATGTCCGTGAACTTCAAAATAAAGTAGCTGAAGAGAATCATGGAAGCAGCCTTGGCAAACTTGAAGGTAACGCCGTCGGCTTCAGCTAAATGGGTGGCGTCCATATACTGGTGCACGCCCTTGTGGGCAAACATGCCTTCAAAAATAACCATGGATGCACCAGCAGCCATAGAAGACACAAAGAAGAACATGGGCATGAAGGGCGAATACCACAAAGGATGCAGCTTGTTGGGGGCAATAAGGTACAAAGCGCCCAAAGAAGACTGGTGCAATGTGGAAAGGCACATGCCCATAATGGTCAGCAAAATGCCCACGCGAATGAGCGGCTTGCGCCACTTGGCAAGGAACTGCCACTTCACCGAAAGCCATTCAATAGGAGCAATGGAGAATTCGAGGAAGAGCACAGTCAAATAGGTGGCAACGCACAAGCCCACTTCAAAGAGCACAGACGTTGTGCCGGGGAAGAAGAACATGTAGGGCAGGCGCAGAGGATGACCAAGGTCATACAACAGCGCCACAACCACAAAGGCATAGCCCAAAAAGGCGGTGGTAACGGCAGGGCGCACGGCAGAATGAATGCCGGGCACTTTCAGCACATAGCAGGCAACGGTGGTGAAATAGCCGCCCGCTGCAAGGCACACGCCGCACAGCAAGTCAAAGCCAATCCACATGCCCCAAGGCTGGTTGTCGTCAAGGTTAGTAATAGAACCAATACCCTGTGTGAAGCGGATAATGGTTAAAATAATGCCCACAATAAGGATGACAGCCGTAATCTGGTTGCCGGGGCGCTTCAGCGAAAATTCGCCGATGTTCAGCATTTTATCCTTGGTGGGAATGGCGATATAGTGTTCGTGTGCGGACATTTACGCATCCTCCCCGTGCTTGCAGGAGCAGGCAGAGCCTTTTTGGGCTTCTGCCAGTGCTTCACGCACCTTGGCTGCCGCTTCTGCACCCTGCAATTCTTCAATTTGCTTCAGTGCGGCTTCGGTGGCAGCTTGGGCAGCCTTGGCCTTTTCGCGCTTGGCTACCGATTCCTTGAATTTATTGACGCCATACACGCCGCCAAAGAGCACAGGCCAGAAGCCAATGATCATGGGCACAGCGCCCAAAGCACCATAGGTCAGTTCACCCATGGGGCGGTTGCCCAAGTGGGTATCCATGCCAAGCTCGCTGTGGGGCACGCCAGAAATGGTCAGCCATGCCGTGCCGCCAGCATCGTGTTCGCCATAAATGTAGTCTACATAGCGCTCGGGGTTGTCGCGCATACGTTGACGGGCAATCTTGATGAGGTCAGAGCGCTTGCCAAACACCAGTGCTTCCATGGGGCAGGCTTCCACACAGGCGGGCAGCAAGCCTTTTTGGGTGCGTTCTTGGCAGAAGGTACACTTTTGCACTAAAGGATCCCACGCTTCATCATATTGGAAGCCAGGCACATAGAAGGGGCAAGCCACCATGCAATAACGGCAGCCCACGCATTGCGAGCCTTCATAATGCACTGTGCCATCGGGCATCTTTTGGAAGCATTTGGCAAAGCAGGCAGAGGCACAGGCCGGGTCTTGGCAGTGATAGCACTGCAACTTGCGGAACACTTCCACATTGCCCACCTGATACTTATTGACCACTGTCCATTCATAGGCAGTGGTGCGGCGCTTAGTGCCCGTAACGGAAAGATCCGAAAAGGGGCGCTTGGGCTCGGGCAGGTGGTTGGCTTTTTGGCAGCCTTCTTCACAGCGGCGGCAGCCTATGCAACGGGTGGTGTCGTGCAGCACGCCGTAGCTTTCAGGAAAATAAGGGTAGGTGTGCGAGGCCTGAGACTCTGTGGCCACGGTCGTGCCAAGAGCAGAGGCCACACCCGCACTGCCCATAACGGTCAGGAATTTTCTGCGGTTCATATGTGCTCCTCGGCGCTACTTTGCGCGTTCCTTATGGCAAGTGGTGCAATCGGTATTGCGGGGACGCGCAACCTTCATACCTTCATGGCAGCCCATGCACTGTAAGTGATACGCAGCCTTGAGCGCGGGGCGGCCAGGGTTTTTCATATCTGGCTTGGCGCTGTGGCAGCTAGAGCACTTGGGCGGGGTAGCCGAAAGCGGGCTGTTGTGATGACAGGTAGAGCACAAGGTGGCGGGGTTGTTATGGAAAGCACCTGCCAGCTTGTCACCTTCAATGCGCTTCATCAGCGAGCTGATGTGGCGGGCATGCATAAAGCTGTTGCCTTCATACTTGTCGGCAATGCTGTCAATAGTGACCTTATAGGGCACAGCTTCGGGCGCAATAAGCTGGGCGGCCTTCTTTTCTGCCACGGTGGCGGCAGCAAGGTCGGCATCAGAAGCCAGCGTGCCCTTCATGCCCTTGGCCATTTGTTCGTCGGTCATAGTGGCGCTAACATTGTGGCAAGTGCCGCAATACGCTTCGCCACGGCTGGGCTTGACAATATTGTGGCAGCCAGCGCATTCGCGGCGTTTCAGGTTTTCATTGTGACAGCTCACGCAGCTTTTGGGCGTAACGCCATTTTTACGCGGGGCAATATTTTCCGCATGCATGGCACGCTCAAGCGTGATAAATTTGCCTTCAGCCTTGCCTTCCACAGTGTGGCAGGTGCTACAGGCAACGGGTTCCCCCGTGTGGTGACAGCTTTCGCAGTCGGTGACTTTTTTTTCGTGAACCAAGTGGTTAAAAACCACAGGCCGCATCGCCGCTTTAGCGGGATTGGGCTTTTCGGTCACGGGGAAGAGTACCATGGCAGAAGGCGCCCCACTTTCAGTGGGTTCAAGTGCTGGCTCAGTGGCGTTGGCCACATGGCTTGTCAGCACCAGGCCAGTACACGCCACGGCAACCACTACCATTGCAACCATCCATCGCAGCAGTGTTTTACCGTTCCTCATGTGCTTGTCCTTTTGGATACAGAACATTAAACCCCCAACGCCGCACCGAAAGACAATTTTCGATACGGCCGCCCGCACGGTCGATGCTGCCTGCCGCATCCTCAGTAATTGCAGCAGGCAGAAATGCAGGCAGAATATGCCGTTTTGGGTATCCTAGAGAAAGGGTTACGTCAAGGGGGGGGGCGGTGAAAGTAAAGGCCGCCAGTGCGCTTTATCCTTGGGGCAGTAGGCACGGCGGGGCTGTGAAAAAAATCTTAAATTTATTTTATTTTTCTGGTGAGTACTAGATTGATTACACAAAGAAGGTTTTTATAGCCTTTTTTGCGGCTTGTAAAAGCCCTTTTGCATCATTGGGGGCAAACCACACAAGCTCGGGCTGCGCCTTAAACCATGTCAATTGCCGTTTGGCATAGGCACGCGTGTTGTGCATCCACAGGCTGCGTGCTTCCTGCCACGAAAGCCTGCCGCGCAAGTGAGCATAGAGCTCTGCACAGCCTATACCGCTCCAACCCGGGGCAGAGCCTTGCGGGCACAGGGCAAAAGCCTGCTGTGCCTCTTGCAATGCGCCTGCGGCCATCATGGCATCAATGCGGGCGTCTAGGCGCGGGCTCAACCCTTCCAGCGTGATAGCAAGGCCAAACAAAGCCCCAGTGCACAGGGGCTCTTGCGCGGCATGTTCATGCCACCACGAAAAAGAACGCCCTGTGCCCTGCGCTACTTCTAGGGCGCGCACAATGCGCTGGCGGTCATTGGGGTGTATTTTGGCCGCATAGGCAGGGTCTATGCTCTGTAAGTCTTGGTGCAGGGCAGCAGAGCCGCGCAGGGCGCATTGCTGGGTAAGAGCAGCCGTAAGGGCGGCATCAATGGGGGGAATTTCGGCAAGGCCGTGCAACAGCGTTTTGAAATACAGCCCCGTGCCCCCGACAATAAGGGGAATATGCCCGCGAGCCAGCACCTGCTTTGCCTGTGCCACAGCCTGTTCAGCCCAAACACCTGCGGCTATTTTTTCCTGCGTGGGCAAAAAGCCATATAAATGATGGGGGCACAGGGCGCGTTCTTCGGGCAGAGGCTGGGCTGTGATAATGGGGAAGTCGGCATAGACCTGACGGGAATCAGCATTGATGACTTCCCCGCCCAGTGCTTGTGCCAAAGCAAGGGCAGCGGCTGTTTTGCCAGAGCCTGTGGGGCCAGCAAGACAGATAACGGGTACAGGCAACTGCCCCTGCGGCAGGGCAGGGCTGTGTGCTGTGGGCTGTGTGCCTTGGCTCATGCTATAGCCTGAAGCCGCCCACAGAAGGGGCAAGGCAGGGTGTGCCTTG
Organism: Desulfovibrionaceae bacterium; assembly: GCA_028689675.1. Lineage (GTDB taxonomy): Bacteria > Desulfobacterota > Desulfovibrionia > Desulfovibrionales > Desulfovibrionaceae > JAQVCS01. Next base: position 115,756 of record JAQVCS010000007.1, on the reverse strand, counting down.
GCGCACTTCCCCTTTAGTATATTTTTCTTTTAATTTTTTCAGCACATTATTGGGTACAAGCCCGCTGACATCACCGCCATGGCTGGCCGCGGCTTTAACAATGGTGCTGGAAATATACAGCCATTGATAGTCTGTCATTAAAAAGACGGTCTGAATTTCTTTGTCTAGGCGGCGGTTCATGAGCGCCAGCTGAAATTCATATTCGAAATCAGACACAGCGCGCAGGCCGCGCAGTAGGGCAGTAGCCCCACGCTGGGCAGCATAATGCACCAGCAGGCCAGAAAAAGGCTCTACCACCACGCCCTTCATGCTTGCCACGGCCTCTTGTGCCATGGCAACGCGCTCTTCATGCGAAAAGAGCGGGGCTTTGGGGGTGTTGTCTGCCACAGCAACCACCACCTCATCAAAGAGTTCCCTGCCGCGCCGTATCAGGCTGAGGTGACCCATGGTAAGGGGGTCAAAGGTGCCTGCATAAATTGCTATTGTGTGCTTATGTTCTGCCATATCAGTATTCGTGTTTGACCAAAGGTGCGGTCAGCAAGAAGTTCTAAAGAATCGTGCGCCGTATCGGCATGATAGGCCAGCGCCATTTCAATTTCAGCACAAACAAGGCCGTCTTCAGCCAGCCAGCCACGGCGCAAAAGGTTGTTGAGCGTGGGCTGCAACAAGTTCTTGCCATAGGGTGGGTCAATAAAAACAACCTGATAGGGCTTATGGCAGGCTTTGGCAAGCATTTTTATAGCATCGTCTGCCACAATTTGGCAGCGGCTGGCATCCAGCCCCAGCAGGCGGGCATTGCCTTGCAGGCAGCGCACAGCCTGCGGCGCCATTTCTACCAAACGGGCTTCCAGCGCCCCACGGGAAAGGGCTTCAAAAGCCAAGCTGCCGCTGCCAGCAAATACATCCATCACGCGGCTTGTCTGCCACAGCACACCGCGTGATTCAAGCATGGAAAACAGCGATTCCCGCACACGGCTCATGGCAGGGCGGTAGCCAGGGCCTTCCACAGTTTTTAAAATTCTTCCGCCAAATGTTCCCGCAATAATGCGCATGGGTCTTTCCTTCAGGCAAAAATGTGGGGCAAGCATTATGCCTGCCCCTTCCTCTTTTATAATTCAGAAAGCAGGCGCGTCAAGTAGTAGTCCATACGGGCAATTTCGTCGCGCAATTCGGTTTGTTCCACCCAAGGGCGCTGCCCTGCAGTGGCCAGCTTGCCTTTGAACATATCCCACTTGCGCTCCACCTCGGCAGACAGAAAATCCCAATTGACGCTGGGGTACGAGGCCTCTTCATGCGTAACAAGCTGGGGCACGCTTTTGCCTTCCAGCACCATTTCTTCTAAATATTGCGGAATAATAGGCGTTACGCCCAGTTTTTCTTGCAAAACAGCGGCAAAAATAGTTTGCGCTTTTTCTTCACCATGCACCAGCACAATTTGCGAGCCAGCCTTGGCCAAGGGGCTGACCCATTCCACCAGCTGGCTTTGCCCTGCATGCCCAGAAAAACCACCAATGGTCACAATTTTGGCGGCCACTTCAACATCTTCGCCAAAAAGGGTAATGGTTTTTGCCTGCTCCACCAGCTTGCGCCCCAGTGTGCCGACAGCCTGATAGCCCACAAAAACAATACTGGCGCCGGGCTTCCACACATTGTGCTTGAGGTGATGCTTGATGCGTCCCGCATTGCACATGCCGCTGGCAGAAATAATAATGGCAGGGCCTTTCATTTCATTCAGTGAGCGCGATTCTGTGGCATCAAGGGTATAGCGCAAATTGGGCAGGGCAAAGGGGTCATCGCCATTAGAAAGCAGGTTTTTGGCATTGGCGTCAAAGAGTTCTCTGTTATGCTTAAACACTTCGGTGGCGCGTATGGCAAGGGGGCTGTCCACAAAAACGGGCATGTCGTCGGGCAATTTACCCATTTTGGCCAACTGGTGCAGGCAATAGAGCACTTCTTGGGTGCGCTCCACCGCAAAAGCGGGAATAATGACTTTTTCGCGCTTTGCATAGCTGTAGGCTATGGCTTCGCCCAGCTCGGTAACGCTGGTATCTTCATTTTTATGCTCGCGGTCGCCATAAGTGCTTTCTAAAAAAACATAGTCGGCCTTGGGCGGATTTTCGGGATTACGCACAATGAGCGAGTTGGGGCGGCCAATATCGCCCGAAAAAATGAGGCTGGTGGTTTTGCCCTGCTCTGTCACTTCCATAGCAAGGAAGCCCGAGCCTAAAATATGCCCAGCGTCATAATAGGTTATTTTCACCCCGGGCACAGGTTCAAAGCTTTCATGATAATTCACTGCCCGCAAGAGCGGCGTGGTATTTTGGGCATCTTCTGTGGTGTACAGGGCTGCTGGCGGGTTTTTTAGGCCGCGGCGGCTAAACTTTCTGGCGGCAAATTCGGCTTCCATTTCCTGAATATGGGCGCTGTCAAGCAGCATAATATCAAGCAGATCCAAGGTTGCCTTGGTGCAATAAATAGTTTTGTTAAAGCCAGCGCTTACCATAAGGGGCAAGAGCCCAGAATGATCCATATGAGCATGGGTGACAAGAATAAAGTCAATAGCTTCAGGGCGGTATACGCGCACATTACGGTTGCGCTCTTCAATAGCTTTATTGCCCTGATGCATGCCGCAATCAACGCAAAAGCGTGCGCCACATGCCTCTATCATATAGCAAGACCCTGTTACCGTGCGGGCTGCGCCCAGTAGCTGCACCTTCATCCAGAACTCCTTTACAGTATAAAGCCAAAATCGTAGCAAAAAGGGCGTGAAGACTTCGATCGTGCTGCCCTCTTGCCTGCCTTTGTATGCCGTGAGCAGGTTACAACAGTGTGCGTTAACTATGCACTGCTGCTTGGCCAAGTGCAAGTAAACAAGGGCTATTTTATGTGTAAAAAATAACAAAGAACGTAAAAAGAGATTATTTCGCGCTTGCGGGAAGGGTGCAGTCTCTGTACTATGACGCAGAAACATCAAGGAGAGTATATGCCAACAACAAGACAAAACTTTATTGATGATCTTGCCTCTTCGGGTACTGAATCGTGGCGTACCTTTCGTATTTTGGCAGAATCGGTTACCGCTTTGGACAAATTAAATGATGTACAGCACGACGGCATATCCATTTTTGGCTCTGCCCGTCTTAAAGAAGACTCTCGCTATTACCGTGATGCTGAAAAAATAGCTTCATTATTGGCACAAAAAGGCTTTGCGGTGATTACTGGCGGTGGCCCTGGTATTATGGAAGCGGCCAACAAGGGCGCTGCCGAGGCTGGGGGGGAATCCATAGGCCTGCGCATTGAGCTTCCCCATGAGCAGGGCTGCAACAAATATGTCACAACACGTTGCGATTTTCGTTATTTCTTTTTGCGAAAATTCATGTTTGTAAAATACTCTCGCGCCTATGTGGTTATGCCCGGCGGCATGGGCACTATTGATGAACTTTCTGAAGCCTTTGTGCTGGCACAAACAGGGCGCATACGCCCCTTCCCCATTGTGCTGTACGGTAGCGATTTTTGGCAGGGTCTTGTTGACTGGCTGAAAAAAACTATGGTGGCAGCGGGCACTATTCGGACAGAAGAAGTTGACCGCCTTATCACCGTGTGTGATACGCCCGAAGATGCTGTTGCCGTGCTGTACCGCGCCCTGCTTGTGTAGCGCTATACATGTGTAAAGCTGAAGCCTTGTGTAGTGCCAGTGCATATGATGCGTATAGGGCAAAAGCCGCGCAGGGCATACAGACCCCGTGTGGCACAAAAGCCTTGTGCACTGCTGATATGCCAAGGGCAAGGGTGCAGGCCTATGGTGGCCCTTGCCCCAGCCCCCCGCGGGGCTGGACATGGGAAAGCCTGATGGAATGTGCCCTAGCGCAGGCAGCCTTGGGGCAGACCAAGGGTGAAGTGCCCGTAGGGGCTGTGCTGGTGAATGCACAGGGGCAGCTGCTCGCACAGGCGCACAATGAGCCCATAAGCCTGCACGACCCCACCGCCCATGCCGAGGTGCTGGCTTTGCGCCGTGCTGGTGCGGCTTTGGGCAATTATCGTTTAGAGGGGTGCACGCTTGTGGTCACCCTTGAGCCTTGCGCTATGTGCACGGCGGCCATGGTGCATGCCCGCATTGCGGGGCTGGTGTACGGTGCAGAAGATGCCCGCGCTGGCGCGGTTACTTCCTGCTTTGATGGGCTTGATTTACCTTTGTATAATCATACAGTGTGGCATATGGGGGGCATTTTGGCTGCGCGCTGTGCTGCACAGTTACGCACTTTTTTTGCCAATGCACGCTAGGGGCTAGCCCTTAGCACATTACCTGCGGCAAAGCCGTTTTTTCCACGCTGGCTGCGTTGCACAAAAAAATGCCGCCTTGCCGTAGCGCTTTGCCGCCCTTTTCTTGATGCGCCTTGCCAGCGTAAAGAAAAATCGACTTTCGCGAAAGGCATGGTAATGAGGGCAAACCTACTTGCTATACTGGGCAGATGGGCAGCACAGCGTGAAAGCAAGGTTCTTTGGCAGTTGCTGCAATGCGCTTTTGTGGCTTGCGGTCTGGCGGTAAACACGATAGACCAACCTTCTATGCGGGCATAACACTTTTTACCAGCCCCCACGGAGAAACTATTTTGAGCAGTAGTATTGATGAATTAACAGTCAATTATGAAGAAAATGGCACTTTGGTCTGTAAGGAATTGGATAAAGTAATTTTATCTCGTGGTTTGTGGTCCACCATTATTTTTCGCTATCAGGAATGGCGTGTGCAGGAAAATGACTATGGCCCCGATAAATATGTCATTCGCCGCTACAAAAAAGTGGGTGAAGAATATAAGCCACAATCAAAATTTTCCATTTCAAGCCCTAAGCAAGCTCGGCAATTGATTGATGTGCTGACAAGCTGGCTGCCCAAAGAATAAGCTCTGCCCCGTGTTCTCTTTCACGGGGCTTTTTGCCCTTTGGCACAACAAAGCCTCCCCACACTGTGCTGGGGAGGCTTTGTTGGTCTTGACGAGCGCCTTGTCCTAAAGCCTGCCTGCGGACTTTTTCGCGGGCAAGCCTTTGGGGGCAGACGCTGAATTTTTTACATGCGTATGCTGTCGCGTATATCTTCCAGCCTGTTTTTCGCAAAAAGCAGGTAGGAAATAACAAGCTCGCCCGAATTGACATTGGCCGTAATATACAAAGGGTCATAGGTGGCAATGCGGGTTAAATAATTCATGGCCGCGTCCATATTTTCTTTGTTACCCTTGCCGGCAATATCGGGGTGCAGGGTGTACAGGGCAGTGATAAAGTCACGCACCACAAGGGCTATGCCTTGCGCCTGATAAATGGCATTATCCAAGGTATAAAAGGGCATATTCTGGGCATTGTTCAGCAAACCCAGCGCGTAACCCAGCAATTTTTCACCCACAACAAGGTTGTAGGCCGCATAAATATCATCGGTGCGCACATTATAAACAGATTTGCCCGTGTCCAGACCAGCTTTGTATTGTTCCACCAGCGCCAAGCCCTTTTGGTAGGCACTTTCAGCAGAAGGGAACCAGAATTTATAGGGGTCAATGGCAAAGCTGTTTAAGCGAGCCTTATACAAAAATTCGCTTTCGCGGTCATTAGCGCCCAGCTTGGCGATTTGGGTGGAATATAAATCCACCAGCTCTTTTGTTGCCTGATACACGCCGTATTGGCGGTAGGCGCGGTTGTCAAGCAGCCAGCGGTTAAACACAATGTCATTGGCCGACCAGCCAAAGGTGGAAGAAAGCTCGTAGCGCATTTGGTGGGTAATGGCATCAATCATCAATTTCCCCTTGGCATTGTCATCCAGTGTGCTGGTATCGCCAAGGGCAACGGCATTGGGGAAGGTTGTTTTATCAATAAAGGAATACAAATGCTGCGAACCCCACACCATAAAAAGCAGAGCGCACAACAGGGCAATTTGCACCACAATGGTTTTGCCAGCAATACGCAGCTTGGCAAGCATGGAATCGGAAAGGAAAATCATACAATATCCTCGTACGTTGGAATGAGTGGCTGTATACAGCTCGGGGCAAAGCCCGATAACAATGTATACATAAGAATGCAGGGCAAAAGGTCAAGGGATGCGTTGACGCCCGTGCCCTAAGCGGCTAGCATGACCAGCACAGTTAACCTGCTACCAAAGGGAGCATTTGTGAATATAACGTTTGACGATTTGCGCCATACATATGCCATGACCCCCATCCCCGCTGGTGACCCGCGCGGCACAGGCGAGGCGGATGAGACAAATTTGAACAGAGCCAATGGCTATGAATTGCTGGCCTTTATCAATGTGTTTATGCGTGACTATGGGCTGACAGAAAAAGACGATGCCCTGCGCATCGAGCAAATGATACGCGAATATGTGCCCTCCTGCTTTATGACGCGCAAAAATATTTCGAACTGGCTGCATAATCATTGGAGCGATTGGGATCAATAAAGAGCACAAAAAAAGACCGCCTGCCTACGACGGTCTTTTTTTACAGCCAAGTTTTTTTTAATAACCCCAGCTCAAGCCCGTGGAAAAAGGTATTAAAAAGCCCATGACCAAAATTTGTGCCAGCAGCAGGGTGAATTTGTGGCGCAAAGGGGTGGCGCTGCGCGTAACAATGCACCACAGCAGCAGGGGGATAAGCCACAGGGCAAGGCGCAGGGCATGGTTGAGCAATTCCTGCTGTGGAAGAATGTCATGCTCCTGCGCGGCGGTAATAACTTCCCAGCCTGTAAAAAAGAGCAGAATGAGCCACAGGCACAGCCAAGCATTGCGCGCCCAGCAGGCTGCCCAAGGCACAACGGTATTGTAATGATCGCGCCCAAAGTCATCGCGCTTGCGCCGCACAACAAACCACAGGCTGCCCAGCCCCCCAGCCATGGCGGCCACCAGTACAGGCAAATAATAGACAGCATTCCATAGTGGGGAATTTTCTGCTGGTACAAGGGCTTGCTGTATATTTTCCACCACAAGACCCGCATCCAGCTGGCTTTGCAAAACAAGGCTGGCCATAAGCGTATAGGCACCAAGGTAGGCGCTGACCAGAGCAAACAGGCCAATAAATTGATGCATGCGCGGGTATTGCTTCAAACCCTTCCACAAAGAATAATGCAGGCTGGCAAAAAATGCCCCTAGGGTAATCAGCAGCCATGCCAAGCAATGCACCATAACCTGCAAGGGTATGGCATCAAGCGGTATTGTTTGCGGTGTGTAGCGGCAGAGCAGCCACACTGCCCCGCCTGTGCTCAACAGCCAGCCCAGCAGGGTGGCCAGCAGGGCAAGCTGCTTTGCACCTTTATCATAAAAAGATCGTTTGCGCTTTATAGCCAGCAATTGCCCCGTTATGGCCATGAGTGCCAAACCGGGAAAGGCCAGCAGCGCTGCCAGCGGCAACACAACAGCTAGTAGGGCAAGCGTAGTATGCACAAAAGGGTAGTGCTCCATAATGCTTGCATAGGCAGCAAGCGCTTGCTGCCAGTAAAGAACCAGATTCTCCATACCATGCTCCTCGCTGTACTTGTTTACAGCCCTTGTCACTCGCCTTGTGCCTGAAAAAGCCCAAAGTGGCAAGCGGCTTGCCGCTTTGCCTTGCACCAGTACCTTGCCAGCCAAGCACAGGCATAAAGCCGCAAAGTAGGTTTTGGGTTGCGAAAAAGCATTGACAGCTGCGCATGTCGATGAAATTCTTTATGCTCCTTTGGTAAAAAGGAAGGTAGTGCCACAGCCCCTATTTTGACGAGCAGAAGAGGCAAAACAAGGGGCTGACAAAGAAGCAGAGGGCAGGAATGACAGCACACAGGGCAGCATTGCACACAGGTGCATTGGGGCAATCTGCCGCATGGCAGCGCTATGACGAGGCTATGCGGCGGCAGTTTTGGGCCACGCTGGCTTTGCGCCACACGCAGGGCTTGGGCGTGCGCTCTGTGGCGCGCCTGCTGCACCATTATGGCACGGCCTATGCGGCGGTGCAGGCAGCAGGGCAGTGGCGGCGTGTGCTTGGCCTGCGCGAAAGCGTGGTGGCTGCGTTTTGTTCTGGCTCGTGGCGGGTGACGGCAGAGCAGGAATGGCGGCGTGCGCAAAGCCTTGATGCCCATATTGTGCTCTGGCATGATGCTTGCTACCCCACAGCGCTGCGCCAATTGCCCGATGCCCCAGCCTTGCTCTATTGCCGCGGGGCTTTGTCTTTGCTTTCTGGCGCCTTACTGGGCATGGTTGGCTCGCGCCATTGCTCGGCACAGGGCTTGCGCCTCTGTGCAGGTATGGCGGGCGATCTGGCTGCCAGCGGGCTGACTATTGTTTCTGGCATGGCCAAGGGCATTGACAGCGCCGCCCACAGCGCTGCTTTAGACAAGGTGGGCAGCAGCATTGGTGTGTTGGGTACGGGCATTGATTGTGTGTACCCGCCCGCTCACGAGGCGCTGCACAGCGCCATGGCACGGCACGGCCTGCTGCTGAGTGAATTTGCCCCTGGCACGCAGGCACACCCAAGCAATTTCCCTGTGCGTAATCGCATTATTAGCGGGCTTTCTTTGGGCGTGGTCATTGTTGAAGCCGCATTCAAGAGTGGCAGCCTTATCACCGCCCGCCTTGCGCTGGAGCAAAACAGAGAAGTCTATATTGTGCCCGCCGCGCACCAGCACACGGCTTTTTCAGAAGGCTGCCGTGCTTTGGCGCTAGAAGGGGCGCAGGTTGTTGACAATGCTGAACAAATTTTGTGTGATTTAGCACCGCATTTGTCTGCCTGCTGCCCTGCGCCCAAGCCTGCCCAGCCCCTTACTTCAACAGCACCCTCTGCTCATAGTGCAGCAGCCTCTAAGCCGCAGGCAGCGCCCCTTGTGCCAGCCGTGCACATTCAGGAAGGGCTTGCCCTTCCAGCACGCCACAGCTCAGGGGCAGAGCTTGAACCGCAAATAAACCACAATACAAGGGCAGACCTTTTGCCGCCAGCTACGCGCAGTGCCGCGGTAGCAGCGCCTTTTTTTGAACAAAACAAGCCCAATGCCGCCCCAGAGCAAGCCAAGGCTAGGCCTCAGCCTACAGCGCAAGCTGCACTCAAGCCCACAGCCACGGCAGTGCCTGCGCCCCTTGCGGCCTTGCCAGCCTTGGCCGCGCAATTGTACCACTCTATTGCCGCTCACCCAGAATGTACTGTGGATGCCCTGTGCGAACAGCTTTCATGCGGGGCAGGGCAGGCCAATGCCCAGCTTGTAGTGCTTGAAATGGAAGGCTGTGTGCACCGTTTGCCCGGTGGGCGTTATAGGGCAGGAGGATGACCATGATTTTACCGTCTGCCGCAAGCCTGCCCCCCTTGATGCAGGAATTTCTTACATGGCAAGAAGTGCAAAAGGGCTATTCCCCCGCCACCCGTGCCGCCTATGCCAATGATTTACGGCAATTCTGCGCGCATTGTGAGCAGGCAAAGCTAGATGTGAACGCGCCAGAGCGCATAGAGCGCCGTCACATCCAGTCCTTTCTGGCAGCGCTTTTTCGTGCTGGTGATGCCAGCAGCACAGCCGCGCGCAAGCTGGCTGCGGTGCGTTCTTTTTTTCACTATCTTGTGCGGCAGCGACGCATTGTCAGCAACCCCACAGAGGGGGTTCGCAACCCTAAGCAAGCCCAGCACCACCCCACCATGCTGAATGTAGACCAAACCTTTGCCCTGCTGGATAGCCCCGAGGCAGCCAGCTACAGCAGGGGCGACAGGGCAAAGCAGCATTGGCTGCACTGCCGCGATGTGGCCTTGGCCGAGGTGCTGTATGGTGCAGGCCTGCGTATTTCAGAGGCCTTGTCGCTTACCGTCAGCGATGTTAACCATGGGCAAAGCCATGTGCGCGTTATGGGCAAGGGCTCGCGCGAGCGCGTGGCACCGCTTTCAGACACAGCCTTGAAGGCTTTGCAAACATGGCTTTCTTTGCGGCAGGAGTACACAACAAGTGCAGAACAAGCGCTTTTTGTGGGGGTGCGTGGCGCGCGCTTGAACAGGCGCGAGGCTATACGCGCCATGGAGCGCCTGTGCGCGGCGGCAGCCCTGCCCACGGCTATTTCCCCCCATGCTTTGCGCCATTCTTTTGCCACGCATCTGCTTGAAGCGGGGGCAGATTTGCGTAGTGTGCAAGAACTCTTGGGGCATCAGCGCCTTGCCACCACACAGCGCTATACCCAAGTAACGCTCGAACGCCTAATGGCTGTGTATGACAAAGCACACCCCCGCGCCGATATAAAAGTGAAATAAATTATAAGCGAATAAATTCAATATATTAAGGTGATATTTTTAGTTTTTTTCTCCTAAATGGTGACAGAGGACTTGGCAGTCATGTGACTTTGTGCTAAAGATAACAAGCCAAGCGGATCTGATCGTAAGGCATTATCCGCACCTAACCAATCTTTGGAGGAAAATAGTTATGTCCGCAATCGTTTTTGGTCACATGAATCCAGATACTGACAGCACCATTTCTGCTCTTGCCGCGGCTGATTTGTACACCAAGCGTGGCTTGGCTGTAAGCGCCGCCGCTCAGGGTGCCCCCACCCCCGACACACAGTTTGTGCTGGATACCTTTGGTTTGACCGCCCCTGCCATCATTGATGATGTGGCAGGCAAGGACGTGTACTTGGTGGACTTTTCTGACCTTGCTCAGGGCCCCAAGGGTCTTGCCGAAGCCAATGTGCTGGGCATTGTTGACCACCACAAGCTGGGCGATGTGACCACCAATTCTCCTCTGGAAGCTTGGATTTGGCCGGTGGGCTGCACAGGCACCGTGCTGAAAGCCATGTATGACTTCTACGGCATCGAAATCCCCAAGGCCATTGCTGGTGGTTTGATGTGTGCTATTCTTTCTGATACCGTGCTCTTCAAGTCCCCCACCTGCACCGATGCTGACAAGGCCGCTGTGAAAGCCCTTGCCGCTATTGCTGGTGTGGATTACGAAAAAGTGGGCATGGATATGCTGAAGGTGAAATCCTCTATCGACGGCATTCCTGCAAAAGACCTCGTTTTCCGTGACTACAAAGATTTTGATATGAACGGCAAAAAAGTGGGCATTGGTCAGGTTGAACTGATTGATATTGCTATGGCTGACGGCATCAAGGGCGACCTGCGCGCCGAACTGGCCAAAGTGAAAGCCGAACGCGGCTGTCACAGCGTGTTCCTGCTGCTTACCGATATCATGAAAGAAGGCTCTGAAATGCTCATCAATTCTGATGACATTGCCGTGGTGGAAAAAGCTTTTGGCAAAAAGCCCGAAGGCGACGCCGTGTGGTTGGATGGCGTGCTGAGCCGCAAAAAGCAGGTTGTGCCCCCCTTCCAGACCGCTTTTAAATAAGCCCGCCCTTGCGTTAGCAAGTACCATTCTTTAGGTTTGTTAAGCCGACCCCTGCCATGAGGTCGGCTTTTCTTATTGCAAAGGAGAGCCACAGCCCATAATTTTTCTTGGCTTGGCTTGGCTTGGCTTGGCTTGGCTTGGCTTGGTCTAGGGCTGTTTTTCGCGCTCAGTTCGCGGCCTCTTCCCACAGGCCTGCTTGCAGTATGAGCCCTTCCCTGAGCAGCAGGCTCTGCTTTATGGCTAGGCCGCCAGCATAGCCCACCAGCTTGCCCGATGCGCCAATAACGCGGTGGCAAGGAATGAGTATGGGCAGAGGGTTGGCATTATTGGCTCTGCCCACAGCCCTAGCCGCCTGCGGCTGACCAATGGCCTTGGCCACAGCGGCATACGAGCAGGTTGTGCCATACGCTATGTGCAGCACAGCCTGCCACACTTTGTGTTGAAAGGCTGTGCCCGCAGGGGTAAGGGGCAGGCTGAACACGCGCAGCCTACCAGCGCAATAGGCCTGTATTTGGCGGGCAGCTTCGTGAAGCAAGGGCTGTGCCCATGGTGCAGGGGCTGGCGCAAGCGCAGGCGGCTGCGCCATAAAGTGCACATGCGTTAAACCCTCTGTATTGGCGCAAAGCAACAGCCCGCCCAAAAGCGAGGTTTTTATCCAGAGGCTTTCTTGCGTATTCATAGGCAGCTTGGGGCTTGGGAGGTGCAGAGCATATGCCATAAGGCACATTACTCAAGGTTTTCTACTGTCATAGTAAAGAGCGTTTTATTTATTTCTTGTGATATACAGAAAAAATTTAAACGCACCCACATCGTTTTTGCCTTGGTTTGTAAATGGCAGCACACTTTTTCAGTGCATCTTTTTTCTGCCGCAGTGTGCAATGCGGCATGCACTGCGCCCCAATAGGCTTTTTGTATATATTCTTCAATAAAATTAGACCATTCTGTACTAGGAAAACCTTGAATATGTATTTGTTCAATCATGGTTTTGTTTACACGCAAAAGTTCTACATGGTTGCCATCATATTCAATAAGCGCTGCCGCACTGGGCAGCATATTAAAAATGAAGCAGGATTCTTCTTTGTCACTCCACAAAAATGTTCTGGGCACATCAAGAACGCTTTCATAGCGTTCTTGTGGGGCAGCTTTATTACGCAGGTATTGCCTGAATTCTTGTTCTGGCATGGGGCGAGCAAAAAAGAAGCCTTGCGCGCTGTTACAGCCTATGCTGCGTAAAAAATCCACTTCTTCTTTCTTTTCAACGCCTTCTGCAATCACAGGTAGGGCAATCCACTTTGCCATGCGCACAACAGAGGCCAAAATGCGTAAGCCACGTTCTGTTTCTTCCGCCCCGCGCAAAAAACGCAAGTCAATTTTTAAGACATCAACAGGAATATCCTTCAGCATATTCAATGAGGAATAGCCAGAACCAAAATCATCCATTTCCACACGAAAACCCAAGGTACGCAGGGCGCTGACTGCGGCAATCACCTGCTCGGGGTGCTCCACATAAGCGCTTTCCGTCACTTCCAAATTAAGTAATTCGTAGGGAATAGAATATTTTTTTACAAGCGCATTCAGTATGTTGCACAAATTGGGATTATATGTATCAACGCGAGAAACATTCATTGAAACAGGCACAACTGGCAGCCCGGCATCCAGCCACAAGCGAATAAGCCTGCATGTTTCTTCCCAAATGAATTCATCCATAGTGGATATGAAGCCGTTTTTTTCAAAAATAGGAATAAAACGACTAGGGGAAATAGCGCCCATCACAGGGTGATGCCAGCGTGCCAAAGCCTCTGCCCCAATAATTTTTAGGGAATATAAATCGACCTTGGGCTGAAAATAGACAGAAATTTGCTTTTTCGATAATGATTCATGCATGGAGTTCAATATTTCCTGCTCTTCAAGCAGAATACGCCGTAGCGAATCATTATAGCTGGCACAAGACTGGTTAAATTTGCCCTTAATAAGGCTAATGGCCATTTGTGCGCGGTCACACATAACATCAATAGGCAAGCTGCTATCTTCAATAGGATAAATGCCTATTTTCAGCACCAGCTTCATATCAAGGGGATATTCTTTAAGTGTAGCAGCGGCAAATTGGGTAAGGTCTTCTTTTAAGGAAGGGCGTAAAGGCAGGCACAAAGCAAATAAATCAGACCGCAGGCGTGCGGCTATGCCATGAAAGGTTTTGAGCTGTTGTCTGAGTGCTTTTGCCACATGGCGCAGCACGGCATCCCCCTGCGCCACACCGTATAAATCATTCACCAGCTTAAAGTGCTCAATATCAATACAAATAAGGGCATACTGTTGTTCTGCATGCGTATCTAAAAGAGAACGTGCCTTAGCAAAAAATGTTTCTTTATTGTATAAATGCGTAAGCGTATCATGCTCTGTTGTATTGCGCAGGGCGGCTCTTTCATGAAGCAATAATAAATTTTTCAGACGTTGATGCACAATGGCTGGCTGGTATGGTTTGCAGATAAAATCTGTTGCCCCCAGAGTAAGAGCTGTGAGCTCGGCATCCTTGTTTTTTGCCAGAACAAGAAGCGGTAAAGTGCTGTGCTCTGCCCGTATAGTTTGGAGAAAAGCATATTCATCTGCCATAGCAGTGCCAAAATCAAGCATAATAGCGGCAAGAGCATCTTCGTGCTTTGCAAAAATATCTAAGCCCTGCTGAGTGTTTTTTGCTCGAACTATGTCATATTCTGGTGATAAGTCTTTTTTGAGCAGGTAGAAATCTTCTTCATGGTCACCGATAGCAAGAATTTTTTTATGAACAGCCATAGAACACCTACCCATGGTATTGCTATCAGTTATATATACATAGCTGAGTGTATTTTAATATGCTGAATTTATTTAATTTTATAAAAATATTGCCCCGTTGCGCCTAGCAGAGATATTTTCAGCAAAAAGGGGCGGCAACAATTCTTTTATTTATAAAAATATAGCGTATACTATATATCACTTTTTATTTATACAAAGCAAGGAGGCTTATACTTGAAATAAGACGTTGGCATATCCCATTTTTTCTTTTTTGCTATAGTATTTATATTGTACTCGGCTAAGAAAGAGTCTTGAAATTTTGAGTTTAAGCATGGTTTTTTATGCCCTGTGTTTCTATAGTAAAATTTTATACATTAGTCGAGTATTGAATTTCTTTGCTTAAAGCGTATTTTGGGTAAAAAACTATGAAAAAAATAAATAAAAAAAGGACTTACGCATGTAATTGCATAACAACCACGAAACCCAAACAGCGCCCATAGTAACTCTTTTTCAGACTGTTTCTGATGAATGGAAGGCATAAGCCGATTATGCCCCACGGCAGATAAGAGGAGGCTTCAAAATTACTGCTGGCGTGCCGTTTACTTAGGCCGCGTCCCCCTGTTCCCCATGCGCCTTAGCAATAGCCTTCCAGCGTTTCCTTGCCCCCTCCAAATACTGCCGAAGGAACGACCAGCAAACATACTCCGCCGCCGCGCGGCTTCCTGCAAAAAGGAAGGGAACACGATAGCACGCCATAAAGGCTGCCACGCTCTGGTAGGCACTATGCGGCTTCCCAATTCCGCAGCGTATAGAGAGACAAGCCGAACATGGAGGCAAAGACAGGCTGTGATACGCCCATGCGCTGGCGCAATGCCTTTACGTCAATGACGTCTGGAATGCGCCCTGCTGGGACGCTGTGAGCGCGGAAGGTTTCCTTTTCCGCCGTGCCGTCTATGTAGCCCACGGCATCATGCAGACCAGCAATAATTTCTTGCCCAATGCTCATGGCTGTTGCTACCCCCGCTTGGAATTAGTCTTCCCAAAGGTCTGCACACATGGGAACGGTTTCTTGTTCAGGCTTTGGGGGTTTCAGAATAGCGAACCCATTCTTTTGGTAAAACTTCAGAACGGATTCTTTGTTGTAGGCGTCCAGCGTGATAAATCTGCACCCCGTTCTATTTTCCGTCCGCATGAAATGCCGCACCATATCAAGCAACGCTGTGCCTATGCCTTGCGCCTTGTAAGTCCTGCTGTACTCCCAGCCTACCTATTTTCACGGCAGGAGTGGAGCGGTAGGGGTAACCAAGCCTTGTTCTTGCTTCTGGCGTCAAGCGAATGGCGTCATTTTGTAGAGAAACCAAGGCTAAAGGGCGTTGCCCATGTTCATGGCAGAGGCTATAGGTCACCGCCATGCCGTCACGGTAATGTTGTGCTGCGTCATGCCAAAAGAAATCGTCTATATCCTCGTCACCTGTAAAAAAAGAAGCCCCCGTCACGGTAGAAAAGTCCGTCACGGGGGAAAGGGTGAGCTGCCCTTGGCTATAGGTATTTCTTTCCACTTTGCGCCGCCTTTTCTGCCACCTTTTTCATTATCTTCTGGTAATCCACTGGCGGTCTTTTTTCTTGTTTCGTCTTCATGCGGTTGACGAAGTTTTCCGCATCCTTCCTCGATAAAATAGGGGTTTCGTAGATAGGTATTGCCATAGGCTACCTCCTGTGTATTCTGTATAATAAGGCACGCTATCATCATTTGCAAGACCTTGATAGCCAATATAAGAGAATATGAGACTACACCCCGCCCCGCAAGCCGTCCAGATAGTCCGCCCATTCCTGCATTAGCTTACGCCGCCTTTCCATGAGTGTAAGGCCGCCGCCACTCATTGCCAGTAATGGTGAAGAGGGGGGGTAGGGCACGGGCTTCTTTCAGGCTCACGGCTGGCCATGCACCAAAGCTCAATGTTTTTTGTTTGCCGTTAAAGCGGTATGCCATGCGCCAGAGCTTCCCCCCAGCAGGAGAGACGTGCAAATAAAGCCCGCCACTGTCTGCATATTTCTTTGCAGTTGAGGCGGCCTTTACAGCGCGAATAAAGGCATCAGAAAGGGGCATGTTGGTATGTCTATGGACTACATGAGACCACGCGAGATAACAGGAAGGGAAAAAGTAAAGCCCTACAAGGCTTTAGAGGCTTTATAGGGCTTTATGAGGTTTCTGTTTGGTGGAGAAGAAGGGATTTGAACCCTCGACCCCCGCCTTGCGAAGGCGATGCTCTCCCAGCTGAGCCACTTCCCCATAACGGCGCTATGTATACGGCAAAGCAGACAGGGGCGTCAAGCATTATTTCTGTTTTCGCCCCAGCCAGTCACGAAAGGAGAAAAGAAAAATTCTTCCTGTCCTTCATGGTGTATATAAAATTATTCTATTTTATTCTAGGTAGATATAAAAAATAGTGTACAAAGGCCTTGGCTAACAAAAAAGTTTTGTATACTATGGCGTGTTGGTATCTATATGAAAGAGTATCGTGATCATTATTTTTTAAAGGCCAAGCGCGAAAATTATCCCGCCCGCTCTGTGTACAAACTCAAAGAGCTGGATGGGAAATTTGCGCTGTTTCGTAAAGGCATGAAGGTGCTGGATTTAGGTGCAGCGCCTGGTTCGTGGTCTTTGGGTGCGGCTGAAAAAGTCGGCGCTGCGGGGCTGGTTTTGGGGTGCGACCTGCAAAGCACAGAAACAGTCTTCCCCAAGAATGTCCTGTTTATGCAGGAAGATGTCTTTAACCGCTCAGCAGCCTTTGAGGCAAAGCTGGCCGAGCTTGGGCCATTTCACATTGTTATGAGTGACATGGCGCCGCGCACGACGGGCACAAAGTTTACCGATCAGGCACGCTCGCTGGAGCTGTGCCTTGAAGCGCTTGCCGTGGCAGAACAATGGCTGTTGCCGCAGGGCTCGTTTATTGTAAAAATATTCATGGGGCCAGATATTCAGGAATTGCTGCTCCCTATGCGCAAGCTCTTTAGCACGGTCAAGTCCTTCAAGCCAAAAAGTTCACGTCAGGAAAGTAAAGAAACCTTCTTTGTGGGCATGGGCTTTAAAGGCAAGGCTTTGGCCGAAGATACAGATACCGTTTCGTAATAAATTTTTTTGGAGGATTTATGTCTGGGCATAGCAAATGGGCCAATATTCAGCATCGTAAGGGTCGTCAGGACGAAAAACGCGGCAAGGTTTTCACCAAGGCTGCCAAGGAAATTATCCTTGCTGCCAAGGGTGGCGGTGACCCTTCGGGCAATGCTCGTCTGCGCTCTGCCATTGCGGCAGCCAAGGCTGTAAACCTGCCCAAAGACAGAATTGAAGCGGCCATACGCAAAGGCACGGGCGAAGATGCCGGCGGCGATTTCTTTGAAATTTTTTATGAAGGCTATGCCTCTGGCGGCGTTGCCGTTATGGTGGAAGCTGCCACCGACAATAAAAACCGCACCGTTGCCGACGTGCGCCACCTCTTTTCTAAGCATGGCGGCAATATGGGTGAAAGCGGCAGCGTGGCATGGATGTTTGACCGCAAGGGCGTTATTTGCCTTGACCATGCCAAGGTGAGCGAAGACCAGCTTATGGAAATTGCGCTGGAAGCAGGCGCGGAAGACGTGATTGACGATGGCGACAGCTGGACTGTGCAAACCGCCATGGCCGATTTTGCTTTGGTGCGTGATGCGCTGGAAACAGCAGGCATACCTATGGAATCGGCAGAGCTGAACATGGTGCCGCAAACCATGATGGAAGTGGATGCCGAAACCGCCGCCAAGGTGCTGCGCTTTATGGACGCGCTGGATGACAATGATGACGTGCAAAATGTGTATGTCAATATTGACTTCCCCGATGAATTAATGGAAGGCTAACAGCCTTTGTGCACAGCATTGTTCTATGGCTGTGCAGAGCGTAAATAAGAGCAACAGGCCAGAAAAGTGCTTCTTTTCTGGCCTGTTTTGCGTAAAGGCAGGCTATGGCAGCAGCAATTACAGTTATTGGTATAGACCCTGGTTCACAAAATACGGGCTGGGGCGTGGTGCAAGAAGTTTCGGGCGTGCTTTCTTTAGTGGAATGTGGTGTCATTCGCACAGGCTCTGCGGGCGGGGCGGTTTTTTCCGAAAGGCTGGCCTGCATTTACCGTGAACTGAGCACGGTGCTTGCCCGCCTGAACCCGCAAGAGGCCGCCGTAGAGCAGGTTTTTACCGCGCACAATGCCGCCACAGCGCTCAAGCTGGGGCAGGCGCGCGGGGTGGCTGTGGCGGCCTGCGCTGCACAGGGTATAAGCATCAGCGATTATGAACCCACTCTGGTAAAAAAAACTATTGTGGGTACAGGGCGCGCAGAAAAAGAACAGGTGCGCTACATGGTAGCACGGCTCTTACAAGTAAAAAATCCGCAATGGGCGCTGGATACCAGCGATGCCCTTGCCATAGCGCTATGCCACTTGACCCTGCGCCGTTATGCCCAATGGGGCAAACAAAAGTAAGCGCATGGGCGAAAACCGCACCGACAAGGCCTGCACCCTTGCCCTGAGCACTTTCAAGTTCAGGGCAAGGGTACAGGTATAGGCACAAAGCTGGCTGTATGCTTTGCCTGCACAAAAGCGCAAACAGCATACTAGGGCGTGCTAACGCTCCAGAATGTTGTTTGCTGGCAAGGAAGAGGGGGCTCGTATGCCGGCAGTGCACTCTATAGAACTTACCCCAATAAAAGCTGCAATCTAGCGCCGCCAGCGGGCAAAAGAACGCAGTGTTAATACTCCCTAGCGATATGCCGCTTCATACAGGGCAACACAATCATTTTCGCTCAGCGCCACGGGGTCGCCTTCAAATAAATGCCCCATAGCGCTGCGGGCATTTTGTGCATACAGGCGGGCATCTTCTTTTTTTATGCCATAGTCAGACATGCAGAGCGTGCCCACACCGCAGGCCTGCTGCAAGTTTTCAAGAGCAGTGACAAAATCAAGAGCAGTGCTTGCCTGTGGGCAGCCCAGAGCATGCGCCATGCGCACCATGCGCTCGGCACATACAGCATATTTTGCGAAATGCGTGTAATATGCCTTGCTTATCATAATAAGCCCTGCCCCGTGCGGTAAAGAGGGGAAAAAGGCTGAAAGGGCATGTTCCAGCGAATGTTCTGAAATGCAGCGCGATGTTGCCTCTACCATGCCAGCAAGAGTGCTGGCCAGTGCCATGCCTTCACGCGCGGCAAGGTTTTGCCCCTCGTGCACGGCCGTGGGCAAATGCTGTGCCACGAGTTCAATGGATTGCAAGGCATACACATCGCTCAGCGGCGTGGCCTGACGGCACAAATAGCCCTCCACGCTGTGAAAGAGGGCGTCAAAGCCTTGATAGGCCGTGAACAGGGGCGGCACGGTCAGCATGAGCTCTGGGTCAACAAGGGCAAGGGCGGGAAAGGTATCTGCTGTGCCAAAGCCTATTTTTTCTATGCTTTCTTCATTGGTTATCACCGTCCATGGGTCAACTTCGGTGCCTGTGCCTGCCGTGGTGGGAATGGCCACAATGGGTAGGGGCTTTGCCCCCAGCAAAATGCGCTTGCCAGTGCCGCTGCCTATATAATCCCAATAGTCGCCGCCATTGGTAGCCATAATGGCTATGGCTTTGGCGCTGTCTATGCTGCTACCGCCCCCCAGCCCAATGACAAAGTCACAGCCAGAAATACGCGCCAGCTCTGCCCCTTCCATAACATGCTGTTTAATAGGGTTCGATAAAATTTTATCAAAAAGTACAAAGCGTATATGTGCTTTGTTCAGTTCTGCCAGCAGGCTGTCAAGTGAGCCATGCACCCTTGTTGACTTGCCTGCTGAAATGACAATCAGCGCATTGTTGCCGGGCAGTTTTTGTTTGTGCAATGACTGCAACGAGCCTGACCCAAAAACAATACGAGTGGGAATATGGTGAGAAAAATTCATTCAATACATCCCTATGGTTACGGTTTTGCACGCAACAGGCGGCTTTGAACATCTTTGCGTATATCCTTGTGCAAGAGTGCCGCAAAACAGGCAAAAGAGCAACTGCGTAACTATGCCAAGCCGCTTATTGCCGTCTAAATGTTTCTGATGCCGCACCAGAACAATATTTCTTGCTTTTTTCCTACTTGCTTCGCCCTGTACCCTTGCCTATACTTGAGTAGCTATGCCGCACGCTGTGGCATGGCGTGTTTATGTAGCAATAAAGGAGACCAGCATGATACCCTTGCTTTCTTTGGCCAAAGCCCCAGGCTGAGCGGCGAAAGTGCCTCCAGCGGGTCTGGAGAAAATACTTTCGGGGCTGAAGCCTGCCCCCGCTGCCCTTGAAAGCCGTGTGCTGGCAGGGCGCGCCCGTAATGAAGATGCCTGCGTGGTAACCATGCCCGATGGCAAGGCTCTTGTGCAGACAGTGGATATTCTTGCGCCCCTTGTGGATGATGCCTATGAATTTGGGCGCATTGCTGCGGCCAATGCCCTTTCAGACGTCTACGCTGTGGGGGGCACGCCGTGGTGCGCCATGAATATTGCCTGTTTTCCTGCCTGTCTTGTGGAAGAGCAGGCCGATACGCTGCAAGCTATTTTGCGTGGTGGGCTTGATACCCTTAGCCAAGCTGGCGCGGTGCTGGTGGGCGGGCACACGGTGGATGACAGGGACATTAAATATGGTCTTGCCGTGAGCGGCCTTATAGACCCGCAGTGCATAGCCACCAACGATGGCCTGCGTGAGGGCGATGTGCTTGTGCTCACCAAACCCTTGGGCAGCGGCATTCTTTCCACTGGCATAAAGGCACGTTGGGATGATTGGCAGCAAAGCGAAGCTGCGCTGTGCCATTGGTGCGGCAGGCTGAGTGCTGGCGGGGCAGCGGTCATCCGCGCCCTTGGCTTGCGCGCGGCTACGGATATTACTGGTTTTGGGCTGGGTGGGCATTTGCTGGAAATGGCTTTGGCTTCGCACAAATGCGTGCGTATTGAGAGCGCCAGCCTGCCGCTGTTTGACGCGGCACTGCCCTATGCTCGCAATGGGCTTATCCCAGCCAGCAGCCACAGCAACCGCCAGCACTGGGCTTCTTCATGCTCGGTTGCAAGCACTGTGAGCCCAGAGATGGAAAGCCTTGTTTTTGATGTACAAACTTCGGGCGGCCTTGTGCTGGCCGTGCCAGCACGCAAGCTTGACCAAGCCCGCGAAATGCTTGCCGCCAGTGGTGACTGCGCTGCTGTCATTGGGGAAGTGCTGCCCCCTCGTGCCGATGGCAAAGCATTGCATTTAGTGTGAGCAGGCAAAGAAAAAGCAGAAGTGTTACGAAATGCCCTCGGTAGCCCTCCCTTCAAGCAGACTATGCT
Source organism: Desulfovibrionaceae bacterium (assembly GCA_028689675.1). GTDB lineage: Bacteria > Desulfobacterota > Desulfovibrionia > Desulfovibrionales > Desulfovibrionaceae > JAQVCS01. The sequence continues at coordinate 94,337 of JAQVCS010000007.1, read as the reverse complement.
CAGGCTTGGAGAGAGAAAACACAACAAGGAATCAAAGAAATGATGAAGCATCTCCTCTTACTCTTAGTTTTGCTTATGAGTGTGTCACCAGTTTTTGCCAAGAGTGAACAAGTAGGATTGGCATTGCAAGAGTATTTCATTGCCAATGATGATGTGCACCTCTATGCCTGTGTGCCTGAAAGCGCAGAATGCCATGAATATATTATTTATGAAGCAACGCCAGCCCATGGCTTTTTTCTGCAAAATAAAGATAAATTTGTAAAGAGCGCAGTGTTTCAAGCACAAGTCAATGGTGAAAAAATACTTTCCATTGCAGGGGATTTTTCTTCATCCTCTACAATGGAAAAAAGCCCCTTGCCTGTAGCAATGCAGGTAAAATACTATGAGGCACAGCTTAATAAGCAATTAGAAACAGCAGAAAGCACTGCAAGTATGGCAACAGCATTGTCAGAATATAATAAGAATCTTGATACCGTACTGAACAGAGCCTATAAAGAAATTATGGCAAGCACTAAGGGTACACCCCTTGAAAAAACATTGCGCCAAGCACAGCGCACATGGCTTGCACAGCGAAATGACATAAATAAACTGATCTATGACAAAAGTAGTGGCACTGTAGCTGCCTTGGTAAGCATACAATGTGATAATATATTACTTGAAAATCGCATACAATTTCTTGCGACACTGTACACTTTTACCACAGAAGAACAATAAGAATATAGAGAGGAGTAGATATGATTTGAGCGTATTTACACTACTTGCTGAATATATGTACAATTATTGGCATTGAAAGTGGGCACAGCCGCTGTTGAAGCAAGCGCCGCGAGGAGCGCATGCAGGCTACTGCCGCGAATGTTGCTTGGGGTCTGCTGATTTAGGACAATTTTGTTTTGAAATTATTCTGGCAAGAGTGGGTGCAGACACCTGCCACGAAAGCATAAGTGTAGTTTATTTGCGCTGGTATATGCCGAAACGATGTCTATGAATCACACAATTCACTAAATCCTGTTAGCTGATGTTGCTCATTTTTAAAAAGTCTATTCCGATAATTTCAAGAAATTTTTCATGAATTTCTGGATGGTGCCGTGAAAGGTAGCCTGCCACCTTCTCGTTACTCATCATTTTTTTCAGGTATGACTGAAGGGAGCTAAGGTGCAGCATATCCACTCCATAAGAGTTATGCAGGGAGCAGATATCTTCGGTTAGAGACAAATTTTCTTCTTCCAGTCGAATATGTTTAGCCAGTTCGGCCTGTGACATTCTTTTGCTTTTTGTGGCATCAAGTAGCTGTTCTGCTGGGGTGGCCACAAGCAGATTTTGTGCATATTTATAACTATAGCGGTTTTGAGCATTCATACTTCGAGCCGCACTAATTTGCCGTAAGGGCTTCATTTTTTTAAGAACTCGGAAAACCGATTCCGACATGATCTTGTCTTTTAGCAAGTTAACTGCTTCTTCGCATACCCCGCACAACATGCTTTTTTTGCTGCGGAGTGACTTTATATCAAGATTCAGGGCGGCGGCGAGCTTGGTTTCAGATACGCCGGCTTTAAGGGCTTTAACGATCATTTTATGTTCCTGAACAGCGGAAAGTCGGTTGATGAATTTGTTGTAGGTATAGCCTTCATCGTCTACAGACACCAGGCAGTTCACCCGCCTTTCGCCCAGTTCTTTAAGCGCCATAATTCTGAGATGTCCATCGAGAAGGAGATATTCTTTTTTGTTGTTACAAAGAGCCACCACTGGGGGTTCAATTAGCCCCACCTCGCGAAGCGATGAAATAATTTGCGAATATTTTCTTCCTTGTTTGACGTTGACATTCAAGCTTTTTGTGAGCCGCAAGTCAGTAATGGCGAGTTCTACCAATCTTTTTTCAAACCCTTGTTTAATACCTATCCCCATGTTAGCGCACCTCCCGCAGCATATCCGCCAGTTGCTGTGGGAGGTCATTCATCCCTTCCGCCTTGAGTTGGTTTGTAAAATGTTCATCACGCAATAGCTTGTTCAGGGCGGCGGAAGTGTATGTAAGAATCTGTCTGAGCCGTTCAGCCTTGGCCATAAGGCGTTTTTTTCTCTTTATGTCGGTGGCATACAAGGCGTTTAATTCGCCAACCGAAGGAGCTTTTCTTGGTTTTAACGTCGTGGACAATTTTTTGCCTAAGTGATTACGTCGATCAAGCAGCTTCTGCACGGAGATGAGCCTGCCCCCAACGAGCTGGCCTGATTCATAAGCTTCTGTCAAGGCAACCTGTATGGCCGCCTCGTCTTCTGTTGCAATTTTTAGCGCAATATATAAAGGGATACGGCCTTTTTCTACCGCGCTGACCAGTCGTTCTTCCCCTTTATTTAGAAGCTTGATGATTCCACGAATCCAGTCACGACCCAATCCTGTTTTTTCCGCTATTTCCGAGTCGCCATAGCCTTGGGTTTTCAGATGCCGTATGCCGTGCAGCAGTTCCATGGGGTTATTATTGCGGCGGGCAATATTTTCAACCAAGCTCATAATATGGGCGTGTTCCTTGTCAGTATCGATGATGATAGCGGGAATTTCTGTTTCACCAGCATCCATAAAGGCTTCCAAGCGACCTTGACCACAAACAAGATCGTACTTCTTTCCTGTTTTCGGGTCGGTGCTCAGGGTAACGGTAATTGGCCGCTTCAGACCAACATTGCGAATATTGCGCCAGATTTCTTCAGCAATTACTTGGTTGCGCACCCGTGGGTTCAGGATGTAAACTTCTTCCACTGGTACAAGAGTAATTTCGCAGCTTGTCATAGTATACCGCCTTGTCGAGGCCGATGTTGACGCTCATGCCCAGAAGATATTCCAAGCTGTCTGCGCGGAAGCTGTCCAGAAGGTCTGTGTTTTCATCCTGCAATTTCAGATCGGCCTGTCCGAACTCCAGAGCAGGAAGAATGTAATAATCATGAATAGTGTCGTTTGCCGCATTCATGCGCACGGCAACGGTGATGTCTGGATGGAGGCCTGTGTCAAAGCGGATTTTCCATCGCCTGAGTCCAGAAGGAGTGATAAAGCACCGACTAATTACAATAGATATGAACAGGTGATAATTCAGCTCCAACAGATTTGTCACTGGATCAACAAAGATTTTTCTTCCGCAAAGTTTCTCAATATCCGCAACTGTTTGTAGCACAATATTACTGTGCATGGCTCGGAGCCGTTGGTTGATTTCCACATAGCGGTAATCCCGCTCCGAGATGTAGCCAATCAGGTGGTAGGCGCGAAGCAGACCACCAAAGCGATGCCTATACAGGCTGCTTGGCGGCATATCTTCCGACTCATCGATAATCATGGCGGAAAGGCGTTCGCTTTGACGCTGAAGGCTCGAGAGGCGTTCAAGTAACTCCTCATTGGATATTTTTCGATGTCGCTCTTGGATAATTTTTTGAGCAGCAAAAAAGCGCTCTGCATCCACCACAGGCTGGAACGCTCTTTCCTTTCTTACCCACTCGTGTTCGGGATTTTTCCGTTGTTTGCTTTTCAGTTTGCCAGAACATCGGTTGAACAGATTGTTGCCAATATATTTTTCATTGGTAAGCACCTCGCGCACTGTTCCCCTTGTCCAAGGTCTTCCAAAGTCTGTTTTCCAGCCCTCGGCATTGAGGATGTCAGCAATTTCGTTTTCTTTTTTTCCGACAAGAAGCTGATCATACATCCAGAGTACCTTGTCGCATTCCAATTGCGGGCCAGGAACCAATACAACCCGCTCTGTCTGAAGACTTTTGCGTTGCCCTATGCACAGCTCTTGCTTGGGTTCACCTGTTTCAGTCAACAGCATACGACGAAGCCCAAAGCCTGCGGAGCCACCTTGGCGGTAGCCCTTGAGGATGAGATTTCTTTGTCCGACAAAAACTTTCTGTGAAAGTTGGCGGCAATAGTCGCTGGCGTTCTCATCACTAAGCATGGTCATGATTCGGTCGGCAATAGTCGTGGTCATGGTCAGAGGTTTATCGCAAGCCTGACAAATAACACCATTGCGTTCCAGCCTCATGCGGTAATAGTCTGCGTCTCGGCTATCCACAAACCGCCCCCAGCGGCTGTCATCTAGGTACAGAACAATACTAAAGCTATTGCGACCAGAGTCCACATCATCAAGTAGGGTCTGAAACTGCCCCCGTTTTTCTGCTGTCATGCCGCTTACACCAAGATCGGCGTAAATTTTGACGATCTCTATTCCATATTTCTCCGCATAGGCACGGATTTCACGCTCTTGGTTTTCTGGGGATTCCACCTGCAACTCTGTGGACATGCGAATGTAAATTGCACTTCTCAAGTGTAGTTTTTTTATTTCTTCTCTTGTATATGGTATTCCCGGCTGCCGCATGAGGTATGTATCTCCTTGCTGAGACTGAAAATAGCCTAGGCTCATAATTTCAACTAAGGAGAAAGCCATGTCCAGAAGTAATATGTGGCAAATTTGCCACAAAAATAATCTGGGAAATAAACTTCTTACAGGAAATATCGTCCAAGCAATACGTGAGCAAGAGCTTACTTCTAAACAAGTTGCAAGTGATATTGTTGTTCCAACAGAACGAGTTCGAAACTGGTTCTATAAAAATACTGGTATGACAGCCTTGGATTTATTGCTGTTAATGAGAGAATATAAATTTATCCGACAATTCGTTGCGGCGTTATTTGGGGAATATCAACATGCTGAAGGTCACAATCAGACGGCGGATATTTATATCGGAGAAGAAGATTAGCATCACCCTTCAGCGAAGCTAGGTATTTTATTTTTTGCCTCTTGGTACTGATGTGCGCCACTTACGAACTATTTCTGTACTGTTCTTCCTCACGGGGAAAGAGAAACTGAGCCGCTCGCTCGAATGGCGCTTTGAATTTGTCGCACATATTTGCCCCATAAAGTCAGAAAACTTGCGATTTGTTTTTTTGGGCTGTTCCGGCTGGCCGGAGTGTACAACAACCAATATATACAAATAATTCTATTTGCAGTCTGCCTGCATACGCTATTCCACTAGAACACAATACTTCAAAGCATAACAATCACCGGTTTCTTGGAGAATGTAGCTCATCATGTCATAGACATAAATATCGCTCTTAATGAGCATACCGGCAGAATTGATTTTTTCGATCATCCCCCAGAGAGCTTGCCGGTGTGTTTCGTCAGTTCCCTTATGAGCCAGAACGGCGCATGCTCCTTGAGGTTTGACATGAAGTCGGGAACGCGGCGTTGTGCGCCTCGCCCTATGAAAAAAGTAGCGTTCAATATGGTTTCCCTGGCGCACATCATCCATACCAATGATAAAACCAAATGGAGAGCGGGGCTTTTGGCTCTGCTCTTTATACTCATCGTTATATTCGGCAAAACGCTGAATAAGTTCCCATCGTGATTCGTCTGGGCTTGCCCCGGTCGCGGTCACCTCCAACCGTTCTTCCGCCTGTTGCTCCACCTTCAATACGTCATAGTGGAAATTTAGGGCATCCCGCAAACATTCGGTCATATCCCCAAGCATAAGCGTCCGTTGCCGCATCCTGTTCAATTCTCTTACAGCGGCAATCTGTTTTTTCTCGAGAAAGGACAAAAAGTCTTCTCCGTCCATATGCCGTAAATACGTTTTGATTTCTTTGAGCGAACTGCCCATTTCCTTGAACATAGAGAGAAATTCAAATTCAAAATATTGCTCAACCCCGTATCGCCGATAGCCGTTTTCGGAAATATGGTTCGGTTTCAGCAAATCTTCCTTGTCATAAAAGAGCAGGGTTCCTTTTGGGACTCTGCATAGTTTTGCGAACTCTCCAGTTGTAAGTAAATAATTTTTCATGATTATTTTTCTCTTGACTCTAAAGTTACTGTATCCTTTATAGTCGCAGATAATGAAAAAAACAGCAAGCTGCTATTTGCTTGCACAGAATAAATCAGGGGTGACTGGAATGAGTTTGGGTAAGAGAAAGGGATTGTGGGCGCTCGTCCTTTTGTTTGCCATCACGTCAGGGGGGTGTACCATGTCACCCAAATATATCCGGCCTGACGCACCAATCCCCAATACCTACGGCACAAGTCAAACGGAAATGAGCGCCTCCCTCGCCCCTTGGGAAGATTTTTTCGCGGATCAGGCCATGCTGCGTCTGATCCAGCTTGCTCTGGAAAATAACCGCGACTTGCGCGTTTCATTGCTCAATATTGAAAAAAACCGTGCCCAATACCGCATCCAACGGACGGATATACTACCCACAGTCAACGCTTCTGGGGAGGCTTCAACCCGGCATCTCCCAGATAGTCTCTCCACAGACGGAACCAAAAGCGTTTCGCGACAGTATACGGTGGAGTTGGGGTTTACATCATTTGAACTTGACCTCTTTGGGCGCATTCGCAGCCTTACGGAACAATCACTGGAAAACTACTACTCTGTCGAAGAAGAAGCACGAAGCGCTCGACTCTCCTTGATCGCCGAAAGCGCATCACTGTACTTGCAGCTTGTGGCCGACCGCGAGCTTTATGACGTAACTGCCGCAACGGTCGAAAACAGGCGGCAGAATTTCGAGATAATCCGCAGCCGTTTTCAAGAAGGCACGGCGTCTGATCTCGAACTCAGCCAGGCTCAGGCTCTTCTGGATGAAGCCCGCGTCAGCCTGGCCGTCGCCGACACAACGGTTGCGCGGAGCGCTCATTCTCTGACGCTGCTTCTGGGGTGCGCTATTCCGGCGGATATTCCTGAAGTGCGGAAGTTAGCCGACATACCCTCGTTACCTGACATTCCCGAGGGGATTCCCTCGGCTCTTCTTGAGCGTCGCCCTGACATTCTAGCCGCCGAGCATGTCCTTAAAGGAGCCAATGCCAATATTGGCGCGGCGCGGGCGAATTTTTTCCCAGCTATCAGCCTTACCGGAACGTTCGGCAAGATAAGCGCGGATTACACAAACCTGTGGGACAATGCTTCAAAAAGCTGGAGTTTTATTCCGCAGCTCACGCTCCCCATTTTCGATATGGGACGAAACACGGCTCGCCTGAAAGTTGCCGAGGCGGAACGCGATATCGCCGTGGCTCGTTATGAAAAAGCGATACAAAACGCTTTTAGAGAGGTTGCCGACGCCTTGGTGCAACGCGAAAATATCAGCGCCCAACTGGAAGCGCAGCAGTCGCTGGTATCAGCCGGTGAGCGCGGCTCCCTGCACGCCAACGCCCGGTACGAAGCGGGCGTATCATCCTACATTAATGTTCTTGATGCCGAACGAACCCTTTTTTCAGCACAAAGCAGTCTCATTTCCGCCCGCCTGTTGCGGGAGGTCAACGTACTGGCTCTGTACAAGGCTCTGGGCGGAGGATGGGAGCCGTCATGGGGAGGCGTCCCAATTCCCGCCACAGCCCGCAAAGATGACAAGCCGTCTTTCTGAACCATGGTCACACACTGCCGCATAGCGCATACAAACGACATCAATCGCCGCATATGGCTCGGCGTTTATACAAAGAGAAAAGAAGAATACTGAAATGAGTACGATAACAAAAAAGGCTCTGCTGGGGCTTTTGCTAACAATACTCTCTGGTTGCACCGAAGAGGTGTCCGAGACGCATACTCCTGAAAAAGTCCGCTATGCCACTGTGGAGACGGAACGAATAGCCATGACTACCGATCTGCCGGGTCGGGTTTCCGCCCTTGTCATGTCGGAAGTCAGGCCACAGGTAGATGGAATCATCCTTGAACGTCTGTTTGAAGAAGGCGCTGACGTAAAGAAAGGACAAGTTCTGTATCATGTTGATCCCGCTGTTTATCAGGCCGCCTACAATACGGCCAAGGCGATTCTTGCGGAAGCCGAGGCCAATGTTCTTGCCCTGGCGCTCAAGGAAAAGCGCTATCGCCGCCTTATAGTGACAAAATCCATCAGCAGGCAGGAGCTGGATAACGCTATCGCCGAACACGCCCAGGCACGCGCCCGTATTGCGCGGGCCAAGGCTGAACTGGAAACCGCCGCTATCAATCTTGCCTATACGCAGATCAAAGCACCGGTTTCAGGCCGCATCGGCGCTTCTTCCGTAACCGTTGGCGCTCTCGTTACGGCTAACCAGTCCTCTGCTCTTGCCGTCATCCAGCAAACGGATCGGGTATATGTCGATATAACCCAGTCCATCACAGACAATATTCGTCTGCGCCGCGCTATGGCTCAAGGGCAAATGGCATCCAACGGAACTGCCAAAGTTCGCCTCACTCTTGAAGACGGCTCTCCCTATACGGCGATAACACAGACGGATGGAGAACCTGAATGGATACAGGGAGTTCTCTTGTTTTCAGAAATATCCGTCGGGCAAAGCACGGGAAGCCTTACCTTGCGAGCCGTGTTCAGCAACCCAGACGGACTGCTTTTACCCGGCATGTATGTCAAAGCAATTATTGAAGAAGGGACAGTGAATAACGCCATACTCATTCCTCAACGCATTCCGTTTGCCAACAACATAAGCGGACATTCTGTCTATGTTTTGCAAGAGACTGAAGCTCAAGACGGACTCTTTCGGGTTGAACGCCGTGATGTGCAGCTTGAACGCGCACTTGGCCATCGCTGGATAGTCAGCTCCGGCCTCAAGCCTGGTGATCGCCTGATTCTGGAAGGACTTCAAAAAGTCGCCCCCGGCGATTTTGTTCAAGGCATCCCAGAAGAGGATGCTGCCGCTGTGTCCGCCGCCACACCAACGGAAAGAAAGGATTCGTAATCAATGGCCGCGTTCTTCATCAATCGTCCTATTTTTGCATGGGTTATTTCCATCGCCATTATGCTTGCTGGAGGGCTTGCCCTGACCACGCTTCCCGTGACCCATTACCCAGACATCGCCTTGCCGCAAATATCTATTTCAGCACCGTACCCCGGCGCGTCCGCGTCCATTGTCGACCAGAGCGTCACACAGCCTCTTGAGCAGCAACTCAAGGGGCTGGACAATCTGCTGCACATGAATTCTACCAGCAGTTCTTCCAGTGGTTCGGAAATCACGCTCACATTCGCAGCAGGAACGGATATAGATACCGCACAGGTACAGGTACAAAACAAAGTACAGCAAGCCATGTCCTTGTTGCCGGAGTCCGTGCAGCGACAAGGGGTTCAGGCCTTCAAGGCCGTTGAGAATTCCTTTATGACCATTGCCTTTTATGACGCGCACGACACCATGCGGGCCAGCGACATCAGCGACTATGTGGCGAGTTCCCTCGTTGATCCGCTCAGCCGCATTCAGGGGGTGGGGTCTGTCACGCTCTATGGTTCACAGAATGCCATGAGAATCTGGTGTGATCCTGATAAAATGCGGCAGTACGGGTTGAATCCGCAGGATGTTCTGAGCGCTGTTCGTGAACAGAATGCTCAGGTCGCCGGTGGACAGGTGGGCGAAGCTCCTGCCCCGTCCGGGCAGGAAATAAATATCAGCATCAATGCCTCATCCAGTCTGAAAACCGTAGAAGAATTTGAAAAAATACTTTTGCGTGTGGAAGAAAACGGAGCCGTGCTGCTGCTCAAGGATGTTGCCCGTATTGAACTGAATGAAGAGAGTTTTACAGGTCTAACCTCTTTTAATGGGCATGCGGGAACAGGGGTGGCGTTCAAACTTTCCTCTGGGGCCAATGTCCTGAAAACCACCAAGGCTATCAAGGCTGAAATAAACAATCTTGCCGCTTTTTTCCCGCAAGGACTCTCCTTTGCCTATGCCGAAGACAAAGCTCCTATTGTAGAAAAATCCATTCAATCCGTGGCGCGCACCCTTTTTGAGGCCATAGCTCTGGTTGTGGTGGTAATGTTCGTATTCCTTCAGAGCTTCCGTGCCACGCTCATCCCGGCTATTGCCGTTCTGGTTGTCTTGCTGGGCGTGTTTGCGGTGTTGGCCGCTGCCGGTTTTTCTATCAACACACTGACCATGTTCGGCATGGTTCTGGCCATAGGCCTGTTAGTTGATGATGCCATTGTTGTGGTGGAAAATGTGGAGCGCCTGATGCGTCATGAAAAACTTTCCGCCAAAGAGGCTGCTCTTAAATCCATGCGCCAGATAACGGGAGCCCTTGTCGGCGTTGCCGTGGTCATTTCCGCTGTATTCATACCTATGGCCTTTATGCCCGGTTCAACGGGAGGTATTTTTAGGCAATTTTCCATCACGATTGTTGCCTCTATGGTGCTTTCCGTTGTTGTTGCCATTGTACTCACTCCGGCTCTGTGCGCCAGCCTGCTGACAGCTAAAGAGTACAGAGCAGAAACAGGTTTGTTCGGAAAATTCAACCGATGGTTTGATACGCTCGTTGAACGATATGCCGTATGTGTAGAACGCATCATCAGACGGCCACAACGATGGGGAATCGCCTTCTTATTGGGAATTGTGGTGTGTGCGGCATTGTTCATACGCCTGCCAACTTCATTTTTACCCGATGAAGATCAGGGAACCTTATATGTTGATGTACAGCTGCCCCCCGGGGCTTCACTGGAACGCACCCAAAAGATAGTCAAGGAAATCGACGCCTATTTTCGTACCGAGGAGAAAGAATCCATTCAAAGTGTCATGACGATGATCGGCTGGGGATTCAGCAGCTCTGGTCAAAACTCAGCCATGATACTTCCCGTTTTGAAAGATTGGAGTGAACGGGGACAAGGACAAAGTGCCTTTGATGTTATGAAACGGGCTGCTGAACGCTTTTCCTCAATCCTCGGTGCTGAAATTGTTGTTATGGCACCTCCAGCGGCTATGGAATTGGGTACGTCGTCAGGTTTTGAAATGGAATTGATGGATCGAGGAGGGAGCGGACATGAGGCCTTGCTCAGAGCTAAAGATGCTTTGCTGAAAGACGCCGCCCAACAGCCCTCCATTTCCTACGCTCGTTATAGCGGAATGGATGACGCAGAGCAGTATGACCTTAAAATCGACAGTGGCAAGGCTGGAGCATACGGTCTTTCCAAAGGGGACATAAATACTGCACTCAGTGCCTACTGGGCGGGTGAATATATCAATAACTTTGCCGATCAAGGCAGAATGAAAAAGGTGTATTTCCAGGCTGAACCGTCCTATCGAACCAGCGCAGACGACTTCAAACGCTTTTACCTGCGCAATATAAAAGGAGAAATGGTAGCGCTCTCCAACATTCTTAACGTGAAATCCGTTTTGGCCTCCCCCAGCCTGACCCGTTACCAAGGTATTCCGTCGATAAAAATCGAAGGAGCCGCGGTCCAAGGAAAAAGCTCTGGACAGGCCATGACAGAAATGGAAGAAAGTGCGGCTAAACTGCCTGCGGGCTTTGACTCTGCGTGGACGGGGCTTTCGTATCAGCAGCGAACAGCATCCAATCAGGCTCCATTCCTGTATACTATTTCCATTATTGTTGTTTTTCTCAGCCTTGCCGCTCTGTATGAAAGCTGGACGATTCCACTGGCAGTGCTCATGGTGGTTCCCTCCGGTGTAATAGGAGCGTTAAGCGGTGTGTACCTTCGGGGTATGAACAATGACATATACTTTCAGATCGCCCTGCTTACCATCATAGGCTTGTCCGCCAAGAATTCCATTCTGATCGTGGAATTTGCAAGAGACTTACATCATGGTGGAAAAGACCTGCTCTCGGCAACAGTGGAAGCGTCACGCCTCCGTTTGCGGCCTGTTCTTATGACTTCGCTGTGTTTCATTCTCGGCGTTGTACCTTTAGCCTTGAGCAGTGGTGCCGGTTCTGGTGCGCAAAACGCGCTTGGCACTGCGGTGATAGCGGGCATGCTCACGGCAACCGGGCTTGGCATCTACCTTACACCCTTATTTTTTGTTTTTGTGACACGATTCTTGGGTCGAAAAAAAGAAGAATGAGTACACCACCGTTTCATCGACGGCTCCCGCTGCATAGTGGGACATCGGGTATAAAAAATCATAATCAAAATTGTGGATATATTCATGGAAACAAGCATCAAAACAGAAAGACTTTATATACGAAATTTTGAAATTAAGGATGCTGAAGGATTGTTTGCGTATCTTTCTCAGCCGCGTGTGAATTGTTTCATGGATGAGCAGCTTCGCACCTTGGAAGAGGCTGTTGCCGATGTCGAGCGTAGAGGTGATGATGACCTGCAATACGCTGTTTGCCTGAAGAAAGAAGATAGCATTATAGGCAATGTCTTTGCCATGAAAGAAGAACCGGATACCTATAGTGTTGGATGGCATTTCAACGAGCAGTACCAAGGAAAGGGATACGCAAGCGAAGCGGCACGAGCCTTTCTTGATTTTCTTTTCACCAACAAGGGGGCACGGCGAATTTATGCCTATGTGGAAGAAAATAATATCCGTTCACAAAAATTGTGTGAACGTCTCGATATGCGTAATGAGGGGCTTTTCATAGATTTTATATCTTTTATAAAAAATTCCGATGGCACACCCAAATACGAAAACACCTTCATCTATGCAATTTTGAAAAAAGACTGGGAACTCTGCGGGATGTTCAATGTACAATTTTCCAAACATGGCGAAGTCCCCTCAGAAGCGCATACTTTGCTCGATACAATAAACACAAATAAGACAAGGAGAGACTATGAACATCGGGATAATCCGTACGCAAAGCTCTAGCATTGAAGAGATGCAAAAAAAATCAGCGCACAGACCAAAATAGGAAGGAAGATGTAGCAAAGCAAACTACGACGACACAGGGGGATACCATAGAGATTTCCGAGGAAGGGCGACGCAAATCCGCCGCCATGCTCTCAATAGGCTAGAAAAGCCCTTTGGACGCAAAACAGGGGCTGAAGTGTTGCATAAACACCTCAGCCCCTGCAAAATTTGGAGCCGGCACGCGGATTTGAACCGTGGACCTACTGATTACGAATCAGTTGCTCTACCAACTGAGCTATGCCGGCGCGAAAATGATGTATTGCAAAAAAAAACTGTAGTGTCAAGATTTTTTTGCCAAGAAATGTGGCTCGGCGCATTCGGGGGGCAGGTCTTTTTCTGTATAAATAGCTATACCTTCTGCTTTCAGCGCCTGCACCCACAGGCCATCACCCGGGGTGAGGGTGTGGCTAAAGGTTCCGTCATAAATGTGCCCAGCGCCGCACGAAGGGGATTTTGTTTTGACAATAGCCTTGGTGCAGCCAAAATGCCGCGCAACCTCCATGGCTGCCTGTGCCCCTTTATGAAAGGCCTCGCTTACGTCTTTACCTGTTTTATCCAGCACTTTGCCTTGCTGCTGCTCGGCTGGTGGGCGGGGGGCTTTTAAGCCGCCCAAGCTTTCTGGGCAGGCAGTTACAGCCCGCCCTTGACGCACAAGGGCAACCACAGCAGGGCAGGTATTGCTGCCGCCATTATATTTGCAGGGCAGCCCTGCAAGACAAGCACTAACAATAAATTCTTTCATGCCCTCAGTATAAAAGTTCTCTGCCCCAAGGTCAACACGCTGGCTTGGCAAGCCAAGGCAGACGCTTACATACATAACCACATGTTATTATTGACAGTTATTCACAGGTATGATTTTTTAATTGTCAATAAAAACAATGTGCTGCATGGCGTACATGCCTGCCCTGCTTGGCAAGCCGCTTTTTTTTGCCTACACTGGGCAAGTAAATACCTGTCCAAACACAAGGAGCAGCCCATGCAAGAATCAGCACTTATTCCTATGGCAGAATTGGCTCTGCGCCATGCCGCCTGCCGCCGCTTGCTACAGCACGAAGCTCCCGAAGCCAGCGGGCTCTTGCTTTGTTCCCGCGTGCATATTTATTATTTAACGGGTACGCTGGGCTGGGGGCTGCTGTGGCTGCCCTTGGAAGGTGCACCGCTATTGCTGCTGCGCAAGGGGCTGGCAAGGGCGGCTTTAGAAAGCCCTGTGCAGTCCGTGGGCTTCAGCTCCTATAAAGAAGTAGCTGGCCTGTGTGCCCACATGGGCAGCCCCCTTGGCTCGGTGCTGGCGGTGGATAAAAATGCCTTTACTTGGGGCATGGCAGAAATGCTGCAAAGCCGCATACCAGAAAGGCGTTTTGTGGCGGGGGATGCCGTGCTTGCCAAGGCGCGTGCCGTAAAAAGCCCGTGGGAATTGGAAAGAATGCGCCGCGCTGGTGCTGCCCATGCTCACCTGCTTGATGTGCTGCTGCCCAAGCACCTGCATGCTGGCATGACAGAAATGGAAATTGCCCGTATATATAGCACAGAAGCCCTTGCTCTTGGCTCAAGCGGGCTTATTCGTATGCAGGCCGCAGGGGAAGAAAACTTTTGGGGTTATGCTTCTGCTGGGGAATCGAGCCTGTACCCCACCTATTATAATGGGCCTTTAGGTTGCCGTGGCAAACATCCTGCCGTACCCTTTATGGGCTCGGACAAGCCATGGGCACAGCACAGCCTGCTGGCGCTTGATTTGGGCTATGCTCACGAGGGCTACCTGACCGACCGCACGCAATGTTATTGGTCTGGCGCAGCACATACTGTGCCCAAGGCTTTGCGCTTGGCGCAAGATGCCTGCATGGAAATTGTGCAGCGCACAGCAGAGCAGCTCAAGCCGGGTGCAATACCCGCGCTTTTGTGGCAAGAGGCTTGCGCCCAAGCTGCCGCGCGTGGCTTTGAAGGTTGCTTCATGGGCATGGGGCGTGATGCTGTACCATTCTTGGGGCATGGCATAGGGCTTGCTATGGATGAATGGCCTGTGCTGGCGCGCAGCTTCAGCCAGCCTGTGCAGGCGGGCATGGTGCTGGCTGTAGAGCCTAAAATAAGTGTGGCAGGGCATGGTATGGTGGGGGTGGAGCACACCTATGAAATTACCGAAGATGGGGCGCGCTCTTTAACGGGCAGCCAGTACGATTTTCATTATGTGCCTGCCTAAAGAGTTGGCACGTTGGCGGCCATGCAAGTGCCTTTGGCTGGCACTTGCTTGAATGGTAGCAAGCGCGTTGTCACGTGGCTGCCTTGCAGAGAGGGAAAGAACATAGTGCCGCTGGGCTATAAAAAAAGGCGTCTGAAAATCAGACGCCTTACACATACAAAAACAGGGGCAGCTTATGCCTGAGCCTTACGAGCCATGGGCTTGGTCACATAGCCTGCACGGATGCAACGGGTGCACACGCTCAAGGTGCGCACAGTGCCGTCAGCAAACTGATGGCGCACGCTCTGCAAGTTGGGGTTGAAACGACGCTTGGTCTTGATGTTGGAATGGCTGACAAGATTGCCGACCTGAGGCTTTTTGCCGCAAAAATCGCATTCTTTGCTCATGATATCCTCCGTATATGGAAATTTTCAGTAATCACATGTGGTATGGGGGAGGCTTCACACAGCGGAAGCGCTATTGCCGAAAATGGCGGCTCACCCTTGTTGCAAGGCGGTCTTATAGCGTGAACTGCCTTAAAAGGCAAGGTGTTTAGCCGCCAAATGAAAAAAAATATGGCAGGGTGCAGGGCACAAGGGGAAAAGAAAAGGGCGAGCGGGCAGCATTTGCGCCCGCTCGTTCCTTTCTTTCCCCCTTGGCAGGCCAGAATTTTATTAGAGTACAGTTGCTTTAAAATGGTGCTGGCAAGAGCGGGAGTAAACGCGCGCAAGAAGATCTAAGCGCACTTTATTTGCGCTGTTACGAGCTAAAGTGTGCATGTTTTTTTATTTAAAAGCGCACAGAGGGGGAGAAGTGAATTCCCCTTGTGCGCTTTGAGCAGCAAGAATTTCTTATGAAACCTTGCAAGCATTTTAAAGTAATATGCTCTAAAACAAAAAGGCTCTAGCTGTGGCTGAACTGCATTTTATTGTGCAGTTTGGCAAGAGCGTCATCAAATTCCTGCTGCAAAGATTGCATCAATTCATGCACAGAAATAATTTTGTCCACCTTGGCAACATTTGCCCCACAAAAAGCAAAGCCTTTTTCTAAATTGCCCTTCATGGCATTGATAAGGGCGGCGGCTATGCAATAGGGTGTTTTTTCCTGCTCGCAGGTGCTGACGCAGTGGAAAATGCACTTGAAGGGTTTTTTCAGCCCATCGCGCGAGGCCTGTACAAAGTCATTGTATAAAGCGCGCCCAGGCATGCCCACAGGGCTTTTAATAATAGTAACATCCTGCTCGCGGGCATTGATGTAGCTTTGCTTAAAGCGCTCGTCGGCATCACATTCGTGTGTGGCCACAAAGCGCGTGCCCATTTGCACACCCGAAGCCCCCAGTGCGAGGAATTTTTGAATATCTTCGCCCGTGTACACCCCGCCAGCGGCAATAACGGGCACAGCGCGGCCTGCTTTGTCTTCTAAAGCATGGGCGGCCTGCACTACTTCAGGAATGAGTATTTCAAGCGAATGCTGCGGGTCGGTAATGTCTTCAGGCTTAAAGCCCAAATGCCCGCCAGCCTTAGGCCCTTCCACCACAAAGGCATCGGGCAGGTAGCCGTAGCGCGAAAGCCATTTTTTGGCAATAATATTGGCCGCGCGCGCCGATGAAACAATAGGCACCAGCTTGGTGCGGAATTCTTCTTTTTTCTGCTCGCACAGGTCAAGCAAGTGCTTGGGCATATCAAGGGGCAGGCCTGCGCCAGAAAAAATGATGTCTGCCTTATTTTCAATAGAGGTACGCACCATTTCACGAAAGGTGGTTAACGCCACCATAATGTTTACGCCAATAATGCCCGACGTTTTTTCTTTTGCTTTTTGAATTTCATGGCGCAGGGCGCGCAAATTGGCCTCAAGCGGATTTTTGGCCACATCAGGCTCGCGCATACCTATCATAGCACCAGCAATAACGCCAATGCCGCCTTGCTCTGCCACAGCAGAGGCCAAACCAGAAAGCGATATGCCAACACCCATACCACCCTGTACAACAGGAATACGGGCTGTAAGATCACCTATTTGTAAGCTGGGAAAGGACATGGAAACCTCCATTGTAAGTCCACATATGGTAAAAAATACTACAGATTTTCCGCAGTATATATATCCGACCACAATGGTAGTAGCGCATTCTTTCTTCTTGGGCAATACATTATTTTACTGCCGTATTACTTGTGGCAAAGTGAGTAATACTCACAATAGCGGCAGTGTGTGCCCTCTATAGGCGGGTAGTACTGTGCTTTTTGCATGTGTAACAAAATAAAAGATAATAAATCTGGTATATTGTATTCTATTGCCTGCGCTATGGCTTCGGCATCCATGTCGGCATCAAACAGGGGCACTTCGGCACCATTTTCTTTTAGGTTCACAAGGGCTGCATTGCCCACGGGCACAGGGGCGTTGGTCTGCCCCAGCAGAATATAGCAAGGCAATTGTACCGAAGGCATCAGGGCTGACAACATTTGTAAGTCTTCGGCATCGGGTTTTTTTTCATTATGGCTCAGGGCAGCTATGCGCTGCTGTAAAAGCGGGTCAGACCACACAGCACTGTGCGTGGCCTTGATAGCCCCTGTTTTGTAGTCAAGAATATACGCCTGCCCATTGCGTATATCCATTCTGTCAAGGACGCCGTACAGCGTAACACCGTGCCCCTGCACAGTAAGGGGCGCTGTATAGGCTTGTTCCAAAGCCAAAATATGCGTAAGGGCTGGCTGATGCTGCAAAAAGGAATGCAGGCGCAAAGGGGCAGCCGTGCGCAGCATGATGTAGCTTTCTACGGGCAGGGTGGCGCGTATATCCTGCTGCTGCATGGCGGCGGCAATGCAGTCTTCCACAGCGTGCTGGCTAATATCCCCAGCGTGCACATCTTTGCCCAGATAGGGCTCAAAAAGCTGCTTTAAGCTGTTGTGCACAACCGTACCCACGGTTGCTGGGTCGTCGCCTTCGTTCACTTCCTGCAAGACTTTGGCTTTGCACAAATGGCGGTAGGCAAAGCGCAAAGGGCAGGTGAGGTAGCTGTCCAAGGTGGTGGGGGAAAGGGGCTTGGCCAGCAGGCGCTGCATGGCCGCGTGCAGGGCAGGGCTGGCGGGCAGAGCATGCGCCGCTGGCACAAGGGCATGCACGCGGCAGCCAGCCTGACGCAAAGGCGCTTGCCCCGGCGTGAGTAAGTGCCCTCGTTTTTGTTCCTCTTGCCACAAATATTGTTCCACAAAGCGGCTGCGTATTTTTTTACCGCTGAAAAGGCTGGAACGCTGTATGCCTTCCTGCCAATAAAAATACACATCGTCTGCCGAGCTTGTCAGCCTATACAAGGTGTGGGCGGCGATGCGCTCTCTATGCTGCGTTGCGGGCAGCCCCAGCAGGCCGCGCAGGGCGTCGGGCAAAAGTGGGTCTTGCGTGGCGGCACCGGGCAGAGCGTCATCGGTAGCATCAAGAATAAACAGGCGGTCAAAATGCAGCAGGCGGGTTTCCAGCATGCCCAGCACCTGCATGCCCGTGATGGGCTCCACGTCAAAGGGCACGCGCTCTGCCTGCACAAGCTCGCGCGTGAGGGCGTGCAGCAAAGAAAAGCTGAAAGGCGTGTTGGCCAAGCTGTTTTGCCGCAATTGTGGCAGCAGGCGCTGCACAAGGCGGTACAGGCATTCGGCATCCAGCGGGAAGCGTTCCCAAATATCCCCGCCATAGCGCAGCAGCAGGCTTGCCAGTTGCTCGAAACAGGCGGCAATGTGGGCTGTGGTAGTGGCGGCGGGCAGGCTTTCAAAGCACAGGGTGCACAGCTCTTCCAGCAAGGCCATGGCCTCGGCTGGGGCAGTGGCACGGCATTCTTGCATTATTTCGGGCAGGCTCACAAAACGCTGGCCTGCGCGTATGCTTTTTTCTGCTATGCGTATGCTTTCGCGCAGGGCAAGGCTGTGCCCCTCTGCTGTGCTGACATGAAGCATGGTAATATAGGGGTGGCGCAGGCATTGCAGCAGGGCTCGCCAGTGAAAGCGCCGCCCTTGCCCTGCAGCTGGGGCGCGGCTTTCTTGCGCCAGCGCCAGCAGGCTTTCCAGTAAGGAAAAGAGGGGGGAGCGGCTGAGAGGGTAGCCCATGGAAATGTTTACCGCTTTTTCTGGCAGGTGGTGCAGCACGGGCATAAGCAATTCATTGCCTGTCAGCACAATGGCTGTGCTTGGGCTGCTGCCTGTGCGGCTGTCTTCTTCATGAGCTTTGTGCAAATCGCGCTGCAAGGCAAGCAATTGCGAATGCACATCATGCCCAGCGCAGAAATGAATGTGCGGCTGGGCTGTTTTGTGCTCTGCCATCAGGCTGTATTGCTGCGGGGCTGGCTGGTGGGGGCTGGGCTGGGCTGCGCTTTCTATGACCTCTGCTGAGGCATGCCATTCGTGTAGCCATGTGCGGTGGTCTTGGGTTGACCAATGAATGCCTGCCCCTGTGGCAAGGCGCGCATCGGTATGCAGGCAAATATGCGCCCCAGCTCCCCACAAGGCTTTAAACAGGCGGTTTTCCCCTTCGGTCAGCATGGCAAAGCCTGCAATAAAAACAGCGCGGTTGGCCTGTGGGCGGAACAGGGGGGGGATGTTATTGGCTGCTTCTGCTGCAGAAAAAACATCAAAGCTCGGGGTGCTCCAGCCTTCGTTAAGCAAAAGCTGGGTATAGCTTTGCTGCAGTGCCGCCAGCGAGCCCAGCAGGGCAGCGGCAAAGGGTGGCACGTCATGCTCGGTATAGTGCAAATCCTGCGCGCTTATGCAATGGGCAAAGCATTCTTCCATAATACCAGAAAGGCGTATGCCCCAAGGCAAAAAATGCTCCATATCCATAGCGCCCAGCTTGTGGCGCAAGGCATCATCCTGCGCGGCAACGCTGGCAAGGCAGCGGTACAGCAGGGCAACTCTGTCCAATAGTTCTGCCTGACGCGGCTGGCGCTTGCCTGCGGCGCGGTATTCTGCCACAAGCTCACTTAAGGTGAGCACACGCGGCAGCAGCATGGCCTGCCCAGCATCAGCTTTGAACAATTCTAAAAAATAACGGCGTGGGCGGTTGTGCGGAATGATAAGCACAACACGCCCCCAGTGCGCATCAACACGGCGGGCTATTTCTTGCTTGAGGGCGGGCAAAAAGGGCTTGTTCCAAGGGAACAGTAAAAAGGGCGTGCTCATGTGTTTACTCTTTGGCTGAGGCGCTGGGCAAAAGGCAGTGTTCCAGCGTGGGGGCAAGGGCAGAAATAGCCACAGGGCTGACAAGGCGCACTTGCTGCAAATCTAAATAAATCAGCACGCCTTGTGCTGGTAGCCCTGTGGCACGGTGCAGCAGCCCCAAATAACGCCGCACCTGCGCTATGTGGCTGTCTTGCGGCTGCCCTGTTTTATACTCAATCACAAGGTAGTCATGCTCTTGTTCCAACAGTAAATCCACACGGTGCTGCTGGCCATGCTCGTCCAAAATGCTTTGTTCGGGAATGGCATTGTGCCGCCAGTGCGCTGCCTGTGGCAAAGAGGCAAACCATTGCGCTGCCTGCGTGAGCGAAGCCTGCAAGGCGGGGTCGTTGGGCAGGGCTTTGGGAAAGCTGGCCATGGCCTGCTGCACAGCAAGGGCAGCGTGCTCTTTATCGCGCTGCGGGTCGCCACACAGCAGCAAATGCTCAAGGCAGGCATGCATTAACGTACCGCGGTCTTTTGCCGAAAATTCCAGCTCTTGCAGCGGGTTGCGAAAAACCTTGAGCCGTGGCAGCCAGCGCATAGGGCGCCATGCCGTTGGGCTGGCGGGCAGAGCTTCTTCGGGCTGCTCAACCTTGCTTAAATACTGCTCAGGCAGGGGGCTTGGGCTAGGCTCTTGTGCCTGTGCGGCAGCTCGCGCCTTGTTTTCCTCTGGTAGCGGCAGAGAAGCTCCATTCCGGAGTTGGCAGGATTTACAACTGGGGGAATCCGTCTGCTTCTGTGCGGCCTGTACGCTGTTCTTTTGCTGCTGTAGCAGGGCTTCATTGCAGGACTGGCAGGTGTCAAGGTGGGGGCTAGGCTCTTGTGCCTGTGCGCTGCTTTCCTCTGGCTGCGGCAGGGCAGGTTGGTGCTTTGCAGGGCAGGGCAGGGCTTGCCCCACGCTGTAGGGCAGGCTGATATTGGCTTTTTCCAGCAGCATATCAATGGCCGCAATGATGCTGCCGCTGTTGCGCAGGGCAGGCGTGGCGGTATGAAAGCAATACAGCTCATCTTGCGCCCTTGTCCATGCCACATAGAGCAGGTTCAGATTTTCTTGTATAGCTGTGCTCAGGGCTGCGGCATAGTGCTTGCCCGTTTCTTTGCGGCGCGGTGTCATAATAACCATATTGTCGCATTCCATACGCACTGGCTCTGGCTGCACCTTGTGCGTAAAGCTCATCCACGGTACAATGACAATGGGAAATTCCAAGCCCTTGGCCTTGTGTATAGTCATAATTTGCACCGCGTCTAGCCCTTCTGCCATGGGGACTTTTTCTTCCCCGCCCCTTTCTTTCCAGTGGGCAACAAAAGCGGGCACTAAACCATAGCCGCGCCCTTCTGCGGCAAAAAGCACTTCTAAAAAGCGGCGCAAAAAGGTATCTTCGGCAGGGAAGCGTGCCAGCACATCCATGCGGGCAAACCATTCCTGCACTAGGTCATAGGCTGTGACCAGCCCTGCTTGGTTGATAAAGGGGTTGATAAACAGCCGCCAGATTTCGGGCAGGGCTTTTTTGCATTCGCTGTATAAGGGGGCGCGTTTTTCCTGCGCGGCAAGGTCGGTTAATGCGGCCGCCGTGCAGCCGCAGGCCTGCGCTTCGGGCAGCTCGCTCACAATACTGCCTGTCATAAAGCTAAGAAAGGCTATGTCATTATCGGGATTATCCAGAAATTCCAAAAAGGCCATACATTGCCGAATAAGCGGGTGCTCTGCCAGCAACAGGCTGTTTTCTGTTACCACGGGAATGCCAGCCCCCATTAACGCTTCGGCCACGGTAGACGCTGTGCTGTTAGAGCGCACCAGCACAGCCACATCGCCCCAAGGGCGGCGAAGGCCTATATCTTCCTGCAAAAGCGCAAGCAAGCGCTCAAGCACTGCTTCGCGCAGCTCGGTGGTATTGTCTGCTTCAAGGGGCAGAATGTTCACAAAACCACCCTGTGCTTCTGGCGTGCTGCGGCTGTTTTGCTGTGTGCCTGTAAAAGCCTGCATAATATCGGCACTGGCTTGCTCGCTGCACAGGGGGGCAATTTCTTTGGGCAGGGTGCAGGCAAGCAGGGCTTTTACCACATCGGGCTGGGCAAGCTGGCAAAAAAAGGCATTGTTGTGCTCAACAATAACTGTGCGGCTGCGCCAATTGGTTGTGAGCGGGGCTGTGCCTGCCTGTGGCTTTTCCAGCATGCACAAAAGCTGTTCATCATGGGCAAGCATATCAAACAGGCGGGAATCTCCCCCGCGCCAGCTGTAAATAGCCTGCTTCACATCCCCCACCCATGTGAGCGTGCCCCCACGGGAAAGTGCTTCCACCACCAAGGGGCGCATGGCCTGCCATTGTATGTGGCTGGTGTCTTGAAATTCATCAATCAGAAAATGGCTGAGGCGTGAACCCATGCGGCACAGCACATCGGGTGCACCGTGCTCGCCTTCCAGCACGTCCAGTGCTTTATAGGGCATGAGCACTGTGGGGATTTTGTGCTCGGCCGTGATTAAACGGGTAAAGCCTGCGGCCAAAGCCTGTGCCAAGGTAATAAAGGGGGCTTGGTTCACTGCTCCTTGCAGCAGCTTGCCCTGCGTGGCATAGCGCTGCACCGCTGCGCACAGGGCGGCATAGGCAGCCTCGTGCGCGGCTGTGCTTGCCCCGCGCGAGGCTTTGTTCAGGCAGTCGTCAAGGCTTGTTTTTTGCCAATAGGCACTCTCTAGGGCTTTTGTATCGCCAGCGGCCACTTTTTCTAGCGCATTCAGCATACGGCTGTTGCAGGAAAGCCCCCCTTCCTGCACAAGGCCACGCAAACGCTGCGCCTGCACTTGCGGCTCGTGGCGGCATTGCTGCAAGCGCTGCTGTACAATATCGGGCGCGGTAAGCTCGTCATACTGGTGCAGCAAAGCGCCGTCCAGCAGGGGGCGCAGGCGGCTGATGAGCTTTTCGCCAGCCAGAAAGCCCTTGGTTTCGCTTTCATACACAAGGCTGCGGCAGGCTTCAACCAGCCAGTGATACATGGGGCTGGTGTCATTATTCTGCGCGTCTTCCAGCAGGGCGTCCAGCACGGGGGCAAGGGCTTCTTCGGTGGCAAAGACGGGTTCAAATTCTGGGGGCAGCTCCAAATCAATGGCCGCAGCCCGCACCACAGTATGCAGCAGACTGTCAATAGTGCGTATGTTCAGGCAGCTGTAATTACGCAAAATCATGGCCAGCCTGTGCTTGGCCTCGGCAGGGCTGAGGCTGACCCCTTCTGGGCGCTCCAGACCAAGGGCTATGCTTTTAAGCGCAGTAATAACGCGCTGTTTCATTTCTGCGGCGGCGGCATTGGTAAAGGTAATGGCAATAATATCGCCCCAAGCCTCGGGGGCATTGCCCAAAGCGCAGGCCACGGGAATATCGGCCTGCGCCTGTTGCAAGCGTATAAGAAAGCGCCGCGTGAGGTCATAGGTTTTGCCCGAGCCTGCCGATGCCTGAATTTGCAGCAGGGGCTGCTCTGCCGCAGCAAGATTGCTGTTTTGTGATGCTGTCATGATGCTTCCTTGCTGCATGCTGAGGGGCGTGGGGAAGAAATACGCCTTTGCTGCATTAGGGCTGCTGCGGCCTCCATGCGCTCATGGCGTATCTTGGCGGCAAGCTGGAAGAGAATATGCCTTTGCTGTATCAGGGCTGCTACGGCTGCATCCCTGCCAGCCTTCCCTGCCCTGTCGATTCCAGCACGGCACGCCATAAGTCGGAATGAATATCCAGCTTGCGGCGTTTGCTGGTGACGAGGTGGAAAGGCAGGTGCACAAAGCGTTCCTGCAATTTTGCCACCACCATATCGGTGCGCCCAGCCATAGCGGCATGCACGGCATGCTGCCCCAAAAAGCCGCAATATACTTTGTCATTGGCATTGGCGGGCACGGCGCGAATGATATAGCTGGGGTCGATATATTTAAGGGAATAGGGTAGGTTCACCGCGGCAAAGTGCTTGCTGATGCTGTCTTTGAGCACACTGGCAATATCCCCCAGCACAGGGTTGCCCGAGGCGTCCTTTTCTTCATTCTGCGCAAGCAAATGCTGGCCTGCGCCTTCTGCCACCACCAGCACGGCATGCCCGCGCTGCCGTATGCGCTGCTCCAGCGCAGGCAACAGGCCGCCTTCTCCATGCAGGCTGAAGGGGGCTTCGGGCACAAGGACAAAATTTACTTCTTTAAGCGCCAAGGTAGCAAGGGCGGCAATAAAGCCTGATTCTCGCCCCATCAGCTTGACTATGCCAATACCATTGGGCACGCCGCAGGCTTCGGTATGCGCGCATTGTATGGCTTCGGTGGCTTTGAAGACGGCTGTTTCAAAGCCAAAGGATTGTTGAATAAAGTTGATGTCATTATCAATAGTTTTGGGTATGCCTATAACAGAAAGCCTGAGGCTGCGTGCCTGCACTTCAGAGCTGATGGCCTGCGCCGCCTTCATGGTGCCGTCGCCGCCAATAACAAAAAGGGCATTGATATTGGCGCGTTCCAGCATATCAACAATTTCATCTGCTGGCTGAGGGCCGCGTGAAGAGCCCAGCATTGTACCGCCAAAAAGGTGAATATTGGCAACTTTTTCAGGCGTAAGCTCCACAATGGGGTGGCCATAGCGGGGAATAAAGCCTTCCAAGCCATAAGGAATGCCAATGATAGAGGCCACGCCATAGGCATGGTGCGCTTCCATAACCAGAGCGCGGATAACATCATTAATGCCGGGGCACAGGCCGCCGCAGGTTACAATGGCGCATTTCACGCGGTGCGGGTCAAAATACAAATGCTTGCGCGGGCCTGCGGCTTCAAATTCCATAATAGCAGGCTCAAGCACCGCTTCACACGAGGTGCTGTCAATAAAAAAAGAAAGGCGCTTATCATCTTCCCATGAAGTATAGGGCAGGGCAGAGGTCAGCTTAGGCAAACCAAGGGTGGTAATGGCCGTACTTAAAGGCTGGGCGCTGGGTGTGCTGATGCTCATGAGGCAACCTCAAGGTAAAAGGACTGTGGGGTGCAGGCTATGCCTTGAGCATGAGTATACGCAGTAAGCGCTCGGGGGGCAATGTGCCTGCCCTATAAAAAACTTGCTTTGCAGGGGGAAGCAGGATAGACGGAACAGGTATTTATTATATAGTATAGATAGGGGGCTTGTTTTTTGTGCCCCAAAGGTGACATATATGGCACAACCCTTACAGGTGGCCTTTGTAAGCCAAGATTTATGCTTTGGCGGCACGCAAAGGCAATTGGTGGAATTGGCAAGCAGGCTGGATCGCACACGCTTTGCCCCCTCGTTTTGGACGCTGACAGGCAAGACGGATTTGGAACCTTTTGCCGCAGAAAAAAATGTGCCCGTGGTGCATTTGGGCACAGGGCGCGAGCCGCATTTGTCTTTTTTATATACGCTACTGCGTGAATTGCACCGCCGCAAGCCCGATATTCTTGTTCCGGGCACGGCTATTCCCAATATCTGGTGCCGCCTCTATGGCAAGCTGCTGGGCTTTTATTGTGGCTACCCTGCTGTGCTTGGCACTGTGCGCGGTGAAGATGGCCCCCGTGTGCAGCATGAACGCTATTTATGGCGCTTGGCTGACCATATTATGTGCAATTCCACGCCCTTGTATGCTTTGTTGCAGAATAAAA
Source organism: Desulfovibrionaceae bacterium (assembly GCA_028689675.1). Lineage (GTDB taxonomy): Bacteria > Desulfobacterota > Desulfovibrionia > Desulfovibrionales > Desulfovibrionaceae > JAQVCS01. The sequence continues at coordinate 68,783 of JAQVCS010000007.1, read as the reverse complement.
CAGGCATACCGCCAGAGCATTTGACCTTTATTGGCAATGGTGTGGATGCGCAGCGCTTTTGCCCTGCCCCCACGCCCTTGGCAGAGCGCCAGCCCCTTATTATCAACGTGGGGCGGCTGGTGCCCAATAAAAACCAGCAATGCCTTATAAAGGCTTTTGCCCTTGTGGTGCAGCAAGTGCCCGAAGCCCGCTTGCGCATTGTGGGTGAAGGTGCGCTTGAGGCCGAGTTGCGTGCGCAGGTGCAAGCCCTGCCAGCCCTGCACGGCAAGGTGGAATTTGCGGGCGGTATACTGGATGTGCGCCCGCACTATGCCGAGGCACGCATCTTTTGCCTAAGCTCTGTTAAAGAAGGGCAGCCCAATGTGCTGCTCGAGGCCATGTGTAGCGGCCTGCCCGTGGTGACTACCAATGCTGGTGGCGCCTGCACCGATATTGTGACCGATGGCGTAACGGGGCTGGTGGCGCAGCAGCAGGATTATGCCGCGCTGGCGCGGCACCTGATTACCCTGCTGCAAAAGCCTGACCTGTGCAGCAGCATGGGCGCTGCTGGCAGAGAACATATGCTGCGTCATTTTGATTTTACTGCTATGGTGAATACGCATGAAGCTATTTTTGACCGTATACAGGCACAGCGCCGTGTGCCGCGCTAAGGCAGCCCTGTGCCTTATGTGCGCTGTGCTGTGTGCTGCCCCAGTATGGGCAGCCCAGCCTGTGCCCGATGTGCTGCTGCCCCTAGTGGGGGCAAGCAACAGCCAGCAGGGTGGGGCTGCCTTTCCTGTGGATGGCAACGTGCGCGAGGTCTGGACAGGCTCTGCCTACAGCTCTACCTTCAGGCTGGGTTTGTGCTTCAAGCCTGATGCCAGCCTAAGCGGTGTGGCCTATGTACAAAGAGCCGATGGGGAAATAGATACCTATCACCTTGCTGGGCGCAAGCAGGGGAAAAAGGTGGCCGCGCATCATCAGTCGGGGCACACCTTTACCTTTACTTTGGTAGGGAACGATGCTGTGGAGGGAGTGATTGCCATAAAGGGCGGGCTTTCCCTTGCGGTAAAGGGCAAACGCTGGCGTAATGCTGGCGTGCCTGAAAAAGATATGTGTTTTTAATCAGGGTGGTGTACCTATGCTCTGGTTGTGGTTTATTGCCGCCTGTGTGCAGTGCGGTATGCTGTGGTTTTTATGGCATAGCGGCAAGCAGCGCCTGAATGCTGCCCCTGTGGGCGCAGAGCTGGCGGGGCATACGCCCTTGGCTGGCCTGATTATTCCTGTGGCAGGGCAGCACCCCAATATGCCGCAGGCTTTGCGCTCTTTGCTTATGCAAGACTATCCCTCTTGCCTGCCCGTGATGGTTACCGCCACGGCAGAGGAGCCTGCTGCCCTGCTTATTGCACAATTGCAGCAGGAATTTCCTGCCCTGCGCCATGTTGTAGCTGGCACAGCAAAGGGCTGCGGGCAAAAAAATCATAATACCTTGTGCGCCATAGCCGCATTGGCCGCAGAGCCCGTTGAGGTCTATGTTTTTTGTGACAGCACGCACAGGGCAAAAGCGTATTTTGTGCGCAGCCTTGTGCAGCCCATTGCTGCGGGCAGAGTAAATGTGACCACAGGCTATCACATGGTGGTGGCAGAAGACGAGGGCATTGTTACCCGTGCCTATCAGCTCTGTGTTTTGCTTATGCGCCTGTTGCAGGCCGTGGCAGTGTTTACCCAGCCTTGGGGCGGGGCTATGGCTATAAAGCGCAGCACTTTTGAAAGCCTGCACATCAAGGCCTTGTGGGCTGGCAATGTGGTGGATGATTGCTCTTTGGCCGCTCTGCTGCTGCACAAAAAAGAGCCTGTGCTGTTGTGCCCGCAAGCCCTGCTGCACACTGTGGCCAGCCAGCACCGCTGGTCTGTGTGGGGCGCGTGGATGGACAGGCAGATTTTATTTTTAAAATTTTGTGTGCCTTCGCAATGGCTGCTGCTGGGGCTGTTTGCCGCCATCATGAGCCTGACCCCGCTGACTGCCCTGTACAGCCTGCCTGCGGCCTTGTTTGGCCTGCATTGCGCTGTGCCGTGGTGGCTGGGGCTGCTCTATTGCGCTGTGCTTGCCGCTGTGGTGGCGCGCTGGCGCGAGTTTTTGCCAGAGGGCTGCCGCCTTGGCTCGTGGCTGGCTGCTTTTGCTGCGGCCTGTGCCCAATTTGTCCTTGTTTTTGTGCGTACGGCACTGGCGCGGGGCATTGTGTGGCACGGCATAGACTATACTGTGGGGCGTGGCGGGGCTGTACGCGCCATGCGCCGAATTTATTGAGGAAATTCCCCGCCATATGCGGGTAGTAAAGAGATAGCGCTATGATTGCAATGTCAGATTTAGTGCGCGTGAGCGTACGTCAGGTTATACGCCAGCGCGGGCTGGGGGTTATTTTTTCTATTGCGCTGGGCATTACTGCTTTTATCACGCTTTCAGTGCTGGGGCAGGAAATTCGCTACAATATCGGGCAAGATATGGTGCTGATGGGCGGCGTGAACGTGGTGCGTGTGGTGATGGAAGATGACCAATACCCAGGCCAACCCCAGCGGGAATTTTACCCCGAAACTATTGCTGCCCTGCGCGCCATACCCAAGGTGGGCATGGTCAGCACCAATATTATGGGCGGCGCTACCTTTACCCAAAGGGTGGGTGAGCGCAGTATAGCCATTAATTTTATTGGTATTGATGAATTTTTTGTGCCTACGCAATCGGCAGAAATTCTTGCTGGGCGTACCCTGACAGCAGAAGACGTGCGCCAGCGCAGCCGTGTGTGCCTTCTTGGGCGGCAGGCAGCGCAAAACTTATATGGCTCTGAAAAAGCCGCCGTGGGCAAGCGCCTGTTTTTGGGCAATGATATTGTGGAAGTGGTGGGCGTTATGGGCGGGGTTATGCTGGGCAGCTGGGGCGAGGGCGGTTTTTTGCCCTATACCACTATGGTTGACCGCAATTGGGGCGGGGGCATGGCCAATAGGCTCTTTGTCCGCGCCATTGGCTGGGAAGATGTGGCTGGCATTGTGCAGCAAATACCCGATGTGGTGAAAGAGCATCAGGCCGCGCCCTATCTTGTTATTCAAACGCAGGCAGAGCAGCTTGACCGCATTAAGGGCACATTTATTTGGGTAGAAGCCCTGCTGTGGATGGGCATTATTGCCGCCCTGCTGCTGGGTGGCTTTGGCATTTGGTATGGCACCTTTGCTTCGGTGCGGGCGCGCACCCGTGAAGTGGGCTTGAAAAAGGCCATGGGCGGCTCTGATGTGGATATTATGGCACAATTTCTTACCGAAGCCTTGTGCAAATCGGTTGCTGGCGGGCTGGTGGGCATTGGTGTGGGCACAGCAGTGGTGTATATTGGCGCCAGTATGCTGGGCAGCACCATTCCTCTTGGGCAGCTCATGCTCAGCAGCTTGGGCAGTATCATTTTTTCTGGCTTCATTGGCGTTGCTGGTGGTATCTTCCCTGCCGTACAGGCAAGTCGTATGGATGTTGTAAGCGCGCTGCGTTTTGAGTAGGTATACTATGGCACCCGTAATTATCGCTAAAGATTTATATAAGTGTTACCCTGGCTTTCCCCCTGTGTTGCGCGGGGTGAATATTTCTGTTGAACCCGGTGAGCTGGTGGCCATTATGGGCCCCTCTGGCTGCGGCAAGTCTACCATGCTGCATGTGCTGGGCATGCTGCACGCCCCCGATGCGGGCACGCTGGAAATTTTGGGCACCAATGTGCTGGAATTTGACCGCGAGCAAACAGCGGCCTTTCGGCGTGGCAATATGGGCTTTGTTATGCAGAGCAGCAATTTGTTTGATCACTCCACCGTGTTTGAAAATGTTGAATTTCCGCTTATTTATGAAAAAGTACCCCCGCAAAAGCGTTGGGAAAGGGTGATTCGTGCCCTTGAGCTGGTAAACCTTTCACCGCGCGTGCATTACCGCAGCAATCGCCTTTCTGGTGGCGAGCAGCAGCGCGTGGCCATTGCCCGCGCCATGGTCAATAATCCGCGTGTGCTGCTGGCAGACGAGCCCACGGGTGCGCTGGATGCCCGCACAAGCCGCGTGGTTATGGAAAACTTCCGCACGCTGTGCCATTCTGGCGGTGTTGCCATGATTATGGTGACCCACGACCCCAAAATGGCAGACTATTGCGACACTATTTATACTTTGGAAGACGGCATTTTGCATTGCCAGAAAAATGACCGTACCTTTATGGACAATGATTTTTCTCAGCGTGGGCACTTGCTGGATGGCCCGCCGCGTGTGCTGGAAGCGGCTTTTATTATGGAACAATTCCCAGAGCCACGCGGCCTGAGCACGGTGCAGGATGTGCTGCGCCTGCACAAGGCTGGCTTGCTTTCGCGCGTGTATGCAGCCAGCGGTATGGGCTTGGGGGCATTGTCTGACAGCGAGCAATATGCTTTGCCCTTGCCCATCAGCCGCGTGGGTTTGTGGCGTTTGCTGCCTGCTGTGGGTGCATTATTTTCAAAGGATAATGTCACCAGCATAAGCGGCCTGCGTCGCGCTTTGCCCCTGCGCCATGCCACGCTGGGGGCATTATTTTCCCGCTGGGGGCATTTGCTGTGCGCGGCGTTGATGGCGCGTTGGGTACGTTCTGACGGTATTGAATTTGTGTATGCCCCCTCTGGCCACGGCCCTGCCACCATGGCATGGGCTGCTGCGCGCATGGCTGGTGTGCCTTTTGCCTTTGGGGTGCGCACACGAGACATTGCAGAAAACCTTGCCCTTGTGGGCATAAAGGCCGATGAAGCCTTGTTTGTGCGCTGCGACACAGCCTTAACGCAGCAAACCTTGCAGGCGCGTTTTCCCGAGCTGGCGCATAAGTTTGTGCTGCTGCGTGATGGCCTGACCCTGCCAGCCCCTGCCGAAGATGAAGCAAGCCTGCCGCAGGCTGGCAATGCCCCGCGCCAAACGCATATTCTGGTGGCGGGCACGCTTGACAAGCAAAAAGGTGTAGCAGATGTGCTGCGCGCTTGTACCAGCCTGAAAAGCCTGAATGTGCCCTTTCGCTTGAGCATTGCTGGCGATGGCCCAGCCCGCCGCGGCCTGAAGCTGCTGACATGGCGCTTGGGGCTGCGTAAACAGGTGGAATTTTTGGGGCAGGTGGCGCATGAGCGCATGCCAGAACTATGGAAAACAACAGATATTTTTGTGGCGGCGGGCTATGCGCAGGGCGGCTTTATGGAAGGGCTGCCCACAGCCCTGCAAGAGGCCATGCTGTATGGCTGCACCATAGTTGCCACCGATTTGCCGGGGCAGCTAGAGATTTTGCAGCATGAAAGCAATGCCCTTATTGTGCCTCAGCGCAAGCCAGAAGGCATAGCACAGGCCATACGCCGCTGCATGGAAGCGCCCGAAATGGCGCGAGCCTTGGGCGAGCAGGCGCGTATTGATGCCAAAAAGCTATTTGATGCCGAGGGGGCATCCCCCGCGCTGACGGAATTATTTGTAAAAGCTCAGCGTGCTTTGCCCAAAAAATAAAAAAAGATAAAAAAGTTCTTGACGCTTGTGAGCATTTTCTATATTCCTTCTCTGTCGCGAGGGAAGAATGCTTTCAGCGCGCAGTGTGCGTCCGTAGCTCAGCTGGATAGAGCAACAGGCTACGAACCTGTAGGCCAGGAGTTCGAATCTCTTCGGGCGCACCATTTTTTTGCATTCTGTGCGTCCGTAGCTCAGCTGGATAGAGCAACAGGCTACGAACCTGTAGGCCAGGAGTTCGAATCTCTTCGGGCGCACCACAATAAAAATATAAGCCGATATGTATCGGCTTTTTTTATGTCTGGCGGTATGCTGGAGGGCACACAGTCTTCAGCATACCGCCTTTTGTATAGGGCTCTCCGTGAAAAAACGGGGCAAGTGCCAACAAGGATCAATTCCGCGTCTCTGCTTTCAAATTTTTTATCCGCATAATACGCGGACACGCAAGCGGTAATTTTCAAAATTCCTGAAAGCGTAAGCTCGCCGTTGTATCAGTTTCATTTTTCTATGAAATCCTTCCGTGATTCCATTTCCTTTTACGAACCTGAACATCCTTGCCACCTCTTCTTTCCACGAATCTAGTGTCTTCCCAAGCGTTTTTATGGCCTTAAAAGGACTTGTCCTGAGCTGTTTTATTCGTTCAAGCAATGCGGCTACCCAAGGCTGACATTGTCTTCTCGGCTCTCCCCCAAAGACGGAGGCAGAGCCGTTAACCCATTTTAGTTATTAACAAAGTTCTGCATAAAGGATGCTGCACTGTTGCCAGCATCAATATGGCGCAGCAAAGCACTGCCAAAGACCACGGCATCGGGCAAAACAGGCAGGGCAGCCACCTGCGAGGTCTTTTCCAGCCCAAAGCCAAGCGCCAGCGGCACAGTAAAGACCTTGCGCGCCCGCGCCAAAGTTTCGGCAGCGGCAGCGGGCAGGCTGCCTTTGCCACCAGTTGTGCCCATAACAGACACAACATACACATAGCCTTCGCTTACTGTGGCATACAAGCGCATGCGCTCTTCTGACGTATTTTGCCCCACCAGCGTAATGAGCGCTATGCCCTGTGCACGCAAGGCCAAGCGAAATTCTTCTGCTTCTTCATAGGGCAGGTCGGGCACAATGCAGCCCTGCACCCCTGCCGCAGCCGCATCGCGGGCAAAGCGCTCCAGCCCATATTGCAAAAAGGGGTTCATATAGCCCATCAGCACCAGCCCAGCGCGCAGGCTGTGCTTGCGTGCGCCAAGCTCACTGAGCAGCAGCTCAAGGCTCATACCTTCTGCCAGCGCCCGCCTTGCGGCATCTTCCACCACAGGGCCATCGGCCACAGGGTCAGAAAAGGGTACGCCAATTTCAATAATGTCAGCACCGTGGGCATCCAGCTCTTCCACTTGCTGCCAAAAGGTGGCACGGGTGGGAAAGCCTGCTGTAATATAAGGAATAAGGGCAAATCGAGATTGCGTAGCGCGTATTTTTTGTTCCAAGCTGTGCATAACAAGTTCCTTTTAAAGATCTTCAAGGGAAAGAGCGTGACGGACAATATCCATATCTTTATCACCGCGGCCAGACAGGTTTACCACCACCTCGCCCCCAGCGGGGAAGGCTTGGGGGTGCTCAAGCACATAGGCCAGCGCGTGGGAAGACTCCAGCGCGGGCAAAATGCCTTCGGTGTGGCACAGCACTTGAAAGGCATTCAGCGCCTGCGCATCGTTGGCCATGCCGTATTCTGCGCGGCCTGTGGCGTGCAGGTAGGCATGCTCTGGCCCCACACCGGGGTAATCTAAACCAGCCGAAACAGAATGAGAGGGCTCGATTTGCCCATCGGCTGTTTGCAGCAGCTTGGTAAAGTTGCCGTGCAGCACGCCATCTGTGCCTAAATTGAGCGGGGCAGAATTATAGCAGCCAGCCTCGCCAGTGCCTGCGGCTTCCACGCCTACAAGGCGCACTTCGGGGTCATGAATAAAGGGGGCAAACATGCCAATGGCATTTGAGCCCCCGCCCACAGCGGCCACCACGGCATCGGGCAGACGGCCTGTGGCGGCCAGCATTTGCTTGCGTGTTTCCTGCCCCAGCACACTTTGAAATTCGCGCACCAATGTGGGGAAGGGGTGGGGGCCTGCGGCTGTGCCAAAGCAATAATGCGTGCTTTCCTGCGAGCGAATCCAAAAGCGCAAGGCTTCGTTAATCGCATCTTTTAGGGTGCGCGTGCCGCTGTGCACAGGGTGCACCTTTGCCCCCAGCAGGCGCATGCGGCATACATTCGAGGCCTGCCTTGTTACATCGTCTGCCCCCATAAAAATAGTGCATTGCAAGCCCAGCCTTGCTGCCGCGGCGGCCGTGGCCACACCATGCTGCCCTGCGCCTGTTTCTGCCACCAAGGCGCTTTTGCCCATATATTTTGCCAATAAGGCCTGCCCTAACGTGTTATTTATTTTATGCGCGCCTGTGTGCAGCAAATCTTCTCGCTTTAGGCGCAGGGTAAAGCCCAGCTTTTGCGAAAGGTTTGGGCACAGGGTCAGCGGGGTTTCGCGCCCTGCGTAGGAATGCAGCAAGTCGTCAAGCTCTGCGCGAAATTGTGCTGTGGGCATAATTTTTTGCATGGCTTCTTCCACCTCAAGCAGGGGGGGCATGAGCAATTCGGGCACAAAACAGCCGCCAAAGTCACCAAAATAGCCTTTTTTCATGAGAATATACCTTTGCCGCAGCCTGTGCGGCCTGTAAAAAGAAGAGTTATATTATGCCTGTTCCTGCATTGTATAGGCTCGCGCCGCCTGCACAGCGGCACACAGCTGCTCTGTATTTTTGATGCCAGCGCGCACTTCAATGCCCGAATTAAAATCAAGGCCATCAGGCTGGCAAAGGCTTAGGCATTGCGGCACAGTAGCCGCCTGAAGCCCCCCAGCCAGCAAAAAGGGGCGTGGGCTGTGCAAGCCCTGCAAGAGTGACCAATTGAAGCTTTGCCCGCTGCCGCCGCCCTGCTGACCTGCGTCAAAAAGAAAATAGGCGCAGGTGGGGGCATAGTGTTCCAGCGCGGCCTGCAAGGCTTCTTTGCTGGGGTAGCGCGCTGGCCACAGCACGCGAATAATGCGTTCTGCCCCCACAGCTTGGGCACAGGCTATGGATTGTTCGCCATGCAATTGGGCAAAATCCAGCGTGGCGGCATTCATAATGCGCTTAATATCTACAGCATGCTGCCCAACAAACACACCAACACGCTGCACCCTGCCCGTGCGCAGCAGGGCTGCCAGCTCGGGGCTGATGGCGCGCGGGCTGCGCGGGTGAAAAATAAAGCCGCACATATCCACATGCAATTTTTGCAGCACATCGGCATCCTGCTGGCGGGTGATTCCACAAATTTTAATAATCATACTATGCGCTCCTTGGCTTGCGCTGCCTGCGCCCCGCAGTGTGCTGCTACTGCTTGTTGCCCCGCTTGCATGGCTTGCCCTTCGCCTTGCTGCTCTGCCTGCGTTTTCTTGTGCATGGCTTGCCCTTTATTATGCTGTGTTGCCTGTTCTTTGTCTTGCGTGGCTTCGTGCAGCAGGGCATGCAGGGCTGCCCCCGGCTGCCCCCCCGCCATGAGTGCCGAACCCACCAAGGCCGCCTTATAGCCTGCGGCTGCCAGCGTGGGCAGGCTAGCCCCGTGGCAAATACCGCTGGCGGCAATCCAGCATTCATTTTCTTGCGGCGGGCATTGCTGTGCCACGTCAAGGCAGCGTTGTGCATCCACACTCAGGCTGGATAAATTGCGGGCATTTACCTGAATAAGCTTTGCACCGCTGGCGCGCGCCAAGGCCAGCTCGTCGGCGTCAAATACTTCTACCACGGCTTCCATGCCATAGCCTTGGGCTTGTTCGCGCAAAGAACGCAGCAGGTGCACATCAGGCGTAAGGCGCACAATCAAGAGTAGGGCAGCGGCCTGCGTTGCGGCTGTGGCCTGCACCTGTAGAGGGTGAAAAATGAAGTCCTTACGCAATAAGGGCAAGGGGCTGACGGCAGCAGCGCGGTCAAGAAAGCCCAATTCTCCCTGAAAAGCGCTGCTTTCTGTTAATATGGACAAGCAGCATGCCCCATTTTTTGTATACTGCCTTGCGGCTTCTTCCACGGGCACATGGCTGCAAATAAGCCCGCGTGAAGGGGATGCGCGTTTATATTCGGCAATAATAGCTATGGGCTGCCCAGCGGCACGCAATGCGCCAGAAAAAGAAGGGCGTTGCCCTTGCAGGGCTGGCGGCAGGGCATGCGCCTGTGCCAAGGCTTCAAGCTGCTGAATTTCTGCCTTTTTGGCAGTGCGAAATTGCTCAAGCATGGGGCACAACCTTGCTTCCCACACCTTGCTGCACAGCAAGGCTGGCTTTTTCCATGCACTGCTCCAGCGTCAGCTCTGGCTCAAGCAAATACAAGGCCAAGCCCACATTGAGCATTACCATATCGCGCATGGCTTGCTTGCCTTTGCCGCGCAAGATTTCCTGCAACACGAAAAAGGCTTCTTCCTTGCTGTGTACGGCAAGGTCTTCCTGCAGGCAGGGCTGCACACCATAGCGGGAAGGAAGCAACTCCAGCGGGCTCAGTTCCCCCTTGTCTACCAGCATGACGGTGGCCGCGCCCAGCGGGCTGATTTCATCATAGCCGCCAGCACCGCACACCACGGCCGCGCGCTGTACGCGGGTAAGGCCTAGCGTTTGCGCCATGGTTGTCACCATATCTGGACGCGCCACGCCCATAAGCAAATGCGAGGGGCAGGCGGGGTTAATCATGGGGCCAAGCAAATTAAAGAGGGTACGAATGCCCATTTCTTTGCGCACCCCCCCGATATTTTTGAAGGCTGGGTGAAAATAGGGGGCAAAAACAAAGGCAAAATGCTTTTCTGCCGCCTGTTGCAGCACCTCTTGCGGTGTTTTGGCAAAGGGCAGCCCCAGACGTTCCAGCGCATCGGCGCTGCCGCTGGTGGAAGAAACAGCACGGTTGCCATGCTTGATAACAGTGTAGCCCATGCCTGCCAAAGTCAGCGCTGTGGCTGTAGAGCAATTAAAGCTGTGCTTGCCGTCGCCGCCCGTGCCCACAACGTCAATAGCCTGCCCTTGTGTGCTGGGAATGCGCACAGAACGCGCCAAAGCCGCATGTACCGCTTCGGCAAGCTCTTGCGGGCTTTCACCCTTGATGCGCAGCCCCATTAAAAAAGCCCCTGCCTGTGCAGGGCTGAGCTCGCCATCCATCAGGCGGGCAAAGCCCGAGGCCGCCATGGTAGCTGTTAACGCCTTGCCCCCTGCCAGTGTTTCAAGAATAAGGGGCATGCTGACCTGATTTTCCAAGGGCAGCACCGTTTGCGGGAAGTTCCCCAGCAGGCGCAGGCCTTCGGGGCTTAAAATGGACTCGGGGTGAAATTGCACCCCAACCCACGGCCTGTCTTTGTAATGCAGTGCCATCACTTCGCCTTCGGGGCCACGAGCGGTGACGACAAAGGCGGCATTTTCCTGCTCGGGCATATCCACCACAAGCGAATGATAGCGCCCCACCAGCATGGGGCTGGCAAGGCCAGTAAAAAGCCCCTTGCCATCGTGCGTAATGGGGGATTGCTTGCCGTGCACAATGCTTGGCGCTATGCGAATGCTTGCCCCGCCAAAAAGCCCCAGCACCTGATGCCCCAAGCACACGCCAAGCACTGGCACACGCGGGGAAAGCAGGCGCAGAAACTCTAGGCACAGCCCTGCCTTTTCGGGGCTGCTGGGGCCCGGGGAAATACACACCTTTTCAAGGGCTGGGTCGCAGGCCAGCTCAAGCAGACGTGGCGAATCGTTGGGCACAACCACGGGCTTTTCCCCCAGCATATAAAAAGCCTGCACAAGGTTGTAGGTAAAGGAGTCGTAATTATCGATGAGAAGGAACATTATTTTTCTCCTGTGGGCTTCAAAACAAGGCGCATAATGGCAGATTTATTGTACACTTCTTCCCATTCTGTCTGCGGGTCAGAATCGTGCACAATTCCCCCGCCAGCCTGCCAGTGCAGCTTGCCTTTGTGCAGCCACATGCTGCGTATGGTAATGCCTGTATCCATATGCACAGCGTCTTTATCCAGCCCCAACCAGCCTATGCAGCCAGCATAGGGGCCGCGTGCCTGTTTTTCCATTTCGGCAATAATTTCCATAGCGCGAATTTTGGGTGCGCCGCTCACTGTGCCCGCGGGAAAGGTGGCGGCCAAAATATCCAAAGCATCCAGCCCTGCTTGTGCTGTGCCGCTAATGCGGCTGGTCATGTGCATAACGTGCGAAAATCGTTCAATATCCATCAGCCTTTCCACCTGCACTGTGCCAGCTTTGGCAATGCGCCCCACATCATTTCTGCCCAAATCAACCAGCATAACATGCTCTGCGCATTCTTTTGGGTCGTGGCGCAATTCTTCGGCTAGGCGGGCATCTTCAGCAGAAGTGCTGCCGCGTTTGCGCGTGCCCGCAATGGGGGACATGGAAACCGTGCCCGCGCTGCAACGCACCATGACCTCTGGCGAAGCGCCCAGCAGCGTCATGTGCGGAAATTGCATATAAAACATATAGGGCGAAGGGTTGCTGTTGCGCATGCGGCGGTACAGCGTAAAAGGGTCGCCACTGTAAGGGGCAGAAAAACGCACAGAGGGCACAACCTGAATAGCTTCCCCCTGCCGCAGCAGTTCTTTTATGGCACGCGTGCAGGCCTTATAGCCCTCGGCATTGGGGCTGGCCACAATGTGCTCGGGCAGCACGCATTCCTTGCTTTCTGGCACATTATGCTTGCCTTGCAGGGGGCTGTGCTCGCCAATGCTGACCTGAACAAGGCGGTTGTACAGGTGATCCATCACAATGACTGTACGCGGCAGCAGCAGGGTGCAACTTTCTTCTTCCTGAGGAAAAAGCGTGCTTAAGCGCGGGTTAAATACGGCCGCCATGCCAAAGCCAAAATAGCCGTACAGGGCTCGCGTCATGGGGGGCAAAGGCTCTGCTGTGGGGTCGGGCACAATGTCAAGCATGGCCATTACTTGCCGCAAGCCCTGCACAAAGGGCAGGCCAGCACAAGCCAGCAGGGGTTTGAGGCAGTCATCGGCCACGCTCAGCTCAAGCAGCCCTTTGCGGCAGTGGAGGCTAAGCAGGGTTTCGCAGGCCAGCACGCTGTAGCGCCCCCAGCGCCCGTCTACTTCGGCGCTTTCCAATAAAATGCCACCCTTGCTGGCCATGCCCATAAAGAGGCTGATGGGTGTTTCCATGTCGGCAGCAAGGCAGCGGGCATGCTGTTCTAAACGTAATACTGTGGATGAAGTGGTGCTCATAATTCCTTCCTTGTGCAAAGAGAATAAAAAAAACGGCGCTGCCTCCCTAGGGAGACAGCGCCGTATACAATACCAGTGCTGAATGCTGTTCTATACGAAAAGCACACCTCCCCCTGCATCGTATATGCGCCACCACCAGATGTTCTGGCAGTAAGAAGCAATGGAGCAAGAGAAGGTCATAAAAAATCTCGTTAATTAAAATGTGTGCCCTTAGCAATAGGGCGCATTTTTTTTCACGTCAAGAAAAAAGTAGTATGGTTGGCATAAATATTTTGTGCTGGCTTTACTGCCAAGCCCTTGGTTTATTGTATTGTATCGCGGCTTTCTTTTTCAAGCATATTCATTAGGGCAGGCATATTGTTTATGGCATAAACCTGCCAGCCATCCTCTTGGGGGCGCATGTTCAGCTGTAGGGCATAGGTTTGGCCATTGCCTGCATCGTGCAGGCTGGCGGGCAAGAGGCAATGCCCATTTTCCTGTATGCTTGCCTCACCCGTGGCACGCAGCGTTTTTGCCCCAGTGGAAATATTGGGCAAGAGTCTTGCCAAAGCCCCTTCGGCCTGCACATTCTGCTGGGGCTGGCCATTGAGCTGACCTGTTTTTATGCCAGAGCGCACAAAGGTGCTCAGTTCTTTTTTGAGCATAGCGCGCACGGCTGGCGCTGTGCTTTCATCTTGCAGGGAATAGGCCATGAGCATCAGTGTGGGGGGCAGGGCAGCACCGTTTTGCCCAGAATTTTTAAGCCGCTCGCTTAAAAGCGCCACCCCTTGGTCAACAAGGGCATCCACATCGACACGGCGCTCAAAAAGAGCAAGGTCGCGGGCATCGAGTGCCTGCTGTACCTGTTGCAATGAGGCTTGTGGTGTGGGGCGCGCCTGTGCTGGCTGGCTAAAGGCGCACAAGAGCAAGACCGCCAAAAAAAAGCAAAAAAAGAACTGTGATTTCATAGAAAACCCTTTGTTTGGTATGGGCGGTATGCCCAGCGTTCTGCTTTGGGCTATACGGCAAAAGTATTGCTTTTGCCAGAGGTGGCAGCGCCTCTGGGTGATTTTTATGTTTCTTTATACGCTGTTACGGGTAGCTTATTTTTTTGCCCTGCACAGGCAAAGGCGCAAAATTTTTTTTGCAAAAGCCCTTTGCTGCTCTTGCCAAAGCAAGGCGAGTACGGCACAAGAGGCAAGGATGGGAATTGATATTCCCTCATAGTTTTGTGGCAGGCACAAGGCGCATACAGGGCAGAACTAAAAGCCTTGTGCTGTTTTTTTAGGGCTCTTCTCACGCAGATTTTCTGCATATAAGCCTGCAATAAGGCAAGTGCCAACATAGGGGAGTATAGTCATGAAAAAAAGTATTGCTTGCTTTATCTTGGGCTGTGTGCTGCTTGCCTTGCCCGTGCAAGGGGCAGAATTGGCCTTGCGCAATGGCAAGGCTGTGCTGTTGCATGCTGGCGGCAGCAAAAAATTGCCCGACGCAGAATTTCCCCTAAAAGCTGCACAAAATTCCCCCTTGCGCTATGTGCCTGTAGGGGAAGAAAGCGCAAAAAAATATGGCGTGGAAGAAGGGCTTTATTTTTTTACCGCAGACAATAAACCGGCGGGCAAATTGATTACCGATGCTGTGGACTATTGCGAGGCCATTTCTTTTTCCCCCGACCACAAGGCTTTTGCTATGGATTCTGGCGTGTCTGCCCTGCGCGAATGGGAAGTGTTTGCCTACCCTTCCATGAAGCCCCTGCTTAAAAGCGAAATTGATTATGTGGTGGCCAGCGCCAGCAGCCCCGCCATGCTGTGGCATGGCAATGATGAGCTGGTGTACACCTTCATGCAAACAGATACACAGCGTGCCTGCAATTATGACCCTTGTGGGGAAGTTTCTGTTTTTCGCATGAATATAAAAAATGGTCAGGAAAAGCCAGTGCAGCAAGCTTCTGCCCTGTGTGATTATTTTTTATTGGGTATAGACAAGGATGTGGTTAAGGTGGGCAAGCGCTGCCTAAAAAAAGTGAAGGATTGGGAAGAATATCCTGAAAATGTTCCTTTGCAGCCCATGAATATTCCTGTGCGCTGATAGTGTGGAGCATAAAAACAAGTTGTGCCTGCCGCAAGCCTTGATAAGGCCTGCGGCAGGCATATTTTTTGGGGGCTAGCAGCCGCCTCCGCCGCCCCCGCCGCCGCCACCACCAGCACCGCCGCCCCCGCCGCCAAAGGACGAGCTGGAAGTAGAGCCGCTGCTCTGCCCTATGCAGGATTGCTGCACCGAGCGTGTAATGCTGTGCGCTGTGTAGCTGTTTGTGTTCCAATAGGCTTGCTGGTCTTGCTGCAAGCCATCTATAACATCACTGAATTTTTTACCCCAGGCATCTTCCAGCCCCAAAGCCACGGCATAGGGCAATATTTTTTCAAAAAACTGCAAGGTATGCTCTGGGGGGTTGAGTATATTCAGGCGGTCTTCTTCGGCCACACGAATATACAGGGCAAGGCCTTCAATTTCATCTAACACTTGGCGGCATTGTTTGCTGGGTCTTTTCATATGCGGGGCAAACAGGGCTGGCAGCAGGCTCAGCGCCAGCATTTCTATGCCTGAGTCATTGGGAAAGCAGCTATAAAAGCTCAGCCCAATAAGCAGGCATAAGAAAAAGAAGGCTATCATTTTGGCCGACTTGACAATAAGCTGCCACAGCGAATTTTTTTGGTGCAGCAAAGCCCGCGTGGCCAGCAGCAGGGCAAGGCTTATGCCTAGGCAAATAGCTGCCGCAATAATCACGGCTCGTTCTCCGCCGAGGGTACAAAGGGCAAGGAACACAGTGCAGGGCAGGGAAAGGGAAAAGCACAGCAACAAGCCTATGCTCCACCGCGATTCATAACGCCATTGGGCAAAATATTTACCTGTTTTCAGGGCAGAAAAGCACCAGAAAAAAACTGTCAGCGCAAAAAGCACCAGCAAGAAATAAAAATCATCTACCAGCCCAAAAGCCTGAAAAAGCAGCAGACCAGCACCAGCAATGGCCAGCCCTGCCATAAGGCCAACAAGGCTAAGGTTTTTTTGCCACAGCGGTGTAAATTGTTTTTCTAGGCATGTTTCTATGGCGGCATAGCTTTTTTGCAGGCGCTCGTGACTGTATTCGCCAAAGAGCAGGTCTCCGCTGCTGTTAAAGGCGGTGCGCAGCAGGATATTTTCTTCCTCACTGTCCTGACTTTTTGTTGTGTTGCGGGTAAGCCTGAGGGTTTTTTCTTGGGCTGAGCCCGAAAAAGTGCATTGCTTTTTCACCGCAAGGCCTATGCACAGGGCAGAAAAGTGTGCAGGCTCTAAGCGCAAAACAGAAACAATAAAACCCATGGCCGCGGCGGAAAGGCTTGCTTTGGGCTTAAAGGGATTGGCAGGCGGCTCAAAACGCGGAATAATGACGCCACCCTTGGGGTCTTTGCCCCACATAAACCAAATGAGGGCAAAAATAAGCACTAAAGCCCCTATCAGCCAATGCAAAGCCTGCACAAAGGTGGCATAGGTGGCACTGCCATCATCTTCTGGGCTAACAAAGCCTTTTTCCCACGCGAGGGCTACGGTGAGCTGTTCCCCTGGTTCTATGGTGCGGCGGGCAACAAAAAGAGCCTGCCCATCATGGTTAAAAGCCATGCTCACGGGGCTGGTGCGCGCATTGGGCAGCCCAAGCCAAGCACCCAGCTTCAGCCCTTTTGCCCCTTGGGGCAGGGTGATGGTGCAGCTTGACTGGCGTATGGGGTATTGCCAATTTGCCCCCGTCACATTCCATGTTAATTCATCATAATCCTCAAAAAAGCCCAATTGCAGGCCTGTTTTATAGGTAATGCTGAAAACATGTTCCCCTTTATCCAGCACAGCGTTATTATCGCGCACAAAGATGCGTATGCCGCCTTCTTGTGACTCTATGTCTGTGGTGGAAACGGGCTTGCCGTCAAGGCTGGCTGCAAGCAGCGTAAAGGGCACAGAGCTTTTGAAAGGGTTAAGCCCTCGGTAGGTCATGGGAAAATCGCGAAAAAGCCCGTGCCTTGTGCCCCCTTCGGCTATATATTCGGTAATAATTTCCTGAACGGTGAGCGTTCCATCGGCATCAATGCTGATGTGGCTGTCAAAACTCCGATATTCTGGCTGTGCGCTGCTGCCCATGGCGGGCACAGCACACAATAAAAAACAGCACAAAACAAAAAGACGCATTTGCCAAGAGTGCAGCATAAGGCACATCTCCACCAAAAGGGCTTGAGAATAAGTAGTATTTACAAGGTAGCACAGTGCACAGGTGAGGGGCGCGTTCACTTTGCCTTTCACCAAAAATACCAAACGTTGGGCTTGGCATAGTTCTGCTAAGCCCTGCCAGAGCAATTTTTCTTTGAAATTACTTTGGCAAGAGCGGGAGCAGATGCCCGCAACAAAGGCATAAGCGCAATGTATTTGCGCTGTTACGAGCCGAAGTGTGCCTGTCTTTCACCGTTAAAATGATATAATTTTAACGGTAATCTGCTCTAGGTCGCGTGAACACGCCTAGGAGGGCACAGGTACAGCGCTAGAAATTTACTTGCGGCACGGCTTTTTCCGCCTCACTATCCAGCTCGAAATAAGCAGCTTTGTTAAAACCAAGAGAAGAAGCGATAAGGCAGGCAGGGAATTGCAAAATGCGGTTATTTTGCTCGCGTGCCGTGCCGTTATAGTAGCGGCGCGCCATTTGCAGGGCTTCTTCCAGCTCGCTCAGGCTTTGCTGCAAAGAGGCAAAATTGGCCGAGGCCTGAAGCTCGGGGTAGGCCTCTGCCACGGCAAACAGGCTTTTTAGTGCGTGAGAAAGGGCATTTTCTGCCGCAGCCGTGGCTTCTATGCCTTGGCTGCCAGCGGCAATGGACTGCGCCCTTGCCTCGGCAAGGTGGGTAAAGACCTCGCGCTCATGGCTGGCATAGCCTTTGACCGTATTAATAAGGTTGGGCACAAGGTCATGACGGCGTTTTAATTGCACGGCAATGCCGCTCCACGCTTCATCAACAGCATTTTTGCCGCGCACCAGCCCGTTGTATAGGGCAATAAGCCCCAGAATAAGCACAAGAGCGCCACCCAAGAAAGCATAGGTCATAGTGTTTCCTCCATACAGAAGCAATGAATAAAGAGCCTTACTGAAAGCCAGCGTCCTGTCAAGGTTGAGCGCGCCTTGTTTTGCTTACGAAAAATCGCCTGTCGGGCTTGGCTTTGTTTCGTGCAGCTCAGGCATGCGGTCAAAAAAACCGCTGAGTTTTTCTATAACTTCCACAGGGGCGGCAAGGCCATGCTTGGCAAGGGCGGTATGCAGGCTCAAGCACACGTCCTTATCGGGCATGTGGGTGCAATGAATAACCAAGCCCCCTGTGGCAAGGCAGCGCACACGAAAATCGGGCTGGTTTTGTGCGTCATAATGCTGCTCAAAAACAGCCAGCACTATTGTTTCGCACAGCTCCAGACGGCGCAGCAGGGCAGGGCTTGGGGGCATGCCATAGGGCAGGCGTGTAAGCAGGCAGGGGCGGGCTTGCTGCATGGGGTCTTCCAGCCCTGTTTGCTGCGCCAGCATATGCACCTGAGCCTTGGCAATGCCTGCCAGCGCCAAGGGGCTGACAATGCCGAGCTCGTGCAGGGCGCGCCTGCCCGGCCGAAATTGTGCAGCGTCAGAGATATTGCTGCCATCGCACAGCGTTTGCCCTTGTAGCTGGGCTAAAATTTGCGAAAAAAGGGCATGCTTGCAGGCATAGCAGCGCTCTTTGCTGCCCGCGGCAACAGCAGGCAAAAGCAGGGGGTTGCAGGGCAGTAGGGTAAGGGGCAGGCCATGCTTTGCTGCCCAGTGCTGGGCATAGCGGCTTTCTGCCTGTGCTACATGCGCCCCGCTGCAATGAAAGAGCTGGCAGGGCACGCCAGCCAGCTGCATGGCATGGGCAAGAAAGCGGCTGTCAAGCCCGCCAGAAAAGGCAAGAGCCAGCCCACCCGTGGCAGTGGTGGCGGCAGTGGCGCGCACTATGTCAAGAAGCTTGTGTATCATGGCTGTTCTTTTCCTGCATTTTTTTGCTCTGCACTGCCAGTGGCATTGAGGCTATGAATAATACGCGCGGCTGCACAGGCAGCCCCATAGCCATTATCAATATTCAGCACGCCAATACCGGGGGCACAGCTTGCCAACATGCTGGCAAGGGCGGTGTTGCCCTGCTGCGCTATACCATAGCCCACAGAGGTGGGCACGGCAAACAGGGGCTTGGGGCACAAGCCGCCCAGCACCGTGGCCAGAGCAGCATCCATACCCGCCACCACAATGACCACATCGCAGGCATTGATATGCGGCATGGTCTGCATTTTACTTACTCTTTGCCCCTGTGCACATCAAAGCTGGGGGGCAGCCCTTGCGAGGGCAGGGCATAGGTTTCATGTATCAAGTGCAGCCATGCCTGTGCGGCATTGGAAAGCGGCCTGCCCTTGCGCCAAATGATGGCTGCCTGCCAGCGCAAGTCCTGCTCATCCAGCAGGGCAAGGCGTATGTTGGGGGGCAGGTCACGCTGCTCTACAGCAATGCGCGGCAGCAAGCCCACGCCCACATCAGAGGAAACCAGCGTAATAAGAAAATCAACCTGCCCTGTGCGCATACATTCTTTCAATGTGAAATGCCGCTGGCGGCACAAGGCTGTAATGCGTTCATTCAGCAAAAATCGCTCTTCAAACCAAATAAAAGGGCTGTGTGCCAAATCGTCCAGCTTGAGGCTGGAGCGCCCCTCAAGCGGGAAGGAGGGGGGCAGCAGCGCCAGCAGGGGCTCGTTGCGTATGGGCAGCCATGAAAAATCATCCGAAACGGGCAGCAAAGACAGTGCCAGCTCTAGCGAACCAGAACGCACAAGGGTTTCCAGCGAAGCACAGCCTTGTTCTTGCGTTTGAATGCTGATGCCGGGGTAGCGCTTGCTGTATTGCGCCAAAGAATGGGCAAAAAGCACTCCGCTTGCTACAGGGGGAAAGCCCAAGCGCAATTCCCCACCCTGCAAGGCCTGCATTTGCTGAGCATCGCGCTGCATGGCCGTAAAGGTTGCCAAAATTTCCTTGGCATGGTTGCACAAAATTTCCCCTTCCACCGTAAGGCGCACACCATGCTGAAGCCGCTCAAATATTTGTATGTCGAAATACTCTTCGACACTTTGCACAGCCTTGCTTACGGTGGATTGTACCGCGTGCACTTCTTTAGCTGCTCTGGAAAAGCCCCCTAGCCTAGCCACTGCGGCGACAATTTGCAGGCTTCTAATATTTAGCATATTCCATTTCCCAATGGCGAGAGTGATTTTTTTTCATTTTCCATCTGACGCGCTTCTTTGTATAGCATAAGCTATGTGTTCGGCATCGAGACAGTTTAGGCGATGCTGCTTTTATGCAGTCCTAGCCCAAACAAAGCACATCGGGCACACTCTACTCAGTAACAGGCGGGGGTCTCTTCCCCGCCTGTTAGCATTATTAGCGGCTGCTGCATTCCTGCCAGCGTGTTTGCAGGGCTTTGTTGGTGGCAAGGTGTAGCGCTGTGTTTTCTATGCCATGCGCGCCCATTACTGCCCACGGTAGGGTGGAACATTCCCGCGCGGCAAAGTCTGCTATGTCTTGGCGCAGGGCATCGCGCTGCTGAACTTCGCGCACCAGCACAGAAGCCGTACAGGCGGCATCAAAGCGCCCCTTTTCCACAGCCGAAAGAGCCAAGCGGCACAATTGCAAGTCTTTTTCACGCACATCGCCAAAACCACTGGCGGCGGCTGTGATGCGGCTTTTCCATGTGCGGCCTTCTTCATCGGCATCTAAGTCAATAACCAGCGCTTTTGCCTGTGCATACAGCTCGGGCGGCAGAATATCGGGTGCAGGCTTAGTGCTTTTGCCTATAAAAGGGTGCGCAATACATACAATTGTAATAATAAGAGCACAAAAAATCAGGGGCACTTTCCAGCCCGTAGCTTTTTGTTTTGGCATGTTTTCTCCATGAAGCTGTGAATTTGCTTTTATTTTTTACTTATAATTTTTCTTGCCCTTAAGAGCAACAAAATAAGGTTGCTTTTTTATTGCTTTGATATTGCAAAGCTATTCCCTTTACGCATGTATACAGGGAAAAAAATTCATGGATATTTCTTATTCCAATTATGTACATTTCTGAGGTCTTAGCTATGCTAGCCAGAGCCATTATAGTGTGACCGCCCCGAAAAGGGGTGTAAGGAGGATGTTTGTATGGCGTGGGTTCAAGTGTATGCTCCGCTGGGGGGCGTAGGTGTTTCCGCCTGTGTTGCGGCTGTTCCTTTGGTTATTCTTTTTTATATGCTGGCAGTGCGCAAAGCCAAGGGGCATGTTGCGGCAGCGGCAGGGCTTATTGGCGCATTGCTCACGGCTGTGCTGGTGTGGAAAATGCCTGTAGATTTGGCCATAAGCGCCACGCTTAATGGTGCCGCTTTCGGGCTTTTCCCCATTATCTGGATTGTTATCACCGCTGTATGGGTGTATAATATGACAGTGGAATCGGGCGAATTTGAAATTATTAAAGATTCTCTTGCCCGTTTGACCGATGACCGCCGCTTGCAGGCTTTGTTTATAGCCTATGCCTTTAGCTGCTTTTTGGAAGGCACAGCCGGCTTTGGCACGCCTGTGGCTATTGCAGCCGCCATGCTGGTGGGGCTTGGCTTTACGCCGCTGTGGGGCGCTGGCGTAGCCTTGATAGCCAACACCGCACCTGTTGCCTTTGGTGCTATTGGCGTGCCGCTTATTGTGGCTGCCTCTGTTTCTGGCCTTGACCAGATGACGGTGAGCGCTATTGCTGGCCGTCAGCTTCCTTTACTGGCGCTTATTGTGCCCTTTTGGGTTTGCGTGCTTATGTGCGGCTTCCGCCGTTCTTTGGAAGTGCTGCCCGCTATTATCGTTTCTGGCGTGTGCTTTGCTGGGGCGCAATTCCTTATGGCAAACTACCATGGCCCGACCCTGCCTGATATTGCCTCGGCCATTGCCACCATTGGCGGCCTTGTGCTGCTTTTAAAGGTGTGGAAGCCTTCGCGCATTTTCCGCTTTGAAAATGATACCGAAAGCAATCTTTCTGGCAGCGGCTACAGCAGCAAAGAAGTGCTGCGCGCTTGGAGCCCCTATATTGTGCTGGCTATTTTTGTGTTTTTCTGGGGCTTGCCCGAATTTAAAAAGCTGCTGAATGGCCTGCCCGGTGCGGTATTTGCCTTTGGCTGGCCGGGGCTTGATGGTCAGGTTATGAAGACCGCCCCCATTGTTGCCACCGACGCTGTGTATGCTGCCAAGTTTAGCTTTAACTGGCTTTCTGCTGGCGGCACGGCCATTTTGTTTGCAGGCCTGCTTTCTGTGCCTGTTATGCCTAAGTATGGTTATGGCAAGGCCATTGCCTGCTTTGCCCGCACCTTAAAGCAGCTTATTTACCCCATTTTGACCATTGCCATGATTCTTGGCTTGGCCTTCTTGATGAACTATGCGGGCATGAGCTCCACCTTGGGTTTGGCCTTTACCTATACGGGCAGCTTCTTCCCCTTCTTCTCGCCCTTGCTGGGCTGGCTTGGCGTGTTTTTGACGGGTTCCGACACATCCTCTTGCGCACTCTTTGGCGGCATGCAAAAGGATACGGCCATCACTGTGGGCATGTCGCCAGAGCTGGCTGTGGCCTCCAATGCTTCGGGCGGTGTTACGGCAAAGATGATTTCGCCCCAGTCCCTTTCTGTGGCAACAGCCGCTACTAATATGGTGGGTCAGGAAGGCAACCTTTTCCGCTTCACCATTTTCCATAGCTTGGGCATGACCTTGGTGCTGTGCGTGCTGACCTATTTGCAGGCAGGCCCCTTGCGCTTTATGCTGCCCTAAACCTTTGGCAGGCACAGCATGGCCTGCGCCATAGAGCAAGCAAAGGTTCTGCATATTTTTTGCAGAACCTTTTTTTGTCCTCTTGTGTTTTGCGGCAAAGTGCGCTAGATTCTACCAATAGATAATAATTGTCATTCTCAAGAAGGAGAAAAAATATATGAAAACCGTGACCATGCAGGGTAATGCCCTTGAGCTTGAAGGCTGCTTGCCGCAGGTGGGTGCCCCTGCCCCTGATTTTACTTTGGCAAATAATGCATTACAGCCCGTGACCTTGGCCGATTTTGCTGGCAAGGTACTTGTGCTTGTGGTTGTTCCTTCCTTAGATACGCCTGTGTGCGATATGGAAGTGCGCCGCTTTAATAAAGAGGCTGCCGCCTGCGGTGATATGGTGCGCATTGCGGCCGTAAGTTGCGACTTGCCCTTTGCTCAGGCTCGGTGGTGCGGTGCGGCTGGCGTGCAGGCTGTGAGCAGCCTTTCGGACTACAAAACAGTGGAATTTGGGCGTGCCTATGGCGTGCTACTGCCTGCGTTGCGCTTGCTGGCGCGGGCAATTTTTGTGATTGGTGCCGATGGCGTGCTGCGCTACAGCCAGCTTGTGCCCGAAGTGACCCATGAGCCCGATTATGATGCTGTGCTTGCGGCCATTAAAGAAGCAACAGCCTAAGAAAGAAGAATAAGCATAAAAAGGCTGCTTCGTGTGAGGCAGTCTTTTTTTGTGCTCTTGTACCGTGCAGAGCACTGTTGTTTTGCATTTATTTGGGCGGCTGCGAAAAGACACCCGCTACAAAGGCAAAGCGCACTATACTTGCGCTTTGGTGTCTCTATATGCCACTGCCGCACAGAGGGTAGGCGTGAACTAAAAACTGGTTAGATTAGGGAGAGACATGTCAGGTCGGGCGCGCCAGCCTGCGGTAAAGCCCCCACCAGCAGGGCATCGGGCAGGCCATGCATGCGTACAAAATAGGAAAGCTGCGGGCTAAGCGTATTTTTTACGCCCCATGCTGTAAATTCCCCCATGGCTGTAGAAAAGTGCAGCCCTTGCATTGGTTCCTGCATTTCCCTTTGCTCCAGCAGGCGATCTGCGGTGCTGACGGCATGGGCAAGGGGGCTGGCTACGCCGCTTAGGCCACACAAAGCGCCCTGCCATTCTTCATTTAGGGGGCCAGCCTCAAGCCACAAGCCCATGCGTGGGGGGCAATGCACGGCAAGGCGGCAGGGCAGGGGTGCTGGCGCAGGGGGCTGGCGCAGGCTTGCCATAATGGCATCGGTGGTGGCTGTTGGCGCCAGTACGGCGTGGCGCAGGGGGTCTGGCAGGGGCTTGGGCATACCCCCCGTGGGGGCAATAACAATGGGCAGGCTTTGCCCCTTGCTCGCCAGCGCGGCCGTAGCCCCCAGCGCTGCAAGGGCAAGGCTTTTGCGCACCTCGGGTAAATCCAGCGTTTTTTTGCGCCCAGCAATAAGCCACAGGTCGTGCCCGTCACAAATAAGAGCCTGAAGCAAGCCGCATAAGCCCGCTTCGCCGCCCTGCCAAGCATGTGCGCGCACATCCATTTTTAGCCTTTGGCAATGCTGCCCCAGCGCGAGAGCTGTTTCCCGCTCGGCATCAATAATGGTAAGGAGAATTTTTTTGCGCCCTGCAAAGGTTTCTTGCCCTGTTGCACGGGTATTGCTTAAGGCGCGTGCCTTTTTACTGCGTGTTGTTAAGCATTTTACCATAATGAGTTCTTATAATAGGGCTTTTCGTGCTTGTCAAACCATAGCTGCCTGTGCAGCAAAAATATGCCCCATGCAGTTTTGCTTGTGACGTGCAGCAACACTATGCACAGCAGGCGCTTATTTACTTGTATCAAGTTAATATTTATAGTTATAGCTGGGTAAAGGCTCCATACAGCGCAGCGTGGGGAATTTTTGATTAATTTGGTATGATTTTGGCAAGTTCACAAATACCGCTGTACTTTCCCCTTGCTGGGGCTGTTGCTGCTGTGCCTGCTCTGCTTCAGCGCAGGCTGCTGCGGGCAGCAGGCTTGGGCTATTGTGCATTACTGGAACAAGTGCTTTTTGTGGCGCATTACTATTGACTATCATTTTGTTTTGCCCATGATGTCCAAAAGAAACATACATAGGCCCACGCTCAAACAAAAGCCAATCAGTGGAAATGCCGAACATTATTGTAATTTGTTCTGCTAGGGCAAGGTTCAATTCACATTTATTCTTTTCATAGTTGCTTAATGTTGTTTGCGGAATACCAAGTTTTGCAGCAAAAGTTCGCTGCGTCATTCCTTGTCGAATCAACTTCAGGCGATCGCCCAGTGTTGCCATGAGAGATATTTCCTCCCCCCCGTGGCATATCTGTACACCCATATCTTTGATTTTATTTGTCTTTGCAGAAGAGGGGTAAAAAGTGAGATATTATACCATTTTTTAGTTTGACATGAACTAAAAAATGGTAGTACAGAGAGGTCACGGGTTGTTAATGTTTTCACCAATGCAGGAAAAACGCTAACACACTCTGCTGTGCAAAGGCAATGGCTTGAGTCACACGCCATAGAAACTTCTTTCTTATGTATAAATGAGAAAGAAGTCTCTCTCTTGTACAGTGCTTTTTTGATTTGCGCACCGCCCTATGCCTTAGGACGGTGCGCTTTTCGTAATTTTTTTTATTTTATGATGTGCACAATACCGGGTGCTTTTTTGCTCAATATGTACAGTATACTAAAAAATAGTGATAAATTTTAATGAGAAAAAGTATATATCTTAGCAATATATGATAAATTTTTATACTTGTAATGTTATTTTGTGTTCTGGAAAAGAAGATATATACTTGCCCTACAATTATAACAAAAGGAGTGTCGTGACAAAAAGAAAAGGCTTTCTCTTTAGAGTGTCATAGTCGTATATAGTTTGCTTTCAAAGTTATGTAGGAGATGGCTATGTTTGAGGAAGGCTTAAATCGAGAAGAAAAGCTCTTAATTTGGATGCGTCGTAATAGACTTTCGTATGCCGCTTTAGGAAAGTTATTAGCAATAACGCGTATGTCTGCCTTACGCCTGTGTAAAGCGCCAAGAATAAGTTCTGCGCGGCATGGGCAATTACCACAATTGGGTATACCTTATGATCTTTTGCCTTTAGCAGAAGACAGGCCACGCGGAAGACGTCCTTACAGAGCCTGATATTGAGATAAAATAAATAACAACCCTTCCTCATGCTTGATATTTTTTGAATATCAAAGGGTGAGGAAGGGTATTTTTATGTCTACGAATAGTATGCTTGTTTACTGCATTTTGCCCCAAAAAAGCCGCAGAACCTCGGGCTCGGCTGGCCGCCCCCAGTATGCGCCAGCGGCAAAAGCGCACAATGCCGCCAAGGTGGTGGGCACAATGGCATGAATACCACCCATGGGCGGCTTGAGTATGCTCAGGGCAAAAAAGACCACAAGCCCAACAAGAATAGAAGCTATTGCCCCAGCGGCATTGGCTTTTTTCCAATATAGCCCCAGTACCACAGGCCATAAAAACACAGCCTCAAGGCCGCCAAAGGCAAAAAGGTTAATCCAGACCAGCAAATCTGGCGGCTCCAGCGCGGCTAAAAAAACCAAAAAACCTATGGTCAGGGTACTGCCAAAGCTCATGATTTTCAGCTTTTCGGGGCTGAGGCGGGTGATATTGCCGTGCAGGCCATAGTGAATATACAAATCTTTAATAATGGCTGCCGAAGCCAGCAAAAGCATGGAATCGACAGTGGACATAATAGCGGCCAAAGGCCCAGCAATAAAAACCCCCGCCCAAAAAGGAGAAAGCAATTCCACAATCAGTGTGGGCATGGCAAGGTCGCCCGCGGGCAGGTTGGGCAGCACAGCGCGCCCCAATGTGCCTGAAAGATGGGCACACAAAATCATAAAACCAATAATAAGCGTACCAATAAGCATGGCGCTGTGCAAAGATTGCGAATCTTTATAGGCCATGCAGCGCTGTGTTGTTTGCGGCAAGCCTAAAATGCCCAAGCCCACCAGCACCCAGAAAGACAAAATAAAGGGCTGTGGCACGCTGTTTTTAGGGCCTGTGGGGGTGATAAGCCCAGGGTCAATGCTTTTTAGCGTGGCAATGCACTGCCCCATGCCGCCGCCTGCCTGCACAACAGCCAGCAGCACCACCACAGCAGCAATAACCATCACAATGCCCTGCATGGCATCAGTCAGCACCACAGCGCGAAAGCCCCCTACTGCGGTGTAGAGCACCACGGTAATGCCAAACAGCGCTAAACCAACAACGTAAGGATAGCCCGTCACAGCCTGAAACAGCCGTGCCCCGCCAATAAATTGCGCCAACATGGCCGCCATAAAAAACACAAGCAAGGCCAGTGAACACAATATGACAACAGTGTCACTGCGGTAGCGGGCGCGCAAATAGTCGCTGATGGTCACAGCGCCAGTTTTGCGCCCCACAATAGCAAAGCGCTTGCCCAAAATGCCCAGTGTCAAAAAGGTGGTGGGCACTTGAATCATAGAAAGCAGCACCCAGCTCAGCCCCAGCTGATAAGCCACCCCCGGCCCGCCCACAAAGGAACTGGCACTGGTGTAGCTGGCAATAATGGTCATGGCCAGCACAAAGCCGCCCATAGAGCGCCCGCCAATAAAATATTCTTCAATAAAGCGCTGCGGGCTTGTGCTCTGCACCTCGCGCTTGCGCGCCCACAGCGCCACCCCAAGCGACAAGGCCAAATACAGCAGCACAGGCACAATGCTGGCAATGCGTTCGCTCATACCTGCTCCTTATGCTTTGCTTTCGCTTCCGCCGCGGTTTTTGCTTCAGTTTCCGCTTCAAGGGGCATATCGTTAAAGCCAAAGCGCACCATACACCACAGCACCAGCGTTATGAGGGGGTAGCCCACTATGCAGCTATAAAAAAACCACGCGGGCAGCCCCAGCACATAGCTATAGAGCTCGGGGTCGCCATCGCCAAGGCCATAGGCGCACACATACCACCAAATAAAATAGAAAGCATAGGCAATAAGCGCCAATATGGCCTCTTTATTTGCCTGTGCATAGCGTTTGTCGGTATCATTTGCCTGCATAATACTCTTCCTTAGTATAAAGTGGCTCTCGCTGCCTGCTGGGGCTGGCCTGCTGTAGAACGCTGCTGCATTGCCTTGGTTTTGTCTCCTTATTCAGGCAAAAAATCAAGGTACTCTGCCTGCGGGCAGGCTACAACAGGATATTGGCTAGTTTTTATACAGTAACGTGCTGTCTGTCTATTTTTTAGACAAAGATTTTTATGGCCGCTGATGAAATGGCAGCATAAAGGGATTGTATTCTGAACGCGACTACGCTATGCTTCATGGATCGCAAGGGGCAAGCCCTATACTTGAAGGAGCCTTTAGGATATGAATATGGAAAATCCTGCCGCGTCCTCCGCGGAAGATATGAATGAAGATTTTGCTTCCCTGTTTGAAGCTCAGGCGGCAAATACTGTTCGCCTTGCACCTGGCCAGAAAGTAACTGGCACCGTCATTGACATCACTGGCGATGCTGTCTTTTTGGATGTAGGCATCAAGGTTGACGGTATTATGGACCGTAAAGATATTTTGGACGCCGAAGGGCAGGAAATTGTCAAGCCCGGCGAAAGCCTTGAAGCTTGGGTTGTGTCTGTCAAGGCTGGCGAAATTCGCCTTTCCCGCTCCATGAGCGGCAGCGGCGTGGCTGCGCTTGAAGAAGCCCGCGATGCTGCTTTGCCTGTTGACGGCAAGGTAACGGCTACCTGCAAGGGCGGCTTTACTGTTGAAGTCATGGGCAAGCGTGCCTTCTGCCCCGGTAGCCAAATGGATGTTGCCCAGACCGAAGCCGAAAGCATGGTTGGCACAGTGCAGCAATTCATCATCACCAAGGTGGAAAGCTATGGCCGCAATATTGTGGTTTCGCGCCGCGCCCTGCTGGAAAGGGAACGTCAGGAAAACCTGAGCAAGGTGCTGGAAGCCATCAATATTGGCGATGTTGTGGAAGGGCGCATTACCCGCCTTGCCGCCTTTGGCGCATTTATGGAAATTGCCCCCGCTGTAGAAGGCATGATTCATATTTCCGAGCTTTCTTGGGCGCGTGTTTCGCAGCCTTCTGAAGCCTGTGCCCCCGGTGATGTGGTGCAAGCAAAAATTTTGAATATCAGCAAAGATGCCAAGGGCAACACGCGCATTTCCCTTTCTCGCAAGCAGGCTCAGGGTGACCCTTGGGATACTGTTGCCGAAAGCCTTGCCGTGGGTGCTGTGGTGGAAGGCCGCGTAATGCGCCTGACCCCCTTTGGCGCTTTTGTGGAAGTGTTGCCCGGCATTGAAGGCTTGGTGCATGTTTCTGAAATGAGCTGGACAAAGCGCGTGGCCAAGCCTGAAGATATGATGAAGGTGGGCGACACCATCAGCGTGAAAATAAAGGAAGTTTCGGTAGAAAAGCGCCGCATTTCCCTTTCTTTGCGTGATGCGGAAGGCGACCCGTGGGCTGAAGCTGCCGCCAAGTTCCCCGTGGGCACGGTGGTGGAAGGCATTGTGGAAAGCCAGTCCAAGTTTGGCGTTTTTGTCACCTTGGCAGACGGCATTACTGGCCTGTTGCCCTTGGGTGTGATTAAAGCCAGCAAAAAGAACGAGCTTGCCAAGCTGGAAAAGGGCGCTGCTGTGACCTTGGTCATTCAGAATGTTGACGTGGCTGCCCGCCGCATTAGCCTTGCCCCTGAAGGTGTGGATATGAACGCTGCTGCCCCCCGCGAACGTGAAGACAATTCGTGGCGCGAGCATGTGAGCAGCGCTAAAAAAGCCAGCGCCAGCGCGCCTTCCTTAAATTCTTTGGGCAGTGCTTTGCAGGCTGCTTTGAACAAGAAAAAGTAGGCTGGCACAGTCTTATGTGTTTTTGTGCTGCCGCAGCCTGCGTGGTTTGCGGCAGCATTTTTTTGTTTTGGTATGCTTCTTGCTATATTACAGGCAGGTCTGCGTTTTTGCATAAAAAAAAGACAAGGCAAATGCTTTGTTGAGGATGGACAAGGAGTATTGGTATGAAACAAGTATTTGGTGTATGGATGCTGTGTGTGCTGCTGGGCAGCGCTGTTTTGGCTCATGCAGAATTGCCCGATTTTACCCGCCTTGCTAAAGATTCTGGCTCGGCCGTGGTAAATATTAGCACAGAGCGCACGGGCAGCGCTGGCGGCCCTGAAGCCTTTTTTGGCGGTATGCTGCGAGATATGCCCCCTAATATTGATAAATTTTTTGAGCAGTTCGGCAAAAATTTTGCCCCACAGCAGCAACGCAAGCAGCGCTCTTTGGGCTCTGGCTTTTTAATTTCTGCCGATGGCTATATTGTCACCAATAATCATGTGGTGGAAGGCGCTGATATTATTCGTGTAAATTTACAAGGCGCCACAGGCAAGAATGATTCTATTGAAGCCAAATTAGTAGGGGCAGATGCAGAAACAGACATTGCCCTTTTGAAGGTAAGCGTCAAGAAAGATTTACCTTTCTTGAAATTTGGCGATTCGGATGCTCTTCAGGTGGGGGAATGGCTGCTGGCCATTGGCAACCCCTTTGGGCTTGATCACACCGTCACCGCAGGCATTCTTTCTGCCAAGGGGCGCAATATTCAGTCAGGCGCATTCGATAACTTTTTGCAGACCGATGCCTCCATTAACCCCGGGAACTCGGGCGGCCCTTTGCTGAATATGAAGGGTGAAGTGGTGGGCATCAATACCGCCATTATAGCCAGCGGGCAAGGCATTGGTTTTGCCATACCCAGCACCATGGCCAAGGATATTACAGACCAGATAAAGAGCGGCAAAAAAGTTTCTCGCGGCTGGCTGGGCGTCACCATTGGCGATTTGGACGAAAATGGCGCCAAGGCCTTGGGCTTAACGCAAAAAAGCGGTGCACTTATTGCTGACGTGGTGGCTGGTGACCCTGCCGACAAAGCAGGGGTACAGGCTGGCGATATTGTGCTGAGCGTGCAGGGCAAACCTATGGAAGATTCTGCCGCGCTGCTGCGTGCCATTGCCGCGCTTAGCCCCGGCAGCAAGGCGCAGCTGGTGGTGTGGCGTGATGGTGCGCGCAAAGAAATAAGCGTTACCTTGGGTGAAAGAAAAACTGCTGGGCAAAGCCAAGGCACAGAACAGGAAAAAGGCCATGCCGATACCCCGCTGGGCATTGCTGTGCGCCCGCTTTCTGGCGAAGAACGCCAGCGCATGAATATTGATAAAAGCAAAGGCTTGCTTATTGTTAAGGTGGAAAGGGGTAAACCCGCTGCCGAAGCCGAGCTGATGGAAGGCGACATTATTCTTACCGCCAATATGAAGCCTGTAAATACAGTAGAAGGCTTAGCCGCTATTGTGAAAAATGAAGGGCAAAAGCGCGGTGCTCTTATGCTTCAGATAATGCGCCATGGCGAAACAGGCTTTAAAACAGTGATGCTTGGCAAATAACAAGCACAGATGCAGGGCAAAAACAAAACCTGCACCATACAAATAGAGTAGATTCACTTTCACAGCGCACAAGGGTACTTCCCCTTGTGCGCTGTGAGCGGCAAGGATTGCTTACGAAACCTTGCGAGCCTTTTCAATGGTGAAATGCGCTAGAAACAATCCCGTCTGCATTGTGTGCAGGCAGGATTGTTATTTCTCTCTATGTTCTCTTTGAATAGCATATTGCTTGAGCTCGAGAGCAGATTCACGTTTAAAGCGCATGGAATGGGGAAGTGAAATCCCCTTATGCGCTGTGCGCGGCAAGGAATTCGTATAAAAACCTTGCGGGCATTTTCAAAGGTTTACCAGAGCATGTTCCCTATTGCCATTCATCAAGGCTTTGCTGAATAAATTGAATAATATGGGCGTGTTCTTCTTTGCCATTGCCCTGCACGCGCAGCGCTTTACCAAAACGGAAATGAATGGGCAGGGCAGGGTTGATAGCCCCAAGGTCTTTGGTATATTTCCCCTGCCCCCAAGCGTCTGTTTTGAGCGCCATGGGAATAATGGGCACATTAGCATGCTTTGCCAGCTTAATGCCTATGGTATTAAACTTGGCTGGGTCAAACACTGTGGAGCGCGTGCTTTGCGGGAACACAATCATAGAAATGCCGTTGGCCAAGTGCTTTGTGCCCCCTTCCATAACAGCCTTAAAATCTTCGCGCGGGTTGACGCGATCGACAGGAATAGGCTGGCGCGAGCACATGATAGGCCCGAAAAAGGGCATGGTGCACAGGCTGCGCTTGACCACAGGGGTAACAGGCATAAAGGGGCGTATAATGGCAGGCAGGCCAAAGGCATCCAGCGTGCTCATGTGGTTGCCAATAAAAACGCAGGGCTCATGCATGGCGGCAAGGTTTTCTAAGCCTTCAATGTGCACAGAGCAGCCTACGCGTAACAGATTATGAAAAATCCCTTCCGAGCCTCGTGTCCACGCCATATCATCACATGTGCCCTGCCTTGCCGCACAATGCATGCGCAGGGCTTCTACCAACACCCCAGCATAGCAAGACAATGTGGGGAAGGTGCGGGAAAAGCAGGAAGGCTCGCGCTGGGGGCTATGAAAGCTATAGCCCTGAAACAAGCGGGAGGGAACATGAGCCTGAGGGGTCAGCATATTAATCACCACCTTTTTGAATATTATGCAATTTGCGCCACCACTGGGTGCGGCGGCCTTCTTCGCCATAGTCTTTGGGCAGGTAAAAACGGCGGCCTTCCAGCCCTTCGGGCAAATATTGCTGTTCTGTCCAGCCTTCAGGGAAGGAATGCGGGTACTTATAGCCCTGCCCATAGCCTTCGGCCTTTTGCAGTCTGGTAGAGGCATTGCGTAAATGCAGGGGCACAGGGCGCTTACCATTCATGCGTATTTCACGCGCAGCACTAATATAGGCTGCATAGGTGGAATTGCTTTTGCGGGCAAGGGCAAGGTAGGTTACTGTTTCGGCCAGCGGAATAAAGCCTTCGGGCATGCCCACAAAGGTCACAGCCTGCTGGCAGGCCACGGCCAGCGGCAAGGCCTGCGGGTCGGCAAGGCCTATGTCTTCTGAAGCAGAAAGAATAAGCCTGCGGCAAATAAAGCGGGGGTCTTCGCCGCCTTCCAGCAGGCAGGCAAGGTAATACAGGGCGGCATCCACATCGCTGCCGCGTATGGATTTAATGAGGGCAGAGGCCAGCTCATAGTGGCTATCGCCATCTTTATCGTGGCGCACCAGCACTTCGGGCAGGCTTTTGGCCACGGCATCCAGCCCGCGTTTGTCTTCTGGCAGGGAACAAACATATTCCACTAAATTCAGCAGGGTGCGGGCATCGCCGTGGGCTGTGCTGGTGAGCAGGGCAAGCACAGCATCGTCCAGCACTAGGCCTTCTTGCTGTGCGCCGCGCTTGGCTAATATTTTCAGCTCATGGGCTTCAAGGGGCTTGAGCTTGAGCAAGTGCAGGCGTGAAAGCAGCTGCGGGGTAACGCTGAAAGAGGGGTTTTCTGTAGTAGTGGCAATAAGGGTGAGCTCGCCCGATTCCACCAACGGTAAGAAGAAATCTTGCTGCGCTTTGGAAAAGCGGTGTAGCTCATCCAAAATAAGTACCTCTTTGCCCGCAAGCGAGCGGCGCAATTGCTGCAGGCCAGCTTCGGGCGCAGAAAGGCGCACAAAATTTTGCCCCTTGTGCGCTGCCAGCAGCAAGGCCAGTGTAGATTTGCCACAACCGGGCGGCCCATACAGTAAGAGGCTTGGCAAATGTTTGGCTGCCAAAAGCGCGCGCAGGCGGTCTTGCAAATGGCGCTGCCCCACATAGAGCTCAAGCTCTGTGGGGCGCAGCCTTTCGGGCAAGGGGGCGGCGCGGCTGGCATCCAGCAGGGTGCTTTGCTTGGTAGGCATGGCTAGGCCTTTGGCTGCTGGCTTGCCCACCAGTGCAGGCCAAGGCATAAGGTGGCGGCTGTTTCACAGCGCAAAATGCGTTGCCCCAAGCTGACGGGCAAAAAATTTGCCCCGCGCAGCAGGCCGAGCTCGCGTTCAGAAAAGCCCCCCTCTGGGCCAATAACATAGACAGTCAGCCCTGCCTGCCCTGCCATAGCTGGGGTAAGCATGGGCACATCGTGCTGCTGTTCCCAAGGCAAAAGGCGGTGATCTGCGCTGGCGGCCTGCTCGATCACTTCGGCAATGCCCTTGGTCAGGGCGCGCACCTGCGGCATCCAAGGGTTACCGCATTGCTTGATGCCGGCAATCATCTGCCCTTGGCAATTTTCTGCGGCATCATGCGGTAAATGCCCTTGGCTGTGGTCGCCCTGCCATAGCCAAATTTCATGGGCGCCCAGCTCCACAGCTTTTTCCATAAAAAAGCCACGCCGCACGGCTTTGCTGAAGGCAAGGGCAATAATTGCCCGCGCAGCGGGCTGGGGGTGCACTGTTTCTTGCAGCAGTTGCACGCCAACATTTTTTTTGCCCACAGTGGCAAGGCGGAACAGTCCTTCTCGCCCTTGGCCATCAAGCAGGCGCACGGTTTCGCCTTCGTGCAGGCGCAGCACCTGCGCGGCATGCTTGGCTTCGGCAAGGGGCAGGGCTGCTTCTGTGCCCCAGTCGGCAGCAGGAAGATAAAAAGTATGCATCAGTTTTTCGGCTCATTTGCAGCACGGGCTTTACGCACTGCGGTAAATTTATCCAGCAGGGAAACAAGCCTGCCATAGTTTTTACGCACTTCGGCAGCATAGCTCGAAATGTTTTTTTCCTCTTTTCCCAAATACTTGCGGATTAAATAGCGATCTGACAAAATTCCTTCCAAGCTCAGTATAGCGGTATCAACAAGGGAAGGAAAGTAGGTGGTTATATCAAAACTTAAATCAGTCAGCAGGCTCACGGCTTCTGTGGTCATTTGCAAATAGGTGATGCGCTGCCCTTTATAATTGCGCTGGCGTATATCTTCTAAAAGGCGAATTTTTCTGGCTTGCTGAATATAGCTGAAGCGATTGCACACATCGCGGTGCAAATCACGCAGACCGTCAAAAACATCATCATTTTCGGGGGAATAAAGATATTTTGCCACCACCTTGCTGACACTGGTAAAAAAGTCATCGCTATAGCCTACCATGCGTCTTTGGTGCTTGGTGAGCCAGCAATACAGGAATTTCAGGCGTTTTTCATCGGTATCGGTGTTTTCCACCACTTCGGTGCGCTTGTAAATAACGCGCCCTGTGTGCTCGCCGCGCACAATATCGGAAAGGCGCAAGAGCATATTGGTTGTATCTTTAATAATATTCAGACCTTGCAATGCCTGCCCTGTAAGAGGGTGCAAAACCTCCTGCAAGGCAACAGAAAGCGCCCTGTCTTGCCGCACATTGCTGGGAGAAAAAACATGCTGGCGGTAGGTGATGCGAATAATAATAACGCGCTTTTCCTCATCAACAAAGTAGCCGCCTTCTTTCAATGTTTTAATAACTTCTGTTTGGTCTTGGTCAACAGCAATAAGGGCAATTTTTTCTACCCAAGGGTAGCGGCGGTTTTCATTTTCTGCCCAATAGGTTGTGATAGTGCGGTCTGTTTGCCCCAGCACGCGCAATAAAAAGTTTTCACCCATTTTATGCAGGCGGCGGGCAAACAGCGCACTAGAGGTGCGCCTTTCAGAAACAACAGGAAAACCATACAATTCCATGAGGTATTGATACACAAACATGCGGTTGCGTTCATACAGGGCATTGTTGCCATAGGCAAACTTGCCCATGCGTATGCCAAAACGCTTTATTTCAGAATCAATATCTGAAGGAAAAGAGGCAAAAACCCCGGCAAGGTGAAAGAGGTTGTCGCTATCAAGCGCCATTACCTGCGCCCTGTCCATTTGCAATAAATAGGGCAGCAATGCAGGGTAATAGTCCAGCACCGAGGTATCGCGCCCAGCAAAATTTTGGCGAAAATTTTCTTGTAAAACGCGGGGCAGGCGGTCGCAGATAGTTTGCACATTCTGCGCAAGCACAAAGGGTTCAAGCGGGCAGGCGGCGGCAGTATTGTGCTGCACATCCAGCAGGGGGTGTAAATTATCATACTGAAATACTTCAGAAAAATACTCAAGAGGGCGCGCAAAAGCCACCAAGGCAAAGCCGGGCAGGTCTTTATATTCCCACATGTCGTTATCGAACGAGGGCAAAAGCTCACGCGCTTCTACTAGGGGATAGTCCGCCTGCTCGTAATAGGGTTTGACAAGGCAAAAACGAATGTGAACGGCATCCAGAAATTTTTTTAATTCCGGTAAAGTACGCACCTGTATAAAGTCTGAAAAGGAAACAGCCCCCTGCCAGGGAAGCCCATCTTTACTAAAAATTTGCTGCCACGGTATCGCCATAGTGCCGTTCCATACTTGCTCAAAAGGTGACTATTCTGTCTATTCCTCATGTAAGTATATATATTTTGCCAAAAAATGCTACTCTCTCCGACGTAAAAAATTACTCCCCCGCAAAGGCAGTGCCGTGCTGGAGGGGCTTGCTCTTGCCGTGACCATTTGATAGCTTTACAAAAAAGATGCGTTCTGCTCTCTATTTTTACTCAAAAAGGCCTTTTTCCATGACCCAGCTTTCTATAGAAAAACAATTGCTCAGTATTGTGTGCAGCGTGTTTGATGCCTATTCTGCCGTGCTTTTTTTGCCAGAGGGGGATTCAGAAACATGCATTTTAACCGCTTCGTATAGCCTTGGGGAAAAAATTGCCACAGGGGCAAGTGTGCTGAAAGGCAAAGGCCTTGTGGGCTGGATAGCCCGCAACAAAGAACCTTTGCTTGTGCCCAATGTGGATCAGCATCAGAATGTGCTTAACTATTACCGCGATGGGGAAGAAAGCAGCATCAAGGCTTTTATGGGCTGCCCCATTGAAACGGGCGGCGTGCTCTGTGTGGACAGCAAGCGCCAATATTCTTTTTCTGATAAAGATTGTAAAATTTTGCAGCTTTTTGCAAAATTGATGGAAAATGCCCAGCTCACACAAACGCGCGAAGACCTTTCAAGCTATATAGAACAGTATTTTACAGCATTAAGCCTGTTGCCTGTTTTGCGCCAGCGCAGCCGCAGCTGGGCAGCATTCTTGAAAGACTTTTTAGAAATTATGGTGCGAGCCACTGGTTTTGAATATTGTGCCTTTGCTTCTGTGGATGTTCCGCAAGAAAGCTTTTTGCTAGAAATGGAATCAAGCCCCATGTTGCTTAGCGATGAGCCCATGCAGCTTTCTATGGGGGGTAACCTGATAGGCTGTGTGTTCCGCAATGGCGAGCCTGTGGTGCAATGCAGCGATGCCGAGCAGCTCCTTTTTGGGCGCATAGCCAATTCGCCAACCTTTCAGGCTGTTATTTGCATGCCCCTGCTTTTGAACAAGAGCACGCGCGGTGTGCTGTGCCTTGGCAGCCCAAAAGCGGTGGATGTGAATGATGCCATGCGTTCTTTTTTGCAGCAGGCTATGGACTATATGAGCCTGTATGTTGAAACACTGTACTTGAAAAATCGTGTGCAGAATATGCTGCCCAAGGCGCAGTTATACAGAAATTCTGGCAATGAAAGCCATAGCGCGCCCGATGCAGGCGCAGAGGAAAAGTAAATGTTTTTACAGCGTTTTTTCAGCTCCTTTGGCGAAAACATTGCTATGGATTTGGGCACGGCTAATACCTTATTGTATACCAAGAGTGCGGGCATTGCTGTCAATGAGCCTTCTGTGGTTGCCATGGATGTGCACAAAGGCACGGTGCTTGCCGTGGGGCGGGCGGCAAAAGACTTTTTGGGGCGCACACCACAGCGCATCCGCGCCATACGCCCTATGAAAGATGGCGTTATTGCCGACTTTGAAGTTACCCGTGAGATGATTGCCTTTTTTGTGCGCAAGATCATTAAAGGCTTTCGCATTATCAAGCCCTCTATGGCTATTTGCATCCCCACGGGCATTACGCAGGTGGAAAAGCGCGCCGTTATAGAATCGGGCATGGATGCAGGCGCGAGGGAAGTGCTGCTAATTGAAGAACCCATGGCCGCAGCTATTGGGGCAAACCTGCCCGTGCTTGAGCCGCAGGGTAATTTGGTGCTGGATATTGGCGGCGGCACGTCTGAAGTGGCCGTTATTACCCTTTCAGCTATTGCGCATTATGAATCGGTGCGCGTAGCTGGGGATGTGATGGACAGGGCTGTGCAGCGTTATGTACGCGATGTTTTTCGTCTGGAAATTGGTGATAATACGGCAGAAAATGTCAAAAAGCTCATTGGTTGCGCCATACCCATGCCCGATGCCCCCGTTATTGAAGTTTCGGGCAAAGATATTTCTTTAGGCACGCCCAAGGTTATTCGCCTTACCGAAGGGCATGTGCGCGAAGCCCTGAAAGAACCTATCCAAACCATTATCGATGCCATTTTCCGCGCTTTGGAAAAAACACCGCCAGAGCTGGCAGGGGATATTTACCGCAACGGTATGCTTATTGCGGGTGGCGGTGCGCTTATTCGTGGTTTAGATCGCCGCATTGCCGAGGTCACCAAGCTGAATGTGGTGGTGGATGCCGAGCCCCTTACCACAGTCTTGCGCGGCACAGCGCGGGCTATGGAAGATAAGGAGCGTTTTGGTGGTGTGTTTATCAACTAGAGCAATTTTGTTTTGGAATTGCTCTGGCATCTGCGGGAGCAGATGCCAGTAACGAAGGCACAAGCATAATTTATTTGCGCTGTTACGAGCCGAAGTGTGTTTGTCTTTCAACATTAACATTATGTAATGTTAGTTGTTCTAGGCCAGACAAATTTTCAAGGCTTATCTGCGCTCATGCGGCAGGCTGAACAGCCCCTTTTGGGTCAGTGCCCAGTGCACCTCTGGGGCAAGCTGCTGTGGCAGGCTACTGGCTATGCCGCGCAGTTCATCCATATCAAGCAGCATGCTTTCGGCAAGCGGGCTTGAGGCGGCAAGGGGCAGGGGGCAGTGCAGGTTTGCCCTGTAGCAGGCCGTAAAGGCATAGCTGTTGGTGGCACATGGTGGCCACAGGCCATGGCTGTGCAGGGGCAAAGGGGGCAGCCCCCAGCTTGCCAGCACCCCGCAGGCCGTGTCTTCATACGAAGCCCCCGCAGGTACAGGGCACAGGGCAAAACCCCAGCTTTGTTCCTGCCCGTGCAAACGGCACAGCACAATGCGCCCCTGCCTGTCACATACTATGAGCATAGCGCGGCGGTGGGGCAAGTGCTGGCGCAAAACTTGTTCCTGCGGCATGAGCAGCAGGGCTTTATTGTTGCTGTCAACAACTTCCAGCAAGTCGGGTATGCCAGCAAGGGCAGGATATATGGAAACGATACCCAAATTATCTCCTGAAGCAGCAGTGTTTACTGCGCTGAATGCGGGGGATGTGCCAAGCCTAGTGCAGCTAGAGCAGGCTTGCTTTTCCCAGCCTTGGGGCGAGGCGGAATGTACAGCATCATTCACACAGCAGGCCTTTATGGCTTATGGCCTGAAACAGGGGCTTGTGCTGGTGGGCTATGTGGCTTTGTACCATACTTTTGACGAGCTGGAAATACTGAATATAGCCATTGCCCCCGCGTGGCGGCAGCAGGGCATGGGCACGCGCCTGCTAAGCCTGACCTTGCAAGAAGCCTGCAAAAAGGGTATTTCTAGGGCTGTATTGGAAGTGCGCACTGGCAATGCCCCAGCCATTGCACTGTACAAAGCGCAGGGTTTTGTGCCTGTGGGGCGGCGGCGGCAGTATTATGCCGATACGGGTGAAGATGCCCTTATTTATGTGTGTGACCTCGCGGCAGCGCGGGATAAAAAGGATAAAGCATGAAAAAGATTTTTGCCGCTAACTGGAAAATGTTCAAAAATCGCCAGCAATGCGCTGAAACAGCTTCTGAATTGCTTGCCCTTGTGCGCGAGCATGACCACAATGCCGCCCACCAAGGGCATGAATGCCATGACGCCCAGTGCAGCTGCCACCAAAATGTGCAGCGAGAAGTTATTGTTTTTCCTCAATTTATGGGCTTGCATGCTGTGGCTATGGTTTTTGGCGGCGCTGACGATTTTTCAGTGGGCGCACAAAATATGTACCCCGCTGCCGAGGGGGCTTTTACTGGCGAAATTTCCCCTGCTATGCTGCACGATGCCCGCGCAACGTGGGTGCTGGTGGGGCATTCTGAGCGCCGCCACCTGCTGGGCGAGCAAGATGACTTTGTGGCGAAAAAAACAGCCTTTGCTTTAGAGCAGGGCTTTAAGGTTATGCTGTGTATTGGCGAAACGCTGGCCGAGCGTGAGGCTGGCCAGCTTGAGCAGGTGCTCACCCGTCAGCTTGACACTGCCCTGAAAAATGTGCCCGCAACGTGCGATGAAAAAACAATAGCTTTTGCCTATGAACCTGTGTGGGCAATAGGCACGGGGCGTGTGGCAACTTTGGAAGAAATTAAAGAAGTTCACGCTCTTGTGCGTAAATTGCTGGTGCAGCGCTTCCCCAACTTTGGGGCAGAAACGCCCATTCTTTATGGCGGCAGTGTTAAGCCCGACAATGCTGGCGCCATTATTCTGCTTGACAATGTGGACGGCCTCTTGGTAGGAGGTGCTTCTTTAGTAGCTGAAAGTTTTAGCCGCATTATTTTTGCGTAAGAGAGCCGCTTGTCGGTATAGTTCAGCTCTTGGAAGCAGAATTACTCTGGAGGATACAGTGCAGACCCTTATTTTAACGCTGCATATCATTGTTTGTGTTTTGCTGGTCATTCTTGTGCTGCTGCAAGCGGGCAAGGAAGGTATGGGCGTCATTTTTGGCGGCGGTAACTCGTCTGTGTTCGGTTCTACCGGTGCAGGTGGCATGCTGGCAAAGCTGACCGCATTTGCGGGTTTGCTCTTTATTATCACTTCGTTAAGCTATACTTTTGTCACAAGCTCGCGCCCTGCCGATGATTCGGCCGTGTTGGATGTGAATGTGCAGTTTGAAGAAAAAGCACAGCCCGCAGCCCCTGCCCAGCCAGAAGCAGCAAAAACAGAAAGCTCTGCGGCGCAGCCTGCTGCCCCTGCGGCCACTGCCCCCGCGCAGCCTGAAGCTGCCAAAACAGAAGCCCCCGCAGCCCCTGCCCAGCCAGAAGCAGCAAAGACAGAAAGCCCTGCGGCGCAGCCTGCTGCCCCTGCGGCCACTGCCCCCGCGCAGCCTGAAGCTGCTAAGACAGAAGCCCCTGCGGCGCAGCCCGCTGCCAAGTAGTTTTTTTATTCGTATACAGAAAAAGCCGCAGGGGATACTTGCGGCTTTTTTATTTTGTGAGGTGTGCCATGGCCGATTCCTTTACCGCCAACCCCTTTGCCGCGCTGAATAAAAAGCAATTTCCCGCCAAAAGCGGTACAACAAGCCCCAGCCGCCCAGCACAAAAGAAGAAAAAACTTTCCGTGCACGAGGATGTTGATTTTCTTGCCGCTGTGGGGGCTGCCCCCTGCCCACCAGAAGATTCTCGGCTTTTTCATGAAGCCATGCGCAATGTCAGGCAGGAAGATGGCGGCAAAGCGGGCAGCAAAAAAAGCAAGGGTTTTGCCCTGCATGAGCAGCAGGCTTTTGCCCCTTTGCATGGGCAGAGCAAGCCCGAAAAAGCCACGCCAGCCCCTGCCAGCGCGCCCTTGTGCCCCGCTAGCCCCCAGCCAGAAGAAGCGCTGTTTGCCCAAGCTGCTGCCCAAGAAGAAGCGCATGGCGAGCTTTCTGCCTTTGCCACGGCCATGCGGCAGGTCAAACCGCTGGCGGGTAAGGGGCGCGAAGTGGCGCAAATTCCTGAAATTGTCCAGCCCGAAAGCGCCTATACGCAGGAAATGCTCGACAGCAAGCTGGAATTTGTGCTTTCCTCAGCTGGGGAGCATAGAGAAGGGCATGTGCTGGGGCTGGATGAGCTGACTATAAACAGCCTGCGCGCTGGCGCATTCAGCCCCGAGGCGCATTTAGATTTGCACGGCCTGAGCGCTGCACAGGCCTTTCAGGCTTTGCTTGGCTTTATTCGGGGCTCGTGGTTCAAGGGGTTGCGCACTGTGCTCTTGGTGCATGGGCGCGGGCTTAATTCCCCCAATGGCTATGGCGTGCTGGGGGATAAAGTGCAGCACTGGCTTATTCAAGAGCCTTTTAAGCGTGTTGTTTTGGCTTTTTGCACGGCTGTGCCTGCCGATGGCGGCGCGGGCTGCGTGTATGTGCTTTTGCGCAAATACAAAAAGAAAGGGCAGGTTTATTGGGAACGATTGCCCTCCGACCCTGATTTGAGCTGACGTGAGCACAAAATGCTGAGCACGCGGGCAGAAAAGTATCTGCATAAAAGCAGCTACCTTGTGGGGCAACAGGGCTACGCTGTTTTAGGGTAAAGCTTTTGCCTGAAGAGCGTGGCACAGGCGGCTGCAAACGTGGCTGCAAACAGCAATGCCTACGTTTGCAAAAGCCTCTGTAAATAAGGCTACCCCCGAAGGGGGGAAAAAGTGACATACAGGTAAGCAGCCTTGACAAAAACGACATACTTTGTAAAAGTCAGTGCTGTTCTTTAGAAGAAATCTAGAAAGCCGAGGAGATTATCTGAATGAAACGTATATTGTCCACTCTCGTATTGGCGGCTTCGTTATTGTTACCCGCTGTGGCGGCAGAAGCAGCCAGCGGCATTTATGTCGCCCCTAAATTTGTGATGAGCGATTATAATTTGGGTACAGTTTCTCGCAGCAATAACTTGCACGGCTATGGTGTAGGTTCCGAAGATTATTGGACTTTTGGCGGTAGTATTGCTGTGGGCTATGATTTCTTTTATGAGCAGATGATCCCCTTGCGCGCCGAATTTGAATTTGCCCTGCGCTCAAATGCTTCGCAGAATTGGTCTGGCTCTCGCGGTAAAGTAGAGTCGGAATGGAACACAAAAACCAGCTTTTTGAACCTGTATTGGGATTTTCATAACAGCAGCGATTTTGTGCCCTATATTGGTGCAGGCATAGGCATGGCGCATCAGTATGCCAGCTATGACATCAAG
Source organism: Desulfovibrionaceae bacterium (assembly GCA_028689675.1). Classification (GTDB taxonomy): domain Bacteria; phylum Desulfobacterota; class Desulfovibrionia; order Desulfovibrionales; family Desulfovibrionaceae; genus JAQVCS01. The sequence continues at coordinate 26,226 of JAQVCS010000007.1, read as the reverse complement.
CAGGGTGACTATAAAGAATCGATGGATGAAAATTATACCACCTTTGCATGGAATGCGGGCATTGGTGTTGCCTATAATATCAACCCCAATTTAGCCATTGACTTGGGCTATCGCTTTGTTGGCCTAGGCAATCATGAAGTTTCGCAGAAAACCCGTGATGGTGAATACAGCATTAAAACCAGCCCCTACAGCAATGAATTTTCTGTAGGCGCTCGTTTTAATTTCTAAAAAATAATTACGATAGCTTCCCTTCACCCCAAGGCGGCCTCTTGGCATGGTGCAGGGGGGCTGTCACTTGCCTATGTTGCCAATGCCTCAAGTTTTTGGCACATGCGAAGAGCAGACCAGCGTGTTTTCATGCTGGTCTTTGCTTTTTTAGAGCAAATACACATTCAAAGCCCACTTCACGGGGGAGTGAATTCCCCTTGTACGCTTTGGGTGGCAATTTTTTTATGAAGCCTTACGGGTATTTTTTTAATGCTACTATGCCCTAGCAAGGGCGCAATGCAAAAAAGCCAGCTCTGCATACAAGGCAGGGCTGGTTCTTTATTTTGTATTGTTACCGTGTTGGCGGGGAAGCGGCGGGCTATCTTGTTCTATGCCGCTTCAAGACAATAAGGTTGTTCTTAGCTATTTCAGCGCAGCGAGGGGAGCACTTGCCCTGCACCCAAAAGTTTGGCAGTCCGTTTCAGAGCGCACATGTTGTGCTGCATCGCTTCAGCAGTAGCTGTGGTTTGTAGCAGCATGCCCTGTGCTACTGTAGGGTAGGGCATTCCAGCAGGCCACTTTGTGCTCTGTGCCACAAAGTGGGGGCATACTTTGCTGGCATTGTTCCACAGCGCGGGTGCAGCGATTATAAAACACGCATCCAGCCCCAATGCTGGCAGGCGGCGGGACTGTGCCCTGAATAACAGGCAGCCTGCTCAAGCCCTTGTGGGCAAGGCTGGGGGCGCAGGCAATAAGCCCCGCGGTGTAGGGGTGGCGCGGCGCAGCAAAAAGGGCAGCTGCTGAGGCGGTTTCTACCAGCCTGCCTGCATACATAATGTTTACATGGTGCGCCATATGCGCCACCACGCCCAAATCATGCGTAATAAGCAGCAAGCCCATAGTACGTTTTTGGCTTTGCTCTTGCAGCAGGCGCAAAATTTGGTTTTGAATAGTCACATCCAGCGCTGTGGTGGGCTCATCGGCTAGCAGCAGGCGCGGGCGGCAGGCCAGTGCCATGGCTATCATCACCCGCTGGCGCATACCGCCTGAAAGCTGATGCGGGTAGACATGATAGCGGCTGGCGGCTTCGGGTATGCCCACTTGGGCAAAAAGTTCAAGTACCTGTTGCTGCGCTGCGCTGCGCGTCATGTGCAGGTGCAGGCGCAGCACCTCAGCAACTTGTTCCCCTACGGGGATGACGGGGTTCAGCGCTGTCATGGGCTCTTGAAAAATCATGCCTATTTCTTTGCCGCGCACCTGCTGCCAAGCCTTTTCGGGCAGGTTCAACAGGGGCTGACCATCAAAAAATATGCCCCCTGTAGCGCGAAAACCTGTGGGGAGCAGGCCGAGCACAGCGCGGGCAGTCAGGCTTTTGCCACAGCCCGATTCCCCCACAAGGCAGGTCACCTCGCCTGCGGCAAGCGTAATATCCACATGGCTGACCACAGGGCAGGGCTTGCCGCAATTGGGCATATATAAGGAAAGGTCACGAATTTCCAGCAAGGCTTTGTGTGGCGGGGTGCTCATATATGCTCCATAAAAAGCCCGCGCAGGGCGGGCTTTTGCGTATCAGGCATGAACGCTGCGTAATTGCAGTTCGCGCACAATAATGCTTTCATATTCAGGGTCAAGGCTCAGGTCTTCTTCATGCTGTGCCTGTACCTGCTCTGCCAATTGCTGTGTTTCCACCCAGATATCAAGCAATTCATCAGGCTGTAATTGTTTAATATGCTCGGCAAAGCTTAGGTCAGAATCAAAAGGGCGTATGCTTCCCATAAATAGGCCTTATGTTTTGTATGTTATTGTTTATTCAAAATATTGCGCTGTCTTACGCAGGTGCAGGCAGGGCAGGCTGTCTTCCCCTGTCAGGGCAAGGCAGAGCGCCAAGGGGGAAAGGTATTTTGTGCCCCAGTCTGCCTCAAAGGTGATGCTGCCGTCTGCCTCGTGGCTGATAGTGCTTATCATGCGGCGTATGTCGTCGCTACGTTCACCTTTTTTGGTCATACGCGTCCAAATAAAGCTGTCTTGCGCTGCAAAATCATGCCATGCCTGTTGGAAGCGGGCACTATCCCCCTGAATAAAACGCAAGGTGTAGCGCTCGCGCAGCGATTGCAGGGTGCGCGTTTCTTTACCCACGGCAGAAACATCCACAATGTTCATGCCCTTGGGCAGGCAGGGCTGAAGAGCAAGGCGCACTGCCTGCGCTGGCATGGGCTCGCGCAGGGTAATGGCAAACCATTCGGCAAGGCTTTCCACGCCCACAGGCAGAGCACGCCCAAAGCTGAACAAAGGCTGTGGGTGAAAGCCCTGTGAAAATGCCAAAGGCAGGGCGGCGCGGCGCATGGCGCGTTCCAGCAAAGCCTGTAGCTCCAATTGACTGAAATAGGCGGCGCCGTCAAGCTTTGTATGCACAATGCGGTATTGCACGGCTTTGACCACCAGCGCAGGCGCAATATGCGGCGGCTGTTTTTTGCCTTGCGTGATGCGGCAAATAATATGCCCTTCCTCATCGCGAGCTGGCACATGGGCGGCCTGATCCCGCTGGGGGAAGTTTAGCCTGTTGTGAATGCTGGCATGGTTGGGCGCTGGCAGGCGCGAGGCCGCCCCCTTGCGGTCGCAAGCCCCGCATTGGCGGCAGGCATGATAGCGGCAATCTTCCGTCACCTTGCCTTCAAGGGCGCGTTCCCATTCTTTGCGCAGAAATTCTGGGTCGATGCCCGCTTCTAAATGTGACCACGGCAGCACAGAGCCTAGGGCGCGCTCGCCAGTGTACTGCTCTATTGAAAGCCCACATTCTTCCATGGCCTCAAGCCAAGGCGCAAGCGAAAAGCCATTGACCCACGAGTTAAATATAGAGCCTTTATGATAGGCCTTTTCCACCACATCAGCCAAGCGGCGGTCTCCGCGTGAAAAAATGCCTTCCAAATGGCTCATGCTGGGTTCATGCCAGCGCATGTTCAGGCACTTTTGCCCCTTAAAGAGCTGGCGCACATAATTGATGCGGCGCTGTATTTCTTCCAGAGGAATTTGCCCGTACCATTGAAAAGGCGTAAAGGGCTTGGGTACAAAGGGTGACAAGGCCGCGGTAACAATAAGCCGCGGCTGGCCACGCCCTGCGGCATCGCGCACCTTGCGGCAAATATCCACAATGGCTTCAAGGTCGGCATCCGTTTCGGTGGGCAGGCCTATCATAAAATACAGCTTTACCTGCTGCCAGCCGTGTTCCAGCAATTTTTGCACATGCAAAATAAGCTGCTCTTCGGTAACGCCTTTGTTGATGACATCGCGCAGGCGCTGGCTGCCCGCTTCGGGGGCAAGGGTTGCGCCAGTGCGGCGTATGCCTGCTATGCGCCCCATAATGCTGTCATCAATAGAGCCCACACGCAGCGAGGGCAGCGAAACAGCCACCTGCTCGCGTGCGCATTTATCAAACACCGTATCGCACAAGGTTTTGAGGGCGGAAAAGTCGCCCGTGCTGAGCGAGAGGAAAGAAACATCGTCAAAGCCTGTGTGGGCAAGGCATTCTTTAAGCAGCTTTTCCAAATGGGGCAGGCTGCGTTCACGCGCGGGGCGGTAGACCATGCCTGCATGGCAAAAACGGCAGCCGCGCGTACAGCCTCGGGCAATTTCAAGGGCAAGGCGGTTGTGCACCGCGCCAATGGGCACAACTTGGCTGACGGGGTAGGTGGCTTTGTCAAAATCGGTCACAATGCGGCGGGCTGGGCGGGTGTAGTCGTCAAATTGGGCTTGCAGCGAGCCATCGGCCTGTTCATGAAAAAAAGAAGGAATATACACGCCGGCAATGTGGCGGGCTTCTTCTAAAAAGTGCTGTTTTGTCCAGCCCGCGTCACGCGCTTGTTGCAGCAGGGTGAGCACTTCGGGCAGCAATTCTTCGCCTTCGCCAAGCAGCATTACGTCCACAAAAGGGGCAAGGGGCTCGGCACTGAGCAATGCCCCGCCGCCCAGCATAATAAGCGGCCATGCAGTCAGGCTGGTGCCGCGCTGGGCTGCCCGCAGGGGAATGCCTGCCAAATCAAGCATATACAGCACATTGGTATAGCAAAGCTCGTGCGTGATGGCAAAGCCTATGGCATGCATTTCGGCAAGGGCTGTGCCGCTTTCAAGCGTGCCTAGGGGCTTGTTGTGCTGGCGCAATATTTCGGCGGCTTCGCGCTCGGGGGCACAGGCGCGCTCTGCCCACCATTCGGGCTGGGCATTGACTATGCCATAAAGAATTTTTTGGCCAAGGTAGGACATGCCAACATCATAAGTATCGGGAAAAGCCAAGGCCATGCGCAGGCGCACCGCAGCAGGGTTTTTATGTATGCTGCCTTCTTCAAGGCCTGTATAGCGGCTGGGCTTGGGGAGCAAGGGTAACAAAGAACGCATGATATTCCTTTATACTAAAAAAGGGCGGTATGGTGAACCGCCCTAATATAGGTGAAGTGCGTTTAAAAAGCTACTTAATCAAGCCGCTGCCGCCAGCGCCGCCCATAGGGCCAAATTGCAGCTTGCCCATGCCACCGCTGACAGTAAGCTGGGTGACGGCTTCCAGATATTTTTTTTCGAGATCATCGGGAATTTCAGCATAGCGGTACATAAAATGCTTGCCTTCAATGCTGCCGCAAAATTGCGGCTCAAAGGGGTAGCCATAGGGGAGAATGAGCATTTGTACGCCCTGCTGGGTGGGCATGGTTTGGATAACGGCCACATCGTTCAGGCTGTCTTTTTCTGTATCATATTTGCCGATGACAATGTCACCGCTTACCAATTTCATAATGCGAATATCATAAGCCATTTGGTCTTGCTCCTCAAAAATAGTGTTCCGCAATGAGTGCGCTGCAAAAATGCTGTTGGGCATAGGTAGACATTGCCAGCGCCTCTGTCAAGGGTGCACCTGCGCTTTATACTTGCCAAGCCAGCTAAATTTGATAAAACTATTCGGTCGTAGGAAGGAAGCAAGTATGCAACAACACAAAGCTATTGAAGAGATTTTGCAATACACCTATTCCCGCCCAGAATTGCTTACGCTAGCACTTACACACAGCTCGTGGGCAAACGAGCATGGGGCAGAGCAGGCGCACAATGAGCGGCAGGAATTTTTGGGTGATGCTGTGCTGGAATTGTGCGTTTCGTGGGAACTGTTTGCGCGTTTTCCCGATGCGCGTGAAGGGGACATGACACGCCTGCGCTCGCGCCTTGTGAGCACTGGTGCGCTGGCAGACCTTGCCCGTGAGCTGCATTTAGACACCTTTTTGCTGCTGGGCAAGGGCGAAGAAGGGCAGGGCGGGCGTAACCGAGATACAGTGTTGAGCGACGTGTTTGAAGCCGTGCTGGCCTCGGTTTTTGAAGACGGCGGCTTTGCGGCTGCCACGGCTGTGGTGCAGCATGTCTTTCGCAATCGTTGGCCAGCCAGCGTGGGGGAAAGCCCGCGTAAAGATTATAAAACAAGGCTGCAAGAAGAAGCCCAGCGCCTTTTTAAAGACCGCCCCCTCTATGTGCCCACGGGCAGCTCTGGGCCAGAACATGCTAAAATATTTTCTGTGCGCCTTATTTTGCCTAACCACAAAGAATTCAGCGCGCAGGGCCCCAGCCTGAAACGTGCCGAGCAGGAAGCGGCGCGCCTTGCTTTGGAAGCGCTTAACCAAGCATAGCCCAAAACAAAAAGCCGACAGCAAGTGTGCCGGCTTTTGTTCTGTGTTTTGGAAAAAGGGCAGCTATTTGCCCTGCGCCTCGCCGCCCGTGCTCATAAACAGCGTGAGCGCGGTCATTTGTTCCGAGCTTAAACTTTGAATATTTTTTTGCATGGTTTTGGCCTTGTCACTGCTTTGCTCTTTTTGGCTGAAGGCGAGCAGCTTTTTTTCAAGGTCTGCGGGGGCTGCGCCTTTGAATTTTGCGGCGCTGCTGTGGCAGGGGCTACAGGATTGTTTCCAGACAGCAGCGCCATCGGCGGCGTGGCTGTAGCTGGCAAAAGCCAAGGTGGCTAAAGGCAGAGCCAATAAAGCAAACAAAGTATGTATGCGCATAAGCAACCTCCTGAGCATTAGGCTCTTTATTCTCATACACGCAGGCTAAAAAATAACAATACTTATTTTATTACGAATAAAAAGAGCCTCTTGCCCTATGCTTTTGTGCCCGAAAGCCTGTCATTTGGCTTTATGATATAAAGGCAAAGCCCCTGCTTGTGTCTTTGCCCTGTTCGCTGTAGGTTGCGCGCATGCCCCTTGGGCAAAAAATTTGTGCTTGATAAAAAGGATGCAGGAATGAATACAGAAAAAGTGGTGGGAATTTTAGGTGGTATGGGGCCAGAAGCAACCGTTGAACTGATGCGCCGCATTGTGGTAGCCACACCAGCCAGTGTGGATAATGACCATATCCATTGTATTGTTGACCAAAACAGCAAAGTGCCCAACCGTGTGCTTTCCATTCAGGGCACTATTCCTTCTGCTGCCCCTGTGCTGGCCGATATGGCAAAGCGTCTGGAGCTTTTTGGTGCGGATATGCTGTGCATGCCCTGCAATACTGCCCATTATTACTTGCCAGAAATTCAGGCTGCCAGCGCCCTGCCCTTTGTGGATATGCTGGACGCCACAGCAAAGCATATTCATGAAAGCCACCCGCAGGCAAAGCGCGCTGCTGTGTTGTGCACGGTGGGCACACGCAGCACTGGGCTGTATGAAAAGCGCCTTGCCGCCTATGGTATAGAGGCCGTGTACCCCGAGGCCATGCTGCAAGAAGAGGTCAGCGCTATTATTGCCGCTGTGAAAGCGGGCGATTCCAGCCCCGCCATGCGCCAGCGCTTTGTGGCTGTGGTGGATGCCATGCGCGCGCAGGGTGTGCCTGTGATGATTGCCGCCTGCACCGAGCTTTCTGTCATTTGCCCTCATGATGAGGCCGTGGTGGATGCGCTTGATTGCCTTGTGGCCGAGCTGGTGCGCCGCGTGAAGGGCATCTAGGGCGCTTTTTTGCCCCTGCTTGCTTGGTGGGGGCGCACAAGCGCATTGGGGCGCGTATGCTCTTTATGCATAGCTGTCTGCATGCGGGCGGGGCGCAATACTTTGTGCTGTATGGTAGCTGTATGGTAAAAAAATATTTTCTGTGTGCCTTTCTTGCCCTTTTTTATTGTATGCCTGTGCAGCCCAGCGCAAGCCCTTTGCTGAAGCAGGCTGTATCTTCCTTTATTGCCGAGCAAAGCCAGCCCTTGGTTACGGCTTTGCCCACTCCGCCCGATCTTTTTCAGGCTTTGTGGCCGCATGGCCTGCCCCCTTTGCGCGCCAGCGATATGGGCTTTGGCGTGCCCAATAATACGCACCCTTCTTTGTTTACTGTGCCACGCCATGCCAGCACCGTGCTACACAAGCTGCTTGCCAGCAGCAATGCCGCCGCGGGCAAGCCCTTGCCCTATGGCACAATACGCCGTGTTGCCCTGCCCCCCGGGCGCAAGGCTGTGGCTCTGACTTTTGACTTGTGTGAGCTGCAATGTTCTGTGGCTGGCTATGAGCAGGGTATTATTAGTGCCTTGCTGCGCTATAAGGCGCATGCCACTTTTTTTATGAGCGGCAAGTGGATGCGCTCTCATGAAGAGCGCGCCTTGCAGCTTATGGCAGCGCGGGGCTTTGAGGTGGGCAACCATGCTTGGACGCATGCCAATTTTGCCATTATTAACAAGCAAAAAGCGGATGAGCAAATAGAATGGACACAGGCATGGTATGAGCATTTGCGTGAAAAGCTGGGGCGCATGGCCGAGGCTGCGGGCTATGCTTCTATGATGGACAATGTGCCCTACAGTATGACGCTTTTTCGCCTGCCCTATGGGCGCTGCACCCCCGCAAGCCTAACATGGCTGCAAGAGCACGGCCTGCATGTGGTGCAATGGGATGTGGTGGCAGAAGGCATGCATGGGGAAAGTGTGGCGCAGGCCATGCATGCCATGCTGGAGCAGGTGCGCCCGGGGTCTATTATTTTATTTCATGCCAACAGTGTGCCCGAGCACAGCCTTGAGCTGCTGCTCTTTTTGCTGGACTATTTGGATAAGAAAGGCTGGGAATGCCAGACTGTAAGTGAACTTATGGCCGCAGGCAAGCCAGAATACAGCCCCGAAGGGTACTTTCGTACCCCCGGGGATAATGCCAGCATTGATGGTTCTTTTGGTCAATATGGCACAGGCGAATAGAGGCGTTTAGCGCATGGCACGCAGCCCATTGCCAACCACCAGCAGGCTTGTGCCCACATCGGCAAAGACAGCCATCCACATAGTGCCATAGCCGAGCACCGTGAGGGTGAAAAAAAGAGCCTTTATGCCCAGCGCCACAACAATATTTTGTACTATTATGGCGTGCGTGGCGCGGGAAAGGCGAATAAAACGCGGGATTTTTCGTAAATCGTCATCCATCAGGGCAATATCTGCGGTTTCGATGGCGGTATCTGTGCCTGCCGCGGCCATGGCAAAGCCTATATCAGCCTTGGCAAGGGCGGGGGCATCGTTAATGCCGTCCCCAGCCATGCCCACTGTGCCCTGCTGCATAAGGCGGCTCACGGCCTCAAGCTTGGCTGCGGGCAGCAAATTGGCCTGAAAAGCATCCACACCCACCTGCGCGGCAATGGTTTGCGCGCTGTATTCATTGTCCCCTGTGAGCATCATGCTTTGCACACCAAGCTGGTGCAATTCCTGTATGGCGGCAATGCTGCTTTCTTTCACGGTGTCGGCAACGGCAAATACGGCCTGCACTGTCTCTTCCTGAAGCAGAACAACCACGCTGTTGCCCTGCTTTTCCCATGCTTCTATATGCTGCAATACTATTTTATCGTGCATATCGGCTGGCAGCAGGCGCTTATTGCCCAAGCGCCACAGCGAACCTTGAAGCCTGCCCTGCACCCCCAGCCCCGCCAGCGCGCTAAAGTCGCTCACGTCCAGCGGGCTTAGGCCTTGTTCTGCGCCCGCTTTGGCCAAAGCCAGCGAGACGGGGTGGTCTGAAAGCGCGGCAAGGCTGCTGGCATAGTGCAGCGTGGCCGTGGCATCCATTGTGCCCCAAGGCTGGCTTTGGGTCAGCACGGGTTTGCCATGCGTGAGTGTGCCTGTTTTATCCAGCGCCACCCAGTTGAGCAGGCGGCCTTGTTCTAAAAATGCCCCGCCCTTAATCATAATGCCCTGCTTAGTGGCGGCGGCTATGCCGCTGATAATGGTAACAGGGGTGGAAATGACCAGCGCGCAGGGGCAGCCAATAACTAAGGTGACCAAGGCCATATAAATAGATTCTGTCCACGCGCTGCCCATAAACAGAGGCGGAAATATGGCCAAAGCAAGTGCCAAAAGGCATACGGCAGGGGTATAATAGAGGGCAAAATTGTCAATAATGCGCTGTATAGGCGCGCGCGAGCGCTGAGCCTCTTCCACAGCATGAATAATGCGCGCAAGGGTAGTGTCTTCTGCTCTGGCAGTGACAGTGAATTCAAAGCTGCTCGATTCATTGATGCTGCCAGCATAGACCACATCGCCCACATGTTTTTCTATGGGCAGGCTTTCCCCCGTGATGGGCGCCTGATTTATGGCGGGCTGCCCTTGCACCACCAGCCCGTCAAGCGCCACGCGCTCGCCGGGGCGCACGCGCACATGGCTGCCAAGGGCAATATCTTTGCAGGGCAGCACCTGCCATGCGCCATCGAGCATGAGCACTGTGGCCTGCTCTGGTGTGAGGCTTAATAATTTTTGAATAGCATTGCGCGCATGGTCAAGGCATTTGCCTTCTATTGCTTCTGCCACATTAAACAGCACCATAACCATGGCGGCCTCGGGGTATTGCCCTATGAGCACTGCCCCTGTTACGGCAATGGACATCAGCGCATTGATGTTCAAATTGCCAGTGCGTAGGGAAATCCAGCCTTTTTTATAGGTGGTCAGGCCTGCGCAGGCTATGGCGGCAAGGGCAAAAAGCAGGGGCAGCCATGCCATAAATGCGCTGCTGTCAGCCCCGCCAAAAGGGGCAACCTGCCATTCGTGCAGCAATTCCAGCACTTCTGAAGCAGCGGCTAAAATCAGAGCCAAACCAAGGCTGCGCCATGCATTGCCCTGAGCAGGCAAGGGGGCGGCTGCGGCCTTGGCTGTGTGCATTTCCTCACCGTCCATATCAATAGCATGCAGCGCTGCGGCAATGCCCTTTGTGTTTGGCAGGCTGTGATGCACGGTAAGCACGCGCTGCATCAGGTTAAATTCCAGCTTTGTTATACCTGCCATGGGCTCCAGCTTTTTACGTATCAGGGTTTCTTCCATGGGGCAATCCATATTGACAATGCGGTACAGCACGCACTGTGCCGAGGGCTTGGCAAGCGGGCTGTCTGCCTGTGCGCCAAGGGGTGCTGTGTGCCCGCAGCAGCAGACATGGTTGTGTTGTTTTGTGTTCTGCTGTTGGCAAGCGCAGGCGTCCGCGCTGTGCTGGTGGGGGCTTGAGGCAAAGGGTGTATTGCAGCTGGCCTGCCCGTGCGGGTTTTTGTAGGCACAGGCGGCTGTGAGCGTGCTTTCTGATAGTGTGCTTTTAGACATAGTTTTTCTCCATGCAATGGTGTATGTGCTTTGCAATAGCTGTTTTGACAAGCCTAATATCTATAGTTACTATAGGGTCAAGAACTTTTTTAAAAAAAGGAAAAATATGAAAATAGGCGAATTGGCTAAAAAAACGGGCTGCAAGGTTGTGACAATTCGGTATTATGAAAAAGAAGGCCTGCTGAGTGCCCCCCAAAGGACAGAGGGCAATTACAGGCAATACAGCCCAGCCGATGAGGAAAAGCTGGCTTTTATTATGCATTGCCGCAAGCACGGTATAAAACTGCCCGAAATCAAGGCCTTGCTTGCCTTTAGAGAGCAGCCGCAAAAAGAATGCACTTGGGTTATGAAACTGCTGGAAGAGCATGTGCAGGCCGTGAATGAGCAAATAGCCTCGCTTGAGCACCTTAAGCACCATTTGCAGCAATTGCGCCAAAGCTGCACTGGAGAGCATGACGGCAAGCAATGCGGCATTTTGCAATGCCTTACCGAGCAAAGCATTTGCTGCTCTTCGTGTGCGCATCACCCCCTGCGCGCGCCCAGCCTGTATTCATAAGTGGTGCGCTCATGAACATGTATATACGCCCAGCACGGGCTGAAGATATACCAGCCATAGCGGCTGTGGAAGCCTTGGGTTTTCCTGCGGCAGAGGCAGCCACTGTGCCCTCCTTTGTGGCACGCTTTGCGGCTTTTCCCGAATGTTTTTTTGTGGCAGAGGCGGGGGGCATGGTGGTGGGGCAGGTGAATGGCTGCGTTACCACCAGCCCTGTGCTGCCCGACGCTTTGTACCATGACACCAGCCTGCACAATGCGCAGGGGGCATATCAAACGGTGTTCGGCTTGGTGGTACTGCCGCAATGGCAGGGGCGGGGCATAGCCAGCGCGCTGATGCGCCACCTTATTGCCACAGCACAAGGGCGGGGCAAGCGCGGGGTGGTGCTGACCTGCAAGGCCAAGCTTATTCTTTTTTATGAAGCGCTGGGCTTTGTGCACAAGGGCATAGCCGATTCGTGCCACGGGGCGGCGCAATGGCACACTATGCTGCTGGAATATGCGGCAAAGCGGGCATAAGCACTGGCAGCACACCTGCTTGCTAAAGCTGGGGGCAGGTGCTAAAAAGAGGAAGCTGCGATAAGCTGTATTTTGCAGCAATGCTTGTGCAGCCTTGCCTTGGGCAAAGCCTTGGGCGCGTGCTACGGACATGATTTTTGGGTGGGGAAAGAGAGAAAGGAATGAAGGAAGTATACAACAGGGCGTATTCAGGCATAAAAAAAGGAGCGGAATATGTTCCGCTCCAAAATTTCTGGTGGGCCATCGGGGACTCGAACCCCAAACCAATTGATTAAGAGTCAACTGCTCTACCAATTGAGCTAATGACCCGCCGTGGCAATGCATTTACGGTGATGCGCTGGAGAAGTCAAGAAAAATGTACAAATTTTTTCCCCCTGTCATAAAAAAAGTGTTTCAGGTGCAGCTTTTTGCCCTGTTGGCAGCAGCTATGCTGCTTGTGCTGCTGGCCATGCCTGCGGTGGCGGCAGATGAAAACCTTGCGGTTTCGGTCAGTTTTGCCCGCGATAAAGCCAAGCTGCTTGCTGCCGTGCGCATACGCATTCCCGAAAACTATTATATTTACCCTCATGCTTCCACAGAAGGGCAGCCCACCACGCTTTTGCTGCCCGCAGAGCAGGCGCACAGTGTGGTGTATTATCCCAAGGGTGCGCGCGGTAAATATACGGATGAAGTTACTGTTTTTGTTGAAGTGCGCGGCAGGGTGGCAGAGCAGAAGCAAAGGCAGGTGCTGCGTGGCATGGTGCGGGCTTTGCTGTGCTCAAATGCGCGCTGTGTGCCGCAAAAAATACCTTTTGAGGTCGTTGTGCCGCAAGAGCTCAGCCCCGTGGGCACGCTGCCATGGCAGGCAGCATGGCTCAAAGCACAAAAATTGCCCAGTGCAGACCCCGATGTGCTTGTGCCCACAGCGCAGGCTGGCGGGCAGGGCGGCATTGTACCCCTTATGCCCTTGGGCGGCGGGCAGGGCGGGCAGGCTGCTGCGGGCATTGCCCCCATGCCTTTGCCCGCGCAAGGCCAAGAGGGCACTACTGCCCTTGTGCCTGTGCCTGCTGCCCAAAGCCAGCAAGGGCACGATGGGCAATGGACTTTAGAGCCACGCTATGCGCAGGATGCTGTAGAGGTAAACCACTGGGGCAAGGCCTTGCTGATGGGCTTTTTGGCAGGGTTGCTGCTGAATGTGATGCCCTGCGTGCTGCCCGTGCTGACGCTCAAAGTCAGCGGCATGCTGGTGGCGGCGGGGCAGGATGAGTCAACACGGCTGGCACGGTTTCGTGAGCATAACCTCTTTTTTGCCGCAGGGGTGATAACGTGGTTTGTGCTGCTGGCCGTGGTGCTGGGGCTGGCTGGCTTGATGTGGGGGCAGCTTTTTCAAAACCAAATGGTGATTTTGGGCATGCTGTGCTTGGTCTTTTTGCTTGGGCTTTCCATGCTTGGGGTGTTTACCCTGCCCATGATTGACCTGAAAAGCAGCGCCACGGGCAGCCCGCGCATGCAGGCCTATAGCACTGGCGTGCTGGCTACCCTGCTTGCCACGCCGTGCAGCGGCCCTTTGCTGGGCGGGGTGCTGAGCTGGGCTTTTACCCAGCCAGTGAGCAGTATGGTGGTTATTTTTTGCGCTGTGGGTCTGGGCATGGCCAGCCCCTATATTCTTTTTGCCTATAAGCCGCGCCTTGTGCACCTTATGCCGCGCCCTGGGGCGTGGATGAATGTGCTGGAAAAGGGTATGGGCTTTTTCTTACTGGCTACTGCTCTGTATTTGCTGTCTATTTTACCGCAAGAGCGGCACATGCAGGTGCTCACAGCCTTGCTTATTATTGCTGCCTGCGGTTGGGTGTGGGGGCGCTATTGTGGCTATACTGCCCCGCCGCGCCGCCGCATGCTGGCGCGTTTGGTGGGGGTGCTCTTATTTATTGGGGGGCTGCTCTATGCCACGCAGCCCGTGCGCCCTGCTTTGGAATGGGAGAGTTTTAGCCCGACGCAATTCACCGCGCTGGCGGGCAAGCAGCCTTTGCTGGTGGAATTTACCGCCGACTGGTGCCCCAATTGTAAATTTTTGGAAGCTACCGTATTAAAAAATGATGCCATAAAAGATTTGCAGCAGCAGTATGGCTTTCGCTTGATTCGTGTTGATTTAACCCGCGAGGACGCCGTAGCCCAAGGCCTGCTGGAAGCCTTGGGCAGTAAAAGCATCCCGCTCACAGCGCTCTTCCCCGCGGGTGAGGGCTGGAAAAAGCCCTTGGTTTTGCGCGATGTATACAGTATGAGCGCTTTGGAGCATGCCCTGCAAAAGGCCTTTGACGCCCCTCAAGAAGAAGCAGGCTTTGTGCGCCAAATGCCCTGAGGGCGCACCTTTTTGCCTAAAAAATAAAGTTCAGCCACTCTGAAGGCTCAGTGTGTATACCAGATACCATGAAGCCCCCCTTGCTTTTTGGCAGAGGGGGCTTTTTTTATGGCTTGTTGTGCGGCGTAAAAGGTAAAGCCTGACGCTGTCAGCCGCAAAAGAATAGAGTGTTTTTAACGCGAGTGAGAGCAAATTAATTTTGAAAGTACATAATTTAAAAGAGGAAAGATAAGCCCCTGTTATCATGTAACAGCGCAAATATAGTGCGCTTATGCCTTGGTAGCGGGCATATGTTTTCGTCCTTGTCAGAGTAATTTCAAAGCAAGGTTGCTCTAGCGAAACCAGAAGCGGCTGACCTTGCATTCTGTGCCATTTGCCACAGTGCTGACGCTTTCCCTTTTTTCATGCGGCGCGTTCAGCAGGCTGTGCAGCGAGGCCGCGTTTGATTCTATGCAGGTAATAAGAATGGGGGAAATGCCCAGCTTGCGGGCTTGTGCCAAGGTGAGGTCAAGGGCTTTTGTGGCATAGCCCTTGCCGCGCGCACTACAGCGAATAAAAATACTGGCATGGCCACCATAATTTTCCAGCTCTTCAGTTAATTTTAGGCGAATATTGATAGTACCAATATATTCAGAGCCAGAAACAAGCCAATAGGTAGCAGAAGGCATCTGCCCTTCTGGTAAATCAATGCCTTTCTCATGCTTTTCATAGGTATCAAAAATAGAATCTTTCCATTGCTCAAACTGTGCAGGGTCATGCATTAAGGTGGGGTGATTAACAAAGCCGCATGTTTCAGAGCAGGCATTTCTATATGATTCTAAAAATTCCTTACAGGGTTTTTGCAATACTAGAGGGAAGGCGTCCAATGTTTCCATAGCTGTTTACTCCTTTGGGGGGTTCGCAAGGATAAGGCGGTAATGCTTATCATACAAGGTGTGGCAACCGAAGTAAAGAGAACAAAAAACAGCAAGACAGACAACGGCACAAATGGCAATCATAATAGCTATTTGATACAGTATGGCCGTGGTGGGCAGCGTGCCGGCCAAGATTTGCCCTGTCAGCATACCGGGCAGCCACACTATGCCCGTGCCCAGCATGGAATTAATAGTGGGCAGCAGGGCTGTTTCCAGCGCAGCATTGGCCATGGGGCGCACAATATCCTGCGGGTGCGCGCCCCAGTTCAGCAGGCTGGCAAGGCGGTTTGTATTGGCAGCAAGGTTTTGCTCGAAAGTATTGAGGGCAAGGCTCAGGCCTGTCATGGCATTGCCAATAATCATACCGCCAAGGGGAATGGTGTATTGCGCCTCGGTAATATTCACCCCCACGACAAGGCAAACAAAAAAGAGCAGCACTGCCAGCCCAGAGCCAGCCAGCGATGCCGCCACCACCCATTGAAAGCGCTTGTTCAGCCCCCTATGCTGCGAAAGCACACGATGTATGGCAAAAAGCACCATGGCGCACACATAGCCAAGCGTGAGCAGAGGGTGCGGGTGTTTGAAAATCCATGTAAGCAGCAAGCCAGCAAGAATAAGCTGCACTGTCATGCGCATGCTGGCAGTAATGAGCAGGGCTGTTTTATGGATGCGGGCTTTTTTCATCAGCCAAAGCACAGCCAGCAATAAGATATAGACAAGGGCAAAGCGCAGCAGGGGCAAATCAAGAGCACTATTCATGGTTTTGCTCCTTGTGCGGCGTGGGCAGCGCAATGTGTGTATGGGCATAGCGCTGTGCCAAGCTGACATCATGGCTGATAACCAGCAGGCTTGCCCCGCGGGCTTGGCAATGGGCATGCAGCGCCCCAAGCATGGCGTGGGCTGTGTGGGCATCCAGCGCGGCGCTGGGCTCATCCAGCAAGAGCACTGGCGTTTGCAGCGAAAGAAAGAGGGCAACATACACCCTTTGCCTTTCCCCGCCAGAGAGGTGGGCACAGGCCGTATGCAGGGGCATATCAAGCTGGCACAGCGCCAACATGGCCAGCATGGTGGCGGCAGAGGGGCAGGGCTTGTGGCGGTATTCATAAAAAGTGGCAAAATTGTCTTGAATACTGCCGTCAAAGAGAAAAACCTGCTGCCCCACCAGCAGCACTTCGCGGCGCAGGGCAAGGGGCTCATAGTCCTCAATAGGGCGGCTGCGGTAAACAATAGTGCCGCTTTCTGCTTGGGCTGTGCCATTGAGCAAGCAGAAGAGAGAACTTTTACCACAGCCGCTTGCCCCTGTGATAAAGCTTGTACAGCCTTCGGCTATGTCTATATCGGGGTAGCACAGGCCGTGCTGGCGCACAGTGCGTAAAGAAAAGAGGGTGTTCATGCTGCCACCGCCTGCGTAAAATTCCACAGCAGTCTAATGGCATACAACAGCATTACTACGGCACAGCATTGGTTGATGCGCAAAAGCACGCGCTGGCTTATCCACGCATGCCCCAGCTGTACGGCTGCCGTTAAACCGCAAAACCATAGGCACGAAGCCATGCAGACACCACCCAAAAAGTGCAGTCCGCCTTCTGGCGGCAGAGCAGCACGAAAAGCCCCCAGCATCATAGTGCCATCCAGAATAGCCTGAGGGTTTAGCCATGCCACAGCGCAAGCCATACTGGCCGTTTGCAGCAAGGTGCGCTGCCTTGCGCCCCGCAGATGCGTGGGCACGGGTGCACGCAGGCGCTGTATGCCCATGTGGGCAATAAGCAGCCCGCCTAGCAGCAATAGCGCCAGCTTGAGCTCTGGCCATTGCTGCATAAGCAGGCCAATACCAAAATAGCAGGCAAGGGCAAGGCTGATATCAAAAAATATTACAATGCCGCTTGTACACCAAGCATGTAGCTTGTCCCGCTCCAAAGCCGTATTGATGACAAAAAGGTTTTGAATGCCAATAGGCGCAACATAGGTAAGCCCCATGCTGAGCCCCTGCAAAAAATAATCCATATATCCCCGCGCTTGTTAGAGCAATTTTTTTTGAAGACGTTGCATAAGAGCAAATAAAGCTGGCCTGCGCCCCTTTTGTGGCAAGGGTGTACAGGCAAATTCTTTACAGAGCAAAGGCATACTTGCTGCCTGTCTGCTTTGGCAACACGCCAAGGGCAGCAGGCAGGGGCTTGGTGCCCGCATACCTGCTGCCGCATAAGGCTAGAGCATTTTACCATTGAAAATACTCACAAGGTTTCGCAAGAAATCCTTGCCGCTCAAAGCGCAAGGGGAATGTACTTCCCCATTCAGTGCGCTTTGAAAGTGAATATGCTCTAGAAGTGATGTGCTGCCTTGTGTCTGGTGCGCTCGAGTCTGCCCCTAGGCTTGTTCCAGCCAGCGCTGCGCCCTGTGCAACAATAATTCAATATCGCCACCAGCCGCAATATTCAAGAGGGAACGGTATTGGCGCACACTTTCGTGGGCATAGGGGTTGGCTTCAAACAGGCCAGTAAACAAAGCGCCGTCTTCGGTCAGCAATTTGCGTGCTGCTTCCTGCCTGCGCAGAAAAGAGGGGGTGATGAAGGGTTTAAGCTCTTCTTTATCTGCCAGCATGGCAAAATACGTAAGCGAGGTAATAAAGTTCATGCTTTGAATAAGGCTTACCGCGCGGTCATGCTCCTGCGCTGTGCTGCAAAAACATTCTGCCCCCATGCTGGCAAACAGCTGGCGCAGGGTGTCGATATGCTTTTGGCTGGCACGCGCCCCGGGGGTAAGGCATACGCGCAACGCTAAATCGGGTGCTGGCTGAGGGCCAAAGAGTGGGTGCGTGCCCACGCAAGCCCCCTGCCAAGCCTTTTCCATGTGCGCCAGCGGCTCTTCTTTCACAGAAACAATATCGGCAAGCAGAGCCTCTGCCTGCATGTGCGGCACGCACAGGGCTATGCATTCCTGCATGGCTGCGGCGGGCACGCAGAGCAGCACAATATCGGCCTGCGCACAGGCAGTATGCAGTTTTTCTGCGCTGAGGGGCATATCCACCCCGCAAAGCTGCGCCCCTGCCGCCAACCTGTGCATAAACAATGTGCCCATGCGCCCATGGCAACCAATAAGCGCCACACGGGGCTGACCTGTGCTGACCTGCGGGCTGCTTGGTGGCTGTGCCAGCGGCTGGCCTTGCCCTGTGCCCTGTGCTGTAGTGCTTTGATTTGTCATGATGCAATATCCCGCCACACTTCCCAGAAGGTGGGGAAGGATTTTTGCACCACGCTGGGGTCATCCAGCACAGGCTGCCTGCCTGCCAGCCCCAGCAGAGCCAAAGACATGGCTATGCGGTGGTCGCCATGGCTGTGCAAAACAGTGCCTGCGGGCACAAGGGGCAGGCGCGGGGCACAGCCCTGCACGCTGAGGCCGTCCTCATGCTCATCCACCTGTATGCCCAAGGTGCGCAGTTCTTGTGCTGGTGCGGCAATACGGTCTGATTCTTTAAAGCGCAAATGCGCCACATTGCGTATATGCGTTGTGCCTTGGGCAAAAGCCGCCAGCACCGCCACTGTGGGCACAAGGTCGGGGCAGGCGTTCATATCAAGCGAAATGCCCTGCAATGCCCCTTGGGCTGGCGGGGCAACCAGAATGCCTTCTGCCTGCACCTGCACTTCTGCGCCCATGCGCTGTAAAATATCCAGAATGGCCTTGTCCCCTTGCAGGCTGTCTGCCCGCAGGTTTTTGACCAGCACAGGCTGATTGTGTACTGCGCCTGCCGCCAGCAGATAGGAAGCGCCAGACCAATCCCCTTCCACAGCATAGCTGCCTGCGCGGTATACGGCAGGGGCAATGTGAATGCGCAGGGCATGCGGGCGCACAGTATGCAGGCTGCGCCAAGGTTGTTCCTGCCAAGTGCCCTCTTCAAGGCTTTCCACCCTAAAGGCAATACCAAAGCTTTCAAGCGCTTGCAGGGTAAGCCCCACATAAGGCCAAGAAACAATGCTTTTGCCGCCAATAGTAATGCACATGCCTTGTTTGCTTAAGGGGGCGGCAAAAAGCAGGCCAGAAAGGTATTGGCTTGATTCTTCCAACCCAATGGTGACATTGCCGCCTGCTATGCCCTTGGTGTGCAGCAGCAGGGGCGGGCACAGGTCTTGCCCTGTGTACTGAACAGCAACGCCTACATGCCGCAGCACTTCTACCAAAGCGCCAATGGGGCGCTGATGCATACGCCCTGCGCCGTGAATGGCAAAAAAGCCCTGCCCAGCGGCCAGCACAGCGGTGAGCAGACGGCAAGTTGTGCCCGATTCATGCACATTGCAATCGCAAGGCTGCTGTTCTGTGCCCCCTTGCGGCCTGCCAGCCATGCCCTGCACGCGAAATTCGCCAGCGCCGCAGGGCGTGATGCACGCACCAGCTGCGCACAGCACAGCGCGCGTGCGCTCAAGATCAACACTGTCCAGCACATGGCTTAGGTGCGATTCCCCTTTAGCCAGTGCCGCGCCCAGCATCATGCGGTGTGAAACAGATTTGGAAGCGGGAGCGATTACACTAATCATACGCCCCCCTCATCCATGCCCAAGCGATCCATTTGCGGGCCTGTGGGGTACGAGCCAAGAATGCGGAACGAATTACAGGTATTACGCAATGTTTCCACTAAGTCAGTATATTCAGGGTCTTCCAAGGCACATTCCACATCGGCAAAGAAAACATATTTCCAGCATTCGCCGCGCATGGGGCGCGATTCCAGCTTGCGCATATTCACCTTGTGTTCTGCAAGCAGCATCAGCACAGCGGCAAGGCTGCCTGCTTTGTCTGGCAGGGTAAAGAGCACCGAGCTTTTATTTGCCCCGCAAAAACCGGGCTGCGGGGTGCGCTGGTGCGAGCTCAGGCTGTCGTGGGCAGAGTGCGAACCAATAATAACAAAGCGCGTCCAGTTGCCGGGGTTGTCTTCTACAGCACGCGCCAAAATATCCAAGCCATACATGCTGGCAAGGCTGTGGCTGCCAATAGCGGCGGCGTCTGGCTCTGTAGCGGCGCGCAGGGCAGCGGCGGCGGTTGATTCCACAGGTACAAGGCGGGCATTGGGCAAGTGGGTGCGCAGCCATTGCCCGCATTGTGCCAAGGGCTGTGAATGCGAATACACAACCTTTACCGCGGCACGGCTTTGGGCATTGCTCAGCAAGCAGTGGCTGATGCGTAAAAAGAGCTCGGCCTGAATAAAGACGGGGTAGCTAAAAAAGAGGTCAAAGCTCACCCCCACCGTGCCTTGCAGGGAATTTTCTAGGGGCACAATGCCCAGCTCACATTCGCCGCTGTGCACGCAGGCAAAAACGGCCTGCAAATCGGGGCAGGGCTGAAAGGTGGCCGCATGGCCAAGGTATTCCACACCAGCCACATAGGAGAATGTGCCTTCGGGCCCCAAGTAGGCAACATGCTGCGGGCGCTGCAAAGCGCGGGAAGACGAGAAGATTTCCCGCCAGATATTGTTCAGGTGGGCATCAGGCAGGGGGCCTGTGTTGCTGGCCACAAGGCTGGCCAGCACTTCGCGCTCACGCACGGGCTTGAAAATAAGCCCCGAATCGCCAGCTTTGATGCGCCCCACCTCAAGGCTGAGGGCGGCGCGCTGGTTTAAAAGCTGTAAAAGGGCAGCATCAACACCGTTTATTTCATGACGAATAGAGGCTAGAGCAGCCGTGCGCTGCTCTGGGGAGAGGGTGTCGCTCATTTATATCTCCCGAATATCTTCGCTGATGCGCATGCCAAAGTGCCTGCCAGCCACATCGGTGCGGCACAGCACTTCATCGCCTTCTTTCAGGCTGACCACGCTTACAGGCGTGCCGTCAGGGCGGGTAAGGCGTATGGTTTCTGCATTTTGCAGAAAAATAGTGCCTGTTTGCTCGCCCACGCGAGCTTCAATAAGCAGCATGGGGCGCACTTCCACTTTTACCCTGCCCACAGTGCTGCGTATGGTGCTGCCATTGGCAGAAACAATAAGCACGGGTGAGCCAGAGCGTAATTCTTCAAGGTAGCAGGTGGCATCGTGGGGCTGGCGCGCATAGGCATGCACTGCCCCCGCATTGATGCGAAAAGGCCGTGCTGCCACATATTCATTATGCTCTGTTTCAGCATGCACTAAAAAGGTGAAGGCGGCGGAATTGCCCACCAGCATGCCCTGCCCGCGGCGCAGCATGGCAATGGTATCCACACAAACGCGGTGGCCAAGGCCAGCAGGCTGCACCTTAGTAATAACAGCCTGTTGCAGCTCTTCTTTG
The DNA here is from genome assembly GCA_028689675.1 of Desulfovibrionaceae bacterium. GTDB lineage: Bacteria > Desulfobacterota > Desulfovibrionia > Desulfovibrionales > Desulfovibrionaceae > JAQVCS01. The sequence continues at coordinate 4,917 of JAQVCS010000007.1, read as the reverse complement.
CCTTGGTTGAGCGAGCAGAGGGCAACAATGTCTTTCAGCTCCATTAGGGCTTGGGGCAGCACCACAATGCAGTCCACACCGCGCTCTAAAATGCCGCTGGCAAGCTGGGCTTCTTCTACGCTGCCCACTTCCACAGCAACAGAAGAGCATTGTGCCAGCAAATTTTCCACAGGGATAATTTCCCAGCCGCGCGCCAAGGCCACCTGCTCGCCCTGCTGCAAGCGTTCTACCACGGCTTCTTCATCGGCCTTGCTGCCCAGCAGCACAGAAGGGAATTCTTCTGCGGCCAGCACAGGGCAGCGCGACAGCGCCGCCACGGCCTTGACCTGCTCTTGCGGCACAATAACGCCATCCACGCCCGATTCCAGCGCCAGCGTGATGTCGTTTTTACTGAAGGGCAGGCTTTTGTAGTAAATAGTCATGCTTATTCCCCTACCATTTCAATAACATCGTCAACAGTTTTATTTTCATGCACAATGCCACGCAGGGCACGGATGAGCTCAACACGGCGGGGGTGTTCAAAGACATTGCGCCCAATGGAAATGCCCGAACCCCCAGCTTGAATGGAATCGTACACCATTTGCAGAATGTCGCGTGTGGAATTCATGCGCTCGCCGCCAGCAATCACCACGGGCACGCAGCAGGCTTCGGTAACTTTTTCAAAGGTAGGAATAGTGCCTGTGTATACCACTTTAACAATATCGGCGCCTAGTTCCACACCCACGCGCGCGCAATGTGCCACGGTGGCAGCGTCAAAGCCGTCTTCAATTTTCGGGCCACGGGCATAGAGCATGGCCAGCAGCGGCATGCCCCAATTGTCACAGGCTTCAGCCACGCGCCCCATATCGGCCAGCATAAGGCGCTCGTTGGGGTCACCCAAGTTCACATGTACTGAAACAGCGTCTGCCCCGTGGCGAATGGCTTCTTCCACCGAGCACACAAGGGTTTTGGTATTGCCGCTGGGGGCAAGGTCTGTGGAGGCGGAAAGGTGAACAATCAAGCCCACATCATTGCCATAGGTGCGGTGAGAGCAGCGAATGAGGCCTTTGTGCATCAGCACGGCGTCTGCGCCTGCGCGCGCCATGTCGTTGACGGCTTCGCGCATGTCAAGCAAGCCTTGGCAAGCGCCAATGGTGACGCCGTGATCCATAGGAACAATAATGCAGCGGCCAGTTTCACGGTTGATGATGCGTTCCAGACGAACTTGTTTACCGAGGTACATGCTGATTCTCCTTGAAGTAATAGTGAATATTCAGGGTGTGCTGCATGGGGATGGGCTGCATTGCTGTTGTTTTGCCGAAAGCACAAAAAAAGGCCGCCGGCATTTTGTGCCTGCGGCCTGAAAACATTCCCATTATACAACAGCTAAAGGGGAAGCTCCTGACCACAGGCTTCCATAAAGTAATAGCTAAACCAAAAGTTGGTAAAGCGCACGGTGGAAGTGGTGGTCATTGAGTACATAAAAATCCCCTACATTGTTTAAACGAATTTCTACGCCGCTCTTTTTTGTCTGTCAAGCGTTGCAAGCAAAGATTGAGAAATTTTTTTTATAGAAAAAAAGACTTGCCAGCCGCGATTTTTTTTACTATATACCTCTTCGCGCCGAGGTGGTGGAATTGGTAGACACGCTGTCTTGAGGTGGCAGTGGCGAATGCTGTGCGGGTTCGAGTCCCGCCCCCGGCACCATTGAGAATAAAAAGGGTCGTAACACAAGTTGCGACCCTTTTTTGCGGTATATAAGGCCGCCAGCCTGTAGGCTTGAAATATTTTTCAGCTCGGGCTAGTCTGGCTATCTGCATGGCCTGTGACCACAGGCGCGACACTGTTACTTGAGGAGCTTATGAGCACAGAACCAGATAAAATTATTTATTCCATGATTCGCGTTTCCAAGCGCCATGGGCAAAAAGAAGTGCTGAAGGATATTTCCCTTTCGTACTTTTATGGTGCCAAAATTGGTGTTCTTGGCTTGAACGGCGCGGGCAAATCAAGCCTGCTCAAAATTCTTGCTGGTACCGATGAAGCCTTTGAAGGCAAAACCGTGCTTGCCCCTGGCTACACCATTGGCTATTTAGAACAAGAGCCCTTGGCTGGCGAAACCCGCACCGTGCGTGCCGTGGTGGAAGAGGGCGTGCAGGATTTGGTGAATATTGCTGCTGAATTTGAAGCTATCAATGCCCAATTTGCCGAACCCATGGAAGCGGACGAAATGGACGCGCTTATTGAGCGTCAGGCAAAGGTGCAGGAGCAAATGGATGCCAAGAATGTGTGGGATTTAGAATCTCGCCTTGATATGGCCATGGATGCCCTGCGCTGCCCGCCTGCCGATATGCCCGTAAACCTTATTTCGGGTGGTGAGCGCCGCCGCGTGGCCTTGTGCCGCTTGTTGTTGCAATCGCCCGATATTTTATTGTTGGACGAGCCCACCAACCATTTGGATGCGGAATCGGTCGGCTGGCTTGAGCGTTTTCTTTCCACCTTCCCCGGTACGGTTATTGCCGTTACGCATGACCGTTATTTTCTGGATAATGTGGCAGGCTGGATACTTGAGCTGGATCGCGGGCGGGGTATTCCGTGGAAGGGCAACTATTCTTCGTGGTTAGAGCAAAAGCAAAAGCGCTTTGCCAATGAAGATAAGGCCGAAGCTGAACGCCAGAAAACCTTGAGCCGTGAGCTGGAATGGATTCGCATGGGCACAAAGGGGCGTCATGCTAAAAGCAAGGCGCGCATCAATGCCTATGAGGCCATGCTTTCGCATGAAAGCGAAAAGCGCGCGCCCGATTTGGAAATTTACATTCCACCGGGAGCGCGCCTTGGCAAAAGCGTTATTGAGCTTGCTGGCGTAAGCAAGAGCATGGGCGACAAAGTTTTGATGGACAATGTGAATGCCCTTATTCCTGCTGGGGCTATTGTGGGCATTATCGGCCCCAATGGCGCTGGCAAGACCACGCTGTTTAACATGCTGGTGGGCAAGGAACAGCCCGATGCGGGCACGCTGACCGTGGGCGAAACCGTGCAATTTGCCTATGTGGATCAGGGGAGAGAATCGCTTGAGCCGGGCAAAAGCGTGTATGAAACTATTAGCGAAGGCAATGACACCATCAAGCTGGGCAACCGTGAAGTGAACGCCCGTGCGTATTGCACGCGCTTTAACTTTCAGGGGCAAGACCAGCAAAAAAAGGTGGAAGTGCTTTCTGGTGGTGAACGCAACCGCCTGCACCTTGCCTGCATGTTGAAGTCGGGCGCAAACGTGCTGCTGCTTGACGAACCCACCAACGATATTGACGTGAACACCATGCGAGCCCTTGAAGATGCGCTTGATAACTTTGCTGGCTGCGTGCTGGTGGTCAGCCATGACCGCTGGTTCTTAGACCGCATAGCCACGCATATTTTGGCTTTTGAGGGGGACTCTTCCGTACTGTTCTTTGACGGTAACTATACCGAATATGAAGAAGATAGAAAGAAGCGCCTTGGCAAAGGGGCTGATACCCCGCATCGCATGAAGTACCGAAAGTTAACACGATAAAAAAAGCCTCCCCCAGTAATTAATGCTTGCCAAAAGAATTCTTTTTGACTAGGGTGAGCCTCTCAATTACGGAGCATGGCGCAGCTTGGTAGCGCATCTGGTTTGGGACCAGAGGGTCGAAGGTTCAAATCCTTTTGCTCCGACCAGTAAAATCAAGGGTTTACGGAAAACACTCCGTAAGCCCTTTTTCATTTCCCCGCACCATTCCCCGCACCGATTTTGAAAATAGGGGATAAATCATGACAAACAAATCATACGGCTCTAGACCAAAAAACAGGGCAAGGGGTAAAAAGGGGCAATTCCGAGACTTTGTTTTCAAGTTTTTTATCCACATATTACGCGGACGCGTAAGCGGCAATTTTCAAAGTCCACAAAATTGCATTTCAACCACTTATATTTATGCTACAAAATCGTTATAGTGCAGAGCTAAAAGCCCCGTATGGGCTCAGAACGCAGAGGGTACAAAAACTGCTCCTCGTTTATAAACACTTCCCCCCCGCAATGCGAGTAGACTTACGGCATATCCAAATGAACCTGAATGACGGGGATTATACAATTCAATAGGACAAGCCTAAGAGACGTTTATCTACAGGGCGCTTTCCTTTTTTTACCTCGTATTCAATGCCCCACCTCGTCTTTGAGGAAGAGCTATTTTCTCATCCAGAATATCGATGAGCTCAGGATGAAGTAGGGTAACTATTCCTAATCTTTCATTTCATTTTTCACTATTTCCAAAACGGCGATGATCACTGGAATCCAAGGCATAAAATTCATACGGTTCTCCTTCGACTATATAGCGTTAACGTGTGATGTATCGGGATAATTTTCGTGTACCCTTGGGAAGGCTATATTCAAGGACAATCATACAAGTTCCCCCTTTAATGCGCTTTGGAGCAAGTTAAACATAGCAGGGGCAAGCTCTGTAAGGCTCTTGATGCTTCTGCTTTGTATGGGAAGCAGTCTTGTAATACTGTCGCTTTTAATGCCTATGCCGTAGGTTTCCATGCCTAAGTTGTGGGCTTGAAGTAGTGCAGCCTTGGTATCGGCAATGTTGTCTGGTTCACCATCGGTAATGATGAGAATAATTTTACGCGTTTCCTGAAGGGGAAACATTTGCTGCATGACCCACCAGAGTGCTTCAGCCATAGGCGTTGTGCCACGGGCTTCAACAAGGAAATGGTTATGGATGGGCTCTCCGTGTTTAACCAGAGGCAGAACACCATTTTTCACGTCTTTATTGTCTACAGGGAATGCGCTTACGCCTACATTGATGCCCTGAATTTTGCTAAGACTGTACGCCACACCGTAGCAAGCCTTGGAAGCAAGGCTTATGGCATCGTCAAGCCGCATGGAAGCGCTCGTATCAAAGAGAATGTGAAGAGCTGTATTCAGAG
>JAQVCS010000006.1 GCA_028689675.1 Desulfovibrionaceae bacterium | reverse complement strand
TCTTATGTTAAAGCAATGGCGTGGGATTGCAACGCGATATGCTAAAAATTCCGCCTCGTTTTTGGCGGCAGTGCATATCAGATGTATTTTTATTTGGGCGTCAATCTCGTGACTACACTATCTAGGCACTTGTGTTCTTTTTTGCCCAGCGCAGGATATTTTTAGACAGACAAGGAGAAGGAAATGGAACAGTGTCATGCTCTTGTGAGCGCGCTTGATGGACGGCTCAGGCTGCGTCACTCTGCTTTTCAGGAAAAAGCACAGGCAGAGCAGGTCTGTAGTGCTTTACGCGCCCTTGACGCTGTGTGCGATGTGCACAGCAATGTAAAAACAGGTTCGATATTGGTGCACTATGATGCTGCCGCAATCAGTCAGGAACACTGTATTGCGCAAATACGCCCCTTGCTGGCGGCCTTGCCAGCCCCTAAAGCTAAGGCAGGCCGCCCAAAACTGGGCAACTATGCCTTGCGCTGGTCTGCTGCTGGTCAGCGCCGCTTGCTCAACAGAAGTATGCTGGTCAGCTTGGGCATGACGCTTGCGGGCATTGTGGCAGGGCAGGCAAGGGTGCATATTGTGGCAGGTGTACTGTTCAGCGCGCTGGTGGGGGCACATGTATTCGGCCACAGGCGGATTTTGTAGGGTAGCGGCTACAGCGCGGGCTGCGGGCTACAAATTGTTTGCTGCTCTGTCTCACGAAACAGGGCAGCAAGCTCTGCATTGCTTGCATAGTCGTCTTTTTCAACAGGGAAGAGCGAGCCTTCTGAAAAAAAGAAAATACGGTCTGCAAGGGCTCGGGCTTGCGCCAGCGAATGCGAAACAACCACCATGGGCACATGCTGCCCCAAAGCACGCAGCAGCTCTTCAACTTGTTGTGTGGCAAAAACATCCAGTGAGGCCGTGGGCTCGTCCAGCAAAAGCAGCCTTGGTTGCAGTGCCAAAGCGCGGGCAAGGCACAGGCGCTGCTGCTGCCCCCCCGACAGGCTGCTGGCTGGGGCATGAAGCCTGTCTTGCACTTCTGCCCACAAGGCACAGGTGCGCAGGGCTTGCTCTAGGCGCTGTTCCAGCTCACCCTGCGGGCAATGCGCCACAAGGGCAAGGGGCAGGGTGATATTACGCTTGATGCTGACAGGCAGCACATTGGGGTTTTGAAATACCATGCCCACGGTGCGGCGCAAAGCTGGCAATGAGCTTGGGGGAAGCTGGTAAATATCCACAGGATTCTGCGTGGCCGTATCAGCCTGTATACTTTCTTTTGCATGCTCTGCTTTGTTTACATGCGCGGGCTCTTTTTCCTGTATGGGCTTACCGGCAAGAGCGGGCTCGCTTCCATGCAGGGGCTGGTAAGCATGCGTGAGTGGGCAATGCAGCAGAACCTGCCCGCGTACCTCACAGGGCGAAAGCTCTTCATTCAGGCGGTTGAGCGCCCGTAAAAAGGTTGTTTTGCCTGAGCCAGAGCGCCCAACCAGAACAGTAATGCCGCTCTTGGGAATATCAAGTGAAATATCCTTAACAACAGTGCGCTCATGAAAACTGATGCTGAGGTGGCGTACAGAAAGCAGGGCGGGCATAGCGTGTTACCTCCGTATACTGTAGCGGCGGCGCATAAAAGAAGCCAGCAAAAGCAGCACAAGGGCAACAGCCAGCAACAGCAAAGCTGCACCAAAACCACGCGCCAGTTCCATGTCTGTTTGGTATTCGGCAGCCGTATAATAAATGAAAAAGGGCAGGGCTTCAAATTTTGCCAGCAGCCCCGCAGGCAGGCCAGCATTGGCCACCACGCCTGTGAGCATAATAACGGCCGTGTCTTCTGCCGCGCGCCCTATGGCAAGCACCATGCCGCTGGCAATGCCGCGCGAGGCCGCTGGCAGCAGCACATGCCGCAAGGCCTGCTGACGGGAAAAGCCCAAAGCGGCACTAGCCATGCGCAGGCTGTGGGGGCAGGCCTCGAGTGCTTCGCGGGTGGCAATAATAAGCACAGGCAGCACCAGCAGGGCAAGGCAAGCCGCTGCCAGCAAAAGGCAGGTGTTGGCCTCTGGCAGCAGGGTGCGCCGCAAAAAAAGAATAACAAGAAAGCCAAAAAGCCCCATCACAATAGAAGGTGTGCCTGCCAGCATTTCAGCAGCGCAGCCTATCCAACGGCGCTGGCCTGCCGTGGCATATTCAGCAAGGTATATGCCGCAACCTATGCCGGGCAGCATTGCCAAAGCCATGCTGCACAGCACAAGGCAGCCTGTGCCTAGGCAGGCAGGCCAAATGCCATCCCACACGGGGCGCAAGCCCAGCAAGGCCTGCAAAGGCGGGGTAGAACCAAAAAGCAGCCCCCAGTTCAGAGCATCCACACTGTTCAAACATAAGAAAATAAGCAAAGCGCCCAGTGCCCCCAGCACAACAAGCGGGGCAAGCCAGCTTAGTAGGCATGTAAGCCTACACAGGCAGGTGCTGCCCCAGTGTCCCATGCAGCACAATATATCGTGCGGCAGCGCGTTGCTTTTTGGCTGTGCGTGCAGTGGGTTTGCGCTGGCGCGCTGGCTTAACGCGCGCGCCATAAGGCTGATGCCCGCATTCACCAGCAGCAGCAATGCCCCAGCGGCAAAGAGGGAATTATAGGCAGTGCTTCCCGCTTCATTGGCGGTGACCAAGGCCATGTGCGCGCTCAGGGTGCGCAGGCTGGCGCTGAAGTCGAAGGCAAGTTGGGGTGCATTGCCAGAAAGCATAAGGGGCAGCAAAGTATCCCCTGCAGCCCGTCCAAAACCCAGCACAGCGGCAGAAAGAATACCTTCCCGCGCTGCGGGCAAACCCAGAAAAAGCAAAATCTGCACTGGGGAAAAACCCAGAGCTGGCGCAGTGGGGCGCAAAGCGTGCATTCGCGGGCGTAGGCTTGCTTCCATAACAAGCACCATGGTGGGCAAGGCCAGCAAAGCCAGCACCAGCATGGCTGAAAGCCAACACAGCCCCGTGCCGCCCAAGCCAGCCCGCACCAGTGGCGTAAGCAAAAACAGGGCAGTAAAACCATATACCACCGTGGGGATGGCCGTCATGCCATTCACCGTGGCGCGCAGCAGGCGGGTAAAGAGGCTGGGCTGGCTGCCCTTTTGCCCCAAATAAAAATGCGCGCATATGCCAAAAGCGAGGGGCATTGCTAAGAGCATGGCAGAAAAAGCCAGCAGCAGCGTAGCGCACAGCATGGGCAGAATGCCAAACTGCCCGCTGGCGGGCAGCCATTGCCACGAGAAAACGCCGCTGCTGCCTTCAGCAGTGCCAGTAAACAGGGGCAGCGCAAAAAGCACTACCATAATAAAGAGTAGGGCTATGGCGCTTAACGCAGCAAAGACGGCAAGCCGCAAAAGCCAGCCTGCCCGTGCAGTACGGGCAGAAAGGGTGCGCGGCTTGGGCAAGCTGCACGGTGCGGGGGCTGCTGTGTGCCCCCGCACTTGCTCTGTGTGTTGTGCGGGCATGAAGGCGTGAAGCTTATTTTGCCAGCGGAATGTAGCCAGCTTTCTTCACAAAAGCAGTGCCTTCAGGCGAATAAATATACTCGATGAAGGCCTTGGTAAGCCCTGTGGGCTCGCCCTTGGTGTTCATGTACAATTTGCGGGTAACGGTATAGCTGCCATCAGCCGCATTTTGTTGGGAGGGCGTCATGCCGTCCAGCACAATACCTTTAATTTTGGCATCAAGGTGACCAATGCCCACATAGCCTATGGCGTTGACATCTTGCGCAATGGCGGTTTTCATAGCACCGTTGGAATTGACCACATTGGCCTTGGGTGAAGTTTTTGCCCCCTTAGTCAGGGCTTTTTCCTCAAAAACTTCGCGCGTGCCGCTGCCGTCTTCACGGCTATAGAGGTTGATAGGGGCATTCGCGCCGCCTACTTCCTTCCAATTGGTAATATCGCCTGCAAAAATAGCCAGCAGCTGTGCTTTGCTCAGGGCTTGCACACTATTGGCAGGGTTTACCGCAATAGCAACACCGTCAATGGCAAAAGGAAAGCTTTTCAAGCCATATTTGCTCATTTCGCCTTCTTTGAGCGGGCGGCCAGTATTGCCAATGTGTGCTAAGCCTTCACCCACCTTCTGCACACCCACGCCAGAGCCACCGCCTGTAATGGTAATGCGCAGCGCTGGGTGCGCGCTCATAATAGCTTGCGCAGCGCTTTTCATAACGGGAATATGCGCTGTGCCGCCAGCAATATCCAGCGTGCCTTGTAAACCAGCAAAAGTATCCAGCGGAGCGGCCTGTGCGCTGCCAGCAAGCAGGGCAAAAGCCAGAAGAAAAGCAGAAAACAATTTCATACAATAATCCTTACTACAGTGTCCATGCCTACAAGACAAGGCAGACGGGATGTGCTTTTTTGGGGCATAAAGCACATCCCGTCGCAGGCCATAAGGCAAGAGACGTTACAGGGTTGGGGAACAGGGCGCGGCGGGGGTGGCCTGCGCGATTTCCTGAATAGCCAAGCCGCGTTCTTGCAGGTCGTGCACTACTTTTGCACAAAATTGCGGCAAAAGTGCTGCGGCCTGCTCTGTCAGCTCGGGTATAAAACTTTGCCAGTCAAAGGGCTGCATGCCATACACAAGAGCCTCTGGCCTTTTGCCCAGCAGGTCACAGTAAATGAGAATATCCACCAAATCTGTTTGATGGGTAGAATCGCGAAAGCCCAAGCTTTTGCGCAAATTCTCATCACTAAGCACGGCAATAGTGCCCGCAGGCTGGTCAATCAGCACGGCATCCAGCACAATAAGCATATCGCAAGATTGCATTTCAGGTGTCAGCAGCATGCCCAGCGTGCCGCCCTCAAGCAGGCGCACATTGTGCGGCCAGCGGTAGCGCTGTTGCAGCACTTCCACTGCCCGCACGCCAAAGCCTTCGTCCCGCATAAGGATGTTGCCCACCCCCAGCACCAGAATATTTTTTTCTGTCACTGTTGCTCTCCTGCTTTTTGTGTGCTTTACAGCACTTTGAACTTGTGCACTTCGTTGCTTTGCCCATCAATGACATGCACAGCACAGGCAATACAGGGGTCAAAGGAATGCACAGTGCGCAGAATTTCCACTGGGCGCTTGGGGTCGGCAACGGGCGTGCCCACAAGTGCTTCTTCCACAGCAGAAAGCTTGCCTGCTGCACAGCGGGGGCCAAGGTTCCAAGTGCTGGGCACAACAAGCTGGAAGTTGGCAATTTTTTTGTTTTCAATGCGAATCCAATGAGAAAGCCCGCCACGCGGCGCGTGCACAAAGCCCACGCCTTCCGCCTTTTCGGGCACATCGCAATCAACAGCAATTTTGTTATCGCTGCCGATATTGCCTTTATAGGCATCCAGCATGGCCGCAGCATGGCGCGCAACCACCAGCGTTTCAATGCCGCGGGCAGCAGTTCTGCCCAAGGTGGAAAAGAGAGCCTCTGCCCCCACGCCCAAGGTTTGCAGCACAGAATCGACTACGGGCTTGACTTCTGCCTGCCCCTGACCATAGGCAACTAATATTTGCGCTAAGGGGCCAACTTCCATGACATTGCCGTCATAGCGGGGGGCTTTCATCCACGAATATTTGTCTGTGTCACCCATGGAGGTAAAGTGCGGTGTGGTTTCGCCTTCATAGGGATGCTTGGCGGCATTGCCTTCATACCAGCTGTGGCGCACATGTTCAGCAATTTTTGCTGGGTCAAAGGGGGCAATGGTGCTGAGGTCGCGGTTCATAATTAAACCCGGCTTAAAGAAGCGCGAGCTCATATCCTTTTCTTTGGTGGGGAAGTCGCCAAAGGCAAGGAAGTTTTTGGTGCCGCCCAGTGCTGCCCAGTCTTTATATTCCGAAGCAACCAAAAGCAAGTCGGGGATGTATACTTGCTCAACAAAAGCGGCTACTTCTGTATATAATTTTTCAAATTCAGCAATGCGCTCCTTGGTCAGCGAGTCATAGCAGGTCACACCGCCAGCAATAAGGAATTGTGTGTGCGGGTTTTTTGCACCAAAAACAGCCATAGCGCGGGCGGCAAGCACTTGCACGCGCAGGGCTTCCAAATAGTGCGCTGTGGCAACAAGGTTTTGCTCTGGCGAAAGGTAATAGGCCTTGTGCCCGCCCAAGAAATAGGCATTGGTAAAGGGGCCAAGCTGGCCGCTGGCAACAAAGGCTTTGAGCTTGTCTTGCACAGCCTTAAAATCTTCTGTTTTGGCAGGGCGGGGCGAAATGCTGCTGGCAAGCTGGGCTGCCTTGGCAGGGTCGGCCAGCAGTGCCGAGGTAACGTCCACAAAATCCAGCGCATGCAGATGATAAAAATGCACGATATGGTCGTGCATAAAGAGCAAAGCCAGCACTAAGTTACGAATATAGGTAGCATTTTTGGGAATTTCTACCCCAATGGCATCTTCAAGCGCGCGCGTAGAAGCAAGGGCATGCGTATAGGTGCATACGCCGCAAGTGCGCTGGGTAAAATGCTGGGCATCACGCGGGTCTCGCCCTTTTAAAATCATTTCCAGCCCACGAAAAAGCGTGCCAACGCTGCGGGCATTTTTAATAATGCCATTTTCCACTTCCACTTCAATGCGCAAATGCCCCTCAATGCGGGTGAGCGGGTCAACAACAATGGGGCCAGTAAAGACGCTTTGCGGAGTTTTTTTAATATCGCTCATAATGTCGCCCTCTTATTTATTGGAATAGAACGGGGTCATTGTGTCCCAGAAGTCAGGTTCGCTGCACCCAATACAGGGGTGGCCTGCGCCCACTGGCCAGTTTGTCTGGTTAAAGCGTGCCTTGGGGCAATTGTTATATGTCATAGGGCCTTTACAGCCCAAGTCATACAAGCACCAGCCTTTGCGGGCTTCTTCCGAATCAAACGAGGGGGCAAATTCCCCTGCTTCAAAATGGACACGGCGTTCGCACAAATCGTGCACTGTTTCGCCAAAGAACATAAAGGGGCGGTTCAATTCATCAAGCTTGATTTCTTGACCCTGCAAGAAGGCAACAATAGTACCCACGAGGTTGAGCGGGTTGGGCGGGCAGCCACCGATGTTGATAGGCTTAATGCCCTGCTGGGCAAAACATTCCTGCACACTTTTTGCGCCTGTGGGGTTGGGGGCAGCCGCTTGCATGCCGCCAAAAGAGGCACAGGTGCCATAAGAAATGACAGCCTTGGCCTTGGGCAGCACTTCAGCACAAATATCGAGCATGGTGCGGCCAGCAATATAACCATATTTGCCATTCATAGCTGTGGGAATAGCCCCTTCCACCACGCAAATAAAGCCATCGGGATTGTTGATAGCCTTATGCAGGGCATCTTCAGCGGCATCGCCTGCGGCAGCCATGATAGTTTCGTGATAGTCCAGCGAAATCGTGTCAAGAATAAGAGAATCAATATAAGGTTGGTACGAACGCAAAAGAGCTTCAGAACAGCCCGTGCATTCGGCCGTGTGCAAATACACCACAGAAGGGCGTTTTGTTGTGGCCGCAAGGGCTTGTGCAACATCCATGGCAGAGCATGTGCCCATGGTTACAGCAACTGCGGTGCAAAATTTAAGAAAGTCGCGGCGGCTGATGCCCGCTTGCGCCATACGTTCCTCTTTATCGCTTTTTCCTAAACCGATGCCGATACGCATAAGAACCTCCTAGTATATTCACAGCCGAAAAAGGCCAAGAATGTGCAAGGGAGACCCCAGCCACGGGGTCTCCGCCGACTGCCGAATCTGTCAACGCTGCAAAACGCCCATTCTGCAGAGAGCAGAAACGGCGGGGAGTGCACATGTCACGTTACTTACAGAAGAGAAGGTATAGAGGGCGGAGGCAGAGCAGGAGAGAGGGGAAGAGGGAAGCCAATCAGCAAAAAACTGATAGAGCTGCATACCCGCTACCCGCAATGCCACGCGGATATAAAGACGCAACCTGCGCCTTTCCACGTTTGCCTCATATACGGACAACGAACATGCTTACCCCCCTAAAGTGCCCTTGCCCAAAAGAGGGGAAAGAGCACGAATTGAGTATGAAGAGCAATAAAAACTACTCCTCACAGGGGCACGCTAGGCTTATTTGTGGCTGGTGTCAAGCCTGCCTTGTGGGAAAAATAAAGAGTTACAGTAAAAAATAGCGAAGGCACTCAGTAAGATTAGCCTATAGCGCTGGGTCATAATAAATATGGTAGGTATTTTTTCCTTGTTTTTTTGCCTGATAGAGGGCGTTATCTGCATTTTCATATAACTGTGAAATATTATAGCTATTACAAAAAATATATATGCCAATAGAAACACTACTTGTTATTTTTTTGCTATCAACTTCTTGAATTTTTAGTATTCTATTAAGTTGTTTTGCTTTACTGACAACATCATTAGAAGTAATGTTTTTCATTAAGACAATAAATTCATCACCGCCAATGCGCCCAATAATATCATCTGACCGAAATAGTGAGCATAGATGTTCTGCTGTGTTTATAAGCACTGCATCACCAATAGGATGCCCCAATGTATCATTTATATTTTTAAAATCATCAAGATCAATAATAAATAAGGCATGTGTTCCTTCTGCGCCCTCATGTAGTAAATAGGATTCAATACGAGCAAAAGAAGTATTATGGTTATAGATATGCGTCATAGAATCTTTTTCTGCTGCCAAAGTCAAAAGTTCCAAATTTTCTTTTTCTTTAGACATATCTTTTGTACATAAAAAGGCCATAAGGTCATGACTTGTTGGTTCATATAAAAAAGAACAAGACATATGCACAAATTGAGATTCTTTTCTAAGGCGGTTATAGCGGTATGCCTCAAATTCTAATATGGTATTTTCAGATGTGAGATATTTATTAATATTCCCTTCTCGTATATCTGCAATGAATATTTTTAATTCGTCATTATCAATAATTTTATCGATAAGACTTTTAAGGAATTCATCATATGTATTTTCATAATCTTGTATTGTGTCAGCAGTATATTCACTGTTATATTGAATATATTCTATTGTTCTTTTTGTTACATTGAGTAATGCAAGTCTAATAGTATTTTTAGTCATTATTTTTTGTAAAGCAAGCTCTCTTTCGTAGTGTTGCTTGGATATATATTCTGATGTAACATCACTACCTATACCAATTGCCTTAAATGGTTTATCATTACTATCGAAGATAATAGTGTATGTTATATGGCTATATATCCATGTATCATTACAGGTTTTAAAGCAAATAATTTCTTCTGCTTTTTCTATGCCAGAAGAGAGAGACTTATAAAATTCTCTTACTTTTTGTATTTCATTCTGTTCAAAATTTCCTTGCTCAATGAATACTTCAGGGAAGTTTTCTATATTTGGCGATGAGCCAAACCACTTCATAGAGCTTGGTGTTTGAGTAATAGTGTTCGTATTTAAATCATAGTCCCAAAGAAAAACAGAAGAGTTCTCTATAGCAATGCGTGTCCTCTCAAAGTTTACTTTTTCTTGCTCCTGTTCATAGAGTTGTGTTTTATTGTTACGCCATGCTATAAATATAATAATTCCAAAAAATATAATAGAAATAATAGAGATAAATAAAAATATAAACTGAGCTATGTCGACAATTTCTTTTGATTTTGATTCTATAACTGTATCAGATACAGCATTAAATAAGACCCAATCGGTATTACCTATTACACCATAGGTGGCATATCTTTTTTCTGTGCCAATAGTATAGCGGATAATACCAAAATTTCCATTTTGTAAATCAGATTGTAATGTCGTAATATCATTTCCCATCTCTTTAAGATATTCAATGACATTATTATTCCCTAATAAATATTCTGGTGATTTTGCCTGTACCAAGCTATTTCCTTGCTTATCAATAACAAAGGAATAACTTTTACTTTTATATCCATCACTTTCAAACAGAGCTCTAAATTTTTCTTCATCATATGAACAATAAAGAACACCGACAACTTCACCATTTTTTATAATGGGAACAGAGAGAATAAGACGTACTGTGCCAGAGATATACCCACTATCAATATACTGTGCCGATCGTTTTCCAGCTAAACTTTCATGGAAATATTTTCTGTCAGAAACATTAACAACGGCGCCGCTTTCAGAAATTGCTTTTCCAGACGTATCTACTGTAAAAATATGTAAAAAATCTGTTTTTTTAATGAGAATATTTTCTTTATTTATAGCACTCTGCAATGGATTATCATCATAAGCAATAAGATTTGCAAATAACTCCAATGTTAAATATTGGCTTTCTATTTTAAATTGCAATAAATCTGATTGATTTTTTGAAAAAATGTTAAGCGTTTGGTATGTATAATCACGTTCTTTCTCAATTACAATATTCTTATATGTAAAAGCAACAAAAATATTTAGGCACAAAATGGTAATCGACAATACAATATACCAAATAATACTTTGAATATTTCTTGTGATAGTGTTATTGTTTATAGTTTTTACCATAAGGATACCCTTAAAATATATTATTTTTTATATTTTATGCGCATAACTACTATTTTTTTCATAGTATTACAGTTGATTATGGTGCTTTGTAGCAGCGACACTCCAAAAAATATACCATAGTTATGGAATATGTTGTAGGCATCATAAGAGTGTGCGCATGCTGGCAGAGGTACTGTTAGTGATATCGCGTAAAAGACCAACAGTAGAAGAGGGGGTAACCTATATTCTCAGAGGTACTGTTAGTATAGGTTTTAAAAAATCAATAATTTAAATATATTAAATTAAAAGTATACCACTAAAAATTCTTTTACATAAGCAGTCTGGACTAGCAAATAAAAAATATAGCATATTCAATAGATTATAAGCATATTTACCAGTATTTGTTTAACCTATTGTTTTTATTTGTTATTTATATTATTACTCAAAAAGTAAACTTTAACCTTTTTTCAAATAACTTGCATAATAAGCAAGATCAAGATAGGTAATCTTCATTAGCGCACTAACAGTACCTCTGCTGGCAAATACGAAAAAATAGAGTGGTGATGCTTGTATCTTTATACAGGCTCTTTTTTGCGCTAGGGTATGCTGTCTATATATTGTCTTTTCTTGTTGTTTGCATTGCCAGAAAACTAATGTGCTGTTGCAACTGTTCGCTTGGGGCTGGAAGATCGCTGCCAGTAATAAAAGCCTGCCAATATACGGCAGGCTTTTGCCTTTACATGCACTCATGTTTCCTGTCTTTTTATTGCAGCAATACACACTGGCGCAAGGGCAGAATTTTGAGCCGTACTATTCAATAATAAAATTATCCAGCAGGCGGGTTTTGCCTATATACACCGCCATGGCAACAAGCGCAGGTGCGCATACAGAGCTTATGGGCTGCATAGTGAGCCCATCCACAGCCTGCAAATAATCAATGCGCGCAAGTGGCTGGCTCTCAATATGTTTGCGCATGGGCTCAAGCAGGTTTGCCGCCCTAGTTTCACCTTGGGCAAAGAGCGCTTGTCCAAGCTGCACAGCCTGACTCAGCACCAAGGCCGCCTGTCTTTCTTCGCCAGATAAATATGTATTGCGCGAGCTCATGGCTAGGCCATCGTGCTCGCGCACAATGGGGCAGCCGTGAATGGTAACATCAATATTTAAATCTGCCACCATACGGCGAATAATGGCAAGCTGCTGGGCATCCTTCTGCCCGAAATAGGCATTGTCGGGCTGTACAATATTCAGCAGCTTAGCAACCACAGTGCAAACCCCACGAAAATGCACAGGGCGGCTTTTGCCGCACAGCGTTGCGGGCAAGATATTCATATCTACAAAAGAACAAAAGGCAGCGTCATACATGGCAGATGGCTCAGGGTGAAAAATGAGGTCTGCCCCCAGCTCTTGGCACAGGGCGCTGTCGTGGGCAAGGTCGCGCGGGTAGCTGGCAAGGTCTTCGGCAGGGCCAAACTGCATAGGGTTGCAAAAAATACTGACAACGACTCTATCGTTCTCGGCGCGCGCTCGGCGTATCAGGCTGGCATGCCCAGCGTGCAAATAGCCCATGGTGGGCACCAGCCCCACAGAAAGCCCCTGTTTTTTCCATTCCTTACTCTGCGAACGAACATCCTGCACCGTTTTTACGCTTTGCATGGTTTTATGCCTTATCAGTATATAATAATATTATTTTATTAAGCATCTTTTGGTAGTAATGCACTCAGTTTGTTTTGAATACAGCCCACAGAGCAAGTATGAGCATGCAGTAAACAAAAGGTACACGCAACATGAAGCAATAAACCTGCATGCACAGGCCGAGCAAACAAGAAAGTTTACATTGCTGTGTATGTACATGAAGCAGGCCTTGCACACAAGGGGGCGCAATACTTATTTTTAGTGTGAATTTGCCTGCCCAAAACAGTGTGGTGTGCACAGAGGGGCAAAAGTAATGCGCTTGCACCGCAAAACTAGCTGATACTGTGCTCGATTTCAAGCAGATCATTGGGCAAAACTTGTATTTTCTCTTGTAGGCTGTGCTCTGTATTACCTTTTTCGTGCTCTGGTATTATTGAAGAAAATGAGGCTGGGGCGTTGCTGTAAAAAAATGAGCACAATATAACAATTTTGTCTTTTGCTCAAGTGGTAGCATAAAAAAGACGATAAAGTAGTGCTGCTATTTTTATTGTGACCAATGTCACATGAGGCTATTTTTAGTAAAAACAGCTAAAAACTACTTGATTAGCAATAAAAAAAAGCATAGTGCTTACCACAGAGCCGCAGAAGGGGTAAAAAACATATTTTTACAATTTTGTCTTGCAGCCCTGTTTGCCGATAAAGCAACATTACTGTCCTAATCAGGCTATATTAACACATTTCACTATTTTTTTCGGAGGAGCATCCTTATGGCCGCAAATTATGTGCAAAAAGTTGTGCGCAAGGTCAAAAAAAACAATCCCCATCAGCCAGAATTTCTTCAGGCTGTTGAAGAGGTCTTGTTTTCTCTTGAGCCTTTGTTTGCCAAGGAGCAGAAGTATCAGGATTATGCCATATTGGAGCGCATTGTTGAGCCTGAGCGTCAGGTGCAGTTTCGTGTTGCGTGGACAGATGATAAAGGCCGTGTGCAGGTAAACAGAGGCTATCGCATTCAGTTTAATTCCGCGCTTGGCCCCTTTAAGGGCGGCATTCGCTTTCACCCCAGCGTGAACAGCAGTATTTTAAAATTTCTTGGCTTTGAGCAGATTTTTAAGAACAGCCTCACGGGCTTGGCCATTGGCGGTGCCAAGGGCGGCAGCGATTTTGACCCCAAGGGTAAGTCTGATGCCGAAGTAATGCGCTTTTGTCAGGCCTTTATGACCGAACTTTCCCGCTATATTGGCGATACTATCGACGTGCCTGCTGGGGATATTGGCGTGGGCGCGCGCGAAGTGGGCTATATGTTTGGGCAGTACAAGCGCCTGACCTCCAGCTTTGAAGGGGTGCTGACAGGCAAGGCTGTGCCGTGGGGCGGCTCTTTGGCACGCACCGAAGCCACGGGCTTTGGCAGTGTGTATTTTGCTGAAAATATGCTTCATGCCCGCCAGCAGGAAATTGCTGGTAAGGTGTGCGCTGTTTCTGGCTCGGGCAATGTGGCCATTTACACTGTGCAAAAGTTGCAGCAGCTTGGGGCAAAAGCCGTCACCGTTAGCGACTCGCGCGGGTGCATTTATCACCCTGCAGGCATCAATTTAGAAGTGTTGCAGCAGGTCAAAGAAAAGGAACGCGCTTCCTTAACCCGCTATGCAGAGCTGTGCAAAGATGCGCAGTATATTTCTGTAAAAGAATACCCCAAAAATCAGCATCCTGTGTGGAATGTGGGCGCCCAGCTTGCCTTCCCCAGTGCTACGCAAAACGAAGTAAGCAGCGAAGATGCCAAAAACCTGCTGGCCAAGGGCTGCATTCTGGTGAGTGAAGGTGCCAACATGCCCTCCACCCCTGCTGCTACCGAGGCATTTTTGCAGGCAGGCATTGCCTATGGCCCAGCCAAATGCTCCAATGCAGGCGGCGTAGCCACCAGTCAGCTTGAAATGGCACAAAACGCCAGCATGCAGAAATGGACTTTTGACGAAGTGGATGGCAAGCTGAAAAATATTATGCGCGGCATTTTTGAAGCAGCACATACAACAGCTGAAGAATTTGGCCAGCCTGGCAACTATGTAATGGGTGGTAATATTGCAGGCTTCCGCAAGGTGGCCGATAGCATGATTGCCCAAGGCATTATGTAAGCTCTGGAAAAATACAATATACCTGTGCTATACGGTACAGGAAGACCAAAGGCGGGGAATTTCTCCGTCTTTGGTCTTATTTATACCTCTTATTTTTTATTATATAGCGAAAATGTTTTTTCTTATTGTTGGTATATATACTCTACGTTATTGTAATATAATCTAAGACTATGTTTATAAACTATTTTTAATATATAGTGATATTGTTAATAGTGTAGTTGATTAGATACAAAAGATTATATGTTATATAAAAAATATATATTGATAATATGTAATACACTACCGCTATATAAGCTATATGCAGTAGTCTATCTTGATTAAAAAAGTATTTTTGTAAATAGCTAGTAGGTAAGATGCCTAGGGTCAGGACTCATTCTTTTCAAATAAGCTCAAACAGGGTATGCAGAGGGCACGGAGGTGTCTCATGCGTACCCTGTTTTACCTTTCCGAAAACCAGCTGGAGCGTATCAAACCTTTTTTCCCTCGCTCTCACGGGATCCCTCGAGTCGATGACAGGCGCGTCGTCAGCGGTATCATCTACGTCATCAAGCATGGACTTCAGTGGAAAGATGCGCCTGAGGAATACGGTCCACAAGACGCTGTACAATCGGTTCATCAGGTGGAGCAGGCTCGGTATTTTCAACAGAATTTTCACTGAGTTGGCAAACCAGACACCTTTTGATGGTTCCCTGATGATTGACTCTACCCACCTCAAGGCTCACCGCACGGCGGCAAGCCTGCTCAAAAAGGGGATTCTCCACGTCTCATAGGACGAACAAAAGGTGGCCTGAATTCCAAACTTCATGCCGTTTGTGACGGGCACGGGCGTCCTGTCCTGCTTTTGCTGACGGAAGGACAGGTCAGTGACTACAAGGGGGCGGCCGTTCTCCAGCACTTCCTTCCCGATAACAGTACGTTTTTGGCAGACGGAGGCTATGACGCGACTTGGCTGCGGGAGTCTTTGAAAGCCAAGGGGATAACGGTTTGTATCCCTCCCCGGAAAAAGAGAAATGAAGCATTTCCTTTCGACAAAACACTGTATAAACGCCGGCATCTTATTGAAAATATGTTCAGCAAGCTGAAGGACTGGCGGCGTATCGCGACCCGGTATGATCGCTGTGCCCATACCTTTTTCTCAGCCATCTGCATTGCCGTCTCTGTTATCTTTTACCTCAATTAATGAGTCCTGACCCTAAATACTGCTTGTAGACACAGATTTTTTGGGGTATGCCAAACGCTATAGTGGATGGACAAAGTATGGCGCAATTCGCTAGTAGTTATCGTTTAAGGTTATTAGCGCCACCTTTCTCCCCTTTGTCCCAGTATAGAAATGCACCGCTCTGCTTTTTGTGACCAACGCACAGGCATGAATTATATATGACCAAACACAGCAACATATATCAAAAAACAAGAAATACCAAGCATATTATATTTATAATATGCTTGATAGTTGTATTGCTTGTTGTTTATACAGCCAGTATGCTGGCTCGTAATCAAAAGTCGCTTGAGCTTGCATATTCTTATGCCTATGATATTTTACAAGATAACACTCAAGAGCAAAAAAATATTTTTATATTAGGTATTAAGGAAAAATATAAAATACTGCATGTTATTTCACGCTATGTTGAGCTTAGACGGTCTGAAATTCCAGATGAAATGATAGCAGAAGCTTCATCCCTTCTTGCTCAAAAAACTTTTGATACTTTGTTTATTGCAGGAAAAGACGGCATAGCCTATACCTATGATGGTGTAAAAATTGATGTTTCAGGCTATGATTTTTTTAAAAAAGCAATGCAGGGTAAAGATGCTATAGAAAGAAGAAGAGGCATTCTTGATGGTGAAAAGAAATTTATTTTTGCTTCACCGCTTCTTTCCAAGGGCAAAGTTGTTGGTGCTATTATTGGCTGTTCTAAACAGTATGATTTTGAAGCAATGCTTATTTCACAAGCCTACCACGCCAAGGCATATTCTTTTGTTTGCGATAGCAATGGTACAATTATTATCAACAGTAACCACAGGTCGGCCATAGAGCAAGAATATAATATTTTTGATGCTATTGCTTCTTCCTATTCCCCCGAAGATAAAGAGCTATTG
Source organism: Desulfovibrionaceae bacterium (assembly GCA_028689675.1). Lineage (GTDB taxonomy): Bacteria > Desulfobacterota > Desulfovibrionia > Desulfovibrionales > Desulfovibrionaceae > JAQVCS01. The sequence goes on along the minus strand of JAQVCS010000006.1, from coordinate 138,190 downwards.
ACTTTAAAAAAAATATTGAGGAGGGGCATTCTGGTTCAATAACCTATACGCTTAATGGTGCAACGCGCTATGCTGCATATACTGATTTGGGAATAAATAATTGGTTTATGTTTAATGTTGTCCCTGATTCTATTATAGATTATGATGCTCAGAAGATGACAAGTATAGAGTCTCTTTTTATTGCAATAACAATTGTTGTCACTATATGTATTATTCTGAGTATTGTTATTTTTGAGCGACGCAATAGTGCTGTTTTGCGAGAACATTATGAAGATATGGTGACACGTGAAGAATTTTTTCGCATAGCCATGCAAAATACTACTATGGGCATGTGGGAATATGACATCAAAAAACATTGTATTACGCAAAATGATTATTCCATTAAATTTCATGGCCTTGATAAAATAATTCCCGATGTTCCAGAAAGCCTTGTACAGAGCGGCTTTGTTCACCCCGACAGCGTCAGCGATTTTTATGCCTTATATGCGCGCCTGCAAGCGGGCGAAGAAAATGTAGAAGGCACGTTCTGTGTGCAGAATGCAGAAAAAAATGGCTGGTGCTTTGAGCGTATACAATACACAACCTTATTCAACCAAGAGGGTGAGCCATACCGTGCTATTGGCGTTGGCTACGATGTTTCTGAAAAACAGGAATTAGAGCAAGCCTATAAAACAGAATTGCACTATTTGCAGGCATTGACTGATGATGTTGTGGGTATGGCAATTTTTGATTTAGAATCTGAAAAACAGCAAAAAATTGAAATGCGGAACGAGGAAGAAAATATTCTGTTTTCAACAAATTCGCTGCGCTCATTTTTTGCTTCTGAAGCGAACTTTATTTCTTCTGATATTGCCATAAAAAATTTGTTTCAAGTTATTTCTTATGACACCATTCAAGATTTTTTGCGTAAAGAAGAAAACAGAGAATTTGAATATATACGCGACTTTTTGGACGGCACAAAAAAATGGATTCTTTTCACCATGCATCTTAGGATAAGCCCCCATAATGGGCATCGCATGCTCTTTATTTACAGTCGGGATATTGATGACCAAAAGCGTAAAGAAGTGGAATTGCTTAAAGCCGCAACCACAGACTCGCTGACCAGCCTGTATAATCATGAGGCAACATTGCAGCACATAGACACAGTGCTGCAAGATGCAAAGCAGCGCGGCATGCACGCACTTTTTATTATTGATCTGGACAGGTTCAAAAATATCAATGACACCTTGGGGCATCAGGGTGGCGACCGTGCCCTGTGCACCATGGCAGCTATGCTGCAAAAGAATTTTCGTGCTGATGATGTGCTGGGGCGTATTGGCGGGGATGAATTTATTGCTTTTATGAAAAATGTGCCCACTGCGGATATTATTGAACACAAGGCAGCAGAACTGGTGAAATCGCTGCATATTCTTCTGTGCGAAGGCAATGAAAAGCAATGTATGCTTTCTGCCAGCATTGGGGTTGCTATCGCACAAGTGGGGGATACTGTGCAGACATTATATAAGAAAGCCGATGCCGCCCTGTATGATGCCAAGGCACAAGGGCGCAATGGCTATGCCTTATATAAAGCAGAGCATGTGCAATAAAAGGGGCACACAGCTATGCGCCCAGTGCGGCGCTGCTGTGTGCCCTGATGCGTAAAAGGTTTTTGCCTTTATTGCGTAAAGGTTTCTTCTAAAAGCTGTGTTTGCCCTTTCAGGTCGGCAATATTGATAGCCATAATGTCATTGTGCTGATTGATGGTGAAAAGGTAGGTGGTTGCCGTGCCAAAAGAGCGCATAAGCTCTTTGTCAAAGGGGGTTTTGCCTGCTTTTTGTGCTGCTTGCATAGCAAGGCGCACTTTTTGAGGCACAAAAAATAATTGCACCATGGCCTCGCCTTTTTCCAGCATAGCAAGCATGGTTTGCGTGCCCTCATGCTCGCCCTGCAAAAGCGATTCTCCATTGCCAAGAATAAGGCTGTAGCCCATGCTGTTCATCTTGTCCATAAAGGCAAAAACAGTGTGATTACTGTTTGTGCCGCCCAAATACACAGAGGCAACGCGGCCATTTTCAAACGTGGGCATGGCCTTGAAGGGGTAGCCATCCAAAACCACAGGGCAGACCCATGAACCATCGCTCTGCTTGCGTAAGGGGAAGGTGCGCGCCTGCTTTTCGGGCATGCCTATGGTAAAGCTAAGCCAATCATATTCTTTAGGGGCTGCTTTTACGTCAATTTCATAGCTGCTGCCTTCTTCTGCACGATAGCCCAGCCTTTGCCCTTCTACAGAAAAAGCAACATCCTGTAGCAGGGTGGACTGCTGGCACAGTAGCTCTGCCTTACGCTTGCCCTGCACAAACACAGTAAGCCCTGCCTGCTCCCAGCCCTTGCCAATGCCAGAATAAACCACATACTGGGTAGAACCATTGGTCACACGCAGATATTGACCGCCGCCGCCAGCATACGAAAGCACGCCGGTGCTGAAGGTTTCTGCGGCTGTTTTACCCTTTGCCGGCAAGGTTATTTCAATGTTTTGTGCTGTGCCAAAGCGGTATATAAAATCACCCACTGTACCGTCTTTTTTTTGTGGTGCACAAACAGAAACAAGCTTGCTGCCCGTTGTGCCCGAAAAAATTACAGCTTCCTGTGCAGTGCACAGGCTTTCTGCATGGGCAGCCTGCGCAGTGAAAAGGCATACAGTCATAGCAAAGAGCATTTTTTTCATGAGCAATCCTTAAAGGTAACAGGGTTGTGTAGGGGTACAGCCTTTGCTTATTATTTGGCCTTGTCCTTGTTAAGGTGCGCCATAACAGTAAGCACATAGTGCTGTGTTTCTTTATACGGGGGTATACCTTGATATTTCAGCACAGCACCAGGCCCAGCATTATAGGCCGCAAGGGCAAGCTCAAGCGAACCAAAGCGGTCTAATTGCTCTTTAAGGTAGCGTGTGCCTGCCAACACATTGCTTTCTGGGTCGTAAGGGTCTGCCAATCCCAGTTCTTTTTGCGTTTGCGGCATAATTTGCATAAGCCCCTGTGCCCCTGCTGGCGAGGTGGCCTGAGGGATAAAGGAAGATTCTGTTTTAATAACGGCCGCAATTAGGGCAGCAGGCAAGCCAAAAGCTTGAGCGGCATGGTCAATAATGCCGCGCCACATTGCTGGTGTAACAACACTGCTGTGTGAGGCAAGGCGCAGGGCAAGCTCTGGGCTGACCATGCGCGGAAGGATAAGGCGCTGAGCATGGGGGGAAAGGGCATAGACATCCATGCTTTCCAGCATATTTTCATGGGGCAGGGGGCTTGCGGCTATTTCCCCATTGGGCAAACGGCGCACGGGTACGGCAGGGCGGCTTTGGCGCACTACTTCTTCCTGCACAATGCCCGCCTGCCCCGTCTGATTGTTGTGCTGGGCAGCCTTTTGGCGTGGGAAAGACTCTTCCCATTCTTCATGCAGAATGCGCCCTTCGCTGCCAGCGCTACAGGGCAGGGCTGCAAGCAACACAAAGCCCAGCAGGGCAAAAGCTGGCAGGCTCTGCCACCCCAGCCATGCCAAAGGCTTTTGTTTTGGGCAGGGCGCAGGCAAAGAACTAGCCCTTTTCAGGTATAGTAAAGTGCAAACGCAACCTGTTTGCCCCTTCTTCACGGCAATAGGCATAGTGAGCAGTAAGCGAGCGCACCAAATGCACCCCCAGCCCGCCCACAGGGCGTTCATCAACATCAAGGTTTATGTCTGGCGGGGGCACTTCGGCAAAGGGGTTAAATTCTGCGCCCCAATCCACCACCGAAAAGCAGAAATAGGCTATGCCGTCCAAATATTCTATGCAGAAGGTAATTTCTGCTTTGCCATTATCATGAGGGTAAGCATAGCTGAAAACATTGACAAGCAATTCTTCAAGCACCAATTCCACTTGCCTCAGGGTTGCTTCTGGCTGGCCTGCAAGAGAAGTTCCTATAAAGGCATTAACCGCAGCAAGGTGCTCAAGCCTTGCAGGGACGCTGATTTTGGGCATAGGTCATTTTCTCCTCTTATTGCAAGGCTGCCAGCGCGGCATCCAGCGAAGGATGCAGCGATAAAATGCTGTTAAAGCCAGAAATGGAAAAGACTTGTGCCACAACATCTTGCAAGCCCAAAAAGACCAGCTTAACCTGTTGTTTTTTGGCAAGCTTTTGCATAACAAGAATGCCACGCAAACCAGCAGAGCTTACATAGGCAATGCCGCTCATATCCACAGCCACGCGCAATGTTCCGCTTTCAAGGCAAGCGCGGCAGGCCTCTTCAAATGTAGTAACCGTAGTCGCATCCATGCGCCCAACAAGGCTTAATACGGTAACGCCTTGAATATTCTTTGTGCTTGTTTCCATTCTCTTCCCTTACAGTGCGTGATACAATATTATTTGTAACTTAATAATAAACCTTGCGATACTTTAAGCCAACCTTCAAGAGTGACAAAGAGCAAGAGCTTGAAAGGCAGCGATATGGTCATGGGGGAAACCATCATCATACCCATGGCAAGCAGAATGTTTGATATAATAAGGTCTATAACAACAAAAGGCAAATAGAGTAAAAAGCCTATTTGAAATGCTTTTGTCAGCTCAGATATAGTAAAGGCTGGCACCATGATAAAAAGATTTTCTTTTGAAATCAAATCATGTTTTTCTTTAGGCCAAATGCGCTTTGCCGTGTTTTGCATGGTGCGCACTATTTTTTCGTCCGTATTACGGGCAAGAAAAGCGCGAATGGGGGGCGAAAGGCTTTGTGCGGCCTCAAGCAGTTCGGACATTTTGGGCTGAGGGCTCAGCTTGATTTTTTCTGCAAGGTCTGCTGTGTCTATAATAACAGGCGCCATAATAAAAATACTAAAAATAATAGCCAGCCCGTTCAGCACCATAGCTGGGGGCACTTGCTGCACCCCCAGTGCATTACGCACTAGTGATGTGACTACCACTATTTTTACATAGGAAGTCACCATCATAAGCATAAAAGGCGCTAGCCCCAAAATGGCCATGCCCGCAATGAGATACAGCGGATTTATGGTTTCCACATGCGGCTCCACTATTGTTGCAGGGCGGTAACCTGCACGCCCAGCACGCCATTAATATCAACTATACGCCCGCGCCCCACAGCCTTGCCATTCACGCGCAGGGTAACAGGTGCGGCGTTTTCCACACTCAGGGGGAAGGTATAGCCAGGGGCAAGGGTGGCAAGCTCTTTAAGCGTGAGTGTGCGTTTTTCCAATTCAAAAGAAAGGCTGACCTGCAAGGCTGTAATATCGGCAGCCTCTGTGGCCTTTTCTGCATTGTGTTGTTCTTCTGCCTGCGGCTCTGTTGTTTGCTGCGGGCTTGCTGTATTTTGGGACATACTGCTTTCCTCCTGGCTGAAAAAAACGGGAAAATGCTCCAGCACAATACCTTGGGCAGTGCGCTTGCCTTGGGCTGCCATGGGCAGAGGGAGCTGGCCTGAATAAAAACGAAGCCAAGCCGTGTTTTCGTCGGCAATCGTTTCAGGCAAAAGAATATCGTCTACGCAAAGCCCACGCATTTCTTCACAAGAAAGCCGCAGCGAGCCATATTCCAGCGCTACAGCAAGCGGAATTTCATACAAGGGGCTATTGGGCTGCAAGCTTGGGCTGGGCAGGTTTTGCACTGCCAGCAGCAGGGTATTGGCAGCCGTTCTGCTGGGCAGGGCAAGGCGCAGGGGCAGCGTAAGGCTGTGCTCTGCGCTGCCAAGGGAGAGGCTTAGGGGCAGCTCGCACACGGGCGCGGGCAGGGCTTCAAGGGCGCTGGCATCTTCTGGGGTCAGGCTGGTGCCATCTTCTTCCCACAGGGCAGTATAGCGTACGGTAATGGCCGTGCCCAGAAATTTGCCCAGTGCCGCAACAAGGGGGGCGGCCACAAGCTCAAGCACAGCCTGTTGCAGGGCAGGGGGCAGGGGGGCTTGGGCTGGCCATGCGGCCAAATCGGGGTGCAGGTGCAGGGCTTGGGTAGAGGGCAGGGCAAGGCGCCACAGCTCTTTGCCCACCTTTATGCCCAGCAGGCAGCGCGTGGCAAAAGCAGGGGCAAAGGGCGTAAAATCAAGGCTAAGGCGCAATGCCCCGCAAGCAACATCATGCGGCAGGCAATGCGTTGCAAAGGCATTATACAGCCTTGCCTCATCAAGGGGCAGCGCGGGAGCGCGAAAATCGGGGTAGGCAGTGTTCATGGGCTTACAGGCTGTCCTCCTCGGGGGCAAGGTATTGCCCGCGCGAGTGCTTGCGGGCATCGGCATCTTCCCCTTCAGTGCCTTGCTGAATGCTAACGCGCACCGCTGCGCCTTCCTGTTTTTCTAAAAGTTGGCGCAATGTGTGCTGCTCTGCCACAAGTGTTTGAAAAGAAGAAGCATTTTCGCTGGTGATGACAATGCTTAATTGCCCGCTGCTATCGCGGCGCAGGCAAATTTCTGTGTTGGGCATAATATCATTGCTCACGCTGATGCGCACTTCCTGCTGTGCGGCATTGGGCTCTGAAACCAAAATGCGGTCAACCAGCTTGCTGGCTAGCGTGTTCAGCTCGTGAGGGCTGTGTTCCGCTTGTAGGGCAGAGCTGGCAACTTGCTGCATTTTATTGGCAAAAAGTGCTTCAAAAGGATTGCTCATGCCAGCTGTGATGCTTGTGCCTTCAGCCTCAGCCTGCCCGCCCTGTTCCTGCTCTTGCCCCTGATGAGCGCCTTTTTCACGATATGCTTGTGCTTCTTCGGCATTATTGGGCGTGCCCATGGCCTGCAAAAAAGAGTTCACATCCTGTTGCTGCACGGGTTTTTCTGTACTTTTTCCTGAAGAGGTGGTGCGGGCAGAAGTGTCTATAGTTGTTTTATTGAGAGAAAACATACTCATGGTGGCTATTCCTCCTCGCTGTTTAGGCTCAGGGGTTTAAATTCTTCAAGCTCGCTGTCTTCACGGCGCTCTGCTTCTTTTGCTTCAACAGCCTGCCAAATGCCTTGATGCGTTTCTATTTTCACTGCGGCCTTGTGCGCTTGCAGGGCAGCTTCCTGTGTTTTTTGGCAATCGTGCTCTCGCGCGGCTACGGCTTCCTTTGCCTTTGCTATGGCTTCTTCCTTGCACACGGCCTCGGCAATAAGGGCGGCAAGCCCGGCTTTAAAGTCGTCTAGCTCTTTCATACTGAGCTTTTTGTGCAAAATGGCCGCATAGCGCCTGTCTTCTTCGGCCTTTTGCCATGTTTGATAGTCTTCCCATGCCTGCTGGGCATGCAGCACGGCCTGCTGCGCCTGTGCCAAGGCTTGCTCTGCTGCGCGCACGGCATTTTTGGCATTATTTTCGCGGTAATAGCGCACAGAAAGTAAGGCTTCCAAAGGGTATTTGGCCACTTATGCCACAACCTTTAGCAGGGCATCAAGGGCTTGCTCAAAAGAAGTATGTTCCTCAAGCCCTTGTTTTAAAAAATTATTTACAGCGCCCACGCGGGCAAGTGCCTCATCTGCCTCTTTGTCCGAGCCTTTTTTATATTCGCCAATCTGCACCAGCAATTCCACCTCGGCATATTTTGCCAAAATTTGGCGCAAACGCTGGGCTGCCTGTTTATGTTCCTTGCTCACAATGGCATTCATAACGCGGCTGACGCTGGCCTGCACGTCTATGGCGGGGTAATGGTTGGCTGCGGCAAGCTTGCGCGAAAGAATAATGTGCCCATCAAGAATGGAGCGTGTTTCATCGGCAATGGGCTCTGTCATGTCGTCGCCTTCCACCAGCACGGTATATAGGGCGGTGATAGAGCCTTTTTCAGAATTGCCTGCTCGTTCCATGAGGCGCGGCAGGGTTGAAAACACCGAAGGGGGAAAGCCGCGCCTTGTGGGCGGTTCGCCAGAGGCAAGGCCAATTTCGCGTTGGGCACGTCCAAAACGGGTAACAGAATCCATAAGCAGCAGCACTTTTTTGCCCTGATCGCGAAAGTATTCGGCTATGGCGGTGGCGGTATAGGCCGACTTTAAGCGCTCCATAGAGGAACGGTCTGAAGTGGACACCACCAGCACGGCGCGTTTGCGCCCTTCTTCCCCTAGGTCGTGTTCCAGAAATTCGCGCACCTCACGCCCGCGCTCACCAATCAATGCCAGCACGCATACATCGGCAGAGCAGCCTTTAATAATAGCAGAAAGCAAGGTTGTTTTGCCGCCGCCTGCCGCTGCAAAGATGCCCATGCGCTGCCCTTCGCCGCAGGTTAAAATGCCGTCCATTACGCGCAAGCCCAAAGACATAGGGCGAGAAATAATTTGGCGCGCCATGGGGTTGGGTGGGTCGGCATAGACAGGGTAAAAAGCCCGCGGTTTGAGGGGGGCGCCACCGTCAATGGGTTCGCCCAAACCATTAAGCACACGCCCAAGCAAGTCTTCCCCCACAGGCACAGAATGCACTTCCCCCGTGGGGATGACCTCGGTAGCGGGGGAGATGCCCTGCAAATCGCCCAGTGGGGTAAGCAGGGCAACCTGTTTGACAAAGCCCACCACCTCGGCGCGCAATTCCCACGTTTCCCACGGGTTACGCAACAAGCACAATTCCCCCACTTTCACGCCGGGGACAATGGCACGAATAATAGTGCCCACCACTTGTTCTACGCGCCCGCGCACTTCAACAAGGGGGGTTGTCTGCACTGTTTCGTCAAGCAGTGATTCTATATATTCAAAGGCCATGGCTACCTTGGGTTTATGCCTGAATTTTTTTGCGTAAGGCCTTTTCCAAGGCTGTGAGCTGCGTTTCCAAGCTGGCGTCAATAATACCTAATTCACTTTCAAGCAGGCACGCGCCGCGCTCAAGGCGAGCATCGGCAAGAATATCCAAAAAATTACCAGAAGCAGGGTTGCTTTGCAACAAAGGGGCAAGAGCCTGCCGCACGGCTGGTTCATCGGCAGGGGCAAGGCGAATAAGCACGCGCTGCTGGTTGCGGACAGAAAGTAAAGCCTGCCGCACAAGGGCAACAATGCGCTCATTATCCCCCATTTCTCCCAAAATGCGGCGTAAAACCTGCGAAACAACATCGACAAGAGAATGTTCTAATTGCTCAATAAATTCAACCGAAGCCATGACGGTTTCCATCATTTTTTCGGCATGTTCCATTTTGCCTTCTTCTTGCCCGTCGGTATAGCCTTCCTGTTTTTTTGCTTCATAGGCTTCCTCGGCCTTGCGCTGCATGGTGTCGGCATAGTTTTGGGCGGCATTCAGCAGGCTATTTGCCTGTATAAGCAGGTTTGCTTCTTGCGCTTTAATAATGTGCGTGCCTGCCTGTGGGTGTATGGTATTGTTTTTTATGCAAAACACGGTGCCCATGCTGCGTCTACCTCCTGCAATAACAATTTTTTTAGGCTAAACCACAGCAGGCTTGCGTGCTCTAGCTGCCATGTGGCAAGAAAGGCGGGCTCAAGCGGCACGCTTGCGGGGCTTATGCCATGGCACAGCAAGGCCAGCACGGCCTGCCAGCGCGGCATAAAACGGTCAAGCAAAGCCTGTGGCCAAGGCTGAATAAGCAATTGCATTGCCCATGCGCCATGCACGCGCGCACGCTGGGCAAGGGCGAGTTCCTTATGCCAAGGCTGAAATAAAGCGCATAGGCTATTTTGGCGAAAGCGCCCGCGTGTCAGTGCGTAGTGCAGGGCATCTGCACCTAGGTCATCAATAATTGCCTGTCGTTCTGTGCGCAGTAGGCAATGGGCAAAGGCTGCTGCGTGCAGGGTAATGCCACAGCACAGGGCAAGGCGCAGTAGGCTTTCTTCTGGTAAAAAGGCAATGCGGCGTGGCTCTTCGACAAAATCCCAAAAAGTCTTTACCTGCTGGGCAGCAGGAAAGCGCCTTTGCACAGCCGCAGTGCCCCACAAGCTTGCAGGCACATGGGCAAGCTCGGCCGGGGGGGCAGCAGCAGGGCTGTTATAGGCAAGCAATGCGCGTATAAAAGCAGGCTGATGCTGCAAGGCTTCGGCAAAGAAGGATTTGTTCATAATAAAAAATACAACCTTTTTGCTTTATGCCTCGGGGCTTTGTTGCCCTTCTTCTGCCTTTGTGCGTCTGGTGCGCAAAAAAAACGAAACACCCAAAACACTTAGGCCAATAATGCTGGAAAGTGATATCAGCATAAGGGCAATAAGCCGCCACGGCAAACCTTGATCTTGCGTATACGGTATGCCCAGAAACGTTTTTTGCGGCTGCACGGGCACGGTTACCTGCTCGCGCACAGGCACAAGCATGACAGAGACTTGGTTGCTGTTCAGCCCTGGCACAGCTTTTGCCGTGAGCTCGCGTATTTTTGCCACCAGCGTTGATGCCTGCGACTCTGGCGTGTGCCGCAGGAAAACAGCGGCAGAAGGGGGGGTGCTGTTGTCATTGATGGGGTCAACCTTGGCAAGCACCACATGCACGCGCGCTGTCAGCACGCCATCAATGCGCGAAAAGGTGTCGGCAAGCTCTTGCGACAGGGCAAAAGCCAAGCGGGCATCATTTTCTACAGCAGAAGAAATCATACTATCGCCAGAAAAAACCGTGCCCAGCGAGCTGAAGTTTTTGCGGGGTAAATTATGTTCACGCAAAATTTCAAAGCTTTGTATGAGCTTTTTTTCGTCTACAGTAATGGTAAAGCCTTTTTTGCCAGCAGAAATTTTTTCTGCATCAATGCCATATTTAAGCAGGGTGGCAAGCATGAGGTTGGCTTGTTCTTCATCAAGGTTTTCATACACGCTCACTTGGCAGGCATTGAGCAAAAGGGCGCACAAAAGCACCACAGAAAGGCAGACTTTTTGTGCCGATAATGCCCGTAGTGGCATAAAAAATGATTTTTCCATGGTTATCCCTGTTGCTTGAGCAATGATTCAAAACCTTGTGTCGTTTGTTGGCTGACTTTCACGCCAGAAGATGCCTGCACCTTCAGCATGCCTGTAATGTATTGCATACGGTAGATGTCTTGCGGTGAGAGCACCCCTGTGTTCATTCTATTCATAATTTCGCCCAGTTCGCGCAGTTGCTCGGTGAAAGAATGCTCTGCACTGTGTGTGGCGCTGGGCTGCTGTGCAAAGGGGCTGGCTGGGTTTATAGTATGTATTTGCTCATCGGGCACAGCCGCCTTTGCTGTGGGCTTTGTGGGCTCTATGCTGCTATTTTCTGAAGCATCCCACAAGCGGAAGTCTGCATCAATTTTTTCTGAGACAGGTTGTGGCTCATGCTGAGCTATTTGCTGCCCTTGCTGCATTTCTTGTTGCGGTATGCCTTGCACAGCCTCGGGCTGCTGGCTAGCATTGGCTTGTTGCAGAGCTTCTTCAAAGGCGCGCACCAGTTCTTGCTCTGGCTGTCCAGAAGGGCCAGCAGGGCTGTGCAGCTCGGCACCAGTGCTTGTGCCCAGCTTTTCCAAGGCCTCCATCAGGCGCGAAAGACCAGAAGATACTTCGGCTATGGCCATACTGCCCCCGCAACGTCAGCACAATATCAGGCGCGTACTTGCTCCAAAAGGTCGCGGGCAAGCTGTGCCTGTGTGCTGTCCTGTTCGGCAAGGGGGCTTAATGTTGCCTCGGCCTCTTCTTTCTTGTCCGCAAGCATAAAGCATAAGCCCAGCATGGCAAGGGCGTCAGCATCGTGGGCATCGTGCTCAAGCACGGCATTGAGCTCCTGCTCTGCGCTGTCAAATTCATTCACAACAATATGGCTAAGCGCCATGCCAATACGCGCGGCAGGCAGCTGTGGCTTTTCTGTAAGCACAGCATGGTAAATACTGCGGGCATCGGCAACACAGCCATTGTGGCAGCCAGCATTGGCAATATCTAATAAACGAGTAATTTGCGATTCTGAAAGCATACAATGTTCCTCACTGGGTAGGCGTCTTTATGGGCGGGTGAAAAGTCTGTGCCTTCACCCGCATGCACGGCAAGGTACGGTATGGGGTGCTTAGCCAGCGCGCTGTGCCAAGCTCTTTAAAGAATCGGTCAGGCTCTTGGTAATGGAAGAAACCGATTCCATTACAGCATTGTATTGCCCCATTTCAAATTGCACCTGCATCATTTGCTCGGGGCTGACATTTTCTTGGCTCAGCAAGGCAGACATCTTGTCTTGCAGGTTCTTGCCACGTTCCCCCACCGAGTTTAAGCCATCATTAAACATCTTGCCAAGGTCCATACCAGGGGTATTAAAGCTCACGCCATCGGACATATGCTGCTCCTTTAAAGAAAATAGTATGCTGAAGTAAGGCCTATTACTTTTTAGAATGCAATTTTTATTCCAAACTACATTTTTTCGGCCAGAGCAGCAAGAATACGGTCTGCCGCCTGCACACCGGCATAGACACTGCGGGCTTTTTCCATATCTTCAGCAGTCAAGCCTGCATCCATATGGCGCTTCACCGCTGTTTCAAGGTCATAGATTTCTTCGCGAATACCTTTAAAGGCTGCGAAGTTTGCCGCCCCTGTATCAAAAACAGAAATAAATTCATTCATGAAAACCTCGCAATGGGTAGTCTGACAATGCACCGTTGCGGCGCAGTTTGAGAATATCAATGCCAATTTTTTCTAACACAGAGCCATTGGGCAGTGAGCCCCCTTCAAAAATGCGCTGCCCAGTAGAAAGCTGAATGAAGGGGATGGGCGTCATAGTCACCCCAGTAACGCGAAATTCCCCCGTGGCTTCTGCTGTAGCGCCAGCCGCTGCAAGAGCAGGGTTTGCTTCTTTGCCCCTTGCGGGCACAAGGGTGCTGGCAGGAGCCGTTGCCGCCGAGCCAATATGGCGCGTATGCAGGGGCATTTCCAGCTCTTTTTCTGCTGAAGCAAGAATTGCGCCAATAGCCTCGCGCTGGCGGCTGTCAAAAGTGCCAATAATGTCCAGCGAGCCAGCAAGATAGTTGACAGTGGCCGAGTTTAGCTGGGCAGCCCGCAGGGCAGGCTCAAGCACGGCCTGCACATCCTCTTGATGCACAATGCGCGCTACAAAAGGCGCGCGCCCTTGGCGGGAAGCTGTGCTAATGCTGGCAATATCTGCCTGAATTTGCTCAAAAAGCCAAGCTTCTGTGGCAGGATTTTTTACATAGCAAGAAAGATAATACACCTTTTGGGGCGGTACTGCCTGCTCGGCATCCTGTGGCTTGCCTTTAATGCTGATGCCTTCCTGCTCTGTTTGTGGGCTGGGTGCGGCCTTGCTGGGCGGGGGCACAAGCATTTCCACTCCGTCTAAGGGCTTTGCCGCCCATGGGGTGTTGCTGCCCAGCACAGGCATATGCTGGGCTTCGGCAGTGGAAAGTTTTTTGGGCGGCTGTGTACTGAGGGCGGGGTAAAAACCGCGAGAGGTAAAGGCGGCCAAAATAGCCTCTTGGCTGTCATTGGCAACAGTAATATCCAGCAGGACGGGAAAGGAAAGCGAGCGTACAAAACGCAGCAAAGCCGCGCGGGTGGCATCATCGGGAACAGTACCGCTTATTTGTATTTCTTGTGCTTCTGTTTGCTGCACACGCAGCCCCGTGATTTTTTGCTGCTCCAAGGCTTGGGTGAGCACGGCAAGCTGGCTGGGCTGGGCTCGGTATTCATAGCGAAAGGAAAAAGCGGCAACAAGAATAAGGACAAAGAAAAAAAGTACCCAGTTGCGCGAAGACGAGCGTGCCGTGCCCGCCCCCGTGGGGCTGGGGCTGTGCAACTCCAACAGAGTTGTCGCTGTATCTGCTGGGGCTGCAAGGTCTGTTTGCGGCTGGGCTGTATTTTCTTCCTCGCCGTTTTGTTCTTGCTGTTCTTTGCCAGCGTGTTGCTGAGCATCTGTTGTGTCATGTTTTTTTGGGCTTTTTTCTTGCAATGCCGTGTTGAGCTCTTCCCACATGGCTTCTCGTGCTTCGCTTGGGCTGGTGCTGGGCATCCATGCCCAAGCAATAAGCCCGACAAAGCATAATGTGCCCTGTGGTAGTGTAAAGAGCTCTGTGTGCACCTGCCCGTCAAGGCTCAGCGTGCCATCAAGGGGCTGTATGCTGCACAGTGTGCCTGCTTCCTCTTGTTGTATGATGAGCGCGGCATGGCGGCCTGCTAAAGAAGAGTCTGAAAAAATAAGGTCACATGAGTCGTCTGTGCCAAAAACATATTGCCCCTCGGCAAGGGGCAGCTCTGCACCAATATGATGCCCAGAAAAAATATGCAGCCACAGGCAATCGTTAGGGGAGGACACGTCTACCCCCAGAGGGCGCACTGAGTGCACTGGTATTGCTGGTGTGGGCAGCCGGGCTGGTAATAAGTGCCGATGAGGCTGGCGTGCTGGGGGCTGTGGGCTGCACAGTGCGCGCACGGGCACAGCCGCCATTTTTAGGCACGGGTATTTGTTCTTGATAGTTGTCAGCCGTGGCCGAACGGTGAAAAGAAGGGTCATTCACACGGGCTGGCGGGGTGTTGTATTCGTCTAGCCGAATAACGCGCGGGGTAATAAGAATAAGACGTTCCATGCGGCGAGATTGCTTGGTGGTTGTTTTAAACAAATGCCCCAGTACGGGGATGTGCATTAAAATGGGAATGCCGCTTTCGTCTTCGCCCTGTTTTTCATAATAATAGCCGCCAATCAGCAGGCTTTGCCCTGCACCAATAATGGCCTGCGTATTAATTTTTGTTTGTTTGATAGGGGGAATTTCCCCTGCGGCAACAGAGCTGTTTTCATTCTGGTCATCTTGCACAGCAACAGCCAGCTTAATTGTTGTCTTGCCTTGGTTGCGTATAATGTGCGGGGTAACGCGCAGCACTGTGCCTGCTTCAATTTTAAAAAGGTCAACGGCCTGATAGCCCTCAAGTTTAATGTAATAGGTGCTGGTATTTTCAAGCGTGGCCTGCACATTATCAACAGTGAGCACAGAAGGCCGCCCCAGCATGCGGGCATCGCCATCGCTTTCAAGCGCACGCACGCGGGCAAGAAAATAATCTGCCCCATTGGTATAGATGGTGGAAAGCGAAAGCCCTTCTGCACTTGTGCTGGGGGCGGGCAGGGCAGTTGCTGTGCCCAAAGAGCCAGCGCCGCTCCAGCCGCCGTCCGCACCGCCGCCAGTGCTGGAGGCTTGCAGGTTCACGCCCAGCTCGCGCTTGAAATCGGTATCAATATCCACAATGGCGGCATGAATTTCCACCAGCTCAACGGGGTGGTCAAGGTCGCGGATAACGTCTTCATAGTAGGGCATGCGGTAGGCAGCGTCGTTCACAATAACAGAATTGACACGCGGGTCTGCCATAATATTGACACCAGTGGCAGATTGCTGGGCAGCAGGGGCGGCAGGGCTGGGCTGGGCAGCAGGCTCTTTGCCCACAGCGGCAAGCCCCGTGCCCGCAAGGTTTTGCACTGTGGCGGGCTGCTGTGTCACACGGCTTGCTGAACCAGTGCCCCCAGTAAGCATTGCCCGCAAAATGCTGGCAACACCAGGCACGGTCATACTTTTATCCATGCTATTGACCGTAATATCTTCTGCCCAAGCATATTTCAGCGGAAAAACCTTCATGACCATTTGCCCATTTTGGGCAGATTCTAGGGCAGCCGCAGCCCCACTCACTTGCGCCAAATAGTCTGGCGGGCCTGTCAGCGTCAAAATTTTGCCGCCAGAGCCAAGCACGGGGGGCAATTGCGGGGAATATACGGCCGATTGCTGTAATAACTCTTTCAGCTTGTGCGCGCTGATGGTGGTGGGGGTAATAAAGGCGCGGGTGTTTTCTTTTTCGTGGTAAAAATGAATGGTAGAGCCTATGGTATACCAAGCTACACCAAAGGCGGCACGCATGCCATCCAAAAATTTTTGTGGGGGCAGCGCGTCAAAGCGCCCGCTTAGCGAGCCCTTTACCTGTGGGGAAAAGGAGGCATTTAAGCCCTCAGCACGGGCAAAGGCAGTAAGCGCTGTGGTCAGTTCCTGCTGGTCTGCATAATAGGAAAAGGGCACAGAAAAAGGCGCACGGGCAAAGGCGGCCGTGCCAAGGCACAGCAATACAAACAAGCAAAAGCAGAGCTGCTTATAATAAAGGGGCACAACTTTGCTCACAAAGAGAAGCCCCCAGTAAAGAACGAAGGCGCTTGTACCGCGGGCTGCAAACGTGCCTGCCACCATGCCACGTCATTCAAAAATTTTTGTGCTGTTGTTGCTAAGCGCTGTGTGTCCAGCACGGCATCCCGCAGGGGAAGGCTGGTGTGCAGCATAAGGCTGCCCGCTTCCAAAGAGCAGATGCTACTGCGTTCCCGCACAGCACCCACGGCATCATGGGCACAGCGGGCGAGCATGTCGGAAGCATCGGCAGGGTTGGTGGGCAGGGCGGCAATGCGGGCACGGAAAAATAATGTTTTGCCGTCTGGGGCAGAAAGAAGCATATCAAGGTTATCATCAAGCTGAAAGCAGTACGTTCCCTTTTCAGGGCTTGGTATTGACCAGCCAGCCCGAGCAGCAAGTATGCCTACAGCATCGGAAATATCTGCCATAGCGTTTCCCTTTATGTGCCTTATAGTATTGGGGGTAACAGGTTTTGCTGTGTCTTGTGCCTGTTGTGTACTGCAAAAGTAGAATGAACGCTTTTTACGCTAGCGTTTTCCTTTGGGCTTGTCAAATATGCGCGCAAGTTAAAAGGGGACACAATACAATAACCCCTTGCTTTATTGGGAATAAGGTGAAAAACAGCCCAAAGTAAGCAAGGGGAGTGCACAGCGTATTAGCCAAGAATTTTTGTGCGCGTCTGGTTCATATTTGCTTGAATAGCATCCATGCTTGATTGCGTTTTTTGAATAAGTTCTTTTAAGCCGTCTTCAAGCATTTTTAAGGTGTCGGTGGTTGCGCGTATACGCTCTATTTGCGCATCCATTTGTTTAATATCGGCCTCCATAAAGCCTGTGACGCCTTGCCCTATAGTGCCCACCAGCTGCGATGAGCTAGAAAAAAGGCTACCCACCCCCTGTGTGAGTGAGTTTTTTGCCATAATCTGGGCATCGCTCATTCTATCGGCTCGGGGTAACAGTTGATCTGTCTTTATTTTGCCTAATGTTGCTGAAGCCATGCCCACCGAGGCAATGCCCCCAGCAATGCTGAGCGCACCGCTGACAACGCCTGTAACAAGGGCGGTGATGGCTTTTGAGCGCATTTCGCCAGCTTGTTCTTCAATTGTATCCACCGTAAGCTCGGTTTGAATGGCGCGCTGGTCGGCCGCGGCACGGCGCTGCTCGCTGGAGCATTCCTGAATAAGAGCAAGCATGGTTGAGCCCAGCGAAGGCATGGCTGAATAGCCCTTTAGAAAAGCAACCATGGCTGCTGGTTCACCAAGAGGCAAGTTGGGCTGTGTTGTGGGTGTGGTGGGCGAAGGGTTAGGTAAAGAGGTTGGGCTAGTTTCCTTTTTGACGTCAGAGGGATTTATCGGATTAATTATTGGAGAAAATGTGGGGGAATTAACAGGGTTAATCATAATACATCCTATGCCATTTGCGGGCTTGCAGTTACAATAGCAGTTTGCGTATCTATAGCGCCGTCAACAAGTTCCTTGACATCGGTAAGCAGGGCATTGGCACGCTCCATCTCTGCTTCCATAAGGTTTTTTTCCACATCCATTGCATCACGCAGGCGCTGCAAAATAGCCTCAAGGTCTTTGATATTGGCCTTGCTGTTTTCTACCTGATACTGAATAACGGCAGAACCAATGGTGACAGCACCCGTGCCAACAGAATTGACCCCACTAACAACATTACTAATAGTGCCTGCCTTGGAGGCAATAGTCATAGCCTTGGTGGCAAGGTCTACAGCACCCTTGGCCACATCGGCACTGAGCTTGACTGCACCGCTTATATTGCAGGCAATATTGGCCACCATGAGTGCGCCCATTAAGACCTGACAGAAAATTTTTACCCCTTCATTCTCTGTGCCATAGCCCGTTGCCAGCGAGTATTTGCCATCGCTTGCCAAGCTGACAATGCTGTCAACGGCCAGCGCCATGCCAATAACTGCGCCAGCAATAAGCAGGGGGTTGCCTGTGGCGCAGGCAAGGCCAACGGCAACAGCAGCAAGGGCAATGCCTATGCCCTGAAATATTTTTTTGAAAACATCCAAAATTTTTTGGCTTTTCATTTTGTCAAGCTGCTCTTGTAATTCTTTAAGCTGCTTGTCATTTACTTCTTTTTGCTGCTCAGCTTTCAGCTCTATGCCCTCGGCGCTGTCGCGCACGGTTTGGCGGCGCACTTCATCGCCTATGGCTGAAAGCAGGGTTTCAAGCGACAAACCCCCGCGCGGCGAAATAAGCGTGGGCAGGCTGTCTGCCTGTGTGCTGCCATCGGCTGTAGGGGGAAGTGACGTGTTCCCCATGTAGTCTTTTACAGCTTTTTGTAATTCGTTTAGAGAAGATTGCAAAAGCTGATTTATTTGCTCAGAGCTGGTATTGCCAACGCCAGAGGTGTTTATTGTCATAACAACGCTCCTAGTTAGCTTGTAGTAATGCCAATAGATTCTTTGCCTTCTCGTGCACTTCGCTATATTCTGCCTTGCCTTCTCCCATCAGCGCCATGGCTTGCAGTGAGCCAATGGCCTCTTCTTTTTTGCCCGTTTTTAAAAAGCACTGTGCCGCAAACCAAAAAGGTTCGGGGTTGTTCAGCTGGCTTTGGTAGCCTGCCATGCCGTAGGCTTCGGCTGCTTTGTCATATTGTTCCGAGCCTTGCAGGGTGGCAGCAAGGCCAAGCCAGAAGCGATATTCATTGTGCTTGTATAGGCAAAGAGTGCGGAATACTGTTTCAGCATCAGTATAATTATGGCTGCTGTATAAATTGTGCCCAAAGGCATACATGCCCTCAATGAGCTCGGGGTTGATACCCGCAATTTCGCTCAGGCTCAAGCCTTGGGCAAAGCCATCCATAAGAGCGTTGATTTGCTGCTGGGTATTATCGTTGTTTGTTATCTCTGCTGACATTGTTTGCTCCTTAAAAAGACTGCACGGGAAAGAACCTTGCCCCCTCTGGGGGAATGAATGGGGGAAGAACCCCCCATTCAAGAAAATACGCTTTACCTTAGCGAGCAATAATAGACTGCAAAGTCTGGTTGCTATCTTTTATTGCCGTATTGGCGCCTTGCAGGTAGGAATTGTATTGGCCAATAAAATCTTGCAAGTACACCATAAGGGTTTGTGTTTTTGTGCCAATTTGTTCCTGAAAGTTGGTCAGGCTTTTAAGGTTATAATCCCACTCATCTTTATTGTGAAGATTATCGTCCCCCGTACTTTCAATAGCAAGCCCATTATCGTTGAAATATTTTACCATATCAGCAGGCATTTCTGTTGTGCCACCGTCTGCTTTTGCCTTGTTTTGCAGCTCGCGGGCGCGCGAAATCATTTCTGCGCATTCTTTTTGCTTATCTTGAATTTGCGTAATTTCGTTCATATATTCGTTAGCCTGATTTTTGCATATTTCAGACTGTGCAAGCTGAAGCTTGGCAAACATAAGCTGGACACTTTGGGTAGGGCCAAGGTCAATATTGTTCATAATAGAATTGATATTCTGAGAATTTGTTACTTGAGACATAGCATACTCCTTTTGTATAATGATATAGCAGAGAAAATAAGTGCCTATAAAAATAAAATTAGTGTAGCGGGGCAGTGTTACATGCGTACAATGCCGCGCCTTGCAGTGCCATGGGGGCGTGCAGTGCTGGCCTGTGCGGTATTGTTTTGTGCGGCACGGGCTGCACCAGCGCGCTTTGCCTCTGCCTGCGCTGTGCTCAGTGCTGCCTGCACTGTTGCGGGCAGGGTGCTGATATCAATATTTTTCAGGTCATCAAGCAGAATTCCCGCATCTTTTAGGGTTGCGTTAAAGTGCGCATTAAGGCGGTCAAGCTCTTCACGCAGGCTGTCAATTTGTTGATTTTGTGCTTCTGGAGAAAACATCTACATACTCCTTGGGTTGATACTGTCAGCCATGCAAAAGCCATGCCTGCACAGCCATGTGGTATGAGGTCGAAAAATACAGCGTTTACGGTGCGGGCTGGCACCTGTAGCACTGCCTTTTGTTGGCATGGTGTCAACAATGTTTGCCTGTACAAAAGAAGTAATGCTTTTTGGTACTGTTCTGGTAACATGTAAAAAAATAAGAATATTCTACAGTTTACCTATACAAACGAGCATAAATTAGATAGATTTTTTATGCAATATATTGGCGGCATGATTATTGCTTTTTATTGAGGAAGAGTAAATATTTTCGCAGGATATAGCATTGCATATGGGGGATGTATGAGTATTGATTTTTCTGTGCAGGCATCCATGGCTTCTACCAATCAGGCAGGGGCGCAAGTAGCAAGCAGTGCAGAAAGCGGCATTTTGCTTGGCAGGGCTGCCACTGTGGTGGAAGACCCCATGTCTTTATTGGCTGATGCGGCTGAAGAAATGACCTTTGGCGTGGACAACAGCAAAAATAAAGAACTTGCCGAACGAAAAGAACGCACTGCCCGTGACCAAAGCCAGCTTCTGCGTGTTCAGCTGTATCAGGAATTACTGCATCAGGCCGGCAAAGAAGAGGCAATGAATGATTTCAAAGCCTCGT
This sequence comes from Desulfovibrionaceae bacterium, assembly GCA_028689675.1. Lineage (GTDB taxonomy): Bacteria > Desulfobacterota > Desulfovibrionia > Desulfovibrionales > Desulfovibrionaceae > JAQVCS01. The sequence continues at coordinate 117,711 of JAQVCS010000006.1, read as the reverse complement.
TGCGCTCTCGTAGCCGCCAGCAGGGCACTGCCCTTGCTGCTGTGCGCGAGCATTTTCCCGACCCTTCAGAAGCTTGGGCAGCGCTGCTCGATGCCCTTGCCGATGCGGAAAAAGACCCTGCCGCACCCGCAGGCTTGGCTGGAGAGCTGCGCTCTGCCCTTACCGAGCTGGAAGCGGGTGAGGGCACAGCCATACGCGCGGGGGTAAATGCCGCTCTTGAAGCGTCTGGTTATGCCGACCTTGCCAATACAGACACGCTCACAGGCTTATACCGCAGCAGCGTTGCAGAATTTAACGACGTGAATGCCGTTTTTGCCTATGTGCAAAAGGAATTTGGCTCGTCTTCGTTTGAGCGGGCTATGGACTTTTTATTTGCCACCCTTTCTGCCGACCTTGCTTCCGATTTGCCCTCTATGGAAACAAAGCACCTTGAGCTTTTGCACGGCACTTTAGGGCAGGTGCGCCTGCTGCAAAGCACTTTTGTGCATTGTGAAGACATGCTTGCCCGCTGGGAAAATGTGCACCATGTGCAAGAAAATACCTTGAAGCCCATGGATTTGCTGAATGATTTAGTGCAATGCCGCAAAGAACGCTTTTTGGGGGCTTTTCAAATAGAAGAAATTGCTGCCAAGGCGCATGCCCCAGATATTGAGCATGAGGTGCTTTTTTTGCAAGATTTATTGCAGATGACACAGCGTTTGCCTACCAATTTTTTTGAAGATATGGCAGGCAGAGGCAAAATGCTTGACGCTATGCAAGAAGCGCTGGACAAGGCCGTGCAGCGTGAAGATGAATATCTTGCCACTATGGAGTAAAAGAATTATGCAAGAACATGCCCTTGCCGAATTTGGCCGCCGTATGGGTTTGACCCATTTTTCCCTTGCCCCCAATGGCTGCGCTGCGTTAACTATAGACCAGCTCGGGCGGCTGGAATTGCAGCTGCACGAGCGTGAGCGCGAAAAAGAGCTTTTGCTTGCGCTTGTTAAGCCTGCCCCTGCCTATGATGCCGATTTGCCCCGCCGTGTGCTGGCTGCCTGTTGCTATGATAAAGGGCATATTTTACCCTTGCACGGGGGCGTATATGCGGGCAATGTTGTCTTTTCCACCCGCTTGCCAGAGCGCGAACTGACTGCTGCCAACCTTGAGCGCGCCGTGCTTTTTTTAGAAACAGCGCAACAAGAATGTGAGGTATAGCTATGCCTGTGAACTTTTCTGTGCCTGACCCTTCTGTGGGCATTCAGTCTGTTATTGCCTCCCCCGTTGCCACACCGCTGCCCAATGCGCAGCCCCTTGCGGCCACTGTGGTCAACACGGGGGGGCTTGAGCAGCTGTACCAAGGGGGCAATATTGCCGACATTACCATGAACTTTTTGTGCCCGCAGGTGGGCGATGGGCACATGGTGCAGCCCGAAGTTTTTTTTGGCACCATGCAGGAATGTGCTCAGCAGCTTGCACACAGCACAGAGCCAGCCCTACAGGCCTTGGTAGAGCAGGAATTACAGCCCTTGCTTGAAAATAAGGCATTATTGCAGGCCTATGTCGGGCTGATGATACAGGGGTAGCAGGGTGGCAGCAACTTTTTCACAGCAACAGCGTTCCTCTTTGCATGTGCTTGCTTATTTGTACCTGCGCATGGGCTTATTTGCGCGGGCAGAGCGCATTTATGCTGCCCTGTGCGCTGTACCCCCTGCCGAGGGGGTAGATGCAAAGGCCGAGGCCGCCCTTGCCCTCATTGCCCTGCAAGACAATACAGAAGAAGGGCACGATGCCCACGAGGCCGCCCAGCGTGCCCTTGAGCATATACGCGCTGCCCTACAGGGCAAGCCCCTTGCTTCTGCCGATGCGCCTCTGCTGCTTGTGCAGGCGCAGGCTTTTTGGATGAGCGGGCGTGTGGATGAAGCCAAAGCGGCTATAGAAAAATATGTGCACTTTACTGGGGGCGCTCGATGAGCCTTTTTGCCAAAGCAAGCGCAGCCGCGGGCTTTTTGACGCGGCATAACGATATTGCCATGGTTTTTTTACTCATCACAGTCATTGCACTGATGATTATCCCCTTGCCAACAGCCTTGGTGGATACGCTTATTGGCGTGAACATGGCACTTTCTTTTCTTATGCTCATGATGTCTATGTATGTAAAGACATCGCTTGAATTTTCTGTTTTTCCTACCATGCTGCTGTTTACCACATTATTTCGTGTGGGTTTGAACATCACGACAACGCGCCTTATTTTATTGCAGGCCGACGCTGGGGAAATTATTTTTACCTTTGGTGAATTTGCTCTGGGCGGCAACTTTATTGTGGGTGCTGTAGTCTTTTTAATTTTAACCATAGTGCAATTTATGGTTATTGCCAAAGGGGCAGAGCGTGTGGCCGAAGTGGGCGCGCGCTTTACCCTTGACGCCATGCCCGGCAAACAGATGTCCATAGATGCCGACATGCGCGCTGGCGTTATTGATATGGAAGAAGCCCAAAAGCGCCGCGAGCGCGTTAGCCAAGAAAGCCAGATGTATGGCGCTATGGACGGCGCTATGAAATTTGTAAAAGGCGACAGCATAGCAGGCATGATTATTGCCGTGGTGAACATTACTGCTGGCACTATTATTGGCATTACTCAGCACGGCATGACAGCGGGGGATGCCGCGCAGGTGTATGGCATTCTCACCGTGGGTGATGGCTTGGTTTCGCAAATACCCTCCTTGCTGATTTCCATTTCAGCAGGTATTCTTATCACGCGCTCTGGCGATGCCGAAAATGGCGTGGGCGAGCAGGTGGGGGGGCAGTTTTTTGATCAGCCCAAGGCCATTTATATGGCAGGGGCCTTGGTTTTTGTTTTTGCGCTCATTCCCGGCTTCCCCAAGCCGCAGCTTTTTGCTTTGGCAGGCCTGCTGGGCGGCTTTGGCTATGTGCTCAAGCGCCTGCGCTCGGCTCCTGTCAAGCAAGACCCGCGCGATGACCTTTCCCGCACACTCAGCCCCACGGCAAAAAAACCGCAAAAACGCAAGGCAGGGGCACAAGCAGACGAATTTTCCCCCACTGTACCCATTATTTTGGATATTTCTCCCAACATGGGGGAAAGCCTTGCCTATGAAGTGCTCAATGATGAACTCAGCGATTTGCGGCGCGCGCTGTATTTTGATTTGGGCTTGCCCTTCCCCGGCATCAATATACGCCCCAATCCCAATTTGTCGGGTTTGAGCTATATTTTGCACCTCAATGAAATTCCCATGTCGCAAGGGGAGCTGCTGGCGCATAAGGTTATTGCCCAAGATACAGCCAGCAATCTTGCCATGATGGGTGTTGCTGTAACAGAGGGGCAAGCTTTTTTGCCGGGGGTAGAGCCCTTGTGGGTGGACGAAGCACAGGCAGAGGCGCTTGCCAAGGTGGGCATAAGCACCATGAATCATGCCCGTATTCTTGCCTATCATTTATCCTTAGTGCTTTCGCGCCATGCCGCAACCTTTTTGGGCATGCAGGAAACAAAATATTTGTTGGATAAAATGGAAGAACGCGCGCCCGATTTGGTGCGCGAGGCCACGCGCCTTTTGCCAGTGCAGCGCATTGCAGAAATTTTTCAAAGGCTTATTCAAGAGCAAATTTCCATTCGTGACCAGCGCAGCATTTTAGAAGCGCTTATAGAATGGAGCCCTAAAGAAAAAGATACCGTTATGCTTACAGAATATGTGCGCTCGGCACTGAAAAGGCAGATAAGCTACATGTATTCGCATGGGCACAATATGCTGCCTGCCATTTTAATGGACCCTGCTGTGGAAGAAACGGTGCGCAAATCCATACGCCAGACCTCCTCGGGGGCTTTTCTTGCCCTTGACCCAGACACCTCGCGGCGTCTGATTGAGGCTGTAAAAAATGCTTTTAATACGCAGGCAAAAGCAGTGCAAAAGCCGGTATTGCTGGCCTCTATGGATATACGGCGTTATGTGCGGCGCTTACTGGAGGCGCAGATGTATGAATTGCCCGTGCTCGCCTATCAGGAACTTACGCCAGAAATTTCTGTGCAGCCAGTAAGCCGCGTGCGCCTATAAGGGGAAGGGCTATGGAAGTGAATGCTTTTTCATACGCCACACAGGCATTATACCTTGTTATGATGCTTTCGCTGCCGCCTATTGTGGTGGCTTCGGTAGTGGGCATTTTGCTCAGCCTTATACAGGCTATTACGCAATTGCAAGAGCAAACCTTGACCTTTGGGGTGAAGCTCATTGCCGTGGTGGTCACCCTGTTTTTGACCATGGGCTGGCTTGGTGGGGAAATTTTGCGCTATTCTGATGAAATATTCAGCAATTTTTATATCATCTGAGTGATGGTGCTGTGCGCGCTCCTTCTTTGACGGGCTTTTTCAAAAGCAGGCAGTATGGATTTTGTTGCACTTTTCAACGAGCTTGATATTGGCACGCATGTGCTGGCACTGCTGCTGGGTTTGCCACGCATCCTTATGATAGCGCAAATTGCCCCTTTTATGGGTGGTGCTGTGGTAACAGGGCAGCTGCGCATTACTATTGCCATTGCCTGCTATTTGCCCCTGCACCCAGCCCTCGTTGCCACCATTCCCGACTGGGGTGAAGACCAGCTTATCACCTTTGCCCATTGTGGCCTGCTTATTTTGAAAGAGGCCTTGCTTGGCTTTTTTATTGGCTGGCTGGCCAGTATTTTATTCTGGTCAATACAAAGTGCTGGCTTTTTTATTGATAACCAGCGCGGCTCTTCTATGGCCGAGGGGGCAGACCCGCTGGCGGGGGAACAATCTTCCCCCATAGGCAATTTTCTTTTTCAGTCAACAGTCTATCTTTTTTATGCTAGCGGGGCATTTTTGAGCTTTTTTACGGCAATTTATGCCTCATACGAGGTGTGGCAACCCGCTTCGCTTATTCCCTTTGAGGCCTTTAGCAGCCTGAAGCTGATGCTCTTTTTTGCTGAAGAGGGGCAGTCTGTGGTGACCTCTATGCTATTACTTGCTGGGCCTATTATTGCCGCCTGCCTGCTGACCGATATTTCTTTAGGGCTGGTAAACCGTTTTGCTTCACAGCTGAATGTGTATGTGCTTGCTATGCCTATTAAAAGTGGCATAGCAGCCTTGCTGCTCATTTTTTATTTTGGGCTGCTCATGCTGGGCATGCAAGAGAGCTTTCCTGAAATGATAAACACAGTGCAAACCTTGGAAGATTTATTGCGATGAGCGATAAAACAGAACCACCAAGCCCAAAAAGGCTGCGTGAAGCGCGCGAAAAAGGGGATGTTTGCAAAAGCCAAGATGTGCCCTCGGCCTTATTGGTTATGGGGGTTGCCCTATATTTTATTGCTATGGGGCGCAGTATTTTTGAAAAGCTCATGCTGCTGGTCAACTTTCCCCTGACGGTTTTTACCCAGCCTTTTGATACAGCCTTTGCCTCTGTGCTTACCGCCCTTGTCGACCTTGCCCTTGCCCTGCTGCTACCCCTGATAGGCCTAGTGCTGACCATTGCCATTGTTGCCAATATTGCGCAGGTGGGCTTTATGGTGTGCCTGAAAGCCGCTATGCCCAAAATGGAGAACCTCAGCCCCTCCAAGTGGTTCAAAAAAGTGTTTGCCATGAAAAACCTTGTGGAGTTTTTAAAAAATATCCTCAAGGTAACCGTGCTGACCGTGGCTGTGTGGAAGGTGCTTGAGGCAAATTTGGGCTTACTTTTTAAAATTCAGCATGGCAATGTGGGTGATATGCTGGCAATTCTGGCCTCTGTGGGCAGTGCTTTGCTGCTGGCCGCGGCTGGCGTTTTTTGTACTATTGCTGCACTCGATTTTTTGTATCAAAAGTGGCATTATACCAAAGAGCATATGATGAGCAAGGATGAAGTAAAGCGGGAATATAAAGAATCGGAAGGCGACCCGCAAATAAAAGGCAAGCGCAAGCAATTGCATCAGGAATTGGTTGCGCAGGATACCATGGGCAAAGTACGAAAAGCGAAGGTGCTTGTGACCAACCCCACCCATTATGCTATTGCTTTAGACTATGAAAAAGACCGCACCCCTCTGCCTGTGCTTTTGGCCAAGGGGGAAGGGTTGCTGGCACAGCGCATGATAGCCGTTGCCAAAGAAGAGGGCATACCCATTATGCGTAATGTGCCTCTTGCGCGTGCTCTTTTTGAAAATGGCACAGAAAACAGCTATATACCCAAAGAATTTATTGCCCCTGTCGCAGAGGTTTTACGCTGGGTGCAAAGCTTGCAGCGTTCATGATGTGCCCTTGTGCACTTTTGACGGGCAAGGCTATTTCTTTATAACACCGCAAGGAGCCTTATGACAGCGGAAGAAGATACCCTGTTTGATTTGCTTATAAAGTTGTGCAATGATATTGCTTGGAGCCAGCCAACAGATGCCGACCGCCTGTATGCCCTAACCCAAGAAGGGCTTTACCCCGAGCGTATTTATAAGCTTGCCGAAGCCTTTGGTATGATGCTTGTTAAAGTGGAAGGCCGGGAATTTCAGACCACACAACTTATCAATGACCTTTCACTGCGCAATGCCCAGCTTGAAGATGCCCGCGCGCAGCTCATGCAAAAGCATACCAATTTGCTGCAAGTAGTGCAGGAAAATTATGTGGGCAAGCACCTCGTGGGGAATAGCGAAGCCATACGCCGCGCTCTTGCTCTTGCTCTTGCCATTGCGCGCCGCCCCATCAACACTTTGCTTTTGGGCGATTCTGGTACGGGCAAAGAGGTGTTTGCCAAATTGATACATGTGCATTCGCCGCGTAAAGAAGGGCCTTTTATTGCTATTAACTGCACGGCCATTCCTGAAAGCCTGTTTGAAAGTGAAGTGTTTGGCATAGAAAAGGGTATTGCCACAGGGGTTTCTGCGCGCAAGGGCTGCATTGAAGAAGCTTCTGGCGGAACACTGTTTTTAGACGAGCTGGGGGAATTAAGCCTGCCGCATCAGGCAAAGCTACTGCGTGTTATTGAAGAGCGCGCCGTAGTGCGTGTGGGCAGCAGCAAACCTGTACCTGTGGATATCAATATTATTGCCGCTACCAATATAGACCTTGCCTTGGCCGTACAGGAAGGGCGCTTTCGTGAAGATTTGTATTATCGCCTCAATGTGGCAGAAATTATATTGCCTGCATTGCGTGAACGAGGGGATGATATTTTACTGCTGGCACAATTCTTTTTAGAAAAACATTGTACTGCCAAGGGGCGTGCCCCGCTCAGCATCAGTCTTTCGGCGCGCGAAGTGCTTTTGCACTATACATGGCCAGGCAATGTGCGGGAATTGCAAAATGAAATGGAGCGTGCGGCTGCCCTTGCCCCAGAGCAAGTGCTGGAAGCCTGCGACCTTTCCCCTCGTATTTTATCGGCCATACCAAGGCAAAGCACGAACAGCACACAAGCCATGGCAGAACAATGCCCAGCCCCCACGCTGTTTCCGCTTGAAGCTATGGAAAGGCAATGCGTGCGGGCTGCCCTTGCCCAAAGCAAAACACGCACAGAAGCTGCGGCCTTGCTGGGCATTACGCGCGAGGGCTTGCGCAAGAAATTATTGCGCATGGGCATTACTGAAAATACTATGGAATAGTGTCTCTATTTTGGCAAAGAAGCAAAAATACTATGGCAAAGCAACAATGCTTTGTGCTTAAGGCTGCACAAGCAGGCGCACACAATACGTTCAGAAGTTCTTGCGTTTTTCTTTGTAACAGATTTGTATCTTGCTACAGACCACAGCCTATATTCTTGTTGCCATGTTTTTAAGAAAAGGGAAGAGCCATGCTTTTGTCCACAAAAACAAAACTTGCTTTGCTGGTGGCAGGTTCACTTATTGTTCTTGCCGCAGGGGTAGGGCTTTTCAGTAAATACAGCGTTGAAAAAAGTATGCTGGAAGAGCAATGCCGTAATGCCAGTAATATAGTACAATTGGCAACATTAAATGCTCTTGACCATTATCAGATTCTTTTTCGTATTAAAACAAAGCAGGCCGTGGCGCTCAAAACACGTATGGCTCTGTTGCAGAATATTTTGCAGCAATTGGCATCCACCAGTGAAAACCCTGTGGCTTTGTTTCGTGCTTTTCCTCTGCCAGAAGGAATAGACCTTATAGCGCTGGATGCACAGTGGACGCCCCGCTACAGCTCGGCTGGGCTTAAAACGGCTAACCCCTATAGCCTGCGGGATATTAAAGAGCGCCCCGTGGGCGAAACAATGCTGACACTGGCACAGAGAAATATGCCGGCAAATTGTCTGGTTGGCTGGCAGCACAAAGGTGTTTTTCAGCGTTTTTATGGCGTGCATTTTTTCTTGCCCAAGCAAGGGCTGCTGGTTGGCTTGTGGGCAGGGGTACGCCCTTTGGAAGACGAATTGAAGAATATACAGCAGCAAAATTTCACTGAATTAACAAAGAATTTTCAAGAAATTTCCTTAGGCAATACAGGCATTATTTTTGCGCTTACCAGTAAGGGGGAAGTAGCCATAGGGCAGGCTTCGTTGCAGCCTTCCCTTGCGCAGGCGCGTACGGCTTCTGGGAAATTGCTTGTGGAACTTTTGCCGCAAGCGGCCGCACAGCCAGAAAAGCCCCTTGCCATACCCGCCTCAGCCTTACTGCAAAACACAGAGCAAACAGAGCGCATGGCTGCGCTTTTTGTGCGCTATGTTAAACCGCTGGACTGGTATGTGGTGGGCATGGCTTATGAAGATGAGGCGCTGGCGCCTGGCCACAGGCTTTCGTATGCCCTTATTGCGGCCTTGTGCTTTGCCATTGTGTGCATTTTGCCCATTGCCATGCTTATTGTTTCTCGCCTTACGCGGCCTTTGTATCGCCTTGCCGCCTATGCCCGCAGCCTGCCCGAACAAAATTTTGAAAAAGCACGAGCAGAAGACCCTGCGCTCAAAGCCCTTGCCGCTGGTGAGGGTGGGCTGGAAATGAAGGAACTGGCCTCGTCTTTTCTTTTTATGGATAAAACTCTGCGCAGCCGTGTGCGCGAATTGATGGAGGCTGTTTCAAGCAGGGAACGCATGGCAGGGGAACTTGCCGCCGCTACTGAAATTCAAATGGATATTTTGCCCGAGCCCCTGCCAGCTTCTGTTTCGGACGGGCGTTTTCTCATTGCGGCAAGCCTTATTCCCGCGCGTGAAGTGGGCGGTGATTTGTATGACTTTTTTATGCTGGATGAAACGCATTTATGCTTTGTCATTGGGGATGTTTCGGGCAAGGGCGTGCCTGCTTCTCTTTTTATGAGCATGGCGGTAACGCTTATTCGTTCACATGCCAAAACCTGCCCTTCACCAGAAATGCTTATGAGCATTGTCAACAATAGCCTTGCCAGTGAAAACACCACCTGCATGTTTGTTACCCTGTTTATTGGCGTGCTTGATGTAAACAGCGGTGAAATTTGCTATGCCAATGGTGGGCATAATCAGCCCCTTATATTGGGGGAAGCGGGCGCTATGCGCTGGTTGACAGGGCTAAGCGGCCCTGTGGTGGGTGCTATGGAAGAGGTGGAATACTGCCTGCACACTACGCAAATTCATGCTGGAGAAAGCCTCTTTTTGTATACCGACGGTGTGAACGAAGCCATGAATGAGCACAAAGAGGAATATTCTTATGAAGCCATGCAGGCAGCACTTACCAGCAGCCCCTCGCGCGTGCCCGTTATGCTGATGCAAGCTGTGCTGGAGGGGGTTGCCAACCATGTGCAGGGGCAGCCCGCTTCTGATGATATTACTATTTTGTGCATACAATATCAGCCTGATGCCCAAGCCGCTGGATGAGCAGGGAGAGCTGTAGCATAAGCCATTTTTGACGATATTTCGGGCTTGTTAGCCGTGCAGCCTGTGGGCTTTTGCAGGCTTAGGGGGGCGCCAAGGTGCAGGCGAGGGGCAGGTGCAGCATGGCTTTGTGCAGGCTCTGCAGGAGAAATGCGCGTAGTGTTTAACCAGTTATATTATCTACCTATGATGCAGCAATGCACAGCTGTTGTTTGCAGGCAATAAAGCAGTGTATGGCATGACCACTGCGCTTTGCCCTGTGGCTTTTGTGCCCTATGTATTGACAGAGCGCCTGTAGCTATGGCAACCTGTTGCAGCAATGGGCAAGACATTTTTTTTACCCCCCGCATCATTCCCGACGCGCTTGTACACCGCTGCTGTGGTGTCTTGTACTTTTGGGATGACCTGACCCTTTGGTGGTGCAGCGGGGGCTGGATGCCTGCGTGTCTTTGCATGGTGAAGCGTTTTTTCTTCACTGCCAGTCATTGCTCCTTCGCTGTACTTTCGCCACACGCTTGTGTGGCTTTTTTATTCTTTATACACACAGGAGTTTATATGATTCAGGTATCAGACAGCGCGCGCAAAGAACTGGAAGCCTATTTTGAAGGTAAGGAACGCAGCGGTATTCGCATTTATGTTGCCCCTAGCGGGTGCAGCGGCTCGCGCCTTGCCCTTGCCCTTGATGAAGCCAATGACAATGACGCTACTGGCGAGGCTGCTGGCTTTACCTTTGCTATAGAAAAGACTTTATTGGAACAGATTAAATCTGTCAGCATTGATTTGACCTATATGGGCTTTACTGTAGAGCCAGAACAAGCCCTGCCTGCTGAAGAAGGCAGCCCGTGCGGTTCGTGCTGCTCTTCCTGCGGCTCGTGCGGCGAGCACTAACAATAAACAAGGGGGGCTTTATGCAGGAAGCCCCCCTTGTTTTGTATGGCCTGAGTTTTTAGCGCATTACGCATTTGCGATGTGCTCACAGGGGTGCACAAGTAAGCTGCGCTATGTACTCAGTCTAATTTTTTAAGTTGGCAAAAAACAGCATGCGCCAGCCTTTACCTTTACGCCATAATGCCTTGCAAAGCGTTGAGCGCTGAGGGGGCGCTTACCATAGGCAGTGGCTTTTGCTGCCATTCACGCAATTGTTCCCTCCAGCGGTTTGCCTCATCAACAAAAAATTGAATGAGGCGCTCTAGCTCAACCAGCGAAAGATCTGTTGTGCTCATTGAACCAGAAAGAATAAAAACACGCAGGTCTTTTTCCAGCCCAAGGTGCAGGCCATGTGTGCCAGCGCCAAGGCAGTTGGCTTCTAGTATGGTCAGCAGCATTTCTTTGGGGGCATCGGGGTCAAGGTCAAGCAGAGGGCAATAAATTAACAGCGTGTTCTGTTCTTGCTTTTTTTGCAGCATAAATGTCAGGTCATCAATAAGCAGCATATAGGACTGATATTCATCAAAACACAAGCCCTGAATGCCAAAATTTTCACCAAATTGCATAAGAATGCTTTCTAACTGATTTTTCATAGCACACGTCCTTTAGTGTATAATATATTATATTACTTGTTCCTGTACAACATCATTGCCATGCTCTCTCTGTACGTCTTGTGCTTCTATTTCATCATGAACTTGGATTTCTTCATTTTCTGTTTGCTTTTCATGTATTTCTATCATTCCATCAATTGAAAAATTGCTGAATGGTATTCTTAGGTTTTCTGGAATATCGTTATGATTTATATTTCGAATGCTCTCATGGCCACGTTTTGAAAATTCTTCCCAGTTTTGATTTGCCAACTTTGTTAAACTTTGTTCTGCCAATGTGAAACTTACGCCAAAATTTTGATATGATGTTCTTTCATTTATTTTTATAGGTCCTGTAGCATCATTTTGTGTCTCTATAATAATCTTTATAGGAAGTTCTACATGTATTGAAAGTGTTATATCTCCATTTTTTTCATTATATACTCTATAGTCTTCAGAATTTTCTTTTTGTAAATATGCTATAGGAATATTTGAGTCTATACGTGATATAGTATTTTTAAATAGTAAATCAAATGAAAGTTTACGTGTTTCTTGGTTTAAAAATGCTGTTATAATATTGACTTTATGCTTAATCTCAAGTGGTGCAGTTTCATATGTCGTGTCTGGGTTGCCACTTACAAATGCTGTATAGTGATTACGCACTTGTTCAAAAATCTGTTCTTTCTGCTCAGGAGTGGCTGAAGAAGATAAATATACAGCGCGTTCCTCTTTTGTTGGGTATGGTATTCCATTAAGCAATACAGGTTGTTGCCGCATAAAATCTTTTTTAAATGCTGTATAATATTCGCCTTGCATATATTCTTTTGCGACTTCCAGCAGGATAAGGCTATTAAAATCCTTGCACAGTTCCTCTTTGCTCCTTTCCATAGCGAGCCAGGGATTTTCTTTGGTACGCAAGGGAATAGTGGCATCCATTCTGCACAGTTCTGGCAATTGTGCCTGCTCTAATGTAGCCTGTATTTCTGCTGTGCTTTTTCCCGCAGCTGCCCCAAAATTCGTAATAAGGCTTGTTAGCAGCATAAATGGTTCAGCTGTTGCGGGTTCATTTTGTAAAAGACGCATCTTTGCATACACTTTCGCGCCCACACCTTCTGTAAGGAGTGAGTAGATATTTGCCGCCTGTTGCCCCTGTGCTTGCGCGGCATTTTTCATGAGCCCTGCAATATGCTCATAATATTGCTGCGGTGTAACACCAGAATGTCTGATAATATAGAGTGGAGCATTTTTTATTGCACTATTTCTTACCATATTTCGTATATAATGTTCAAACAGTGCAATAGTATTCTGTTTCTGTAATTGTTCTTTAAGTTGTAAATTAGTATTTTTTTTAGCTTGAGTAGTAAGCATTTCCATGTAATTATGAGGAGCGGTCAGACCAATTTGTTGACATAAATTTTTTAAAAAAACAGCATCATTTCCTTCAAGTCGTGCACTTTCCTCTATTCCAACCCTATAAGATTGCGCAACTATCTGTAATATTTTGGTTATTTCTTCAAAAGTAAAATCTGATGTAGTAAAACTATCTTTTTTAGTAAGGATATCTTTTATTCTCTTTTGAATATTCTGAAGCCCTTCTTCAGTGGGAAGAGCATCGGGCACTGGTGATGTTTTAAGTAACTCTTGAAAAATTATCTTTATACCATCTGTTGTTACTTGTTCATCAATCAGTGTTGTATTGTGCAGTATATGTTCTTGTTTTTCAATTTCATTATGTATTGCTTCTGATGTGTCTATAGTGTTATTTTTAAATATTGAGATAAAAATATCATTTTTTATATTTTGTTCAATGGGTGAATTTTTTAATTCTGAATAGATTGCATATATATCATGTAGGGTATTGTTTATTTGATTTTTTATGTCCTCATTACTTGGTGGCTGCAAAAAATCTCCCTGTTGGGCAAGAATACGCGCCTTCATGACAGATATAAATTGCTGCTGTTTTTCTTGTGTGAAATAAGTTTCAAAATTTTCAATATCAGGTGTTACTATTTTTAAGTTTTCTAAAATATCGTGTACCCTTTCTTGTGAAAGGCAGTTTACCAATGTGCTTTGCGTTAAATTTTTATTTGTCTGAACTCGTGTTTCTACAGCAGAATCAAGGGTATTGAGAATGTTTTTAACGCTGCGCGCAGAAAGGGGGTAATGGGTATTGATGCGCCCAAGCTTTGCTTCCACCTGCCCAGCTACAAGGGCATAGCGGTCATCCTGTGCAATAGCCTGCCGCAGGGTGTTGAGCGTTCTCACATTGTCTTGTCTTGCGTTCTGCACATTGAATGCCGAACGAAACCAAGTAAGCCCTCTGCCGTGCACCAAACCCGCATCGGTGTGCGTTATGTTTCCCCACTGTGTCGAGAGTGCCCTGAAAGAATCAATTTGTATATTTTCCTGTAGCTGTGCCATGATGTTCTCCTGCATAGGGTTACAATTTATACTATATTATGTTACAAGAAATATAATTTATTACAATAAATTTATAAGAGCTTAGTAAGCACATATTAAAATAGAACAGTATAGTCAATAGGTATTTTAAAAATGTTACATGAATATAAAAATTAAATATAAATAATATAATAATGACAATACTTATACGAATACTATTTATATAGTTACAGGATAGTATATTATGATACTGCCATTAATATCTTATTTGACATTACCAAGCAATATGTATACTGGCTTACAAACAATGGTTTTATTCGAGCGGCAGGGCAGCGCATTGCACCGTGCTGTGGCTGAACCTGCCGCATTCTTTTTTCATTGTGAGGATATATGCCTAGCCCAACAGAGCAATTAGACGCTATGATTGAAAGGGTGCATGTGGCTCAGCGGCAGTTTGCCACCTACACGCAAGCACAGGTGGATGCCATTTTTCACCATGCGGCGGCCGCTGCCACAGCGCAGCGCATTATGCTGGCAAAGCTGGCGGTGGAAGAAACAGGTATGGGGCTGGTGGAAGACAAGGTGATTAAAAATCATTTTGCCTCTGAGTATATTTACAATAAATATAAAGACAGCAAAACCTGCGGTATTATTGAAGATGACCCTATTGCTGGTTATCGCGAGCTGGCCGCCCCGCTGGGTATAGTGGCGGGCATTATTCCCACCACCAACCCCACCTCCACAACAATTTTTAAGGCCTTACTTTGCCTGAAAACCCGCAATGCCATTATTTTTTCCCCACACCCTCGTGCCAGAAAGAGCACGCGCGCGGCGGCTATGGTTATTTTGCAGGCAGCGGTAGAGGCTGGCGCGCCTGATCATATTATTGATTGTATTGAACAGCCCTCCACAGAATTGACACAGCAGCTCATGCGGCACAAGGATGTCAACCTTATTTTGGCCACGGGTGGGGCTGGCATGGTGCACGCGGCCTACAGCTCGGGCACACCTGCCATTGGCGTGGGGGCTGGCAACACGCCTGTGCTGATTGATGCCTCTGCTGATATTAAAATGGCGGTGAATTCCATTTTGCTCAGCAAAACATTTGATAATGGTATGATTTGCGCCTCTGAACAGGCTGTCGTTGTTGAAGCGGGCATTGCCGATGCTGTACGCGAGGAATTTGTACAGCGCGGTGCGTATTTTACCACGGCAGAAGAAAGCAAGGCGCTGGCAGAGGTTATTTTTATTGATGGTGCGTTAAACAGTGCCATTGTGGGGCAGCCTGCCGTGGCTATTGCGGGTATGGCGGGCATAAGCGTACCCCAAGCTACCAAGGTGCTGCTGGCAGAAAGGGAAAGTATTCAGCCACGCGACCCCTTTGCACACGAAAAACTTTCGCCTGTGCTGGCTTTTTACCGAGCCCCCACCTTTGAGCAAGGGGTGCACATGGCGCAGCAGCTTGTAGAGCTGGGTGGGGCAGGGCATACCTCTGTGCTGTATACGTATGAAAATAACACAGCGCACAGCGAGCAATTTCAGCAAAGCCTTACCACGGGGCGTACGCTTATTAATATGCCTGCCTCGCAAGGAGCCATTGGCGATGTGTTTAATTTTCGCATTGCCCCTTCGCTTACGCTGGGCTGCGGCAGCTGGGGCGGCAACTCTGTTAGTGAAAATATTGGGGTAAAACACCTTATGAATAGTAAAGCCGTGGCCATGCGGCGGGAAAATATGCTGTGGTACCGTGTGCCCCCCAAAATATACTTTAAGCTGGGGGCATTACGCCCCGCTCTGGAAGAATGCACAGACCGCCACAGGGCTGTCATTATTACCGACAGCACCATGGAAAAGCTGGGGCATGTGCAAAAGGTGCTTGATGTGCTGGAGCCCATGGGCATACAATGCCGCATTTTTGCCGAGGTGCAGCCAGACCCAGATATTCGTACTGCCCGCAAGGCGCTTGAAATGGTGAATGCCTTTCAGCCCGATATGTTTATTGCTTTAGGCGGCGGCTCGCCCATGGATGCAGCCAAGATTATTTGGCTGCTTTACGAAGTGCCCGAGCTGAAATTTGATGATATTGCTCTGCGCTTTATGGATATTCGCAAGCGCGTGGTTTCCTTCCCCAGCTTGGGCAAAAAGGCCATTATGGTGGCTGTGCCCACCACGTCGGGCACAGGCTCTGAAGTAACGCCCTTTGCCGTGATAAGCGACACCGCCACAGGGGTGAAATATCCTGTAGCCGATTATGCCCTGACGCCAGACATGGCTATTGTAGACCCAGAATTTGTTATGGATATGCCCTCTTCCCTTGTTGCCTATGCTGGGGTTGATGTGCTTACCCATGCCATAGAGGCCTATACCTCCACCATGGCCAGTAACTTTGCCGATGGGCAGGCGCTGGAGGCGGTGCGGCTGGTGTTTAAGTATTTGCCCGCTTCCTATGCTGGTGGGGAAAATCGTTTCACCCCGCGCGAAAAAATGCACTATGCAGCCAGCATTGCGGGCATGGCTTTTGCCAATGCCTTTTTAGGCGTGTGCCACTCTTTGGCGCATACTTTAGGCTCTGCCTTCCATCTTCCGCATGGTTTGGCCAATGCCCTGATGCTTTCCTATGTTATTGAATATAATGCAACAGATAATCCCACCAAGCAGGGTATGCTGCCACAGTATAAATACCCTTGGGTGAAGGGGCGCTATGCCCGCATAGCAGATATGCTGCATTTGGCCGATGATGTGGAAGGCGACGATGCCCACGCGCGGGGCATTAAGGTGGCGCGGCTGGTGGGCGCTATTGAAGCGCTCAAGCAGCAGGTGGGCATTCCCACTTCCCTGCGCGCGGCAGGCATAGGGGAAGCGGAATTTTTAGAAAAACTTGACAGCATGGCAGAACAAGCCTTTGACGACCAATGCACTGGCGCAAACCCGCGCTACCCCCTCATTGCAGAGCTGAAAGAACTGTACCGCAAGGCTTTTTATGGTGAGCCTCTGGCTTCCCTTGGTGAGCCACAGGCAACAGCATAAAAAAGCTCTTCAGGGCAAAAAAATAAAGCGGCGTTGCTGAGCAGGGCGCCGCTTTGTTTTACCCGAATTTTTTTGCAAATCGTGTGCTATATTCTTTAAATGAACCCTGTATGCATGTTGAAAGAGCCGAGAGCAATTGGCACAAAGGGCTGGAAATTGCTAGGGGAATGCTAAACGCGAATCATCTGCATTTCTGGCGGTATAGTGAGTACCTCTGTTCCTTCAGGCATAACAGCTACTTGCTCACTGTGCAGTGTGCTGCGCCAAAATTCAGCAAAATGTAAGAAATGTTCCACTTGCTGGTATTGCAGTTCATACTCTGCCGAGCTTAGGTACACAATTTTTGAAAAAACAACAGTGTTGCTTGTTGGCTCCAGTGCCAAAACGCCGCCGCCAGTTTGGATACCAAAAAGATTGGCCGACAAAAGCTGCACAGCTTTTTCACCCAGCGCCTCATCAGGCAGCGTGCCCACCTCGGTAAACATATATATGGCATCCCATTCTGCCATAAGCTGCAATGTTACAGAATATGTGCCGTCAAATTCTAAAACAGCCGTGCCAGCGTCATCAAATGCCAATGCGGGATTATTTATATCTGTCCCCAATCTTTTCAAAAAAATGTGTGCATTATCCATAGCTACTCCATGAAGAGCTAAAAATAAAAAACAATAGATCTGAATAAAAATTATTTCTTTATAAAGCTAAAGCTGTGGCTCAGCCAAGTATTTGTCCAAAGAAAAATCAATTTGCTGTAGAAATTGCGTTTTGAGTGCGGCATCCATGGGTTCATCTTGTAAGCGAGCTTGCATATTTTGAACAATTTCTGCTATATCTTGCTTTGTAAATTCTACTGCATGAGGATGGTTTTGGCTATATTCCTGAGCACACTGATTGAGTAACCGTGTTACAACGGAGTTTTCATTTATTGAATTTTTTAATTTTTTTTCATCATCATCAAACGTAGTGATATATATATCGTAATAAAATCCGCTGGGAATGATGCTAGTAAGGTCAAGGCCAATAGCCTCTTTTATTTGTGAAGTAAGTCCATACCGTGCTGCTTCATAGAGGCCCTCCTGAAAAATCTTGGTATCTTCTTCGGGTAATTTTTGGGCAAGTTCTTGTATAAGTGCCATGGATTCCTGATGGTTTAATATCTTTTCGGCGGGAAGTGCCGCTACCGCATTTTGTATATGTGCCTGCATTGCCCTCACGATTTCCTGTGCTTTATTGCCAAGCCCCATGTTGTATAGTTGGTTAATTTTATTTTCCAGCTTCTGTGTATTGGCATATTCAGGATACTTTTCATCAATATATTTTTTTATTTTTTCTGCATCACTAGGCTGTAATTCATTACTTTCTAAGTGTAACTCTTTTTTATATTGAGTAAAAAGTTCTTTAACATAGGATAATTCATAATTTTGCTTACCAGCAAGTGATGTCATAATACTATCAATTTTGTTCTCTACTTCATGGCTGATAGATGATAACGCGCTTTTCGATAGTTCTTCAATTGTATTATCATTAAAATCACCTCTTCCTTGTATAACATTAATAATATTATGAGTTAAATTTTTTATAATAATTTTTTCAATATCTTCCTGTTTGATATAAGATTGTGTATTTTCTGCTGTTTTTGCAGCAATTTGTCGAACTACTGTGTGAAATATATTCATCCTACTAAATATGGTATCCGCACAATCCAGCATCTTGTCCATCTTCTTATCATTATAGCCATAGTTATCGCCTTTAGCATAGAACTGACAGGCATCATTCAGCTTTTCTCGATGTTCATTAACAAAGGCTGCTGTGATTTTTCCACGAGCAAGACCTTTTGCTGCAAAAATAAGTTCAGGCTTTGAGGTATGCAGGTGTTCAACAAAAGTTTCGGCCAAATCCTGAAGCATATTGGGGGTTAGTTCTTTACTCAGTGGATTATTTTCTTTTTTTGTATCATAGAGGGAAATAATTGCCTGATCAACAAAATCCATCATGGCGTCATGTAAGGCCTTTTGTGTTTGCGGGTCATGTTGTGCTGGATTGGCTTCTAGAGCTTTTGGATAGAGCGCCGCAGGCCCTCGGGGATTTTGCTGAATAATATTGACAAGCGTGTTTCGTAATGCAAATACGCGCGTATTTTCTACTTTGTGATTCTCTGCAATAATTTTTTTTACCTTTTTGGAGCTCAGCGGTGTCAGGCCAGCCCGAAAACCGAGCGGAAGCTTGGCATTATTTCCAAACAGACTCACGATGGCATTGGCAAAGGCATTACGAACTTCTTTATTTCTGGCTATATTGCCAGAAGTGAATTTTGCGTGTCCCTGTACGGCCTCTATTTGAGTCGTATTGAGCTCTATTCTGTCTAACTGGGCGCTATTAGCTAGTTGCGCAAACGAGTTAATGTCGACCATAATGGTTTCCTCTTGTTGTATTTATTGAGCGTGTGGTACAATGCGGCATACGCATTTTTAATGCAATATATGTACCTGAATGAATATGATAGACACAGAGCACTCTATAATCTGGTAATACAACAAAAGGCCAACAGCCCAAGAGTTCAAGCTTTAATAGCCCGCAGCCAGCCCATCACTGCGTGGGTCTGTAGCGCCGTGCAGCATACCCGTGCTGCTGTTGCACAAAATTGCTCCAGCATGTCCCATCACATCACAATACTCAGGCGTCATGGCCACATCGTGCCCAAGCTTTTGCAGGGCATCGGCCACGGCCTGCGGTATGCGCTTTTCCAGCTTTACATTGTTGGCGGGCATGCCCCATGTGCGCCCATACAGCCAGCGCGGGGCGGCCACGGCATCTTGCGGGGAAAAATGGAAATCTACCATGCGGGTAACAAGGGCTGCTTGTGTTTGCGGCTGACCTTCCCCGCCCATAGTGCCATACACGAGGTAGGGGCGGTTTTCTTTAAGCAGCATTGGGGGGTTTAGGGTGTGCATGGTGCGCTTGCGTGGCTCAAGGCGGTTCACATGCTTTGAGTCAAGCGAAAAGAAGCAGCCACGGTTTTGCAGCAGCACGCCAGTATCCCCAGCCACCACGCCAGCCCCGAAATCATGAAAAATGCTTTGAATCATGGAAACAGCATTGCCCTGTGCGTCCACCACACCAAACCAGCAGGTGTCGCCCTTGGGTTCAAGCGGTGCGTGCGGGGGCAGGGCTTTGTCAAAGCGAATGCACGCAGCAAGCTCGCGCCCATGCTGGGCAGAAAGCAATTCCTGCACGGGGATGCTGGCAAAGTCGGGGTCGGTCAGGTAGGTATCGCGCTCGGCAAAGGCCAGCTTAGTAGCTTCTATAAGCAGGTGATAATAGGCAGCACTTCCCTCTTTGAAGGCGGAAAGATCATAATTTTCTAAAATATTCAGTATGGAAAGCGAGGCCATACCCTGTGTGCTGGGCGGCAAATTATAGGCATCAAGCCCTCTGTAGCTAATGTGCAGGGGCTCAACCCAGTCGGCGCTGTGCTCGGCAAAGTCGCGCGCTGTGAGCAGCCCGCCATTGGCCTTGTGCCAAGCCACAATGCGCTGGGCTATGTCGCCTTCATAAAAGCATCGCGCACCTTCACGGGCAAGCTGTTCAAGTGTGGCCGCAAGTTCTGGCAGGCACAGGCGCTGACCAAGGGCAGCAGGCTTGCCATTGGGCAGATAACAGCGGGCAAAATCGCTGAAGCGCTGCAATTGCCTGTAGCCTGTGCTGTCCAGCTTGCAGTCTTCGTGCAGCCAATAGGCCAGCGAGGGCGCAACGGCAAAACCGTCGCGCGCCAGCATAATGGCGTCTTCTAATAAATCGGCCAAAGAAAGGGGGCTGCCCCATTGGCGGCTGAGTTGTTGCGCTTTTTCCCAGCCCGAAACCACCCCGGGCACGGTGCAGGCAGCCAAAGCCCCGCGCATGGGAATGGCCTGCAAGCCTTGGCTGGCAAAAAAACTGAGGCTTACCCTCTCGCCAGAGCGCCCGCTGGCATTCAGCCCGCGCATGGTTTTTGCATGCGCATCATAGATAAGCCACAGGTTATCCCCACCAATTGTACCCATTTGTGGGTACACAACGGCCAGCACAGCGGCAACGGCAATGGCCGCATCCAGAGCAGTGCCGCCCTTGCGCAGCACATGCACCCCTGCCTGTGTTGCCAAATAATGTGGCGAAGTTACCATAGCGTGCGGTGTGACAGGGTTAAAGCGCTGTGATTCTGTGGCATTGTAGGGGCGTTGGGCAAAAATCATGCTTTTTCTCCAAAAATCATGAATATGGTGGAAAGAGGGGAGAAGTTTTATATTTTTTGTACGGTGTTGCTTTTGGTACGTCAAGCCTGTGCATAAAAAACAACATGCTACATGCAATGAAGAGTGCATGGTCATGCTTATAATTATTCTCAATCCGTATTCTGCGGCTATGCCTGTCGCTTGCCAAGTTTTTTAATATTCGGTATGTATCTGCCTTAATTCATATAAAACTGACGCATAACGCCAGACAGACGATAGGTGTTTTCATGGGTATTCCTTCGATTTTTTTAGAGATAGTGGTGTTATTCTTATTGTCTATTGCTGTAAGCATAGCATGTGCGCGCTTTAAGCTGCCCACGGTGGTGGGTTTTCTTATTACAGGCATTTTATGCGACCCCTCGCTGCTTGGCATAGTGGAAGACCAGCATGCTATTGACCTTATTGCAGAAATTGGCGTTGGCCTGCTGCTGTTTACCATTGGCATGGAATTGTCTGGAGATGCCCTAAGCCGCCTGAAAAAGCCCGTTTTTTTGGGCGGCACATTGCAAATAGGGCTTACTGTTGCCGCCATTGCGGCATTGCAAAGCTTAATGGGCATGCCCCTTGCCTCGGCTATATTTTGGGGCTGCCTTGCTGCTTTATCGTCTTCAGCCATTGTTTTGCGTATTTTGCAGGAACACGGCGCCACGGCAACCCCTGCGGGGCGGCTTTCCCTTGCCATTCTTGTTTTTCAGGACATCATGGTCACGCCTATGCTGCTTATGGTGCCGCTGCTTTCAGGCACGCTGGAGCTTTCGCCCCTGAATATGCTTATAACAGTGGGGCGTATGGTGCTTATTTTGGGCGGCGTGCTGGTTTTTGGGCATTATTTGCTGCCCCGCCTTATGTCCATTGTTATTGGCACGCGCAGCCGTGAAATTTTGCTGCTTTCCACACTGGGCATTTGTATGGGGCTGGCTTTGCTTACGCAATCGCTGGGGCTGTCTTTTTCTTTGGGCGCCTTTCTTGCTGGCCTGCTGCTGGCGCGCTCTGAATACAGCATGAGCGTTATTTCTGGGGTGCTGCCGTATAAAGATGTGTTTATGAGCATCTTTTTTATTTCGGTGGGTATGCTGCTCAATGTGTGGTACCTTTTTGACCATGTGGGTATAGTGCTGCTAAGCACGGCTGTTTTTATTCTTGTTAAAGTGGTGTTTACCTTGCCTTCGGTGCTGGCGCAGGGTTACCCTTTGCGCACGGCCATTATCACTTCGCTTTCTCTGGCACAGGTGGGGGAATTTTCTTTTGTGCTGGCGGCTTCTGGCCTTGCCGCTGGGCTTATGACAGAAGATGGCTACCAGAGCTTTCTTGCCATGAGCATTGTTACTATGATGCTCACCCCTTTTCTTATTAGTGTATCGCAGCCCCTTGCCAACTATGTGCATCAAGTGCTGCGCCCGCACTGGAAAAATGCGGATAAAGAGGAAGACGACGCCCCCAAGGCCAATGCCTTGCAGAATCATTTGATTATTATTGGCTATGGGGTCAGTGGGCAGCATTTGGCGCGCGTGGCTAAAGAATCGGGCATAGAATACCGCATTTTAGAAATGAACCCCAATACCGTGCGCCGTTTTGCCGCCATTGAGCCTATTGACCATGGGGATGCCTCGCAGCCAATTGTATTGGAGCATTTGGGCATACATACGGCAAAAGTGTTGGCTATTGTTATTTCAGACCCTGCCGCCGTGCGGGCTATTATTACAGAAGCCCGCAACCTGAACCCCACCATTTATATTGTGGCGCGCACTCGCTTTTTTGGGGAAATTGGCCCCTTGCAGCATTTGGGGGCAAATGACGTTATTGCTGAAGAATTTGAATCGTCATTGGAAGTTTTTTCGCATGTGCTGAACCAATACCTTGTGCCTCTGCAAAAAATTTATGCCTTTACCACGCGCATTCGTGAAGAAAACTATAAGAAGTTCCGCATGCTTGCTAAAAAAGAGGAACATTTGGATGCCCTTGCCCACAGCATGCCCGATGTGAACGTGCACGCTATTGAGCTGGATGAGCATTCTGTGCTAGTGGGCAAAACACTGGCGCAAAGTCAGGTGCGCACACGCTGGGGGGTGACCATTGCGGGCATTAACCGCCAAGGCGTAACCTACCCCTCGCCCGATGCCTCCTTTATGCTGCTGGCAGGTGATATTGTGTATGTTTTCGGCACAATAGAAAAAATCCACGAAGCCACACCGCATTTTGCAGGTCTGCCCGAAGTGAACAAGCAAGAGCTGGTTTTGGAAGAGCAAATCTGAACAAGGCAAGGCTCTTGATGCGCTGCCCGCAAAGGCGCGCGCGGGCTTCTTTGTTAACAGCTAACACAAAAGGGGATGAGAGCATGAAAGCAGGATTGCTGACGATAGCGCTGTGTGCTTTAGTTTTATGTGGCTGTACAAAAATGGTGAATAACCGCTACCCCGCAGACCAGATGGAGCAGTATTTTGACCACGATGATGTGGAATGCAGCTCTGCCGCCCGCGCGGCTTTTCCTTACATTGCCCCTATGACCGTGCCCCCCCGCCCCGATATGAAAGACAAGCATGCCACCGCGCTGTATGATGATTGGATGTGGCGCAATGGCTCGCAGGTAGATGAGCACAACCGCAGGGCGCAGGATAATGAGCGCAAGTATAGTGTCATGCGCAATGATTGCATGAGCGAAAAAGGCTGGCGCGAAGTGGAAGACAAGTAGGCGCGGCTACAGGCAGCCTCTAGGCAAGACACTTTGCAGAGGCCTATGCCCTAAGAGGGCACGCAGAGCGGCATAATGCACCGTAGTCCTTCAAGCGCTCCTGTAGGGTGACGGCGGGCATTTCCCCGTCAATAAAGAGAACCCGCGCGGCTCTCTGCGAGCCCTAGGCCGCAAAAGGAAAAAGAAACAGGGGCGTAAAAATCGCTACTTGAGGGGCATGACAGGCAAAAAGATGCTGTGTCATGCCCCCTTTGTTGTGCTAGGGCTGGGTAGTAGCGGTTTTTTTGTTGCTTACGGCCATGCCGAAATCTCGTAAATATGTCTTTTGTGGTGTGCCGACCAGAGAGGAATAAATGCCCGCATAGTTGTATTCTGCCCCCGTAAAGCCCTCAATACGAAGAATGTTTTTAGGCTCATCCTTTGCCGCAGCTTGGGAGATGCTACTGTTCTGGCGCGGGTTAGCCACCAAACTTGCTTTTGCCAAGGGCTGGTTTTCATACTTTGGGTCTTTCGTATTAACCCAAAGCCATTTGATATGGACAGCCTCCTGCAAGGGCTGATAATGAGGATTATTGGCTTCCATAGAAATCCAGCGCGGCGTGGTGAAATCGGGCTTTGCAAGCACAATGCGCAGGTCGTTGCCAAGAGTGCCAGCAGAGTCTCTTGTTTCTTCAAGGTTAACATGCAGGGCGGTAAAATTGTTCGTGCTGGGGAAAGAGCCATCTTTGGGTTTGCCCACAGCCAGCAAGGTCATTTTGCCATACGTCTGAGGGTCATCTCCATTCGTTGTAAGGCCATTATCATCAAAGCCCCAAACCAGAATTCGGGGAGAAAATGTAATATAGCCGCTCAATTCTAGGTGATAGTTAGAAAAAATTCCTACATAGGGTGCTGTATTTGTAGCATAATATTTATTTAAATTTTGCTGTGTTATGTTGGTGCTATCCTGAGTAATATAATACGCATTATTCTTGCTGTACCATGCAAAGCCTGGTAGCAGGGCGGGGTCAAGAGTATAGCCATAATTTTGTACTCGTCTCCAGCCTGGCAATGTGAATTCCAAGTCTAAATCCCCATAGAGCAAGCCTACCACTAATCCTTTTGCGCCATCATGCGGATTTTTTCCATAAAACTGTTCTCTAAGCACAAGACCATAGAAAAAATTATCGCTATTTGAAAATGAAGTAGTACGATAAGGCGCGAACGAGAGCTTATAGCTAGTGTTTACAGGGGTGGAAGTATAATTTTGCAGCATGGGCTGCTTGATAACCAGCCGCGCCCACTTCAGGGTAGTTTCATTCTTGCCGTCTGTTCCATTAATATTTTTCATGAATTGGGCATGGTTTGGCTGGTTCGCAGAGGGGGTCAGCACATTGACCGCTGCCCAGCCCTTTGCTGCGCTTGAAGGCAGTATTCCTAGCTGTGCCCACCCTGCATTATCATTACCTAAGGGGTTACGCTCTACCACCAAATCGCTCAATAATTGATTTTCATCGGGAACAATAACATCTTTATTGTAGTCATCATTGATATTGAAAGAGGTGCGCCCGTTAAAACGCCACTGCCTGTGCACTTTTGCCCCAGAGGGCAGGGTAATGGCTAACTCGGCCAGCACATGCTGCCCCAGCAGCACATCATAGCCTTGCAGGCTGTTTTCACTGCCCACCACGTGGGCGCTTTCGGGCAGTGTAAGCGTGGCACTGGTGTGGCTGGGCTGCTTGCCATACACAAAGGCGGCATTCAGTTGATTTCTATGTGTTGTGGATTGTTCGCCGCCCAGCGCCCCCAGCAGGCCATCGGCTTCTGGCAGGCTTTTAGCAAATTGTGGAATGTCAGTTTGCCGCGAACCTTTGAGGCTCAGGCTTAGCGTGCGGTCACTCAGGTTCAGGCTATCTTGGGCATCATTACTGAGCAGGGCAAAGTAGACATCAGCATTGGCAGGAATAGTTGCCGTGCCAGTATCTGGCTGTTCTATTGTTTGTTGTGACCAATCATAGGTAAAACGGCTTATGCCTGTTGCAGCAATGGCCACCATGGCACTTTTTTTGTTGTCGTGAGGGGGTATTTTTATACCTGCGGGCAGGGCAGGCAGGGAAGTGGAGGCCGTGCTTCCCGTGCGAAACCAGTAGGGCGTGAAGGTGGGGGTGATGCTGCCAATAAACGTATCTTGACTGTCGGTAATGGTCAGCTCTTTGCCATTCATGGTGCTAAGCTGCTGCCACAGGTCGCTGCCTTTTGCACTCTTGCCCAATCGCTGGCGAAAAATATTTTTAAAGGAAGCCTCAAGGGCGTCTACCTGATAAATCTGCTCGCTGGTATAGCCTGTGGTCATGAGGGGCAAAATCATGCCTTGCAGCAAAAAGGTGAGCGAGCCCAGCAAAACAATAACCAAGGCCGCATACAGCACAATGCTGCCTGTGCAGGCTTGTGCCAAGGCTGTGCCACGGGTGCTGGCTTTCATAACAGCGTTCCTTTTTCTGGTTCGTGCCCCACGCGGCGCTGCGAGGCAATATGCTTTGTAAAGGTGCGTTCCTCACCGGGCAAAAGCACCTGTATGCTCAGGGTGAACAACGAAGGATTTTCCTTATCTGTTGTCAGGCTAAAGCTTTGCACCTGCTCCAGCAGCAAGGTTTTTTCTCCTCCATGCACAATATAGAGCTTTGTTCCCTCAAGCTGCACGCTTTCTGGTGAATAATCGGGGCGGGTATAGCTACAGCCATTGCTCGCTGGGCTTACTGGGGTGGGGGAAGAGGCAAGGGCATGGTGCAGCACGGCCAGCGCGGCATCAACCTGCGGCAATTGCAGGGCAAGCTGTTTGGCACTTTCTGTAATGCGGGCGGTATAGCCCAGCACAGAAAAGACCCCCACCGAAATCATGCCCAGCAGCACAAGGCAAACAATAATTTCCAGCAGGGTAAAGCCCCTAGCCTTGTCAGCCCCTTGTGCCCTGTTTTTGTTAGTCCCCCAGCACATAATCAAGCCTCGCGGTATTTTTTTGTATGGTTAGCAAGAGTACTGTGCCTTCTTCCAGCTGTTCTCCAAAGCTCTTAGGGTTGCGCTGGCTAAGGCTTACCTGTAGCCCTTCCTGCTTGCAGGCATCGGCGGCAGTATCTTTATATTTGTTTAAAAATGCTGTTGTTGCCGCGCCATTATCTGTTTTTTCAACACGCAAGGCGTCAAATTCTGCGCTCAGTGTCTCCAAGCAATGGCTTACTTCGGTCAGCTCGCTAACGGCGCTGGTGGCAGTAAACAGCGTTGCCTTTGTTTGGCTCAAGCTCAGCGCGCCTATTGTGCCCACCAAGGCAAGCACTACCAGCGTGACAATAAGCTCAATAAGCGTAAAGCCAGCCTGTTTGTGGCAGGCACTGCGGGAAGAGCTATGGATGGGCATAGCCTGTACCCCCTTCCACCACAAGGTTAAGGGCGCTGCCCTGTGATGGGGTAAAGGTGAGCGTGAACTTTTGTGCCTGTGTGATGCCGCCTTGTTCGGTAAAGCAGAGGTCGCTAGCAGGAAAGCCCGACAAGGTGCCGTCTTCAATAGCTTGGGGGCTTGTTTCGCCCAGCATGGGCGGCATGTTGCGGTAGGTCACGCTGTTTTTGCTCAGCGTCAGGCAGGGCTGCTGCCCAGCCCCTTGCACCAGCCCCTGCTCGCGGGCATAGGCAAGGCGCGCAGCCATGCGTGTGCGCTCGAGCGCGGCCGAGGTGTTGGGCGTTTCAAAAAGAGTACTGCCAAAGGTGACAACAAGGAGGGCAAGCAAGACAAGAACAACAATAACCTCTATCAGCGAAAAGCCACCTTGCCTGCGTAGCTGATCAACAGGGCAAAAGCAGGGAAAGAGTGTGTGGCTTTGCCTTTGTGTTGTGTATGCTAAGTGAAAAAGAAACATAAGCAACCTTCATTCGCGTGAAAAAGTATTCTGCCCTTACACAAGGCTTTGCCTGTGCTTGCGGCAAGCAGAAACAGCGTGTTCTCTTTGTTGGCTTTAGCATATAGGCCGTAGCACTTCCTGTCCAGTAGCAGCCAAGGGCGTGTAAGGCACATTATTCTTCCCATGCGGCAGCACGCTGCACAGCCCTATGCCAAGTATGCAGCAGCTTTTCGCGGCGCTCTGGGGAAAGGGTAGGCTCAAAGGGCAAGAATATATTTTCTCATCAGTACAATCCTTGTGCTTTTTGTAGAGTGCAAGAGCACAGAAAAGAGCGTGTTGCATGCAGGGGCAGGGCAGTAACAAAGGGGAATATTTTTTTACCTGTATGCTGAAAAAGCCTGCCTTTACGGCTGGTTGACAAAAATATTGCCCGCATACTATTTTTGCCATCTTCGAGGTATTTATATGAAAAGTAAACTTTTTTTTGCAGGTCGCCCAGAAAAACCCCTTGTTATTGCACACCGTGGTGCACGCGCGTATGCACCAGAAAACACGCTTGCCGCCGCAACACTAGCGCACACTGTGCAGGCAGATGCTTGGGAGCTGGATGTTAATTACACACGCGACGGCAAGTTGGTTGTTATGCACGATGACAGCCTTGCCCGTACAACCAATATTACCACGCATCCTGATTTTGCAGGTGCGCCATCCCTTCGCGTATGCGATTTTACTTTGGAAGAAATACGCAGGCTTGATGCAGGTTCGTGGTATGCCCAAACAGACCCGCATGGGCGCATAGCAGCGGGTGAAATGCCGCCCAGCATGGTGCAGTCTTTTACCGGTATGGCCGTACCCACGCTGGAAGAGGCTTTGACCCTGACTAAATCCCTTTCGTGGCGGGTGAATGTGGAAATAAAAAATCACGAGCACCTTATTGGTCACACAAGGGTAACCAAGGATGTGCTAGACCTTATCCGAAAGATGGATATGGTGGAGCAGGTTATTATGTCTTCGTTCCAGCTACGTTATTTGCTGGAAGCGCACACCCTGCTGCCCGAGCTGGCCACGGGGGCACTGGTGGAAGGTCAGCGCCCCGCCGATGCTGTGGCCTTGTGCCGTGAGCACTATGCCAGCGCCTACCACCCAGACCGCCACCTTGTTTGCCCAGATGACCTTGCCGCCTTGCGCGATGCAGGCATTGCGGTGAATATCTGGACTATAAATGCCATGGCCGAAGCTGAAACCCTGACTGCCTATGCTGCCACGGGCATGATTACAGATTACCCAGCAGCAACGCGCGCCATGATGTTGGCAAAAGGCTTTCGCAGCGCGTAAGCAGCCTTTTTTGCGAATTATTCCTTATAAGGTTGACAGACGCCCCAGAGTACGCTAGCGATTGAGGTAAGAATATGCAACAAAAGGCCTGAGCTTTGCGTGAGGGTGCTATGACTGCGCAGACACACACTACAGCAAATTATAGAGCATGGGGAATGTTCTTTTGTGCTGTGCTCAGCCTGTTGTTCTTTCATTGTGTGGCCAGATCAGAGCTTATTTTTGGGCAGCTTGATTCTGCCGTCCACGCAGCGGGCATCAGTGCCCTGCCTAGTATATATGAAGCTGCCTATGCCAGCGACAGTGATTATTTACTGACCCCCAGCATTCAATGCAAAAATTCCCATCACCGTAAAGGGAAGTGCCTTGTAAAAGCATTGCCCTTAACAATAGCGGCGGCCTCAGCCTATATGCGTGGGCTGTGCCCTGTGCTTATACCTGCGCGCCAATGCTGCGATGGTGGCTACCCCCCCATTCCCGGCTGGAAAAGTGCCGCTTTATTTCCTCTGCCCCCTCCAAGTGCTGTCTAAGCTCATCCTTTCCCCTTTGTTGTGTAAAGGGGAGGTTGGGCTTGTGTTCTTTGTGTTGCCCCTTTTTGTGCAGCATACACTCACATCTGATTATGAGGTTTGTTATGAACGCATTGACAGTTGTCTTTGTTGCGTTGTGCGTTTTTGCCATAGGCTATCGCTTTTATGGCTTATTTATCGCAAGCAAGGTTTTGAATTTGAACGATGCCCGCCCCACACCAGCCACTAAAATGGCTGACGGGCATGACTATGTGGACACCAATAAATATGTGCTCTTTGGGCACCATTTTGCGGCTATTGCCGCTGCTGGCCCTTTGCTTGGCCCAGTGCTTGCCGCACAATTTGGCTATTTGCCCGGTATGTTGTGGATTCTTATTGGCTGCGTGCTGGCTGGCGGCGTGCATGATATGGTGGTGCTTTTTGCCTCGGTGCGCCACCGTGGGCGCAGCCTTGCCTATATTGCTACGCAGGAAATTGATAAAACCACGGGCGGTATTGCCGCATGGGCTGTGCTGGCCATTTTGCTGCTGACTTTGGCGGGGCTTTCCATTGCCGTTGTCAACGCCATGCACAACAGCTTGTGGTCTACCTATACCGTGGCGGCCACCATACCCATTGCCATTATTATGGGTTTGTATATGCAGGTGTGGCGCAAGGGTGACGTGCTGGGCGCTTCGCTTATTGGTGTGGTGCTGTTGGCCTTGTGCATCTGGTCTGGGCCTTATGTGGCAGCGCACCCTGAAACCTTTGGCTGGCTGGACATTGACAAAAAGCCCATGTCTTTGCTTATTCCCCTATACGGTTTTCTTGCCTCTGTGCTGCCTGTGTGGTTGCTTTTGCTGCCGCGTGACTACCTTTCCACCTTCTTGAAAATTGGCACAATTGGCGCGCTGGCTTTGGGCATTATTTTTGTTATGCCCAATTTCAATATGCCTGCTTTGACCGAATTTACCAAGGGCGGTGGCCCCATTGTGGGTGGGCCTGTTATCCCCTTTATTTTTATTACTATTGCCTGCGGTGCGCTTTCTGGCTTTCATGCCACCATTGGCACGGGCACAACGCCCAAAATGATTGGCAAGGAAAGGGACATCCTCTTTGTTGGCTATGGCGCTATGCTCATGGAAGGCTTTGTGGCCATTATGGCGCTGATTGCGGCCTGCGTGCTTGTGCCCGCAGACTATTTTGCCATTAACGCCCCGGCAGAAAAGTTTGCCGCGCTGGGCATGAGCGTGGTTGACCTGCCCATGCTGGAAAAAGAAGTGGCAGAAAGCCTGATGCACCGCCCCGGGGGTTCTGTTTCTTTGGCTGTGGGCATGGCGCATATTTTTGGCAGCATCCCGTGGATGTCTCACCTGATGAGCTATTGGTACCACTTTGCCATTATGTTTGAAGCGGTCTTTATTTTAACGGCTGTGGATGCCGGCACCCGCGTGGGGCGCTTCTTCTTGCAAGAAATGATAGGCCGCGTTATCCCCAAGTTTGCCGATAAGAACTGGTGGCCGGGCATTATTATTGCCAGCTTCCTGTTTACTGGCTCGTGGGGCTACCTTGTATATACTGGTGATATTGCAACTATTTGGCCTTTGTTTGGCGTTAGCAACCAATTGCTGGCATCGGTTACGCTGCTTATTGGCACCACCATGCTGCTGCGTATGAATAAGGCAAAGTATGCGTGGATTACCGCCGTGCCCGGCCTCTTAATGACGGGTATTACCTTCTGGGCTGGTGTCTGGCTGATTATGTACCAGTATCTGCCCACAGGTAAGTATTTGCTCACCTTCCTGAGTGTGTTGGTTATGGTAATGATGGGCTTTGTTATTGTGGGCACATTGCGCCGTTGGCGTGTGCTGCTTTCAGAAAAGAAGACAGTGCGCGATGCCTATGGTGATGAAGTGCTTGAAGTTGTGGAAGAATAAGGCATTGCGCTTGTTGCTTTGAGCAAAAGCTAAGCCCCCTGTGTGTTTGTGGCATACAGGGGGCTTTTTTTATGCTTCGCCAGCCAACCAGCGGTTCAGGCCAGAGCCCCACATTTTGGCAAAAAGGCGGACAAAAATCCCCGTCAGCAGGGCGCTGGCCAAAGTACCCTCGCGAATGCCCAGCACCGCGCCCACAGAAAGCAGGCCAAGCAATGCCGCGGCTATAACAAGGGAAGAATCTAACAGCACCTTGATATTGCCTACATTTTTTTTATAGCGCCATGCCAGCGCCACCACAAGGCCTTCCCCCGGAATGACGGTTGTGCCGCTGTAAATTTCTAGCATAACGCCAAAGGCCAATAAAAGACAGCCCAGCAGGCACATAAGCGCCCGCAAGAGCCATGCTTCGGGAATGAAGGGATGTGTTGCCCACATGCCAATATCAATAAACGAGGCAAAAACAAGCAGGCTGGGCAATTGCAGGCAATGCTTCCACGAGCAGGCCTTTTTGCCCAGCAAAGGGAATTGCGCCAAAAAAAGCAGAACATTAATGCCAAAGGTGCATGCCCCCAATGAGCTATGCCATAATTCGGCACAGACAAGGGGTAAACTGGTAATGGGCGTTGTGCCAAGCTGGGCATTGGTGGTCATGGCAACCCCTAGCCCCATGCAAGAAAGCCCCGAAAAAAATGTGCCCCAACGGCGTAGTAATTCATTCATACCGTCCCTGCTTTATTAGCTTTTTCTGTGAAGAGCCCTCCATTGTTATCCCAATAAGAAGAATATTCAAGAAAAAAATAAATAAATTTATACCTTGAGCCGAAGTTTCACAAGCGCCTCTTCTAGGCTTGCAGCAAGCACAGCGGCAGGAAAAGCCCCATGCGCAAGCAAGGCTTGGTTACACTCCACCTCAAAGCCATAATAGCGCTCTGGGGGCAGGCGCTTGCGCAGCCATGTGGGCAGGCCATCGGCAGCACCACGGTAGGGGGCATTGCGGCGCACAATAAGGTGCGGGGCTTGCCTATGCAGGGCTTGCTGCCAGTGGCGCGCAAGGGCTTGCTCGTGCTGGCGGGCGGGGTCATACAGCAAGCCTATATCCATAGTGCGTACAATGCTATGCAGCACAGGCGTAAAACTGTGGGCTGCCAAATGCAGCACCAGCCCTTGCTGAACAAGCGTGGCAAGGGCAGTGTAGACAGCCTGACGGTGTGGGCTGTGCCAGCGCTGAAGTATAGCTTTTTTTTGTGCTGGCGCAAGCTGTGCTGTGCAGGCAGACCACAAAGCATTGCTCCCTAGGCTGCGGTTGGCATCGCATACAAGGCGGCTGATAGTGGTAAAGAATAGGGGCGCTTGCCACTGCCTTGCCCATGCGCGGGCAAGGGGCAAAGCCCCAGCATCCCAACCCCTGTGTGAATGCAGCAGGTTTTCTTTGCCAACAAACAGGCTTTGCAGGGCGGCTGGCACCCTGTAGCCCGCATGTTCACAGCTAATAACTATGGCAAGGGGCAGGGCTGGGTATGCTTTTTGTGCCTTCATGCTATACCCTTTTTTCACGATAGTATGGTGTGTTTTGCTTATCAGTACCATGCAGTGCGTGGCCAGATGTTCAGCCTGCTTACAGCGCGCCTTTGCCTGCCAGTCATGCTGTGCAGTATACAGGCGCACTGTATGGCATTTTTCCTATAGTAACACGCCCTAGGCAAAAAAGTGCCCTTGAGCAAGGCAGGCACAGAGCTTTTTTGCCACTGCCTGCAAGTGCTGCTGTGTGGGCTGTGTGCCTGCATGGCGAAGCATGCGGCTTGCCAAGGTGCCCTGTTGTTCATACAGGGCATACCATGGGGCAAAAAGCGGCAGGCGCAGGGTGGGGCGTGCCAAGAGCGTGCGCCAAATATCCCCAAAGGTGGCTTCGCCCTGCGGCAGCCCAAACAGGGCAGCATAGTAAGGGTCCATAACTTTTGCCTGCTCCCCTTCGCGCACAGCATCAAAAAAGAGCCTGTACAAGCGGGCAACGCTCCATTCTTTTTGCTGGGCATAGGGTGTGAAGCTTTCCTCTACCAGCAGACGCACCACTTCTGCCACAGCGTGCGCAATGGCCAAGTCTGCAAGGGGGCATTCTTGGCTGTCTGTCACGCGAATTTCCAGAGCATTGCGGTCAAAACGGGCAATTGCCCCACGCGCATTCGCCCATTCGTCATGTAAAATACCTGTGGGGTCAAGCGGGGCAGATTGTGCATAAATGGGTTCAAGCACTGTGCGCTGATATTCCTGCGGGCTAAAGACGGCTTCGGGAATAAGATCGCCTGTCATGCTTGGAATAGCCATGGAATTATAGCGGTAATAGTGCATACGCGCATCCAGCAGGCCAGTATAGCGCCCGTCCAGATAGGGCGAAGCCGCAGCAAGGGCAGGAATAAGCGGCAGCACAAGGCGTATGGCAGCATGCAGGCGGCCAAATTCATCATCATTGGCAAAGGGCAAATTAAGGTGTACCGATTGTAAATTTGTCCAGCCATGTGTGCAGCAGCCAAAAATGCGGTCATATTCGGCATAAATTTCATGGTATTCATGCGGCCACAGTTGGGCTTCTTTGGGGTTCATCCACGGGTGGGCAGCGCTGGGCATAAGGCAGGCATGCTGCTGCGCCAGCAGTTTGTTGACATGCGCCAGCGATTGCTGCAATGCGGGCAAAAAGCCAGCAATGCTGGGCACAGGCTGGGCACATTTGGCCTCGGCCACATGCGCCACCAGCTCGTTAGACCATTCTACCGCAGCTTTTGGCTGCTGTGGGGAAAGGGTGGCGCTGTCGTCACCAGCGGCAATACCTTCCAAGAGGCTGTCCACCACGGGCAGCACCGCGTAGCTACTGCTCTCTACCACCATATATTCAATTTCAATGCCATAGCCTTGAAATAAAGAAAGGCTTGCCATTATTTACCCCGTGTATGTAAAATGCGGTTGCGAAATTCTGTAAGAATAGCCACATACAAATCCATGCCCAGCACTTCGTCTTCAATGCCAGCATCAATGCTGGGGTTGTCGTTTACTTCAATAAGATAGGGCACGCCTTTTATTTCTTTAATATCCACGCCATACAGGCCTTCGCCAATCAGGCAGGCGGCATCCACGGCACATTTCAGCACCATGGGCGGCACATCTTTGAGGGGCAGTGTTTCTGTCATGCCCCATTTGTCATCTTCGTTATGGGCATTTTGGTTATAAATTTGCCAATGGTGCTCGGCCATGAAGTATTTGCAGGCATAGAGGGGTTCGCCATTGAGCACGCCTATGCGCCAATCATAGTCTGAAGCCAGAAATTCCTGCGCAATCAGCAGTTCAGACTTATCCAGCATAGCGGCACTGGTGCTGCTGAATTCTTCGGGGGAATCCACCTTGACCACGCCAAGGGAAAAGGAGCTGTCTGGCTGCTTGAGAATGCAGGGGAAGCCCAAAGCCTCGTAAGCCTGATGGAAATTATCGGCATGCACAATGACTGTTTTGGGTGTGCGTATGTGGTGATGCGCCATCAGTTCGGCAAGGTAAACCTTGTTTGTGCAGCGCAGGATAGAAAGCGGGTCGTCAATAACGGGCATACCTTCAATGTCGGCCATGCGGGCAAAACGGTAGGTGTGGTTGTTGACCTGCGTGGTGTCGCGAATGAACAGGGCGTCATATTCAAGCAAATGCCCAAAATCATCCTTGGTAATAGTTTCCACTTCCATACCTACCATGCGCCCTGCTTTTATGAAATTGTCCAGTGCTTTTTTATTGGAAGGCGGCAGGGGGTTGCTGGGGTCTATCAACATAGCCAGCGAAAGGGGCAGGGGGCGGTGTTGCAGGGTGGTGCGCCCAGGGCGGGTGCAGTAATTGCGTATAGCCTCTTGTAAAAAGGGCATGTGCTCTTGGGGTACTTCATTCAATGAAATAGCATGTACATGGCGCAGCTGCCATTTGCCCTGCTTGCCCTTAATAAACTGGGCACGCAACAGGGGGGAAGAAAGCATATTGTACAGGCGCAGGCTTAATTTTTCATAGCGCTTTGCCATGTTGCGCCCCATGTAAATGCTGAGCGTAAACATATCACTTTGCAGCGGGGCAAGGCTTTTTTGAATAAGATTTTCAAGCTCTGCATCAATGTGGTTAATGTAAAAACCAGACTGCAAATCGCGCATGGTGGACACACTGGGCATGGGTCTGTGCCCCCGCGCTGTTGCCAGCAGGGAAACATAATAGCCCGTGGTTTGGTATTCATAGCTGCGGCACAGGTTCAGCACGCGCGCGTTGCGGTAGTGCAAATATTGAGGGTCTGCAATATATTGGCGCGGCGTCACCACTTCCACATTGGGCACTTCTTCTTTCCAATGTGGGGCACTTGGGGCGACAAGAATAATCTTCATGCTGTTCTTTTCCTTTTCAGGGCACGAGGGGGTTCGAGAATAAGCAAGTTGGCATCATAGGTGACAATGCCCAGCAAAATGGCGCAAATCACCCTGTCTATGGGAATTTCATATTCATTCATGCCCGTCAGGGGGTTGTTGCCATAGGGGTCGGCAACAAGCACAGTGCCATGCGTGTGGTTATAGCCATGCAGCACAACAAAATGCCCGCCAGGCTGGCCTTGTATGTCGTTTGCCTCGTTGGTTGCGGGTATATCACGCATTTCGCGGTATAAATAGGTTGAGCTCAAGCCTGCAATAATAGGCAGGCCTTTTGTGAGCGGCCGCCGTATAAGCGCCCGTGAAAGGTCTTCAAAACGCACTGTGCCGCCAAGGGCAAGGTAGTCAATATAGGCTTGGCTTACCTGTTGCAGCTTGGCATCAGGCTTGGCCTGCATTTGCAGGCGCAGCTTTTCTGGCAAGAAGGCATGGTCGGCCACCAGCCATGTGGGGTCAAAGGTTTTCATGTCATAGGTGTACAGGCGCGTTTTATAGCCACGGCGCAAGGCATGGCAGGCCAACAGGCAGCCCAGTGTGCCCCCGTGCGGTAAACGCGGAATTTCTTGAGAAAGCTGGGCAAAGGGCAGGGGGTCATTAAAATATCGGTAAACGGCATTCAGGCAGGTTGGGCCACAGGTTTCGTCATCGGGCTGGGAATGAATGGCAAAGTCGAGCAGAGGCGAAGCAGCTTCGCCAAGGCTGGGCAGCGAGGGCACAACTGAAGAAGAAAAAGACTGTTGTTCCATAAATAAACCTGCTTTGCGGCCTTGTTTTTTGCCGCTGCTTGCGCGATACCGCAAAGGCGCAGGCTATGCAAGCGGCAGCAAAAAAGCCGCTGGCAAAAAAGTAAAAAAATATGCCGTGAAAGAGGATACTATGAGGTGTTTTTTGACGAATTTCAGCCTGAAAAGAGGAAAATATTTTTTAGCATGAAGAAAAACACTGTCCTCATAGGACAGAGAGGGGTGCACTGCATGAGGGCACTTCAGTATCTTATTTACACTGGGCTTGCTCTGGAGTAAAAACAGACTAGTAAAGAATATGACACTATACAAAGCAAGGGTAACACTTTAACAAAGGAGTTTATATGACCCTTCGTGACCCTGTGAATGGGCTGACCCATTGCATTGGTGCTGTGCTTGCTGTTGTTGGTATGGTTTTTTTGTTGGTCAAGGCCTGCACAGAGCCTGAGCCATGGCACCTGACCTCGCTCAGCATTTATGGCGTGGGCATGATATTATTGTACACTGCCAGCACCTTATACCATTGGCTGCCTTTAAGCGAGCGCGGCATACGCCTGTGGCGGCGCATAGACCATTCAATGATTTTTGTTTATATTGCAGCAAGCTACACGCCCATTTGCCTTGTGCCTCTGCGCGGCGCTTGGGGCTTTTCTTTGGTGAGCATTATTTGGGCTGCCGCCGCCGCTGGGCTTTTCATGAAGATTTTCTGGCTGGAAGCGCCGCGCTGGCTTTCGACAGGCTTATATATTGGCATGGGTTGGGCGGCTTTGGTGGCTTTTTACCCGCTTACGCAAACCATGCCCCTTGCTGCTTTGGGCTGGCTTGTTGGCGGGGGGCTGCTCTATACTGGCGGGGCGTGTATTTATGCCCTCAAGCGTCCTAATTGGGGTATTTTGGGCTTTCATGAGCTTTTTCATCTTTTTGTTATGGCGGGCAGTGCCTGCCACTTTTGGATGATGTACACCTATATTGCGGCAGGCCAATAAGGCTATGCGGCACAGAGCAAGGCTGTTTTGCCTATGAAAAACGTGCCCCTGCTGACAAGAAAATTGGCATACAGGTAGGGCTAGGGCAATTTTGTTTTGTCCTTGCTCTGGTAGCTGCAAAGCGTATGCCCGCCGCCAAGGTATAAGGGCACGCTCTGTGCGCTGTTCCGTGCCGACGGGGCTTTGTCTTAGGCTGTGCTGGGTTGCTCTGTGCTTTGTTTGCCGCCAAGAAAATGGGCATAGCAGGCGCTGGGAAGATGCCCCAAGCCTTGGCATGGTGTGAATTGTGCAGAGCGTGGCAGTATATGCAAGGTTTGGGCTTGTTCTGCACCAAGGCCGTACCCGAAAAATCCAAAACCCGAAGGCCAAGGGGAAGGCTTTCGGGTTTTGGGTTTACTGCTTCTGCTGCGGGGGGTCTGTCAAAGGCGGGTAAGACAGAGCAGGCAAGTGCAGTACAGGGGATATTGCAAGAATTATGCCTCGTGGCACCACCAGATGGCTTTGCCCAAAATGCGTACAGAATCGGCAAGATCGCCGCGCATATCTATTTCAATAGGGGCATATTCTTTATTAAAAGAGCGCAAAACCAGCCTGTGCCCTGGCAGCATATCAAGCTGTTTAATAAAAATTTCATCATCAATGCCCACAGCAAAAACCTTGTGTGCTATGGGCGTTTTTTTGCCTTGGTCAATCAGCACCAAGTCGTCATCATGTATACAGGGTTCCATACTGTCCCCAGAAACGCGCATCAGCACCATGTGGGCGGGGTTGCCTTTTTGTTGCAGCCATGCCTCATGAAAAGCAAGGCGATCGATGACGTTACCTTCATTTTCTAGGCTGCCCACGCCAGCCGAAAGCCGCGCAGCCACAAGGGGCACATGGTACAGGGGCACTTCCACTTCACCGCGCTGAGCTATTTTTTGTGCTTGCGGGCTGTGCTCAAAAAGCAAATCATCTACAGAAAGCCCAGCCTTCACAGCGGCCTGCACAAACCAACTATCAGGAATTTTGCCATTTCTTCGGGCAAAAGAAACAGATTGCGCTGTTACATCAAGAAAGAGCGCCAGCTGCCTGTCAGATCGCAGATGTAAGGCTTGGATAAGGGTATCCAGACGTTGCAAAGGTGGCTTGAGTGTCTTCATGAAGATGAAGTATAGGCAAAAGCGAGGGTGTGTCAAGTTTTATTTTATATAGTAAAAAAATACTTAATAAATATATAAAATAGCAAGTAATAACTGATATTTTATGGCGAAGTCTAGTATAAACCTTGTTTTTATGCCCCGCCTTTACTGAAAAGGGGCAGGGCTGGCAGTAGGGGAGTTCCCCTGAAAGAATAGGGTGTATGGAGTGTTTTTCCTGTTGACAAGAGCGCGTGGCCTAAGTGTTTTTACTGGTGTTTATTACTGATATAGGCTATAAAAATAGTGTATTTATTATTCCTGTACCTCTTGCATACCTTCAGGGAGGGCTATTATGGTTTCGATGGTTGATTTTTTTACACAGTTATTTTCGCCCAAAAAGAAAGTCTCTCATGAAGAAACCCTTGTGCGCATACGCAGGCGCTATGTGGCCTTTAAGGGGCTGCTTCAGGCCAATGCAAAAATGGCCGATGCCATGGCGCGCCTCAATGCCATGGCGCATTCTTCTGCCCCTTGCGATGATGATGCTGTGCAAAGCGTGGCCATTGAAGCCTATATGAATGCGCAATACATGGTGCGTTCGCTCAATTCCATAGCCTCGGGGCGGTATGAAGAGTTAAGCAAGGCTCTCAGCACCATTGGCAGGCGCATAGAGCAGGAATTGCTTGACCGTGGGTCTGTGGAAGCAGAAGAGTTTACCCTGCCGCTGTCTGAAGTTTCTCTTGATATGTCCCCTGTTGTGGGGGGAAAAAGCGCGCACCTTGGCGATATGTGTAGCATGAGCGGCCTACCTGTGCCGCAAGGCTTTGCCATTACCACCAAGGCAACCTGTGTTTTTTTGGAAGAAAACAGGCTGGCGGCCTTGCTTGTGTCTGTTATTGGCAGCATAGAGCCCACCGAAGAAGGCTATGCCCATGCCGCCCGCCGCATTCAAGAAGCCATCAAGGCCGCGCCCCTGCCTGCTGAGCTGGAGCAGGCTTTGGCAGAGGCATGGCAGCGCTGCCTGCCCGACGATGCTCTTATTGCCGTGCGTTCTTCGGCGGTGGGGGAAGACGGGGTGCTTTCTTTTGCTGGCGTGTACGATTCTGTTATTGGTGTGCGCAAAAACATGCTGGGCACAGCCTTCAAAACAGTGCTTGCCAGTGCCTATTCCCCGCGCGCGCTTGCTTATCGTATGCAAAATGGCGTTCCCCCCGCTGCTGTGGCCATGGGCATGTGCTGCCAGCAGCTTATTGATGCGGCGGCGGCGGGCGTTGCCTATTCGCGCCACCCTGTGGACTTGCGCTCGACAGCCGTGATGGTGAACGGGGCTTGGGGCTTGGGCGAAACCGTGGCAGATGGGACAATTACCCCTGATATCTGGCTTGTGGCGCGCGATGCCCTGAATGTGCTTGAAGCCCGCATGGGGGAAAAGCACAGCGCTGCACGCTTGGTAAGAGAAGAACAGGGGGCAGTGCACACAGCCCTATGCCCGCTT
Organism: Desulfovibrionaceae bacterium; assembly: GCA_028689675.1. Lineage (GTDB taxonomy): Bacteria > Desulfobacterota > Desulfovibrionia > Desulfovibrionales > Desulfovibrionaceae > JAQVCS01. Next base: position 77,648 of record JAQVCS010000006.1, on the reverse strand, counting down.
TCAGAAAAAGAAAGCACCAGCCTGTGCCTTGCCCCAGAGCAGGTGGCAGACATTGCCCGTGCTGCTTTGGCGCTGGAAGACTATTACCATGCCCCGCAGGATATTGAATGGGCTTTAGATGCCGCAGGGCAGCTATGGCTGCTGCAATCGCGCCCCATGACATTGCATGGGGGGGGCTTGGGCGCTGGCGCTGTAGAGGGGCTTGAGCTCTTGATTGAAGGCGCAGACATTGCCTCGGGCGGGGTGGGCTCTGGCACGGTTGTGCACCTGAACGACAGCCATGCCTTGGCGCATTTGCTGCCCGATTCTGTGCTGGTGCTTGACCACCCAGACACGCGCATTATTTCGGCAGTGGAAAATATTGCTGCCGTGCTGGTGCGTGTGGGCTCGCCCACAGGGCACATGGCTTCGCTTTGCCGTGAATTTCATTTGCCAACCTTAATGAATATTCCGAATTTGCACGAAAAAATTGCCAAGGGCGCTTTGGTTACGGTGGATGCTGGCAGTGGTTGTGTGTACGCTGGTTTAAGCGAAAACAGCCCAAAACAGGAAAAGGCACAAAGCGTGCCCGCCTGCTTGCGTAATATTGTAGAATATATCCTGCCTTTGCACCTTATTGACCCTGCCTCACCCACCTTTGCCCCCAAGCACTGCCTTTCTTTGCATGATATTATGCGCTTTGCCCACGAGCGCAGCTACAGAGAAATGTTCCGCTTTTCCGATGCGGCTGCCGAGGCATATTCTGCCGCCAGTGAATTGCGCTGCTCTGTGCCTTTTGATTTGCATGTTATTGATTTGGGCGGTGGGCTGGCAAACCCCGAACAAAAAATTATTGCGCCTGAAGACATTACTTCCAAGCCTTTTCAGGCCTTGCTGGGTGGCATGCTCAACCCCGCTGTGCGCCATGCCGCGCCGCGCCCTGTGAATTTGGGTGGCTTTATCTCTGTTATGCAGCGCAGTGTTTCGGGCGGGCATACAGACAAAGAGCGCTTTGGCGCGCGCAGCTACGCCATTATTTCAGACCGCTATTGCAATTTCAGCTCTCGGGTGGGCTACCATTATGCCGTTACCGACTGCTGGTGCGGGCAAAATATTCATAAAAATTATATAACATTTCATTTTGCAGGCGGTGCGGCAGATGATGTGCGCCGCGAACGCCGCACCCGCTGCATTGGCAAAATTTTGGATAGCCTCGGCTTTACCGTTACGCAGGGGGGCGACCGCTTAAATGCCCGCCTGACCAAGCGCGAAAGGGAAGAAATCTGCCAAAGCCTTGATCAATTGGGGCGCTTGCTTATTGTTTCCCGTCAAATGGATATGCTGATGTCGAACGAAAGCATGGTAGATGAGCTGGCAGGCAAGTTTATGCGTGGAGAATATTTTTAGGCCAGCCAGCCTGTGGCTGTGAGCATAAAAACATCAATGATTGCAAGGGGAAATAAAATGAGTGTGCTGGTGACTTTGGCTATTTTTCCGCTGGATAAAGGTGAGGAACTGGCAGCCTATGTTGCCAAAGCGCTTGCTGTTATTGAGCGCAGCGGCTTGCCTTATTCACTGGGCTCAATGAGCACTTGCATTGAAGGGGACTATGATGCCGTTATGGCCGTTGTGCGCGGCTGTTTTCTTGCCTTGCAAGACTGTTGTGACAGGGTATATATGACTGTGGCGCTGGATTATCGCGCTGGAGAAAACCGTATGCACAGCAAGGTGCAGGCCGTGGAGCAGATGCTGCATGGGCAACATAACTAATTTTATTTGTAGAGAATAAGGTGGCCATTATATGGATTTGTATGAAGAATTGATGTGCGATATTGAAACAATGCGTCAAAATCGCCCTATGGTGCTGAATGTTACCAATTATGTGGTGGCCAATAGCACGGCAAATGCCTTGTTAGCTTTGGGGGCTTCGCCTGCCATGTCGCACAATGTGGACGATATGCAGGAGCTGACCGCCATAGCCAGCGCCCTTGTGGTGAACATAGGCACGCCTTCGCGGGAATTTTGGGAAAGCATGTTTATAGCTGGCAACAGAGCAAAGGAATTGCACATTCCCACTGTTTTTGACCCTATTGCTGCGGGTGTGGTGAGCAAGCGCACCGCTATGTGCCGCCGCTTTTTAGAGGAATGCACCCCCGCTATAGTGCGCGGCAATGCTTCAGAAATCATGAGCTTAGGCACAAATCTTGATACAGAATATGGCATTGCCAAAGGGGCAGATGCCACTGTTGGCGTAGAAGAAGCCCTGCCCGCGGCGCGCACTTTAGCCCGCAAGCAGCATTGTGTGGTAAGCGTGAGCGGTGAAGTGGATTATATTACTGATGGCCTCAGCACCTTTGCTGTGCATGGCGGCAGCCCGCTTATGCCCTTGGTCACTGGGCTGGGCTGCACGGCAACAGCGCTGACTGCGGCCTTTGCCTGTGTTGCGCGCGATACCCTGACCGCAGCTGTAGAAGGCATGATGATTATGGCTGCCGCAGGGGCTTTGGCAGCTACACAGGCCGATGGCCCCGGCACGCTGCAATTGTGCTTTTATGATGCCCTGTATTCCATGACTTTGGACGATTTGCGCCTTATGGTGAAGGTGGAAGCATGCTGATGCAGCCCGATTACAGCCTGTACCTTGTTACGGACAGGGCGCTTTGCCTTGGGCGTAGCCTGTTGGATGTAGTGGCTGCGGCGGTGCGCGGCGGCGTGAGCATGGTGCAATTGCGAGAAAAGCATTGTGATTCGCGGGATTTTGTGGCTTTAGCGCGGGCACTGAAAACGCTTCTTGCGCCAGCCTCTGTGCCCCTGCTCATTAATGACCGCGTGGATATAGCCCTTGCCTGTGGGGCAGAGGGCGTGCATGTGGGGCAAAGTGATATGGCCGTTGCCGATGTGCGCGCCCTGATGGGCAGCAAGGCTCTGGTAGGGCTTTCGGTAGAAAATATGGACGATATTAAAGCGGCAGAGCAGCTTGCTGTGGATTACCTTGGCGTGGGGCCAGTGTTTCCCACAGCCACCAAGCCCGATCATTGCCCCCCGTGGGGCATAGAAGGGCTGCGCAAGGCTAGGCTGGCAAGCAGGCTGCCCATGGTGGCCATTGGCTCTGTTAACGAAAAGAACGCGGCGCAGGTTATGGCAACGGGTATGGACGGCGTGGCCGTGGTTTCTGCCCTTTGCTCTGCCGCCCAGCCCGAGCTGGCAGCACGCACTTTGCGCGCATTGGTAAAGCCTGAGATACAAGGTTAGAGCAGTAGATAAGGACGGTATGCCGTATTTTTGCCTGCTCTGCCGCCAATCCAGAGCAGGCAATACAGCTTACGCTCACTGATAGGGAAATGGAACAAAAGGCTAGAGCACGCTAAGACTGCTGGCACAATACCTTTTTTTAGAAAAAACTTGACAAAAATACAGAGTGCTGGCAAAACAACACCTGCTTCGGGCAGTTAGCTCAGCTGGTAGAGCGTCGCCCTTACAAGGCGAGGGTCGGGGGTTCGAGCCCCTCACTGCCCACCAATAAAATCAGGTAGTTATAGGGTTTTTCCGAAGTGTAGTTTTTATTTTTCTAACCCAATTTCTAACCGACGTTTTTTAGGCGAAAGCCTTCAAGGGCGTGAGCTGTCACGCAAGTTGAGAATTTGTATCATATAATTTGAGAACGTGCCGAGGCTGTTGTATAGCTTTGGCACGTTTTTTATATATAAATTAACTAGGTAGTTGCGGAACACTTGGCACTGATTTGTGCCAACTATCTCGTAAATCGGCGTCAAGTGTTCCGCAAAAAAGCCTACCTTGGGCACAATTTGGGCACAAAAATGAGGCCTAGGGTAGCAAGACGGCAAAGGGAGTCACCTCGTGAAGAGGTAACTCCCTGAAATGGCTGGTGGGCCCACAAGGACTTGAACCTTGGACCAACCGGTTATGAGCCGGGGGCTCTACCAACTGAGCTATAGGCCCTGAAGAACCTTCATATACGCTTAGGCTAAACGAAGGTCAAGCAATAAGATTGCTAAGATCACTTTTTTACAGGGGCTTATCAGTGCTGCTGTTGCCCCTGTTGTCTTTGTTGCCTTATTCAATAATGGTCACCTTGGTAATGGTGACAGGCTCGCGGGGCACGTCATCGTGCATGCCCTTGCGCTGTGTGTTTACTTTTTCAATTTTATCCACAACATCCTGACCGCGAATAACCTTGCCAAACACGGCATAGCCCCAGCCCTGCGTGGTCTGAGCTTTGAAGTTCAAAAAGACATTATCATTGGTATTGATAAAAAATTGCGCCATGGCGGAATGCGGGTCTGAGGTGCGCGCCATAGCAATAGTGTACTTGGCATTGGGCAGGCCATTGTTTGCTTCATTCTGAATAGGTTCACTGGTGGGTTTTTGCGTCATGTCGGCAGTAAAGCCGCCGCCCTGAATCATAAAGCCAGAAATAACGCGGTGGAAAATGGTGCCGTCATAAAAGCCCGATTTCACATATTTAACAAAATTTTCTACTGTGGTGGGAGCTTTTTCACTGTCTAAACGCAGCACAATTGTGCCCATGCTTGTTTCCATGTTCACAGCCACGGGCGCGGCAAAGGCAGTGCCCATGCCTATAAGGCACAGCAACAGACAAGCCAGCAACAAAATACGCAGTGTACGCATTGTTTTTCCTTTTGGTTTAAGTTGTAAAGCACAATAAAAAAGCAGAGCACTGTGCATAGCACAGAGCGGTATAGAGGGCAACTGTCTGTATAAGCTACTATATTTATATGTTTTTTATTCTAAAAAAATTCTAGCACACCGTACCCTTGCTAAATACTGAAAAAGTCATATATACTTGAAGGCATGAGACATTGTTTTTCAACCAGACCGCGCTTGTTCTGCGGTACTTTTTTGGAGGCTTCATGAACACTTCTCAATCTGTCACATATGCACAAACAAGTGTTAGTTCTATTTTTATGCGTCAGGTGTACCAGTGGATGACAGCTGGGCTTGGGGCTACTGCTTTGGTTGCGTGGTTTGTGGCAAGCACGCCTGCACTTATGCAGATGATTTTTTCCAACAGCTTTATTCTCATTGCTTTGGTCATTGCTCAGCTTGGCTTGGTTATTGGCATTTCTGCCGCTGTGCATAAAATGTCTGCCACTATGGCTTCGGGCTTGTTCATTCTTTATTCTGCGCTGACGGGTGTGACCCTTTCCAGCATTTTTATTGTGTACCCCATGGGCTCTATTGCCACGGCCTTTTTCTGTACCGCAGGCACTTTTCTTGCCATGAGCATTTATGGCACGGTGACCAAGCGTGATTTGACGGCCATGGGCAGCTTTTTGATGATGGGGCTTATTGGTATTCTCATTGCTTCTGTGGTGAATATTTTCCTGCAAAACAGCATGATGGATTTTGTTATCAGCTGCTTGGGCGTGGTTATTTTTACTGGCCTGACTGCCTATGACACGCAAAAAATTCGCGAATTTGGCGCAGGTGCTCCCTTGGATGACAGCACGGCCATTCGCCGTGGCGCTATTTTGGGTGCGCTGACCCTGTACCTTGATTTTATTAACCTCTTCCTTATGATGCTGCGCCTGTTTGGCGGCAACCGCGACTAATATTGCCTTGCTGTGCTGCCTAATGCAGGAAGCACAGTGTGCGCAGAGCATTATATACATGGGGGTGAAGGGCGTGTTGTTCCTTCACCCCTCTTTTTTAGGTAAAAAAGTAGTATGAAAAAAAATTGTGAACGTCTGCCGCTGGGGGATATGCTCCCCGATGCGGCTACCTTGCTGGCTGTGTTTACACGGCAGCAGCGCCCTTTGCGCATAGATGCCCTGTTGCGCTGCCTTGATATTCCCCGCCGCAGTAAAAAAGATTTGGAAAAAAAGCTGGAGGCGCTGGCAGCGCAGGGGCAGCTTATGCGCATGCACGGTGGCGCGTGGGTGACCACAAGCAGCCTGACGCAGGTGAAGGGAATATACAGCCGCACGCGCTCTGGCGCAGGTTTTGTTTGCCCCACCGAAAGCAATGAGCATGGCAGAAAAAAGTTTTTGCAGGATATTTTTATTCCCACCCAGCACAGCGGCGGTGCGTGGCAGGGCGATACTGTGCTGGTGGCGCTTTCCCCCACGCGCACGGGCAAAAGCCCAGAAGGGCGCATAGTGGCTGTGCTGGAACGCGGGCAGAAAGAAATTCCCGTGCGTGTGCTGCGCCTGCGCGGGGGAAGGGCAGAATGCCGCCCCGCCGACCCGCGCCTTGATGTGCTTTTTGATGTGGATATCAGCGCCCTTGAGCAGGCTGTGGCAAGCAATGATTTGCTCTTAGTCAGCCCTGCCGAAGAAGGCCAAGCTGCGCGCTGGCATGCCCGTGCACTGGCCTTTTTTGGACGTGAAGATGCCATTAGCGTGCAGGAAAGGCTGGTGAAGCTGAATCATCAAGCCCCTGCGGAATTCCCCCCGCGTGTGCTGCTTGAAGCGGCAGCCCTGCCTGCTCAGCCACAGCCTGCCGGCTATGCCCACAGAGAGGATGTGCGCGCGCTGCCCTTTGTGACTATTGATGGCCGCACTGCGCGGGATTTTGATGATGCCATTTGCGTGAGTGCCACGGCCAAGGGCTGGCTGCTGCGCGTGGGCATTGCCGATGTAAGCCACTATGTGCGCCCCCGTTCTGCCCTTGACAAAGAAGCCTTTGAGCGCGGTAATTCGTGGTACTTCCCCACTTCTGTTGAGCCCATGCTGCCAGAAGCGCTCTCGAATGGGCTGTGCAGCCTAAACCCACATGTGGACAGACTGATTATGCTGGCAGAAATTCCCATTACGGCACAGGGGCAGCCCGGGGCAGCGCGTTTTGCGCCTGCTGTTATGCGCTCTGCGGCGCGCCTGACCTATGGTCAAGTAAAGGCTGTGCTGGAAGCAGAGGGGCAAGCAAGGCAGGAACTTGTGGCACAAGAGCAGGGTTCTGCCATTGTTGCTATGCTTGAACAGGCGCGGGCATTGGCGGCTGCGCTGGCTGCTGTGCGTACAGCCCGAGGCTCGCTTGATTTTGATTTGCCCGAGCCAGAATATCATTTTGATGCACAGGGCAGGCTGGCTGACATAGTGCGTAAAGAGCGGCATTTTGCTCATACCATGATTGAAGAGTGCATGATAGCCGCCAACGAAGCCGTGGCACGTTTTTTAGCGGCGCGAGATTGTGATTTTTTATACCGTGTGCACCCAGAGCCAGAGCAGGACAAGGTGCTTTCGCTGTACAGAACGCTGCGCAGCACAGAAATAGCCCCTTGCGTGCCAACAAAGCCTGATGCCAGAGCTTTACAGCCTATTTTGCGGGCGGCACAGGGCACAGCGCAGGAATATCTGGTGGGGCGTTTGTGCCTACGCACCATGCCGCAGGCGCGCTATCAGCCTGAGAACGAAGGGCATTTTGGTTTGGCTTCGTCTTGCTATTGCCATTTTACCTCGCCCATTCGCCGTTATGCCGACCTTATTGTGCATCGAGCCCTCAAGGCCGCGCTGGGTGTTGAAGGCGGCACAGTGGCCGCCCATGCCTTGCTGCGCGTAGCCGACCAGCTTAACCGCCGTGAAAGGGCGGCTATGGAGGCAGAGCGCGAAATAGCACGCCGCCTTGCCTGCCTTGCCTTGCAGCACAGCACAGGGCAGGAATTTGCAGGTATTATTTGCTCTGTGAATGATTTTGGCATTTTTGTTGAACTTGATGCCCTGCCCGTGGAGGGTATGGTGCGCGTTGAAGATTTGGGCGATGATTATTATGAATATGATATGGAAAGGCAGGAACTCATTGGCGTGATGCAGGGGCGGCGCTTTCGCCTTGGGCAGCGCGTGCAGACAAGGCTTGCTACTGTAGATACAGAACGTCTAGAAATTCGCCTGACGGTGCAGGGGCTTGGCTCAAGGCGTAGGGGGCAGCGCCCCCCAGTGCGCAAGGCAAAGCAAGGGGGCTATGGCAAGCCAGTCAAACGCAAGCAGCAGGAAAAGGCTGTGTGGAGCAAGGGAAAAAGCGGGCAAAAGCACGCGCCAAACGGCAAAGCAAAGAAGCGTTAATGTTCTGCTTCACCTTTCAAAGGGGGATACAGGCTTTCTTTACGGTGTACAGCTCAAGCTATTACGCTCGGCCTTGTGCAGCCAAGGGGCTTGTGCAACTGGGCTAAAGCCCCTCAAGAGTAACCAACCAGCAGACGTGCTGCCAGACTTTTGCGCGACATCATGGTGAAAAAAACGAGAGCCCTGTAGGCAGTGCACAGGGCTCTCGTTTTGCTATGCAGTTTTGTTGCTACCGTGGTGCAGCTTTGAAAAGCCCCGCAAGGTTTCATAAGAAATTCTTGCCACTCAAAGCGCATAGAGGGAATTCACTTCCCCGTGAATGCGCTTTGAGAGTAAGCCTGCGCTAGTGTTGAAGCTCAAGGCGGCGGCGTACAAGGCTGAGCGGGTGCAGGCAGGGCTTGCCCGTACCATGCATAATTTGCACGCGGCATGTGCCGCATTCAGAGGTGGTCAGGGCTACGCCGCTCTTGGTAATGGTTTCAAACAGCGGCTGGCCTATGCTTTGGGCAATACCATAATTTTCTTTTTTAAAGCCATAGCTGCCTGAAATGCCGCAGCAGCCTGCATCGGCATTGCGCACAGCCTTGCCAAAGACGGCCTGCAGCAAGCTAAGCCCCGGCAAACCCAAGCCCTGCGCCCGCAAGTGACAAGGGGCATGGTACAGCATGGGCTGTGCCTGCGGGTCGGGGGCGGGCAGGGCAAGCTCGCCGCGCTCCACGCATTCCAGCACAAATTCCTGTGCATCGCGCAATGCAGCCGTGCCTGTGGCAATTTCGGGGAAATATTCTGCCAAATCACGGTTGAACATCAGATTGCAGGAAGGGCAGGCCGTAAGCACAGGTATGCCCTTGGCGCACCATGAGCTTAATTCTGCCCAATTGCTGCGGGCATTGGCTCGGGCATCTTCCATAAAGCCATTGGCAACCATGGGCAGGCCGCAGCAATCAAAATTGTTTGGCACAATAACCTCGTAACCCGCTTTATTGAGCAGCCAAACAAGGTCAAGCCCTGTTTGCGGGTCGTACAAATCAATATAACAACCGGGAAACAGTGCCACTTTGCGCTGGCTTGCAGGCTGTGGGTAGGTGCGCATGCGCTGCTTGAAGGTTTGTGCTGCAAATTGCGGCAGGGGGGCAGAAGCTGATATGCCCAGCATGTCAAGCAAGCGCCTTGTCAGCGGGTTAAGCATGCCCACATTACGCAGCCATGCAGGAACAAGGCCAAGCTTGCGCCCCAGCAATGCCCCGTGCGAAAGCATCCAGTCGCGCAGTGAAAAAGGATTTTTCTTCGTGAATTCTGCGCGCGCTATCATGTTAAAGGCGGAAATGGGCACATTGTGCGGGCAAGAGATATCGCAATTTTTGCAATTGGCGCAAAAGTGCAATGTTTCTTCGTCAATATTGCCCATAATACGAAAGCGCTGGCTTGCAGGGCCAGTAATGCGGGGGCCGGGGAAGTCGGCATTGACCGCCGCCACAGGGCATTGTGCCACGCAGGTATTGCAGGCAATACAGGCATCGGGATTATAGTGAATTTTTGCCATATTGCCTCTCCTTACACCTTATGGGCGGCTGCCCAGCCTGTGGCAAAGGCAACCCCAAGGCCGCTTTTTTCTGTTGCGTAATCATAGCCGCCTAGGGCGCGCCCCACAAAGTGCACATTGTTAAAAAGCACAGCGCCGTCAGCCCCCACAGGGCACAGGTCGGCATTCACCTGCACACCCATGCGGGTAAAATAATGGTCGCCAAAGACAGCCTCTTGCGAGCGGTCTTCAATGACTTCGGGCAGCGGCAACTCTATGCCAAAAATGCTTTCCTGCGCGGCTGTGGGGCTCATGTTCAGGCCGCCGCCTAAAATACCGCCTGTGGCAATAATTATATGCTTGGCTGTATAGCGCCTTTCCCCGCCTGTGCCCTTGCTGATAAGCGCAAGGCACTGCTTGCCTGCTGTTTCTGCCCGCACAATGGTGGCATTTTCCACTATATTCACGCCCAAGGCCGCAAGCTCGCGGCAGAGGATTGCGCGCAGGCGCAGGCCGCCCACCGCAGGGGGAATGGACAGCATTTCCACCACAGGGCAATGCACTTCTTTGCCAAGGGTGGCCATGACGCTGCCGCTGTGCTCTATGCCGCACACAGGGGGCAGCACCAGCACATCGGCTGTAGAGGCATAGGGGCGCAGGCTGCGGCACAGCCATGCCAAGCCTTCGGGGCTGTCCACAAAGCGGGCAACATCCAGCGGGCTCAAGGTGCGTTTGCGCGGCTGGGGCGGCATAATAAGGTTGACTGTTTGAAAGCTGGCCTGCTTCAGCTCGGGGTAGCGCTTGAGCTGCCGTGCCACAAGGGCAGGGTGGCAATCTTTAAAGCCCTCAATGCCCGCCACCAGCACACGGCGCGCTGCCAGCAGACTGTTGCCCTGTGCCGATGCAGGGCAGAGCCACGAGGGCTTGAGCGTGCCTACTATGCTGGGCACAAGGGTATTTTTTTCCTCATCGGCATGGCTGAGGGGTGAGCCTGCCTTGGCACACAGCGCGCTTATGCAGTGCAGGGCGCTGCGTATGCTGTGTTCGCCCACAAGGCTGTAGGGGTGCTCTGGTGCTAATTGGGCAATGGCTGCCCACGGGGCTTCATCAATGCGCTGCCCCTGTGCATAGCCCAGCACATCAATGTTGCTACCGCAAATAGCCAGCGAGCCCGCCCCCTGTGTGACTATGCGCACTGTTTTACCGCGCTGTGCAGCCACCAGTGCGGCAAATAAACCCGCGGGGCCTGAGCCGACAACGAGGACATCACTATTGCTGTTCATGAATGGCTCCATCAAGATTAAGGGAAGCGGCATAAATAGCCCGCCCCAGCATAATTTCTTTCATTTGCGTTCCCCATAGGGCAGGGCGCACTCCTTTCCAGCGTTCTTGCAGAAATTGCGCGACATCTTCGGTGGGGGAAAGGTTGAGCGGTACATTGCGTTCGGTAAGCGCCCCAATGGCACGCAAAGAACAAAAGGTGCCCTGACAAGTGCCCATGCCCATGCGTGTGCGTAAGCGTACATCGTGCAGGGAATGGGTGTCTGGGTCGCGCGCCACATAGTCTATTTCGGCAAGGCTCACCATTTCGCATTCGCATAAAATGGGGTGCTCTGGCTCGGCATCCATGGTATTGACCACAGTTTCAAGGGCTTCGCCTAGGCGGTGGGCAGCAAGCGTGGTACTATGCATGGGAAAATATTTTGTGGCTTTTGCCAATGTTTCTGCCGAGGGAGGGCGCACCATGGGCTCTGTTGCGGTGCGGCAGGGGGTAGAAACGCCAAGCTGGGCACACACAAGGTCGCTGAGCTTTTCTGCCATCAGGCGATAGGTGGTGAGCTTGCCGCCAAAAATGCTTATCATGCCGTGCAGCCCCTCTTCGGCATGGTCTACTATATGAAAGCCACGGCTGGCAGAGCGCCCAGCGCCAGAGCCTGCGCTGTACAAGGGGCGTGTGCCCGCAAAAGCGCGTAAAATGCGGTATTGGCGGATGTCGGGGAAGAGCGGCTCGCCCAGTTCCAGCAGGCGCAGCACTTCGGCAGAGCTGGGGCGGTTGCTTTCGGGGCTGGGGGCAGGGCTTGAGGTGGTGCCCAAAATGGTAATAGAGCCGTGGGGGACAAAAATATCGCCGTCTGCACTTTTGTGCAGGCGGTTAACCACGCGCGAGGTAAAGCGGTGGTTAAAGGCAATGAGCGTGCCCCTGTCGGGGGAAACCTGCACATCCAGCCCAGCAAGGTGCGCTATTTGCCCAGACCATGAGCCAGCGGCATTGATGACATAGCTGCACTCAAAGCGCAGGCTTTCGCCTGTTTGGCAATTGCGGGCAAGCACGGCACAGACGCGCCCATTGGCCTGCTCAATGCCCGTGGCTTCATGATAGGTAAGCAATGTGCCGCCATAGCGCCTTGCTGAAACAGCATTGTGCCACACCAGCCTAAAGCCATCCACACAGGCATCGGGCACGCGGTATACTGTGCTGATATTGGGGGAAAGGTTGGGCTCAAGGCGTAGCGCTTCTGCCACAGGCACAGGTTGGGCGGCAATGCCTGCGCGCTCACAAGCGCTGACCCATGCACGGGCATATTCTGGGTCATCGTGCTTGGTGGCAACAAAAAAGCCCTCGGTTTCTTCCACACATTCTTTACCAACACGGCGCAGAATGGTATTTTCTTCTATACATTCTTTGGCAGCTTCATTATCGCCCACGGCATAGCGCCCACCGCTGTGCAATAAACCGTGAAAGCGAGAGCTGGTGCCATTGGCAAGGCCGCCTTTTTCGAGCAGAACGGCATGCACACCGCGCATGGAAAGGTCGCGCAAAATGCCAATGCCTGTAGCGCCGCCGCCTATGATGACTACTGTGGCTTGATTCACATTATCCCTCGTGCCTGATAATTTTCGGTTATGAAAAAAATAAGCATAAAAATATATATAAACGATATGTAAAAAGTGTGTAGTCTTTTCCCAAAAATGCGTCAAGCTGCTTATATCTAGATGAAATTGTACTCTATTTTTTTATAAATTTTTACTTTCTCTTTGCTTGCCTGTGCCAGCCTTGCCGTGTATAGAAAAACACAGCTTTTTTCAGGAGGCGGCTATGGACTGGGCTACAAAGCGTTGTATAGTGTTGGATATGGACGGCACAGTGTATTTGGGGCATATTCCTATAGAGGGGGCAGTTGCCTTCATTCGTGAGCAATGGCAACATTTTGGTTTTTATTTTTTAAGCAATAATACCTCAAAAGCGCCCGATACCTATGTGCACAAGCTCAACAGCATGGGCATACCCGCCACAAAGGCACATTTGCTTTCGCCAGCCGAACCGCTGGTAAATTTTTTGCGCGAGCAGGGCATACACACAGCCTACCTTGTGGGCAACAGCGATTTTGTGCGCGATATGCACGAGCGTATGCCCGAGCTGCGCCAGCAGGAAGCGGGGGCACAGGCTGTTATTCTTGCCTATGATACGGAATTGACCTATGAAAAATTGGCACGCTCGGCCTTGCTTTTGCAAAATGAGCAGGTGCTTTTTCTTGCCACGCATCCCGATTTTGTGTGCCCCTCGCCAGAAGGGCCTTTGCCAGATGTGGGCAGCATGATTAAGCTGTATGAAGCCGCCACAGGGCGTGTGCCGCAGCATATTTTTGGTAAGCCAGACCCTGCCGTGCTTGCCCCTTTGCTGGCGCGTTATTCGCGTGAAAGCATGGTGATGGCGGGGGATCGCCTTATGACAGATAAGAAATTGGCAGAAAATGCGGGCATTGATTTTATTTTAGTGCTTTCTGGTGAAGCCACGCGCGAAGACGCTGCCAAAGAAAGCGTACAGCCTACCTTGATTGTTGAACACCTTGGCCAAGCTTGGCCGCAGGCTTAGGCGTACAAATAAGATTTCTGTAGTGTGAACACGCCCCAGCCTGCCCAAGCCCCCAAGGGTACAAAGCGCATCTTTTCTGGTGCGCTTTATTTGTTTGCTTTGCTGCATGACGTGCTGAATTGAAGGCGTGAGCAATTTTGTTTTGCAATTGCTCTGGCTACTGCGGGGGCGTATGCCCTCCACGCGCGGTAAAGCGTACCCCTCTATGTGCTGTTCAGTGTCAAAGCAAGTATGATTTTTATCATTAATAGTCAAAAAATTTAAAAATAATACATTCTACTATACTAAAATATCAGTATATTTTTCTTATAGTTCATGCACAACGTTATGTTGTGTTTTGCGGCTGTGGATTGTTTATGCAGACAATTTATATTGTCATCAAAACAATTTGCAATGTATGCTTGACAAGGGTGCACTATCGCGCTCATACTGCCCCCATGAACCTTGCAGCACTATACGACCCCAGCCAAGGGGAGGCCAAATACCTCTCTATAGCCAATGCCATTGAACGCGGCATTGAGGAAGGTGTGTTGACCCCCACAGAGCCGCTGCCCACGCATCGCAGCCTTGCCGAGGCTTTGGGCGTTACAGTGGGCACGGTAACGCGCGGCTATGCCGAGGCGGCGCAGCGCGGGCTTATTGTGGGCATTACAGGGCGCGGCACTTTTGTGACCTCGAAGCGGCCTGACGTGGATGTGAAAAGTGCTGATGACCGCAATTGCATTAATTTAGGTTTTATTTCGCCCTTTGAATATTTCAACCCTTCCTTGCCCGATGCTGTGCAAAGGCTGGGCATGGGCTGCCGTTTGGATGATTTAAGCAGCTATCAGCAGCCGGGCGGGCTTATGCGCCACAGGGAGGCAGGCTGCCTGTGGGCACAGCGCTATGGCCTTAATGTTGCCCCCGAGCGTTTGCTCATTTGTGCTGGGGCGCAGCATGCTTTGCTGACTATTCTAGCTTCGCTGTTTAACCCTGGGGATAAAATCGCCGCCGAGCAATTAAGCTACCCCTTGCTCAAGCAGCTTGCCAAAAGGTTGCGCCTGCATATTGTGCCCGTGCGCATGGACAGGGGCGGCATGCTGCCCGAAGCCCTCGAAGCTGCCTGCCGCAATGGGGACATCAAGGGGCTGTATTTAATGCCCACCTGCCACAACCCCACCTTGGCGCAAATTCCCGAGTGGCGGCGGCATGAGCTGGTGGCCATTTGCCGCCGCCATGATGTGCAGATTATTGAAGATGATGTGTATGCTCTCACACAAGAACATTGCCTGCCGCCCTTTGCCACGCTGGCGCCAGAGCGCAGCTGCTTTATTGCCGCTACCAGCGAGGCTTTAAGCGGCGGCCTGCGCATAGCCTATTTGTGCCCGCCAGAGCATTATTTGGCCGAGCTGGAGCGCACCATATCCTATACTATTTCCATGGCGCCGCCGCTCATGGCCGAGCTGGCCGCCATGTGGATCAATGACGGCACGGCCGATAAAGTGCTTGCTGCAAAAAAGGCAGAAGCCCGCGCGCGTAATGTGCTTGCACGGGGTATTTTAGACGGTTTTGCTTTAGAAACGCGCACCACGGGCTTTTTTTGCTGGCTCAAACTGCCCGAGCCGTGGACATCCACAGCCTTTGTGGATGCCCTGAAAGCTCGCAAGGTTTTGGCAGCGGAAGGGGAGCATTTTTTATTTGGGCATTCTGCCCCAGAGCAGGGCGTGCGCCTTGCCTTGGGGGGCACACCCTCGCGCGCCGCGCTGGAGCAGGCTTTGGGCATTGTGGCAGACGTGTTGCACCAAGGTTAACTAGACTATACATTTGATTATTTTGACGGGCTAGGTTGCCCTATGCTTTTGAGGAGAATATATGCTTGAGCGTCCTGTGATATGGTTTTCAGAAATGCACCCTGCCTTGGTTCATGGGGCTGTTGTGCCTGCGGCCTGCCGCTATTTCTGGCCTGGTCTGCCAGAAGGCATGGCTGAAGAGGCTGGCTTGGGTGCGACAGAGCGCTTTGTTCCCCAAGCATATCCTTTTGCAGAAAAGGCTGCTGCTGTGTGCCTGCGCGATATGCAGGCCATGGAAAGCGCAGCCCTTTCTGGCGTGCCCCTGCGGGCTCTTTCCGCGCAGGAGGGCAATGCCCGTGCTGCAAAAAATTTGGCAGAACTAGAAGATTTGCAGGCCTTTAGTCAGCAGGGTGCATGTGCCGACACCACAGCCAGAGAAGCAGCCAAAGCCCGCGAACGGGCGCAAAAAGTGCTGATTTGGGCATGGCTTTTGGAAGAGCGCGTGCTGGAATTGCAAAACATGACCGCAGCCTACAGCCGCGATGCTGGCACGCTGATTGATGCCTTAGATGTGGACGATGCCGAAGCTATGGCCACGCTTTTACGCGTGCAGCACAGCAGCCTACAGGTTGATGAGGGCTTATTGCCGCCATGGGCTTTGCTGCTGGGGCAAATGGCCTTTTTCTTGCCGCATGAAGCTGTGCTTGTGCTCAGCCCGCGGGTGGCGGCGGACATGGAAGAAAGCATTCCCTTTCATGCGGCAGATGCCGCCCTGTGCCATACCTTGGGTTGCCCTGCGCGGGCGGCCACGCTGCCCCTTTGGCAGGCTTTGGGCAAAAAAGCGCCTGTGCCCCATTGTCCTTGCTGGAACGAACCCTGCACCTTTGTTATTTGCGAGCAGCCTGCATGAGTAGCCAAAGCAGCTTGGCCGCGGCCAGCATACGCGGTGTAATTTTTGATTGTGACGGCGTCATGATTGATTCTGCCGTGGCAAATACGATGTTTTATAATCGTATTCGGGAATATTTTGGGCTGCCCCCCATGACGCGGGAGCAAGAGCGCTATACCATGATGGCAACAGCACGGCAGGCTATGGAATATGTTACGCCCGAGGAATTGCACCCCGAGCTTGACCGCATTTGCCGTGAAGAGGTAATTTACCGCCGCGACATCATGCCGCTCATCACCCTTATGCCGGGTTTTTTAGAATTTGTGGCATGGCTGCACGAGCAGGGTATAGCACTTGCCATACATACAAACCGCATTCAGCGCGGCATTGACCATGTGTTGCAGACTTTTGCTATTCCGCCTTATTTTAAGCCTATTATGACTGCCGAGCTTGCTGCGCCCAAGCCTTCGCCCGAAGGGGTGCATGCCATACAAAAAGCATGGGGCTATGATGCCCGAGCTATGCTTTTTGTGGGGGACAGCCCCTTGGATAAAGCGGCAGCCGAGGCTGCTGGCGTGCCCTTTGCCGCCTTTGGTTCTTTGGGTTTGGCTGGCGATATTTGCGCACCCAATTACACTATTTTGCAGCAGGCCGTGCGCCCCTTACTTGCCGCAAAGTAGTAGCAATTTGGCATAAAATTACTGGGGATAGTCAATATTTTCTTGGCAACGCTTCTTTCTCACGCTATAGTCGCATCAAAGACCGCTTAAGTATTCTTTGATAGTTCAGTATGGAGTGTTTAATGATTATTCTTGCCAACACCTTATCGGCGGTGGCTGCCGTAGCAGGGGCGCTGTTAAACTTTTATTTTTGGGTTGTGCTCATTTCTGCTTTGCTCTCTTGGGTAAAGCCCGATCCTTACAACCCTGTAGTGCGCATTATTCGTAATTTGACAGAGCCTGTGTTCTGGCGTGTGCGCAAGTTTTTGCCCTTTACCTATACAAGCGGCATAGATTTTTCCCCCGTTGTCGTCATGGTTGCTATTGAATTGATAAATCGTATTATCATCCATTCCATGATGCAATATGCCATGGCGCTGCATTAGAATTAAGCGCGTTTTTTACTATAAACGCGGTAACACTGCAAACAGCAGGAGGATTCCCCCATGGATCAACGTCACATTGCACTAGTAGAAAAGTTTCTTCCTATCAACGAAGAACTAAAAGGACTATGGGAAGATCATCAATTGTATAAAAAGCAGGTGGAAAAGCTGGAAAGCAAGCCCTTTCTCAGCCCTACCGAAGAGCAAACAATGAAGCAGTTAAAAAAACAAAAGCTTGAAAATAAAACGCAATTGATGGCGGTGCTTGATCGCCTTGATGCCTAGGAGGCATTCTTATGGAATTACGGGGCACGCAGATTCTGCTTGAGTCTTTACAGCGGGAAGGTGTTGATGTGCTGTTCGGGTACCCTGGCGGCGCAATCATTGATATTTATGATGAAATTCCGCGACATCCTGAAATCAGGCATATACTGGTTCGCCATGAGCAGGCTGCTGTCCATGCAGCCGATGGCTATGCTCGCGCTTCGGGTAAGGTTGGCGTCTGCCTAGTAACCTCTGGGCCTGGGGCAACCAATACCGTAACGGGCATAGCCACGGCATATTGTGATTCCATTCCTCTAGTAGTGTTTACAGGGCAGGTGCCCACCAAGCTGATAGGCAATGATGCCTTTCAGGAAGTGGACATTGTGGGCATTACACGCCCCTGCACCAAGCATAATTTTTTGGTGAAAGATGTTAAAAACCTTGCCAAAGTTATTCGCGAGGCTTTTTACCTTGCCCGCTCTGGCCGCCCTGGGCCTGTGCTGGTTGATTTGCCCAAGGATGTTATGCTGGCCGCTACAGAATTTGTGTGGCCTGATGACATCAGCATGCGCAGCTATAACCCCACCTATAAGCCCAACTTAAACCAGTTGCGCCGCAGTGTGGACGAGCTTGTGAAAGCGAAAAACCCTGTTATTCTGGCGGGTGGCGGCGTTATTATGTCCAATGCTGCCCAGCAGCTCACAGAGCTTTCGCGCGAATTTCACATTCCTGTGGCAGCGACATTGATGGGCTTGGGGGCTTTCCCCTCTAATGGCGATTTGTGGCTGGGCATGGTGGGCATGCATGGCACCTATGCGGCCAATATGGCTATTAACCATGCCGATTTGGTCATTGCTGTTGGCGCGCGCTTTGATGACCGCGTGACAGGGCGCATTTCTGCTTTTGCCAGCAAGGCACGCATTGTGCATATTGATATTGACCCCACGTCTATTCGTAAAAATGTGGAAGTGGATGTGCCTGTGGTGGGTGACTGCGCGCAGGCCTTGCAGGGCATTTTAGATATTTGCCGCAAGCGCAATGAAAATATGGACTGGGAAGAAAAGCACAGCGCTTGGATTCAGGAAATTGCTTCGTGGAAAAAAGACAAGCCCCTGTGCTACTGCAAAAGTGAAGCCATTAAGCCGCAGCATGTTGTGGAAGTGCTGTATAAGCTGGGCAAGGGTGAAGCTATTATTGCCACAGAAGTTGGGCAAAACCAAATGTGGGCAGCGCAGTTTTATACCTTTACCAAGCCGCGCACCTTGCTGACTTCGGGCGGTTTGGGTACAATGGGTTATGGCTTCCCCGCGGCTATTGGGGCGCAAATGGCCTTCCCCGACAAGCTGGTTATTGATATTGCTGGCGATGGCTCGATTCAGATGAATATACAAGAGCTTGCCACAGCTGTGTACAACAAATTGCCCGTGAAGATTATTATTTTGAATAATATGCACTTGGGCATGGTGCGCCAATGGCAGGAGCTTTTCTTCAACCATAACTATAGCTCTACCAATATGGAAGCCCAGCCCGACTTTGTGAAGCTGGCAGAAGCCTACGGTGCCGAAGGCTACCGTATTACCGAGGCAGACAAGCTGGAAGCTGTGCTTGCCACAGCATTAGCCTCGCCCAACACAGCCATTGTTGATGTGCATGTGGAGCGTGAGGAAAATGTTTACCCCATGGTCCCCGCCGGTGCGGCGTTGGACGAAATGCTTCTGGTATAGGCAGGAGGAGCCATGCGACACGTTCTTTCCGTTTTAGTTGAAAATGAGCCAGGGGTGCTTTCCCGTGTGGCTGGTTTGTTCAGCGGTCGCGGTTTTAATATTGAATCGCTGAATGTTGCCCCCACCTTGGAGGCTGGTGTTTCCCATATGACCATCACCACCAGCGGTGACGAAATGATTGTGGAGCAGATAATGAAGCAGCTTCACAAATTAGTAACCGTTATTAAGGTGGTAGATTTTAACGAACTTGCCGCTGTTGAGCGAGAAATGATGCTTTTGAAGGTGCAGGCAGAAGGGGCAATGCGCGGTGAAATTTTGCGCACTGTGGATATCTTCCGCTGCAAAGTTGTGGACGTGAGCCCCAACGAAATTACCATTGAAGCAACAGGCAATGCCGATAAATTGCAGGCCATTATTTCTCTGTTCCAGCGTTTTGGCATCAAAGAAGTGGCGCGCACAGGCTCTGTAGCCATGCGCCGCTCTATGCAGGCCGAGGTATAATTTTCCGCTGCCTATGTGGGCAGGGGTATTCATTAACACTGTTTGTGTTTTCTAGCAGGAAGGACAACTCATGAAAGTTTATTATGATCAAGATGCCGATCTCTCTGTTTTAAAAGATAAAACCGTTGCCATCATTGGCTACGGCAGCCAAGGTCATGCTCATGCGCAGAACCTGCGCGAAAGTGGCATCAAGGTCGTTGTGGGTCAGCGCCCTGGCGGTGCAAACTATGAATTGGCAAAAGAACATGGCTTTGAGCCTGTGTCTGCTGCCGAAGCCGCCAAGCAGGCTGACCTTATTATGATGCTGCTGCCTGATGAAGTGCAGGCCTCTGTTTATGCCAACGATATAAAGCCTCACCTGACCGCCGGCAAGTGCCTGCTGTTTGCTCATGGCTTTAACATTCACTTTAACCAGATTGTGCCCCCCAAAGATGTGGACGTGTTTTTGATCGCCCCCAAAGGCCCCGGGCACTTGGTGCGCCGCACCTTTACTGAAGGCGGCGGTGTGCCCTGCTTGGTGGGTATTCAGCAAGATGCCAGCGGCGAAGCCCTGAAGCGCGCCCTTGCCTATGCCAAGGGTATTGGCGGCACGCGCTCGGGAACCATTGAAACCAGCTTCCGTGAAGAAACCGAAACTGACCTTTTTGGTGAACAGGCTGTGCTGTGCGGCGGCGTGACTGCCCTTATTAAAGCTGGTTTTGAAACCTTGGTGGAAGCTGGCTATCAGCCCGAAATGGCGTATTTTGAATGCATGCACGAAATGAAGCTGATTGTTGACCTGATGTATGAAGGCGGCATGGGGCGTATGCGCTATTCTATCAGCAACACTGCTGAATATGGCGACTATGTCACTGGCCCCCGCTTGATTACTGATACAGTGAAGGCAGAAATGAAAAAAGTGCTGACCGAAATTCAGAACGGCACGTTTGCAAAGAACTTCATTTTGGAAGCCCGTACCAACTACCCCACCTTTACCGCCATGCGCCGCATGAATGCAGAGCACCCCATTGAAAAAGTGGGTGCCGAGCTGCGCGGTATGATGAGCTGGCTGAAGAGCAACAAAAAAGCCTAAAGCACTTACTATTCCTTATAGCTTGAGGCTGTGAGGAAGAAATATATATGAGCACGAAGAACGTACAGTTTTCTTCGTGCTCATTATTTGGGGCTCGGTATTTTTTGCGCTGAGGGAATTTGCTCTTGAGCTATTCTTGCTTGAGCATTGTAGCTTTGAAAATACTTACAAGGTTTCATAAGCAATTTTCACCAATCAAAGCGGATAAGGGGAATGTACTTCCCTATGACATGCGCTTTGAAAGTGAGTATGATTTATTGTTGCGCTGCGGCTGTTTGTGTGTGCATCATGTCTGGGTGCCATGCATACATAGTATTTCTGCCTTGTTCTTTAGCATAATATAAAGCACTGTCAGCACGCGAAAGTATTGTTTTCAGTGTATACTCCCACTCTGTACCCATGCTTATAAAGTCTTTTTGTGTTACTGCAAAACAGCCGCCGCTTATGGTGCAGTAAATAGCCTTGTCTTCATACTGTGTACAGTATTTTTGCCATGCTTGCTGAATGCGTTCTAAAACAGCAAGGCTTTCTTGTTCTGTGCTGTTAATAAAGCAAATTACAAATTCTTCGCCACCATAGCGGGCAAAAATATCACTTGTTCGCAGGTTTTGACGTGTTATTGTGGCAAAATTTGCAAGAACAGCATCACCAGCAGCATGGCCATAGGTGTCGTTCACCAGTTTAAAATGATCGATATCCAACATGGCAAAGCACAGGGGGCTGTGTGTGCGCTGGCTGCGCTGCAATTCCTGCTCTGCCTTCAGCATAAAATGGCGTCTGTTCCAGATATGCGTAAGCGCATCTTCATACGAAAGGCGGGTAAGCTGCTCTGTGGATTGCTGCAAAGAGCGCAACATGGTTTCATAATGCTGCCCCAGCAGGGTAAGCTCTTTGCAGCCATGCACAGGGGCAATGGCCTGCAAGTTGCCCTGCTGGCATTGGCTGGTTATATCTGTCAATTTTTCTAAGCCCGCACTAAAGTAATAAAGACCAATATAGCGGGAAAGTAAGAGCATAATCAAGACAATACAGGCGAAGCCTGAAAATTGTAATAAATAATTATTCCACACAAAAGTAAGCAGGGGAATTTTTTCTGCTATGGCCAGCATATAGGCATAGGGTTTTTCATTTGGCTGTAGGCGCAGTGAAGCGGAAAAACCCATATAATCCCCCGTGCTGTCAGACCATATTGCCATACGTTTTTCTGTTAACGGGTTCAGCAGGTTTTCATCCTGATACAGTGCTCCGGCAAGAAGTCTTTCAATATGTTCATTATAATGAAAATTTTTATGCTCATGGTATTGAGCCAGAGGGGATTTTTTCCTGTCTAGCAGGCCGACAACATGAGGCTGAAAAGCAAGAGAATCAACCGCCGTGCGCAAATAATCTTCCTGTTTTTCCATATTCAGCGGCAGCATCAGCACGGCATGCAGTTCACCTGTGGCAGTATACACAGGAAGGGTGAGCGGCAATATTTTTTGCCCATTGTCAAGGACAAATAGGCTGTTCACCGTAAATTCTTTATTGTGCAGAGTTTTAATAAAATAGGGACGGCTAAAAGCGACATCGGCAGGTAAGGGGTAGCTTTCGCCATTAATAAAAGAACACAAGGCACGCCCATCGGGGGAAAAAATGAAGAGCCCCAAAAAATCTGAGGGCAGTTTTTCAAATTTTTCCACAAGATATTGAATATTTTCAGGGGTGAGCGGCTTGCTGTTGTCTTGCAAGAGTGAAGAAAAGGATAAGGCATATAAAAAAGTAGAGGCAGAGTTGATAAGCACCTGCTGGCGCGAGGCTAGGGTTAAGACGAGGGTTCGTGCCTGCCGCAGGCGCTGCGTGTTGGCATAGTCCCAATTTTGCAGAACATCATAAGAAAACAAAAGCGCAATCATGCATAGTATGGCAAAACTTTGCAATAATAAAGCGCCGCGAGCACTGATGCTGCTTAGACAAATTCGAAGTGATTGAAGACAGTCTACACAAAAGGATTTGAATGTGCCAAGCATGGAGTTCTCAAAAAAATTTAAAGGAATAAACATTGTTTCTCACCAGTAGGCAAGGCAAAAAATAAAGGGCAGACATGGTTTTGCCTTTTAAGCGGGTGCTAACCCAAAAACAAAAACATCTGCCCATAAGGCTGGGAAAAGCAAAAATTGCTGCTATAGCATCAACGCTGTTCCTTTTCAGATGCCAAAGCAAGAATGCTGGCATCAACAGGGAAGGGCGGCTGAGCACCAAAAGCAAACTTTTCAAATTCGGCAACAGGAAGGGGGCGCGAATAAAGGTAGCCCTGTGCATAGGCACAACCAGCCTGCAATAAAAATGCTGCTTGCTGTGTTGTTTCCACCCCTTCAGCAATGACGCCTATTTTCATTTCATGCGCCATGGCAATGCTGTAGCGTATGACTGTTTTTCCCCTTTCGGTAGCGGTGACTTCATTTAAAAATTCTCGATCAATTTTTATAAAGTCAACGGGGATATTCTTGAGCATATTCAGGGAAGAATAGCCAGAGCCAAAATCATCCATAGAAAATAAGAAACCCTGCTTACGCAATGTGTTCATTGTTTCGTATAAGTCAGATTCATTATCTAAAAAGACACTTTCTGTTACTTCAAGCTGCAAAAGCCCCATAGGTAAGTTGTATTTATCCATTAGGTTTTGCAATTTCTTCTGCAATAATGGGTCATGAATATGTGTGCGGGACATATTTACCGAAATAGGGGGCGGGGTCAGCCCTTGGTCAAGCCAACGCCGCAAAATAATACATGTTTGTTCCCAAATATATTCGTCAAGCTGTAAAATAAAGCCATTTTTTTCAAAAAGCGGCACAAAGCGGTTGGGGGCTATCAGCCCTTCGGTGGGGTGCTGCCAGCGCACCAAACCTTCTGCGCCAATAATGCACGAGCTTGGAATATGCACCTTGGGCTGCAGATACAGCAAAAACTGCCCTTCATGCAATGCATAGTGCATTTGGTTTTCTATGCGCTTTTCATCAAGAATTTTTTCACGCAATGTGCCATCGTAAAAAGCATAATTATACAAATAGCTGCCTTTCACCGTTTTCAGGGCAAGGTTTGCCCAGTCGCACATGACATTAATGGGTGTTTCTTTATTTAAAACAGGGCAAATGCCAAAGGTTGTCTTAATTTTATAGGGCAATGAATAGTGTGTAAGCTGCTCTATCAGGCTGGTGATGCATTGAACAACAGTTTTTTGTGTGCCTTCAAGCAGCATACAAAAAATATCCCCACTAATGCGCCCGCAAATGCTGTTGGGAATTTTTTTAAGCAGGTCAGCAATATATTTCAGTAAGTTATCGCCTTCTGTCAAGCCGTATAAATCATTGATAATTTTAAAGCGCTCAATATCCATGCGCACAATATAATATTGCGTTTCTGTGTTATGCAGCAAGGTTGCGGAAGCATGGGCATAAAATGCAGACATATTATAAATTTTTGTCAGCACATCATATTCTGAACGAAAGCGCAATTCATTCAGCGATTGCGTGGCGGCATCGACATCATTCACCGTGCCAATATAGCGCTTGGGCAAGTGCCCTGCCTCTGTTGTGCAGGAAACCGCCACCCTGCACCAAATTTTCTTACCTGTGCGCTTGCACAGGCGCACTGTCATTTCTGCATGTTTTTCGCCTGCCTGCAAGGTGGCAATAAGGGCATTGAGCTTGTCGGCATCTTCTTCCTGAAGGGTATTATCTTCGCGCCATATCTGAAAAAGCTCACGGTTATCATAGTTTCCCACAAAGCGCTGTGCCAGCGCTGGGGCAATATATTGTTCCTTGCCGCCTTCCCACCATTCAAAAACAAGCGTGTCTGTTTGCTCAATAATTGTGCGGTAGCGCTCATCATCAAGGCGCTGCAATGCCAATATGGCATTTTGCTGGGCTATTTCCTCAGCTTCCTTTTTGTCTGAAATATCCATAGCAAAAACAAGGAATATTTTTTGCCCTGTTTCAGAAGTGGAGACAGGAAACAAGGTTAGTGAAGACCAGCGGTAGCTGCCATCAACACACAGCTTACGAAATTCACCAATAATACATTCGCCATCGCCAGAAAAATAGTGATTGATGCGCTCTAAATTAAACGAATCGAGAAAGCGCTCTTTATCTTCAGGGTGAATGGTATGCTCTGCCATAAAGGGCAGCAAAGAGCTAAGCGCCCCTTGTTCTGCGGGAATGACATATTTATTTTTGACGTAATAAATAATTTTATAGGTATTATTGGAAAGATTGAGCTCATACATGAAGTCATAAATATTACGCAGAGCGCGATCATATTGCTCTGCTATGCGCTGGCGCTGCTCTTGTTCTTTCTTTTCTGTTACGTCACGAATAAGCAGCAAGCCCTTGCTTATAGTGCCCGAGCCTGAAGGCATGGCAACCATAGTAGCATTAAGCCAATGATACATGCCCTTGGCGCCCAGCCTGCGGTATTCTTCTGTTGCATCTCCCTTAAAATCACGCTGTAGGCGTTTTTGCATGGAGGAAGGGCTGTACAGCGATAAAAAATGTTTTCTGTCTTCGGGGTGAATATATTTTTCAGCAGCAATTTCAATAGGGCATTCGGGGACAAGGGGTAAGTGCCCAGAGCTGAAGCAGCGCGTCCAGTGCCCAGTTTGCAGGTCTATTTCATAAATTTCACAATAGGTATTACGAATGGCAAGGTTAAAGCGCTGTTCGTCATCATTTTTTTGCACTTCAAGATTTTTTTGGTGTGTAATATCATGCACCAAAATAAAAGCCAAAGGCCCGTCTTGCTCATTCAAAAAGAACAAGCGCCCCTCTTTCCAAAACAAGCATTTTTTCTGGCTATGATACAGCCTGTATTGAACAACAATGCCTTTACGCTGTTTTTTATACGCCAGATGTAGATTTTCAAGAGAAAAAGTCTGTAAAAAAGGTTTGGTGTCTTCAGGTTGAATGATGGGCAAAACTATTTTGTTCAACAGGGCAGCATAGTCGCCATGCTCAGGAATATCATCAAATTCACTGTATGTAAAACTTGTGCGTTTATATACGCCAGTGTTGAGCTTAATTTCAAGGCAGCTATCGCAGCTTTGGCGAAACACCATGGCATAGCGCATTTCTAGGTCGCGCTGGGCAGCTTCCAGCTTGCGGCGTTCTGTAATATCGCGCACCAGCACCATGGCCTTAGTTGTTGTATAGGGCAGGGGCTCTATACAGGCTGAAACCCACTTATATTCACTCTGAACGTCTTGGCAGCGGTATTCTATGGCCAGCTTACGCTTTTTGTGCAGCGCTTGCTGTATAGATTGGAGACTATAAAATGTATAAAAAGCCGCGCGGTCATCGGGGTGAACAACCATTTCATCCAATATTTTTAAATCGTCATCAAAGTGCTCGCTCAGGTTGACAGGCTTGAGCAAGCCATTGGCAAATAAGCAGGAAAATTTTTGGCTGCGTAAATCAAGCAAATAAATGCGGCTGTAGCTATTGCGCAAAGCCACCTGAATATTACTTTCTTCCTGAGATTTTTTTAAAGCGGCAATTTTTGCGTCATGAATATCATGAATAACAGAAAGCATATGGCGGCTGCCATTTTCTTGTGCATAGGGGAAAGACTGGCGCAATTTCCAGCGGTACTCTGTGCCCTGAATGGTCAGAAATTCCATTTCGCAGGCAATACCCAAGCGCATATTTTCCAAACTGAATATTGTTTTAAATTGCGCTATAAAATCGCTATAAATATATTCGTCAACACGCTGTAATATGTCTTGATACTTGCCATGCATCTTGCCAATAAGCGGCACTTTATTGTTGGCAGCCAGCAGCTCATAATCGCCAGTATCAAGATTAATATCAAAAACATAATCATAAACAGCAGCCATGGCCGCGGTAAATGCTTCATGGCGCAATTGTTCTTTGCGCTCCACTTCAGAGGGGATATGCTCGGTAATCAGCACAACATGGGCAGGAATGCTGTTATTCCAAATAATATTGGAAAATGATACATCTGATATTTTCCACATGGGGGAATGGGGCAGCACATCGGTAACACAATTGGCCGTGCCCAAATTGCGCGAGGGGCAAAAAGAGCAAATAGTTTTACTGTTCCAAAAAACCTGATAGCAGGGCATGCCCAAGGCTGCTTTGGGGAAGGCACGCAGTACAGCATCATTAAAATACAGCAAATGATGCGTTTCCTTTTCAATGACATAAATGTAAAAAGGCACACCATTCAGTAAATTATGGGTGTTTTGCTGTTTTGCCCGCACGGTATGAAGAATGTGCTTTTGGCGCAGGGCTGTGCCTATAAACTTCCCCACCAGAGCAAAAGGCTCTGCATCGTGCAGGCTCCATGGCGGTGTTGCACAGAATTTTTCAAAAATAAGAAAGCCAACAACGGCATTATTGTGCACCAAATCACAGGCAATAAAGGTGCTTGCCCTGCGCTGTGCCCCCGTATTTTCAGGAAAGAGCGTAAGGTTGCTGCCAAAAGAGACAGTTTTTATTTTTGCTGTGCTGGCAAGTGTAAGGTCTTCAGGGGAAATAGGGCAGGAAGGGCTGGGCACAGCATAGCATGCCGCACTGAGCCATGTGCTGGTAGCAATGAGGTTCTCTTGCTTTTTTTCTAAAATAAGCACCCTGTCTGCGCCAAGAAACGTGCCTAAAAAGGCCAGCATGGGCTGTATGCTGTCATTGTTGTGGTAGAGGGAAAAAAGATGTTCAAATATGGCCGCATTCAGCATAGAGCCCTTGGAGCAAGTTGGCACGAGGGGGCTTGGGCTATTACAGTTGTCAACAAGTGTATTCTTGGACATGACTTTTTTCTCGCTACGGTGCACTGGCTACTATGGAAATGCCACAGTGAAGATAAAAAACAGTTTGATGCCCAAGTAAAGCATGGGGGCAGTGTTTAATGATGTATTTAGTTTTGTAAAGTATAGCAGTTAGCTCAATTTTGCCATTCAGGCAACAAGTTTTTTTATAGTGCTACTGCATTTTTACAATGCATATTTTTCCGCATGTGCCCTCAAAGAGCGCGCTGTGAGTATAACAGCTGAAATTAATAGGCCAGATAACATCTTTTGTCAAAGCAGAACTCTGCCGAACACGAGTGAATTATCTTTTCGTGTGTAACATTAATAAAGTAACCCAACTTTATTTGCTGCGGCATGTGCCATTGCAGGGGATGTGTTTTTTTGTTAGTTATATACGAAAGATTTGCGAGGGGATTTGTGCAGAGTCTTTATGGTTTTGTGAAAAATAAAGACGCACGAGGGGCAAATCTTGGCTAACAAGGTCTTTTTATGAAGGAAGGAGCATGAGTAAAGAACCCTCTATGGCGGCCTCACAGCAATTGTTGCACTATATTCGCACTTCAAAAAAAGGCGAACATGCTGCTGAGCAGGTGGATGAACATGCTGTTTCCGAGCCGATTGTCATGTTGCCATCAGAAGAAATAACATTTTTGCAAAAAATAAATGCACTGCTGCGCCCCTCGGCCAAGCAACGTGCCACCCTTGGGCTGACTGTGCTGCCCAATGGCTTTATGCTGGCGCGCAGCACAGTTTCTGCTAAGCAGCCAAGCATAAGTGATGTGCGTTTTTATGCCCTGCCTGCGCACACCGCGCCTGATTCGCCAGCAGGCATAGAGTGTTTGCGCCGCGCTCTTGGCTCTTTTGCGCCCGATTATGCCCAATGTATGCTCTGGCAGGCATTGCCTGAGGGCAGTGGGGAAATGTATGCCCTGCATGTGCCCAAGGTAAAGGCGGCCGAGCTGGATGCCGTGGCTCTGCTTGCCGCACGCAAAGAAAAAACATTTGATAGCGCCACCACCATTTTTGATTATAGGGTGTTGGAAGAAAGGCTGAACAATGGTGTGCCCCGCCTTTCTGTGCTGGCTGTGGCCTTGCCCCGTGCCAACGTGCAGCACATGCAGCAAATGGCGGGCAGGGCTGGCTGTAAGCTGGGCGGGCTTACAGCACCCATGATGTATGCCTATAATTTATTTGCTTCTGGCTGGCTGAAAAGCCCGTGGGAGCGCTTTGCCGTTGTGTATGTTGAAGATGATGCAAGCCATTTAGCTGTTTTTTATGGTCAAGATTTATTGCTGCGCCGTTCTGTACGCACCAGCAGCCAAGTGATGCTGCAAGCGCTGGAAGAATATTTGCAAGAAGAGCACAACCAGCGCACTATGGCCAGCGCGCCCGCAGGGGGGCTTGCCGACATTCCCGACCCTGTGTACACCATAGACAGCAGTGAAGCCCTGCATGACCTTGAAAGCCCCTTGTGGTCTTCCTTTGAAAGCCCCCTTGGGCAGCAGGCAAAGCCCGATGAGCTGGACGGGCAGGAAAATGATGCCGAAGACATGCCACAGCGGGCTTTGCTGCCCATTTCAGACGAAAATAAGCAGCAGGCAGCCCACCTGCTTTATTCTGGGGAGCAGCAGGCAGACGAGCAAAATGCAGTGCGCCAAGCCTTGCTGCCCGTGCTACAGCGTTTGGCACGGCAGGTTGACCGCACCGTGGTGCACTTTCGCAATACTGTAGACAGCGCTGGCGTGCAGGGCTTGCTTGTGCTGGCGCCAGCGGGCAGTGCGGCCTTGGTGCAGGAGTTTTTTCAGGAAGAGCTGGCCTTGCCCTGCATGGGCTTGCAGTTAGATGGGGCAAATACTTGCCAGCCGCAATTGGCACAATTGCTGCGCACGCCAGAATATGCCGCAGTGCTGCACAGTGTGGGCTTGGCTCTGTCTGGCAAGAGCACGCCCAATGCCATCATGACCTATAAAGACCAGCAAAAAATACAAAAGCATTTGCTGACGGGCTGGGCGGCAAGCTTGGCCGCAGGTGTTTTTTTGGCGGGTTCCTGCTTTTTTGCTGTAGAGCATTACGGGCAGTGGAGCACAGCTCACCAGCGCATTGCCGCCCTAGAGCAGCAAAAAGCGCAGTGGAAAGAGCCCTTCACCGTTGAAATTTTGCAAAAAGAAATGGCCGAGCTGGCCGAGCTGCACAAGCAGGGCATAGCCCTTGTGCCGCGCCGCCTGCCCGCTGCCCTTATAAGCGAGCTGGCCGCAATTGTGCCGCCTTCTATTCATATTACCGAGCTCAGCCTTGTGTTTTCTGCCCCAGCACAGGCGCAGCAGGCAAACAGGCCGGCACAAAACCAGCAGGAAAAAAAGAATGACCACATTGTGGTGCTGCGCGGTGTGGTGTATGGGGATATTTTGCAGCGTGAAACAAGACTTGCCGAGTTTTTTAATGAATTGGAACATTCTCCATTGGTGCTTTCTATGAGTATTCAAAAAGAACCAAGCAGTGGTGACAGCATTATTTTTGTTGCTACCATGAAGGTTGTATAAGTATGCTTGCCTTTGAGCGTATAGCTTTATGGTTTCCTCTGCGCCGTGTTCTCCTTTTGGCGGGTGCGGGCATAGCGGTGCAGCTTTGTGTGGTGTTGCCTTTGTGGTATTATGTGGGGCAGGCAGAGCGCGAGGCAGACCGTATGCAGACAGAGCAAAGCGTGCAGGAATTGCTCCAGCCCTTTGTTATGGATATTCGGCAAAAAAAGGCGCGCATCAGCGCTCTTGTGCAGCGTTCCGACCCTTTGCCCGTGCCGCGCAGTCTTTCTGAAAGCATTATAGGCTTGCAGCAGCTTGTGGAAAGTGCCGAATTGCGCGAAGCCCATTTTGTGCCCGCTTCTGAAAGTGTGGTGCAAAAAAGTGTTATACGCCTTGATGGCGTGCTAACAGGTGCGCCCGAGGCTTTTAGGCGCTTTATTGTGCTTTTGGGTGACCAGCCTTGGATACACACTATAGAATCGTGTCAGGTAAGCGCTGCCAGCCCTGTGCCCGAATATACAATGACCATCTGGGCTGAATTTAATTCACCAGAAGCAGGCAATGAACAAGCTATGGCGCGAGGCAAACCATGAACAGCCGCGAAAAAAAATTATTAGCTGTGCTTGTGGTAGTGGCTGTGCTGGCTGCTGCCGACAGGCTGTGGGAATTCAGCCAAAAGGGCATAAGTGCGCCCGATGCCGATAAAGTTATGGCCGACGCCCGCACTGCGGCCACCAATACGGCGGCTGCGGTCAGTGCTTTGCCGCTGAAAACAGGGGAGCAATATGCCCTTTTTGGGGCGCAGCGCACTGCGGTGCAAAACCCCTTTATTCCTGCTTTAAATATTGCTGTGCCCGATGCCGCAGCCTCTGGGGCTGCCAGTGGGGGCGCATTGCAATACACTGGCTATATTGCTGTGGGCAGCCGCCTGCTGGCCATTATAGGCGGTATGGAATATGCCGTGGGCGATGCCATACCCAGCACGGGGGATGTGGTGCGTGCCATCAGCGGCACAGCAGTGCGCCTTTTTTCGCCTTCTAAAAATGCGGAATGGGAATTGACGTATAGTGGCGACGATTTTTAAAGTTTGATTTTTAAGGATATATTATGCCTTACTCTAAACAGCGCGTTATACTTTGTGCCTTGCTGTGTTGTTGTTTTGCTTTTGTGTTTGCTTGTTCCAAAAAATCAGAGCCAGACCCTTTTACCGATCACTGGAAAAAAGAGGCCGAGCAAAGGCAGGGCTATTCCCCAGCGCCTGCCGATTTGCAGCCCCAGCCCCGCGTGATTATGCAGCAAACAGATGCTTGGGACAGAGGCAGCAACAAGCCCTTGCCCACCATGCCTGTTACCCTGAAATTGCATTCGGTGGATGTGAGTGTGGCTGTGCGTTCGCTGGCGGCTGCTGCGGGCATCAACATTATGGTCAGCCCGGGGGTGAGCGGCTCGGCCAGCCTGAATGTGCAAAAAACGCCGTGGCGCGATGTTTTTTTAAGCCTGCTGCGTGCCAATGGGCTGGAATATCGCTGGCAGGGCAATATCTTGCAAGTGCTCACCGCTGTGGAAAAGCAAAAAGAAATCAGCATGCTGGCGCTGAATAACCAATTGGCGCAGCAGCATGTGCTGGCACAGCAAAATGGGCCCATTTCTGTTTCTGTCATCAGCGTGCGCTATGCCGAGGCTCAGGCACTCAAAACCAGCCTAAGCAGCCTGCTGGGGAAAAATCAAGAAGCCATTATAGAAGTGGATGAGCACAGCAATGCCCTTGTGGTGCAGGCCTCTGCTGCGGCACAGCGCCGTATTGTACAGCTTGTGGAGCACCTCGACCGCCCGCGCCCGCAGGTGCAGCTTAAAGCCTACATTGTGGAAGCTACTAAAGAAACCGCGCGCGAGCTGGGCACAAAGTGGGGCGGGGTTATTCGCAGCGGCATGAATAGCAATGGGCAGCGCTTTTGGGCTGGCTCGGCAGGCACAGGCACTTTTGGTGTAGACCCTGTTACTGGCGGCTATGGCACGGCGGGCGGCATGAGCGGCCAACCCATTGGGCTTGATTATTCCGCGCAGGTGGCGGGCACGGGGGCTGGCGCTTTGTCCTTTATGTTTGGCGCTATTGGCGGCAATGTCTTGGAAATGCAGCTGAACTTGATGGAAAAAGACGGTCAGCTCAACATTCTTTCTTCGCCCTCTATCACCACCCTTGATAACAAAATGGCCTATACCGAAAATGGCGAAAAAGTGCCCTATGTTACCAAAAATACTGATGGCGATAATGAAGTAAAGTTTGAAGAAGCCGTGCTGCGCCTTGAAATGACGCCCAATGTTATTGATGGCGCAAACCTCAAGCTCAAAGTGCTGGTAAAAAAGGATGAAGTGGACAGCTCGCGCGCTGTGGACGGCAACCCCTACATTATTAAAAAGCAAACAGAAACAACACTTATCATGCGCACTGGCGAAACCGTGGTTATTTCTGGCTTAACAAAAGAAAAGGGCGTGAATACCGAAGCAGGCGTGCCGGGCTTAAAAAACCTGCCCGGGGGCAAATATGTGTTTGGCTCAACCAATCGCACAAAAAATATGGAAGAAGTGATGATTTTTATCACTCCTGTTATTTTGCCCACGCGCACCGCGCTGGATATGCAGCCCCGCACCTTGCCCGATTCCCCCCCTGTGCTGGATGAAGACAAGGCAAAAGCCAAGCCCGCCGCGGCCTCTATGCCCGCCGCCGTGCAGACGCGCTAGAGCATTGTACTTGTAACAATGCTCGCAAGGTTTCGTAAGAAATCCTTGCCGCTCAAAGCGAACAAGGGGAATGTACCTCCCCATTACATGCGCTTTGAAAGGGAATCTGCTTTAGGGGGGTACGTCTTTTGCCGTGCAAGGCCTGTCTGTTCTGTAAGGCTTTTTGGGCAGCAGGGCACAGTGTAATCGTTTTTTGCGTGGGGGTTGTATGGCTCATATACGAATGCGTATAGGGGAATTACTCGTCAAGGACGGCTTGCTCACTGAAGCCCAATTGCAGCATGCTTTAGAGCAAAAGCGCCCCGAGGGCATGAAGCTGGGGGAATTGCTCATCCGCCAAGGCATTGTGGATGAAGAAAGTGTTGCGCGGGTTATTTGTGCACAGGCGGGCATAGAGCGCTATTCTGCCGAGCGCTTCCCCTTTAACAGAGAGGTGGCTGCCAAGGTGCCTGCCACGGTGGCGCAGCGCAACAAGGCCGTGCCCCTCATGATGCACGGCTCTGTGCTGTGCGTGGCCATGGTTGACCCGCTGGATATTGACGCGCTGGACAGGCTAGAAAAAGTGGCGGACTGCGAAGTGGACGCCGTTATGTGCCTTTTGCAGGAATTTACCCAGCTTTTTGGGCTGATTTATGGCAATTATACGGGCATAGATGGCGTAATACAAACGCTGGGCGCAGACAATGACGATCAGCCCGACAAAGCGCTGGAAATCATTCAAACGCGTGATGACGAAGTGGGGGATGCTGGCGCGCCCGACGAAGCCCCCGTTGTGCGCCTTGTGAATGCCATTTTGGCGCAGGGCGTGCGCGAAGGCGCAAGCGATATTCACATTAGCCCCGAAAAAGAAAGCCTTGAAGTGCGCTTTCGCATAGACGGGCGCTTGCGCAAAGTGCCCTCTGTGCCGCACAGGGTTGCTTCTTCAGTCATTTCGCGCATTAAAATTCTCGGTAATATGGATATTTCGGTAAACCGCATACCACAGGACGGGCGCTTTACCATTTTGGTGGATTCGCGCGAAATTAACGTGCGTGTTTCCAGCCTGCCCACTATTTATGGGGAAAATGTCGTCATGCGTTTGCTGGATATGAGCGCCAAGCGCCTTTACACCCTGCCGCAGCTGGGCATGAACCCCGCCGATTGTGAGAAAATAGAAAAATACGCCCGCAAGCCCTATGGCATGATACTTTCCACAGGCCCTACAGGCAGCGGCAAAAGCACCAGCCTCTATTCCATTCTGCAAATGGTAAACCGCGCCGACTTAAACACCATCACGCTGGAAGACCCTGTGGAATACCGTGTGCACGGCATACGGCAGGTGCAGCTTAATGCCCGCGCTGGCATGACCTTTGCCTCGGGGCTGCGCTCTATTTTGCGCCAAGACCCAGACATCCTTATGGTGGGCGAAATTCGCGATGGTGAAACAGCGCAAATAGCCGTGCAGGCCGCCCTTACAGGGCATTTGGTCTTTTCTACCCTGCATACCAACGACGCCACGGGCGCGGTTTCGCGCCTTATCGACATGGGGGTAGAGCCTTACCTTGTGGCTTCGGTGCTGCTCTGTTCTTTTGCACAGCGCCTTGTGCGCGTGGTGTGCCCGCATTGTAAGGAAGTATACCAGCCCTCGCCTGTGCTGCTGGAATCATTCGGGCTGCCTGCCGAGGGCACCTATTATCACGGCAAGGGCTGTTTCCGCTGTGGGAATACGGGCTATTTGGGGCGCATGGGCTTGTTTGAAGTAATGACCATGCCGCTCAGCCTGCAAGAGGCCGTGGCAGGGCGTGTTACCACGCAAACCTTGCGGCAAATGGCTTTGGCCGAGGGTATGCGCACCCTTGCCGCCGATGCGGCAGAAAAAATTAACGCTGGCCAAACCACGGTGGAAGAAGCCGCGCGCGTGGCCATGGTGTAATATGGCAGCACAAAATTTTTATTATGAATGCGTGAATGATGAAGGCACGCACCTTTCGGGCACTATTATGGCCGAAAATGAAGAAGCCGCCCGTGCCGCGCTGCTGGAACGTGACCTTATGGTGCTGCGCCTGCGCCATAATAGCAATGCGCAATACCGCGCCTTGTGGGCAAGGCTAACACAGCGCCGCGTGCCGCTGAAGGAAATCATTTTGTTCAGCAAGCAGTTTCGCACGCTGTTTAATGCTGGTGTGCCGCTCACGCAATTATTACGCATTTTGCAAAACCAAACAGAAAATGCCCAACTACGCGCGGCACTGGCCGATATTGCCCAGCAGGTGAACGAAGGCAAAAGCCTGCACGCCGCCTTTGTTTCGCACCCCAAAATTTTTCCGCCGCTCTATTGCAGCATGATTCAGGCTGGCGAAAGCTCGGGCGCGCTGGGCGATGTGCTTGACCGCCTCACCTATTTGCTGGCGCATGAAGAAACTGTGCAAAAGCAAATAGCCTCTGCCTTGCGCTACCCCAAAATGGTACTTATTTTTATGGCGGCGGCCTTTTTGCTGCTGCTGAATGTGGTTATTCCGCAATTTGTGCAAATTTTTAAAACTGCCAAAATAGAGTTGCCCCTGCCCACGCGCATTGCTATTGAAATGAATGCCTTTATGGCTGGCTATTGGTGGCTGTGCATTGGCATTGCCTGCGCTGCAT
This sequence comes from Desulfovibrionaceae bacterium, assembly GCA_028689675.1. Lineage (GTDB taxonomy): Bacteria > Desulfobacterota > Desulfovibrionia > Desulfovibrionales > Desulfovibrionaceae > JAQVCS01. Next base: position 42,234 of record JAQVCS010000006.1, on the reverse strand, counting down.
TTTTTGGCATACGCTGGTGGCTCAACACGCCCACAGGCCGCTTTTGGAAAGACAGCCTTGTGCTGCGCCTGCCCATTATTGGCGCTGTGGTGCAAAAATCCATTATGGCGCGCTTTGCCTCTATTTTTAGCATATTGCAGCGCAGCGGCGTTTCTGTGCTCGATTCTATTGATATCCTCACGGGCACGCTGGACAATGCCGCCATTGCCAAAGAATTTGCCCCCATCAAGGCAAAGCTCACCGCAGGGCAGGGCTTGACCGAGCCCTTGCGCTCGGCACGCTATTTCAGCCCCTTGGCCATCAATATGATTGCCGTGGGCGAAAGCTCGGGGAATTTGGAAAAAATGCTGGATGAACTGGCCGTGCATTATGATGAAGAAGTGGAATTTGCCGTGGGCAGCATGACAGAAGCTATTGGCCCTGTGCTGCTCTTGTGCTTGGTGGTGGTGGTGCTCTTTTTTGCATTGGCAATATTCTTGCCCATGTGGGATATGACCAAGCTGGCGCGTGGCTAAGGTACACTTTATTAAGAAAGAGTACCGCTCTTTTTCTTGCATCTCTGTAAGGTATGGCGTATATTTCAAAAAAGGCACGAGGATTGCCTACAAATTTAAATAGGGGATTGCTATGAAAAAAGATCATGCTTTAGAACAAGGCTTTACGTTGATTGAAATTATCATCGTCTTGGTGTTGCTGGGTATTTTGGCGGCTACGGCTGTGCCTAAGTATTATGACTTGGTGGAAACGGCTAACCAGAAAGCTGCTATTTCGGCAATTGCTGAAGTACAGGCACGCATTAACTTGACCTTTGCTGACGAATTGCTGGCTGGAAAAACTTGTGACAAAGCTGTAACAACGGCCAAAAACATTGTTAAAAAGGAGGAAAATTTAACTATTGGCAACTATGTCATGACGATTAATGCGTTTAAGGGAGCGAATACTACGGACGATACGACGGTTGTCAATTCGGTTTTTATTGATGGTCAAGAAATTACAAAGCCTTCTACAACTTCAGGGTCGAATACAACTTCATCATGGCCAGTATTGCGTGCTCCTGGTTGTACCGTGGGTACTCCTGCTACTACACAATCTGAGTAGTTCCCAATCAAAGCTCTCGTAAGCACCCTGTGGGCTTTACCATAGGGTGCTTTTTTTGTATGCTGACGGCAAAAGTTGACCAAGGGGGGTATCAGAGCTATGCAAAAGCAGGGTTTTACATTGGTAGAGATTATTATTGTTCTGGTGCTTTTGGCTGTCTTGGCTATGATTGCTGTTCCTAAATATCTTAATTTAATAGAGACAGCCGAAATTCAAGCGGCAAAAGGGACACTTGCCGAAGTGCAGTCGCGCCTGAATATGACCTTTTATGATTGGCTGCTCACAGGCACTAAGGTAAAGCAAAACACGACAGAGAACAATCCTAATTTTCGTAAGGGCACAGCGGTCACGACATTATTGCCCTCATCATGCTTACAAGCACATGGTGGTAGCGTTGCGAATTATCAATACGGCTTGGCAGATGAGGGCACATCAAGCTGTAGCGCTACAGGCACGGGGACAATTGGTGGCTGGAAGGTGAATATGCAGTCGGGAGAGTTTATTCACTTTTGTGAGGGAAATAAAAGATCATATAAAATTCAAAAACTTACATCACCTACAGGTAAGGTCATTGACTTTACAACAAATGCCTCCAGTGGAGACACCATTGGCGCACAACAATATGCCGATGAATTTATTCTGTATACGCCAGAATGCCCTGCCTATATGAGCCCAAATTAGTTATAAAAACGGTATATTACCTTTGTATTATAAGTATCATGATTCTTTTCTTAGCAAAAGAATAAAAGCTGTTTTTACCTGACAAGTATCATTTATTGACGTCTATTTTATTTTGTTTTATGGTGAAAAAACGATGAAAAACCATATATTTTCTTCGCGCGGCTTTACCCTGATTGAAATAATCATTGTACTGGTGCTCTTGGGCATACTGGCGGCTACGGCTGTGCCCAAATATTTTGATTTACAAGAAAATGCTCAAAAAAAAGCCTTCCTCAGCACCGTAGCCGAGGCGCAGGGGCGCATCAATATGCGCTTTGGGCAATTGCTTATGGAAGGCAAGAGCTGCAAAAAAGCGGTGGAAGAGGTAAGCACGCTGGCACAAATTCAAGATAAGGCTGACGGCGTTTTTGGTGAGCATATGCTCAGCCTTGAAAGTGGCGATACTATCAGCGCCCAAGGCACTGCCGTAAAAGCCAAGCGCGTAGCCGATACAGCTTTTATCGATACAGGGGCAAAGCTCTATGTGCCCGCATGTGATACTGCTTTGAATACCTACCTAAGCACAACTGTGGCGGGGCTGATAGCAGATCTTATGCAAAACGGGCACAACCAGTATAGAGGCACAGAGGGAATAGCAAAATTTTTGGAAAAATATCCCGAGGTTACACTTCCTAATGGTGTAACAGTTAGCTTGGGTACGTCTGGTGGTGATTTGCAAGGAGATATAGGGAAATCAGCGACATTACGCTTAAATTTTACCGATGCTAATGGTAATAAAGCCGAAATCCAATTTGTAACATCTGCCGATGGTGCAACAACAATAAGGCAATTATATTTTACCCCTGCTGGTAGTACGACACCACAGAAAATTATTGCCAGCTGGCAGAACAGTGGAGAAGCAACCCCTGCTGCGTATCAGGAATACAAAAAAACTATGGAAGCTATGGGCATAGACACCTCAAAATTTGGTACAGCTTTTGATTACTTTGGCGGTGAAGTGACTATTCCTAAATAGCACCCCCTAAAAACTAGCGCACAGCAAATTCATACAAGCTTTTCTCTCCCTTTGCGTAGGGCGGCATAATGCGTGCCGTCATGCCAGAGGGAGTTTTTTTCTTGCCCAGCCATACCCATGCGCGCCCTGCTGTGCTGAATGATTCGCGGCTCAGCACATAAAAGCGCAGGCCTTCGCCCATATCCCGCGCCACAAGGCGGGGGTTAAAGGCAAGCAGGCGCTGGCGGGCTTGATAGGCTTGGCTTGGGCTATCATATTCCCCAAAACAGAGTAGAAAGTGTTTTGTCATGGTCGGGGGCAGGGCAAACTCAAGCCACGGCAGGGCAATGGCCTGCGGCTCGCCCAGTGCATACTGGGGGTTTGCCTGCGCCAGTGCTTTTTCAGCCGCGCTTGTGCCATAAAAAATCAAGGCCAATTCGCGCAAATTTTCTATGCCGCTCACCTGCGCCACGCCAAGGCTGGCGGGCTGCTGTATTGCTTGCGCCCCCTGTTCCAATTGCGTCCCTTGTGCTTCTCGTGGCAATTGCTGCTGGGGCTGTCCGAGCGTTTGCCCCTGCTGTGCTTTTGCCCCCTGCATTGCGGGCTGCTGCCCTGCTGTATTGGGCTGCCGCTGTGCTGCTGCGCCCGCAAGGCCTTGTGCTGAGCCCTGCAATGCCGCATTATTGTGTGCCGTGCCAGAGCTTTGCCCCAGCGGCGCTTGCTGCGTAGTGCTCGTGCTGGGCTGCTGCCCTTGCTGTGCGGTGCTTGGGTTCTGCGCTTGCGGCATACTGCCTTGTGCCGTGGGCTGTTGCCCTGTGCCAACACTGCCAGCACCCTGTACACCTGCGCTTTGCTCTGCCTGCGGGGGCAGGGCTGCATTGTTTATCTGTGCTTGCGTGGCGGGCAGGGCTGCTTGCGTGGCGTGGCTTTGCGGCGTGCTTTCCTGCGGGGTAAGGCTGGCGGGCAGCAGGTTTTTGCCCTGTTGCCCAAGGCTGTGCAGTAAAGGCTGTACTGTGCTGTGCCATGCTTGTGTAAGCGCAGGCAGGGCATACCAAGCACCCAGTGCTAAACCAGCCGCCAGCAGCAAAAGCACCACAAAGCGCCAGCGCCGCGGCGGCGGGCTGCCCGCATCGCGCGCTACTTGTGCCTGCACCATGGCGGCAGTGACCTGTGTTTTATTGCCCATAATAAGGCTCAGCAGCATTTGATGCCCTAGGCGCATAAGCTGGCGCGGGTGGCCTTTGCTTGCTTTATGCAGCGCTGCCAGCGCCCCCTTGCTGAACAGGCGCTCGGCCTGCTGCCCACCAGCCAAATGCAGACGGTGGCGCACAAGGGCTATACTTTCTTTTTCGGGCAGGGGCATGAGGTGCAGATATTCGTTGATTCTGTCTTTAAAATTGGGCAGTGCGGCAATGCGTTCTTCCAACTCGGGCTGACCAAAAATAATAATTTGCAGTAGTTTTTCGGTATTCGTTTCAAAATTCAGCAGCTCGCGCAGCACTTCCAAGGCTTCTGCCGATAATTTCTGCCCTTCGTCAATCAGCAAAACCAGCGTATGTTCTTCCTGTAAGGCCTTGGCATAAATGACGGTTTGCAGCAGCCCCATGCCAGTGCGTTCTGTCATATCGTCTGGGGCTGGCTGGCCGCTCAGCAGCTCATACAATTGCGCAATAAAGGTAAGGCTGTTGGCATTGCCCGCATCCAGCAGCAAAAAAGTTTCTATTTCGGGGCGGGTGGCAAGGTTGCGCAGCAGGCAGCGGCACAGGGTGCTTTTGCCTGTGCCCACCCTGCCCAGCACAATATTGACGCCGCGCTTTAAGTGAACGGCAATTTCAAGGCGGCTTAAATACAGGGCGTGCAGCGGCGCACCATAATAGGCATCCGGGTCAGGTGAATTGGAAAAAGGTTCACGCTGTAAATGAAGTAATTCCAGATAGTTCATTAGCTTTGTTTGCCTTCTGCAAGGGTGGCAATGCAGTCGCGTATGCGTGCTTTGTTTTGGGCATGGTTCATGGCCTGCTGTGGCAAAATAAGGTGCGCGCGCAGCAGGCGTTCAATGTCATCATCAAGAGTGCACATGCCAATATTGCGGCTGGTTTGCAGCACGTTGGGCAGCTGAAAGGTTTTGTTTTCGCGGATCAAATTCCGCACAGGGGGCGTGGCCAACAACACCTCCAGCGCGGGCAGGCGGCCTGTGCCATCGGCGCGCTTAAAGAGTGTTTGCGAAATAATTGCCTGTATTGATTCGGAAAGGCTAGAGCGCACCTGAGGCTGCTCTTCTGCGCTGAATACTTCAATAATGCGGTCAACCGTTTTGGCGGCAGAAATGGTGTGCAGGGTGGCAAACACAAGGTTGCCTGTTTCGGCAGCTTCCAGCGCAAGGGCAATGGTTTCTTTGTCGCGCATTTCGCCCACCAGCAGAATGTCGGGGTCTTCACGCAGGGCGGCGCGCAGGGCAGAGGCAAAGGAAGAGGTGTCGCGCCCCACTTCCCTTTGGTTAATAAGGCAGCGCTGGCTGCGGTGAATAAATTCGATGGGGTCTTCAATAGTGATAATATGGTCGGGGCGCACAGCATTGGCATGGGCAATAAGTGCGGCCAGTGTGGTTGATTTACCGCTGCCCGTGGGGCCTGTTATCAGCACCAAACCCTTGGGCAGCAAGGCGAGGTTTTGCAATTGCGTGGGAATGCCCAAATCATAGACGGTTTGTACCTGCTGGGGAATTTCACGAAAGGCCGCCGCCACACCGCGATTTTCTTTATAAAAATTCACACGGTAGCGTGCCAGCTCGGGAATTTCATAAGCAAAGTCAATATCGCCTGTCTGCAAAAAGTGCTCATGCTGGGCAGGTGAGGCAATTGCTTGCAGAACAGCAAGAATTTCTGGCGTGCTGCACGGGGCAAAGGGCAGGGGGTGCAATTCCCCCAGCACACGCACCATAGGGGCATTCTCACTGGCAAGGTGCAGGTCTGAACCGCGTTGTTCATGCAATTGATGTAATAATTGGTCTATATAAGACGTCATGGGCTTTCTCGTGAAAGGATAATAAAAAAGAGCTGCTTCTGCCCCGTTCGCGTAAGCAAAAGCGCTTGAACACTTGACTGGCATAGTATAAGTTTATGGAAAATATTACAATAGATAAGGCTTGGATGCGCTATGAGTGTTTTTGCTTGGGTGGCTTTGCTTGATTCGGGAACGGCTATGGGCTTGGCGGCAGTGCTGGGGCTGGTGTGCGGCAGTTTTTATAATGTGTGTATTTACCGCTATGTGACAGAGCAGTCCATTGTGTTCCCCCCTTCGCATTGCCCGCAGTGCAAGGCAAGGCTGCGCCCGTGGGAGCTGGTGCCCGTGCTCAGCTGGCTGTGCCTGCGCGGGCGCTGTGGGCATTGCGGCAGCCGTATTAGCTGGCGCTACCCGCTGGTGGAACTTATTTCTGCTGCGCTGGCGGCTTTGCTGGCGTGGAAATTTGGCCTGTCGCCTGCTTTTGCGGTGTTTTTTGTGGCGGCGGGGGTGTGCATTGTTGCCTCGGGCATTGATTTTGCCATTTTTATTTTGCCCGATGTGCTCACCTTGGGCGGCGCGCTGCTTGCCTTGCCCACGGCCATTTGGGTGTTGGATATGCCGTGGCAGCATGTTTTGGCAGGGGGCTTGGGCGGCGCTGGTGTTTTTGGGCTGGTGATGGTGCTGTTTAAAAAAGCGCGCGGCATCGAGGGCTTGGGCATGGGGGATGTCAAACTTATGCTGCCCATAGGTTTTTTATGCGGCGGGCTGATGCTGCCCCTTGTGGTGCTGAGCGCTGGCGTGGCGGCTTTGTGCTCTATTGTGCCGCAAGCTTTGCTGGGTAAGAATATCCGCACCCTGCGCATTCCTTTTGGCCCTTTTTTGTGCTTTGGCTTTTTGCTCACCATAGTGGCGGGGCAGGAAATAAGCGCATGGTGGTTTGCTTTTGTGACAGGGCGCTAATGCGCGGCGGCTTTGTACAGCATAAAGCACCAAGTATGCTCTATGCAGCCACGGCTGAAGCCGCACACCTTGGTGGGTCTGGGCTTGCAGCGCTCATGTAACCAGTGCTGTTGTGCGGGGTATATTGCGGCCTTTTTGCCGTACTGGCTATTTGCCTTGGCTTGTGCTGTTGCCATATAGGGTCAGCACTTTTTGCACATAATTTTGTGTTTCGGCAAAAGGGGGAATACCTTTATATTTTTCCACATTGCCGGGGCCAGCATTGTAGGCGGCTAGCGCAAGGGGCAGCGAGCCAAAGCGTTGCAGCATACTTTTTAAATAGCGCGTGCCGCCTTCCACATTGGCATCGGGGTCAAAGCGGTCTTGAATGCCCAGCGCTTTGCCTGTTTCGGGCATAATTTGCATAAGGCCGCCTGCCCCTGCTGGCGAAACAGCCCTTGGCTCAAAGCCCGATTCTACCTGAATGACAGCTTCGATAAGGCGGGGGTCAAGGCCGTGCACAGCGCCGTATTTTTCGGCAAGGCTTTGCATACCCTGTGAGCCTACGCTTTGCAGAATTTTTACCGCGCTGAAATGCCCCAGTGGGGCAAAGCGGGTGTCGCCATCGGGGCGGTTGGTCAGGGTAATAGTGCCGTCTTCGTCCACGCGGCGGTAAATGGTAACCCCTTCTGGCTTTGGGGCGCGGCTTGCGGCTGCGTTGGCGCTTGGCGCGGCGGCTTGGCTGGCGGGCAGGGCAGGGCACAGCCCCACCAGCATAAAAGAGGCCGTGAGGGCAAAGGGCAAAGGAAAAATTGTATATTTCACTCCTGAAGGCAGCATAAAAGCATCCTTATACCGAAGTATGCACGAAAAATATTGCCTGTGGCATAAAGGCGCAGCGCAGATAAGAGGGAACTATGCCAAGAAATCAATTTTCGCGTAAAAGCCATGCCGGCATTGCCATGCTGCTGCTTTTTGCCTGTGCAGCAGGGGGCTATGGCCTTATTACCTATGGCAGTATGCAGGCTCTTTTGCTGGGCAAGCCTACGTTTTTTAACAAAAGCCTAGGCTTGGAAGCCACACCCGCACAGGCGGCCTCGCAGCAAATGTATATTTGGAAAGACGCTGAAGGCACAAGCCATATCAGCACAAGCCCGCCGCCGCAAGCAGAAAACGCCGCCCCCCTTGCCCCTGTGCGCGTTACGGGCTCTGCCACTGGGGCAGGTCAGGCCGCGGCTATGTCGCCAGCCCTAGCGCCCACTATGCCACCCGCTGCTGTGCCGCAAGGGCAGGCAGCCGCCTCGGGGCAGGTTTTATCGGCAACGGGGGCAGGGGTGGGGCTGAACCCGCAGGCTTTAGACAGCGTAAATATGCAAGCGCTGCTTGGGCTTGGCGGGCAAATGCTGCCCACGGCCTTAAATAATTCGTTGGCCGCGCGCGGGGGTATATTGCCGCCAGCAGAGCAGCAGCAAAGCCAAGCCCAGAAGCAGGCCATGGCAGAGCATCTGACAGCGCTTAAAGTGCAGCAAGAAAAGCTGGAAAGGCGCTTGCACAGAGCGCGTGCTGATAATGATGACAGCCACCGCAAGCGCTTGCAGCAAAGCTTGCGTGCCGTACAGGAAGAAATAGCGCAGCTTGAAAGCCAGAATGCCGCGCAGCCCCTGCCCTTGGAGCAGTAACAAAGCTGGCTTGGCCAATGGGCAGCGTGGAAGCGCGCCCTGCCCGTGGCTGATGCATGGCTCACTGTAAGGGGTCTTTCCCTATGAGCAGCCTTGTTCTTGCTCTTAAGACACGATTGCCTGTCGAGCACAAAGGGGTATTTTTGCTTGGGGTGGAAGGTAAGCAGCCGTAGCAGAAAAATTAAAGCAGAGAGCGCACAAGGCAAACAAACCCTGCCACGGCAATAAGCAGCATCAGTACTTGGCGAAATAAAACAAGAGGAATGCGTTTGGCAACAGGAAAGGCGCATAGTGTGCCAAGCAGGGTGGCAGGTACGCCATACAAAGCATAGCCCAGTACCGTGGGGGTGTAAAAACCTGCATAGGCCTGCAAGGCGCAGGTTAAGAGGCTGCGAACAATAAAAAAGACGCTGAGTGTGCCCAAAAAAGGCCGCGGCTGCCAGCCTGCATACATGCCATAGGCAGCCACAGGAGGCCCATCAAAGGAAATAGCTGTGCCCAGCAGCCCAGCACCAAAGCCAGCAATGCCGCCCCATTGCCACGATTCTCCATGCACCGTGCCCGCGCGATAGCTGTGCTGCCACCAGATATAGCCCAGCAGCAACAGCCCCACACCGCCTTGCAAGTGCTCCCCAGAAACGAGCTGCAAAATAAATAAGCCAGCCACCGCGCCGGGCAATGCCCCCACAAGCATGGGGATGAGCGCCTGCACGCGGCAATAGCGAAAATGGGCTAAAGCAACCCCCGCTGCAATGGTGACGCATAACAGGCAGCTTAGGGCAATAACTTCGTGCATGGGTATGAACAGGGCGGCAATAGGCACGGCAACCATAGCCCCGCCCATACCGCTTACGCCAGAAACAAAGCCAGCAATAAACCAAGCGCCGAAAACTATTAGTGAAATCATATCTGGCATGCTGTTCCTCATATTCCTTATGCTGTTGAAACCTTTTGCCCGCCAAGGGTGTTCACCCTTGTGCCTGCTGCGTACCGCCAGTGTTGTCTGCGCCAAAATTGTGGCTAATGCAACTTAAAATATAGTATTGTTACAAGTAAAAGAAAAAATTATGGCTTGTTTCGGGCTTTTTTACCCTGTTTCGGGCACGTTTTGTAAAACCAAGCCATTTGTGTATAGGGGAACAAGCAAGGCAAGGGCAGAGCCACATATGCAGCAGGAACAAGCGAAGGGGCAGAGCTACAGCCTACGCGCTGGGCTTGTGCCCAAATAGGCAGGAACAGGCTTGGGGCGCGAAAGATTTCTAGTGTAGGAGCAAAAAATGCTGCTTCAGGCTTGCACACAATGCTGAAGTTCATTAAGCTCCTTTCCTGATGCTTGCCTGCCTTGTGCTTGCTTGCCTTGTGCTTGCTTGCCTTGTGCTTGCTTGGTATCATGTGTTTTGGGGGAACTCGTACGAGTTTTATTGTAAAACAGTGTTCCTTTTTTAGAGAAAGGGCATTGTGCACGTCTTCTTTACTGTTTGAGCGTGCATGGTCAAGTACAGAGCAAAACAGTGGGGAAGAGTATGCTTTTTTTGAAAGACACCTGACGCAGCATAGGCACACTTCACGGGGTGAAGTGGGTACGGATTGCGACAGGGAAAGGAAGCATACGCAAAGAATAAGAAACACCTGCCGCCCCGCTCCTTTTGGGGCTTTTTCCGTACCTTCTGCTGTAAGGGTGAATTTTTCATTCACAACAGGAGGATTTATGAAATCCATAGGGAATTTTTTTGCATCGACCACAGGAATTATTGTGGTGGGCTTGCTGCTGGGCTGCATAGCGGTATTTTTGCAGCTTTCGGGCAACCCGGGGAACATGGGCGTGTGCGTGGTGTGCTTTAACCGCGATATTGCGGGGGGGCTTGGCCTGCACCGCGCTGCCGTGGTGCAATATTTGCGCCCCGAAATTATGGGCATGGTGCTGGGGGCTTTGGCTGCTGCCCTGTGCTTTGGGGAATTTAAGGCGCGCGGCGGCTCTTCGCCCATTACCCGCTTTGTGCTGGGTGTGGTGGCCGCTATGGGGGCATTGGTCTTTTTGGGCTGCCCGTGGCGCGTTATTTTACGCCTTGCTGGTGGCGACGGCAATGCCCTTTTTGGCTTTGCTGGCCTTGTGGTGGGCATTGGCGTGGGCACGCTCTTTTTCCGTCGGGGCTTTTCTTTAGGGCGTAGCACAGCACAGGCAAAGGCCTCGGGCTGGGTTATGCCCCTCATTATGCTGGGGCTGGTGGCCTTATATTTGCTGTACCCCCCTGTGGCTGGGCAAGAGCAAAGCGGCGTGCTTTTTTATTCGCTGAAAGGCCCCGGGGCTGCACATGCTCCTTTTTTGCTTTCATTGGGTGGCGGCCTGCTGGTGGGCTTTTTGGCGCAGCGCAGCCGTTTTTGCACTATGGGCGCTGTGCGCGATGTCTTGTTGTTTAGGCAATGGCATTTGGCCTTGGGCTTTGCGGCCATGCTTGCCTCTGCCTTTGCGCTGAATTTCTTTTTGGGCAATTTTCATGCTGGCTTTGAGGCTCAGCCTATAGCGCATACACAAAGCCTGTGGAACTTTATGGGTATGGTCACGGCTGGCCTTGCTTTTGCCCTTGCGGGCGGCTGCCCGGGGCGTCAGCTTTTTATGGCTGGTGAAGGCGATAATGACGCAGCGGTTTTTGTGCTTGGCCTTATTGTGGGTGCGGCGCTGGCGCATAATTTTGGTATGGCCAGCTCTGGCGCGGGCATAGGGGCACATGGCGATGTGGCTGCCTTGGGCGGCTTGGTTATTTGCTTAATTATCGGCTTTTGTAATTGCAAGCGGGGTGCGTAATGAGCCAAGTTATAGATACCTGCGGTTTATCGTGCCCGCAGCCTGTGCTGATGTTTTTAACTGCTGCCAAGGCTGGCGGTACAGATTTTGAAATTCTGGTCGATAATGACGCCAGCCGCGAAAATGTCAGCCGTGCCGCTGCCAATAATGGCTTTGCCGTGGAAACAGAGGATAAAGAGCAGGGCATCACCCTGATTCGTGCAAAAAAATAATTTATACCAATGGCGCGGCAGGGGAGCATATCCTCTGCCGTGTATACGCTATGTGGCAAAAAATAAAAGACTTTTTCCAAAAACGCCGTGAAACAAAGCAGCAAGCCAGCCTTGAAAAGGGCATGCTGGTCTTTTCGCACACGGGGGAAGTGATACGCGCAGAACGCTTTTTGCGTAAGCATGGTTTTGTGGTAGCGGTGAAAGGCCCCCCGCCTGACCTGCGCACTGGCTGCGATATGATTGTGCTTTTCCCCCTTATGCAGCAGGCTGGCGTGCTGCACTGCTTGCGGCAGGGCGGGCTGGAGCCTTTGCAGGTGGTTACTGCCCATGACGTGCTGCTTGAAGCGGTAAGCCTTTTTCACACGCAAGACTTTGGGCAATGGCTTATGGTGCGCGCGGCCAATATGAAAATTACTGTGGAAAAGGAAAGCCGCCGCATTGTGAATATTTCTGGCGGGGGCTGCCCCGATGTGCCATATTTGGCGGCCAAACTAACAGGGCGTGTGCTGGATGAAGCCCCAGAGCCGTGCACGCTGGGGCAAACCTTGTGCTGCTACAGCCTGCAATTAGCTTTTGAAGAAATACGGAGGCAGCTACAATGTGGTATATAGCAGGCACAGTGCCAGAACTTGATTGTGCGCTTGAGCTGGGCATATGCCAAGTGCAGGGGCAAAGCCTTGTGCTGCCCTCGGGCAAAAATGTGCCCATAGAGCGGGGCACGGCAACCTTGATTGCGGCCACGCTGTCAGCTTGTGCGGCACTGGGCATAGCTGCCCCTGCTGTGGTGCTGGCAGCAGATAAGGGCAAGGGCGATGGCAGCAGGCTGGTGTATCAACACCTTGCCGAGCATGCCGCGGCCATGCAGCCGCAGGGAATAACCTTTCATTATCTTTTCCCCGATGTGGATTGGCATAACCGTGTATTACTGGCCATGCAGGCTTTGCCCACAGCGCCCCTGCTGGTGGCTGATGCTGGTTTTATGTATGTGGCAAAAATGAGCGGCTATGCCGATGCTTATACTGTTTTTACGCCAGACAAGGGCGAGCTGGCCTTTTTGGCCGATGAGCGCGCACCGCACCCTTTTTATACACGCGGTTTTTTGCTGGAAGCCGATGACGATGTGCCCGCCCTCTATGCCCGCGCCAAAAAGCACGGCAATTGCCCCGCCAATTTACTGATTAAAGGCAGTGTCGATTATATTGTTGCGGCGGGCAGCATTGTTGCGCAGGTTTCTGAGCCTTCTGTGCCCGCTATGGAAGCTATAGGCGGTACGGGCGATTTGGTAACGGCGCTGGTGACGGCCTTTTTGATGCAGGGCAGGGGGCTGCACACTGCTTTGCTGGCTGCTGCCCGCACCAACCGTTTGCTTGCCGCCCATGTGCAGCCCACGCCAGCCACGCAGGTGGGCGAGCTGGTGCAGGCCTTGCCCACGGTGCTGGCTTTGCAGCAAAAAAGCATATTCGCCTGAGTGTACATGCGCTAGTGGTATTTCTTGAAAATGTTTTAAACAGAGAACTCGAATACTGAGCATTTCTTGCTCAGGCTTTGAACAGCGTGCCCCAATGCCCGATATTTTCTACCAAAGCGCCAGACTATCCCGCCCCCTTTTAACCAGTGCTCCCACCGATCCAAATATTTTCTGGCCAAAACCAAGACCAATGCACACAAAAAACCGCCCTTGCGTACAGTACAAGGGCGGTTTTGTTTCTCTTTGTGGTCTTGCTTATAAGCGCGTGCCCACCTGATAAATGAGCACAGAAATTATATAGGCAAGGCTGGTATTAAAGATTATGGAAAAAGCTGCCCAGCGCCAGCCAATTTCGCGGCCAATAACGGCAATGGTAACAAAGCAGGGGGCATACAGCAGCACAAAGGCCATAAAGCTGATGGCAGACCATTTGTTCCATTTGCTGTCTTTGGCAAGGCGGGCAGAAAGGCCTTCGCTTTCTTCAGGGTCAACATCCCCCATGGAATAGGCTGTGCCGAGTGAGGAAACAATGACTTCCTTGGCGGCAAAGCCACCCAGCAGGGCAATATTGGTGCGCCAGTCAAAGCCAGCGGGGCTGGTAACGCTTTCCATGGCCTGCCCTATGCGGCCAGCAATGGAATAGCGCAGGGCTTCTTGTGCCTGAAGGTTATCCAGCTCGGCATGGGCGGCCTCGCGGGCTTCATCGTTTTTAAAAGCTTGCTGACCAAGCTGTTCCACCTGCGCCTCATGCGCGGCCAAGCGCTCGGCAGGCAATTGCGGAAAGGTCATACCAGCCCAAATGAGGATGGAAATGGCAAGAATAACCGTGCCCGCTTTTTTCACATATTGCCACAGGCGTTCCCATGTGTGCAAAATCATGCCTTGCAGGGTGGGCAGGCGGTAGGGGGGCAATTCCATAACAAAGGGAGTGGATGCCCCGGGAATGACCGTGTGCCGCAAGCAGAACGAGGCAATAAGCACAGCCGCCCAGCCCCCTAAGGTAACAAGGAACAAAGCCTGATTGGCATTGTCGGGGAAGAAGGCCACGGCAATGAGTAGAAAAACAGGGGTTTTTGCACCGCAGCTTAAAAAGGGCGCGGTAAGTACCGTGGCTATGCGCTCGCGCGGTGAACGCAGGGTGCGCGCTGCCATAACCCCGGGCACGGCGCAGCCACCGGGTATGCCACCAGAAATAATAAAGGGCACAACAGAAGAGCCATGCAGGCCAAAAATGCGGAAAACACGGTCAAGCATATAGGCCATGCGCGCCAAATAGCCAGAATCTTCCAAAAAGGAAAGGAAGAAAAACATTATCATAATCAGCGGGGCAAAGCTGAGCACGCCGCCCACGCCATCAATAATGCCCGAGGTAAGCAGCGAGCGCACAAAACCTTCGGGTAAATTTGTGCTGACAATACCATTGAGCCAAGCAAAGAAATCTTCTACCCAGCCTTGAGGGGCAGCCCCAATTTCAATGGTCAGGGTAAAGAGCCCATAGAGCACGCCCAGCATAAAAATGGGGCCAAGCAGGCGCTGTGTAAGAATTTTATCCAGCTTATCAGTCAGGTCAAAGCGCGTTGTTGTGGGGCGTGTTACCACACCACGCAACAAAGAAGTGATATAGCCATAGCGATAATCGGCTATGAGCGAGGCTGGTTCCATATCCAGCGTTTTTTGGCAATGTTCAGCCACTTCACGCACCATGGCCAGCAAATCTTCATGGGCTTTGGGGTCGCTTGCCTTGCCCTGTGCCAGGATTTCGGCATCTTCTTCCAGATATTTTACGGCAAGCCAGCGCGGGGGCAGGGGGGGCAGCGTGCTGGCTTGAATGCGTTCTTGCATATTCACCAACACGGGGTCGAGGTCATTGCCATAGGAAAGGAGAATGTCTGGCGCTTGGGGTTTTTCATCCAGTGCCTTGCAAATTTCTGTTAGCAGACGCTCTTTGCCTTCGCCAGTGCGCGCCACAATTTCTACCACAGGGGATTTCAGCAGGGCAGAAAGGCGTGCCAAATCAATGCCAATGCCTTTGCGCCGCACCTCGTCCATCATATTAAGCACCACAATAACAGGTACGCCCAGCTCTTGAATTTGCAAAACAAGATAGGTGGAGCGTTCCAAATTGGTGGCGTCCAGCACGGTAATGACGGCATCGGGCTTGCTTTCAATAAGGAAATTGCGCGCCACCAGCTCGTCTTCTGAAAAAGCTGTTAAAGAATAGGTGCCGGGCAAATCCACCAGCGTTATTTCGTGCTTGTGGGTATGCAACAAGCCTTCGTGCTTTTCTACGGTAATGCCGGGGTAGTTACCCACATGCTGGCGAGAGCCAGTGAGTGCGTTAAATAAGGTGCTTTTGCCACAATTGGGGTTGCCAATAAGAGCTACTGTTGCTGTATTCATGCTTATGCCTCGTGCACGTCAACCATAATTTGGTCAGCTTCGCCATTGCGCAGGGTCATGGTAAAATCGCGCAAGCGCAAAGCCACAGGGTCTTGCAGGGGCGCACGCCCTACAATGGTCAGTTCTGTACCCGGCACAAGCCCCATGTCGCGAATGCGCCGCCCCAGCTCGCCAGAAGCCTTGATGGCACTGACGGTGCCTGATTGGTTTATGTGCATTTTTCTGAGCTGTATCCTTTCCATAGTGTTCTCCCTTGGCTTTGCATACCGTGGCTTTGTACCCCGTGCAAAAAATGGTCAAAAATTTCCGTTGGAGGGACAGTATAGAAAATGATTTTCAAAGTCAACAGTGCTGTGCGAAAAAATACACATTCTCCAACAAAGAGGTACAATGCTGCCAAGGGGGCTGGCAGCATTGCTGTGGGCTGGCTGTTTTTTTTCTGTGCGCCGCTATGCGGGTAATGCACTGTAGCCTGCTGAAAATCCAGCACAAAGTGCTGAGGCTTTGCCGCGTGACGGATGCTGAAAACGGTGTTGCCGTCCCCAAGTTGTGGCATGTGCCCAGTATTGAAGCGTGCAGCGAATATTGTGAAGTTTCAGTATAAAGGCATGCTTTGTCAATGGCAGCACAAGGCTAGAATCATCAGCACGCTGGCAGATACTGAAAATTGTAGAACAAGGTTCTGAAGACTGAGCACGCAGGTATACTTTGAAACGTTCAGAACAAAAATAAACGCTTGCGCTTGCCCACAGGTTTGCATCTATGCTTTATTTTTTTGCTCTGGCGGTAAAATAAGCGCATTGGCCTCACATGTGGGGTCGCTTGCTATTAAATTGGCCTCGCGCAAGTAACGTCTGCCCTCGGCGGCAAAATCGCTATGGCTGGCCGTGGGCAGAATGCCGGGGCAATATTCTTTTGCCATGGCAAGGCTCTCGGGGTCTTCAATATTCCCGCGGAAAAAAGGCCATGCGCGGCAAATATTGGGCTTGCCTTCATGCACAGAGCAGCCTTTGCCCGGCACAAAAAAGACGCAATAGTCATTGTCGCCAGAGCGAATTTTCAGCTTGCCATTATGCAGCATGCCATAACGCTCAATAAATTCTTCACAAGAAATATGTAAAAAGTCGCTAATGCGGGTCAAGTCTGTGGGGCTGACAATAATGCCCCCCTTTCCTTCACAGCAATGCCCGCACATGCGGCAATCAAAAACGCTTTCAGCCATTATTCACCTTGCTTTTTACTTGTGCCCCTTCTGCCGGGGCAGGATGATGAGTTGCGCGCCCCATGTTTTGGTGGGGGCTTAAAGCCCCTGTATGGTGGGGGCAATAAGGCGCTGATGTTCTCTTTGTATGCACAAATCTTCTTGTACTAAAATGCCCTGTTGAGCCAAAAGCCGCCCTGCCTCTGGCGAGCGTATGCCCTGCTGCATCCAAAAAGCGCGCGGCCGCCATGGCAAGGCCAGCACTTCATGGGCATGGGCAAGACAGGCTTCGGGCGCCCGAAAAAGATTGATAATATCCACAGGGCAGGGCAGAGCGGCAAGGCAGGGGTAAGCCTGCAAGCCCCACACGCTTTGGCGCACGGGGTGCACAGGGTAAACCCTGTAGCCAGCGGCAATAAGATAGCGCCCCACAGCATCAACGGGCTGCCCCGCTTTATCTTTTGCGCCTACAAGAGCAATACTGTGTGATTCGCACAGTAAAGTACGCAATACGGCATCAAACATGCTTTATTCCCCCCTGAAAAAAAGTATATGCTGCCTGTCTATAAATCGCAAGGTGACTGTATACCTAGAGCAGATGCCCCTTCAAAGCTCCCCTAACGGGGAAGTACATTCCCCTTGTAAGCTTTGCGCGGCAAGGAGTTTTTACGAAACCTTGCGAACATTTTCAAAGTTAACGTGCTGCTAGGGCAGAGACCTTTAAAATTATACATAAATAAAGGTGAAAATGCGTGCATTTTGATGCCTAACAGTGCAAATAAGTTGCGCTTATATTGTGATGGGCATAATTTTTTACAGTTGCCAGAGTCATTTCACAACAAAAGAGCTCTTACTTGTAATACGAGGCAGGGCTGCTTTATGAAAAGAGATACAAAAAGCTCTTGTCTGCAACAGGGCAGACAAGAGCTGTGCCGTGCGAAGAAAAAAGATGCTTACATAAAGTCTGGGTCAACAGCAGCCTTGCCACCAGCCAGCATAATTTGCATATAATGCAGGCTATGTTCATCAACAGGCAGAATGGGATAGCTTTTGCGGCAGTGGTTGCACTCAAGCATGCTGGGCTGCGTGGGGCTGATAAGCGGGGTGGCCTGCCCGCAAAAAGGGCAGGGGTAAAAAAAGAGAACTTCCATGCCCACGGGGGCAACGGGTTCTAAGGGGCGTTGGTTAGCCACGGTTTTCCTCCACAAGTGATGTGCCTGTCATAGCCTGAGGTATGGGCATATTCCATAGCTGGAGCAAGGTGGGGGCAACATCGGCCAGCTTGCCGGGGTGCAGGCGCACATTGGCTTCTTCATCCAGCAAAATGCAGGGCACAAGGTTGGTGGTGTGGCAGGTTGAGGGCTTGCCAGCGGCGTCAATCATGACCTCGCAATTGCCGTGGTCGGCAATAATCATCATGCGCCCCTTGCGTGCCCGCACAGCGGTAACCATGCGCCCCACGCATTCATCCACCACTTCACAAGCCTGCACAGCCGCGTTGAGCTTGCCTGTGTGGCCTACCATGTCACCATTGGCAAGGTTGCAAATGACCAAATCATACTTTTCCCATACTTCCAAAAAACGATTGGTCACTTCACGGGCGCTCATTTCGGGCTTTTCGTCATAGGTGGCCACATCGCGTGGCGAATCGACAACAATGCGGTCTTCGTTGGTATAGGGCTGTTCATTGCCACCATTAAAGAAATAGGTGACATGGGCATATTTTTCTGTTTCTGCTATGCGTAATTGCTTTAAGCCAGCAAGCGAGGCAGTTTCGCCTAGGCTCATGGTGAGCGGCTCTTTAGCAAAGGCTACAGGCAAAGAAAAAGTGGCATCATAGGAGGTCATGGAAGCCATGCCAGCAAAATGGGGCACAGTGCCACGGGCAAATTCATCAAAATTGGGCAGCGTAAAGGCCTTTACTAATTGGCGCATACGGTCTGCACGGAAGTTAAAAAAGAACAGGCCGTCTTTGTCGCGCAGGCAGGAATCGTCAGGGGCACCAATAAGACGCGGCTTGACAAATTCATCGCCTTCATCAGCGGCATAGGCTGCTTCCATAGCAGCCACAGGGTCTGTAAAGGTGCTGCCCTTGCCGTGCAGCAGCAAATTCCATGCCTGCACTATGCGTTCCCAGTGGTTGTCCCTGTCCATAGCATAATAGCGCCCCACAATGCTTGCCACGCGGGCATCATCAAGGCTTTGCAAATGCTCGTGCAGCTCGCGCATATAGCTGAGGCCTTTCTGGGGCGGGGTGTCGCGCCCGTCCATAAAGCAGTGCACGCGCACGGGAACATTTTGGCTGCTGGCTATGCTGGCTAAAGCTTTTAGGTGCCCAATGTGGCTGTGCACACCGCCATCAGAAAGCAGCCCCAGCAAATGCAGACGGCCGCTCTGGGCTTTAATTTTTTGCAATAATTCAAGAAAAACTTTATTGCTGGCAAGTTCGCCCTGCTCAATGGCAATGTCTATTCGTGTCATGTCTTGAAACACAACCCGCCCTGTGCCAATGGTTAAATGCCCCACCTCTGAATTGCCAATATAGCCAGAGGGCAAGCCCACAGCACGGCCAGAGGCCTCTAGCGTTGTGTGCGGGCAAATAGCGCTTAGGGCATCTAAATTGGGAGTTTTTGCGACAAAGGGGGCATTGCCAGTAGAAGGCGCAGCAAGCCCCCAGCCATCCATAATGAGCAGAAGCGTGGGTTTCATCTTCCTATTCGCTCTTTGCTGCTGTGCTGTGTTCAGGTGAGGGGCGCTGCGGCATTTGCCAAAGCGATTCCAGCTTGTACATATCGCGCACAGAGGGCTGAAAAATGTTAATGACAATATCGTTCAAATCAACCAGAATCCATTGGCCTGTCTGGTAGCCTTCCATGCGCAGATATTCAAAATTGTGCTCGGTGCACAGGGCATTGATGCCGTCGGCAAGGCTTTGTGCATGGCGCACAGAGCTTGCGGTAACTACCAGCAGGCAGTCTGTAAAGGCGCATTTGCCAGCTAAATCAAGGCAGACAAGGTCAGCCGCTTTATGTTCAGTAAGCCACGCGGCAATGCTGGCAGCTTTGTCGGTGGTGAGCGCCTCGGAATATTTTTTGGGTGGTGTTTGTAATGTTTGCATACCCCCTGTATACAGCAAATGCCCGCTGACCGCAAATGCCTTGTGTGCCCTTTCGTAAAATTTTCCTGATGGCATAAAAGAAGAAAAAAAAGCTCCTTTTTTGTCCAACAAGCTCGTATTTATGGGCTATCTGCCATTTTTTTTAAAAAACAGCAGCACTGCGGGGCGGTGAATGAGCCTATTGAGCACAAACAATGCTTGACCCCAAGGCTGTATTGCGGCAATTCAAAAAGAGTTTCTTATCTAAGGAGTGAAGACAGTGCATTACAATGTGAAAATGGAAACCCTCCCCCGTGAGGACCTTGAAGCACTGCAATTACGCAGGCTGCAGGATCTTTGTTCCCGTGTGTATGCCAATGTGCCCTTCTACCGCAAACGCTTTAATGAAATTGGCATTACCCCTGCCGATATCAAGTCGCTTGCCGATCTTAAAAGCCTGCCCTTCACTGAAAAGCAGGACATGCGTAATAATTACCCTTATGGCCTGTTCTGCGCTCCTAAAGAGAACATTGTGCGCGTGCATGCTTCCAGTGGCACAACGGGCAAGGCCACTGTTGTGGGCTATACACAGCGCGATTTAGACAATTGGGCTGAATGCGGTGCGCGCTCTATGGCGGCATGCGGCATTACCGCGCGAGATTTTGTGCATGTTGCCTATGGTTATGGCCTGTTTACGGGCGGCTTGGGCGCGCATTATGCTGCCGAGCGCCTTGGTGCCACGGTTATTCCTGCTTCGGGCGGTGCTACGCGCCGTCAGGTGCAGCTGCTGCGCGATTTTGGTGCCAATGCCCTGTGCTGCACGCCTTCGTATGCTTTGCATTTGTGGGAAGCTGGGCAGGAGCAGGGCATTAATATAAAAGATTTGCCCCTGCGCGTGGGCGTTTTTGGTGCAGAGCCGTGGACAGAAGAAATGCGCCGCGATATTGAAAATAAGCTGGGCATTGACGCGCTGAATATTTACGGCCTTTCTGAAGTGATGGGGCCCGGTGTGGCCATTGAATGTGCAGAAAATAAAAGTGGTATGCACTTGTGGGAAGATTATTTCCTGCCCGAAATTATTGACCCCATTACTGGTGAAAATTTGCCCGCTGGCGAAGTGGGCGAGCTGGTTATAACTACTTTGACCAAAGAGGGCATACCCTTATTGCGCTACCGTACGCGCGATTTAACCTCGCTTGATTATACACCTTGCTCTTGCGGGCGCACACATGTGCGCATTACCCGCCTGCGTGGCCGTTCGGATGATATGCTGATTATTCGCGGGGTGAATGTCTTCCCGCAGCAAATTGAAAGCATGCTTATTGATGAGCCCGCCTTGACGCCCAACTATCAAATTGTGGTGGATCGCGTTAATAATTTGGATACGCTGGAAGTTCAGGTAGAAATGAATGAAAACCTGATCGCTGACGAAGTGCGCAAAATTCAGGCCTTGGAAGCACGTTTGCGCAAAAATATTAAAGAATTTTTGGGTGTCACGGCTAAGGTCAGCCTGAAAAGCCCGCGCACTATTACCCGTTCAGAAGGTAAGGCAACGCGCGTGGTTGATAACCGCCCCAAAGAATAAGACTGTGCTCTGCCCACAGGCAGCCGCTGGTAAAAATATACATAATGGCAAAAGCTCGCTTTGGGTTTTTGCCATTATTGCTGTATACCAAGGCCTTTTGGCTGGGCGCAAAGCAAAAATACTACTTGCTTTTTGGCAGGCAGCCCTTATACTTATGTCGTACCCGAAAGGGGGCGCATTGGTTTCGACGGGGATGAAGAAGCCAAAGTGGCAGGTCGAGGCGCCGCTGGCCTCGTAAAAAGCGGCACAATTGTAATTGCCAACAACGACGATTACGCTTACGCCTACGCTGCCTAGCAGTAAGGTGTAAAATTGGTCACTCGATGACCACGTCAAGCCAGATGATGTCTGATATTCTGGTGAGGCGACACATGATCAGGCTGGCGGGGCTGGGTGTTAACCAGCAGCTACCGTAAGAAACTATGGCTAACTGGCTTGAGGATGCGTGGGCAGGGGCGACCCCTCAAGTAAGAAAAGAAACTTGTCCTAAACCTGTAGAGGCTTTGTGTGGAACGTTCGCGGACGGGGGTTCGACTCCCCCCGCCTCCACCATGTGCTTATCCCATAGCGTCTTAGAACATCGCAATCGGTGTCTAAGACGCTATTTTTATTTGGGTTTTCTTTTTCATTGCATGTCAATAAGTGTCATTGTATATCATTGCAGCGCATAGCAAACTAGGGACGTTTTAGGGGACGTTTTATTTTTTTAAAAAAACGTCCCTACTGTGGGGGTGGATATGCTGTCAGATACAAAGATAAAGAGCTGTGTGAGCTGTCACGCAAGTTGAGAATTTGTGTCATCCAAGATGAGAATGTGCCGAAGCTCTTTTATGGCTTCGGCACACTTTTTGCTTATGTGATATTGTGGAGACGTTTTTCACTCAATTTTGCGTAGGCTTTTGCGCAATTATGTGACGGAATGCTCACACTGGTTTGCCTTAATTTTGCAAAAATACTGATTCCCCAGGGTGAAAAAATTTTACCCTTTGGGGCTTTGGTATTGGCAATGCGTAAACAGAGTCTGCGCTAGGTCTCGTACCCTTTAGGCTAATATACCGCAATTCCGTGGGCTGGTAAAAAATCTTTTAAGACGTAATATCTATGAAAAGCGGCAGCCTGATGGAATCGGTAGGCATGGGAGGATATTCCCTCTTCAGAAACCTTATTTTGTTTAAAATAAATTTTTTTTTGATCTTCCCACAATTGGCTATCATACGGTTTCATTCCGTTCACTAAAGAGCTTATATGCCATTTGTTACAGCGTCCTTCTTTATTGCCTTCATAAGATAAAATTGAGATAATTTCTTCAGAAATATTGTCAAAAGATGTTTGTGTCTGATTTGCATATTTGCATCTACAAAATTCAGAAAAAAATGTATAAAGTGATTGGCATGCTTCAAAAAATGTTTTCTGATTATCTCTATGGCTTTCTTTTCCATTTCCTGGACGTTGTTCTTCAAAAGTAAGCTTCCAATGCAAATATGGTCTGTCAGGATAAGTGGCGGCTCCAGCATGTCCCAAGTTTGAAGAGACCATATCCGCAAGAGGGGCTGCAACAAATTTTTCAAATTTTCCTTGGATATAGCTAGCGGTATAAATTGTAGGGGGGGTGACGAAATCGACACTACCGTCTACAACATTATTGAATGACGAAGAAATACCAGAAAAACCGTAGTGAGAAAAGGTGTCCATGTACACATGTGCAGCAATGCCGAGTAGTTCCAAACCATACGGTTTTGCAGCGCACACCTTACTATATTCTTGAAGTAATTCTTTTATGAGAACACCATTTTTAGTACAAAGGAGTTTTTGCTGAAAGGACTTGCCTTCACCGCCTGGGAAAAAATGAAAAGGAATCCAAATTTGCCGAGCTTCGATGGAGTTAAAATTGTGGTCGCTAGCATTGATAATAGCACTTTGCGCGGGGTTGTGAGCAGTGGTGATACCAAACAGCAATCCCCCATCTTTGTGCTCACCGCTATTATATCTTGTGGAGTCATCAGTAAACTGTGAAGCGTAAGCTATAATATTTGCATCAGCTTGAGGGATACCTGCGGCTATTGCCATGGCGTATGTGGCGTAATAATGCATATCTATTTGCATAATTAACTCCTTTTATTTTCTTAAAAATATACAATTTTTATTAAAGTAGCAAATAGAAAACTATCACCTTTTGTCTGCTTGCGCCAAAATAAGATTATCTTTATATCTTGCAGATAGCTTTATGCACCCACACCATTCCCCCCCACCATGCCCACTGCGGTCAGATGCATTTTGGCATTTGTTCATTATATACTTTCCTACACAGCAAAGCTCACGCTCACCGCGTTCACATCCTCCACGCTGCCAGCCGCATTCACTGCCTCTTCCAGCTCTTTTTTGCGTGCCGCCAGCTTGGCGCGTATGAAGGCCAGCCCTTCGGAGTCATCGGTGGTAAAGTCGGCCACGGCCAGCGCGGCGGCAAGATTGTCTGTGCCCTCGGGTGCGATGACGTAGGCCAGCACGGTGTCGTAGGCAGCGGCAATTTCTGCCAGCTTGCGGGCGCGGGTGGCATCAAGGCTGTTGTATGCGGCCTCAGCAGCAGCGCGGGCAGCTGTGGCCTCGCTCTCTGCTTGAGCAGCTTCGGCATCAAGGCGCGCTTTTTCTGCCTGCCACAGGGTGACAAAAGGCTGAACATGCAGGGCAAAATCTGCTTCGCCTGCAAGGGGCTGGTTGGGCTTGCCGTCGGTAAATTCCAAATGCCCAGCGCCCGCATGCCATTGCAGGGCGTGGAGGTTGGCAGGGGCGGCAAAGCTGCACTGCAGCCCTATACCATCAAGGAGTATCAGCTTGTCGCTGGGAATAACGGTAATGTGTTCGTGCATTGTGTACGCTCCTTTAGGCTGCGGCTACTTTCATAATATAGGCAAGGGCATAATAGGGCGGCAGGGTGCTGACTGTGCCCCCCATACTGTGACTGTGTGCCTGTGAGCCGCCAGTAGCATAAGTCTTCATGAGATTACTACTTAGATATACATTTTCATGTGTCCATACGTTTTTCCATGTATTAGATCCTGTTACATCTACGTTATTTGGTAAGCTATGTGTATGTGATGGTATGCACTCCACAGTCAGCGTGGTTCCCCCTGTTGTTCCGCTCACTTCCGCACTAGCCGCCCCGCCTGTTGAGTCCTGCGCGTAGTCTTCACTTGCGCCCAGAATGAAGCGCCCGCGCAGGTCTGGTGTGCCATTGCTGCCGTCGCACAAAGCCCAGCCTTCTTCGGCCGCGCTTGTGCCCAGCGGGATGGGGCGCTTGCCGTCCGAGCCGCCGAATGTGCCAGAAAACATAACAATGCCGCCAGCCAAAAAGGTGGAAGAGCTATATATTTCCCCCGTGGCATCAATTTTAATCGTAATACCGTCAGGCTTGACCAGCCCAGCTTTTTGCACAGTTGCCAGTGCTGTTTTGAGACTAATAAGTTGCTGGATGGCAGCGAGCAACTGGGCATTATTTGCACCATCCTGTGCCATCCCTGCGCCAGTGATAACGCTCAAAATCGCCTGCTGCACAGCGTCAATCTCTGCATCGTGGCCCAGCAGCGCATTTTGTTGCTGGGCTAAACTTTGTGCCTGTGTGGCTAGGCTTTCAGTATGTTCGCCCAATACTTCGCCTTGCTGGGTAATCGTTTGCCCCTGCGCGGCAAGGGTTGCCGCCTGCGCTTCCTGCGTGCTGTCCTGTTTGTCCAGCCGCACGTTCTGTGCCTCGGCATTACCGTCCAGCGTAACAAGGCTTTGACGCAGCCTTTCCACATCTCCGTCCAAAGGATTTTCAATATGCGGCAAGGGCAAATGCAAAAAAGTGCTTTTTTCATCAATCATAACAAACCCCCTAAATCACCATGACGCGCAAATTTTTTACACGCGGGCGGGCAAGGCTGGTGCCTGTCAGCAGCAGCTTGACCTTGACCGTATCGGCATTGCTGATGCTGCTTTCAAAGCTATATTCGCGAAAGCCATCATCCAAAGCTGTGCTGCTGCCTGCTGTCATAGCGGCAAAATTTTCTGCATTTTTGGCATACTGTGTTTCGACCTTCGCACCAGAGGGAATGAGCGCATCATAAATAACCCGCATTTTTGTGCCATTTATTGCAGGTACAGCGCGGCTCACATAGTCTGCCGTGCTTGCGGCTGTGCCCGCAATAAGCTGCGCCCCAGCCCAGAGCACGGGGCTTAATGCTTCCGAACCCATCAGTTTTGCCTGCACACCCACAGTCCCCGTCAGCGGGGCGGCAAGGCGCACGGGCTGGCCATCGGCAAGGGTGAACACACTGTGCCCCTCGTCTGGTAAGGTGACTTTATATTCCACGCGCGTGCCCGCCCCTGGCTCAAGTGCCACGCCTGTGAGCAGAAAGTCTGTTATGCCGCTCACCTGCACCGAGCCCAAGTCCACTGTTTTGCTGGTGCTGGTATAGTCGGCACGCAGCAGGCGAAAGGCCAAATCGCGGTCTTGGTGCGCTGTCCACGTTGAAGCATTGCTTGAAGAAAGCAGCACGCCCACTTGATACGGCTGGCTGGTCACATAGCGTTGGGCAAGCTGGTCAAATTTGCCCAGCTCTGCCACGGCAACCGATGTTTGGGCATCGTCACACAAAAGCACCAGCGCGTATTCCGTGCCAGCCAGCACGGCAACGGGGGCATCAAAAAGCAGGCGTGTATGCCCGCCGCCCGATACTACAATGTCTGCCGCATCCACACGCCCCGTGGCCAGCACCACGCGGCTGGGGTAGCCATTGGCTGTTTCGCGCAATTGCAGGGTGACGGGGCTGCTGCCCTTTGCCGTGAACCACACATCCACGCCAGCAAGCTGCATGGGCGCATCCACGCGGAAGGTCTGCGCCAGCGGGTCATATTGATAATAGGTGGTGGTGCGGGTGGTGACTTGCTGCATGATGCTGGTCACTTCTGTGCCCAGCCCCACAAAATGTGCCTCGGCGCGCGAGCCGCCTTGCCCCTCAAAACGCACTAACTTTGTGCCCGATGGAATATTGGCGGGGATGGTAAACGAACCGCTGCACTTGCCTGTGCTGTCTGCTGTAATCATGGTGTTTGCTCCTATTCTGCATTAACTTCGATGCTGTCAAACAGCACACGGGCTAGATTTTCCCGCGCGCCAAAACCGCTAAGGCTAAAGTTGACCGCGATGGGGCGCAAGTAGGCAATATCTGTACTTTCTGTGCCCACAAGGCGCGTGCTGCTGCTCACGCTGGTGGTGGAACGGTTGCCGCTGCCCTGCGTCAAGGCGATGGTGGCTGGGCTTGTCCAGCGGCTTTTGGTCACTGTCCAGCGGTCGATGGCTGGCGTAATGACTGCCGCACCCTGCGTTAAGGCAAAAGCCTGATAGGGATTGACCTGCATAGAGCCTGTACGCAAGGGCTGGCTGATGGCAAAGCTCACGCTGTGCGGCAGGCTTTGCGGCTGGCTCACATCGCTGCCCATGCCCTGCGCGCTGATAGCTTCCACAGGCAAAGTGAGCTCGCCAGCCACAATGGCCGCTGTTTGCGTCACGCCCTGGTCGCGCATGGTATCGTCAAGGAAAGGGTCGACAAAAAGCCCTTTTTTCATGCCGCTTTCACGGTAGGCAATGTTCGATTCCAAACGCTGCCTTGCCAGCTCTGCCCCAAGACTGCGCATTTGCTCGGCAATGGCTAAAATGTCGCCATTGGGCACAACGCGGTCGCCGTCATTGCTCACGCTGCGGGCATCTGTCCACGTTTGGTATACGCTGGCAATGCCCAGTAAAGAGCTGGGCACAAGGGGCGGGCGCGGCGTGCCCGTAGTGGCCACCCCTGTAAGCCAAGCAAAGCTGCCTTCACTATCCAGCGTGAGGGTATCAATGCGGGGCAGCATTTGGCTGTAGCTGACCTGAATGAGCGTGCCAGCAACAGCATCGCTGACAGTAAAGCCCGTGGCATCCACAGCCTGCGGCTGCACAGTAGCAAGGTGCTTGTAGGTAACGTTATAGGTGCTGCCCGTGGCTGGCTCTGCGCCTGTGGGCGACCAATCCACAGTATTGCCCGTCAGCACAAAATCTGAGCCAGCAGTATAGGTTGTTTCGCCCTGCGTAACCGAAATGATTTCCAACACACCAGTATTGTTGATGGTGTCGGCACAGCCAGCAAAAGAGCCGTGGGTTAGGCTTTCTGTGCCCTGCTTGGTAATGGCAACGCGGCTTATTGTTTGGATGGGCGGGAAGGAAACCGTCACGCGCTCTGTGCTGCCGCTGGCAAGGTGACCTTCGGCATCAATGCTGCGCACTTCTGGCACGGCTTTATGCACAAGGCGGCGCGAGGTTGACAAAGTGACGGGGTAGCCATTCACACGGGCGCGGCCTTCGGCAAGAGTGTAGACCTGCTTGCCCTCCACATCGGCATCGCGCAGCAGGGTCAGCCCTTCCACAATATAACTGCCGCCCGTGGCATCGCGGTCATAATCGGCAAGAGCCTGCGTGACGGCATCGAGGTTGGGCGGCGTCTCTTTGGGGCGCAGCACGCCGTCATCAATGACGTATACGGCAAAAAATTCACCGCTTTGCCCATCGCCAGCATAGCCCCACGCGGTAGTAAGCTGTAGCCTTGCCGCGCCAGCCTCGCCTTCTGCGGCAGAGCCTATGGCAGGGTTATACAAGCTGGGGTCTTCCAGCTCAGTCACAATGCGCTGCTGCATATAGACGCCCACAGCCACCGTGCCGCTAGTGGGCACGCTAAACTGCGCCGCTGGCACAGTGCGCACAGCCCCATTCAAATAGACTTGCCCTTGCTGCGCCTGCACAGCACCCGTACTGGCATCCACCACCACGGCGGCATCGCGTATAACGTCACCGTCTTTGAACAGCACATCGGCAATTTTTTTAATTTTCGCCGCCAGCCCTGTTTGCAGCTCGTTTATTTCTGCCCCCTGCCCAGCATAGCCGTCACGGATAAGGATTTCTTCGTAATTTTTGTTCGGGTCAAAACGATTAAAGTAATTGTTTAACTTGATGTCCATATTTTTTCCTTACAGAGCAATGACAAATTCTTCGGTCTGGCGCACAGAAGGCGAGCGCACAATGGGCACATCTAAGATTTGCGCGGCAACCATAATGCCCGCATCCACAATATCCGCAGGCACAAAATACCGCTGGCCAGCGGGCAAATCTGCCTTGGTTTTGGTATCGGAAAATAAGGCCAGCTCGCGCAGGGTCACATTTGCCGCATCAGCAAAATCAAAGGCAACGCGGATGTACAAATAAGGGCTGGGCTGGCTGACAATGCTATAGCGGCTCTCCTGCACAACATCGCCAGCCATGCCCGTGGGGATGACGATTTCGCCAGCCTCATCGGGGGTGACAAAGGCCACCTGCGTGGCAAGCCTGCGCCCCACTTCTGCCGTCAGGGCTGTGGCATTGATAAGCGATGGTGCGGAAGAAGGGTTACTTTCCCACGCTGGGTCACCCGTGCCCCAAGCCAAATGCAGGGGTTTTGCGGCAAGGGCGGCGGCAAAAGCGGCGCGTCCAGAGCGGGTAATGGTGGCTAATTGCGACATGATGCCTCCTTAGTGGCTAGTTTTCTTGAATATAGGCTGTACTTTTGTGCGGCACGGGCGGGCAGGGGTTCCAGCTTCGCGCAGACCATGCGCCGCGCCAGACATTTTCGGGGAAAACAGGGGCGCAGGCGGCATGGCGTGCTTGGCGGGCAGAACGATAGAGCGCGCTGTGCTGGCTGAGGCTTGCCGATGTGCGCTGAGCAGCAATGCGCCTTTCCAGCGTGACCTCACAGCGCAGGCCGCAAGCATCGCCCCAACGAAATACGCCCCAGCGCGGCGGGGCATCCACCAGACGAAAAAAGCCCTTTGACCAGCGGCAATTAACATCGCCCCAGTGTCCAGCCTTGGGCTGCGGGCTTGCGCCAGACCACACCAGCTGCTCACGCGCCACAGCAAAGCGGCGAAAATGCCAAGGCTGGGCAGGGCGCACAAAACCATGCAGCCCAAGCTGCCCATGCACAAAAGCACTGGCTGGCGGAAAGGTATCTGACCACGGCGAATAGCCCCACACCCAAGCCCGCATCAGGCGCAGCAGCAAGGCATGGCTTGCCGAGTGGCTGGGGAATGCGCTGATAGCAAGGGGCTGGGTGGTGAAACCATGTTTATAGCCAAGGCTGACTAATGTACCCGATTGTTTATCCCGAATGCCTGAATCATACGACCAATAATAGCGTGACCAATGGCTGCGTCTTGACCAAATAATAAAGCGAGTATCAAAATCCTGATTGTATATTCTGGCGAGCACAGAGCGGGCTGGTTTGTATTCATTGATAAGCCAAATGAGCTGCTCAAGCGCAGACAAAACATTATTGAGCTCGTGCGGATTGGCTATATTTTGTAAGCGCACTTCAAATTCTGCCCAGCGCGAGGGGATATATTGCCTGCGGCTTTCTATCGCCTCTATGGGGTAGCCATAAAAGTTGAGAATTGCAGGCAGACCCAGCGTTTTGCCGCCCAGCAAATGCCAAGCGTAAGCATGGGCTACGCGGGCGCGGTATTGCTCTTCTGTCTCTTTTGCATGGCGAAGAATGCCGCGCCCTTGCCCATGTTCTGCTACCAGTTCTTGCTCGCAGCGCGTGGGGAAGAATTGATCACGCAAAAAGACGCATTCTGCCGCTGTGCTGTCCATGTGCTGTGCAAGCCCACGGGCAAGAGCCTGCAAAGCCCCTTCTTTTGCCAAAAAGGGCAGGCGCAAAACATCGCGAAAATAGCTCCAAAAATCCGCCATCTTATGCCTCGCCTGCCTGCACAACGGTGAGCGTGAGCGCGTCCAGCCTTGCCACAGCATCGGCAGCAATGACAGCATCAGCAGCAGGGCTTGCCCAGCGCACGCGCTTAACGCCAGCCACAGCCATGACGGTGTGCGTCAGCAAATCCAGTGTCACATCCTGACCGATCTGTAGGGCGGTTATGCCTTGCAGCGGGCTGGTTTCGGCAAAGAGTGCCCGCAAGCGATTTTCTGCCTGCGCTTTCACCACAGCAGGGTCTGCGGCAATATATTCAAGCTCGCCTGTCAGTTTCAGCGGCACAGCCTGCGGGGCTTTGACCAGCCAATCGTCATTGATGGGCGTGTGCGGTGCGATAGCTTCCCGCACCTTTGCCAGCAGGCTTTCTGTGGGCAGCACATCCGCGCCGCGCACTACCACGTCCACCGTGCCTTGCCCGCGCGGGTGCTGATCCAAAATAGAAACAGAAGTCACGCCAGCCACGGCTAATGCCCAAGCCATGTAGGCGTGCTTGGTGCAGCCATTATTGCCCTGCCATTGCAGGCGATAACGCTGGGCAAGCTGGGCGTCTGTTTCTTCATTAGCGCCTTCGCTGGTCAGCCAGCCCGCCGCATTGCTCACGCGCTCTATGCCAGCAACAGGCGTGACCAGTTCGCAAATTTGCCCTGCGGAGGCATTGGACGATGCGCCATAGCTTTCTGCTTCCACGGGCACGTCCACAAAATCCGCACCAGCAGGCAGCACGGCAGGGGCGGGATTGCTGTAGCGGTACACCTGCCCAGCCCCGTCAGGCAAAGTGCGTACAATGCGCCCAGCAGGAATGGAGACATTGCCTTCCTGCCCCTGCGCGGCACGGTAAAAACGTACCCGCCCAGCCGCCTTGGTGGCAGCACGGCGCGCCAGCCCCACGCCGTCAGCATGAAGGTCAAGCCATTTGCCCGTGGCATGATAGGGCGCAGCCTGCGCCAAAAGCCTTGCCAGCAAAGCATAAAGCTGCCATTGCCCCCACGCGTACATTTCCAGCAAGCCGCGCACCACGCCTTGATTCAAATTGAGGCGGCTTGGCAAAAAGCCTTGTGCTGCTAATTTATCTTGTGCGGCATCAATATGATTGAAGAGTGCGGCGCGTATTTCATCAAGGCGCAGGCTAAGGCGCGGCAAAGAAATGGGCATGGCAATATCCTTTATATATTCTTGCTTAAACTATCGGCACGTGCATGGATATTGTGAATAACCAGCTCCGCCGTCAGTTTGTTGGCTTGCAAAACCAGATTGAGCGCGCTATCTTCATCAATAAAAGTGAATTGCAGCAATGCTGTCAGCGTGCGCTCGTCCCAATGCTGAATGGTGCAGGAAACAGAGCCCACCAGCACACGCGGGTCAAGCTCCACCCGCATGATGACTTCAGAAATAAAGGCGGCACGAGTGGCGGCTGTGGATTCTTCGGCTATCCAGTCGTGGATCAGGCTGCCAAAATCTGTATCGTAAAAAAGCTCACCCAAGCGGGTGAACAGGCGCAGGCGCACATCCTGCAAGCCCGTTTCTACGCCATCGGTCAGCACAAGTTCGCCATTGGCGGCAATGCGTGCTTGCCCGTGTTCGTCAAGGGCAATATCTTGCCCCCAAAGGTCTGTTGGTGTTGTGGTACTCATGGGGCAATTGTGCCTCGAAAATAAAAAACGCGCTCGGAAGGAGCGCGCTGTGTGCGGAGAGAAATATGTTTAACTTCAAGAATCTTGCAAAAGAATTTGAAACTATTGTAGATCAGGACAAAAATAGATATGAGAATATATTAATTATGTTTGAAATGTTTTGCATAAAGCATGCCATAAACGATGAGGCTAAAAGGAAATGTTTTACACAAAAATTAGATGCTGAACATAAACAACTGCTTCGGCATAAGGTAACAGAAAAGTTTGATGGAATTCTCAGGGAACAAAAATGTCCTAACGACGTTTTGAAAGAAAATGAATTAAGAAAGATCACCAGGGCATACGGTATTAATCCAATTATCCATCCTTAGATCGCACCCCCACTGCGAGTTCCCGCCAAGCTATCGCCGCGAGTGCTCAAACTCCCGTACTGTCAACGGTTGCGCTTCTTTCTACCGCCCCCGCCTCATCCACCGTTGACAGCCTCGCGCTAAGGCTTTATACAAAAAAGGAAGGCGACAGTGCTACAACACCGCCGCCTTTGGGCAAGTCCCTCTGATGTTTTGAACGTCAAAGTTTTCCTGCCGCGTCAAGATCGCAACTCTTGGCGCGGCAAACTTATTTTATTGACCTATCAGCCAGTACAAAATAAGCCCAGCTATGACAGCCGAAAGCACATCGCGTAAGAATTGCTGCATAGGCAACCTCCTTGATTTACTCTCAGAGGAACTGCCCGCTTTGTGTATACGCAATTATGAAAGCTGCTTCAAATCTTTTTTAGATCGCACCCCCGCTTCGTGCCCCCGCAAAGCTATTGCCTTGCGTAGAGCTATTGCCGCTGGTGCTCAAATTCCCGTTGACGGTCAGGTTGCCATTGATGCTTAAATTTCCGTGCTGGGTACGGTTTGCCTTTTCTTCCACCGTACCCACGCTTCCACCTGCGCCGCGCGTGGTGACATTGCCATTCTGAAAAATCTGCGGGGCTTCCAGCGTGATTTCCCCGCCTGCCGTGATGGTGGCCTTGCTGCCTGCCTCAATGCAGGCATTGTCTCCAGCCTGCACAGTCCAGCCTTTGCCCGCTTTTGTCTTCACGTTCTGCGGGGTCAGGGTCACAATCTGCTTTTCTTTGTCGATGCGGATTTCCACGCCATTCTCAAGTTGGATGACAAATTCTTTCAGCTCAGCGCGCGGCGTGGCATTGCCGCCGCCCCAGCGAATATTGGATATGAAAGGATAATTCGGGTCGCCGTCATAATAGCTTACATCGCACAGGCTGCCCACCTCTGGCGGGCAAATCACGCCGCGATTGTTGCCGCCCCACAGCACGGGCAGCTCCACCTTGGGCACAAGAGGCTCGTTTGCATCCTCTGTGCCGTCATTACGCAAGGGCTGCACATCGGCATAATAGCTGCCGTCCGCCGCGTATGCCGCTACAATGCGTGCCTTTTTGGGCATTCGGTAATAATGCCGCAAATTGGGCATACAAAGCTCGACAGCACGCTTGAGTGCCGCCAGCACATTGTCACGACCTTTTTTGTCTTCATTTGCCATATTACCCCCAGCCCGCGTCCGCGCCATAGCTTATCGTGGTCACATTGCCAGCCGCGCTGAGTGTGTGAATAACATCCTGCGCCCGCGCGTTTACGTCAATGCCGCGCCGCACATCGCGAATATGCACTTGGCGGCTGTCTGTCAGCCCTGGCAGCAGCACAGCCACCACGCTGCCCAACTCGCCTTCTCGCGCTGGCGGGCTGTGGGCAATAAGATTTTCTGCCGTGGCAATGCTGTACACCTCGCCAGCCTCGTCGGCATCGCTCCATGTCAGCCCTTGCGCCCCCAGCCATAGTGCGTGGCGGCTCATATCATGCCCAAAAGAAGTTTCTAAGGTCTGAGAAAGCTGCTTGAGGGCACGCGCCACCGAAACGTGCGAAAAAACTTGATGCGGCAGAATGTCGGCTGGCACGTCCACCGCGCCCACGGCAAGCCCAGTACGCGCCAAAAGGCGGCGCGCCACGGCATCGGCTGGCTCGCGGTAAAAGGATTCTGTAATCATGGTGGTGGCAAGTGCCTTTTCTAAGCCCACAGCACGCACGGTCACCGCGTCTTGGTCGGCACTTCCAGCACTGGGCTGGTCTATGCTTTCGACCGTGCCTTGCCATTCGTGCCATAGCGTTGCCTCCCCGCGATAACCAAAGCGCACAGTCACTGCCTGCTGAGGGGCAAGTGCCGCCCGCACTTCGCCAAAAGGGTCTGGAATGCTGACAACAGCGCGCGAAAGCACAGCACGGCGGCGGTACACCAGCTCAATAAAAGGGGAACGCAGCACCTGCACAGCCCCCACATTGCAGCGCACATTCAAGCCTTCAATCATTCTAAGCCCACCTTGAGAACTTCCTCTGGCTCTGCCTTGCTTGCCGTGGCGGCTTTTTCTTTTGCCTGCTGGGCAAGCTCTTTGCTTGTGGGTGTTTTTGCCTGTGCCTGCTCTGTTTTGATGATGGGCGGGCGGTGCTCCACAAAGGCAAGGCTGGCGCGTATTTCGTCAGTCTGCATATTTTCTGCCGATTCTAAACGCGAAAAAATCACCTGTCGCACCCCGCGCGCCAGCAAATGCCTATTGGTAACGGTATACATTTGCGGGTTTGCCTTGGCATCGGGCTGCTGAAAAAAGCCAGCCAATGCTGTGAGCTTGTCATAACAAGTGCCGTCTTGGTCTGTTGCCAAATACAGTGTTGCCGAAATATCGGCATCTTCCCAGCCCTGCGGCGTCTTTTTTTTGCCGCTTGCGCCGTCAATTGCCTGCTCGTCAAATTTGACCTTGCCGTCTACGCGCAGCTCTTCCAGAAAGCCAGGCAGCTCTTTGCCGCCAAGCTGAATCAGCCCGTCTTCAAAGGTGAGCAGCGTAACACTTTGTTTTTTCTTATTGCTTATATTCATGCTCGTGCGTCTCCATATTCCAGCGCCGCGTTTTGCAAATCGTCAAAAAAGCCTTGCGCGTCCTTCACATTGGGCAGTGTGACATTGCCAATATGCAGCGTCCACGTTGTTGTGCCGCCCCTGCCTTGAGCCTGCGCCTTGCCGTCAGAGGCATTTTCATTTTCTGGCGCAAAGGCTGGCGGGTCAGGAATGCGCGCGCCCTGCATGGCGGGGAGCTGCCCAGCCTCTTTGCCCCACAGCCCATCCCACCAGCCAGAAACAGTTTCGCCCACCGTGCCCAATGCCCCAGAAACAGAGCCCAGCAGCGAGCCAGCCCCAGCATTCACGCCTTCGCCAAGTGTGGTCATAAGGCGCGTGCCCGAAAGGGTCAGCGTGGACAAGGGGCCTTCTTTCGCGTCTGAAAAAGGCAGCAGGTTGCGGACATTTGCCAATGCGCCGCTTACAACATCCTTAATAGCAGCGGCGCGGCTGAGTATGCCGTCCTTAAAGGTGTCAAAGAGCTTTGCGCCAGATTCAAAAAGATTGAAGCCGTCAAAGAAAGCGAGAATATTGTTCCAGACGTTTTGCACACTAACTAAAAACGTAGCCCCAAAGCCTGTTATCCCCGAAAGGACACTATTCCACGCCTCGGACGCTGCCTCAACGATGCCACCCAAGAGGGAAGCCCACCATGCACGCACACTTTCCCAATTGTCTATAAGCCAGCCAGCCGCAGCCGCCAGTGCCACAACAGCTATAATTACCAGCCCTATAGGGTTAGCATTCATAGCAACGTTCAGTAGCCACTGCACCGCTACCCACGCCTTTGTTATTGCGCTGATGGTCAGTACAAGACCACGATATGCCAATAAGGCAACCTTTACTGCCAGCACAGTAGCAAGCACCACGCCCAGCATTTTTCCTAAAGCCCCCCATGAAGTGGGGTTGGCACTATCATTTGCGGCACTTGTCGCACCTGTCAGCTTAAATAAGCCGCTGCATAATGCAGAGACCCAGCCAACAGCATAGCCAATAATGATGGCAAATTTCTTTATGCCTTCTACAAGCCCCACAAAAGCCTGCGCAAGAATTGTGAGTAACCCACCAGCAATATCGCCAAGCGCCGCGCCGAAAGCCTCCCATGATGCGCTTGCACTGGTAACTTCATCCCCACGGAATGTTCCAAACAAATCTTCCAATGCAAGCATAAATTCTGCTACTGCTAATCGCGCAGGAACAAGAATGACATCTATTGTGGCAAATACTTTAGATAATGCCTTTGAGAAGCCTATAAAAGTGGTACGAACACGGTACACTATACGAGCAAGTGTAGTAACAAAACCAACCAAACCAGCTTCTTTAAGGTCTTTCGCCAATTTCCAGCGAATTTCTGAACTTGAGCCAGTCAAATTTTGAAAAATCGCCACCACACCGCGCACAACAAGGGAAATATTGCGCCCCCAGCGGTTCACGGTGTCGGCAATGCCGCCAAAATTGCTTTTGTATGCCGCATAGAGCAAGCCTATGGCCGCAATAAGCAGCCATACAGGCAAGCCCAAACCAAGCAGGGCGAGCTTGAGCGGAGCAAGTGCCTTGCCAAGCAAAGCCCCAGCCGCAGAGCACAGCCACAAAGCGCCAGCAAAGGCGGTAAGTGTGACCACAGCCGTAGCCAATGCTGCGGAAGCCTGAACAAGCCATTGCCCAAAGGGGCTTTCCACAACAAAGCGCAAAGCATCAGCAAGCCAGCCCAAGGCTACAGCCGCCTTGGCAACGACAGGCAAAAAAATTGTGCCCAGAGAAATAGCAAGGTTATTCAGCTTGTTAGAAAGAAGCTGCAAGGCGTTTTGCGTGGTTTTGCTGCGGGTGTCAAATTCTGCCTGCATAGAGCCAGCATACTTACTGGCATCGCCCACCAGCTCAAAGGCTTGGCTTAGATTGCCCATATTTTGCAGCAGCGGGGCTATTGCACCAATGGCCTCTTCGCCAAACATCTCTGTAAGCAAAGACATTTGCAGCTCTTTGGGCTTGTCGGCAAGCGCCTGCAAAACCTTGAAAATCGTCCCTTGGGCATCGGTCTGCATAGATTTTGCCATTGCGCTGGCAGAAAAACCTAGGGACTGAAAAGCGGCTGCCTGATTTTTAGACATAGCCGTGCCCTTAACCAACGTAGTTGTAAAACTCTTGAGTGCTGTTGCCGCCACTTCTGGGCTTGCGCCAGCCGAAAGAAATGCCGCGCCCAATGCCGCCACCTGCGTTTCGGCAACACCAGTAAGCTCGGCAACGCGCGTAAAAGGCAGGCGGTCAACGCAATACAGCTCTTGCGCCTGCCACTTGGTGTCTGCTTCGTATTCCCAACCCATATTGCCCCCGTTACTCAAGCTCACGGCTCAAAATAGCAATTTTTTGCTCCACGCCGCGCAATTCCACAAGGCGATCATTCAGCCCCACAGCCAAAGAAAATAGATATTCGCCGTCAATGTCCTGCACCTCGCCGCCTATGGGCAATAAGGCGCGTATAGACTCACGATGCGAGCGAATTTCGGCAAGCAAAGTTTTTTCTATGCGCCGCAAACTTTCACGGCGTCCCCAATTTTCATTGCGTTCACTCATATTTTCCTCGTTTCTACAATAGTTGTAAGGCGTTCCATGGCGCGGGTATTATTGACAATCAGCGTTTGTAAAGAATCTGCCATGCGCTCGTAATTTTTTACAAATTCAACATTTTCCCTATACTGCGCCACAGCTTCTGCGTGTTCCCCGCCCACTTCGCGCAAAATTTTTTGCGTGTCGATGCGATAGGCTTCTAAAATGCGGCTGGTTTCTTCGCGGTATATTTGCTGCGATTGTTCAGCCCGCTTGGTGCGCAAATGCTCAAAATAGAGCATGGCCACAATGACCATGGCGGGCCCAGACAGGGCAAGAGCAAGCAGGCCAGGCACACCCAAGCCCGACAGTACAGCGGCAATGGTTTGGGTAGCGGTGACAAGGGTTTCAAGGTCGTTTGGGTTCATGATTTTCCTTTGTGTTCTGCCTTTGGTAGCAAGATATGCTTGCCTGCAAGCCCGCGACATAACGGCGTATGCTGTCGTCACGCTGCATGAGCAGGTCTATATTTTGGGGGGAGTCAAGCGGCACTGCCCCCTCAAGCGGCGGCAATAGCGGCACTTCTGGCGCGGGGCAGTCTGGCAGGGCAAGCACAAGCGGCGGGCTGATGGCAGCCTGCCTAGCCCCGCAAGCACTACAAAGGACGGTTAAGGCGAGCAGTAGCGCGCTTGCGGGTTTCATCATCTACCACATCCTTGCTTTGTGCTGGGCGCGGCAAGGGCTTTGCCTGCGCCATAATTGCCGCTCGCTCGCTTGTCTCTTTGCTGGCGGCGGCTTCCCTTTGCAGGCATTGCGCTGCATTTTCGCGCTGGGCTTGGGCAGCAGCCAAAGCCTCGGTGTATGCGGCAGCCCAAGCATCGCGCGACTGCGTCATTCGCTGCAAAGCAATGCGCGTGGTGGCATGGTCTTTTTGCTCCAAGGCCAATGTGTGCCGCGCATCACGCGCGCACCACACAGAAGCCGCCAATGCCGCCAGCAAAAACACAAAGGCAAGCCTCATTATTCGCGCCCCTGCGGGCGGCATTCAAAGCGGCTTTGCACAGCCTTTGCCCCTTGCGCGCCGCCCACCAATGCCACCATTTCCCAGCTAATGGGAATCCACGCGCCGCCCAGCAGGCAGCACAGCGCCCACACGGACAGCACCACGGTGCAGGTCAAAAAGGCAATAACGCGCATACAAGACCAGCCGCCGTCCGTGCAGCGGAACAGGTCGGACAAAGGTGTCTGGCTAGTCACAATACGCCCCCGTGCGGATTTGTTCGCAAATGGTGCGCGAACGCCGCCCCACTTGCTTATACCAGCTAGAGCGTTTTAGCCCTGCGGCGGCTGCCTCATATTCGCCGCGCTCCATGCGGGGCAAAAAGGTGAAAAAGCCCAGCAGGCCGCGCCCTTTTTCTGTGCCACGGGGGGCAGTGCCCACACCCATATTGTAAGCCATATCAAGCAGGGCTTCGGCGCGCACCATTTCATCGCGCGCCACAAGGCTTATGTATGCTGGGCAGCGTTTTTCGAGGTCTTCGCGTGTAGTCAGCACTTCTACCAGCATATTGGATTCGGCTTGCTGCTTTGTCCATTGCATACCGCGTTTTTTGAGCGCTAAAAGCAGGGCATTGCCGTACAAAATCTTGTTTTCTACGGCTTTTCTCAGGTCATTGTAGGGGATATTTTCTGGGTGCGCTTCCAAATTTGTGCCATAGCCTATGGTCACCTTACCTGCGGGGCAAAGGTAGGGCTGGGCATAAAAGCCCTCAAATTTTTGGATTTGCGCTAAAAATTGGCGGGAGGGGATAGTGTACATAGTGCTCCTTACAAATTTGCCGCCGAGGAACAGCCCTCGGCGGCGCTCTTGGAGGTAGCCCCACGGGTGCTCTTGGCACGCGCAAGCGTGGGGCAGCAGGCTGGACGCGAAACAACCCGCTGTGGGAAGATTGCCACAGCGGGTTGCACTTTGCCCGTAAAGGGCGCGAACTATGCAAAGGAATTATTCGTCAAAATTGTGCATCATTGCCTTGATTTCTGCGGCACGAATACGAATAGGCCTTTCTTTCAGGGCAATAAGCCGCCCCTCGGCAAGCCAATCATAAATCAAACGCTCTGAAACATTGAGGCAATACGAGGCTTCGCGCACGGTCAGCAAGTTTTTGCGCTCGACCATTTCTGCTGGCGTTAAGGTGTAGGGATGCTCTGGCGCAACATAGCGCGCGGTAAACCGTCCAGCTCTTCGCCAATAAGCACCACAGGAACGCCAGTAATTTCATGAATGTCCCTCAGGTCTTCTATGCGGTCGACCTTGAGGCGATCTGCTTCATCAATAAAAATGGGCAAAGGGTTATTTTGCAACAGTTCGACAACCATTTCCTTGCAGCGGTTGCCCGTATGGCGGGGCATTTCTGTATTTTTACCGCGCACCTCAAAGAGCAGCCGTTGCATAAAAGCCGTTTGACTCCAGCCCTGCCAGACGCGCACATACGCACCGCCGTTCACAAAATGGTAGCGGTCAGCCGCCACAGACTTACCGCGCCCTGCCTGCCCGTGGGCAACCACAAAGCCAGAAGCGTATTTTCCACCATCCCGCACCGCGTCCATAGCGGCATTAAAGCGGGTCATGGCATCAGTTTCGACAATAATATCGCGCATTATTTCCTCCAATATTATGCTGTACGCCTTTGAAAGGCATATAATTCCAAAAATTGATCATAGCGCCGCTTCATATTGCGCTGGTAATTCGGGGTCTGTTCAAGTGCTTCCATCCATGCTTCGTCTTCCAGCACAAGTTCAATGCCTTGCTCATATTTTGTCTTGAACAAATAGTCGTAGCGCTCCAGCTCATCCCGCCAACGCTTGAGCATGGATGGGGTGTAGGAAGGTCTTTCCGCCGCTTCCCGCGCTGCCCTTGCCTGCTCTTTTGCCTTTTCAATGGCGGCAATGTCTGCCGCTGTTGCTATGGCTGGCTTTTCCACGCGGGGGGCAGCTGCTGTTGTGGCAGTGCCATGTTCTATAGCGGCATAGCGCGCCTTTGTTTCTGGTAAAATAACCGTGTCGCTCAAAGCCCGAAGCGTAGCAGAATCGCGTTTTTCCAGTGATTTTTTAAGCTCAAGTGCCCGCTGTAAGTCTTCTTGCTGTTCAGCAGTGCCAAGAATGCGCGCTACAGGATGAATGCCAGCCGCAATTTTGTGGTGCAGGCGATCGAGCGCATCACATACATACACGCCGTCCAGCGTGTAGACTTTCACCACATCTGGCGACAGCAGCTCGTCATAGCGCACCAGCACTGGGTGACGGCGGTTGGAAAGTTCCGCAGCCCAGAACAAACGCCCGTGCAGGCTGATACCGTCTTTGGTAATAGTGCGGATTTCTTTTTGCATCATGCACAAGTCAAGCCGCGCCGTCTGTTCTGGCGTCAGGCCGCTACCGCGCCCTTCCTCGAACATTTCCGCTGGAGTGCGCCCCTTCAAATGCGTACGCCACTGCGGGCGCTGGACGTATTCACAGAACCACATGACCACAGCCTTATGCGTTTCTTCCAGCGTGAGCGGGCGTCCGCCCATTTTTTCATACAGCTTGCGGTGTAATGTTTCGCCGCGATGCAAGCGCGGCGGCTTGTGCCCAATGTCATAGCCAGTGTAGGAAGGTATAAACATTTCAAGGTCGTGCATGGTCTTGAAAAACCGTTCCACAGTCTTGGTCTGCCCATGATACGGCCAAGCATGAATAACTTCACAGCCAAGCGACTTGTACAGGCCACAAAAACCAGCTTCTTCAAAATTTGCACAGCCTTCAAAGAATTTCGCACGGAAAGCGCGCCCATTGTCAATATACACCACCGTGGGGAACTTCCCCAGCAGCAGGCAGGTTCTGCGGAAGGCGGCGGAAATGCAGGAAACATTTTCTGATGCCATAATTTCCCAGCCCAAGGGATGACCGCTTGCACCATCAAAAAAGAGCAGCAATGTCATGCGCTTGGGCTTGCCTGTTTCGGGGTCAATGGTTTCAAAATTCAGCGTATGCCCGTCTGCAAAGACCACATCCCCCACGCCCACCAAGTCCCAATCGCGCAAAATGGAAATGGCGCACTCGTCATTCCACGCCTTTTTGCCTTTGCGCCAGAAGGTATACGCCGCAAAGCATTGAGCGGAATAAGCCTTGACCCAGCGGCGTATGGTTGCCTCTGAAGGGATGAAAATTTGTTCGGCAGTGCAGCGTGCCTGTATTTTACGGGCAACCTGTGCCACCTGCGGCGCGTTCGGGTTGAGAATATAGGATAAAATCAGCATACGGTGGCGGTCGGTAAGGGCAGTTTTGCCCTTGTGGGCTATGCCGCGCTTGTCGGCAAGCACCAGCACAGAATCTGCGCGCTCCTGCTCCAGCTTCCAGCGTTCCAGCGTCTTCCATGACACTGTGCCCACTTCTGCTTTGAGTTCAGGCCATGCGCCGCCTTCATAAGCAGTAATGAACATAACCTTTTGCGCCTGTGCTGCCCCGTGTTCGCGCTGCCACTTGAGGTAAAGCCGCACCAAGTCCGCCCGTGCCAGCGCCTTGTAACGGCGGCGATCATCTAAAATTGCCTGCAAGACTGAAGCTGGCTTGGCAACAAGTACTGGCGCAGCAGCGCTGGAAAGGGCAGGCAGTGCGGCTTGCGCCTGTGCTTCTTCATAGCGGCGGATATGAAGGCGAGCATCTTCTGACATAGACGCCGCCAGCCATTCCTTGCCGCCGCCACGCCCAACACGCTTGCGGGACTGCCAGTTTTCGCGGGCGGCGCGGCGCGTGATACTGGAAACAACACTTTGCAAGATTCTGCAAAGTTCACTGGTGGTGTATGCGTCTTTCATAGCCATAATCGCGCCCCCTGCCATTGTGTGGCTCCAGCTCCGCTGCTAGACTGTTTTTGCGACCCAACAACCTCAAACCCTGAACCATTCAGGAAAACAACGGAGCTGGAAATGTCGGAAAAAGTAGAACCTGACCTTTCAAATTACGATCAAGACTTTTTGCTAGACTGTGTAGTCACGAGATTGTAAATCATTAAAAAATAGTGTACTCTGTTTTCATAAGTTCACCATCAAGAGGTTATTATGGAAGCAGTAGCACACCGCAGACACGATATCTCAGACGCTGT
>JAQVCS010000005.1:81453-155738 GCA_028689675.1 Desulfovibrionaceae bacterium | reverse complement strand
TATGTTAAAGCAATGGCGTGGGATTGCAACGCGATATGCTAAAAATTCCGCCTCGTTTTTGGCGGCAGTGCATATCAGATGTATTTTTATTTGGGCGTCAATCTCGTGACTACACTATCTAGGAGAACCTATGGCTGCTTGGTTTTCTTCACCGCGTGATGCCCAAACAAGTCTGCTTTGCCCACAATGCGGGCAGGCTTTGCACATTGCCCGTTCTTGCCACGAAGTCTTTATGCGTTGCCCAGCCTGTGCGGCACAATTCCCGCTGAAGGAATATATAGCCCGTGCCGATGAGGCTATGGAAGATTTTTTAGAACAGGTCTATGTGGATAGGATGTAATTATACCCTAGGGCGCAGGCTTTGGCCGGCAACAAAGCCGCTTGCCCATGCCCAGTGCAGGTTATAGCCCCCAAGTAAGCCCGTAATATCAAGCAATTCCCCCACAATAAACAGCCCTTCCCGCTGTAGACTTTCCATTGTATACTGGTCTATGCCTTCTGTGCGCACGCCGCCTAGGCAGGCTTCGGCCTTTTTCATTCCTGCCGCGCCACAAGGGCTAAGGCTGTGCGCATGCACGCAGGCATGCAGGGCATTGCGCTGCACCCGTGAAAGTTCGGCCACTTTGCGCTGGGCAAGCTCTGGCGGCAAAAGGGCTTCGGATAGCCTTTGCGGCATGTAGCGGCACAGCAGGTTGCGCGCAAGCAGCTTGCCGCATTCGGGGGTATCCAGCAGGTGTGAAAAGGAAATTTGAGGCATAAAGTCAATAAATACAGGCTGTCCTGCCTGCCATGCTATGCTTGCTTTTAGTGCCGCTGGGCCACTAATGCCCTGATGGGTAATAAGTAAATCATCCTCAAAACACTGCGCCCCTGTGCATATGCGTACAGGCAGGCTTATGCCCGCAAGCCCTTGCAGGCTCCAGCCCTGTGGCATATGAAGAGGGCTGAGCACGGGGCGAAAGGGGCTGAGCTTTTGGCCAAGGCTGCGGGCAAGGCGTGCCCCCAAATCGCTGGCGCCCATTTGTGGCCATGCTGGGCTGCCCAGTGCCAGCACCACCTGCCTTGCTTGAAGAATTTCGTGGTCTGTCTCAAGCACAAAAGCCTGTGGGCTAGGGCGGCAGGAAAGAATGCTGCGCTTGAAAAAAAAGGCAGCATTGTTGCGGCGCACATCGTCAACAAGGTGATTAGTCAGTTGGCTGGCGCTTTGTTTGCAAAAAAGCTGCCCATGGGTGCGTTCTTCCCACGCTATGCCCCAGCCTTTGAGCAGGTGTAGCATG
Source organism: Desulfovibrionaceae bacterium (assembly GCA_028689675.1). Classification (GTDB taxonomy): domain Bacteria; phylum Desulfobacterota; class Desulfovibrionia; order Desulfovibrionales; family Desulfovibrionaceae; genus JAQVCS01. The sequence goes on along the minus strand of JAQVCS010000005.1, from coordinate 154,461 downwards.
TCGCTTGGGCTGAAGCGCTCAAGGGCATAGGTGCAAAAAGAGGGGTCTGCACCGTAAAAATATTCTTTCCCCATAATTTTGTTGGTGAAATTTGCTTTGCCCCCGCCGCTGATGGGTATTTTTCCCCCAGCCTGCGGGGCGTGGTCTACCAAGGCTATGGCAAGCCCGCGGCCAGCAGCCACGCGGGCACACATCAGCCCCGCAGCGCCTGCACCCAAGATAATGGCGTCATATAGCATAGTTTTTTTATTTGTTTTGGTTTATAAACGCCTTTTGCTCAGGCGAAATAGTGTAAGCATTGTAACTTTAAAAATATTCGCACGGTTTCCTCAGAAATCCTTGTCACTCAAAGCCCACAAGGGGAATTGGCTTCCCCGTGAAGGAAGCTTTAAACGTGAATTTGCTCTAGTTTGTTTGCTGTGCTGGTGCTCTTATGTTGCCAGCCAACACAAGTGGCACTATTGCGAGGTACATATGCCTGTACTTGCTTCAATGTATTCTGCACCTTTGTTTTTACGCAATGGGCATGTGCAAACATGCTGGCCTGTTTTGTTTCGCACTATGCCGCCCCAGCCCTGCCAGCGCCAGCGCATAGACACCGCAGACGGAGATTTTTTGGATATTGATGTGCACAGGCACAGCCAGTCTGGCGGGCACAGGCGCGCTGTTGTTATTTCCCATGGTTTAGAGGGGAACAGCCAGCGCAAATATATATTGGGTATGGCAAAAGCCTGCCTTGCTCTGGGCTTTGACGTGCTGGCATGGAATATGCGTTTTTGTTCTGGCACAGTCAATGCCACTGAACAATTATATAACATGGGGCACACTGCCGACGTGGCCGCGGTAGCCGCATGGGGCGTTGGCCTTGGCTACAACGAACTTGCGCTTATTGGCTTTAGCATGGGCGGCAACCAGATTTTGCGCTGGCTGGGCACAGGGCAGCCAGCTATTCCGCCTGAAGTAAAGGCCGCCTGCGCCATTTCTGTCCCTTGCGACTTGCCCCGCGCGGCAGCTGTGCTTGATAAACCAGAAAATCGGCTGTACATGCGCTATTTTATGCGTTCCATGCTGAAAAAAGCCAGCATCAAGGCCGCGCGTTTTCCGCAATATGCCGCTGTGCTGGGGCAGGAAATACACAGCTTTGCTGCCTTTGACAGGCTGCTCACCGCACCGCTGTATGGCTATGCTTCAGCACAAGAATATTGGGAAAGCACCGCCAGCCTGCCTGTATTGGGGAATATCACCGTGCCTGTGTATATGCTGGCCGCTGCCGATGACCCTTTTTGCTCGCCCTCATGTTTTCCTTATGCAGCAGCACAAGGCAACAAGCTACTCAACCTTGAGGTTGCTCCGCATGGCGGGCATGTTGGCTTTGTCGTTCTCGGCAAGGATGCCTTTTATTGGAGTGAACAGCAGGTGCAAAAGTTTTTGATTCGCCAATGGGCTTTGCCCTAGCTTTTTTGCAGGCAAGCAGGGCAGTAGGCAGGGCAAAAGCATTGCCGTGGAAAGAAAAAGAGAACACTATGCTGGCTTACGGCATAGGCATTCTCTTTTAAAGCAGCGTACTTTTTACTGGGGGCGCACGGTAAGCACGGGGCAGGCGGCAGAGGTAACAACGCGCTCTGCCACAGAGCCAAAAAGCACACGATCCATGCCTGTGCGGCCATGCGTGCCCATGACAATCATATCTATCTTATCCTTTTCTGCCTGCGCTAAAATTGCCTCTGCCGCGTCACCAATAACAACGCGCCCTTCTGTTGGCACAGCGGAAAAATGTTCAGCCACAAAGGCCTGCATACTGTTTTCTGCCCCTGTGGTGATGTCATCAATAAATTGCGTAATTGTTTCAGGCGGAACATGAAAGCCCACATATTGCCCTGCTGCAGGGGCTACATATAAAGCCACAATGCTTGCACCCAAGGTTTGGGCAAGGTTGGTGGCATAGTTTGCCACAATGGTGCTTTGTTCTGAAAGGTCAACAGCGCACAAGATTTTTGTAATGGTTTTCATAGCAAGGCTCCTTGCTTTTGTGCTGAGGAAAATTGTTTTGTGCTAGATAGCGATGTACGGGCAGAAATTTTATTTATATTTCAGCTTATTGTCAATAATGATTTACTTCTGCCCGCTTTGGGCATATGCCCTAGGCAAAAAGGCTATGTATACTAATAAAAAATATCTTTCCTGTTTTATCTCGGACTATTATGTAAAAATATAAGAGCATAGTATGGTGCAGGGCAAGCGCTTTTTGAAACGCTGACCCTTTTTATTTTTTACACAGTCTAGGAGCCTTTTATGCCTCGTTGCTTACTTTCTCAGCAATTCTGTAACATCTTGAAAAAACAGCAGCCCTTAAAAACCATACAGTATACAGATGAGGATTTACCCTGTTTACTGTTAGAATATCGTAAAAGTGGTAAAGGAACATGGTATTTTCGCTATACCGACCCTGTGAAAAAAATGCGCTATTGCCGCATAGGGGCAATGCACCAAATTTCAGCTGTGCAGGCTAGGGCTTTGGCCTATTCTCTTTCGTCTGCTGTGGCTGTGGGGCAAGACCCCAAAACGGATGTGATGCTGCCGCAACATATACCAACATTACATTTTTTATCGAAAAAAGATACATGCCACATATTAAAAAGCAAAAACGAAGCTGGCGTGTTGATGAGGCCATAGCAAAGGCGCACATTATTCCCCTGCTGGGCGAGTATTTACTGAGCAAAATTCAGGTAAACCACATTCAGCTTTGGCAGCAGCAAATGCAGGCGCAGGGCATTAGCCCCAGCACCTTTAACCGCAGGCTTGCTGTGCTGAAAACCATTTTTTCTTATGCTATTCAGTGGAAATTTTTGCCAGAGGGGCATTCCCCCTGCATCGCGTCTTCTCCCCTAAAAATAATTTCTCTGCGCGAACGCTTTTTAACGCAGGCCGAAGCGCACCGCGTGCTGCAAATAATTGATACCATGCCCTATAACCAAAATGCCCTTGCGCTCAAGTTGTTGCTGTTTACCGGAGCCCGCAAAAGTGAAATAATGAATGCCCGTTGGGAATATGTGCACCTTGCCCAGCGCAGGCTGACTGTACCCCTTTCCAAGTCGGGCAAGGCAAGGCATATTTCGCTTTCTGATACGGCGGTGGCCATTATAGAGCAATTGCCACGCTATGAGCACTGCCCTTGGCTATTTCCTGCTGCAGATAAGCAGCAACCTTTTAAGGGATTGTTTTATATATGGAAAAAGATTCGGCACTTGGCTGGCTTGGAGGACGTGCGCATTCATGATTTGCGGCATTCTTTTGCATCTTTTTTGGTGAATGACGGCTTTTCACTGTATACAGTGCAAACCCTGCTGGGGCATTCTGACCCCAAGGTGACCATGCGCTATGCACATTTGGCGCAGCCTTCCCTTGTTGCGGCGGTAAATACACTTGATAAGCATGTAGTATAATTTTTTTTGTAGCATACAGGCAAGGCCACAAGGCTGACTTTGCCTGTATCTTCAAGCCCACCAAATGGGCAAGGCCTTGCTTTAGGCTGTAAGCGCGCAGGCACAAAACGGTGAAAAATATTGGATAAAAAAAGCAAGGCAGGGCTGCCTAAACGAAATGATATATTATATACGCAATCTTGCTTGTTTGAAGGAGCACTTTTGGCAAAGGGCATTCCCCGCCCTTGATGCCGCGCGGCAGGTGCGCACCCTGCGCTGGCGTGCGGCGCATGATCGCAACCTTTCTGTGCTGGGCTATTTATTATTACGCTTGGGGCTGTATAAAGAATATGGTTGGCGGCAGCCCCCTCGTCTGGTGTATGGCCAGCGTGGCAAGCCCTGCCTGCACAAGGGCTGGCCGCATTTTTCTTTGAGTTCCTGCCCGCAGGCTGTGCTGTGCGCTCTTGATACTTTTCCTGTGGGCATTGATGTGGCCTTGCCTTCAGCATTTAGCCACAGCACCATGCCCGATGCCCTGCTTCCCAAAATATACAATGCTCAGGAAATCAGCCTGATACAAGGGGCTGCCGATAGGGCAGGTATGGCCTGCACACTATGGGCGGCCAAAGAAAGCCTGTGCAAATGCACGGGGGAAGGGCTAACAGATGCCTTGCCCTATGTCTTGAGCCGCAGCAGGCCGCGCCTTGCTCTGCACGGCACGCTTACGTCCTTGCCCCTGCCTGTAGCACAGCACAAGGCCGCCTTGCCAGCACAGCTGCGCCTTGATGGCCTGCATTGGGCTCATTCAGCCCTTACGCTGGCACTGTGCCGTACCCAGCGCGGGGGCTTGGCCGCCCCTGTGTGCCATGAAGTGCGCGTGGAGGATGTGGAACGGCTTTTTTTGCGCTAGGCATACCTTTACAAGGCTCTGTACATGGCGTACACAAAAACAAAGGGATGGAGTTCCCCGTAAAACCGCATTAGCTGATAACTCCTACCATTGCTTCGGCGTTGGTAGGTATTTGTAAAAAAACAGCGCCAGATACAAGGCGCTGTTTTTTTGTTGTCTAGGGCAATGCTGTTTTTACATTGCTCTGTGGCAACTGTGTGGTCTTTGCCCGCCAAGGCATACGCGGCATGTAGTGCTGGTGCATGCCAAAGTGGGCTTGTCTTTCACCTGTAAAAATATGGATTTTTGCAGGTATTCTGCTCTAAAAAAGCAAAAGAAGGTTGCCATGTCTTGTAAAATCCGTTTTTTTATTCAGGCCACACCAGCATTTATTTTTGTTGTGATGATGGGCATTGTCAGCCTTTTTGCTGATATGACCCATGAAGGTGCGCGCAGTATTTATGGTGCGTATCTCCCTTTGCTGGGGGCTTCGGCCACCGTGCTTGGCTTTGTTACAGGCTTTGGCGAGCTTGTTGGCTATACTTTGCGGCTGCTCACAGGCCTGATTGCCGATAGAACCAGACAGTATTGGGGCATGACTATTCTGGGCTATGGCGTAAACCTTATTGCTGTTCCGTTGCTGGCTCTGGTGCCTGAAAATGGTTGGATGCTGGCCTGTATGCTGATTATTCTGGAACGCACGGGCAAAGCCATACGCCAGCCCGCCAAAAACACCCTGCTTTCTTTTGCAGCCAGTCAGGTGGGCGTGGGTAAGGCCTTTGCTTTGCAAGAATTTTTGGATCAACTGGGTGCTTTTTTGGGGCCTGTTATTCTTTTTGGTGTGCTCTGGTGCAAAGAAGGTGCAAAGCCCCTGACTTCTTTTGCCCTGTGTTTTGCCCTTCTGGCTGTGCCAGCGCTGCTCACCATGCTTTTTTTGCTTTTTGCCCGCCACAAATTCCCCTCTCCAGAGAATTTTGAAAAGCCGTGCAGCAATGCCCCCTTTGCTGCACGAAAGGAATTTTTTCTCTATCTTGTGGCCATTGGCTGCTTTGCCTTGGGCTTTGTAGACTTTCCCATAATAACCATGCACATAGCTAAAAAAGGCTTGGTGGCAGAGCACACGCTGCCCCTGCTGTATGCTGGTGCCATGATTGTGGATGCCTTTGCCGCCTTATTTTTTGGCTGGCTTTATGATCGCCTGCGCTTTACCGCACTGGTTGTTGCGGGCAGCGTGGCCGCTTTTTTTGCCATATTCATTTTTTGCACAGACTCGCTGCCTTGGCTGCTGGTGGGCATTGCTTTGTGGGGCATAGGTATGGGGGCGCAGGAATCTGTTTTGAAAGCTGCCGTGGTGACCTTAAGCTCAGTAGAAAATCGTGCCACCAGCTTTGGCATGGTGGAATCCTGCTTTGGCCTGTGCTGGTTTGTGGGCAGTTGGCTGATGGGCTGGCTGTATGACTGGAACCCTCTTTATCTAGTAGTGTTTTCTGTTGGCACGCAGGTATGCTCTGTTCCCCTGTATGTCTTGCTTGCCAAACGTCACGTTTTTTTGCCCTAGTGCAAGCGTGTACAGGGGGGCAGTTTATTGAATAGCAATGACCAGTTTATCATTTTTTTCGATTATTGTATTTCCATTGGGTACTATTGTTTGTGACTTTCTGATAAGAATAATGACAAGCTCATTTTTTATTTGAGAAAATTCATATATTCTTTTTCCAATTAGAGCACTGTCATGTTTTATAGTATATTCTTTAAATGAGAGTGTCTCATCACCTTCATACTTTTTTGCTGTTAATATTACAATGTCCGATTCAAAAATAGTTGTGTCGCCATGTGGTATAATGCGTTTATTATCTCGTATTATCATGGCAACAAGTGTTTCTGGTGGGAATATGATGTCTTTAATTTTTTTGTTTGTCCATATATGCCCTGTATTGACGATAATTTTTATAAAACTTAAATCAATATCTTCAGTATAATCGCTAAATGTTTTCATGATATTGATGCTGCTGTCTGTCATTTTTAGCATACGCGCGCATGGTGCGAGAAGTGCACCTTGAAAGGCAATAGATAAGAGTACAATACAAAAAACTATATGAAAAAGGTCACTACTAAATTGGCTTGGGTGTACAACAGCCATAATTGCAAAAACAATTGATGCCGCCCCACGCAAACCAGCAAAGGAAATGAGAAGATTTTCTCTCAATCCGCTTTTAAATGGAAGCATGAGTAAAAAAATTGCCGTAGGTCGAGCAATAAATGTCAAAAAGAGCATAATTGCAAAAGCAGGCAAGAAGATATCGGGTATTTTAGAAGGTGTTGCCAGCAAGCCCAAAAGGAAAAATATAAGAATTTGCATTAAACCAGTGATACCATTTGCAAAATGAACTAATGCTTTTTTGTTGCATATTGGTTTATTGCCCATAATAATGCCGCAAAGGTATACGCTTAAATATCCATTTCCATCCAATATGGCAGCACAGGCATAGGAAAGCAGGGCTACCCCGATGACAAAGGCCATATCTGAGCCATTGTGTGAGAAATTATACCTTGATAATACGAATACGGCTATATATGCTATTGCAATACCAAAGAGAATACCTATTACAAATTGGCTGCCGAGCATTTTTATCATGAAAAGGCTATCAAAATTTCCATCAAGAAATGCAAGTGCAAGTATTGTTAATAAATATGAACAGGGGTCGTTACTGCCGCTTTCAAGCTCAAGCAAAGAGTCTGTATTGTTTTTCAGGCCAAGTTTTTGCGAACGCAGTATGGAAAAAACTGAAGCGGCATCTGTAGAACTGATGACAGCGCCCATTAAAAAACTTTCACCAAGTCCAAAATGCAATATTGTATAGCAAAATAATGCAGTAAGGCCAGCTGTACAAAGAACACCAAGTGTTGAAAGTATGCCAGCTTTGTATGAAACATTTTTTGCCTGATCCCATCGTGTGCCAAATCCGCCATAAAACATGATAAAAATTAATGCAATAGAGCATATTTTTTCAGATAATACATAATCTTCAAATTCTATTTTTAATAAACCATCACTCCCGCTCAGTATGCCGACCACGATAAACAGCAATAAAACAGGTATTCCTATCTTATTTGAAACCTTGTTTAAAAAGGTACACAGCACAATAATCAGCGCTACAATGAGAATGAGATGGTTCATATATGCTCCGACGAGGGTGTGATTTACAACAGGCACGTTCAGGGAAGAACATATGTAATTATAAACTAAAAGCGTAGCTAAGCCCAGCGCACAGGTATGGCTATTGGGTATTTAGTCACTAAAAGTATCGTTACCCGTGTTTTTGAAAAGGTAACAGGTCTTCATGGGGGTGTGAAATAAAGAAAAAAGTAAAACCCTACAAGGCCTTGGGGCTTTATGGGGCTGCATTACTGTGATGGCGGAGGCGTATAGGAGTCGAACCTACCCAGGACCTCACAGCCCTGCACCGGTTTTGAAGACCGGGCGGCACACCGGTGCCGATACGCCTCCAGCATGTTGTTATGCTATCAGAAAAAATACTATGTCAAAAAAGTGCCTACTTGGCAAGGCTTGACAGGGGTATTGAGGAAAAAAATAAATCTTCGCCCCTTATGGATTGTCAAAGCGGGCAACAGTGCTTAAACTGTGGCTGCAACTTTATATTATCCCTTGGAGGTAGCATTGAATCAATTTAGCCGAAACCTGACCTTGTGGGCGGCAATCGTCCTGGGCATGGTGATGCTTTTTAATATGTTCCAGCAGCCGCAGGGCAGCCAGCCCAAGGTGGCCTACACTGAATTTATTGAAGGTGTTGATCAGGGACAGATTACTGAAGTTATCATTCAGGGGCATACGCTTATTGGCCGTACAGTCGATGGCAAACAGCTCCAAACCTATGCCCCGCAAGACAGTGGCCTTGTTAATCGTTTGTTAGAAAAAAAGGTTATTGTAAAGGCCGAGCCGCCAGAAGAACAACCTTGGTATATGGGTCTGCTTATTTCTTGGTTCCCCATGTTGTTGCTTATTGGCGTGTGGGTCTTTTTCATGCGGCAAATGAACGGGCAGGGCGGCAAAGCCATGTCTTTTGGCCGTTCGCGGGCACGCATGCTTAATCAGGATCAAACCCGCGTAACCTTTGCCGATGTGGCTGGTGTGGATGAAGCCAAAGATGAACTTTCTGAAGTGGTTGAATTTTTGTCAAACCCCAAAAAGTTCACGCGCCTTGGCGGGCGCATCCCCAAGGGGGTGCTGCTGGTGGGCCCCCCCGGCACAGGTAAAACCTTGCTGGCGCGCGCTGTTGCTGGTGAAGCTGGCGTGCCCTTCTTTTCCATATCCGGTTCAGACTTTGTGGAAATGTTTGTGGGCGTGGGTGCTTCACGCGTGCGCGACCTTTTTGTGCAGGGTAAAAAAAATGCCCCTTGCCTTATCTTTATTGATGAAATTGACGCCGTGGGGCGCAAGCGCGGCGCTGGCCTTGGCGGTGGGCACGATGAACGTGAACAAACGCTGAACCAGCTCTTGGTGGAAATGGACGGCTTTGAATCAAACGAAGGTGTTATTCTTATTGCTGCCACCAACCGCCCCGATGTGCTTGACCCTGCCTTGCTGCGCCCTGGGCGTTTTGACCGTCAGGTGGTTGTGCCCACACCCGATTTGCTGGGCAGAAAGCGCATTTTGGAAGTGCACACTGGCCGCACCCCCCTTGCCCCCGATGTGGATTTGGAAGTGCTGGCGCGCGGCACACCAGGCTTTTCTGGTGCAGATTTAGAAAACTTGGTGAACGAAGCCGCCCTGCAAGCCGCTAAGCTGAATGCTGATACAGTGGATATGCACGATTTTGAATATGCTAAAGATAAAGTGCTGATGGGGCGTGAGCGCCGCAGCCTTATTCTTTCCGATGAAGAAAAGCGCATCACTGCTTATCATGAAGCTGGGCACGCCATGTGCGCCATGCGTTTGGCTGGCTCAGACCCCGTGCACAAGGTTACCATCATTCCCCGAGGCCGTGCCCTTGGCATGACAATGCAATTGCCTGAAGAAGACCGCCATGGCTATTCGCGCAATTATTTGCGTAATAATCTGGTTATCTTGCTGGGTGGGCGCGTGGCCGAAGAATTGTTTTTTGATGACATTACCACTGGTGCGGGCAATGACATTGAGCGCGTCACCAAGCTGGCGCGTAAAATGGTGTGCGAATGGGGCATGAGCGACAGCATAGGCCCCCTGACCATTGGTGAATCAAACGAAGAAGTCTTTATTGGGCGCGAGTGGGTGCAAAATAAAAACTTCAGTGAAGACACCGCCCGCTTGGTCGATGCCGAAGTGAAAGGCATTGTGCAAGAAGCCCATGCGCGCTGTACTGCCTTGCTCAAAGAAAATGAGCAATATTTGCACGCTATTGCCGAGGCCTTGCTTGAGCGTGAAACTATTACGGGTGAAGATATAGCCAAGCTGATGCGCGGTGAAACCTTGCCCCCACTTGACAGCAATGGCAAGCCAATGCTTGCACAAGCCCCTGTCAAGCCTAGCCAGCCCGCCGCCCCTGCGGATGATTTTGTGCTGGAAGCCGATGATAATGACACGCCGCAGGCAGCGCAGCCCGCACCCGAGGTAAAGCCTCAGGCTGCACCCGAAGAAAACGGCAGCGAAGAAAAGACCAACAAAAACTAAGTTCTGTGCTGTAGTGCCTGTGCCCTTCCCCCACGCCGGGGAAGGGTGCGGGCATTACCCCCATCAGGAAGAGCCCTATGCCTCACATAAATGCACTTTGGCGCCTTGCCCATGGGCAGGTGTTTACCCCCCCCTTGGGCGTGATGGGTATTGTGAATGTCACCCCCGATTCCTTTTATGACGGCGGCACGCATAACACCGCGGCACAGGCTTTGGCGCATGCCTCGCGCCTAGTGGCAGAAGGGGCGCATATTTTAGACTTGGGGGCAGAGTCAAGCCGCCCTGGGGCTGTGCCCCTTGCTGCTGAAGAAGAATGCGCCCGCCTGCTGCCTGTGCTGTTTGGCATTCGGCGTGCGCACCCTGCGGCCTTGGTTTCTGTAGATACCTACCATGCAGAAACAGCTGCGCGTTTATTGGCAACGGGCAATGTGCATATACTTAATGATATTTCTGCCTGCGCGTGGGAGCCAGCCCTGCGCGATGTGGTGGCGCAATACAAGCCGGGCTATGTGCTTATGCACGCGCAGGGCAAGCCGCAAACCATGCAGGCAAAACCTGCCTATGATAATGTGGTGGACGCTGTAACGGCTTTTTTTGAAGAGGGCATTGCCAGCCTGACCAAAGCTGGCCTGCCTGAAGACCGCATTATACTTGACCCCGGCATAGGTTTTGGTAAAAAAGCACAGCACAATATGGCGCTGCTGCGTGCTTGTGGCCTTTTGCAGCGGCGTTTTAACCGCCCTGTGCTGATGGGGCTTTCTATGAAGTCGTTATTTGGAGATGTCCTGTCGCTGCCAGTGGCGCAGCGCGGGCAGGCAACACAAATAGCCACGGCTTTGCTGGCGGCAGAAGGTGTGCGCGTGCACCGTGTTCATGATGTTGCCGCCACGGTGCAGACCTTGCGTTTTGTGCACGCTTGGCAAAATGCTCAGGAGGCACTGTGCAGTTTCTAGCAACTATTCAGGCTTTTCTTGCTACGCTTAATTGGCGCGATGTGCTTGACATGGCCATCATTACCCTGCTGCTGTATCAGGGCATGCAAATGGTGCGCGGCACAAGGGTGCTTTCCATTTTATCGGGCTTTGCCGCTTTAGCCGCGCTGTATTATTTGTCGCGCACGCTGGGCTTGTATACCCTCACATGGCTTTTACAGCATATCTTCAGCTCGCTTTTCTTGGTGCTGGTTATCATTTTTCAAAAAGATATACGCCAATGGCTTACCGACATGGGCTCGCGCGGCCTATGGCGGCGGCAAAGCCTGAATGAAGAAAGCGTGGAAGAGCTTGTGAAAGCCTGCGTGGAAATGGCCTATATGCGGGTGGGGGCGCTTATTGTTTTGCAGCGTGCTGTGCCCTTGAAAGATATGACAGAGCGGGAAGGTGTCAAGGTTGATGCCCGCATCAGCCGCCGCCTGCTGCTGAATATTTTCTACCCCAAAGCGCCCCTGCATGACGGCGCTGTCGTCATTAATGATTGGCGCATTACCTCTGCCGCCTGCATCTTGCCCCTTGCCGAGGTGCATGGGCAGAATTTTGGCACGCGCCACCGTGCAGCCTTGGGCGCAACGCTGGAAAGCGATGCCGTGGTTGTGGTGGTTAGTGAAGAACGCGGCGAAATCTCGGTAGCGCTCAAGGGTGAATTAACCCGCAATTTGGACGCGACCACGTTACGGAAGGTGCTGCACGATGCTTTCAAATGATACCCGCACAACAACATCACGGGCGCTTATTTTCTGCCTTTCTTTCTGCCTTGCCGCAGTGATGTGGTATGCTGTTTCTGTAAGCGATATGCTGGAAATGCAGGTGGAATTACGCCTTGATTATTTTGGTATTCCTTCCAACCTTATTGTTACCGATGGGCTGGTCAGCAAAATGACAGTGCGTTTGCGCGGCCCGCAAATGCTGCTGCGCAGCAGCAATAAAGAATTTAATTACAAGGTTGTGGACTTATCAAATATAAAGCCGGGCACAACCACCATTCCTCTTATAGAAGAGCAAATTACCCCCACACTGCGCGCTTTTGAAATTATTGATGCTGTGCCTATGCGGCTTGATATTAAAGCGGAAAAAGTGCTGGAACGCATGGTGCCTGTTGAGCCTGTGCTGGATATTCCTTTGCGGCGCGGAGCTATTGATGTAAAAAATGTGCAGGTTAGCCCCTCTAGCGTCATGCTGCGTGGGCCTGAAAGTGTGGTGGAGCGTATCAACTCTGTCAAGCTGCCCCTGCGTGTTGACCCCGAGGTGGCAGAAACCACCCTTACCCAGCACGCCACCCTTTCGCTGCCGCAATTTGTCACCTCTCGGCCTGCCCGCGTGCGCGTGGCCTATACTGTAACCAGCGCCCGCGTTACGCTTGAGCGCACCTTCCCCATTCGGCTTGAAGCAGTAGAAAAAGATGGCTACACGTTGGAGGAATCGGAACTGACCGTCTCGCTTGAGGTTCCGGAATCTTTGGCAAAAAGTCCCACTTATTTACGGCGGCTTGATGTCTATGTGCTGCCGCCGCAAATAGAGCGCGGGCAAAGCGCCAGTGCTTTGGTGCAGTTCCGCACCCCCGAGGGCATGGTAGTGCTGGGGCCGCTTAAGCATGTGGTGCGCGTCAGCAGGCCAGCGCCCGAAAGCAAGGCGGATGGGGAAAAAAGTGATGCTGGCGGCAAAAAAAATCAATCTGTCAAAGTGGAAAGCAGTACGCCAGATCAGCTTGCTGGCGATTTAAAGCGTTAGGTTTATTTGTGCAGGAAGGAGAAAGCATGGGACGTCTTTTTGGAACAGATGGGTTGCGGGGCAGAGCCAATGTATACCCTATGACGGTTGAGGTGGCCTTGCGCCTTGGCCTTGCCGCGGGCATACGTTTTCGCCGCAACACCCACGAGCACCGCGTGGTCATTGGTAAAGATACGCGCCTTTCTGGCTATATGTTTGAATCAGCCCTGACAGCGGGTTTGTGCGCTGCGGGCATGCATGTTATTATGGTTGGGCCTTTGCCCACGCCAGCAATTTCTTTTTTAACGCGCAATATGCGGGCTGATTTAGGCGTGGTCATTTCTGCTTCGCACAATCCTTATCATGACAATGGCATTAAATTTTTTGATGCCGATGGCTTTAAGCTGCCCGATGCTGTGGAAGACGAGCTGGAAAGCATGGTGCTTGACCCGAACTGGGTGTGGGACTTCCCCCCCAGCCAGAATGTGGGGCGCGCCACGAAGATTGAAGATGCCCCTGGGCGCTATATAGTCTACACAAAAAGCTGTTTTCCTTCACATTTATCGCTTTCTGGCCTGCGTATTGTTATTGACTGCGGCAATGGTGCAAATTATAAGGTTGCCCCCTTGGCTTTGCAGGAATTGGGGGCAGAGGTCTTTACCTTGGGCACAAGCCCCAATGGCCTGAATATTAATGATAATTGCGGGGCGCTGTACCCACAGGTGGTGGCCGCAAAGGTGCGTGAAGTGCGCGCCGATATTGGCCTTGCGCTGGATGGGGATGCCGACCGCCTTATTGTGGTGGATGAAAAAGGCACTGTGCTTGATGGTGACCAAATTATGGCCTTGTGCGCTCAGGCCATGATGGCGCGTGGCGAGCTGCCCGAAAACCAGCTTGTGGGCACAGTCATGAGCAATATGGCGCTGGATGTTTTTATGCGCGAGCATGGCGGCTCGTTATTGCGCACGCAGGTGGGCGACCGCTATGTGGTGGAAGCCATGCGCCGCACAGGGGCTATGCTGGGCGGCGAGCAGTCGGGGCACCTTATTTTTCGTCAATACAGCACCACAGGCGATGGTCTGCTGGCTGCTTTGCAAATTTTGCGCATTATGCAGGAAAAAGAGCAGAAATTGTCCGAGCTGGCTGGCCTGCTCACCCCCTTCCCGCAAACGCTTATTAACGTGGCGGTGGAAAAGAAATTGCCCCTTGAGCAGCGCCCAGCCATTGGGGATGCTGTGGCGGCTATAGAAGAGGCCATGCAGGGGCGCGGGCGTGTACTGCTGCGCTATTCGGGCACAGAATCGTTGTGCCGCGTTATGGTGGAAGGGGAAGACAGCGCCAGAGTGCGCACCTATGCCCAAGAATTAGCAGACGTGGTGCAGCGCGAGTTGCGCTAATTGTGCCCAGCATAAGGGTAAAAAAGGCTTGTTTCTTTTGTAAGAACGGTGTTTACTGAGTGTAAACGATCTTGCTTGAGGCGAAATGTATACTATATTTTTTCAAATTCTTGAGGAATAGAAAGGGGTGAGCTATGCAGACAATTCGTAAGGTCATTATTCCTGTTGCTGGATGGGGAACGCGTTCACTGCCTGCCAGCAAGAATATTCCTAAAGAAATGCTGCCGATTTATAACAAGCCTGTTATCCAATATGTGGTGGAAGAGGCTATTAAATCGAAGATAAGCGATGTTATTTTTGTGACCAATCGCGATAAAAGCGTTATTGAAGACCATTTTGACTATAATTTGCAGTTGGAAGGGGTGCTTGAGCGTGCAGGCAAGCTCGACAAATTGCAAACAGTGCGTGAAGTGGCCGAAATGGTCAATATTATGTCTGTGCGGCAAAAAAAGCAGCTTGGCCTTGGGCATGCTGTGCTGTGCGCCCGTGCGCTGATCAATAACGAGCCCTTTGCCATTATGGTGGGGGATGACTTGATGTTTGGCGGCACACCGGGGGTGCAGCAGCTTATTGACGTGGCAATGACAGAAAACATGCCTGTTATTGGTGTCATGGAAGTGCCGCGCGACAAAGTAAACCGCTATGGCATTGTGGCTGGTGAAGAAATTTCCCCCGGCGTGTACCGCATTACCGATATGGTTGAAAAACCTGCGGTGGCCGATGCCCCTTCGCGCCTTGCCATTGTGGGGCGCTATGTGCTGACCCCTGATATTTTTGATTATCTTGAAAAGGTCACCCCCGGCGTGGGCGGTGAAATTCAATTGACCGATGCCTTGCAGGCCATGGCAAAAGAACGCGGCATGATTGCCGTAAAAATGTCGGGCATACGCTTTGATGCTGGCGACTGGGCAGACTACCTTTCTGCCAATATCTATTTTGGCCTGCAAGATGAAGGCCTGCGCTATGATTTGCTTGATAGGCTCAAGCAATTTGTGCAATTCCAATAGAGCACGTTCACTTTTTTCTCTTCCCTGTGCGCTACGGCCTTGGCAGCAGAGCACAGGGAATTTTTTATGACCGTCAACCATTTTTGTGCCATGTATTACAGCGTAGCCCTGCTTTCTCCCCCATACAGCACCCTGACCTATGCCGATAACGGGCTTTTTCCCGCGTCCTTTTGGCGGGCGGGCTTGCGCGTGGCCGTGCCGCTGGGCACGGGGGCGTGGCGTGTGGGCGTGCTGCTGGGTTCTTCAGAAACAGCACAGCTGCCCGCAGGGGTGCAGGCAAAAGCCTTGGGCTGGCCACTGGAAATACAGCCTGTGCTGGATGCCGACGCTTTGGATTTGGCAAAAGAATTGGGCTTGCGGCTGGGCATAGCCGCGGGGCGTATTTGGGCGCATGTGCTGCCGCAGGGTTTGCGCAGTGCACAGGTGCGCGTGCAGCGCTTTACCGAGGCAGCCCCGCAGGTGCTGCCCCTAAAGGCCTTGGCGCACTTGCCTGTGGCAGAGCAGCAGCTTTGGGCACAGGCCTTGCAGCAGGGCACAGCCCATTGCCTTGCCCCGCATACCAAGGTGGCAGAGCGCGAATTATGCCTGCTGCGGGCAGACCCCCCGTGGCCTGTGCGCCCCTTGGCCAAAAAACAAATTGCTCTTCTTGATTTTTTGCATGAGCACGGGGCAGTTAGCCGTCACAGCCTGTGCAAGGCAGTGCAGGGCGCTGCCCCTGCGCTGGCGGCGCTGGTCAAAGCAGGGCACATTGCTATATGCCATGATGAGCAGGAAGAGACCGAGACCGAGCTCGCCCTGCTGCCCCCGCCAGACCAAGGCTTTGCCCTCAGCCCAGCCCAGCAGGCCGCAGTGGATGATGCCCTTCAGGCTTTGCAAAGCCCCAGCGCTGCCAGCCGCTTGTTGTATGGCGTAACGGGCAGCGGCAAAACGGCTGTATACCTTGCGCTTGCGCGGGCTTGCCTTGCCCTTGGTTTTTCTGTGCTGCTGCTTGCGCCAGAGGTGGCGCTGGCGCTGAAATTGCATCGAGATGTTGCCCTTGCCCTGCCAGAAGTGCCGCTTTTTCTCTATCATGGTTACCAAAACCCGCGCTTGCGTGAAAAAACATTTCGCAGCTTAGCTGCCCGCACAGAGCCCTGCGTGGTGGTGGGCACGCGCTCGGCGCTCTTTTTGCCCCTGCCCAAGGTGGGCTTGATTGTGCTGGATGAGGAGCACGATGCTTCATTTAAGCAGGACGATGGCTTTTCATATCAGGCAAAAGAAGTGGCGTGGTTTCGCGTTAGCCAGCGCAAGGGTTTGCTTTTGCTGGGCTCTGCCACGCCCGATGTAAAAACCTTTTATGCGGCAAGGCAGGGTTCTTTGCCTATGCTGACCTTAAGCCAGCGCGTTGGCGGGGGCACATTGCCAGCGGTACAGCTGGTGGATATCAGCAAGCTTGCCACAGCACAGCAGGCCTTAGCCCCCGAATGTGAGCAGGCCTTGCGCGCCACGGTGCAGCGCGGCGAACAAGCCATTGTGCTGCTCAATAGGCGCGGCTATGCCCCCCTGCTGTACTGCCTAGACTGCAAAAGCGTAGCGCGCTGCCCGCATTGCGAAATTGCCCTAACCTACCATAAAGGGCGCGAAAAGCTTTTGTGCCATTATTGCGGCTATACGGCGCCGTACCCTTCACCATGCCCCACCTGCCACAGTATGAATTTTGTTCCTATGGGCGAGGGCACAGAGCGCCTTGCCGAAAGCTTGAGCACGCTGCTTGCCCCGCACAAGGTGCTGCGTCTGGATAAAGACAGCACGCGCCGCACGGGGCAAATGGAAGCTATTTTAGCCAGCTTTGCCCGCGGCGAAGCACAGGTGCTGGTCGGCACGCAAATGCTTTCAAAGGGGCATCACTTCCCCAACGTAACCCTTGCCATTATTGTGGATGCTGACCTTGGCCTGAACCTGCCCGATTACCGCGCGGCAGAGCGCACCTTTCAGCTTTTAATGCAGTCGGCAGGGCGGGCAGGGCGCGGCAGCAAGGCTGGGCATGTGTTTATTCAAACCCGCAATGTCAACCATTATTGCTGGCAATATGTGCTGGGCGGCAATTTTGAAGCTTTTTATGCCGATGAAATAGCCCGCCGTGAAAAGCGGCATTACCCGCCCTTTGTGCGCTTGGCAAGGCTGCGCATTACTTGGCCAGCAAATTTTGCCAAGGGGCAGGAAATGGTAACGCAGCTGGGGGCAAGCCTGCGCAAAGCTGGGCGCGAGTGCGGGGTAACCGTGCTAGGCCCCGCGCCAGCACCCCTTGCCCTTGTAAATGGCCAAAGGCGCTTTCATTGCCTGCTCAAAGCTCAGGACTGGCGCGCTATACGAAAAGTCTATTTTGTGGCACTTTCGGCGGTAAAAAGCAAAGAAATTCGTTTTTTGCTTGACCTTGACCCTATGAATATGCTTTAGTCCCCATAGTCACGATGACAAAAAGCTGTGTAGTTCCGCAGAGATGCGACACACTTTTTGCATGCCTGTTTATGCTAAGCAGGTATTTTTTTTGGCTTTTCATGAGAGCGACACTGTAAGAAACAGCGTTTTATTGCAGTTTCGCCACAAAAAACGAGGAGTGCGGGATGAAAGCAACGTGGAAGGCCTTGTGCCTGGGGGCTATGGTTTTGATGGCTGGCTTATTGCCAAGCCACACTGTGCAGGCTGAAGGTTTTGCCATGACAGAATGGTCTTCGCGCGGGCTTGGCCTTGCCAGCGGTATGGTGGGTCGTGCCGATGATGCCTCTGCACTGGCCTATAATGCGGCTGGCATTACCCAGCTTGAGGGCACGCACCTTATGGTGGGCGGCGCTGTGGTTGCCCCCATGGGCGCAATCAGTCTGGATACCCCGCAAGGTAAGCACACCACAGAAACCAAGCCCCGCGGCTGGACGCCAGCACATTTTTATTTGACACATCAGATGAATGACAAGGTGTGGCTGGGGCTTGCCTCGTTCACACGCTTTGGTTTGGGTGTGGAATATGGCGGCGCGTGGCCGGGCAGGTACAATATGTATGATGTTGCCCTGCAAACGGTTTCTGTTGTGCCCACCATTGCTGTGAAGGTGAATGATTGGCTTTCGCTCTCGCTGGGTGGGGAATTGCTGTATGGGCATTTTTATGAAGGTACAAAGCTACAACCTTTTGACAGCGACCTTCAGGTGGATGGGCAGGGCATAGCTGGCGGTGTACACTTGGGCGCGCATGTGAAATTTAACGAGCAATGGTCTGCTGGCCTTGCCTATAAAAGCCAGATGACCTTAAATATGGCTGGCGATGCTGTGTTTGAATATAGCGCGAAAGTACCTGCCCAGTATAAAGCAATGATGAACACGTCAAACGTGGACGGCACTATTCAGCTGCCCGATTCCCTTGCCTTGGGTATTACCTATAAGCCATTGGATAATTTAAGCTTTGAAGTGGGCACGGTGTGGACGCGCTGGTCTGTCTATGACCACCTGAACTTATATTTTGACAAGCCCTTTGGCCAGCATGTGAAGAGTCAGAAGAATTTCAAAGATGGCTGGAATTTCAATGCCAGCGTAGAATGGAAGCCCTATGATTGGTGGGCATTGCGTGCGGGCGCGTATTATGAAACGCCTGTGGCGGATGAAAAGCATGCCGACTTTATTATTCCTTCCTACGGGCGCACAGGCATAACCTTGGGCACAGGCTTTGTATGGAATAATTTTACTGTGGATATTGCCTATGCGCATTTGTTCATTAACCCCTTGAGCTATGATAAGAATTCCGAGCTGACTAAGGTGAGCGGCGGCAAAAGCGAAAACTGTGTTGCCAATATTTACAGTGTCAGCATAGGCTATACCTTTTAGGGCAAGTTTTCTTTGAAATTGCTCTGGCAAGAGCGGGAGCAGATGCCGCCACGCGCGGCATCTGCGCAATTTATTTGCGCTGTTACGAGCCGAAGTGTGCCTGTCTTTCACGCTAACATTATATAATTTAACATTAATCAGCTCTAGGAAGTGTGAACACCACGATTTTTTGCCCATGGGCAGGGTTTCAGCCAGCCACCCAGTTCAGCCCGTGCGGGCAAAAAGGCTGTGTGCGGTAGAAAGAAACAAGTGCCGCGCACAATTCAAAAGCCACTCCAAAATATGGAGTGGCTTTTGAATTGTAACAGCAAAAAGCAGCAGCCCGCCTGCGCCTCAGCGTGTGTGCACATGGGCAAGGCGCTCAAGTATTTGCTGATAATAAGGGTCTTCCTGCTCAAGCGCAAAAGACCTGCGGCAGCGCAGGCGCATTTGCAGCAGTAAATACTGCATTCGCCGCATTTGCCCTATTTTTTGCTGCTCGTCACTTTCTTTTTCAAGCATATCCATAAGATTGCTAATTTCTTTACGCTGGGCAATTTCTTCGGGCACATAGCCAGAATTTTTCAGCACTTTATAGGCCATGCGCAAATCTTCGGGAATAGCGCTGTCATCCTCAAGCTGCAAGGGCTTGCCAGCACCAGCAAGGTTATCAAAAGCCCCTTGCTGCTGGGCTTCTGCTATGCGCTGTTCAGCTATCATACTGATAATGGAAAAAGGGTTTTCGCTCATGCTCTTTTAGCCTTGCTTGTTGCCCCACAGGGTTTTCCATTCATTAATAAGGCTTAAGGCGGCAAGGGGGGTAAGCTGCTCTGGGTCAAGGTCGTGCAAAATTTGCGTCAGCGGGTGTTCGCGCTGTACAGGGGGCGCGGGCAGGGGGGCTGGTGCGGCTTTGCTTGCCTTGGCTGGTAGGGCAAGCCCCGGCAGGGGCGTGGGGCTGGGGCTTTGGCTGACCTTGCCTTGCTCTAAGGTACGCAAAATTTCCCGCGCCCTCTGCACCACAGGGGTAGGCACACCAGCCAGCTTGGCCACTTCCACGCCATAGCTGCGGTCTGAAGGGCCGGGCACGAGCTTGTGCAGGAATAAAATTTCATTATTGACCTCACGAATGGCAATGTTCATGGTGAAAACACCAGCAAGGTTGCCCTCAAGCGCGGTCAGTTCGTGATAATGGGTGGCAAAAAGGGTGCGTATAGCCCCATTTTTGCGCCGCAATAATTCTTCCACTACCGCCCATGCCAGTGCAAGGCCATCATAGGTGCTGGTGCCGCGCCCTATTTCATCTAAAATAACTAGGCTGCGGGCTGTGGACTGCCGTAAAATGCGGGCAGTTTCCATCATTTCCACCATAAAGGTGCTTTGCCCCTGCGCTAGATTATCTGAAGCGCCTACGCGCGAAAAAAGCCTGTCTACCAGCCCAAGGCGTGCTTCATGCGCAGGCACCATAGAACCCATTTGTGCCAGCAGGCAAATAAGGGCAATTTGCCGCAGCACGGTTGACTTGCCCGCCATATTGGGGCCAGTCAGCAGGCACAAGCGCCTTTTGCTGTCTAGGGTAAAATCATTGGGCACAAAGTTGACCGCGCCAATCATGGCCTCGACCACAGGGTGACGCCCAGCACGAATGTGTATGCTGGTACTGTCATCAAGCTGGGGCATAACCCATTGTTCTTTATAGCCCACCTCTGCCAGCGACTGCCAATAGTCAAGGTGCGCTATGCAGTCGGCAGCAAATAAAATGCGCTGCCTTGCCTGTGCCATATTTTGGCGCAATTCCTGAAACAGCGTGTATTCCAAGCTTTTGCGCTTGTCACTGGCAGAAAGAATGTCCTCTTCCAGCTCTTTAAGGGCTGCGGTGGTAAAGCGTTGGGCATTGGCAAGGGTTTGGCGGCGTATAAAATGCTCGGGAACAGGATTGCTTTGCCCTGCCTTGGTCACTTCATAATAATAGCCAAACACGCGGTTATAGCCCAGCTTGAGCTTGGCAAGCCCGCTGGCGGCCTGCTCGGCTTCCAGCAGGGCTTGCAGCTTTTGCTCGCCATGCTCCACCAAATCCAGCAGCATATCCAGCTCGGCATTGTAGCCAGCCTTAAAGAGGCCGCCATCGCTGATGACCAGAGGCGGTGCATCCACTAAAGCCTGCGTGAGCAGCGTGCTGTATTCTGCGAGGTTATCCCAATGCGCATACAGGGAATACAGGGCTGGGGGCAGCTCTTTGCCCTGTTCCTGCTCTGGGCTGCCATAGTTTGTGCCCTCGGGGCTGGTCAGGGCACGTTCCACTGCGGGCAGCGCCAGCAGCGAATTGCGCAGGGCAATAAAATCGCGGGGGCTGGCGCGGTTTACGGTAATGCGGGTAGAGAGGCGCTCTAAATCATACACAGCATTGAGTGCTGTGCGCAGGCGTGTGCGCAAGGGCGTGTGGCTGTGCAAAAAGGCAACAGCCTCTTGCGTGCGGCGTATGGGTTCATAATCGCGCCATGGGTGGCGCAGGCAATCTTCCAGCAGGCGTCCGCCCATGGGGGTGACGGTTTGGTCAAGCACATGGCGCACCGTGCCCTTGCCCTTTTTGCCATTCAGGCGCGTGAAAATTTCTAAATTCCGCTCCGTTATTTCATCAATAATAAGGCGGTGACCCAAATCAAGAGGGTGAAAGGGCTGCAAGTGCCCAAGCTCACAGCGCTGTGTTTGGCTTAAATAGGCAAGCAAAGCCCCGCAGCATTGTACCAGCTCGGGCTTATTGTGCAGGCCAAGGGCGTCCAGTTCCCGCACCTGCTGGGCTGCCAAAATTTTTGCCGTGGCGGCCTTGCTTTCAAAATGCGCCCGCGGTGCATGCACGCAATGAATGCCTTCAAGCAGCACTTCGGGCGGGGTGGGGGCATTTTCGCACAAAATAAGCTCGCGTGGGGACATTTTTTGCACCCACTGCCACAGCTCCCCCTTTTTTTTAGAAAAAATGCCCGTCCATTCGCCAGTGGAGCTGTCTGCCCAGCTCAGCCCGCCTTGGCCTTCTTTTTCGTTCCAATAGATGCTGGCAAGATAGTTGTGGTCTTTGGTGATGAGGTTGGCATCATCGAGCACTGTGCCGGGGGTAACAATACGGGTAACAGCGCGGCGCACAAGCCCCTTACTTTGCTTGGGGTCTTCCACCTGCTCGCAAATAGCAACATTGTAGCCTTTTGCAATAAGCTGCGATAGGTAGCTGTCCAGCGCATGCCAAGGCACGCCGCACATGGGCACAGGGTTTGTGGCATCCTTACTGCGGCTAGTCAGGGTCAGCTGTAATTCTTTGGCCGTAATAACGGCATCGTCAAAGAACATTTCATAAAAATCGCCCATGCGGTAAAAGAGCAGGGCATCGGGGTACTCTGCCTTGATGCCCAGATATTGGGCAAACATGGGTGTGGTTTTGGGGGCGGCAGGTGCGCTGGGGCTGGCTGGCTGGGGCATGGTGTGGCTTGCTTGGTCTGTGCTGTTCATAGGTATTACGCAATGTGGCGCACCCCAAGGATGCGCCACAAGAAAAGGGCTGGAAAGAAGGTCGCATTCACGCGACAGTACCGCAAAGCTGCGGTATATGCCTTGTGCCGCTAGTTTTTGTCGGGGTCTGGGGCAACAATGTCTTCCACATTGGGCTTTTCAGCCTTGGGCTCTGCCTTGGGGGCAGCGGCAGCAACGGCAGGCTTGGGGCTTTCAGGCGCAGCCTTGCGGAAGCGCCCCAGCATACCGGGCTTTGCGGCGGCAGGGTCTTGGGCTGCACGCAGCTTTTCCACTTCTTTTTCCAAAGCATTGGCGCGCCACGTTGCCTTGAGCAGGCGGGCGCTGAGGTTGACCTTATCCCACACCAGCACCAGCAGGGAAAGGATAGCCCCCACAGCAAAGGCCACCAGCGTAATTAAATACAAAGGCAGACCAATAGAGTTCATTTGTGGCGTTACAAAAAGGTTAAGGGAAAGGACAACTTCTTGCGACAGGGGTTTTTGATTTTGGAAGAAAAACACCATGGACAAGAAAAACACCAGCACCAGCACAAGAACTTTGATATACCGCATGTCTCCTCCTAGCGGAATTTATTTGTCTAAGGCAAAATCGGTAAAATAAGGTTGCAATGCATGATACATATCCAGCAAATGCTGGGGGATAGTGCGCACCTCGTCCATAACAGCTAAAAAGGACGAATCCCCATTCCAGCGGGGGACAAGGTGAAAATGCAAATGCTCTCGTATGCCGGCACCAGCGGCTTCCCCCAAGTTTAGCCCCACGTTGATGCCCTGACAATGAAAGTGCTGCTGCAAAATAGTGGTGCAGCGCTGTATGGTTTGCATCATTTCAAGGCATTCTTCAGCAGAAAGGGCAGAAAGCTGCATACAGTGACGGTAGGGGATAACAAGCAAGTGCCCGCTGTTGTAGGGGAATTTGTTCATCACCACAAAGCAGGTTGCGCCCCTGTGCAAAATAAGGCGTTCTTCGTCCTCATTGGTCTGTGAAGGAATACAAAAAACACAAGAATCTGGCTTGGAGCCAAGAATATATTCAATGCGCCACGGCGCCCAAAGTTGTTTCATTATACCAAATCCAATTGATGAATATACTGTAATGGTTAATCTTACACTGCTTATGGCTGCGGGGCAAGTCTCGTTACGGCCTGTGGCGAGTTTTTTTTATAAAAACTTGCCCTTGCTGGCATCAGGCTTTGTTTTGCTGGCCTTGCCCGCTGGGGGCAGAGCCCTCGGCAACAAGGCGCAAAGCCCATTGCAGCTGGCTTTCGCGCGTGGGGGCAAGGTCGTCTATTTTTGCCGCCAGCACCTGCTGTAAAATTTCGCCTACGCGCGGCCCCGAGCGCACCCCCAGCGCAATGATGTCGGCGCCGTTAATATCGCTTTTTGCTGTGCGCCATTGGGTGATATAGCGTGAAACATTGCGCCGCATGGCTTCATTGCCCGACTTTGCCATAAGGTACAGCAGCCCTTCTATAGGCAGGCCGTGCAGCAAAGCATACAGGGCGCTTTTTTGCCGTGCAAAATCTTCTTTTTCCACTGTTCGCTGCCATTGTTCCACCTTGGGTAAAACACGGCGCAGCTGCTCGCGCAATTGCAGAAAATCTTGACGCTGGCTTAGGGGCAGGCCAAGGCGCTCGAGCACGGTCATGGCCTCGGGGTAAGAAAGCAGGCGGCACAGCCCCAGCAAATAGACCAGCCAAGGCACAGGCTGCTCGTCAAAATAGAGCAAATGATACCAGTCCATAATTTCCTGCAAGTTGTTAAGCAGGCTGATTTTGTGCGGGGGCAAGTCTAAATGTGGGCTTACGGCTTTAAGTAAGCCCAGCTCATGCAGGCGCAAAAAGCAGGCAAGGGGGTTTTCTTCATCACAAATGCGCTGTATTTCATGAAAAAGCCGTGCCCCCGAAAGCCTTTCCATTAAATTGAGCGAAAGGGCATTTTTGAAAAGCCGCTCTGTGCCGCCGCTGAGCGCAAAGTGGTAGCGCTGCTCAAAGCGCACGGCACGCAGACAGCGTGTAGGGTCTTCCACAAAGCTCAAGGTGTGCAGCACAGTAATGGCTTTGCGGCGCAAATCACTTTGCCCGCCAAAAAAATCGACCAGCCGCCCAAATTGCCCATGAGAAAGGCGTATGGCAAGGGCATTGATGGTGAAGTCGCGGCGAAATAAATCCATTTTAATGGATGAAAGCTCCACTGTGGGCAGGGCGGCGGGGTATTGATAATATTCCAGCCTTGCCGTTGCCACATCCACATGCTGTTCCTGCCCTTCTTCATCGCGCCAAAGCACAACGGCGGTCAAAAATTTGTGATGCTCGCGCACACGTCCGTTCAATTGCTTTGCCAAGGCGCGGGCAAAGGTGATGCCATCCCCTTCAACCACTAAATCAATATCCTGATTGGGCACTTCCATGAGCAAGTCCCGCACAAAGCCGCCCACGGTGTAGACGGGCATGTTCAAGGCATCGCCCAAAGCCCCCACAGTGTGCAGAATGTCGCGCAGGGCACGGGGCAGCTTTTCCTGCATAATTTTGGCTACGCTGCGTTCTTTGCGCGGGTTTTTGTCTGGCTTGGCAAGCTGGCTGGGCTCATCGGCAAAAATATTGATCAAGTCGGTGCGGGTTACCACGCCCTTTACTTCATCCTGTTCCACCACGGGCACAAGGCGCTGGCGGGCACCAATAATGGTGTCGGTAATGGATTGCAGGCTGGCCTCGGGGCTGATAGTAAGCACATTGCGCTGCATATATACAGAAACAGGCTCGTTGCCCAGCCCATGCCCCGTGGCGCGGGCGGCTGTTTGGGCATCAAAAATTCCCGCACAATGTCTGGTGCCGGGGCTGAAAACAGGCACGGCCTTCAGCCCAAAGTGCAGCATAAGCTCGTCGGCCTCGTGCACGGTGGCCGTACTTTCTATGCCAATGGCGGGGCTGGACATATAGTCGCTTGCCAGTTTTTGCGGGTTTTCCTGTGCGCACAATTCCTGAAAAATAAGGGCGCTTACTTCATTGAGCGTAAGGTCGCGCACCGAGGCAGAGGCGGCATAGGCATGGCCGCCGCCGCCCAATTTGGTGCAAATAGCCCCAACATTGATATCCTCTTTGCGGCTGCGCGCTACCACTTGCACACGGTCTGCCATTTGCCCCACGGCAAAGAGGGCATCGGCCTTTTCCATTTCAAGCACGCGGTGGGCAAGCTGGGCAAAGTCGCCCATATAATCATCCAGCACCACCGTGGCCACAATCACGTCCAAGCCTTTTACTGTATAATGCTGCATAGATTCCAGCAGGCTGTTCAGGGTTTGCACATGCAGGCTGGTCATTTCGGGCAGGGCAATTTCTGCAATGGCGTTCACGTCCATGCCTTGCAGTAAAAGCCATGCAGCGCATTCAAAATCTTCAGGGCAAGTGCTGGAAAAGGTGAACGAACCCGTGTCTCCATACAGCCCCAAGCCCATCAGCGTGGCATCATCGTGGCTGAGTGCTGGCGGGGCGGGCATAGCGCGCAGGGCGCGTACCAGCAGGGTAACACAAGCCCCCATGGGCTCTACCACAGCATAGCTTGGCTGCACATCGCCAGCCGTGGCTGGATGATGATCCCAAGCATGAATGGGCATTGCGGGGCGGTTAAGCAGGGCCTGCACATGCTGTAAGCGGCTTGCTTGGCGCGTGTCTACGGAAACCAGCAGCTCTATGCTGTCCCAATCAATATCATCCCGCTCAACAAAGCGATAGCGGGCGCGATTGCAGGCGGCATAGTATTTTTGCAGATTTTTTTCCTGCGTGCCGGGGAAGAGCAGCAGGCTCTTGGGGTAGAGAAAAGACGCAGCAATAAGTGAAGCAAAGGCGTCAAAATCTGCATTGGCATGGCAGGTGACAAGCACGCGAGAAGAATTGGGGTACAGGCTCACACTATGCTCCGCGGGTGGTACTGGTGATGAATGGAAAGCAGGCGCTCTGTTTGCACATGGGTATAAATTTCTGTGGCGCTGATGTCTGCATGCCCCAAAAGCAATTGCACAGAGCGCAAATCGGCACCGCCTTCGAGCAAATGGGTGGCAAAAGAATGGCGAAAGCTGTGTGGGGATATGCTGCGCTGTATTCCAGCCTGCTCCACATATTTTTTCACCATTTTCCACACATATTGGCGGGTCAGCCCCTGCCCAGAGCGGTTGAGAAAAAGCTCATCGGCCAGTGGGTCAAAAAGCGGGCGCCAGTGCTGTATATAGTCTGCCATCAGTTGCAGCACCAGCGCGTGCAGGGGCACAAGGCGCTCTTTTGAGCCTTTGCCAAAAATGCGTATTACCCCGCGCTGCATATCAATATCTAAAGCCCGCAAAGCACACAGCTCTGAAACACGCAGGCCAGCAGCATAGAGCAGCTCAAGTATGCAGCGGTCGCGCATGCCCAGCCTGTCTTTTGTATTGGGCAGAGTGAGCAAAAAGGTCATTTCTTCCTTGCTCAGCACAGAGGGCAAGGCCAGCGGCAGCTTGGGGTTGTCCATAAAGCGCGCGGGGTTATCGTCTATGACCTCATTTTCAAGCGCAAAAGAGAAAAAGCCGCGCAGGGCAGAAAGGTGGCGTGCTAGGGTACGGCTGGCGCGGTTTCTGCCCCGCAACCACGAAAAGTACAGCATAACATCCTGCTCGCCAATACTGCGCGACTGCGAAGCGTCTTCCACAATATCACATTGGCGCAATTCTTCAATAAAATTGAAGAATTCTTCCATATCCTGCTGATAAGCCTGTACTGTCAGGGGGGAAAGGCGGCGCTCGGCCAGTAGGTGGTCAAGCCAAGCATATAATTCTTCCCGCAGGGCTGGGGCGTTGCGCTGTTTGTGTTTTTTTGTCATGCTTGCTTCATACAATGCAGTCACGATTTTGGCAAATAGCCCAGTGGAAGGAAAAAGACTATGAAAGCAGCGCACTGTGCCTATATAAGCTTAGGCTCAAACACTGACGATGCCGAGCAGCAGCTTGACCGCGCCCTTGCCGCCCTTGCCGCCCTGCCCGATGTGCTGGTGGCGGCCTGTTCCCCACGCTACCGCACCGAGCCGCAGGGCTATAAAGAACAGCCTTGGTTTGTGAATCAGGTTGCAGTGGTGCAGTGCGGGGCGCGCTGGCAGGCGGGCACGCTGTTGCAGGCCATGCTTGCCCTTGAAAGCCGCATGGGGCGTACGCGCTCGGCAGACCCAGCCCTACGTTTTGGCCCGCGCTGCATTGATTTAGACTTGCTACTTTTTGATGAGCAGCACAGCACAGAGCAAGGCTGCCTGCTGCCGCACCCGCGCATGGCGCAGCGGGCTTTTGTGCTCATCCCCTTGCGTGATATAGCTCCAGAGCGTATAGTGGCAGACGGCAAGACGGCTGCCCAGTTGCTGGCAGCGCTGGAATACAGGCAGGAAGGCGAAAATATTTGGCAAGTATAGGCCGCTGCCTGTACACTGTTGCACATAACTGCGCCCTGTACAGCACAAAAGAGCTGGCACAAGCGCACAAGAGCGGAGTAAAACAATGATTAAATGGGTAGTTCTTGCGGTGGCCGTCTATGTGCTGTACCGCCTGTTTGCCAATGACTGGAAGCGCAAACAAGAAAAAGAGGATGATGCCAGCGAGCAGGAACGTAAAGTGGCCACAGGCGAAATGGTGAAAGACCCCGAATGCGGCGCCTACATTGAAGCGGACAGTATTATCAGCGTGCGCGATGGCGAAACCGTGCACCGTTTTTGCAGCTATGAATGCCGTGATAAATTTTTGCAGCGCTTGCAGGCTGGCGGCAGGCAAATTCCTGCAAAAGAAAAGCAAGACGACGAGTAAACAACAATAAAAGGCAGACGTGGTATGCGCCTGCCTTTTTTATTATCTGCTTACGAGAAAAATGGTGTTTTAAAGCTGCTCTGGCAGCTGCAAAAGCTTATACCCACCACGGACGCGCAGCATCGCGCACGCTGTCTGTGTTGTTGCCGTGCCGAAGAGGGCGTGCCTTACATATATCCTGTAAGGCTACGCTGCTCTAAGACTGTGGGGTCAGTCGGCTGGTAATATTGTCGCGAATCCACTGCGGGTCTATCCATTCCAGCGGGGTTACTTCAATACCCCCCACCAAGATGCCAAAGTGCAAATGGTCACCAAAGGCCATGCCTGTGCTGCCCGTTTTGCCTATAATTTGCCCGCGGGTAACTTCATCCCCATCGTTC
The DNA here is from genome assembly GCA_028689675.1 of Desulfovibrionaceae bacterium. Lineage (GTDB taxonomy): Bacteria > Desulfobacterota > Desulfovibrionia > Desulfovibrionales > Desulfovibrionaceae > JAQVCS01. The sequence goes on along the minus strand of JAQVCS010000005.1, from coordinate 125,839 downwards.
ACAGTGATGCTGCTCAAGTGGGAATATAAAGACATCACCCCCAGCCCGTGGTCTATAACAATAAGGTTGCCATAAATGCCCAATGCCCCAGTGTAGACAATGCGGCCATTGTTGGCGGCGGGCACATCGGCATTTTGCACAGAGGCAAGGTCAAAGCCAAGGTGGTCTTGTTCATCAATTTTTTCATTATTATACATATAGATGCGGTGGTCGGCAAAGCCCGCACGGGGGGCAGAGCGGGGCAGGCGCATAAAAGCCCCGCGCCACAGCATGCTGTTGGCCGACTGGCTGCCCAGTTCCCGCAAAAATTGCACATTGGCCGCGCGCAAATTTTTATTGATCAGCATATAGCGCTCAAGCGGCGTTTTGGCATTGGGTGCCAGCTCTTGCAGGGTGTCGTTGACCTTTTCCAAAAAGGCGTCGGTAATGGGCATGGTATCTTGCTTAAAGGTGCGGTCTATGGGGTACATGGGCAGGTGCACATCTTTTACATTGCCGCCCAAATCTTCTGCCAGAATGGTGGGGTGGTAATTTTGCACCGTATAATAATGGGGAAAGGGGAAAAAGCACACATACGAGCCATCTTTCTGCTGAAAAGCACGGAAAAACAGCTCGCCAAGGCGCACCCCTGTGCGGCTGACCCCTTCGCTAACCTTATAGCAAATAACAGCACTGCCGCCGCGGCGAATATAGGGCGGGCGGGCGTTTTCTAAAGCAATATTGGGGGCTTTGGTGTCGTAGCTCATGGGCAAAAGGCGTGTACGGGCATTGCCCTGCCCAAAACCAGCCAATGAAGCATCCACAACCTTGATTTCCAAATCAAAAGCGCCGTCACGCAATCCGCTGTTTTTTAAAGAAAATGTAACACTTTCTTCTTTTTTGGGCTCTTTAAAGGTCTTTTCAAAGATTGGCACGGTGCTGTTATTTTTGCGCACACTGATGGTGACAGAGCGTATGCCCGAGGGGTCTTGCATGGTCAGCATCAGCTCGCGTTGCGGGGAAACATGGTCGCTTTCTGGTATAAGGGCAAAGGTTGGGCCTTCCAGATCCTTAAAAAAAGTGTAGCCGCCAAAAGCCACAAGGCCAGCAACCACAAGAATCATAACGAGGCTGAATAAACTTTTTCCTTTCATACTGATAAGCTCCTTTTCTCAAAGATACAGTGTGGCACAGCCGCCCTGACATTTCAAGCCTTGCTCTGGTAGAGATTTTTTTACCAAGGGCTATACATTGACTTTAGGAAGGAAATTTGCTTGTTATGAACAAGGTCACCATGCTGGCACAAGCGTGCCGTGCTGTAGGATGAACAGCACAAGGCCTTGATGCGCTTGTCACAAGCCTGCAATATTTTTTTGCTTAGGTTAGAGCTTGGTTGAATAAGGTTTTTACCTTATAAGGATGTTCATGCCCCAATACCCGAATATACCTTCGGTTACGCCGCGCCCGCGGCGTGCCATAGACCCTGTGCGCCTGCGCGAGCGCATGGTGCGAGAGCTTGCCAGCAAGGGCATACACGATGCCGCTGTGCTACAGGCTTTGCGCACTGTGCCGCGCCACTTGTTTGTGCCCGAGGCTTTGCGCTCTCAGGCCTATGAAGATACCGCGCTGCCCATAGGGCAGGGGCAAACCATTTCGCAGCCCTACACCGTGGCCTTGATGACCAGCATGCTTGAGGTGCAGGCCGGCATGCGTGTGCTGGAAATTGGCACAGGCTCTGGCTATCAAGCGGCCGTGCTTGATGCCATGCGCTGCCGTGTTTTTTCTATAGAGCGCCTACCAGAATTGTTTGAAAATACGCGGCGTGTTTTGCAGGCCATGGGCATACGCTCTGTGCATCTTATGCGCGGCGATGGCACTATGGGCATGAGTGCCGCCGCCCCTTTCGACCGCATTATTGTGACGGCTGGCGGCCCAGAAGTGCCCGCCCCCCTTGTGGCACAGCTGGACAATAATGGTATAATGCTTATTCCTGTTGGTGAAAAAAAGCGTACCCAAAGGCTGCTGCGTATTCGTAAAGACAATGGCCGCGTGTTTCAGGAAGATTTGGGCAACGCTGTGTTTGTGGATCTTGTGGGCAACCACGGATGGTAACTTTTTTCTAGGAGCATTTCATGTCTTCGTGTTCTTCATGTTCTTCGCAGGCTTCAGGCGCGCCCGATGCCGCCATGGCCTTGCAAGACAGCCTTATTTCAGCCACTCTTTCCAAGATTAAGCACAAGCTCTTTGTTATGAGCGGCAAGGGTGGCGTGGGCAAGAGCTCTGTCACCGTCAATACGGCTGCCGCGCTGGCGGCGCAGGGCTTTAAGGTGGGGATTTTGGATGTGGATATTCACGGCCCCAGCGTGCCCAACCTGCTTGGCTTAACTGCGGGTATTGATATGGATGAAAGCGGCACGCTTATGCTGCCTGCCCAGTATAATGAAAATTTATACGTCATTTCCATGGATTCGCTGCTGCGTGATAAAAATCAGGCTGTGCTGTGGCGCGGCCCCAAAAAAACAGCCGCTATACGCCAGTTTATTTCTGATGTGAAATGGGGCGAGCTGGATTTTCTGGTGCTTGACTCCCCCCCCGGCACGGGTGACGAACACATGACAGTGCTGAAAAGCATACCCGATGCGCACAGTGTTGTGGTGACCACCCCGCAGGAAATTTCCCTTGCCGACGTGCGTAAGGCCATTAATTTCTTGCAATATGCCAAAGCTCCCATTTTGGGTATGGTAGAAAATATGAGCGGCCTTATTTGCCCGCATTGTGGCGGAGAAATAGACCTCTTTAAGAAGGGCGGCGGCAAGGCATTGGCAGAGCAATACGGCATAGCGCTGTTGGGTGAAATTCCCCTAGACCCTGCCACTGTGGTGGCGGCTGATTTGGGCAAACCCGTGGTGCTGCTTGACCATGACTGCCCCGCCAAAAAAGCTTTTCTTGCCCTTGCGGCCAATATTGCCCGCGCCTGTGGTGAGACACCCAAAAACGCCTGATATCTCAGGGCAATGTCACGGGGTTTTTCTTGTGACATTGCCCCTTTTTTTTCACTTCCCCCCCAAGTGTTCTTGTGCTAGTATTAGAGAAATTCATTTAATTTGTACTGCATAAAAAGGGCTGGCGCTTTGGCATGTGGAATCTCGCCAATAAGATTACATTGTTGCGTATGCTTATTACCCCGCTGGTAATAGTGCTGTTGTATTTTGAAGGCCCTGCTGCCTGCCTTTTGGCCACGCTGGCTTTTATTGTAGCCTCGCTGACAGATTGGGTGGATGGCTATGTTGCCCGCCGTGAAAATATTGTTACCAGCCTTGGCAAATTTCTTGACCCTCTTGCAGATAAAGTGCTGATATGCTCGGTGCTTATTATGTTTGTTGCCCTTGGTTGGGCACCGGCATGGGTGGTTATTGTTATTGTGTGCCGTGAGCTTGTGGTCACAGGCCTGCGCGCCATTGCTATTGATGAAGGCATTGTGCTTGCTGCCGATAAATTTGGCAAAATGAAAACGGTGTGCCAAATTATTGCTATTGTGCCCATTATGCTGCACTACCCCTTTTTCGGGCTTGATGTGCATTTGCTGGGCACGGTGCTTTTGTATGTGGCGCTGGCTTTGGCTGTTTATTCAGGCTTTAATTACTGCCGTGATTTTTTTCGTAATAGTTGCGCCCCCTGTGGGCAGGCCTAGCTTCCCATGAACGCGAGCTTGCACATTCGCCTGAAAAACTGCCTTCAGACCATTTTGGAGCTGGAGCCAGATATTCAAGAAGAGCTGCGCCGCAGTGCCTTTGCTCAGGAATTTACTAAAATACGCTATTTTTTAGACAAGGTGGAAAGCATAGACTTAAAGGAAGAGGAAGTTGCCCGCCTAGAAAAGGCCACAGCCACATTTTTAGCAGAGCTGCACCTTGATAAAAACAGCTCGCCTGAAGAAAAAGGCAGGGTTTTGCAATGATTATTGGCTGGCGGGTTGCCATTTTGCTTGGGCTTGGGCTGCTTAATGTAGTGCTGTTCTGGCGCATGGTGTGGGGGCCAACAGGCCTAGTGCAATACCGTGAGCTCAAGGCGCATTATGCCCAGCTTGAAGCGAAAGTTGCCGAATTGGATAAGAGCAATATGAGCTTGAGCAGAGAAATTCGCCTGCTGCAATCAGACAATACCTACATTGAAAAAATGATACGGCAAAGGTTACATTACGTCAGAGATGACGAAATATTGTACCTTTTTTCTGACCCCGCCACAGGAGCGAAAAGCAATGACGGAAAAGATTGAATGGTATAAAGAAGTTCTGGCGCTTGAACCGTCTTCCCGCCTCTTTTTCCCTTTGGCGCGCCTTTTGGCTGAAGCAGACCGCATTGACGAAGCCCTGCTCTTTCTCAAACAAGGGCTAGAGCGCCACCCCGAATTTATGGAGGCTCGCCTCTTATATGTTGAATTGCTGCATAAGCAGGGTGCAACACAGGCCTGCCAAGACCAAATAAGCCGTTTGGAAAGCCTGCTGGGGCAATATGTGGGCTTTTGGGAAGCATGGGGCGCAAGCCGCCGCAATGAGCCAGAAGCCGCCCTTGCCGATATGGGCTGGGTGCTGCAATTTCTTGCTCTCAATTTTGGCAGTAAGCCTGTTTCCTTAAAAAATATTCTGGAGCGCGGCTTAAACAGCTTTTTGTCCGATGCAGCCCCTGTTCAGGCAAAGCCTGCACAGGCAGCAGCCCCGCAAAAAGCAAGCCAACAGGCCACAGCAAAGGCTGCTGCTTTTGTGGATAGCGCGGCAGCAACCTCCTATGTTAAACCTATGGTAAGCCCCGCAGAGGGCACAGCTGTGCAGGCAGCTCAGGCAAGCCCTACAGAAGCACTTACGCAGCCCTTGCAGGCTGGGGTGCGTGCGGCACAGGCCGCCCTTGCCGCGGCAGAAGAACAAAACAGCGCCCCTATTAGTTTTGCTACAGCAAAGCCGCCGCAGGTTTTTGCTGGGCAAAGCCATGTGGGGGCTATGCCGCCTTCTTCCCTGCTGGAAGGGGATGAAGTAACCGTGCGCACACGCTCTATGGCCGAGGTTCTGGCCGAGCAGGGTGATGTGCTGGGCGCTTTAGAAATTTATGAAGAATTGCGCGGCAATGCTGCCAATGCCCGTGACGCTGCCGCTTTGGAACAGCGCATAAGCACCCTGAAAGCCTGCATGGAAGCCCCCGTGCAGCCAGAGCAAGAAAGCTCTGGTACATTAACTGGTAGAGACAGGTTGATCACCATGCTTGAAGCGTTGGCAGAAAGGGTGGAAGCCCGCGCCCAGCAGGGCTAACCCATTTATTGGAGAAAACGGTGTTACGTCAGTTAAAATCTTGTTGCCTTGTCTTTTCGCTATGTTGTTGCGCTCTTGTAGCGCAAGGTTGCAGTCACAGCCAAACAGTTAAAGATGCGTGGAAAGGAACACGAAATTTTTGGTATGAATATGCCAATGTGCCCGCTTCTATTGATTATGAGCAAACTGGGGATATAGAAAAGGGCTACCGCCTTTTGGCGCAGCGCATGATTATAGTGGATGAACGCCTCAGCGACCTTGAGCGCACTATGAGCAATGCCGACAAGCCGCCCACACAGGCTTGGCTTGTCGATTTTACTAAGCGTTTCCCTTGGCTGACAGGTTTTGCTGGCGTGCGCGCCGATGGTCAGGTGATAGGCCAGCAGCCCCCTACGCCCCTGAAACCAGTAGATTACCCCGCCTTGCTGAAAGAAGACCCCAAAGCGCCGCGCGCTCTGCGTGGGCAGGTGCAAAATACCCCCATGGGGCCAGAAGTATTTTTGGCAACTCCCTTATTTGATGGGGATAAGCCCCTTGGTGTCGTGGTGTGCAATTTTGATATGCGCGGCTTGGTGCGCTTGGCACCAGAGCCTGATGAATTGCTTATTTTCACCCCCGACACCATTTTACATTCGGGTAAATATGATTTTTCTGCCACCCCGCTTGCCAGTGTGAATTGGGCAAAAACCATTACCTCTGATTCGTACGGCTATGTGGGCAATGCCAATGCGGGCTTTGCATGGATGGTGCGCTATTTTGCCGACCAACCCATGATTTTTGCCACGCATGTTGCTGGCGACTTCCCCTTGGGGCAGGGTTTTGTGGGGCAATTCCACAAAACAGAGCCTGCAAAACAGGCTGCGCCAGAGCAGGAAGCTGCTCATGCAAGCCCCGAGCAGCCCAGCCAGCCAGAAGCAGAAGAAGGCTATTCACCCGATCCCTTCCGCTATACACGATAAGCGTATAATTGCACAAAGGGGGGCAGCGCGCTCCCCTTCTTTTTTAGCCCATTTGTGGAGGATACAATGGCTGAAGTTACCGTAACAGAACATATTTTATTGCACCAAAAGCGCAGCCCGCAGGCTACAGGGCAATTTACTGGTTTGCTGTATGATTTGATTCTTTCGGGCAAAACTATTTCGCGTCGTATCAATAAAGCTGGCTTGCTGGATATTTTGGGCGGTACTGGAGAAGTGAATGTGCAGGGGGAAAACGTCCAGAAGCTGGATGAAATAGCCAACCGCATTATGATTTACCGCATGGAGCGCTGTGGTGCTTTGTGCGCCATGGCTTCGGAAGAAGAGGCCGATTTTATTCCTGTTTCACCAGAATTTCCCCAAGGCGATTATATTTTAATTTTTGACCCGCTGGATGGCTCTTCCAATATTGATGTCAACGTGAATGTGGGTACCATTTTTTCTATTTTGCGCCGCCAGCATGGCAAAACTGGGGCTGTCACCCTTGATGAATTGCTTCAGCCGGGCACGCAGCAGGTGGCGGCTGGCTATATGCTGTATGGCCCTTCCACCATGCTGGTTTTTACTACAGGGCAGGGCGTGCACGGCTTTACGCTTGACCCCGGTGTGGGCGAATTTCTGCTTTCGCACCCCAATATGACCATTCCACAGCAGGGCAAGATTTATTCTGTAAATGAAGGTTACCACCAGTATTGGGACGAACCCACGCGCGCCTGCATAGATTATTTTAAAAGTTCAGAAAACCGCTTGGGCAAGCCCTATTCTGCCCGCTATGTGGGCTCGCTGGTGGCCGACTTTCACCGCACCCTGATTTATGGCGGCATTTATATGTACCCTGCCGATACGCGCAAGCCGCAGGGCAAGCTGCGCCTGCTGTGCGAGGCCGCCCCGCTGGGCATGCTGGCAGAGCAGGCTGGGGGCAGGGCAAGCACAGGCCTTGGCCGCGTGCTGGAAGTAAAGCCCGAAAAGCTGCATGCACGCGTGCCGCTCTTTATTGGCTCGGCCAATGATGTGGCTGATGTTGAAGCCCTGTATGCCAAGCATAAGTAGGCCACGCCTGTGCTGTGCCTTGGTATAGAAAGCTCTTGTGATGAAACGGGGCTTGCGTTGGTGGAGGACGGTAAGCTGCTTGCGGCTGTGCTGGCCACGCAGGCCGATGTGCATGCCCTGTTTGGCGGTGTTGTGCCCGAGCTTGCCTCGCGCGAGCATTACCGTTTTATTGGCCCTTTATTTGATGACTTGATGGCACGGGCTGGCAAAAAAACCTGTGATATTGAGGCTATTGCTGTATCGCGCGGCCCGGGTTTGCTGGGGGCGCTGTTGGTGGGGGTGGCCTTTGCCAAGGGGCTTGCTGTGGCCACGGGCGCGCGCCTTGTGGGCATAAACCATTTGCACGCGCACTTGCTGGCAGCGGGCTTGGAACAGCCTTTGTATTTTCCTGCCCTTGGCATGCTGGTTTCTGGCGGGCACACGCATATTTACCGTGTGGAAGGGGCTGCGGCCTTAACTACCTTGGGTAAAACGCTGGACGATGCCGCAGGGGAAGCCTTTGACAAAGTTGCCAAGGTGCTGGGCTTGCCTTACCCAGGCGGGAAATTGCTGGATGAGCTGGCCATGCGCGGCAAGGCAGAGCCCTTGCTGTTCCCCCGTCCGTATATGGATAATGACAATCTTGACTTCAGCTTTAGCGGCTTGAAAACAGCCGTTGCGCAGTATGTGGCAGCACATCCCGAATTGCTGGATTTTCCGCACCCTTTGCGCGATGCGGCTCTGGCTCCGCAGGCTTTATGCGACCTATGCGCTTCCTTTAACCTTGCCGTGGCTGAAACCCTGTGCATGAAGCTGGAAAGGGCATTGCACAGAAATAAGGATGTGCAGCATATTCTGCTGGCTGGCGGGGTGGCGGCAAATTCTCTGCTGCGGCAGCACATGGCTGCCTTGGCGCAGCGCCATGCATGCACGCTGGTCATGCCTTCGCTGGCTTTGTGCACCGACAATGCCGCTATGGTTGCCTATGCTGGCTGGTGCTTGGCCAGTCAGGGCTTTGAGCATAGCTTGGATTTTGAAACAATACCACGGGGTAAAAGCATACCGCACGATATGCAGCGCCGCGCCTTTGCGTAAAAAGCATTCGCATAGGGCTGGCTTGTCACCGTGCTGAGTTGCCTGCGCGGGGAAGATGCAGCATATACTGCCTGTACCCTTGACACGGGGGGAAGTCGCTACTACTGTTACCTTGTTCTTGAAGTATTGACGCACTATGCGTTTGTGCATTGGTGCGCTTGTTATCCCCCTCTCTCTTGTAGAAACGCAGATAAGGAGAATACCATGGCAGATCAAATTACTGATTCCACTTTCGATAGCGTTGTGCTGAATTCCGATCTTCCTGTTCTGCTTGATTTTTGGGCACCTTGGTGCGGCCCCTGCCGCGCTTTGGGGCCTGTTGTCGACGAGCTGGCAAAAGAATTTGAAGGCAAAGTGCGCGTGGTGAAAATGAATGTTGATGAAAACCCCGCCACCCCCGCCAAATTTGGCATTCGCGCTATCCCCACCCTGATTTTATTTAATAAGGGTGAAGTGGTAGAGCAGCACACTGGCGCTGTGGCTAAGCCTGTTTTACAGGAAATGCTGACCAAGGCCGCACAATAATGACATTATATGACTCTATAGTCATAGGGGCGGGGCCTGCTGGCATTACAGCGGCCCTGTACCTTGTACGTTCTGGCTGCACAGTGGCCTTGGTAGAGCAAATGACCCCAGGTGGGCAGGTGTTGCAAACCGAAGCCATTGAAAATTACCCTGGCTTCCCCAAGGGTATAAAAGGCTGGGAACTGGCAGATACCTTTGCCGCACACCTTGATGAGCTGACTTTAGACAAGTTCACTGGTGGCGTAAGCAGCATGAGCAGCGCCGACGGCGTGCACAGCCTCACCCTTGATTCTGGGCAAACACTGAGCGGGCGCACAGTTATTGTCTGCTCTGGCGCAAAGCACAAAGCCTTGGGTGTGGCCGATGAAAAACGTCTGACTGGTCATGGCGTTTCGTATTGCGCTGTGTGCGATGGCAATTTTTTCCGCGGGCAGGAAGTGGCCGTTGTGGGCGGCGGCAACACGGCTTTGGAAGAATCGCTTTATTTGGCAAAAATAGCTGCCAAGGTGTATATTATTCACCGTCGCGATGCTTTTCGTGGTGCCAAGGTCTATCAGGAGCGCATTGCCTCCATGCCCGAAAAAATCAGCCTTATTACCAATACTGTGGTGGATTCTCTACAGGGTGAGGGTGATTTGACAGGGCTGACCCTGCGCGATGTAAACACGCAGGCAACGCGCCTTTTACCCGTTACTGGTCTGTTTGTTTTTGTGGGCTATGAGCCTGCCACGGGCTTTTTGCCCCCCGCTGTGGAAAAAAACAAGCAGGGTTTTGTGCTTACCGATGCAGAAATGCGCACCAGCCTTGCTGGGGTGTTTGCTGCTGGTGATGTGCGCGATAAAATGTGCCGTCAGGTAGTTACTGCTGTGGGCGATGGGGCAACAGCAGCTCAGGCCGCTTTTGTGTATTTGGAGCAACTGCATGCGTAATTCTTTGCTACGGTCGTTGGTTTTGGGCTCAGTTTTGTGCTTTGTTTCTGGCTGCGGCGTTATTGATATGGTCTATTTGCCTCCTGCTGAAAATACAGCGCAAGAAATTTTTGAATCGGCCAATGACGAAATGCACGACAAGAACTTTGTGCGTGCCGCAGAATTATATAATAAATTGCGCGATGAATACCCCTTCAGCCCCTATACCGTCAATGCCGAGCTCTCCTTGGCAGACGCCTATTTCTTGGATGGGGAATATGCCTTGGCTGTGGAAGCGTATAAAGATTTTGAATCGCTGCACCCACGCCATGAGGCTGTGCCCTATTGCTTATACCAAATAGGTATGGCAGGCTTGCATAATTTCCGCTCTATCGACAGAGCAACAACAGAATTATCGGAAAGCTGCTCATATTTTGACCGTTTGATGCAGTCTTACCCCGGCACAACGTATGCGCAGGGTGCTGCCGAAAACAAGGCAAAAGCCCGTAAAAAAATGGCAGAGCATGAGCTCTATATTGCCGATATGTTCTGGAATATGGAAAATTATGGCCCCGCATGGCGGCGCTATGAATATGTGATAGCCCAATTTGCCGATGTGAAGGACGTGACCGACCACGCTCGTGTTAAGAGTATTGCCGCATACCAGAAATACCGTGCAGAACAAACAACCATGACGCGTGAAAAACGTCAGGGGCATTGGAAAGACTGGTTCTCGTGGCTCTAGGCCAACAAATAGAAATATATACAAAAGCTCCTTCTCTAAATAAGAAGGAGCTTTTGTACTATGGCTGAGCAGGCAACTTGTTTTGGTAACCTAACTTATTTTCTTACTAATCGTATATTAGGGAACGATGGCCAATTTTAAGAACAAGCACTACAATTTTTTCTTCCTGAATTTCAGCGATAATTCGATAATCACCAACTCGATAACGCCAAAGCCCAGCAAGGTTACTTGTAAGGCCTTTCCCAAATCTTCTTGGATCTTCCTCGGTGGCAATTCGCTCATCGAGGTATTTTTTTATACGCAAGGCAACTTGACGATCAATTTTTAAGAGTTCATGTACCGCCTTTTCGGTATAGTCAATTTGCCACACGAAGCAGAGCCTCCACTTCACCAGAGGATATAATACGCGAGTGCCCAGCGCGTAGTTCTGCAATCCTTTGCTCGGCTATATACACATCTTCAATTTCTTCTAAATGTTCTCGAATAGCTTCGAGGATATAAAATGTTTTTGACCGACCTGTTCTTCGAGAAAGATCATTCAGGCGCTTTCCCAAGTCTTCAGGTAAACGAAGTGATGTAGCGTACATTGTTTACCTCCAATATGCGCTACATATAGCGCACAGCTAGTCTTTAGTCAATAAAGTGGTATTACATATTCTTTATCGGCCAGTAGGTACGCATGGTATACTGACCATAGCGCAGGCCGCCCTTCCCTTGCTGCCGTGCGCCAGCGTAGTTTTTCACCGTACCTCCTTTGTGTTCAGCAAAAAATAAAGCAGCCCTCGTTTTGCTCAGGGCTGCTTTATACTCTGTATACAGAGGCTATGCTTAGGCAAGTATGCCGCTACTGCGCAGTGTTGCCTGCAATTTTTCAGCATTGGCAGCCTGCATGGGGCACAGGGGCAGGCGGAATTCCAAATTCATCTTACCCATGAGTGAGAGCGCTGTTTTGACAGGAATGGGATTTGTTTCCATAAACATTGCGCGCGAAATGGGGGCAAGCTCAAAATGCAGCTTGCGGGCGGTGACCATATCGCCAGCTTTTTGGGCTTCATACATGGCAGCCATTTTGGCAGGGGCTACATTGGAGGTGACAGAAATGACGCCCGTGCCCCCCAGCTGCATGAGAGAAAGTGCTGTAAAGTCATCGCCAGAAAGGACAGAAAAGGAAGCAGGGCATTGTTCCAGCACGTCAGAAACCTGCGTGATATTGCCAGTGGCTTCTTTTATGCCGTTAATGTGCGGCACCTGAGCAAGGCGAGCCACCGTGGGCGGCAGCATATTACAACCTGTGCGCCCGGGGACATTGTAGAGCACAATGGGGAAATCAACCGCTTCGGCAACAGCCTTAAAATGCAGGAACAAACCTTCCTGCGTGGGCTTGTTGTAATAAGGGGTAATAAGCAATGCGCCGTCAGCCCCAGCTTTTTTAGCAAAGCGGGTAAGGCTGATAGCTTCCATAGTGCTGTTTGAGCCTGCGCCAGCCAGCACAGGCACACGCCCCTTTGCCTGATCAATACAAATTTCAATAACCCTTTCGTGCTCTTCATGGGTAAGGGTGGCCGATTCCCCCGTGGTACCGCAAGGAACTAAACCGTGGATACCCTGATCTATTTGCCATTCAATAAAGTCACGATATGCCTTTTCATCCACAGAACCGTTTTTAAACGGTGTGACCAAAGCAGTGAACGCGCCAGAAAATTGCATAGAGACTCCTCATAAAAACGATGAGTTGGCAACAACAAAAGACTACCAAGTGGCAGCCTGCCCTTGATTGCTTTCCGCAGCACCGCCAGAAGGGGCACAGGGAGATGAGGTGCTGAAGCTATTGATTTAAGAAATCTTTCAGCTCTTTGCCTGCTCTGAAGAAGGGCAGGCGCTTGGGCACAACGGTAACTTTTTCCCCCGTTTTGGGATTGCGGCCAGCATAGCTGGAATATTCTTTCATTTTGAAACTGCCAAAGCCGCGAATTTCAACACGCTCACCTGCCACAAGAGCCTCTTTCATGCAGTCAACAAAGGTATTCACTACAAGGGAAGCATCTTCGGTAGAAATCTGTGTTTCTTCAGACAAGGATTTAATTAGTTCACTCTTGTTCATACAGGCTCCTGTCAGAAAGTTTGCCGAACGGGGAAATTATAGCCGAGCTACAATTAACTGTAGTCTAAAAAAAAAATAAGGTAAATAGGCAAGGCGGTTTGCCGAATAAAAATAATTTTTCTCAAACGGTTGAGCGTTCAATGTTTTTTGCTGCTAGCCTTGGCGCTGCTGTTCGTGCAGGCGCAGCAAATAGTCATGCTGGAATTGGTCAATGCGGCCATCCAGCACAGCATCCACATCGCCGCATTCTGTGCCTGTGCGGTGGTCTTTGACCAAGCGGTAGGGCTGCAGGGTATAGGTGCGAATTTGGCTGCCAAAGGCTATGGCATCTTTGCCGGCATATTGTGCCTGCTTTGCCGCATCGCGTTTTTCGCATTCATGGGCATACAAACGGGCACGCAAAACGCGCATGGCCGATTCTTTATTGCCATGCTGCGAGCGTTCGTCCTGACATTGCACCACAATGCCCGTGGGCAGGTGGGTAATGCGCACGGCCGATTCTGTTTTGTTCACATGCTGGCCGCCAGCGCCGCTGGCACGGTAGACATCAATGCGTAAGTCCCCTTCTTTAATGTCTAAATCAATATCATCGCGCACATCGGGCAGCACGTCAACCGAGGCAAAAGAGGTATGCCGCCGCCCCGAAGAATCAAAGGGGGAAATGCGTATTAGCCTGTGTATGCCGCGCTCGCTTTTAAGCAGGCCAAAGGCATATTCACCCTCAAAATGCAGGGTAACACTTTTAATGCCCGCTTCATCGCCGCCCTGATAGTCCAGCACGCGCATGGTGCAGTGGTGGGCATTGCCCCAGCGCACATACATGCGTTGCAGCATTTCTGCCCAGTCTTGTGATTCTGTACCGCCAGCACCGGGGTGAATTTCCACAATAGCGGCCTGCCCGTCATCGTCCTCAGAAAGCAGCATGACCATTTCTGTTTCGTCCAGCAGGGCGGCAAGGGTGTCCACGGCCTGCTCAAGCGATTCCAGCGCTTCTTCGTCCTGCTCTTGTGTCAGCTCAAGCCAGTCTTGCATATCGCGGTGGGCATTACGCAGGTGGGTAAGGCGGGCATGTTCATTTTCCAGATGCGTCTTTTCCTGCAAAAGCGGTGTCAATTTTTCTGGAGCATCCCACGCGCCGGGGCGGGCAAGGTCGTGTTCTATGTCTTGCAGGCGTTTTTGCGTCGCCGCAACGTCAAAGCCGCCCCCAAAGGGTGGTGTATCGAGTGGAAAGACTTTGACACAAAGAATGCAAATCTGTCAGTTGTCGCATAGCAATAGGGGGTTAAAGAGTTTTCTTCCGCACGGGGATGCAGAGCAGTGCTATAAAAAGCAGCAGCATGGTAGCGGGGATATACCAATAAAGCCTATGAAAAAGGCTTAGCCCCTGCTGGGCGCGCACCCGCCCCTGCACACTTTGTGCCTTGTCGCGCCCGCCCTGTACAATAATGCGGCCATAGGCATCGCAAATGGCGGAAATACCCGTGTTGGTGCCGCGCAGCATCCAACGCTCTTGCTCCACAGCGCGCAATATGGTGAGGTATAAATGCTGTACAGGGGCGGCTGTGTTGCCAAACCAGCCATCGTTGCTGATATCGGCAAGCACGGTAGCGCCAGCCTGCACTCTTTTTTGCGCAAGGTCGGGAAAGATAGCTTCATAGCAAATAAGCATACCCATCGCAAGGTTGCCGCTGTACAGGGGGGTAGCAACTGTGCCTTGGCTATACATGCCCACGCCCTGCAACAAGGGTTTGAGCACTTCAAAATCAAGCCACGGGGGCAAATATTCCCCAAAGGGGACAAGGTATTGCTTGTCATAATGCCCAAGCATGCGCCCTTGTGCGCCCAGCAAGAAAGCGCGGTTGAAAATATGGCGCTGCTTATTGCTGCTGTCCTCATAGGCGGGGCAGCCCAAAAGCAGGTCAATAGCATGTTTTTGGACAAAAGCGGCAAGGCGCGGGCTGTGCTCTTGGTGTGCCTGCACATAAAAAGGCATGGCTGTTTCTGGCCAAACCACCAGCGGGGGCAGTGCGGCATCGCGCTGGCCTGCGGCAGCCATGGCGTGCAGGCCTTGCTCGGTAAGGCTGAAATAGCGCTCAATGGTGCTGCGCTGAAAGGCTGGATCCCACTTTTGATTTTGATCAATATTGCCCTCAACAAAAAGCACGGCGCGGCTGTCTGCCCCTTGGGGGGTATATTCCACAGGGTTGGCAGCAAGCCGCCATACCGAGGGTACAAGGCAGGTAAGGCAGAGGGCAGCACAGGCCATGCGTGAGGGCACAGAATACACAGCCGCATACAGCAGCAGGGCAAAGCAGGCAAGTATGCCAGAAAGGGCATACGCCCCCACCACAGCCGCAGGCTGTATGCACACTGGCCACACAGCAAAGGCGGCTGCCAGCGGCAGCCAAGGGAAGGGCAGCAGGGCATAGGCATATTCAAGCCCATACCAGACAATGCCCAGCAAAAGAGCCAAACGCACGGGGGGTATGGCCTGCCAGCGGTAGGC
The DNA here is from genome assembly GCA_028689675.1 of Desulfovibrionaceae bacterium. Taxonomy (GTDB): domain Bacteria; phylum Desulfobacterota; class Desulfovibrionia; order Desulfovibrionales; family Desulfovibrionaceae; genus JAQVCS01. The sequence continues at coordinate 110,675 of JAQVCS010000005.1, read as the reverse complement.
AGCCAGCGCAAAAAGCCCGCAGGCAAAGGCAAGGCAGCAGGCAACGCCCAAGGCGCAGGGCAGGGCTAAAAGCCAAGGCAAATTGCCCACCACAGAAAGGGGCAAGGCTACCCAGTACAGTACGCCAAAATAGGCGGCAATGCCGCACAACCAGCCATGCCGCACAGCCACCATGGGAGAAGGGGCACGCACACCCAAAACAAACAGTGCCACAGGAAAAATTAAAACAAGGGGCGGCACTTGCACCACTGTGTTGGGAAAGCCTGCAATAAAGCCCAGCGTGCCCGCCACGCCCCACCAAAAGGAGGGGGAGTAAAAAAAAGTCATCATGCTATTCCGCCGCCAAGGCTTTGCTTGTGCTGTGCTCGCGTGTTATTCCTGCGTGTCTGTTGCTGGGCATACGCTAATGCGGCGTATGGTTTTGGCATCTGCTTCTTCAATAATAAAATCCCAGTCATCCAATCGGAAGCGTTCCCCGACCACAGGCACATGCCCTGCCAGCATACTGAGGTAGCCGCCTATGGTGTCAACCTCGTCCGATTCCAGCACAATGCCCAGTTCTTCCAAATCTTCAAGAAAAGCACGGCCTGTCAGCTCAAAAGTGTTATTGGCCAAAGGGCGGATGTCTTGTTCCTTGGGGGCATCGTGTTCATCTTCAATATCGCCCACAATTTCTTCCAGCACGTCTTCAATGGTCAGCAGGCCTGCTGTGCCGCCGTATTCGTCTAGCACAATAGCAATATGCAATTTGCGGCTGCGAAATTCTTGCAGCATATCGCGTATGCTTTTTGTTTCGGGCACAAAAAAGGGCTGCCGCATAAGCTCTGTAATGGGCACATTGTGGGCATTATTGTCCAAAAGGTGGCGCAGTAAATCGCGGGCGTGCACGATGCCCACGATGTTGTCGCGCGTTTCTTTAAAAATGGGAATGCGCGAATGCCCCGATTCGGCAATAACATGCGCCAAATCAGCAAGAGAATGCTCTATGGCCACGCAATCAATATCGGTGCGTGGGGTCATGACATCCTGTACTTGCAAATCGTTAAAGCGCAAAATGCTTAATAGCATAGATTCTTCATCGGCTGCCACGGTGCCGTCTGCGCGTGCGTCACTAATGGCCTTTTCCAAAAACTCATCGTCATCACGGCGTGAAAATAATTTGCTTATGCGTGACCACAATGTACTGTGACTCTCCGAGCCGCTCTCCAAAGCCGTCTCCTTTGCTCCCTTTGTGGGGGCAATATTGTTACAGTATACCCAATTTATGCAGATGAATTTCAAGGCATGTTACTGCCGCTGGCGTAACACCAGAAATACGCCCTGCCTGCCCCAAGTTCATGGGGCGCACCCGCGTGAGCTTTTCTTGCACTTCACGAGAAAGCCCCGCAACCGTACTATACTCAATACTTTCTGGCAGGGCAACGCCTTCCATGCGTGCCCCCCGTGCCACAAGCTGGCGCTGGCGCTCAAGGTAGCCAGCATATTTCACATTGGTTTGTGCCACGTCGCGTTCTTCATTGCTATAGTCTGCAAGAGTAGAACACAGCAATTGCAAGTGCTCAAGCTGAATATTGGGTCTGCGCAGGGCTTCTGCCAGCGTTTTTCCTGCACTAAGCCCTTCGGCAAGCAGATTTTTGGGTGTATTTTCCAGCATTTCACTTGTAATGCGCGTATTTTCCAAAAAGGCCTCAAGCGTACTGATATTTTTTTGCTTGCGCTCAAAGGCTGCCCACTGGGCATCATCCACCAAGCCAAGGCTGCGCCCCCAAGGGCTGAGGCGGCTGTCGGCATTATCTTCACGCAGCAAGAGGCGGTGCTCTGCACGCGAGGTGAACATGCGGTAGGGCTCTTGTGTGCCCAAGGTGACCAAATCGTCCACCAGTACAGCCATATAGGCTTTATCACGCCCCGGCAAAAAGGGCGGCAGCCCGCGCAGGGCGGCAGACATATTCAGCGCAGCCCACAGGCCTTGTGCGGCGGCTTCTTCATAGCCAGACGTGCCGTTTATTTGCCCTGCCAGCCACAGGCCGGGGGCAATTTTTGTTTCTAGTGTGGGGCGCAGCTGTATGGGGTCAACATAATCATATTCAATGGCATAGCCGGGGCGCACCATCAGGGCATTTTCTAAGCCGGGTATGCTGGCTATCATGCCCATTTGCACATCCAGCGGCAGGCTTGTGGGTATGCCATTGGCATAGCATTCTTCGCTTTCCAGCCCCTCTGGCTCTATGAAAACCTGATGGCGTTCCCTGTCGGGGAAGCGCGCCACCTTGTCTTCTATGGAAGGGCAATAGCGTGCGCCTGTGCCTTTGATAACCCCAGTAAACATGGGCGAACGGTCAAAGCCAGAGCGAATGACGGCATGGGTGGCTTCTGTTGTCCATGTGCTGTAGCAGGGCACTTGGCGCAAGGGGTGGCCTTGGCTGCGAAAGCTAAAGCAGGGCACGGGCTCATCGCCGCCCTGTTCCACCATATGGCTAAAGTCAATAGAAGAGCGCAGCAGGCGCGGCGTGGTACCTGTTTTTAGCCTGCCCAAGTGCAAGCCCAAAGAACGCAGCGAGGCAGAAAGCCCGCGCGTGGGGGCATCCCCCAGCCTGCCGCCCGGCATATTGGTAAGCCCAATATGAATGAGGCCTTCTAAAAATGTACCTGTGGTCAGCAGCACATGCGTGGCGCGCAAGGTCAAGCCCTGCGCTGTACGCACACCGCACACGCGCCCTTGCTCCTGCACTAAGGCCTGCACGCTATCTTGCCAGATACGCAGATTTTTTTGATGAAACAGGCTGTGGCGTACCACGCGCAAATAGGCATCGCGGTCAATTTGTGCACGGGTGGCGCGCACAGCAGGGCCTTTGCTCATGTTGAGCGTGCGGAATTGTATGCCAGCGGCATCTGCCCACAGCCCCATCATGCCGCCCAGCGCGTCAATTTCGCGCACCATATGCCCCTTGGCAAGCCCGCCAATGGCTGGGTTGCACGAAAGGTAGCCCAGCCTGTCCACATTGCCAGAAACAAGCAGGGTGTTGTGCCCAAGGCGGGCAAGAGCCATGGCGGCTTCACAGCCAGCATGCCCCCCGCCAACAACAATGCAATCAAAAAAGGTATTATTCATGGGCAAACAGCATACGGGCAAAGGTTCGTGCATCGCCAATGGCAGACGAAATGCGGGCGCGCTCATCGGGGGAATGGCAGGTATTTTCAATGCGAGACCACGCCACGGCAGCATAGCCCAAATGGCGCAGGGCAGCCGCAACCGTGCCGCCGCCAATGCCCACAGCCTGTGGCTCTATGCCATATTCCGCACGGGCTGCCTGTATGAGGCCAAGCACCACGGGGGAATTTGGGGCAGTAACAGGTTCGGCGGGGTGGTCAAGCACCACTTCATGCTCTATGTGCACCTGATAGTGAGCCTGCACTGTGGTGCAAATTTCATTAATAGCCTCAAGCACGTCCTGCTTGGTCAGCCCGGGGATAATGCGGCAGTCCAGATACAGCACTTCTTTGCCCGGAATAGTGTTGATATTGGGCACGTTGGCATCGTGACGTGTGGGGGCAAAGGTAGAGCAGGCAGGCTTAAAAAGTTCGTTTTGCTGCGGGAAGCGCTGCGGTAATGCTGCAAGGGCAAGGGTAAGAGCCGCACTGGCCACGCAGGCATTGATGCCCTTGTGCGGGGTGGAGGCATGGCATTGCTTGCCCGTGACGGTAAACTTGAGCCACAGCATTCCTTTTTCGGCCACCTCAATAGCCACCCCTGTGGCAGAGCCAGCATCGGGAATAATATACAAATCATCGGGGGCAAAAAGGTCGGGGCGGGTTGCCAAGATGTAATCCATACCATAGGCATTGCCCGTTTCTTCATCGGCCATAAACACCATGCCAAGGCCAAGCTCGGGCGTGGCTTGTGTGTGGTGCAGGGCATGCGCCAGCAGCAGGGCAGAAACAATGGCCTGCTGGTTATCTTCCACCCCGCGGCCAATAAGCCAATCGCCAGTGGGGTCTTCTTTGCCCAAGGCATCGGTCACGCGCACCTGCCACGGGTTGCCAGACCACAGGGAAAGGTCGCCCGTGGGCACAACATCCATATGTCCAAAAAGCCACAGGGTACGTTTGCTTTTGCCTGGAATACGAGCTACAATATTGGGGCGCACTCCCTTGCTTACGCGGGTATCGGGGGCATCAACGTGAATGATTTCAGGCACGGCATAGCTGTGCAGCAGCTCTTCAATAAAAGCGGCCTTGGCGGCTTCACCTTCCCCGCCATTATCAGGCCCCAGCCCTTGGCGGGCGGTTAGTTCTGTTTGCAGGCTAATAACGGTTTCGCGCTGGCTGGCCAGCACCTCAAGGCAGCAATCAAGTTCAGATTTCATAATGCCCCTACGCAAAGAGGCTGCCTAAGCAGCCTCAGAAAAATAACGATGATAAAACCCGTTCCAGAAGAAAAGGGGGGGGTAAAGGCTACTTGCCCTTGGCAGCGCGCTTGGAAGCCTTCAAGGGGTTAACCTTGGCGCCCTTGGCTACAGCTACCTTGATATGGGTAGCAAAGTTGCAATTGCCGCCCATCCATTTTTTGGCAGGGAAAGCATAGCTGGAGCAGAACTTTTCGCCTTCAAATTCGCGCAGGCGGTTGCAGCCTTCACACTGTTCCACCACAGGGGAAAGAACGATACCGTTGACTGTCACGCCCTCAGCGGTCTTGGTGGCATTTTCGAGATTAGCCATAATAATATCCTCCAATAGCGCGCCTGAGCGCGAAGTGTTTTTTGTAAGAGGGCAACCATAATGAAAAACAGAAGATTGTCAAGCAGATTTTTTTATGCTTGTTTTTTCAGCACCCAATGCCGCACTGCGGCCACTTCCTGCAATAAAGCTGGGTAGTCAAAGCGGCTGAAAAGCCCATCGCGGTACAGCACTTCCCCAGCCACCATGCTCAGGCGCACCTCCATACCCGTAGCGGCGTACACAAGGTGAGACACAGGGCTATACAGGGGCTGCATATTCGGCTCGTTCAAATCAAGGGCAATGAGGTCTGCTGGGGCGTCAACAGCCAGCATGCCCAAAAGGGGGTGCTGTTGCAGGGCGCGTGCGCCGCCATGTGTTGCCATATCCAGCACGCTTTGCGCGGGCAGAGCGGCGGCATTGCCGCTATGCCCCTTGTGCAGCAGGGCTGCGTGGTGCATTTCTGTAAACATATTCATGCGGTTATTGCTGGTAGGCCCATCGCTGCCTAGGGCAAGGGGCATGGCATGCGCGAGCATCTGGGGCAGGGGTGCAATGCCCGAAGCCAATTTCATGTTGGAGGAAGGGTTGTGCACGGCTGTGACCCCGCGCTGGGCAAGAAGGCTGTGTTCTTCTTCTGTGCTGTCCACAAGGTGGGCGGCAATGGTGCGCGGGCTGAGCAGGCCAAGGCTTTCGGCATAGGCAATGGGGCGCAGGCCGTGCTGGCTTAGGCTTTGGGCTGTTTCTTCTGTTGTTTCTGCCAAATGAATATGCAGGGGCAGGTCAAGCTCGGCAGCCATGTCCCGCGCGGCAATCAGCAGCGCATCATTGGTGGTGTATACAGAATGGGGGGTCACCGCTACGCTAATGCGTTCATTACCCTTATATTTTTCTGCCAGAGCCCGCGTTTGCTCAAGCCCCTGCTGCCAGTGGGGGCAGGCTGCCGAGGGGAAGGCAAAGAGCCCCTCGCCACCTTGGCAGCGTATGCCCGCCTGCACAGCAGCCTGAAGCACTGCCGATTCAAATAGGTACATATCCACGCAGGCTGTTGTGCCCGTGCGCAGCATTTCGGCAAAGCCCAGCAGGCTGGCCACACGCACCACTTCGGGCTTAAGGCGTGCTTCTACAGGAAAAATATGCCCTGTCAGCCATTCCATCAGTGGCAAATCATCGGCAAAGCCACGCAAAAATGTCATGGTGGCATGGGTGTGGGCATTAATAAGCCCTGGCATAATCAGCATATTGCCCAGCTCAAGCACTTCTTGTGCCTGCCAATGGCGCATTTCCTGCCACGCACCAATGGCGGCTATGCGCCCCTGCTTGACAGCAATGCCGCCGTCTTCGATAATGCGGCGCTGGGCATCTTGGGTAACAATAAAGGCGCTGTGCAGCAGCGTGGTGCATTGGTTTTCCATGGTGTATCCTTTTTAGGGAAGGTGCTGACGGTGGCTGGGCAAACAGTGTTTTGTGCTGCTGGCTTGCCAAATGGCTTGTATATACTTGTTGAATGCGTATAAACGATTTCCCATAGCAATTTTTTTTTCAGGAAACAAGAAGGTTTTTATGGCACTACACTGCTTACTTGTTCATGGCTTGGGCGCGTGTCCTTTTGATATGCAGGGCATTGGGCAGGCATTGGCAGCGGCGGGGCTGCCCACGCGTTTGCCCACCCTGCCGGGGCATGGCGGCAGCGAAGAGGCCTTTATCCGTTCACGCTATGAGCAATGGCGCGAGCATGTTTTGCATGAATATGATGAGCTGGCGGCGCAGGGCTCTGTGCTGCTGGTGGGTTTTTCTTTAGGCGGGCTGCTGGCGCTTGATGTGGCACAGGCACGGCAGCCTGCGGGCATTGTGTGCATTGCAGCACCCGTCATGCTGTATTCATGGCATCCCTTTTTTATGCCAGACTGGCGCCTGCCCCTTGCTCCTTTGCTGCAAAGGCTGCTGCCCGTTGTGCGGCGCAAGGGGCGCAGCGAGGCCGCCCGCCGCATAGCCCCGTGGCAGGGGCATGAAACCCTGCACGTTACCGCACACCTTGTGGGCATGATGCAGGCACAAAAGCGGGTGCGCGCGGGGCTGGGCAGCATAGTTGCCCCCGCCCTTCTTTGGCAGGCGCGTGGCGATATGACGTGCTCTGCCTATAATGCCCAGTATTTGGCGCAGCACTTGGGCTCGGATGATATTACCCTGCGCTTGGTGAACCTGCATGATATGGGGGCAGGGCATCACCTTTTGCCCACGCATTATGAAAGTGCTGCCCTTGTGGCTGCCTCTGTGCGCGATTTTGCCCTGCGCCTTGCGTAATTTTTTACGGGGAATCCCGTCTTGCAAAATCTATGGTGAAAGGGTAAAGTGCCCCCTTCACTGCGCTGTATAGCGTGCGTTTCTGTGTCTGACATGCCTTGCATGTTTTTTTATGAATTGTTTTTTTGGAGGGTATACCTTTGTTTGCAACAATAGCCAATGCTATGGCGCCCAGCGGCGCTGCGCCTGCTGGCGGCACCGATATGCTGGTGCAATTCGTGCCCCTTATCCTGATGTTTGGTATTTTTTGGTTTTTGCTTATTCGCCCGCAGCAGAAGCGCGCTAAAGAACACAAGCGCATGCTGGAAGCCCTGAAGCGTGGTGACTATGTGGTAACTGGCTCTGGCTTGCTGGGGCGTATTTTAGAAATTGATGCCGAAAGCGTGCTGCTGGAATGCGGCGAAGCTAAATTGCGCCTGACGCGCAGCGCTGTTGCCGGCTTGGCTGAAAAAACCAGCGCCGCTGCCGAGAGCAAGGCAGAAAGCAAATAAGCTCTGTTTTAGCATTGTTGGCCGCAGGGGTAACCTTGCGGCCGGTTTTTCATGCTTTTGTTTTTACACGATTATTTTGGGAAGGTGCTCATGATTGGTCTGCGCTGGCGTATGGCCGTGGTGGTGATTGTGTTGCTGGCAGGCATTGCGTATTCTGTGCCAAGTCTGCTGGGGCATAACCCCCTGCCCGGCATTTTACCTGATAAAAGCATTAACCTTGGCCTAGACTTAAAGGGTGGCATACACCTTACCCTTGGGGTTGAAGTGCAAAAGGCTGTCAGCAATTCGCTGGCAATGGCGGGGCAAGATTTGCGCCGTCAGGCACTGGACGAAAAAATTGTGGTGCTGCGCCCCCGCCTGCTGGGGGAAAGCTCTTTAGAATTTTTACTGCCCAAGGTCGATCAGCGTGCTGCGCTGGAAAAATTGCTGGCAGAAAAGTTCCCCCAGCTGACCTATGAAAACCCCATTGCGGGGGAAAGTGGTTCGCTGCGCTATGTTGCCCGCTTTAGCCCTGCTGAAATTAAAAAGCTGGAAGAAATGGCGCAAGACCAAGCATTGCGCACTATTCGTAGCCGTATTGACCAGTTTGGCGTGGCCGAGCCCGATATACGCAAGCAGGCAGGCAACCGCATTCAGGTGCAGCTGCCCGGCATTTCAGACCCACGCCGCGCTGTGCAGATTTTGGGGCAGACGGCTCATTTGGAATTTCACCTTGTGCGCGATGATGTAGACCCTGCGCGCGCCGTGCTGCCTGCTGGCATTGTTGCCCTACCCATGCTGGAAAAAGGCAATGCCAATGCCGAGGGCACAGAAAAATTTTTGGCTGTTGAAAAAGAAGCCGTGCTGACGGGTGAAGATGTTACCGATGCCCGCCCCGCCTTTGACCAGCTTAACCAATCCTATGTCTCGCTTAATTTCAATTCACGCGGCGCCGCTATTTTTGAGCGTATGACCAGCGAGAATGTGGGCAAGCGCATGGCTATTGTGCTGGATGGCAAGGTCTATTCTGCCCCCGTTATTCGCGAGCGCATTGGCGGCGGGCGCTGCAGCATTTCTGGCTCATTCACCACAGCCGAGGCGCAGGACTTAGCCATTGTGCTGCGTGCAGGCTCGCTGCCTGCCCCTGTAACCGTGCTGGAAGAACGTACGGTAGGCCCTTCTTTGGGTCAGGAATCTATAGACAGCGGCATTCTGGCTGCTGGCGTGGGTGCGGCGGCTGTGCTTCTGTTTATGGGCGTTTATTACGGCATGAGCGGCATTATTGCCGATATGATGCTGTGCTATTCCCTGCTGCTTATTTTGGGCGGCATGGCGGCCTTTGGCGCCACGTTGACCTTGCCCGGCATTGCTGGCGTGGTGCTGACCATAGGCATGGCTGTGGATGCTAACGTGCTTATTTATGAACGAATACGCGAAGAGCTGCACAATGGCTATACGTCTTTGGCAGCAGTGCGCGCAGGTTTTGAGCTGGCCAGCATATCCATTATAGACTCGAACTTGACCACTATTATTGCCACGGTGATTTTATATCAATTTGGCACTGGGCCTATTCGCGGTTTTGCCGTGACCTTATCGCTGGGCATTCTTGCTTCCATGTTCACCGCCATTTTTGTTTCGCGCACTATTTTTGAGTTGTGGGCGCGTAAAGCTGGCGCAAAAGGCATCAGCATCTAAGTGCGGCAGAGCACAAGGAGAGTGTTATGGGTTTTGCATTTATCAAGCATAATACCAATATCGACTTTATGGGTATGCGCTTTTACAGCTATGGGCTGTCGGCCTTATTCCTGCTTGTCGGCATAGTGTATATACTCTTTTTCGGTGGCCTGAAAATGGGCATTGACTTTGCTGGCGGGGTTATAGTGCAAGTGCAGTTTGCCCAGAAAGTTGATGACAATGATCTGAAAAAAAGTATGGATATTCCTGAATTGCCGGGCATATCCACCCAGCGTTTTGGTGAAGATGGGCGCAATTATTTGCTGCGTTTTTCTTCTTCTGAAACCGATGCCACTTCTTTGCGCTCTAATGTGGTGGCAGCGTTGGAAAAGAGCTTCCCCGGCAACAATGCCAGCATAGAACGCCTTGAGCTGGTGGGCCCCAAGGTGGGCGCAGACCTTGCCAATAAGGCATTAGAAGCCCTGTATTATTCTATTTTGCTTATTGCTGTATACATTTCGGGGCGTTTTGAACAGCGCTGGATGGCTGGTGCCATTATGGCAGGCGCTTTGTGGGGCGGCATGTATTTGCTGGGCTTCACAGGGCTTGGCATGGGCTCTATGGTGTGCTTTTCTTTGGCTATTTGCCTTTTGGTGTGCTGGAAATTGCGGCTGAATTTTGCCTTGGGCGCTATTATTGGCCTGCTGCATGACGTGAGCATTACCGTGGGTATTTTGGCTATAATGGGGGTTGAGCTTGACCTGAACGTGGTCGCGGCTATTTTAACACTGGTGGGCTATTCGCTGAACGATACCATCATTGTGTATGACCGCCTGCGTGAAAACCTGCGCAGCAGCCCAGAGCTGCCCCTGATTGATATCATTAACCATGCGGTGAACCAAACCCTTTCGCGCACAATCCTGACCTCGGCAACCACCTTTGCGGCTGTGCTTGCGCTGTATTTGCTGGGCGGTGGGGTTATTCATGATTTTGCCCTGACCATGCTGCTGGGTGTGTTTATTGGTACAGTTTCTTCTGTATACATTTCTTCTGCCATATTGCTTGCCTTGGGCGACACAGAGCTCTATGTGCGCATGCAGGCCAAAGAAGAATATGAAAAGCCTGGTGAACACGGCATAGTGTAAGGGTTTTTTTGCTGAGAAAAAGGCTGCTTCATGCAAGAGGCAGCCTTTTTTTATGGCAAAAAAATGCCCTGCTGAGGAAGGCAGGGCATGGTGTTTTCAATAGAGCAGCGCGTGCTTTTATGGCTTTGCGGGGTACAAAAAAACAGTGCCCCGCAAAAGCCTAAAACAGCGCTGACTAGCGGCAGCGTATGCCCGTAAGCAAATGATGCATTTTTTCTTTTTTGGTTTTTAAATAGGCTTCATTTTCGGGGCAGGCTTCCATTTCAATGGCAACGCGCTCCACAATTTCAATGCCATAGCCACCCAAGCCCACGAGCTTTTTGGGGTTATTGGTGAGCAGGCGCATTTTACGCACGCCAAGGTCAACCAGAATTTGCGCCCCCACGCCATAATCGCGCATATCTTCGGGGAAGCCCAGCTTGAGGTTGGCTTCTACAGTGTCCAAACCTTGGTCTTGCAGAGCATAGGCGCGAATTTTATTGGCAAGGCCAATGCCGCGCCCTTCCTGACGCATATAGAGCAACACGCCGCAGCCCGATTTTTCAATCTGGCGCAAGGCTGCCCCAAGCTGGCCGCGGCAGTCGCAGCGCAGCGAACCAAGGGCATCGCCAGTAAGGCATTGGCTGTGCACGCGCACCAGCACAGGCTCTTGGGCGCTTTTCAGGTCACCCTTTACCAGTGCAAGGTGGGTGTGCGGGTCACCTTCTGCTTCATAGGCATGGACGGTAAAGTCGCCAAACATGGTGGGCAAATGTGCCTTGCCTTCGCAATGCACAGAAACCTGCCCCTTATTCATGCGGTAGCGTATAATATCGCGTACGGCGGCAATTTTTAGCCCATGTTCTTCAGCAAAGATTTCCAGCTGGGGCATGCGCGCCATGGTTCCGTCATCATTCATAATTTCGCAAATAACGCTGGCTGGCTTTAAGCCGGCAAGGCGGGCAAGGTCAACACTGCCTTCTGTTTGCCCTGTGCGCACCAGCACGCCGCCGTCTTTGGCGCGCAGGGGGAAAACATGGCCAGGGGTCACAATGTCTTCAGCCCGCACAGTGTCGCCAATGGCTGTCAAAATAGTGGTGGCGCGGTCTGCGGCAGAAATGCCCGTGGTGATGCCTTCTCGTGCTTCAATGGAAACGGTAAAGTTTGTGCCAAAGCGTGAGCCATTGCGCTGGGTCATCATGGGCAATTTCAGGCGGTCAACATAGTCGCCACCCAAGGGCAGGCAAATAAGCCCGCGCCCAAATTTTGCCATAAAGTTAATGGCTTCAGGCGTGGCAAATTCTGCCGCCATGGTTAAATCGCCTTCATTTTCGCGATCTTCATCATCCACAAGAATAATCATTTTGCCATTTTTGATGTCTTCAATGGCTTCTTCAGTAGTGCACAAGGGCATAACAGTACATCCTTACAAAAAATGATCATGGTTGCCTTGCCGCAGGCTTACCAGTAAAAGCGCCAGCAGGTGCTGGTGTCCGCCAATTTTTACCCTGTGCCTGCACCATTACGGCATGGTTGTGCGCAGGGAAGGGTAAAAAATAAAAAAGATGCGTTGCAGCAGTGCCACAAAACGCATCAGGGCGAACGACAAGACGGCAACGCGCCGCCTGACCACAGGCGAAATTCGCCAAGGCTGTCATTCTCTTTCATCCGGACTATACCGTCGGCTTCGGCTTGGGTACCGAATCAACCGCCAAAAAGCGGCTCGCGGGCTTGCGGCACAAAGCCGCACACCGCCGGTGGGGAATTGCACCCCGCCCTGAGAACAAGAATAAGGTAGGAGCCAAGAGCAAAAATGTCAAGCAGCTCTCTATGCCAAAGGGAGGGGAATTTTTATCCGATTCCCCAGTGAAAGGGTATTCATATTCTTGCAAAAACTTGGTACTGCATAGTGCTTTTAATTGAGAAAATTGGGGGGATAAACCAATGCAAAATTTTTCTACGCCAGCGGAAATTGCCGCGGCAACTATTGAGGTAGGGCTTAAAAAGGCAGCATTGCCGTGGGCGCGCTCTTTTGTGCTGGCAATCTTGGCAGGGGCTTTTATTGCCTTTGCCGCTGAAGGTTCAAACATGGCGGCATTTAACCTTTTTGCAAAAGCCGATACCTATGGGCTGGGCAAAGCACTGGCTGGGGTGGTGTTCCCCACGGGGCTTATGCTGGTGGTGATAGCTGGCGGGGAATTGTTTACCGGCAATACCCTGATGTGCATGGGGCTGGCAGAAGGGCGGCTGAGTATAGGGCAGGTGCTCTGGAATTGGTGCCTTGTGTATGCGGGGAATTTGGTGGGCTCTTTGCTGATTGCCCACATGATGGTGGGCAGCGGGCTGTTTACTTCGGGGGCAAATATGCTGGGCGGGGTGACCATTCGCATTGCTGCCTATAAAACAGGGCTCGATTTTACGCAGGCCTTTTATTTGGGTATTATGTGTAACTGGCTGGTGTGCTTGGCTGTGTGGCTTGCCTATGGTGCTAAAGATATTGTTAGCAAGTGTTTTGGTATATTCTTCCCCATTTGTTTATTTATTACCTCTGGTTTTGAGCATTCGGTAGCCAATATGTATTATATTCCTGCTGGCATTTTTGCCAAGGCCAATGCGGCATGGGTAAGTGCTTCGGGCGTTGCACCAGAGGTGCTGGCCAATTTGAATTGGCAAAGCTTTTTTGTGCAGAACCTGCTCCCTGTGACCTTGGGCAATATTGTGGGCGGCGGCTTATTTGTGGGTATTGCCTATTGGTTTGCGTATAAAAAATAAGACAGAGCAATAAGAACAGTGCAAACAACAAAAGCCGACAAATGAAGTCGGCTTTTGTTATTTGCTGTATCGGCCTGCTGTTGCCAGTCTGCCAGCGTTTATTTAAAGGGGGAGAGTGCCCGCAGGTTTTCAATAACAGCGGGCAGCTCGCGGGCTGTAAATTCTACTTCTTCCTGCGTGGTATAGCGCGAAAGAGAAAGGCGTACCGAGCCGTGCGCAAAGGTAAAGGGCACTCCCATGGCGCGCAATACATGCGAAGGCTCAAGGCTGCCCGAGGTGCAGGCCGAGCCAGAGCTGGCGCAAATGCCCAAACGGTCGAGCATAAGCAAAATAGCTTCGCCTTCCACATTCTTAAAGGCAATATTACTGGTATTGGGCAGGCGGTTTTCTGTGTCACCATTCACCATGCACAAGGGCACATGGGCAAGAATTTCTTTTTCCAGCTGGTCGCGCAGGGCAGCCACCTGTACTTGTTCTTGCACAATATTGGCTGCTGCCAGCTCTGCTGCTTTGCCCATGCCCACAATATAGGGCACATTTTCTGTGCCAGCACGCCGCCCGCGCTCTTGATGCCCGCCGCGCAAATAGGGGGCAAAACGCACGCCCTTGCGAATATACAGCACACCTATGCCCTTGGGGCCGTGCAGCTTGTGCCCAGAAAGAGAAAGGAAATCCACAGGCAGCTCGGCAAGATTAATGCCTATTTTGCCCACAGCCTGCACGGCATCGGTATGAAAGAGCACGTCCTTTTCTTTTGCCATTGCGGCCATTTGCTGAATGGGGTAAATATTGCCCACTTCATTATTGGCAAACATAATGGAAACAAGGGCTGTATCGGGGGTGAGCGCCTCGCGGTACTCGTCCATATCCAGCCTGCCCTTGCTGTCCACCCCTAAATAGGTCACACGGTAGCCCTGCCGCCTTTCCAAATGCTGGCAGGGGGCAAGAATGGCAGGGTGCTCCATGCGGGTGGTGATAATATGCTTTTTTTCTGGTCTGGTTTGCACAGCCGCGGCAAGGGCTGTGTTGTCGCTTTCGGAACCGCAGGAAGTGAACAATATTTCACTGGGCTGTGCGCCCAGCAGGCTGGCAATACTTTGGCGGGCTTTATCTATGGCATGGCCAACTTGCCCACCAAAGCTGTGCATGCTGGAAGGGTTGCCATACAGCTCGGTGAAATAGGGCGTCATGGCCTCAAAAACTTCTGGGGCAACGCGCGTGGTGGCATTATTATCTAAATAAATAGTGTTCATGGCTAGGCTTCCTCTACAATAATATCGGGCGAAACATGCTCGCGCAGCATCTTTTCCACAAGATTTTTTACAGTAACTTGGCTGGAGCGGCATTGAGCACAGCGCCCGCGCAAAGCCACCTGCACACGGGGACCATCCACATCAATCAGCTCAATATCACCGCCATCTTTGGCCAGCTCGGGGCGAATTTCTTCATCAATAATTTTCATTGTGCGCTGCATGCGCTGCACATTGGTGAGCGGGCGCGGGGCAAGGGGCTTGAGCTCTTGCACAGGCTTATTGCCCAGCTCTATAGCAACAATTTCTGCAATTTTATCAAGGCATTCGCCACAGGCTCCGCCTGCCTTGGTGTATTGGGTAATTTCTTCCACCGTGGTCAGGTGGTTTTCGCGCATGGTGCGGATAATTTGCGCATCGGTTACGCCAAAACATTTGCAAATAAGCGCGCCTTCTTCGTGGGCATGGGGCACGGCTGGCTCGCCCTTCCAATTGCGAATGGCGGCTTCTAGTGCCTCTTGCCCCATAACAGAGCAGTGCATTTTTTCTTTGGGCAGGCCATCCAGCGCTTCGGCAATTTCTTTATTGGTCACCTTCAGGGCAGCATCAACGTGCATGCCCATAATTAAATCGGTCAAAATAGAGCTGGAGGCAATGGCACTGGCACAGCCAAAGGTTTCAAACGAGGCTTTTTCAATAATGCCGGCATCAGAAATTTTTAGGTACAGCTTCAGGGCGTCCCCGCAGGCAAGGCTGCCTACTTCGCCTATGGCGTTTGCATCGGGCAAAGCGCCAGCATTGTGCGGATGAAGAAAATGCTCGTTTACTTTTTCACTGTAGTTCCACATGGCGACCTCGTATGAATTGTATAGCTTTTTGCTATGTTTTTAAGAGACAAGTAAGCCTGTTTTTCAGGCTTAGCTATTAAAAATGATGTTCCGAATCAATAAACTGCTGCAAAGTGATGTTGTGCAGAAAAAGGCGCATATGCTCATCAAGCTTTTGCCAAAAGGTGCGCGTGGTGCAGCAACCCATGCGCAGGCAGTTTTTATTTTTCTCCAAGCAAGAGACAGGGGCAATTTCCCCCTCCAGATGCAAAAAGATATCTTCCAAATTAATCTCTTCTGGCGATTTGGCAAGGGTGTAGCCACCGCCTGCGCCCCGTGCCGCGCATAAAATATTTAAGGGCTTCAGGGCGCGCACAATTTGCTCTAAGTAGCCGGGGGATATGTTTTCTTCACGAGCCACCTGTGCTAATTGCAGGCGTACGCCCTTGGGCTGCTCGGCAAGGCGAACAAGAAAACGCAAACCATAGCGGGTGCGGGTAGAAAAACGCATATTCACTTCGTAAAAAAGGCAAGGCCTTTAAGTTATCTGTTTACGCCTTATGTATGTTTTCCAGCTGGAAGGGCGTTTCTTGATACACATAATAATTGAGCCAGTTGCAATAAAAAAGGTGTGCATGGGCACGCCAAGTCATGCGCGGCGTGTTTTGTGGATTATTTTGTGGAAAATAATGCGCAGGCACAGCAGGGTTCAGCCCCTTGTCATAATCCCGCAGATATTCCAGTTGCAGCGTTTCTTTGTCATATTCCAAGTGCCCAGTAACAAAAACCTGCTTGTGGTCAAAGCTTTCCACTACGGCAAGCCCAGCCTCGGGGGATTCTGCCAAAATGGTTAATTCGGGCACGCAGGCCACATCTTCACTGCGAATTTCTGTATGGCGTGAGTGTGGCGCCATAAAAATATCATCAAAACCACGAAACAGGCGGCAGCTTGGCTGCTGTATGCTGTGTTCAAAAATACCCGAGCGCTTTTTAGCTAAATCATGCTTGGGTATGCCATAAAAATGATATAAGGCTGCCTGTGCTGCCCAGCAAATATAGAGGGTGGAATAGACATTATTTTGAGCAAAGGTCATAATGTCCAAGAGCTCTTGCCAATAATCCACAGCTTCAAAGGGCAAATGCTCTACTGGTGCGCCTGTGACAATCATGCCATCAAAATGCTGCTGGCTTGCCTCGGCAAAGGTTTTATAAAAACGCTCCAGATGCGCTGCCGGCGTATTTTTGGACTGATGCTCTGCTGTGCGCACCAAGGTTATGTTGACCTGTAAAGGAGAGTTGCCAAGCAGACGTAGCAATTGCGTTTCTGTGGCTATTTTTGTGGGCATGAGGTTGACTATGGCAATTTCAAGCGGGCGTATGTCCTGCTGGCTTGCGCGGTCATCGGTCATGACAAAAATATTTTCTTCTTCAAGTGCCCTCACTGCGGGCAGGTTGGAAGGAATTTTAATAGGCATACAACATCCTTAACTACAGGCTGAACAGAAACTTTTTTGAGCTGGCTAAAACATAGTGATTTACTATGTTTTTGTCAATATCCCAACAAGAAAGATTTTTTTATGTAAGCCAGCTCCTTGCTGGCATAAACCCTAGCACGGTGTAGGGAAATGATCAAGCCTGCTTATTGTTGCCTTAGTACTAGCCCAACATCTCTTAGTATTTGGAAACACTATAGGAATTGAGTTCGCTGGCAAGGAAGGCGAGGCCTGTATGTGTTGGTGTACTTCGTATGCTTGCCCCGCATAACGATGAAGCCTAGCGTTGCCAGCGGGCAAAAGAACAACGTGTTGCCATGCCTTACTTTGCCTCGGTATAGAGGCCAAGCCACTGGCTGGCGCAGTGCACGCAGTGCTGTGCACCAGCATCAAGCACTTCTTGCAGGCCGCGAAAGCCCCAGCTTACCCCCACAGGGCACAGGCCAGCAGCAAGGGCGGTATGTATATCCACAGCGCTGTCCCCCACAAAGGCACAATGCTGTGGCGCTATGCCTGCCTGTTGCAGCAGGTCAAGGGCAGCTGTGGGGTCGGGTTTTAGGGGCACGCCAGCCACAGCGCCGCGCACGGCAAAAAAGGGGATGTCGGGGAACAGTGCGGCCACCAAGCCCGCGGTTTGCGGCTGGGGCTTATTGGACAGCACGCCCAAAAGAGCACCGCGGCGGGCAAGCTCGCGCAGGCTTTCGTGCACCTGCGGGTAGGGGCGGCTTTGCTGTAGGTAGCAGGCGGCATACAGGCTGCGCGCTAGGGCAACATACCTTTCTATTTGTTCAGTGCTACTTTGTGCCACCACGCCAGCGGGCAGAGCTTTTTGTATCATCACAGTAAAGCCATTCCCCACAAAGTGCCTGTAGGCCGCAACAGGGTGCTGTACAAAGCCAAGCTGGCGCAGCATACCATTGCAGGCGGCGGCAATATCTTCCAGCGTGTCAACCAATGTGCCATCCAAATCAAATAAAAAAGCGCGCATGTTTCCCCCTTGTTATGAAAAAGCATATCCTTTTCTGGGGGCTACAGCAATGCTTCTGCTGTGCCCTAGGCTCTGCTGGCGCTTGCTTCTTTTGCCCGTTGGCGTCGTCAGACTTCCTCTTGTATCTCAGCCGAGTACCATAAAAATATCCTGCCTGCATACAAGTCTTGTCTTCTTTGCCAGCAAGCAAAATTCCTGTAGTGCTAACACTTCCTCATGCATTTGTGCATTGCTTCTTTAGCTAAAGGGTTTTATAGTAAAAACCTATAGTAGGCATAGGCGAGTGGCTTTTGTGCCGCTCATGCCGTGCTAAAGGAGAAAACTATGGTGAAAAGAGTGCTGACCTTACAGGATTTGGGCCCTGAAGGGGCTTGGCTTTTAATGCAGCAAGCCAATGGCATTCCTGATGCGCTTGCCAAGTCCAGCTTTATGGATGGGCGCACAGCGCTGCTGATGTTCAAGAAAGAATCGTTGGCTGAACGCCTGTGCGTAACAGCGGCTGTGCGCCAAATGAGCGGCCAAGTGGTGTATGTGGGGCGGGGCGATTGGGTGGAAGATTTATCGCGCTGCCCTGTCGAGCTTTCTCCCATTTACGATTATTATGTGGATTGTACCTATATTATGGGTATTGATGCCGCCAGCACGCAGCGCAGCGAAAAATACCTTACGCGCATTCCCACTATCAATTTGGGCAATGCCGAGGCCTGCCCCCCGCGCGCCTTGGCCGACTTAGCCTGCATGCTGCGCTTTACCAATGGTGACTTGAGCAAGGCGCAGGTGGCATGGCTGGGTGCACCCAATGGCACACTATATTCCTTGCTTGAGGCCGCAGCCTATTTTCCCTTCAGCCTGCGCATAGCTTTGCCACGCAAGGCGGCAATCAACCATTATATGGTTGAGCAAGCGCGTAAGGAAGGGGCAAAAGTGCGCATTGTGGAAAGCAAGGAAGAAGCCCTCGAGCATTGCAATTTTATTTGCGTGGGGGATAATAACGGCGTGTGCAGCGCAGAAGACTGGCGTATTGACGGTGCCTTGCTTGAGCGTGCGCCCGAAGCCTATATGCTGCTGTGCTCACACGTTGTGCGCGACAGCCTGCCCGTGCTGCCAGAAATTTTGGAAGGGCCGCGTACCTTGCTGTTGCTTCAGGCAGAAAACCGCCTGCGTGTGCACAAAAGGCTGCTGCACTGGGTGCTGGAAGACGAATAAAATAACAAAGCGCAATCTTCGGCAGAGGGTTGCGCTTTGCTCGAACACAAATGGCACTTGTACCTTTCTTTAATGCAGGGGGCTGATGCACCCTGTGCTTTTTTGCCGCTCAAAGCGGCACCCCTTACAAAAGCAGGGCGTAGCAGGGTAGGGGCACCCTCATGAAAAGCACCTGCTACAAAGCCGCCCCTTCCACGCTGGCTGTTTTGCACACAAAAAAATGCCATTGCGACATAGCGTGGCTAGACCTTCGCCGTCCTTTTCTTTATGCGCCTTGCAGCGTGAAGAAAAACGACTTTGCGCGGGCGGCATTGCCATGAAAGCAGAGCCTAGTATGGTGTAATGACATCGGCCAGAGCCTGCTTTGCTGTGGTAAAGTGGAAGGTATAGCCAGCTTCCAGCAAGCGCATGGGCTGCGCCTGCTGCCCTGCCAGTATAAGCTCATTGGCCATTTCACCCAATGCCAGAGAAAGCAAAAAGGCAGGCACAGGCAGCCACGAGGGGCGGTGGTAGGCCTGCCCCACGGCCTGAGCAAAGTGGCGCATGCTTATCAGCTCGGGGGCACTGATATTCACAATGCCGTGCAGCTCGGGGTGCTCTATAAGAAATTGTATGCTGTGCACAACATCGTACAGGTGCACCCAGCTGACAGGCTGGCGGCCAGAGCCCAGTGCCCCGCCCAGAAAATAGCGGAAAGGCGGCAGCATTTGCGCCACAAAGCCGCCCACAGCGCCTGAAACTGTTTTGCCGATAATGGGGGAAAAACGGGTGATGCACAAGCGTATGCCCAAGGCGGTGACAGGGGCAATGCTGGCTTCCCACGCGGTGCAGACCTCGGCCAAAAAGCCGGTGCCTGCGGGCGAATCTTCTGTGCAAAAGGGGGCAGTGGCGGCGTCTTGCCACAGGCCATAATAGCCGCTGGCCGAGGTTTGCAGCACAGTATGCGGCAAGGATAGTTGCGCTGCATGCCTTTGCTGTAGGGCTGCACACAGGCTTTGGCCAGCCTGCACTCTGCTTTGCAAAATTTCATGCTTTCTCTGGGCATTCCAGCGCTGGCTGCCAATATTTTCGCCCTGAAGGTTAATAACCACATCAATAGAATCAAGCGCGGCCGCAAGCACGTCGACATCGTGCCCATTCCAGAATACATAGTCCAGTTGCGGGCTGGCAGAGCGTAAGGGGCGCCTTGTGCTGGCACGAATGCTGTGCCCTTGGTGCATAAGATGCTGGCTGAGCTGAGAACCGACAAAACCTGTTGCGCCGAGAATAAGAATATGCATGGGGTGCTCCTTGGCAAAGGCAGGGCTGAAGGTGGCTGGAAATGTGCAGCCTGCATGGGTAATGCTGCAAAGCCCTTGGGCAAAAAAGCATGGCTAATCACAATACATACAGGCGTACCCTTGCTGCATGGCGAGTAGAGAATAGTAAGGCTTAGTATGTGCCTGTTATTCTGTCAATGGGCTTTGCATAAAAGAACCATGCCTCGTATTTTTTTATGGGCTAACTGTGCGAGTGCTGTTTGGCTATCTTGGCAAGGCGCACAAAAAAAGGGAGCTACGAAAATTCGTAACTCCCTAAAAATTCTGGGCTAAAAATTCTGGTCGGGATGAAAGGATTTGAACCTTCGACCCCTTGAACCCCATTCAAGTGCGCTCCCAGACTGCGCTACATCCCGACGCGGTTATGCTTATAGGGGAAAAAGCAAGGCATTGTCAAGCAGGAAAATTGTTCCTTTTGCTTGCCTTGTGCCCCCAAGCCCCTTGGCTACAGGCTTTTTTCTTGTAATTCTTTATTTTGTGTCTGCGGGCGGGGGGGCTTGGTTACATCGTTCAGCCCTGGTATGCTTTCAATCACCTCAGTTTTTGGGGCTTTGGGGTCTGCAGCGGGGGCACTGACGGCTGTAAAACGGTCGCGTACAAAGGTTGTGCACGAGCTGCCAAAGCATTCGCTTACCGCCACCACCTTGGCCTTTACCAAGCCTCTGGCTGGCAGGGGCTGAGGTAGCACTAAATAATACTCATAGCTGCGCCCACTGCGCGGCTCGACAAGGCAGGAAATAAGCCAAGCTTCGCTACCCTTGCCTTCCCAGTCCACATTGGCCACCATTTTGGTGGTGATGCGGTAGGGGCGGGACTGGATGACAAAGCCTTTGCTATCTTTTTGCACACGCCCCCCCACGGCCATCAGGGTAAAATCCATAGCGGGCGGCACAAGGGCAACATCAGCAATAAAGGCAGGGGAAAGGCGGTTAAATAAAATAGTGCCATAGGGGCGCGTGGTTTCAACAGGGGCAGGGCGGTAGCTGCGCGAGCTGTCCAGCAAGCCGCGCGCCTGCAATTCTTCAGGCATGCGCCGCGCCATGGTAATAAAGCGCCCTTCGTCCACAACTTGCACGGGGCTAGAGCAGGCACTTAGGGCAAAACAACAGGCGAGCGCGAAAAAAAGAATACGGTAGGGCATAGATTCTTCCTAAAAGGGCTGAAGAGCCCACACAAAATTTTTTCTTGTCATACTCATGGCGGGCACACTTGTAAAGCGGGTATGTGCGCGCCCCCCCGCCTTTATTGCCGCTTGTCCTATTTTTTGTATCTTATTCCTGCTCATCAGTGCTGGCGGGTTCAAGTGCCAGCACATCCCGCCCTAGGGCATAGTGCATAAGGCGCGGGCGCTCTGCCGATTTGCGCAATGCATTGATAAGGCGTGTCATGCGCTTGCTCCCTTCCTGAATTTCACCCAAGTTGCCAGAAAGTTTCACCAAATCTGCATAGCTTAGGCTGGTGACTACGCTGTCGGCTAAGGCGCGCTCTGTAGTGCCTGCGGGCAGGCGGGCATCAAGGGCATCGGCCAGCGTGCCCGCACGGGTAAGCACCTCATCTAGCGAGCTGATGAGCTCACTGCAAAATTCCGTTTGATTGCGTATAATATTCAAAATATTATTGCCATAATGAGCCATAGCGCCAGCCGTTTTTTCCAGCACATCGCGCGTAACGGCAATGCGCCGCCCAACGGTAAGTGAAACAATACGGGCACAGCGCGTAAGAAAAGAGCTGTCATACATAGCAAAGCCATGCTCATGCTGGCTGAAAAGCATAACCAGACCAAAGGGGTGCTTATTGCGGTGCTCACGCAATAAAAAGGTGAGGCGCGAGCGGTAGCCAGCACGGTAAACCATGCAATCAATAGAGCCGCCCCCGCGCTCTATGCTGTGCAGGTCATTGCTTAAAACATAGCCGCTTTGCCCTGCACCAATGGCCTGCATAACGGGGTGGCGCAGCAGACCTTCTTCCAGCACAGGGGCAAGCAGCGGCAGGCAGCCGCCGTCAATACGGTTTGCCGTGTGCAGGCGCCAATCGCCCTTGCGATCCCGCAGGCGGCAAACGTACATATCGGCATGCAATGCTTTGACCAAAATTTCGGCACTTTCGCGCAAAACTTGCCCCGAGGGTGCCATGCGGTCACCAATAGCCAGCAAATCACTGCTGACGCGCAATAAAATTTCTGTACTGTGCCGCCCTGTGGCTGTGGCTGCCAGCAAGTCCATAAGGCCGCGCCAAGAATGCAGCGGCGTTTTATGGGCATCGGGCATACAGCCTGCGGCCAAAGCGCTGTGGGCAGCACGCAGCAGCGCTATGCAGGCTGGGCGCATTTCTGGCGGGGCTGTGGCAATCAAGGCCGCGAGGGCTTTTTTGCAAGACTGTTTTTGGCTTTGCACAAGCATTCTCCTCATACACAATGGTGGCAGTGCACATTAGGGCGGCGTGCCAAACCGTCCTAGCCAGCATACGCTTTTTTTGCCTGCTGTCACGCCAGAGCCTGCTTAAAAATGGAGTAGGGCTTTTGCCAAGGCAAGAGAAAAATTCAGTAAAGGCCATAGGAATTTTTCTCAAAGAGACAGCAGCACTTGAGCTTGAAGCAGAATACGGATAGGAAGAGGAATATTTTTTAGAGGAGAGGGACACATGCAACAGAATAAGGGCATAGTAGAGCGTTTTTTTAAGCTGCAGGAAAAAGGCACAACGGTAAAAACCGAAGTGCTGGCTGGGCTGACCACCTTTGTGGCTATGGGCTATATTATTTTTGTTAACCCCAGCATTTTGGCTGATGCGGGTATTCCTAAAGAAGCTGCCATTGCGGCAACTATTTGGGCAACTGTTATTGCCACCACTATTATGGGGCTGTGGGCTAATTTTCCTGTGGGGGTTGCCCCCGGCATGGGGCTGAACGCTTTTTTTGCTTACTATGTGTGCGGCGTTATGGGGCTGCACTGGACAGTGGCTTTGGGGGCAGTGTTCATTTCAGGCATAGTCTTTTTGCTGCTGACAGTAACGCGGGCGCGGCAAATGATTATTGATGCTGTGCCTATGAATTTAAAAAGCTCTATTGTGGTGGGTATTGGCCTGTTTATTGCTTTTATTGGCTTAAAGGGCGCGGGCATTGTGGTTAAGCACGATGCCACCCTCGTGACTTTGGGCAATATAACCACGCCCGCCCCCCTGTTGGCCTGCCTTGGCCTGCTGGTAACAGGCGCGCTGATGGCCTTTAAGGTGCAGGGCAGTATGCTCATTGGCGTGGTGCTCACCACCATAGCGGGCATGCTTGTGGGTGCGTGCCCCGCCCCAGAAAGCCTAGGCGCTATGGTAAGTGTGAATGTGCCAAGCCTTGCCCCCATTTTTTTGAAGCTTGATATTATGGGGGCGCTGCATTACGGGCTTATCTCTATTATTTTTTCATTCACTATTGTGGAATTGTTCGACAATATGGGTACATTGATTGGCCTTTCCCGCAAGGCTGGCATGATGGATGAAAAAGGGCATATTGAAAATTTGGATAAAGCCCTGATGACAGACTCTGTGGGCACCTTGGCCAGCTCTTTATTGGGCACGTCTACAGTGACCAGCTATGTGGAAGGGGCTGCGGGCATTGCTCAGGGCGGGCGCACAGGCTTGACGGCACTGGTTATTGCCCTGCTTTTTGCCCTGTCTTTATTTTTTGCCCCCTTTATTGGCCTTGTGCCTGCTTTTGCCACGGCGCCCGCTTTGCTTATTGTGGGCTCGCTCATGATGATGGAAGTGGTACATATTGATTTTACTGATCCTACCGAGGGCATACCTGCCTTTTTAACCATTATAATGATGCCGCTCACCTATAGCATTGCCAGCGGTTTTGCTTTTGGTTTTGTTGCTTATGCAGCATTAAAGCTCTTTTCTGGCCGCTACCGTGAAGTAAGCCCTGTAATGTGGATAGTGTGCCTTGTCTTTATTATTAACTTTATTATGCATGGCTAGGGCATTGTAATTTTTAAAATGCTCGCAAGGTTTTATAAGAAATCCTTGCCACCCAAAGCTCACAAGGGGAATGGACTTCCCTCTGTGAGCTTTGAAGGTGAGTGGCTGGTGCGCATGAAAAAGGGGCATCCGCGCTGCAAAGATTTGTTGGCACAATTGTGTCATGAAAGAGGCTTGGGCGAGCTTTGCCTGCCCTTACACCGCTCTTTCACAGTAAATTTGCCCTGAATACTAAGGCGAACTGTGCCGAAAATAAAAATTTCAGCACACTGTGCCAAGCCTGCTCTGCGTGCAGCAGCGGAAGAATGCAAAAACCGCCCTTGGTGATGAGGGCGGTTTTTTATGGTATGCGCGCTGTGGCGCACAATAAATTTTTTGCCTACTTGGCAGCAGCTTGGGCAGAATGACAGGGCTGGCAGCCGCGGAAGGTGGGATATTTGCTGGCAAGCTTTTTATGACAGGAATAACAGGAGCGTTCAGAATCTTTTGAATGATAGGCCATAAATACGCTTTGTACATCGCGCTCTTTTGAGCCTTTTAAGTAATGGCATTCTTCACTGCCAGCACAGGAAGAATAGACAGGCCCATCGGTGGGGACGGCATGGTGGCAAAAGCCGCATTTTATGCCGCGGTGTGAACTGTGCTGAAAGGTAACGTTCATGCGGGGGGATTCGCCATTATCAAGCAGGATGGGCTTTTTCAGACTTTCCGTAACTTCCTTGAAGTTTTGAGCCTGAGCTGTGCTGCAAAAAACAAGGGACAACAAAAGCAGACAAAGAGAAACATATTTCATGCTGTGCTCCAATCAAGTGGTGATGACGAGGCAATACCAATACCTTCGTCAGGCTTTCAGAGCATACTACGATATTTACAGGGTCGCGGCAAGAGCCTGCGCGCTAAAAAGCGCAACAGGCTTGCCAAGGCACAAAAAAATAAGGACTAAGCAGGGGAAAAAATTCAGAAAAACCAAAAGCAGAACTTTTTGTCTGCCTTTAGTCAAAAGCGCTTTCCTGATAGGCAGAAAGGACAATATGCCCTGCCTGCAAGGAGCGCGGCACATCAATAATGCGCTGATTGCTAGAGCCGCGAAAGCGCAGTTCCAGCGAACGCTGTGCGGCAATGTAGGGGCCGTCTATGAGCAAGTCCAGCGTATGCAGCAGGGGCAAATATGCAGCATTGGCCGTGAGCGCTTCCCAAGTGTAGCCGCTGAAGCAGGTAAGGTGAAAGCCCTCTGCCCGCAGGCTTTGCGCCACCAAGGTGCAGGAATGCGCCTGAAAAAAGGGCTCACCACCGCTCAGTGTAACCGCGCGCATGCGTGCCTGCCGCAGCAGCTGTTCCACTACAGCGCCCACAGTGGTCAGCGTGCCGCCCTGCGGGTTGTGGGTATGGCTGTTGTGGCAGCCTGGGCAGTGGTGCGGGCAGCCCTGCATAAACAGCACTGCCCTTACCCCCGGGCCGTCAACAATAGATTCTGGCTCAATTCCCGCAATGCGAAGAGGTGCAGCTGCCAGAGTAGGTGTGTTTAACACGGTCATGCTCCTCGGAGCGCTTGGCATTGTTAAAACGCTTGGACACATCCCCCACCAAATAGCCTGTGATGCGGCGGATGCGGTTGAAGGGGACGTTTTCACCAATCATTGTTTCTTGCTTTTGCATAATAACCTCTAGCGTTTATTGAATTTTTTACGAATCGCGTCGAGCTTTTCCGCCGAAATAGCTTCATTCTCATGGCGACCGCAACGTGGGCAAATGTCGTTAATAATACCAGTGTACCCGCACACGGGGTCATAATCTACAGCATGGTTGATGCTGCCATAGCCTATGCCCTCGGCCTGCATATAGTGCACAATTTGCTCAAAGGCTTCGGGGTTGCGGGTAATATCGCCATCCAGTTCCACATAGGTGATGTGCCCGCCATTGCAAAAAGCATGATAGGGCGCTTCTAGATGTATTTTATCAAAAAGCCCAATGGGGAAGTAGACAGGAATGTGAAAACTGTTGGTATAATAATCCCTGTCTGTCACGCCAGCTATGCTGCCAAAACGCTTGCGGTCTATTTTTACAAAACGGCCAGAAAGCCCCTCGGCTGGGGTGGCAATGACAGAAAAATTCATTTGCCTGCGCTGTGTTTCAGCATCGGCACGCTCGCGGAAGCGCTTAATTATTTCCAAGCCAAAGGCCTGCGCCTCGGGCGATTCGCCATGGTGTTTGCCCATAAGGGCTTTCAGGGCTTCTGCCAGCCCAATAAAGCCAATGGTCAGCGTGCCATGCTTGAGCACCTCGCGCACCGTGTCGGTGGGGGCAAGCTTTTCAGAATCCATCCACACGCCCTGCCCCATCAAAAAGGGGTAATTGTACACATGGCGCTCGGCCTGCAGTTCAAAGCGCGCCAGCAATTGCTCAAACACCAGCGTGATAGTTTCATCAAGCGAGCGCATAAAGGCTTCTTTGTCTTGCTTGGCAAGCAGGGCAAGGCGCGGCAGGTTGATGGTGGTGAAGGAAAGGTTGCCGCGCCCCGAGGTGGTTTCTGCCCCGTGCACATTGGCCATAACGCGCGTACGGCAGCCCATGGTAGCCACTTCGGTGTCGGGGTCGCCTTCTTTGTAAAAGTGGGCATTAAAGGGCGCATCCAAGAATGTAAAGTTGGGGAACAGCCTTTTGGCCGAAACGCGGCACGCCATTTGAAATAAATCGTAATTGGGGTCACCAGCCTTAAAGTTGACGCCGTCCTTGGTTTTGAAGACATGAATGGGGAAAATAGAGGTTTCCCCATTGCCAAGACCAGCATCAAGCGACTTGAGGCAATAATAAATAACCATGCGCTGCTCTGGCGAAACACCAGTGCCATAGTTGATAGAGCTAAAGGGCACTTGTGCACCAGCACGGCTGGACATGGTGTTCAGGTTGTGCATAAAGGCTTCCATGGCCTGATAGGTGGCGTTTTCTGTACCTTTCAGGGCGCTGGCATACACTTTTTCAAAAGCGGCGTCGCTGGCTTGCGGCACAAGCTGGCGCACAAGCTGCTTGCATTCTGGCGTCAGCACAGAAAGGCGCTTTGTAATGCGCTGCGTAAAGCAGTCTTTTATGGTGTCGCGGTTGGCCTCGGTGACGATTTCTGCAAATTCACCATATTTGATAAATTCATTGCGAAAGGTTTTGGCAACCCCAGGGGCGAGGTTGTATTCAAACATGGGAATGGACTGCCCGCCGTGCTGGTCATTTTGGTTTGCCTGAATAGCAATGCAGGCCAGCGAGGCATAGGCATTAATGCTGTTGGGCTCGCGAATAAAGCCATGCCCAGTGAAAAAGCCACCGCTGAAGAGCTTGTCCAAATTTATTTGCGTGCAGGTAGTGGTAAGGGCGTAAAAATCCATATCATGAATATGGATAAGCCCTTTTTTATGCGCGTCTGCATGCTCTTTGCGAATAAGGCTGGAAAGGTAAAACTGCTTTGCCACTTCGCTGCCATATTTCAGCATGGTACCCATGGAGGTATCGGCATCCACATTGGCATTTTCGCGCTGGTTGTCACTTTCCTGAGCATCTTTAAAGGTCAGGTCAAACATGGCCTGCATAATATGCGTTTTGCGTTCGCGCGCTTCGGTGCGTTGGTGGCGGTATAAAATATAGGCCTTGGCAATATCGGGCTGGCCAGTACTCATCAATGTTGCTTCAACAATGTCCTGAATATGCTCTACCGTGGGGCGCGTATTGGCAACTACCGTGGCAATGGCGCGTTCAGCAGTAAAAGCGGCTATTTTTTGGCTGGAATCATGCGCATAACCAGAGTGCACAGCAGCTTTGTAAATAGCATTTTCAATGCGCTCCAGAGCAAAAGGTACAACACGGCCATCACGCTTTTCAATTTCAACAGGATATTGCATGTCCCCCACCTAACAGGAAAAATTTTGGCACCCCAGCCCAAAAGCACTGGTGCGCCATTGCCCGCAAGGTAGGGCGCTACAGTGGGATCTGTCAAGAAGCGCTTTTCTTCACAAAAAATATTTTTTATTTGTAATGAAAATTATTAGCACAGTGAGGACGCCCTGAATTCCAAGGATACCAAAGTGCTGAGCCCTCAGTTTGAAGCGGCACTTGAAGTCTTTGATGCGAACAATCACTGGGCAAAAAATACCGTGTAACAGTATGAATTTTAAGAAAAATAAGAAAATAAGCATATTTTTTTAAAAATTTTTGTGTGCCTGCGTAATTGCAGGAAGGGCTTGACAGGACTTTGTTGACTGGGCTGCCTCACCGCCGAAAAGCCCGCCCTGTGCTCACATGGCAGCATGGCTTGCAAGGAAGGGGGCTTTTAGTTAGGAAAAGCGCAGGGCAAAATCTCACCCTCAAGGGAAGGTGATGCCTATGGCGCAGTTCTTACTAGAAATTGCTACGCAAGTGATTGCCGGCATTCTGGTCGTTCTCATTGCACGGCGTTGGCTGTAAATGAGTTTGCCGCCCAGAGGGTGAAACTCTGAGCGGCGAAAAAATGCGGCTGTAGCTGTAATACAGACGAGGGACTTGCCCTAGGGCGGGGGGTGTAACCAGCACCTTCCGTCCACTTTTTTTATAGCCATCCAATGCGGGGCTGTCAAGCTATGCCATCGCCGAAAAGCCCGCCCTGTGCTCACATGTCAGCATGGCTTGCAAGGAAGGGGGCTTTTAGTTAGGAAGGGCTCAGGGCAAAATCTCACCCTCAAGGGAAGGTGATGCCTATGGCGCAGTTCTTACTAGAAATTGCCACGCAAGTGATTGCTGGCATTCTGGTCGTTCTCATTGCACGGCGTTGGCTGTAAATGAGTTTGCCGCCTTGAGCTGGAACTCAAAGCGGCGAAAAAATGCGGCTGTAACCGTAATACAGACGAGGGACTTGCCCTAGGGCGGTGGGTGTTGACGCACCTGCCGCCCGCTCTTTTTCTATAGTCATCTTATGTTGGGCTGTCAAGCTATGCCATCGCCGAAAACCCGCCCTGTGTTCACGTAGCCGCATGGCTTGCAAGGAAGGGGGCTTTTAGTTAGGAAGGGCTCAGGGCAAAATCTCACCCTCAAGGGAAGGTGATGCCTATGGCGCAGTTCTTACTAGAAATTGCCACGCAAGTGATTGCTGGCATTC
>JAQVCS010000005.1:0-81353 GCA_028689675.1 Desulfovibrionaceae bacterium | reverse complement strand
TGGTCGTTCTCATTGCACGGCGTTGGCTGTAAATGAGTTTGCCGCCCAGAGTCGGACACTCTGAGCGGCGAAAAACGGCGATGTACCATATTACATCTGAGGGACTTGCCCTAGGGCGGTGGTGCTACCAACACTGCCGCCCGCTCTTTTTCTATAGCCACGCTGCTGCCTGCTGTCAAGTAGCGCACAGCTACAGCGCCTTATGGGCGCGCCAGAGCATTGTACCTTTGAAGGTGAATCTGCTCGAAAAGATTGCGCACCTGTGCGGAAAAGGTCTGCCCGCAAGCGGGCACAATTGGTATGCAGACCAAGAAGCCTAAGAGAAAATATTCGAAATGATAGAAATAGGATAGAAGAAATAAAAAAAGGAGTTGCCTCAAAAAGAGGAAACTCCTTATAAATTCTGGTAGCAAGGGGGAGATTTGAACTCTCGACAACACGGGTATGAACCGTGCGCTCTGACCAACTGAGCTACCTTGCCATAGGTGCTTGGGGTGTTCCCCCTCGCGCAAGAGAGTAATTAGCCAAAAGTATTTCCTTTGGCAAGTGTTTTTTTTAAAAAGGGGCAAAATTTTTTTAGGTCAGCTATTTTGTGTTTGTATGGCCAAACAATACTTGCTATAGTGACAGAAGCAAAAAGTCGTTGTATACACTTGCCTCTTTCTATCACAGGGGTGGCGCTTGCCCCCCCGCAAACGCAGACTGGAGGGTTTTTATGCAGCGTACTTTTTCCATTATCAAGCCTGATGCCGTACAACGTAATCTTCAAGGGCAAATTCTTGCCGATATTCAGGCTGCTGGCCTGAAGATTGTGGCCATGAAGATGATACGCATGACGCGCGCTCAGGCAGAGGGCTTCTATGCTGTGCATAAAGAACGCCCTTTTTTTGCTAGCTTGACCGAATACATGTCTTCTGCCCCTGTGGTGTGCTCTGTTTTGGAAGGCGAAAACGCCATTGCCCGCTATCGTGAGCTGATGGGCGCAACCAACCCCGCAAACGCTGCCCCCGGCACCCTGCGCCAAAAATATGCAGAAAATTTGGAAGCCAATGCCGTGCACGGCTCGGACGCCCCCGAAACAGCGGCTTTTGAGATAAGCTACTTCTTTAACGCTTTTGAGATTGTCGGCTAAATAAAGACCCTTTGCCGGCATGCTCTTACTTTGTGTCGGTAAAGGGAGGAAGTATTTATGCCACTTTCTTGTTCAAACCAGCCTGTGCCCAGCGTGCCTGCTGTATCTTCGGTCTTGCACGATGCACGCTTGCCTGCGCCTTTGTTGTGCTGTGGGCAGGTTTCTTCTGTGCTGGATATCGCGCACAGCGTGGCGGCGGCTGGCGTTTTGCCCCCGTGGGGCAGTGTGCTTGCCAGCCAGCAGCTGGCTGGCAGGGGGCAAATGCGGCGGGTGTGGGCTTCCCCTGTGGGGAATGTCTATGCTGCCCTGCGTTTGCCCTTATGTGCACCTTTTACCAGCTCGGCAGCAGCCCCTGCCGTGGGGGCTTTGCTGGTGCAGGCCTTACAGCAGGTCTGTGGCTTGCCCCTGCTGCTGAAATGGCCAAATGATATTGTGGCGGCGCAGGGGGCAGGCTGCGCCAAGGTAGGGGGAATTTTATTGGAAGAAAGAGGCGGGGTGCTGCTGGCAGGGGTGGGCATTAACCTGCTTTCATGCCCGCCGCCAGAGCTTTTACGCAAAGATGCTGCTATGCCTGCCATATCTTTATGCAATCTTGTGCATAAAAGTACATTCTCTTCTTCTCTTCCCACGCCACAAGAGCTGTGGTTGATGCTTGTGCATTGTGCGTTTTCGGCATATAATAAACCTCGATCCTATGCAGACCATTGGAAGGAAGCGGCGGAATCCCGCCTTTTATGGCGAGGGCGGAGCGTAATGCTGGATGATGACGGTGCTCTGATACGGGGCACGCTGCTTGGTTTGGGTGATCAAGGTGGCCTGCGCCTCGGTAGGGGGGGGCAGGTAAGTGAATTTTTGAGCGGCAGTCTGCGCCTTAGCTGACATGATTTGCCTGTGTGGGCAGGGCATGGCGGTATATGGGCAGGGCTGCAACCCTGAGGGTATAAACGTTATGACCAAAACTTTTGGCGAAGTTCAAGATTTCTTGCAGGGCAAGGCCATATTGGTGGCAAACCGTGGCATTCCGGGCAGGCGTATTTGCCGCTCCATTCGTGAGCGTTTTGACGCCGTGGCCGTAATGACCGCCACAGATGTGGATAAAACCGCACCAGCGGCAGCTGCCGCGCAGGAACTCCTGCTGCTTGGGGCAGACCCACGCGCTTATCTGGATATTGAACGCATTATTGCCTTGGCAAAACAGCGCGGCATTGTGGGCATTCACCCTGGCTGGGGCTTTGCTTCAGAAGATACTAAGTTCCCGAAATTATGTGCCGAAGCCGGCATTACCTTTATTGGCGCTACAGCAGAAGCCATGAACCTGCTGGGCAACAAGGTGCAGGCGCGCAGTGTGGCCAAGCGTTTGGGCATTCCTGTTGTGCCCGGCTCGGAAGGTGCTGTGGATGTAGCCACAGCGCGCAAGCTGATAAAAGAAATTGGCCTGCCTATTATGCTGAAGGCAGAAGGCGGCGGCGGTGGGCGCGGTATTTTTGAAATTCGCAACGAAGCTGAACTGGAAGACGCCTTTTTTAAGGCCTCCACCATGGCACAGGCCTCGTTTGGCAACCCGCGCCTTTTTGTGGAAAAATGCCTTGAACATGTGCGCCATATTGAAATTCAGGTCATTGCAGACATGTATGGCAATGTGTTTGTTTTTGACGAACGCGATTGCACGGTGCAGCGTAACCACCAGAAGCTTATTGAAATTACCCCTTCGCCTTGGGCTGTTATCACACCTGAATTGCGCGCCAGCCTGAAAGAATATGCCCGCCGTCTGATTAAAGAAGTGGGCTATCATTCCCTTGCCACAGTAGAGTTTTTGGTCACACCCAAGGGTGAGGCCTATATGATAGAGGTCAACACCCGCTTGCAGGTGGAGCACGGCATTACCGAATGCCGCTACGGCATAGATTTGGTGGAAGAGCAAATTAACGTGGCTTTTGGCGGCAAGCTGCGCTTTACCGAAGACAGCATGCATGCCCAGCACTTTGCCATGCAGGTGCGCATTAACTGTGAAGACCCGCAAAACCAGTTTTCGCCCAATTGCGGCCTAGTTACGCGTTATGTTTCGCCCGGCGGCCCCGGCGTGCGTATGGATTCAAACATGACGGCGGGCTATGAATTCCCCGCCAATTACGACTCGGCCGGCTCGCTGCTTATTGCCTATGCCCCCGAATGGGATAAAGCCATTGGCATTATGGATCGCGCCCTCAGCGAATATGTGGTGGGCGGCTTAAAAACCACTATCCCCTTCTTCCGTCAGGTGCTCAAGCACCCCAGCTTCCGCTCAGCCTCCTTTGACACCAATTTCATTGCCAACACCCCTGAGCTGATGTGCTATACCGACCTTGAGCCGGAAGGGGAGCGCCTTGCCAAGCTGGTGTGTGAAATTTCTGCCCGCGGCTATAATCCCTATGTCAGCCTTGGGGAATATCGCACTGTTGATACCCCGCGCCTAGGGGCTTTTGAGCCTGTGCTGCCGCCTGTGCTTTCACGCGTGCGCCGCACAGCCTCGCCTTACCCGCATGGCGACAGAGAAGCCTTGCTCGACTATGTGCGCGGTGCTGATTATGTGCATTTTACCGATACCACCCCGCGCGACTTCACCCAGTCCGACACGGGCAACCGTTTTCGCTTGGCAGAAGATGAGCTGGTGGGGCCTTATTTGGACAATGCCAACTACTTTTCCATTGAAAATGGTGGCGGCGCACATTTTCATGTGGCCATGCTTGCCAATATGACCTACCCTTTTCATGAAGCAAAAGAATGGAACCGCTTTGCCCCCAAAACCCTCAAACAAATCTTGGTGCGCTCCACCAATGTGCTGGGCTATGCCCCGCAGCCCAAGAATTTGATGCACATCACTGGGGAAATGATTTGCGATCATTATCAGGTGGTGCGCTGCTTTGATTTTTTAAATCATGTGGAAAATATGCGCCCCTTGGCCGAAGTGGTGATGAACCGCAAGAATGTGGTTTTTGAGCCAGCCATTTCGCTTTCTTGGGCAAAGGGCTTTGATGTCCCCCATTATTTAGGGGTGACCGAGCATATTTTGGCCATGACTGCCAATATTTTGGGTATAGATTCCAAGCAGGCAGCAAAGCACATTATTCTTGGCTTGAAAGATATGGCTGGCGTGTGCCCGCCCCGCTTTATGAAAGAGCTGGTCACAGCATTGCGCAAGCGCTGGCCAGAGCTGGTGCTGCATTATCACCGCCACACTACAGACGGGCTTTTCCTGCCCTCGTGCGCGGCGGCGGCACAGGCTGGGGCACATATTATAGATGCTGGCCTTGGCTCGGCTGTGCGTTCCTATGGTCAGGGCGATGTCCTTTCTATGGCAGCCTATTTTGAAGACGAGCTGGGCTTGAAAACCAACTTGAATAAAAATGCCATTCGCGATGCAAACTTTGTGTGCAAGCAGATAATGCCCTATTATGACCGCTACTGTTCCACCTATTTTAAGGGTGTGGATTATGACGTGGTGCAGCATGCCATGCCTGGCGGGGCAACATCTTCTTCGCAGGAAGGGGCAATGAAGCAGGGCTACATTCATTTGCTGCCCTACATGCTCAAATTCCTTGCGGGCACGCGGCAGGTGGTGCGTTACCATGACGTGACGCCCGGTTCGCAAATTACATGGAATACAGCCTTTTTGGCGGTAACTGGCGCGTGGAAGCGCGGCGGCGAAGAAGAAGTGCGCTTCTTACTGGAAGTGCTAAGCGAAGTAACGCGCACTGCGGAAAATGAACTGAGCCCCGATATGCGTCAGGCACGCCTTGCTATCTATCAAGACTGCAATGATGCTTTCCGCAATTTGCTGCTGGGCAAGTTTGGCCGCCTGCCACTGGGCTTTCCTGCAGACTGGGTGTATGAAAGCGCCTTTGGCTCGGAATGGAAAAATGCCATTGCCAACCGCACCGAACATTCTCCATTAGATACGCTGAAAGACGTAAATTTGTGGGCAGAAGAAAGTGCTTTTGTGGATATTATGCGCCGCAAGCCCACTGATGAAGAATTTGTGCTCTATCTTAACCACCCCGGCGATGCGCTTAAAACTATTCAGTTCCGCGCTAAATATGGTGACCCGAACAATCTGCCCCTGCATATCTGGTTTGAAGGCCTGAAAACAGGGCAGGATTTGCACTTTAACGAATCGCATGGCAAGCCGCACCATATGCAAATTCTGCATATTTCCCGCCCCAACAAGGCTGGTATTTCAGAATGCCGCTATGTGCTCGATTCAGAAATCATGACCTGTGAAGTGCAGGTTGCCGAGCCGGAAAGCCAGACAGGCAAGGGCACGGTAATGGCTGACCGCAGCAATAAATATCATATTGCCGCCCCCAGCAATGGGGATTTGTGGGTCACCTATGTGCATGCTGGCGATTTGGTCAAACAGGGTGAGGAACTCTTTAACGTTTCCATTATGAAGCAGGAAAAAGCCGTGCTTTCACCTTGCGATGGCATTGTGAAGCGTGTATTGAAGACTGCGGATTATAAAGAAAATAAACAAATGGTCAGTGTGCATGAAGGCGAGCTGATTGTTGAGCTTGGGCCAGTGCCCCGCTTGTGCCCCAACGAGGCCTGCGGCCAGCCCATACCCATGCAAGATATCACCTTTTGCCCCTATTGCGGGCAGCACATATAAGCTTTTACTACTGGGGAGGGCGGGCACAGGCTCGCCCTTGTACTGATATTTTTATTTTCAAAACTCATGTCTGTCTGGTTCAACCGGGAGGATACCATGGCAAAAGCTCCGTCTGCATCGGAAACGAAAAACACCCAAACCGCTGGAGGCACCCCCTCTGTAGATTTGACCAAAAAGATGGTGCTGACCGGTAGTGATATTGTCAGAATCGGCATCGACGCAGAAATGCTTGTAGGTGGTAAAAACTATAACACCGCCTTGATCAGCCAGATTGAAGGCATTCAAGCACCCTATTTTCGTGCCATTTCGTCAATAGCATTTCATAAATTGCTGGAAGAAACCAAGGTTGTCGGCAAAGTTGTCCGCTCTGTTGTGGACAAGGAATATAGCCGCATAGATTGGAATGACCCAGAAATCAATAATGACCCCGATTTTCTGCAAAAATTTGTGCGCCAGCTGGGCAAGCAGGTGCGCGATGCCTCTAAAATGCAGGGGGATCAGGCGCAAACCAAGCTGCGCTCGTTCATTAATAATGTTGTAGATGGTTTTGCCACTTCGCCAGAGGGTATTGACCAGCTGCGTAAGCGCTCTGTGCTGGTGCAGTCGGCTATTCTTTCTGTGGAATTGCCCGAAGAAGTGGACAAAGAAGTACGCGCAGCCTATCGCGCCATTTGTGCCGACGAAGGGGAAGAAAACATTCCCGTGGCCGTGCGTTCTTCTGCTGCTGGTGAAGACTCTGCCAAAAAGGCCTTTGCTGGCCTGCAAGATACCTATTTGAACATGGTGGGTGAAGACAAGGTTGTTGAAGCCTATCATTGGGACTGTTCCTCTGCCTACAACCTGCGTTCGCTTACCTACCGCCGTGAAGCTATTTTAGATGCCCTTGCCAAGGCTGAAGAAACAGGCGACGACAGCATTGCCGAACAGGCGAAAAAAGATTGGGCTATCGAGCACACCTCCCTTTCTGTGTGCATGATGCAAATGATCAACCCTGTGATTTCGGGCACGGCATTTTCTGCCGACACGGCCACAGGCTGCCGCGGCACAGACCGCAAAGACTTGGTCAGCATTGATGCCAGCTATGGCTTGGGCGAAGCCGTGGTGGGCGGCAAGGTTACCCCCGACAAGCTCTATGTCTACCAGCGTGACGATGGCCAAAATGTGGTCATTCGCCAAATGGGCTGCAAGGGCATGAAGATTGTGTATGACGAAAAGGGCGGCACAAAAGAAGTGATTGTGCCCGAGCTGGAATCGTTACGCTGGGCGCTTTCTTTACCACAGGCAGAAATGGTTGCCGCTGGCGTACGCGCTGTCAGCAAGGCCTATGGCGGCAAAATTATGGACACCGAATTCTGCATAGATGCCAAAGACCGCCTTTGGTTTGTGCAGGCTCGCCCAGAAACCCGCTGGAATGAAGAGCTGGAAGACCACCCCACCACCATTTTTATGCGCCGCTTGGAAGTGGATTCCAAAGCAGCCGCGCAGGCCGAGGTATTGGTGGAAGGCAATGGCGCTTCGCGCGGGGCTGGTCAGGGCACGGTGCGCTTTTTGCGCTCTGCCTTAGAGCTGAACAAGGTGAACAAGGGTGACGTGTTGGCTGCCGAGCGCACAGACCCCGACATGGTGCCCGGCATGCGCGTGGCCTCTGCCATTATGGCAGACGTGGGTGGCGATACCAGCCATGCCGCTATTACCTCGCGTGAATTGGGCATTGCCGCGGTTATTGGCATTCAGCATGCCGATGTGCTGCGTGCCCTTGACGGGGCAGAGGTCACTGTGGACGGCACGCGCGGGCGAGTGTACCGCGGCTTGCTGCCCCTGCACGAAGTGGGCGGCGAAATGGACATTGCCGCCATGCCCGCCACCAAGGCAAAAGTAGGCTTGGTGCTGGCAGACGTGGGGCAGGCCTTGTTTCTTTCGCGCCTGCGCATGACGCCAGAATTTGAAGTAGGCTTGCTGCGTGCAGAATTTATGCTGGGCAATATCAGCGTGCACCCGCGCGCTTTGGAAGCGCTTGATAATGGCTCGCTGGAAGGCATTGTTAAAGTAAAGCTGCAAGAAATGGAAGGCCGCCTTGCCAAGATTATGCGCGAGCAAATAGCGGCAGGGCTTATTTCCGTTACCTTTAATTTGCGCGAATATGTGGCCGAAGTGACTGGCCTTGCTGCGGAAATGAACCGCCTTGTCACCTCGGGCGACCGCTCTATGCTGGCAGAAGATGTGCTCTTGCAGCACCGCCAGATGCGCGAGCTGGACAACAAAATTGACCAGTATTTAGAAACAGCCTCGCGCCGTTTGGATGTGCTCAAAACCTCCATTTCACTTGCCGACCATGTCAGCGTGATTATGGGCTATGAAGATGAGCTTGCCCTGTTGCCTGCAAATGAACCAGAAAGCGCCAAGCGCCGTGCTGAAATTGACGCTATGATTGAAATGCAGGTCAAGCGCATTCAAGATTCGCCCGTTATCACCAAGGTGCTGAGCGATATTGCCCGCCTGCGTGAAGAAGTAGGCCTGCGCATGGGCTTGAAGAAAGAAATGGACGACATGCTCCACCTTTCCGACACCATTCGCAAGCTCATTCGCTCGCGCGGCTTCCGCACAGGCAAAGAGCATTATGTGCAAACCTTGGCGCAAAACCTTGCCCTCTTTGCCATGGCTTTTTATGGTAAAGATATTGTGTACCGCACCACAGACTTCAAGAGCAATGAATACCGTAACCTTTTAGGCGGTAACTTGTTTGAAAGCTTTGAAGATAACCCCATGCTGGGCTATCGCGGTGTTTCGCGCAATATTCACGACTGGGAAATTGAAGCCTTTAAGCTGGCGCGCGGCGTGTATGGCGGTTCTAACCTGCACATGATGCTGCCCTTTGTGCGCACCCTTGAAGAAGCGCGCTCCATGCGCCGCTATCTGGAGCAGGTGCACAAACTCAAGCCCGGTCAGGATGGCCTGAAAATCATTCTGATGTCTGAAATTCCTGCCAATGCCATTTTGGCCAAGCAGTTTATTGAAGAGTTTGACGGCTTCTCCATTGGTTCGAACGATATGACGCAGATGGTGCTGGGCACAGACCGCGATAATGCAAGCCTTTCGCACATTTATGATGAAGAAGACCCTGCCGTGGTGTGGGCTATTTTGGTAACCATTTTCACTGGCCAGCGCTACCAGAAAAAAGTGGGCTTCTGCGGGCAGGGTGTTTCAAACAGTGTCATTTTGCGCGGGCTGGTAGCTATTGCGGGCATTGCTTCGGCATCGGTTGTGCCCGATACCTACTTCCAGACCAAGAAGGATATTGCCGCTATTGAAGCGGAAAATATCCCCACAGCCCAATTGGGCTTGTGGCTGGGCAAGCAGCACCACAAAAAGCTTTCTGGCCTTATGGAAAAGGCAGGCTATGGGCATATTTTGAAAAAATACACCAAGCCGCAGGAAGTAAGCGAATGGTACGAAGGCGAATTGCAGCGCCTGCATGAGCAATTGCGCGAGCATTTGGACACGCCCAAAGAAGCTTTCTACCGTTCAGAAATGCAGACTTTCCGCTCCACCTTCCACAAGCCTGTCATTTATGCAACGTGGGACTGGACAAAAACAGTGGAAGATGCCCTGCATCAGGCTGGCTTTGCCACCTTTGACGATCAGGCCGCAGCCTTGGCAGAATATCGCAAGCATACATGGTAAGCCAAAGGGCAGCATTGCCCTGTTTGTCTTAGCATACTAAAGAAGGCCGCCCCGCACTGGGGTGGCCTTCTTGTATACAAAGAAAACCCCCCGCTAGGCGGGGGTTCCAAAAAGCTTTAAGCTATGAATATGTAAGAAATTCTCCTTTTGATGTAGAACAGCCAAGCGGTCTGGCAACTGCAAGTAGCTACATCAAAAGGAGGTCAGCAATGGCTGACATACAAAGTTTAGCGCATACCCGTTGGAACTGCAAATATCATATAGTCTTTGCCCCCAAATACCGCAGACAAGTGTTCTATGGAGAGAGAAAAAAGGCTGTAGGCGAGATTTTACGCAAATTATGTGAGTGGAAAGGGGTAAAAATAGTAGAGGCTGAGTGCTGCCCCGATCATATACATATGCTCCTTGAAATACCGCCTAAGATGTCGGTATCGGGTTTTATGGGGTATCCTTTTATGCTATATGGAATATACGCACATAGTTTGTCTCTGTTCCCATGTGGAACATTTGCCTGCCCTTGTTTTTGAAGAGGTGCAGCCCCTCCTAAAATTACTGAATCATGATTCGGGCATTGAGGAGCTTGGGCTTTGAAGGCGAGCCAGCCCCAATAAAAAAAGGATTACAACATCTCTGTTGCAATCCTTATTTTTCACATGGTGCCGGGGGCGGGACTCGAACCCGCACAGCATTCGCCACTGCCACCTCAAGACAGCGTGTCTACCAATTCCACCACCTCGGCGTGAACATGGCTTTTATGGAAAAAGCGCTGTTTTGGCAAGTCTTTTTTTATATTTTTTGGGGTATTGGGCAGATAAGCAGTGATTTCCCGAGTAAATGCACAGTGTAACAGATACTGCCATAGCACTGCTCAAAAAGCATGACATGCCTCGAAAATAAGGAATGGCGCGGAAATTTATTCTTTGCCTTGCCCTTTTATGGTTTACGGGCGCATTGTTGTGCGCTATCATTGATCATAAGACTAAGGAAAAAGCGTAGCCCCGCCGCAGGGGGCTGGCAGCATTGTTATATGCCTGTCATAGTCTTGTTGCACTGCTCTGGCTATTTTGTTCAGCATGCGCCATGAGCGTACCCTGTTGCTTGGAGTAGATTCTATGAAGTTCATCTTTGATAAGCCTGCCTGCCAAAATTTGCGTAAGTCATTGTGTAAGGAATGGCTGCTCACCAATGGCTTGGGGGACTATGCCTCGGGCACAATTATTGGCTGCAACACAAGAAAATATCATGGCTTATTGGTGGTCAATACTGTGCACCCCGCAGGCAGGCATGTTATGCTTTCTGCCATGGAAGAATCGGTGTGCGGCGGCGGTAAGGAATTCTTTTTTTCCTGCCGCAAGCACCCCGGCGTGTATTTTCCCCGTGGGCATGAATATCTGGAATCTATGGAAGCGGGCGACTGGCCCGTGTTCCGCTATTGCATAGGCAATGTTAGCATCACGCGCGAGCTGCTTATGCTGCGCCGCCGTTCTGTGCTGCTTGTGCGCTATTCTGTAGATGGCGACACCTCCTTACCGCCGCTTACCCTACGCCTCAAGCCCCTGCTTGCCTGCCGCCATTTTCATAGCCTTATGCATGCCAATGAGCATTTTAACAGTAATATCACCTCTGAAAAGCAAGGCTTCAGTGTGCAGCCTGTTGCCGAGCTGCCCGCCCTGCATTTTCGGGCATCGGGCAAGGGCGTGCGGGTAACGGGCGGCCCTGATTGGTATTATGCTGTTGATTATTTGCGTGAAGGCGAGCGCGGCTTTGAAGCGCAGGAAGATTTATTTATGCCCGCCATGCTTGAGCTGCCCCTTGTACCGGGGGATAGCCTTGTGCTTGCTGTGGGCACAGAAGCGCTGCCCTATGATTTGCCCACGCTGTGGGAAGAAGAAGCCCGCGCCCGCAAGAAATTGGGGGCATCGTCCGACAGCCTTCAGGGGCATTTGCGGCGCGAAGGGGCTCGTTTTTTGGTGAATTTGCCCGTGGCGCTGCCTCAAAACAAGGCTGCCACGCCGCAGGTCAAGCCCATGGTGCTGGCTGGCTACCCTTGGTTTGACGCTTGGGGGCGCGACAGCCTTATTGCCCTGCCGGGGCTGACCTTTGCCGTGGGGCGTGCGCACAAGGGGGCTATTACCCTCAAAGCTATTAGCGAGGCCATGCAGCAGGGGCTTGTGCCTAACCTTTTTGCCATGAATGACCAGCCCGCGGCCTATAATTCTGTGGATGCCTCCTTGTGGTATGTGTGGACAGTGCAGCAAATGATGCACTGGCAGCCCAATGAAGACCTATTGCGTGAAGTATGCTGGCCAGCACTGAAAACTATTGTGGATGCCTTTAAGGCTGGCATTACCAAGGGCGGGGTGCGCCTTGCCCATGTGCATGACAATGGCCTGCTGTGTGCCGGCAATGCGCAGACCCAGCTTACATGGATGGATGCCTGCGTGCACAATACCCCCGTCACCCCGCGGCATGGCTGCCCTGTAGAAATTAATGCCCTGTGGTATAATACCTTGGCTTTTTGCAATGAATTGGCACAGCGCTATGCCGAGCCAGCCTACCGCTGCCAAGCGCAGCTAGAGCACATGCGCACCAGCTTTCGCCAATGCTTTTGGGTGGAGCAGGGCAATTATTTGGGGGATGTGTGGCGCGATGGCACGCTGGATGCCAGCATTCGCCCCAATCAGCTTTTTGCGGCCTCATTGCCCTACAGCGTGCTGCCCGAAGACGATTGCCCCTGCGTGGTGGAAGCGGTGCGCAATATTTTGCTCACCCCCTATGGCCTGCGTACCGTATCCCCCTTAGACCCTCGGTATCAGGGCTGCTATGAAGGCGATGCCGCCCAGCGCGATAGTGCTTATCATCAGGGCACGGTGTGGCCGTGGCTGCTGGGGGCATATGGTGATGCCCTGCTGAAAACAGCATGGGATGTTGAGGGCGCGGTGCAGGCTTTATTGCAGACTATCAGCCCGCTTTTCAGCACGCATCTGCTTCAGGCTGGCATAGGCTCTATTTCTGAAATATTTGATGGCAACCCGCCGCACAGCGCCCATGGCTGCATAGCGCAGGCGTGGAGTGTGGCAGAGTGCAGCCGTTTGCTGCGTGTCTTGCAGCAGGCAGCCCCTGCTGTGTATGCCCGTTGGGAATTGCAAATGGGATGGTAATATGCGTGTACTTATGTTCGGATGGGAATTTCCGCCGCACATCAGCGGCGGGCTGGGCACGGCCTGCCACGGCATGACGCAAGCCCTAGCTCGGCAAGGTGTGGATATTGTTTTTCTTGTTCCCAGCCTGAAAGGGGACGGGAAGGGCATGGATGCTCATTTATCGCTGCGTTCAGCTTCAGGCACCAAGGTGCGGCGCAGCACAGCCAGAACAATTGAAACGCTGAATGAAGAATTATGGCAAAGGCGCATTCAGGTGCAGCATGTTGATTCGCTGCTCTTTGCCTATGCCACTCAGCAAAGCTATGCCCTGCGCGAGCAGGCTGTGCGCGAAATGCGCCAGCACACACAGCGCTGCACTGTGCCGCATGAAGAAGAGCAAACCCTTACCCTGCGTGGGGATTATGGGGCAGATTTGTTGCAGGAAGTGCAATGCTATGGGCAGGCAGGGGCAGCCTTGGCCTTGCAGGAACAGGCAGGGCGCGGCTTTGATGTTATTCATGCGCACGACTGGATGACCTATCCAGCAGGCATGTTGGCAAAAAAGTTAACAGGCAAGCCGCTGGTGGTGCATGTACATGCCACAGAATATGACCGCAGTGGCGAAAATATCAACCCCGATGTAGCCGCTATTGAAAGGGCAGGTATGCTGGCTGCCGATGTGGTCATGGTGGTCAGCCACCTAACGCGCTCTCTTGTGGTGCAGCGCTATAATGTGCCGCCAGAAAAAGTGGTGGTGGTGCACAATGCTGTTTCGCGCCATGATGCCCGCCAGCGTTATGATGTGCCGCCCCTGTGCCACAAAGAAAAGCGTGTGCTTTTTATGGGGCGCGTTACCTTTCAAAAAGGGCCGGAATATTTTGTGGAAGCCGCTGCCGAGGTGCTGCGGCGCATGCCCAATGTACGCTTTATCATGGCGGGCAGTGGGGATATGCTGCCGCGCATGGTGCGGCGGGCAGGGCAGCTACGCATAGGCAACCGTTTGCATTTTCCCGGTTTTATGCGCGGGGCAGAGGTAGACAGAATGTATGCCATGAGCGACCTGTATGTGATGCCCAGCGTTTCAGAGCCCTTTGGTATAGCGCCGCTTGAGGCTGTACTGTATGACGTGCCTGTGATGCTTTCGTATCAATCAGGCGTGGCCGAGGTGCTGCACAATGCCCTAAAGGTGAATTTTTGGGATACTCACGAAATGGCCAGCAAAATATGCGCTGTGCTTTCTTACCCCAAGCTGGCGGCAGCTATGGTAAAAAATTGCCGTGAAGAGCTGAAAACTATTACATGGGATAAAGCCGCTGCTCACATTCGTGCGGCCTATGCGCGTGTTTGCCACGCGGGAGGATAAGTATGCCTGCTGTATGTTTTTATTTTCAGGTTCACCAGCCCTATCGCTTACGCCATTACACTTTTTTTGATATTGGCGGCAGCCCCTTTTATGAAGATGTACAGGCCAATTGCGATATTATGCTGAAAGTGGCACGCAAGTGCTACCTGCCCATGAACGCCTTGCTGCTTGAGTGTATACGCAAGTATGAGGGGCGCTTTCGCATAGCCTTTTCTCTTTCAGGCACAGTGCTTGACCAGTTTGAAGAATATGCCCCTGAAGTGCTGGAAAGTTTTCAGGCCTTGGCGGCCACGGGCTGCGTAGAAATGCTGGATGAAACCTATGGGCATTCGCTTTCATTTTTATATTCGCGTGAAAGTTTTCGAACGCAGGTGGCAGAGCATAGGGCGCGCATTAAAAGCCTGTTTGGGCAGGAGCCGCGCGTTTTTCGCAATACTGAGCTTATTTATAATAATGCCCTTGCCAAAGAAATTGAAAACCTTGGCTATGATGCCCTGCTTGCCGAGGGCGCAGACCATGTGATGGGCTGGCGCAGCCCCAATTATGTCTACCGCCCCCAAGGCTGCTCACGCATTGCCCTGCTGCTGAAAAATTATGCCCTTTCTGATGATATTGCCTTTCGTTTTTCTAACCACGACTGGCCAGAATATCCCCTTACGGCCGAAAAGTTTGCCCATTGGGTGCATGCCATGAATGGCAGCGGAGAAAGCATAAATTTGTTTATGGATTATGAAACTTTTGGCGAACACCAGTGGGAACATAGCGGAATTTTTGAATTTATGGCAGCACTGCCAGAATATATTTTGCAAAACCCCGATTTTTGCTTCAAGACACCGTCAGAAGTTATTGCCAGCAAAGAAGTGCGCGGCACGCTGGATGTGCCCAATTTCATGTCTTGGGCAGATGCCGAGCGCGACCTGACCGCATGGCTGGGCAATGACATGCAAAAAGATGCAATTCATGCCCTGTATGCCTGCCAAGACAAGGTGCTGGCGCTAAACGATGCTGGCATGACCCGCACTTGGGAAAGGCTGCAAACATCAGACCATTTTTATTATATGTGCACCAAGTGGTTTGCCGATGGGGATGTGCATAAATATTTTAATGCCTATGGCTCGCCTTACGATGCCTATATTAACTTTATGAACGTGCTGGCAGATTTTACCCTGCGTCTTGATGCTCTGTATGCAGCGCAGCAGGCCACTGCGGCCACCACCATTCAGGCATAAGCCCTAAAGGATTTGTTTTCATGGAAGATAAAGCCCAAACCCCCTATGTTTTTGAAGTAAGCTGGGAAGTGTGCAATAAGGTTGGCGGCATTTATGAGGTGGTGTCCAGCAAGGCGCTTTCTGCTGTAGAAGCCTATGAAGAGCGTTATTTTATGCTGGGGCCCGATTTGCACCACAATGCCCATTTTATCGAAACAGATGAAAGCTGCTGGGTGCCTATTCGCAATGCCTTAAAAGCACGTGAAATTTCCTGCCGCTTTGGCCGTTGGGATATTCCCGGCAAGCCCAAGGTCATTTTGGTAAGCTTTGCAGACAGGCACCAAAGTAATGTGCTGCTGCATAAATTGTGGGAACAATATGGGGTCGATTCCCTTTCTGGCGGGTGGGACTATATTGAACCAGTGCTGTTCAGCTATACCTGCGGGGAAGTTATTTCTACCGTCTACACCACCATGGCCATACCGCAAAAAGCAAAAGCGGTGGCGC
The DNA here is from genome assembly GCA_028689675.1 of Desulfovibrionaceae bacterium. Taxonomy (GTDB): domain Bacteria; phylum Desulfobacterota; class Desulfovibrionia; order Desulfovibrionales; family Desulfovibrionaceae; genus JAQVCS01. The sequence goes on along the minus strand of JAQVCS010000005.1, from coordinate 65,674 downwards.
ATTTTCACGAATGGATGTGCGGGGCAGGGCTTTTGGCAGTAAAAAAATTAACCCCTGCTGTGGGCACGGTGTTTACCACCCATGCCACCATGCTGGGGCGCGCCATGGCTGGCTCGAATATGGATATTTATGCCAAGCTCAAAACCATTTCCCCAGTGCGCGAAGCGGCGGCCTATAATATTACGGCAAAATGTTCTATGGAAACAGTCTCTGCCCGTGAGGCAGATGTCTTTACCACTGTCAGCGGCATTACCCGCGATGAAGCCGCCTTTGTGCTGGGGCGCACTGCCGACATTGTGACCACCAATGGCTTGGATATGCGCGTTATTCACGACTTCAGCAAAGACCGCGCCGCTGCCCATGCCAACCGCAACAAAATGCTGGAGCCGCTGCAAAAGCTGCTGCGCCGCGACATAGCAAAAGGCACGCGCATTTTTGTTATTTCTGGGCGTTATGAATTTCGCAATAAGGGCATAGATATTTTTTTGGAAGCCTTGGCACGGGTGCAGCAGGCTTTGCACAACACAGAAAAGCATGTGCTGGCACTATGCCTTGTTATGGGTGGGCACACAGGGCCCGATGCCGCTGCTATTGGCGGGGAACAGGGGCTTGTGCCAGACCCTGCCCACCCAGAGTGGGGCTTTATTGCCTCGCATCAGGTGTATGACAAAGCCAACGACCCCATTCTTAATGCCTGCGCGCGCCTTGGCCTGCACAATAGGGCAGACAGTGCTGTGAATGTGGTTTTTGTGCCCGCTATGCTTGATGGTTTTGATGGCTTTTTGAATATGCAATATTTTGAGGTGCTTTCGGGCTGCCATTTGGGTGTGTTCCCCTCATGGTATGAACCTTGGGGCTACACCCCGCACGAAAGCGCTGCCTATGGCGTGCCCACAGTCACTTCAGACCTGTCTGGCTATGGCATATGGGCGCGTGAGCAGGAAGAAAGGCAGGGGGATAAAGAAGGGGTCACGGTTTTACCGCGTATGAATAAAACGCGGGAAGAAATTGTGGATGCCCTTTCCACAACCTTGTTGTATTATGCCACCTGCTCAGATGCAGATTTGGACAAGCAGCGCTTGGCAGTGCGGGCGCTTTCAGACCACACCTCGTGGAATGATTTTTTTTGCCAGTATAAAACGGCCTATACGCAGGCTTTGCGCCGCGCTCAAGAACGCAGCCAAGCCCTGTATGATGCCCGCAAGCAGGAATCCTTAAACAAAGTCATTACAGCTCGCTCTTCTGCCATGCCCTATTTGCGCACGGTAACTGTGGTGGCCACCTTGCCTGTTGCCCTTGCCCGTCTGCGCGATATAGCCGAAAATATATGGTGGTGCTGGCAGCCCGATGCCGTAAATCTGTTTCGCGATTTAGACCCACTTTTGTGGGAAAACACGGGGCATAACCCCATTCGCATGATTGAAGAGGCCGCCCCTGAAAAATTGTCGGCCATGGCAGTAAACCCCAGCTATTTGCTGCGCTATGCACAGGTTGTGCAGGCTTTTGATGCCTATATGCAGGCACCGCCCAGCCCCCTTGCCCTTGAGGCGCAGGAAAAAGGCATTGATGCCCAGCACCCCATTGCCTATTTTTCAACAGAATTTGGCCTGCATGAAAGCGTGCCCCTGTATTCTGGCGGTTTGGGCGTGCTTTCTGGTGATCATTTAAAATCGTCCAGCGATGTGGGCATGCCGCTTATTGCCATTGGCCTGCTGTATCATAATGGCTATTTCCGTCAAAGCATTGATGCCAAAGGCACGCAAATTCCCCTGTACCCTGAAAATAAAATTTCGGAGCTGCCGCTCAAGCTTGTGCGCGACATGCAGGATGAAGCGCTGGAAGTGCAGCTTGATTTGCCCGGCAGGCCTGTATATGCCTGCGTGTGGCGCTGTCAGGTGGGGCGTATTCCTTTGTATTTGCTTGATACGGACATTCCCAAAAACAGCGATGAAGACCGCCGTATTACCTCGCGCCTGTATGAGGCAGACCGCGATGTGCGCCTGCGTCAGGAAATGCTGCTAGGCATGGGCGGGGTAATGCTAACGCGCAAACTGGGCTTGGCACCTGCGGTTTTTCACATGAACGAAGGGCATTCGGCCTTTTTGGTGCTGGAACGCATACACCATTGCCTGCACGATGGCCTAAGCCTTGCCGAAGCTGTGGAGCTGGTGCGCGGCTCTTGCGTGTTCACTACACACACGCCTGTGGATGCGGGCAACGAGCGTTTTTCTGTTGACCAGATAGCGCGTTATTTCACCACATTTGCCAGCCATTTGGGCTTGTCATGGCAGGAGTTTTTGCAGCTTGGGCAAAAAGAGGATGGCGACCCGCATGTTTTTGATATGACAGTGCTGGCGCTCAAGCATTCGGGCAGTGCCAATGCTGTGAGCTGGCTGCATGGCTACGTTTCGCGCTCTATGTGGGTGAATATTTGGAAGGGGCTGCCTGTGCCAGAAGTGCCCATTGGTTCAATTACCAATGGTGTGCACATGGCTTCGTATGTGGGGGCAGGCTTCCGTACCCTGCTGCGCCATGCTGTGGGCGAACAATGGCTGGATTGCCCGCCTAATGATCCGCAATGGCAGCATGTGGCAGAAATTCCCGATGCCATGTATTGGGAAGCAAAGCGCTTTCAAAAAGTAAGCCTGCTGAATTTTTTGCGTGAAAAAATGCAAAAATTTCCCCCCTTTGATGCTTTGGGGCGTGAAGAAAAAAGGTCAATGCTGCACAGCCTTTCCCCAGAGGCTCTGGTTATTGGCTTTGCACGGCGCTTTGCCCCCTATAAAAGGGGCAGTATGCTTTTTTCAGACCCAGAAAGGCTGGCGCGCCTGCTTGGGCGTGTTGACCGCCCTGTGGTGCTTATTTTTGCAGGCAAGGCGCACCCTGCCGATAGGCAGGGCATTGATTTAATTCGTGATGTTATTAAGAACACCATAAACCCGCGCTTTTTGGGCAAGGTGTTTTTTGTGGAAGATTACAGCTTGGCTGTTTCTAAAATGCTGGCGCAGGGCTGCGATGTGTGGCTGAACACGCCGCGCCGCCCCTATGAGGCCAGCGGCACAAGCGGCATGAAAGTGCCCGTGAATGGCGGCATTAACCTGAGCATTTCGGACGGCTGGTGGGTAGAAGGCTTTCAGGGGAATAATGGCTGGACTATTGGCCCCGTGGTTTCTTCTGGTGTGCTCAAGGAAGAGCAAGACGATTATGCCGATGCCGAAAGCCTGTATAACCTTCTTGAAGAACAGGTTATTCCCCTCTATTTTGAACGCGGGGAAGATGGCCTGCCCCACCAATGGATACGCATCAGCAAGCAATCGCTTATTTCGCTGACAGCGCAATACAGCTCGCACCGCATGGTCAGGCAGTATTTTAATGAAATATACGTCCCTGCGGCCTTACGCGGGGCAGCGCTGGAATGTGACCGCATGGCCTTGGCGCGGCGGCTGGCCGCGTGGCGTGTGCGTATGGATGAACGCTTTGGCCAGCTTTCTATTGCAGAAATTCGTATTGAGGGCATGCAGGGGGATACTTTGCAATGCGGGCAGCCTATTAAGGTCTTTGTGCGGGTGGTGCATGGTTCTTTGCAGGCGCAGGAGCTGCTTGTACAGCTGGTTATTGGCCCTGCCGACGGCAAGAACTTTATCAATACGCCTGAATGCGTGACCTTGCATGTGGCAGAAGAAGCCCAGCCTCAGGCAGACAGCTTCCTTTTTGAAGGGCAGTATACAGCCAGCGGCAATGGGCAATATGCCTATGGCGTGCGCGTCATGCCGTGGACAGAAGGCTTGGATAACCCCTTGTTGAGTAATCATTTGCTGTGGGGCTAAAAAGCCAGCGGCATTAAGCGCACACTGTCAGGCTGGGCAAAAAAACAGCACAAAAACAACAGCCCCGAGGGAAATCTACGGGGCTGTTTGTTTTTTGCTTGTAATAGGCTGTTGGCTATTCCAGCCTTTGCAGGGCATAGACATCCCTTTGTGGGCAGGAATGGGTGCGCGTGGTGCGCAGCACGGCAAAGCCCTGCTGCCGCGCAAGGGCGCGCACCTGCGGCACGCTGAGGCGAAAGGTATACTCAGAAGGGCGGCGTTGCTCTGGGGGCAGGGCTGTGTCTGAAGTATGAAATTGGTTATTGCGCACACTGTTATAGGAAGCATTGATACAGTCACAAAAAAGCATGCCGTGGGGGCGCAACCAAGGGCGGTAGGTAGCAAGAAAATCTTCCAGCGAGCTGCCGGGCACATGATACAGCCAGTTGACAGAGAGCATAGCGTCAAAGGGCTGCTGCGGCATGTTTTGGGGGTGCAGGCAGTCATCTTGCCATGTGCTGATGGGCTGCCCGCTGGCCTTGGCAAGCAGGCGGCATAAGGTCAGCGCGCTGGGGGAAATGTCCGCCCCAGACAGGTGTGTAAAGCCCTGCTGGGCAAGCCAGAGCAAGTTTGCCCCACTACCGCAGCCCGGCTCAAAGATATTGGCCTGTGCAGGCAGCATTTCGGCAAGCCAGCCTGTGGCAATGCACACATGCCGCCGCCACATACGTTTTTGCAGGGCATAGCCATGCCATGGCTCTGCTTTGGCCTGTGTAAGGCAGCGCTGTATGGTTTGTGGTGGAAGGGAAAGCCTGTGCCGCAAGGGCCACCTGTCGCGCAGGTATGCGAATAAAGTATGCATGTTGTCCCCATCAGACATATACCAAGAGTACAGGCTAGCAAGTGCTTGCAGGTGCTGCGCCCTTGTTGCAGTGTGGTCAACAAGTGTACAGGTATGCCCTTGTGGCAAGGGGCTGTTTACAAGGTTTTCGCCAGCGTATCGCGGTATAGCTCAAGGTTGTTGGGTTGCCCTGCCTTATGCTCGTCGGGGTACAGCAGGGCAGACATATAAAAAACCGAACCTATGCTGAGTGCATTTTGGGCACTTGCTGAAAAGTTGTTTAATTGCGCGCGTATAGTATTACGCTTTTCTTCTGGACAGCTTGCCAAGGCGGGTTCTGCCCGCATGGCTAGCCCTGCCAGCACGGTGGCCTTTTCCTGCATGGTTGCGCGGTAGGCAGTGCTGTCGCCTGCGCTGATTTGTGCGGCTGCTTTTGCTTCCAGTGCGGCTATAGCCGTGCATTGTTCCCCCAGCCATGTCATTATGTCAATTGCCATAGCAAATTCCTGAGGTAAGAAAGTTCAGGGCGAAAAAGAGAATCAAAATCCTGTGCAATGATACTGAATTGATACAGATTCACGCTGCACAAGGCATACTGGTTTACTTTTTCCTTGATGGAAACAATGCCAAGTCAAAAAGACCAAAGCATAATGTATTCCTTTTATTGCTGTGCTACAAGTTATATTTGTGTGACAACGTACTGCAAGGTTGCTTGATAAAAAGTGTGCTTCTAGGCGCAGCAGCTTTGGCTCAAGCAATTTTTTTTCAACAGTGAAGGCAGAATGCTTTGGGAAGCATTGTTATACAAACAAGTCAAAGTTATTCAGCATTTCAGCCTGTGAAGGTGCTTCGACATTTTTTCTTGTTGAAGATTTCCAGTCTGCAAGGCGGGTTTTCCAATGAATGGCTTGGGCAAGAAAAGCCTCTAAGGCCTGCCGCAAGGCGTGTACATCGGCAAAGTTTTCATCATGTCGCTTCCATAAGATAATCTTATCCAGCCCGCGGTGCAGGGCAAGCGCAGCCCCGCCTGTTTCAGCCCCAAGCAGCGAAGCCTGCATGAGCTCAGGGCAAGCTTCACTGGGCAGTTTTGAAAATGTACCCACTTCACAATGCAGCAGCAAAGAATGGTCTTCGGCATTGGGGGTAAAGGTCACTTCGTGCTCACCGTCAAAAAGCAGAGAGCATTGGCCATCGGCATCAAGGCTAAGAGCGCCAAGCCCTATGTCGGCGCCAAGCTGTTCAAGCACTAGAGATAAATTCATAGGTATTCCTATCTCGTCTGCATGGGCATGAGCCCTTTTTATGCAGGTTATTAATGATAATATTTTGAAAGAACGGGGAACAGTTGCTGATTATCCCGCACAATGTTCTCAAATTTTGCAACAAGTTGTTCTGCAGTGAGCTGCTGTTCGGCCTCAAATGCCTGCGCAATATCTTCACTCAAGCCATAGCTTTGTTGTCTCAGATTTTCCAAGACGAGGGGAACAGCGTGGTTGCGATTCATTTCCTCGCCCAGCTCTTCAAAAATGTTTTTGCTCATGCACAGCGGGTTGCTCAACCTTTGAAGAAAATCGGCCTCTTGAGCCAACTGCTCGCGTAGCGTTATTGCTTTACTTGAAATACTTTCGCCATTGCTACCGCGCAGGAAAGGCATACGGCTGAGGTCAAATGGGGCTGTGCGGCCTATATCCAATGAGTCGGCAGATTTAAAAACCATAGCTTCGGCCGACCTACTTTGCTTGGTTATGCTGTCTAAGACAGCTTGTTCATAGGCTGCACCCATGGTCTCTGTGCCAAAGTCGCTGCGCATATTCTGCACCACTATGGCCGCACTTTCCTTTTCCCAAAAGTCTGTGCCGCTATTTTGGCGCCCTGCATCGTGCCCTGTAATGGCGCAGAGCACGGCATTACGATCAATGGGGACGCCCTGTTCCTCAAGAATGGAACACATGGCCGAGGCAAAAATGAAGGCACGGGTAATATGCCCACGGCCATGCGTGGATCTGCCCTTGTCAAAGGTTTGTTCATGGGCAAGGTAGGTATCAAGATGGCGCACAAGAAAGCCGCGCCTTGCGTCATCGCTTGCGGGCATGTGCATGGGCTGCGCTGCAGTGGGGAAAGGTGCATACGCTGGGTGCGCGCTGTCGAACTGAGCCATGGCTTCAGGAAACAGGCTGCGGAGCAAGGCACGGTTTTTTTCTGGAACAAGCGAAAGTTCGGCGCTAAATTCTGGCGTAGAGGCTGGCTGGTTAACCTGACTTGCGGCATTTTGCAGCAAAAAGTTGCTCATTCGTGCTATAATGGTCATTTTGCCATAATCGGCACTGCAATCGGCACTGTTTATTATGGCATCATCATTGGCAATCTGCATAAATTGCCCCAGTAAGGTGCGCATATCAGCAGAGGTCAGGCGCGTGTGCAGCGCCTCCATGTGTGCATCGTCCATGGGGGGCTCACCAGCCCGCAACAAAGAATATGCAAGGGAAGAAGAGCGCCACAAATCAGTGAGCTTATCATCAGCGCCATATTCTTTGTCTGGGGGCAGGCCGTGCGCATAGCTAGCTATGCGCACATCGGTAGTGCCTGCGGCACGCGCAAGCAGAGTAAATGTCTCTTGGGGGGAGAGCGGCGGCTCGGCCTGCGCTAGGGTGTTGAGTGCTGTGGCCAGAGTCGTGGCATTGTCAACAATAAGCTGTAGCTCGGCTACTGTACTTACCCGTGAACTGCGCACCCACGAGGAAAAGACCGCCTTTTGTGCAGTGGACAGGGGCAGTGTTTCTACTGTGCTCAGCAGCTCTGCCTTTTTTGTAAGCAAAGGTTCTGCCACTTTTTTGATGACGCTATCGACGATATCTTTTGCTGTTGGTTGACTCTCGCTAGGCCTTGCAAAATACGCTCCAAAGGCATTGCCTATGTCACTCTTCATGCGATCAAGAATAGCCCCTCGCAGAATATATTCCCCCCCAGTAAAGTTTTGGCTAAGTCCGCTTGCCTGAACTATACTGCGCAGATGATCCTGAATATGCTCAAGAGCCTCGCCCAGAGCGGTATTGGCCTCTGCGCGTATATGCTGGGCATAATACTGTACCCCATTAGTAAATGTGTTTTGTATGCGGTTAGAGTCTGTACTACTGAATTTTTCAACAGTATTCCCTGTGCCCTCAAGCGTAATTTCTTCAGGTTTGCTTGCAATGTAAACAACCTTAACACCCGTGGCCTTGCTGAACTGTTCCATGCGGTTTATAAGCTGAGCCCTTTGTTCTGGTTCAGCCTCATCCACATCAACGCGAATTTCTTGAAAATCTCGACTGGGGATAAGTGCGCCATGTACCTGTGCTTCAATATAATTCATGGCCAAGCGCACAGAAGGATCAAGCCCTGCCGCACGCTTTTCGGCAGCCTGTGCCAGCAAGGATCCGTTCAAGTCATCAAGCCCGAAAAGCAGAGATTCCAAATTGTCATACGAGGCTACTTTGGCACGGGTGGCTGCGGTATCACCAAATGCCTGTAGGCACAGCGCTGCAAAGCATTCCTCCTTATCAGCACTAATAAGCTCGTTTGGTGGGTTTTTCAGTACGAGTGCAGTTAAGCCTTCGGCTTGGGCTCTCTCGTCAAACCATGCGTCCATCATTGCGCGCTCGGGCGACTGGAGATTACGCAAGGCAGTAGTCAGGGCGGCTGGTAAGCCCGAACCGTCCAGTAGGGCATAAAAATTGGCTCTGCGCTGGGCTGTGATGCTGAGCATGGGGGAAAAGAACGTGTCTTCGGCAATAAAGGTGGCACGGCGAGCCACTTCGGGTTTAAGCACAATGGAGCATGTGCCATAAGAGCGATCCGCAGCCCCTGTTTGTGATCTTTGTGTGTTCAGCGCTCCATACACAGGGCGTTCATCAGGAATAGCACCATGCCCTTCCAATTCGGGGAAGACAAGTTTTTCTGTTTCATTGCGTTGAAGCATGTAGTCTTCACTCTTAGCAACAATGCCCTGTGCCTGCATATGAAATATATTAGGCATGGGCTCATTGGGATTGAGGATAAAGGCAGTATCCCTCAACAGGCGGCGTGTGGGTATATTTATGGTAAGCGGGCTTTGGCGCAGTATATCCCCCATCTCTTTGGGGGTGGCCGATATGCCGCGTGTGCTCAGCTTTTGCATGTGCGCCGCCGCGTTTTTTTCGCGCTGGGTGGCGCTTTGTGCCGCCACATTGGCCAGCGTGTGCAGATTGGCCGCGCTTATATCGTGGGTGTGAACGGCGCGGGTGCTGTCTTGGCCTGCATACTGCTGGCTCAGTGAAGAGGGGCGCAGGGCATTATACTCTGCGCTTTTGTTGGGTTCTTGAGCAATAAGGTCATCCAAACGGCCATTGGAAACGCGGTTGCTCATTTCTTTCAGCACAAGAGCCTGAAGGTCAAAAAGCTGCGCTTCAGCCGCGCGGGCATCTTTAGCCTCGATATTGTTACGGCCTTCATGCCGCAGGGCGCTTTGCAGCAAATCCATTTCGGCGGAAGTGAAGCTTTGATACACAAAAGCCAGCTCGGTAGAGCTCAAGCTTTCCACAGCAGGCGCAAAAGCCCAGAGTGAATTTTGCTTTTGCGCTTCGCTTAGTTGCCCAAGCGCGCCTAGGCGGCTCATATATTCAGCATTGGTTTTTAGAGCGCTGAGCAGCTTGTCTGCCTGCAACACCCCGGGGGAAATGAGAACATGCACGGTACTATGTGCAGAAGCGGCAAGCCCAGCCTGCCCTCTGGCAACTTTGGTGGCCGAGGTAAAGCCCTGAAAGGGAAGAGAATTTCTTTTAATACTACTCAGGTTGATGGGCGAACCAGTGCCTATTTGCACTTTGTGCTCTCCAAAAACACCTGTTTTTTCTGTAATTCCTCGTTCTGCTAATTGCCGTTGAACTATGGGGTCTGCTTGGATATTGTGGGGCATCACGATATTCCTTTTTGTAATGGGTATAAATAAGACTTGTATCATGTCATGCAAAAAGTATTCCACATTTGTGCAAGAGTAGAAAAGTTGCCCAAGAAAAGAGCTTATATAGAGCAACATATTGTTTTTAAAAGATTTTATAGTTTACTTTCTTCTTTATGTATAGAATACACAGAGACGATAGGCTCTGTCCAGTGTGCACACATTGTTGCCGCAGGGGGGGCGGGCAGGTTATGCCTGCACCGTGCGCTTGGGCAAACAGGGCAAAAGCCCCAGAGCAGCATAAAAGACAGCGTATGCAGCGAAAAAGAGATAATAGTCACTGGTCTTTGTAATAAGAAAGGTTATCTTTATGGTGCAGTCACTACATATAAGGAGCTCTATAATGTACAAAAATATTGAAAAACAGTGCAGCGTACGCCTGAAAGAACTTGTGGACTATCAGCAGGGGCAAATTATCAGCCGCACCCTTGTTCAGAATGAAAAAATGAGTATGACCTTGTTTGCCTTTGATAAAGGTGAGGAAATAGCAAGCCATGCCGCAGGCGGCGATGCCATGGTGACCGTGCTTGAAGGAAAGGGCAAGTTTACCGTGGGCAGTGATGAATTTTTCCTGTCAGAGGGCGAAACTTTAATTATGCCCAAAGACATTCCGCATGCCGTTTTTGGGCAGGAACAATGTAAAATGCAGCTTATAGTTTCGTTTTAACCGTGTGCTGGAGCATAGTAATTTTGAAAATATGTGCACGGTTTCATAACAAATTCTTGCCACGCAAAGCCCACAAGGGGAATTCACTTTTCCAGTGCATGCGCTTTGAACGTGAACTGGTTCTCATGCACAAAGCATGTAACAATCAAGGCCTGTGCGCACCGTGGTACAGGCTTTTTGTGCCCATGCCTCTAGCTCTGCACCAGTGACAATGCTTTTTGGGGCGAGATAAGCACAATATTGTGCAGGGCTAGGGCTGCTTTTTCCTGTTTGTTCACAGCCGCGTTTGACCACAGCTGCCATGCTGCTTCCCACAGGGTGCAGGCAAGGGGGGCGTTCCATTCTTCAAGATGCAGAAAGCTTGCCTGCTCAAGCAGCTTTTCCAGCAAGGCCTCGGCAAGCAGCCATTGCTCGGCACGGCGTAAAAAAATAATTTGCTGTAATTGCAGCTCAAAAGCGCGCTCTTTGCCAACGGTGTGCACTGCCTTGGTAAGCAGTGCCAATGCCTGCCCCTGCTTACCTTCGTTCCACAGGCTTTCGGCCTGAGCGGCATAGTCTTCTTCTTGCGGCTGCTCGGCCTGCTGTGTGACAACAAGCCATGCTTTGGCGGCGGCATCGGCAAAGGGGGTAGCATCATCATAGCATAACTCTTCAATACCCTTGAGCCTTTGTGTGGTAAACAAAGCGCAGTGCTGCACGACTTGCGCAGCAGCGGCATAGGGGCTGCCCATACTGTGCAGGGCTGTGTACATTTGAAAAGCAAGCGAAAACCACAGCGGGCTTTGGGGCAAAAAACCCATGCCGCGCTGCAATGCCCCTCGTGCATTATTGGCCTGTATAAGCTGCTTGACTTGTGCCAGCAGCGCAGTATCGGGTGCGGGAATGGCCGTGCGCTTTTCCTCATGCGGGGGCATAATGTGAATGCGCCCAAACAGGCTGTTAAATACGCATTGCCACAGCACAGCTTGGGTGGGTACAACTTCGGCAGAAAGAATGAATGAACTGATATTGTCTGAAAAAGCCTGTAAAGCCTGCACATAGGCGGCGGCATCGGCATTTGTTTCCACGCTGGGCGCTTGGGGGGCTTGCGCTCCACTGGCTGCGGGGCTAGCGGGCCGACGGGCAGCCTGACCGGAAAGGCGCAGGCACGCAGAGACTGAAGAAGCCAGACATTCCGGGGAGCGCCCGGCAAGAAATGATGCCGCATTCCATGCGCGGCGTGCACAGGCATGAAGCAGGCCGGCTCGGGGCGGCCTTGCTGCGGGCGGGCAGGGAGCGCGAGCAGGTGTCTGACAGGCCCTTCGGCTTCGCTCTCCTTGTGCTGTTCTGCGGGCGGGCATGGGAGCGCGCCGCCTCCTACTCCTCCTCAAAGCCGAAATGGTCTATCTTCAGGGTGCGGCAGTTTTCGGAGACGGCCCGTATGGTGCCGACCTGAAGGCCGCAGGGAGCGGCGGCCCGGACATCAAAGTGCAGCTCCACGGTGACGCCGTCTTCCTGCGTGAGGACGGAGACCACCTCAGCATCAAATTGGGCCTTGCTGATGACGGGGACGAATCTGGAAAAACGGTTCTACTCATTGCCACCCCCGTTCTCGTCCTGCTTCTTGATATCGGCAACAACCCGGCGCCAGAAGTCATCGCCAAGGCTCCGTTTGCTTGCCTTTCTCAAGGCAACACGAACATAGTGTTTTGGGGATGGAGATATTCGGAATCGTTTTCCAAAAAGGTTTGGATTTTTTCAGATATTCGGCAAATCTAGCACTCTAAACAAAAATGTAACTATTCAAATAAATTGACAATATTTATTATTTTTGTTAGTGTTAAAATTACTTTTGGCTCTTAATCGAGGCCTTATGTATATCGCGAACTTCACTTCCGGAGGCTTACTCCTCAATGAAAGCAGAGCTGTGGCACGGCTTCTGCTCTCTGGCGTTCCCGCTGACAAGCTGTCTGATACCGTACTGACCGGAAACGTGCTGCAGAAACGCACGCCATCTTCCGCTAAACGCATTCTCAATCTGCTCATGCTTCGCCTGAAGGATCTCGACGCACCGTATCTCGAATTCCTTCTCTCTGCCGGTTCGGCCGAGGCATCCCTGTTTTTGCTGGCGGTATGCTGCGAGAAGCATCGGATTTTGGGTGACTTTCTCATCTATATAAAGCGTGATTGCATAGATCAGTACCGCACCGCTATTTCGCATGAAGACTGGAACCACTACTTCGCCCGCTGCATCAATGCCGAGCCTGAGATCGATTCATGGACGGAAGCCACGAGGAAGAAGCTCAGGAGCACGATGTTCACCATGCTGGCCAATGCCGGTGTGATAGAAAAGAAATCAGGGAAGCTCCTCCCCCTGTACTTTTCCTCCGCTCTGACCGACTACCTTGCCTCCCCCGGTCATGAAAACACCAGGGCTATCCTGGAAGGACTCCTCGCATGAACTTCATCGAACGCCTCAACATGGTGCATGAACGGCTCGTATCTCCGGAGCTGCTTTCCAACGCAGGCCTAGGAAACGAGATAGGCTTCTATATTTTCGACTATCCGCCGGAACAGGAACTCGTCATGCGCCAATGGCTGAAGGACCTTCCCGGCATACTTCGCCACAAGGCACCGGATCTAAAATTTATGCTTCAGGACGTCTTTGCCCTTATTCTGGAATACATGAAGAGCGAAGAGATCTATGAAGACGTCATCGCCATGCAGAAGGAAGAAGGCAACGATGCTGTCGCATCCGCCCTTTCCGATACTCTTGATCCTGTAAGGCTGGCCGCATTTTTCAGAGAACATGTCCGTCCTGAAGAATACGACCTTGTCATTCTTCACAGCATAGGATCGTCATGGCCTCTCATGCGTTCGCATACGCTGCTGAACAATCTCCAGCCCATCATGGGCAAAGTGCCTCTCGTCATGTTCTATCCCGGCATATACGACATGCAGGGGCTTTCCCTCTTCGGGAAGCTCCACGCAGACAATTACTACCGGGCCTTCCAACTCGTTTCCTAAGATAACGCAAGAGCGTCCATTCCCCTGCATAACGAATTTCCAAGCGGAGCCTATATGACCATCAGTGAACTCTTTGAAAAAGATCCCTTTAGGTACATCAACGGCGTCATCAAGGCAGAAGACCATTCCCCCGAGGCACTATGGCAGGAACTGGACGAATACGTCGTCACCCGTGAACTGACCCGGCACTTCAACAGATTCTTCAGCAACTACGTAGAAGCTCTCCGCAGAAATGACGGTCCCGCCGAAGGCAGCATGGGCGTATGGATCTCCGGCTTCTTCGGTTCCGGCAAGTCCCACTTTCTGAAGATTCTCTCCTACCTCCTCGGTAATTTCCAGACTGTTGATCCCGAGTCGAAAGCTAACCGCAGAGCTTCGGACTTTTTCAAGGAAAAACTCAGCGATCCCAAGCTGTTTGCCGACATCAAGGCTTCCGGCGAAAGCGATACCGATGTCATCCTCTTTAACATCGACAGCCGTGCGAATTCCAATGACAGTGAGAACGCCATTCTCGGTGTCTTCTGGCGTGTATTCGACGAGATGCGCGGCTATTACGGCCAGAGCCGCTATGTTGCCGCCATGGAGCAGCACCTTGATGAAGAAGGCTCCTATGAAGCCTTTAAGCAGACCTACCGTCAGCTAAGGAAAAAGGAATGGACCGAAGACAGGCCTAACTGGAACTTCCGCAGGAAGGATGTCATCAAGGCCCTTTCTTCCGCACTGGGAACCGACGAGGCATCCGCAACGGAGTGGTTTGAAAGCAGAAAGTCTTCCCTTGCCATGTCCATCGACGTATTTGCCGAGGAAGTCCGCCGCTATATAGACCGCAAGGGCGGAAACCGTCGCGTAGTCTTTCTCGTCGACGAAGTCGGGCAGTTCATCGGCACGGATACCAAGCGTATGCTCCAACTTCAGACCATCACGGAAAATCTCGGCACGGCCTGCAAGGGACACGCATGGGTCATCGTAACCTCTCAGGAAGACATCGAAGCCATCCTAGGCGAGTTCCGTGCCTCCAGGTCTAACGACTTCTCCAAGATCCAGGGCCGTTTCATTACAAGGCTCTCCCTCTCCAGCTCGAATACCGACGAAGTCATCCAGTACCGTCTGCTCCGCAAGAACGATGCGGCGAAGTCCGAGCTGGCCGAGCTTTGGCGCAGACAGGGCGATGTCATCAACTCCCGACTCACCTTTACCAACGACAGTGCCACGCTGAAGAACTTCTCCAGCGAGAGCGACTTCATCACGAACTATCCGTTCATCCCCTATCAGTTCCAGCTGGTGCAGAAGATCTTCGAGTCCATCCGTAAGGCCGGTGCCACAGGTGCACATCTTGCCCGTGGTGAACGCTCCATGCTCGATGCCTTCCAGCATGCTATGAGGAGCATTGCCTTTCAGCCCAGCGGTACATTCATTCCTCTGCATGCCTTCTACACTCCCATCGAGAGCTTCCTTGAGACCAGCGTAAAGGCCACCATTGACCGTGCATTGGATAATCCCGGACTACAGCCCTTCGACAGCCTCGTGCTGAAGACAATGTTCCTCATCCGCTACGTTGAGCTCATCAAGCCGAACATCGACAACATCACCACCCTGTTCATCGATGAAGCCGATGCGGACACTCTTGCCATCAAGGAGAAGGTGGAAGCCTCTCTCCAGCGCCTTGAGCATGAAACGCTCATCAACCGCAACGGAGACCTGTACTACTTCCTCACCAATGAGGAACGGGACATCTCCCGCGAAATCAAGAACGAGGATGCTCCCTATACGGAACAGGCCCGTAAGATTTCCGAGGTCCTGTTCAGCGACATCATGAACTTCCCTTCGAAGTTCGCCATGAAGGATTACCACCGCAGCTATGATTATGCCCGCATCCTTGATAGACAAGATTCCGGGCATATTGCACAGGACATGGCCCTCGCGGTGATCACCCAATACGCATATGAATCAACCGATCCTACAAGCAGGGTGATGTACAGTTCCGACCATACGGACAGCGTGGTCTTCTTCCTCGCTGCCGACAATACGCTGGAACGAGAACTCACAACATACATTAAAACGAAGAAATACCTCAGCGGTCCCAAGGGGCGTTCCGAGAATCCTACCCAGAAGCGTATTCTTGCGGAGCGAGGCCAGGAGAACCAGGAACGCGAGAAGACGATCCGCCGTATTCTGACAGACCTTTTCCTGAATGCCGAAGTCTACTGCAAAGGAAGGGAGCTTCAGCTGACCGGCGGAGAACGCAGCACAGCCCGTGCCATTACGGATGCCGCACTCGAATACCATGTCCGCAACACCTTCCGCAAATTCAAGCTGCTGACTTCCCTGCAGGACAGCGATACGAAGTGCCAGTCGGAGATCAGGTCCGTTCTGCTTTCCAACGAAATCGGAAAGCAGCATCTCCTTGTCAGCCTTAACGAAGTTAATGCCGACGCCGTAAGGGAAGTTTCGGAGCTTCTCGCCCTCAGCAATGACAGGATAGTCCCGCTTCAGGAGATCAGCGCACGGTACTCCGGCAAGCCTTACGGCTGGCCTGAATGGGAAGTCGCCCTTCTTGCAGCCCGTCTCTACATGGCTGGAAACGTCACCATCTCCATAGGTTCTACCGAAGCTCCCTCTCCTCAGGAGATTACCGAAGCCATGCTGAAGATCCAGCGATGGAAGGAAGTCGGCATCCGGCTTCGCCGCAAGCCTAATGAGCAGCACGTCAAAAAGCTGAAGAGCCTGTACAAGAAACTTTCAGGCAAGCTCGTTTCCGGGGATTCCGCAGATGAAGTCGTAAATGCCATGCGTGACTTCCTTGCCCGGAGCTGGATGGCAGACTTCAAAGGATGGCAGGAGAATGACGCCCACTATCCCGGTCAGAAGATCATCACGAATTCATTAACGCTGCTCCAGCGCCTTGCCGCGCTCAGTGACGATGCCCTGTTTGCAGCGGAAACGGCAAAGGCAGAGAACGACCTTCTCGACATGCGTGATGACTATGAGGATGTGGCAGGCTTCTACAAGAAGCAGCTCCCCGTCTGGGACCGCATGCTGTCCGCCTTCGCCATGGTGGAACGCAACAGGACGAGCCTTGAAAAGTCTCCCGAAGCCATGACTGCCGTTGAAGAGCTGGAAAATATCCGCAGCAACGCCAATCCGTGGAACCAGCTGTCAAAGATCGACGGTCTTGTGAAAACCATCGAAGACATACGAGCGGCACAGCTGAACGAGAGCATGGCTGTCCAGCTCAGCAAGATTGATGACCTCATCGGGCAATTCAGGGGAAGCATCGAGTACAATGGTATCAATGCTGACGGAAGCAATAAGATACTCTCTCCCCTCCAGCAGTTCCGCAAACGCATCGAAAACGCCCCTACCGTAGCTGACATAGCTCTTCTATCCCAGGGTATTGAAGATATCCGTGTGGAAACTGCCGATCGTCTGGACCGCGAAATCAGCAGCATTCAGGCCAGCATCGAGGAAGACCGGAAACGCCGTGAAGAAGCCGAACGTAAAAAGCGTGAGGAAGAAGAACGCCGTAAGCAAATGGCTTCTGCTGAAGAGCGTCGTAAGATAGAACTCGAGCAGGAAAAACGCCGCAGGGAAGAGGAAGAAAAGAAACGCTTAGAGGACGCACAGAAACGCCGTATGCGTAAGAACCGCTATTACCATATCTCCGATCTGACGGACGGCAAACCGATGAACACCCCCGAGGATGTGGAAGACTATATCAATGGCCTGAGACAGAGTCTGCTGGCCAAGCTGTCAGATAACGAAACCATCTACGTCGTCGACAAATAATCATCTTCAGCCTTTCCAATATATCGAGAATACGCCATGAACCGTACCGCCATAGCCAATTACGCTCCTTCCGCCCGCCGGGATTTCATCAACGCCGTATCCGAACGGGCTGCGGCATTCGCCCTTTCCGAGACCTTGTGTGACCATGTGGATATCACCGGGGACTTCGTCGTCATCAACGGCATAAGCCTCACCGCCGCACAGGCCGAAGCCCGCAACGCACTTGCCGAGCAGATTCGCCGCCATGGATTCCTGCAGGTTATGGAAGAAGCCGCCTACACCTGGTTCAACAGGTTCGTGGCACTGCGGTATATGGAACTCCACGGCTGGCTCTCCTGCGGGTGCAGGATTCTCGGCAGCGAATCGGCAACCGGACTTCCGGGAATCCTTGAGCATCTGACCGATTTGGATTCGGACATGCTGCCCCATGCCGACCTTTCCCGTGCGAGAGAGCTTCGCCTTGACGGCGGCAAGGAAGAGGAACTCTATCGCCTGCTTCTCATAGCCCAGTGCAACGGGCTTGCCGATGCCATGCCCCTGCTCTTTGAAAAGGTCAGCGATGCTTCCGAGCTTCTTCTGCCCAGTCATCTTCTTTCCAGCGACGGCCTCATCCGTAAACTTGTGGATGCCATCCCCGAAGAGGACTGGGAAGAGGTCGAAATCATCGGCTGGATCTATCAGTATTACATCTCCGAGAAGAAGGACCAAGTCATCGGCAAGGTCGTGAAGTCGGAGGACATCCCCGCAGCCACCCAGCTCTTCACGCCGAACTGGATCGTGCAGTACATGGTGCAGAACACGCTCGGCAGGCAGTGGGCGGCAACCTATCCGTCTTCCGACATCAAGGCATCCATGCCCTACTACATCGAGCCTGCGGAACAGTCTCCTGAAGTTAACGCACAGCTTGAAGAATCGACACCGAAATCTCTTGATCCAGAGTCCATCACCTTCCTCGATCCCGCATGCGGTTCAGGACATATTCTTGTTGAGGCATATAACATCTTCAAGCTGATCTACGAGGAACGCGGCTATTCCCGCCGTGACATTCCCCGTCTGATCCTTGAAAAGAACCTCTTCGGTTTGGACATTGATCCCCGTGCCGCCCAGCTTTCACAGTTCGCTCTGCTCATGCGTGCCCGCAAGGATGACAGGCGTATTCTGGAACGCACCCCGGCCATGAACATCATGGCCCTGAAGAAGTCGGACTACTGGGGTGACCTGTACGCGAACGGCAATACCCGCATCAACACTCTGCTCCGTGTGCTTCGCCATGGAACTCCGCAGGCGGTAACCGACAACAGGCCTGTGCAGGGAAGCCTTGTACAGACCGCTCCCGTGCAGGGATTCATTCCCACGGCGGATGCCATCTCGAAGGAAGAACTCGTCCTTCTGCTGAATGCCTTTACCGATGCCGACACCTTCGGTTCCCTGATACGCATTTCCAAGAAGGTGAAGTCTGCTCTGCCCCGTATCCGAAAGGCTGCGGAAAAGGCGCTGGAGGCGGATACCGAGTCGCAGGCGGAAGCGGAACGCCTTATGCCATTCATCCGTCAGGCGGAGCTCCTTGCCGGAACCTACGACTGTGTTGTGGCCAATCCTCCCTATATGGGCGGCAAGGGGCTGAATCCGAAACTGAAGGAGTTCGCCCAGAAGGAATACCCCGACGGAAAGGGTGATCTGTTTGCGATGTTTCTCGACAGAGGTCTTTCCTTTATTGATCGCTATTCCAGAATGACCATGGTAACCATGCAGAGCTGGATGTTCCTTTCTTCCTTTGAATCCCTTCGAACAAAGCTACTTGCTGAAGCATCTATCGAAAATATGCTTCACATGGGGAACGGGGTCATGGGAATTGCCTTCGGAACGGCAGCCACAGTCTTCCAAAAAGGGATATCCTCAGCACTTAAAGGGAAGTTCTGCTACGCTGAAAACGATGACATCCAAGATTCAAAGCCCAGAGTATTTCCACCGCATAATGAACGTAATTCCAAAGCCGCTGAAAACGGCTGGTTCTACACCGCTGCCGCAGGCGACTTCGCCAAGATTCCCGGAAGCCCTGTGGCGTATTGGGTGAGTGAGAAGGTAAGGCGGATATTTGAAAAGTATAGAAGGCTTGACACTTTAAGTAAGCCAAAACAAGGAGCAACCACATCTGATAATAATAGGTTTTTACGGCTTTGGTTTGAGGTATCAAATAAAGAAATAGGATTTTTGTATAAAAGTATAAATGAGGCTAAGATATCGAACAAGAAATGGTTTCCTTACAATAAAGGTGGACAATATAGAAAATGGTATGGCAATCAAGATTTTATAATAAATTATAAAAATGACGGTGAAGAAATTAAATATTTTCATAATATTATTAATAAAAATTCACCTGGAGGAAGATTAAAAAATCAAGATTATTATTTTAAAAGCTGTTTAAGCTGGTCGAAAATTTCATCATCATTATTTTCCATTAGATATTTTCCATATGGTTTTATTTTTGATGTTGCCGGATCAGCAATATTTTTTGAAAATATAAATACTACTAATTTAGTAAATGGATTATTAAATTCATGTATTATAAAATATATAATTCCAATATTATCTCCAACTCTGAATTATGAAGCAGAACAACTATGTAAATTACCTATTATCAATATTGAGAATCTTGATAATAATTATATTTCATTAATAAATAAATTAGTTAATATATCAAATGTAGACTGGAATTCCTATGAAATATCGTGGGACTTCCATGTCCTACCTATACTTCTGCCTGAGAACCTTAGAGCAACTCTGTCTGAAACCTACGCCTCAGTGCGTAAATCATGGCAAAACATGACGGACGAGATGCAAGGGTTAGAGGTGGAGAACAATTGCATACTGATTAAGGCCTATGACCTGCAGGACGAAATCTCCTCCGATGTGCCGCTCAAAGAAATAACCCTCACCTGCAACCCGTGGTACCGCTACGGGGAAGACGAGGAAGCATATCGATCACAGGGAGAAGATGCCCTTGCCGCCAAAACGAAGGAACTGGAAGACCGCCTGCGTGCCGATACCGTAAAGGAACTCATCCAGTACGCCATAGGCTGCATGATGGGCCGGTATTCCCTTGATGCTCCCGGCCTTGCCTACGCTGCGGCAGGCGGCGAAGGCTTCGATGCGACGAAGTACACAACCTTCCCTGCCGATGACGACGGCATCCTCCCGATCCTTGACCATTACTGGTTTGAGGACGATGTCGCCCACCGCTTCACCGAGTTCTGCAAAGCAATATGGGGCGAGGAAACGCTGGAAGAGAATCTGAGGTTCGCAGCCGAGCAGCTTAATCCAAAGGCAAACGAACTGCCGGAAGACACCATCCGCCGCTGGCTCAGCACCAAATACTTCAAGGAATGGCACCTCAAGACGTACAAGAAGCGCCCCATCTACTGGCTGTTCTCCAGCGGCAAACAGAAGGCCTTCGAATGCCTTGTGTACCTGCACCGCTTCAACAGGAACACCCTTGCCCGCATGCGGAGTATGTACGTCATCCCAATGTACGAAATCCTTGAACGCAATATCAAGCTGCTGGATGCCGAGATGGAATCCGCACCCTCAACCGCCAAGCGAAGGGAACTCGCCAAGGAGAAGACCTCGCTGGAAAAGAAGCAGGTAGAGCTGAAGGACTTCGACAGCCGCCTACGTCACATCGAGGAACAGAACATCACCATCGACCTCGATGACGGTGTTCGTGTGAACTACGGCAAGTTCGGCAACCTGCTTGCGGAAGCGAAGGCCATCACCGGCGGAAAGGACGACTAGGCATGGACATCTCCACCATCGAAAAAGCCCTGTTTCCGATGTTTACTCCCGAATCTCCCGTCGTCTTCTGGGACGATGAGGGCGGTGAATTTGCCGGAATCCTCGACAGCATCGACTTTGCCGGACATGATGTAACGCTCATACGCCGTGAAGAATATGCCGACATGGAACTCAAGGTCATGCTTGCGCTTGCGGAAGGTTCTCAAGGCAGGTTCTTCCTCCTGTACTCCACACAGGCAAAGCCGCCTATGGAGAAGGACTGGCTGCTTGATGTCCGGCTGTACTCCAGGGAGTTCCATGCGGATACGGCGTCCATGCTTCTGGGGGAACTCGGCATCGCAAATACGGCCATGCGGGAACACCTGAAGCTCCGCAGCAAATTCTTTGCTTCGCAGGAACGTACCGCAAAGGTAAAGAAGCTTATCTTCCCCAATGTGGATGAGGATGGCCTCGACCTTGCCATCCTTGCCGTAATCGTGAAAGCGGACAAGGCGGACTTCTCCTCCGTCCTCCTTCCCCTACTGATCGAGCAGTTCCCGGAAGGAAAAGCAGGACTAATGGACCTAGTCACCACGCAATGGACGGAAATTGAGAAATACGGCCTTGCCCCCTTCTTCTGGAAAACGGCTGAAGAGGAATTTGGCTACAAGGGATTGAAGCAGGCCGGCGGCGTGCCTGAACCAAACCTGAAGGAAATGCTCCGATGCCTGCTGGTTACGGACCTTGCCAATGAAGAGGATCCCCGGTTCACGGCTTCGCTGGGCAACTTCGTCCTCGGCGAACGATATTCCCGCTATGCCTCCATCTTCTGCAGCGACTGGAGGAACAATTCCAAACAGCTGAAGCACTATGTCCGCATCTCCGGCATCATTGCCGATGAGCTGGGCATACAGAAGACTCTAAACGGAGCCAAAGCGGAAGAACTGGGAAGATGCGGCACCTTTGAAGCTGTGGAACGTGCCGTTATCACCAATATCGTCTATCGTATGCCTGAGGAACGCTCCGATGTGATGCGTGAGCTTATCAGGAACCGCCGCGGCCTATTCTGGGATGAATGGAAAACTGCGGACAACGCTGCTCCCTACCATGACGTCTATGACGGTCTGGATGCCATGGCGGAAATCAAGGCTCTGCGTGAAGCCTACCGGGGGGGATTCCACTACGCTTCCGCTGATGAAATGGTAAAGGCCTATACTTCGAACCTGTTCAGGTTCGATCAGTGCTACCGCCATTTCTGCCTGGCTGAAGACCGGCTTGAATCCACCTTCGATGTTCTGAAGATTGCCCGAAGAACCGTGGAAGGATGGATCACGGATGCCTACTGCCGAGACCTTGCTTCATGCTGGGAAACCTTCCTTCCGGGCAATGAAGGTCTGCTTTCCCACTGGAAAACCGCAATTCCCCGCCAGAAGGAATTCTTCTCGGTCCACCCGTATTCCGTTCTGGATGGCGGCAAGGCCAGAGCTTTCGTCATTATCAGCGACGGCCTGCGCTACGAAGTAGGCGAAGAACTGTGCAGGTCCCTCAACGGAGAGAACAGGTTCAAGGCTTCCATCAGCAGCATGATGGCAGGACTTCCCTGCATCACGAAAACCGGTATGGCAGCCCTGCTTCCTCATTCCCGCATTACCTTCAAGCCCGGGACCACGGACCCCTTGGTAGATGGCAAGCCCTGTGCTTCTATCGAACAAAGAGATGCCATCCTCCGCGACTATGGGAACTTCAATGGTAGAGCCATCACCGATGATGAACTGCTCTCCTTGAAAAAGGAAGCAGCCCGTGAACAGCTGAAGGATGTCCGGCTGCTCTACATCTACCATAACGACATAGACAGCTGTGGTGACCATGCCGCTACTGAGGATCAGACGTTCGCAGCCTGTAGCCAGGCCATCACACGCATCAAGCAGATCGTACGGTTCATCATTGATTCCTTGAACGGAAGCCAGATCTTCATTACCTCCGACCATGGCTTCCTGTATCAGGAGAGCAAGGTCGATGCCATGGACAAGGCTTCTGCCTCAACCTCGTCCATCAGTGGCATCGTCGATGCGAAGAAGCGGTATATCTTCGGACACAACCTTCCTGAGATTTCTTCAGCGTGGCATGGAAAAACTTCCGTTTCCCTGGGCATGGATGACGGTGAAGGTATGGAGTTCCTCGTCCCCAAGGGAACCGGCCGTTTCCACTTCATGGGAGGAGCCCAGTACACCCATGGCGGAGCCATGCCGCAGGAGGTCATCGTCCCGGTCATTCACGTTACGGAACGTACCGGCAAGGCACTCAAGACGGATCAGGTAACGAAGGTCAATGTCCAGCTGCTGAATACGGACCATCGGATTACCAGCAACACCTGTGTGTTCAGGCTATTCCAGACTGATATCGTTGATGACCGTCACCAGCCGAGAACGCTTGATGTATTCCTCAGCGATGGCAGCCAGGCTGTCAGCAACGAGGAATCCGTGGTCTTCGATTCCTCTTCAGGCCTTATGGACGACAAGAAGAAGTACGTAACTCTTCACTTGAAGAAAATGGACTTTGACCGTAACAACAAGTATTTCCTCATTCTCAGGGATCAGGAAACGCAGGTCGAATACCTGCGCATAGACTACGTTATCGACATTATGATCCAAAGCCTCTTCTAAAATACAGGATGCCTTATTATGTATGATGCCACCGTTATCGACGATCTCCTAAGGAAGAACTTTCAGGGCAAGATCGTCCGCAAGGACCTCACCAAACTCTTGAAGGAAGGGGCTAACGTACCTGTCTATGTGCTTGAATATCTGCTCGGCATGTACTGCGCTTCCGACGATGAGGATGTCATCAAAGAGGGCATTCAGACCGTCAAGAACATCCTGGCTCAGAACTATGTGCGACCGGATGAAGCCGAGAAGATACGTTCCCTCATCCGGGAGAAAGGCAGCTATACCGTCATCGACAAGGTCACGGTAAAGCTGAATACCCGCACCAACGCGTACGATGCTTTCCTCTCCAATCTAGGAGAAGGCGGTGTAGCCATCAACGATTCCACGGTGCAGGATTACGAGAAGCTGCTCGTCGGAGGCATCTGGTGCATCCTGAATATCAACTACTTCTTCGATGAAGGCCAGAAGGTCTCCCCATTCTCCATTGCAAGGCTCACCCCCATCCAGATGCCAAACATGGATATGGCCGGACTGTTGAAGGGAAGGGAAGCGTTTGATGAGGACCAGTGGATAGACGTACTGCTCCGTTCCACCGGTATGGAGCCTGCTAACTTCAAGCCGGAAGTCCGCTGGCATCTCCTTGCCCGCCTTATCCCTCTTACGGAGAACAACTACAACCTCTGCGAGCTCGGCCCCAGAGGAACCGGCAAGAGCCATATCTACAAGGAGATCAGCCCCAACAGCATCCTTGTTTCCGGCGGACAGACTACGGTGGCGAACCTCTTCTATAACATGAGTTCCCACAAGATCGGTCTTGTTGGCCTATGGGACTGCGTGGCCTTCGATGAAGTGGCAGGCATCAACTTCAAGGACAAGGACGGCGTGCAGATCATGAAGGACTACATGGCCTCCGGTTCCTTCAGCCGTGGCCGTGAAGCCATTGCAGCCAATGCGGGCATGGTCTTCGTAGGCAATATCAACCAGAGCGTAGAGCAGCTGGTGAAGATAAGCCATCTCTTCGCTCCCTTCCCCGATGTCATGATCGACTCGGCGTTCTTCGACCGCATGCACTGCTACCTTCCCGGTTGGGAGATCCCCAAGATGAGGCCCGAGTTCTTTACGGAACGCTACGGCTTCATCGTGGACTATCTGGCCGAGTTCCTGCGCACCATGCGCAAGACGACCTTTGCGGATGCCATCGACAAATACTTCCGTCTGGGCAGCAACCTGAACCAGCGTGATGTGACTGCTGTACGAAAGACCGTTTCAGGCCTGCTCAAGCTCCTCTATCCTCAGGGGAATGCCCCGAAGGAAGCCGTGGAACGCTGCCTTAGGTACGCGCTTGTCGTGCGCAGGCGCGTGAAGGAACAGCTCAAGAAGATCGGCGGCATGGAGTTCTATGACGTCCACTTCTCCTACATCGACAACGAATCCGGCGAAGAAAAGTTCGTTGCCGTACCTGAGCAGGGAGGCGGTTCCCTTATTCCAGAAGGTCCGCTGACTCCCGGTACTCTGCATACCATAGGTGCCGGACCTAACGGCATGCTCGGACTTTACCGTCTTGAGATGCAGATGACGGCAGGTACGGGTAAGCTGAGCATTTCGGGTGTCGGCACGGGAACCCAGTCTAAGGAAGGCATCAAGGTCGGCTTCGATTACTTCAAGGCTAATGGGAGCCGGATCAGCAGCATGTCGCAGGCAGGGAACCACGACTTCCACCTGCACATCGTGGAACTCCACAATACCGGCCCTTCCCAGAGTATGACGCTTCCGAGTCTGATTTCCTATGCTTCCGCACTTGTAGGCAAGCCGGTACAGCCCGGTCTTGTAGTCCTGGGAGACATGAGCCTCGGCGGCAGCATAAAGCCTGTTCAGGCTCTGGCCGCACATCTGCAGGTGGCCTTCGATTCGGGTGCCAAGCGTATTCTGCTGCCCATGAGCAACGTGCAGGACATTCCCACCGTTCCGGGAGACCTCTTCGTCAAATTCCAGACTGCATTCTACAGCAGCCCTGAGGATGCCGTGCTGAAGGCCATCGGAGTAGAATAGATGCAGTTGATTTCCTTACTCTTCAACCTTGTAATGGTCTTCGCCTGTATTGTCGCCTACAACCTTTTCAAGTAGGGTGACGGTCGTGATACTCGAAACCAAAACTTCCTATAAGTCGTTTTTCACGCCTGAAAATCCTTCTATATGGATTTTAGGTGGTAGTGTAAGGAAAGTTTCGCACTTTCCTGAAAACGGGACCATCTTATCCACGCGCATTTGCCTCCACATCTCCCTCTGCTTATTCCAGTCGACCTCATAGGATATTTTCCGAATCTCCCTTTCAGTCCATGGATCCCGCCCCTTCAGTATCTCCGGGAGGAACAGAATTTCCTCCTGGATATCCGGGGCAAGGTAGTTCAGATCCATAATCTGGCTGACTCGGGGGCGGGAGACGTAGCCGAGTTCTGCAAGTTCTGCATAGTTCGATATTTCTCCGCGTTCGATAAGGCCCTGAAGGTGTATGGCGAGTGCCATGATGCGGCTTATGCGCGGCACTCGATTGGACTCGGGGCTGAATACTTCAGGCTTTGCCACGGCGGCATCGCCAACACTGACATATATAGTAGGCATGCTTCCCCCTATTTGATCTCGTAGCTTATGGCCAGGGTTCCCTTGGCAGCGTCATAGTCGATCTGGTTTATCAGCTGGTGGATGACGCTCGACTGGTCGAAAATATCGAGATGCGACCACATGGTATCCCACTCGTTGAAGGCTTGGGCCACTGCCTGCTCAGAGGGGAGTTGTCCCTGCAGAATCCGCTTATGCCTGATGGTTTTCATCAGCTCTTCCTCAGCCTTCGCGGCCTCGCTCTTCACCTTTTCCCATTCTTCCATGTCGCGCTTCTCGATTGCTGCGGCCGTATGCCTGTTGAGGCGGTCCACCTGTTCCGTCAGCATCTTTTCCTCGAGCTTGAGTACCTTGAGCCTGTCGCCGCATAGGGCCAGAAAGGCCTCGTAGACCTCATGCTCGATGCCTGCCTTCTGGATAGCATATTTGATCTCCTGAACGATCATGCTTTCGACCTCGGCAGCATGAAGAGAGCGGCAATCGCAGCCTTCGGCTTTACCGCCGGTGCATACGTAGTAGCGATACATCCGTCCCGGCTTTCGGCTGGTTTTCTGGATCATGGTGTTGCCGCATTTTCTGCATCGGAGCAGATCTCGAAGGAGCTCGCCATATTTGTTGCGGCGCTGGGCCTTTCCCTCCCGGAAGCGATGCTTCAAAAGAGCGTGGGCGTTTTCCCAGTCGTCGATGCTGACGATACGGTCCTGTTCCCCTTCGTAAACCTTGCCTTCATACTCAATCTTGCCGAGATACGCGATGTTGTTGATGACCTTGTAGAGGATGGCCTTTGTGAATGGCTTTCCTCCATGCTTCACACCGCCAAGGGACGTCCATTCCTTGGTCCGCCAGTTCCGCTTGTTCAGGTGGTCAAGAACCTCGTTCATACTCCCGGTTGAAATATAGAGCTTGAATATGGTGCGGACCATTTCCGCTTCCTGCTCGTTGACTATGAGCCGTCCACCGCCGGGGGCAATATCGTACCCGAGGAAGGGGATGCCGCCTACCCACTTTCCCTTCCTACGGGAAGCACCCATCTTGTCCCTCGTGCGCTCGGCGATGATCTCGCGCTCAAACTGGGCAAACGAGAGCAGGATGTTGAGGGTCAGCCTGCCCATCGAATTGCTGGTGCTGAACTGCTGCGTCACGGAAACGAAGGTGATATGCTTCCGTTCGAAAATGTCGATAAGCCTTGCGAAGTCGAGAAGAGATCTCGAGAGTCGGTCAACCTTATAGACCACCACGCAGTCGATTCTGTTTTCATTAATATCCTCGAGAAGCCGTTGCAGGGCCGGACGATCCGTATTCCCTCCGGTGAAGCCGCCGTCATCGTAGCGGTCTGGAAGACACACCCAGCCTTCGCTTTTCTGACTAGCAATGTAGGCCTCGGATGCCTCGCGCTGGGCATCAAGAGAATTGAACTCCTGCTCGAGCCCGTCCTCTGTCGATTTGCGGGTATAGATTGCGCAGCGCATATTATTTCTCCAGATTGAAGAACTTGAAGCCGTTCCACTTGATACCGGTGATTTCCCTGGCGACAGCGGAGAGGGATTTGTATGTCTTGCCGAGGTAGATGAAGGTATTCTCTTGTACGAGTACCTCATGGGTCTTTCCTTTGAATACGCGGACCAGCGTCACGCCCTTCTTGGGTAGCCGGGGATCCCTAGCAGACGCATCAACTACCTTGAGCTCAATTTTCTTGGGCCTTGTTTTATGTGGTTTTACGGGTTCTTTGGGAGGCGATGTCCGGATGTCAGCCTCATTGGCAATAGCCGCAGCGCGGTTCCTGGCTCTTTCAGAAAGAGGGCCTTCCTTCAGCGACTGGATACGCCAGGCAATACGCTTGCGCAGGTAGGTGAGGTTTCCAGACTTGGTCGGTTGTCCGAAAAGGTAATAATAGTGTTCACGCAGCTCATTTGATGAGAGGCTGTAGACGTCATTTGGCTCGAGTTCTGCAATCATTCTGTTTTTCCTTCGATGTTTTGATGGCTTCATTCAGAAGCATAGCAAGGATTGCCTTTGCTAAAAGTGAATGCACACTTTCAAGTGCCTTGGCTTGATTCTTTTTCATGTACTCTCCGTTTGTGTTTAATCTCTGGTGCATGAATGCGTCTTTTCTTCTTTATATCAAGTGGTTTATCGCCATTTTCTATATTTTGTTTAACCCCTTCAAACCCATCATCAAGATATACAGCGAGAAGCGCCTTTGCGAAGAACACAGAGACTTCATTGACAATATGGCAGTTGCGATGCGTGGATTTCAGCTTCATTTTTCATACCTCCATGGAAATGTATTTCCCATAGGGGGTATAAAATTATGAAGCCTACAGAAAAATAATACTCTTTGGTCGTGGGATTTTTATCTGCCGGCTTTTTCGGAATTTAGCTGACACCCAGCCGAGGGCGTATCGAGCAATAAAGGACACTATTAAACAGGATGATGCCAAAACATGTTTGATAAAATAATTTTTTCTGTAAGTTCAATAAGATAAAAAAATACCGCCGTAGGCATACGTTATTCGGAGAATAAACGTGTTAACCATGCGGCGGTCGGAAAGGCGACAAAGGAGAACTCTCCGGAGAATGCCGGAACAGGGCCGGAGATATGGCAGGATATGGCTGAACGGAGAATGGGAGGAGAATGGCCCCTGACAGAATTTCTTTTGAAATAAGGGTGATATGCCCCATACCAGAAAAAGCCCACCAGCATAAACTGATGGGCTTGATTTCTTTTTTGGCTCCCCGAGACGGACTTGAACCGCCAACCTAGTGATTAACAGTCACCCGCTCTGCCGATTGAGCCATCGGGGAGTGCTGTGTTGTTCAGCGCAGAAAGAGTTCTAAGCAAAAGAGCTTGTTTCGTCAAGCAAATTTTTCTATTTGGGCTTTTTTTGTTTTTGCTTACAGCCTGTGTAGAGGGTTTTGACAACAGAGGGCATCCTTTCGTATACTTTACCTTGTGGCAATTGCCTGTGTTGTGCATTGCCTTTTTGTGGTATTCTACACTTGTTTGCCAGCCTTGCTGGGCGTTTTTTATTTTGGAGATATCGTTCATGAGTTATGCAGCCATCCCCCTTGTTCCAGGGCCTGTTTCTTTGCACCCAGCCGTGCTTGAGGCAATAAGCAAAGATTATGGCTCGGGGCAAGTTGAGCCTGATTTTCTTGCTTTATATCATGCCACCAGCCGCGCTCTTGCCCGCCTTATGGGCACGCGCAATGATGTGGTGCTGATGACTGGTGAAGGCATGCTTGCCCTGTGGGGCGCGCTGAAAAGCTGCCTGAAGCCTGGGGACGCTGTGGTGAGCGTGGGCACAGGCGTTTTTGGTGATGGCATAGGGCAAATGGCGCACAGTATGGGCTGCTGTGTTGAAGCTATTTCTTTGCCCTACAACAGCACTATTGATGATACTGCTCTGGAAAAAGTGGCGGAAGCTGTGCGGCGGGTAAAGCCAGTAATGCTTACTGCTGTGCATTGCGAAACCCCCTCGGGCACACTGAACCCGCTGGCGGCACTGGGCAAGCTCAAGCATGATTTGGGTGTGCCGCTTTTGTATGTGGATGCTGTGGCAAGCTTGGGGGGTGCGCCTGTGCTGGCCGATGAGTGGCATGTAGACTTGCTTTTGGGTGGCTCGCAGAAATGCCTTTCCTGCCCACCCAGCATGAGCATGGTTGCGGTTAGCCCAGCGGCATGGCAGCGCATGCACGAAGTGCAGTATCAGGGCTACGATGCCATTGCCCCTTTCCAAAGCGTGCAGGCCGATGGGCGCTGCCCCTACACGCCCAATTGGCATGGCGTGGCAGCCCTGCATGCTGGTGCACAGGCTTTGCTTGCCGAAGGTATGGAGGCGGCCTTTGCCCGTCATCAGGCTGTGGCACAGCAATGTCGGGCTGGCCTTGCCGCGCTGGGCATTGATTTGTGGACAAATGCCCACGCTGTAAATGCGCCCACCGTGACCGCCGCCATGATACCCGCAGGTTTTACTTGGGAAACATGGCGGGCAAGGCTACGGGCTCGCGGTCTGGTCTGCACAGGCAGCTTTGGCCCTATGGCTGGCAAGGTCTTCCGCCTAGGGCACATGGGCACACAAGCACAAGGCTACCTTATAGAGCAGGCTTTGGAAGCTATAGCAGACGCACTGTAAGTAGGGCTTACCCAACAATCAGCTTTTTTGTGAACAAAAAGAGAATCAGACGAGTAGGGCAGAAAGAAAATGACGAGGCATAGGTGCACCTATGCCTCGTCATTTTGCGTGTTAAGATATAAAAAGTTTTATATAGTATTAAGATATGCCTGCACTGGTAGGCATAAGGGTGTGGAAAAATTGCTGATGAAAGCTTACCTAGCTCTATACTATACGTCGGCTATATTGATTCCATAAAGCAAAATTGCTTTTTCCCCTTTCTTTTGGCGTCATAAAGCATAGTGTCTGCTTTTTGAGAAAGCTCGTCATACGATGCGCCAGCCTGTGGGTAAAGCGAAATGCCTACGCTGCATGAACAATTGAGTTCCCTGAACTTGTCTGTATCAACAGTATCAAAAATAGAACAAATTTTCGCTGCTAATTGTTTAAGGCAGTCTGTAGATTTAAAATTAGGATAAAAGACTATAAACTCATCACCGCCAAAACGCCCAATAATACACGATTTTGGTGTGATATCCTGCAATTTTTCTGATAAATAGCACAAGACATAATCACCATGATTATGCCCGTATTGGTCATTGATAAGTTTAAAATTGTCAATATCAATAAAGAAAAATGAACCCGATGTAATTTTGTGTTGATCCCGTAGCATTTGACCTATAGAAATTTCAAGAGCGGCTCTATTATAAAGGCCAGTAAGCAAATCGGTTCTTGCTTCTTTGAGTGCTTGCCTAAGCTGGTCATTCTTCTTCTTTTCTTCCAAATAGACATCGGTAACATCGGTGCGAATCAATAAGATCATTTGGTTTTTCTTGTCATAATATAGGTATTTAAGGCACTTGCGTGTATATCCTCGTATTGGATCCATCACCCCTGTATAAAAGGTGTGCACGCCATGCTTATCCAACTGCTCAAGCACCACAGGAATACTCATTTGCTCAATTGTATCGTTCTGGTCTTCTTTCACCACAAAGTCATAGGCATAGCGGATAATTTCTGTAGAATAGCTGTTGCAGGTTGTTGGGGGAAGAGGCGTTCCGTTATCGCTTCCACTAAACATGACATAGCTGTCTTTTTGTGCGTCAAGGTAAATAAAATAATCGCAGGCATCATAAATAAAACGGTCAATAATGCCTTTCATCAGTTTTTGATTGTTGATGCTACGAACTGTAATCAAAATTTTTCGTGCATCGGTTTTATTTTTGGGCATGACGAATGTGCAGAGCTCAATCCATTCATACACGGTATCCTTTGCGCATACCCGCAACTCAACAACACTACTTTTTTGTCCACTTTCATAAAATCTGCGTAAATTGCAAATAGCTAACGTATCCTTTGCAATTTTACTGTCTTCCATCATGATGTAGTAATCACAAAACTGATCAGCCTCAAAAGTATATGGGTAAGAATTCCCCTCTTGATTTTCATTTCTGCTATTACGCAAGATAAATATAGATTCATTATCTATATCTACTTCTGCGATATCTTGATATACATGTTCAATAGATTGAAATAGTACATCATATGCATCTTTATTTTCTCGATACCAAGTGTGTAAAAATATATCATTTTGTTTATTTTTATTCATTTTCATGCTTTTCCAAGCTCTTAACAGAATATTGTATTCGTAAAGACTCATAGTATCTGATAAAGAGCATAAATAGTTTGTTATTCTATACTAATTTTTATTAAGTAGACCTTTATTTATATTCTGTCAATATAGGAGATCTGGTATATATTTTTTGTCTTTCTCTTTTTTAAATCGTCATATAAGGTAGGAAAATAATGATAATCAATGTTGGAAATTTTTGAAAATCTTGTGCTAACTATATAAATACAAAGGGATTGGCAGAATGCTCTCTGCTTGATTGGTGTCCTACTTGAGTTTTCTTTTTTAGCTAACAGCATTTCAGTTTTTTTGGTTTCTGTGAAGAAAAAAGTGGCTTTCAAAGAGGGCGGCGCAGAGGCACAAAAAAGCCCTTGTACAAAAGCACAAGGGCAAAATATATGGAGCGGGAGACGGGATTTGAACCCGCGACTTTCACCTTGGCAAGGTGACACTCTACCACTGAGTTACTCCCGCAACGGAGTAGGCCAAAGCATAGCTTTGACAAGATTTTTTGGAGCGGGAAACGGGATTTGAACCCGCGACCTTCAGCTTGGGAAGCTGTTCTATTTCTGTTTCCGTCTGCCACATTCTTTTGCAACAAACCGCATTCTTTGTCAATCAGTTATTTTAGTATTTGCATTTTTTTTCATTCTGCCACATCCTGCCACATACGTTAGTTAGCTAAAAGTTAGCAGGTGGGGCTATGACTGCACGGAAAAAAACACGGTTTGCGGGTGTGTATGAACGGCAATCGGCTACTAGAAAATTCCAAGGAAAAGCTGATGTTGCATACGACTATAGTTTACGCATTGGTGGCAAGCTGTCGTGGAAGTGCGCAGGCTGGCGTTCTGAGGGAATGACACCCCAAGAAGCAAGCCTACAACGTGCAGAAGCGCAACGCAAGAGCCGCGGTGTTATCAATGCTAACCTGACTCTTAATGAAGCATGGGAAATATACCTGCGTGATTGGCTGTCTCAAAAACATTCTGCACATACGGATACATGCACATATAAGAAGCATATAGCAACGTACTTTGGCGAGGTAAGTCTTGCACAGATTACGCCTGCGCAGGTGAATGCTATGCTTAACGGATTGGATGAAATAGCCCCGCAAACAAAAAAGCATATCATAGGCCTGATTAGGAGAATTTACCGAAGGATGATAGCATGGGCTATGTATGCAGGTGCTATACCGACAGACGGTGTGCAGCTTCCCAGAGTTGACAACGCGCGTATGCGCTTTTTAACTCCGAAAGAGGCTAGTATGCTTTTGCATGAACTTGATTGTCGCTCTCCTCAATTTGCTGATATATGCCGTGTTTCCCTATTCTCTGGGCTACGTTTGGGAGAGATTTTTAGACTGCAAGTGCAGCATATCAATATTGATGCTCGGATTATAAATGTGATGGATGCTAAAGCTGGAAGCAGAGTTGCCAGTATGCCAGATGCACTGGCAACTCTGCTTATAAAATATACGAAAGGGCGCGCCTCTGATGAATATGTGTTCACAAAGGGCGAAGGTGGCAGGATGCACACGATAAATCAAACATTCGTGCGCGTTGTGCGTGACTTGGGATTTAATGATGGGATAAGCGATGCTCGATACAGGGTCGTTTTTCATACACTGCGGCACACATTTGCCAGCTGGCTAGTACAGCGTGGTGTGCCCTTGTATACTGTTGGAGATTTGATGGGGCATAGCGTCCTTGAGATGACGAAGCGGTATGCAAAACTTGCACCAGATAACCGCAAAAATGCAGTATGTATGCTTGACGGAATTCTTTAGCTTGTCCTGCGTGTGCTAAAGAGAAATCTATTTTTATTTATCCATTCTTCAAGCGCCTTCTGGGTATAGTATACCGTTCCACGCTGTTTGAACTGTATATACTCTGGTCCATCACTTGTGCTGCACATTTTTTCAAGGCTTGAGGCACTGATGCCGTATAGAGCCTCCACCTCTTGGGCGATAAGTAATCGTTTATTGCTAATGGATGCCACATAGCCAGCATGTTCAAAAGCCCGTGATAGAACGGATTTAATGTCAGCGTGTATGCTCTCTCCAGATAATTGTTCCATATTTTTTCCTCCTATGCGGCGACCAAATGCTTGTGGTGTACTCGTTCATATATCGGCCAATAGGTGTCGTAATACACCTCCTCCCCGTCCACTTTATCAACATCATCGTCTATTCCCTGCATGATAGCGAGTAGGTAACGCCAATGCTTTTCATGCGCCCCTGTGTCGCTGCGGGTGAAGAGTGGCGCGGAATAGGCGGCGTCGCGGGTAAGGGTGGCTGCTATTTTGATTAAACACATAAACTTTTGCCAGCGCACATGTTCATCGTGCTGTGCGATGTCGCCAAGCGCGATGTTGATATCTGTAATCACTGTGTCCAAGTCGCGCATAGCTGGAGCACTCAGCTTGCGCTTGCTCAATTTTTTGGCGCAAAGCTCTGCCCACTTGCGCAGGCGCGCCCATTTCCCTTCCCAGCCAGATTTGTTGATATACTTACAAAAAGCATCGTGCATGGCCAGCACCACGGCCACGGCCGCCCATGCCCGCTTGTGCTGGTATGCTTCTGGCTGGAACGCGATACGCGGATACTTTGCGTGGACTTGCTTTTCAAAGCGCATGAATGATTGCTTATTCATTTGCTTCCCCCCTTTTCTTCATCCTGCGGTAAGTTGCCCACAATCGTTTTGAATACCTTAGCCTTTTCTGTATGTTTGCACTTTGGGCATGTATACAACGCGCTTGATGGCGCTATAAAATTTATCGCCAATACACACATCACTAAGATAAGCAATTTCGTACAGCCTTTTTCCAGCAGATAGCCAAGCCATGCACAGGTGGCGAGTGACGCCACGTTCATTATGGCGCAGAATATGTACTTTTCCATAATGTTACTCTGCTGGCTCTGGTATGCGGCCAGCAAATAAATAATCTGCAATATCATACTGGAGCAGATCAACGCAGATATAGCCTATTGTCGGCTTATCGTTCTTATGCTTTATCCAGTACCAACCATCTTTGCTTGGTAGTTCTGTCGTCCACTTTAGCTGACGGGGCAGTGCGTTCCAGTTTTCTACGCATTGTTCAAGCAGCACACCTCCAACTCTGAAGCAACGGCATTCGTTATTTTTACAAGCTATCAAATATGCGTTTCCTCTTCCGCGAATTGAGATATGTTGCATATCTGCTTCTGCACCACACGCAGGGCATGGCAGTAATTTTGTTTCGTTCATTTTCCTTCCGCCTCCATTTCAGCCTCAACGGCGATGCGGGCAAGGCGCAGGAGGCAACGCCTATTATTAAGTACATTTACACAATCAATGATGTCTTTGCCATGAGGGCACATCGTTATCCTTTTACCGTTATCATATTTTGAGCAGTAGGGGCGCAATTCTTTGTTTTTTATACCGTACGATATAATTTTTTCAGCAACGCGCGCCTCGAACTCGGCGGCGTCCTTCATTTCATAGCCATGATTTGCGTATTCCGCTGCCCACTCAGATAGGAGGTTTACATTTTTTTCCAGCGGCTTAACGAACCGCTCATATACGTCTTCCGCGCAGATGTCGCGCGACAGGACTTTTTTTATATCTTCAAGCGTTGACATTGGTAGTTGTCCTTTCCATGCGTAACATGGCATTTGCTAGCTTCAATCTCCGCAGTTCAGCAATCAGCGCCAGCACTACGCCTGGGGATGCGGCGGCGATGTAGGCAGCATCGTCATCCTTGCTGATAAATTGGCAAACACACTTTTCTAATGTGCGCACCGCGGTTGGGGACATTCCGCCCCCGTCAGGATACCATACCCCAGGCGTTGCCGCCTTTGCTTTTTTCTCAATATATG
The DNA here is from genome assembly GCA_028689675.1 of Desulfovibrionaceae bacterium. Taxonomy (GTDB): domain Bacteria; phylum Desulfobacterota; class Desulfovibrionia; order Desulfovibrionales; family Desulfovibrionaceae; genus JAQVCS01. The sequence continues at coordinate 29,939 of JAQVCS010000005.1, read as the reverse complement.
CCAGCACTTCTGGCGTGATTTTAATTGCATCCATACCTACCTCCCCGTGCTTCCATACCCGCCAGTGCCGCGCTGTGTTTCTGAGAGCTCGTCACTCTCCACAAGCAAGGCATCAACGCATGGCTGTATAATAAGCTGTGCTATGCGGTCGCCTATCTCGTAGGGCTTTACTAAGGAAGCCCTATCGTTCTGCCCCGTCTCGCGCAGAAAGCGCCTTATGCCAAGCGTTTCTTCGTATGCCCTACGCAGGTCACGGAAGAGGACGTGAACCTCTCCTCTGTAGTCGCAATCTACTACACACACCCCGCCAACCTTTTCCCAACCCGTAAGATATACAGAGCTGCGGGCATAGAGCGCGCCAAAATAGCCACGGGGTATTTCAACCGCCAAGCCTGTTCCGCACACGATAATATCACCAGCACGCCGCATGGACGTGCATGTAAGGTCATAGCCTGCTGCATACTTACTACCACGAAGAGGGATTTTTGCTTTAGGGTGAAGACGTTTGAATCTGATATTCATAACTTAAAACCCCAAGTAAAAATCAGCCCTGTGGACGTACGAATCATTGTCATACTTCACATCAAAAGCGCGTTCGTTAATTTCAGCGCAGAATTGCGGATTAAATTGCATCCTTCGCGTGTTTTCTTTTCTAAGCTCATTATGCTTGATGTTATTTGCACGTCTTTCGCATTTTTCACAGCAGAACAATTGCCCTTTTCTTTTTGGTACAAAGCGCTTCCCACAATAATTACAGAAGCTCATAGTTTTATCCCCTTTTCGTTATGTCCGCCGCCAAAGCTGCATAGCCGCATAAATCCACATAGCTATCTTCCTTGCCTGCGCCCGTTTTGATGCGGGCTATTTTGAACAGACACATCATCATAGCCACATCGTGCGCTGTGAGGCTGGTTTGCAGGTGGTCGGATAGATATTCATTCCAGAAGTCTGCAATCGCCTTGAAATTATCTTCGGGGCTGCCGTACTGGTCTTGGCGCTCGCCGTTGATGGTGTCGTGTGCTTGCATAAGCACCGCGCCACGCTCTTGAGCTGTAGCAGGCTCTTGTTCTGGGAACTGCTCACGCCACTCTGGGCAGTGCCCAGAGTATGAATACGAAGCCCCATGTCGCGAGCAATATTCTTTTCCCCGTTCATAATGCGTACAATCAAAGCAACTTTCACTCATCAGTGTTTCCCTTCGGCTGCTCATCAGGCTGCCCGCGCCACCAGACAACGACAGCCCCAAGGTGGGGCTGTTTCGCAATGTTAGGCATGAAAAAAGCGGCTATTTGCAGCCGCCTTTCTTTTTTTTGCTATGAGTCATTAGGCATCACCTCCTTTCGCCGCCAGCTTGCGCCGCATCCCCGCGCAGGGCTTTATTTTCAGCGTCTTCTTTGCGGGTACGTTTACCGTTTCGCCTGTAATCGGGTTACGCGCCTTGCGGGCGGCACGGTCGACGACACACAGTGTGCCCACGCCGCTTATGACCACTTGTTCGCCATCGAGGAGAGCCTTTTCTATCGCCATAAAAACGGCGTTGATTGAACGGATTGCATCCGCCCTGATACAGGGCAAACTGTTACATTCCTTAACCGAGTCTATAAAATCTTCTTTTGTCATATCGTCTCCTTATTTTTTGATGATTACATCGTCACAGGGCACGAGCACTGTGCCCCTGCCTATGACATAACAGCCTATATACCAGCGCCCATCATAGCCGCGGAATGGCTGTTCTGTGTCTATGCGGGTATTGTCTCGCCCGTCATAGTTCCCGTTTGGGACAGAACAGCGCAAGCCACGAGTGAAATTTGTAGGCATATTTTGCGGCGATTCTAAGCAAGCTTCTTCCCCAAGGCTAAGGCTGCGGACAAGGGCAAAGGCATCATCCAGAGAAAAGAAGGTCTGCTTACCATGTGTGCCTGCAAGCCACTTGCCGTCTTGGCGTATGCGGACGGAGGATTCATCGCCGTCCCATTCTTCGGCAGAAAAGAGCTCTATTTTTGTACTCTTCCCTGCTATGCGTATGCTTAGGCTGGCTAGTGATTCGCGCTGTTCCATGCTTGTGTGCCCGCGTACAAGCCCCACGGGCGGGGGTGATATGGTGGGGGATGGGTGGAGAGGAATTTGTTAGGCTTTATTCATTATCCCACGAGGGGCAGCCCTGCCGCGCTTGGCAGCCTTTGCAGTTTGATTGAAAGACATCCTCGTCATGCTTGGGGCAGTAAATCATGGGCTTTGTTTCCTGCGTTGTTGTTTCTGCGTCTGTGCTGGCAGTGCCCTGCGTGGCTTGACTGGCGGGCTGTTGTGCTTGCTCGTCCTCGCCTGCATGGGGGCTCACAACGGACTGTGCCGCTTCAAGGATGCGTTCGCACTGGCGTTTGTTCCAGCTTCTGGCGAAGGCATTCACCAGTTTTTCGGCTTCACCTTGTGTGCCGCCTGTATCTTCCCATGCTGTAAGGGCTTCTGCTCGCAGGGCTTCCATTTCGGCAGAGGAGAGGCGGGAGGTGCGCTTTTTTGCTTCCTGCTCTTCATCGGCTGTGGGCTCTGCGTGGTCTGTCTGCTGGGCTGCTTCTGCGGCTGCGTTCAAGTTTTGAATGGATTGCTCTTCAACTTCTACGAATGGCGTGTCGATAACATCGTCATCGTTATTTTTACTGCTGTTCATGTCGGCTTCATACGCCTGTTGCATTTCTATACTCATGACACCCCATTTGCTGATAATCTGGCGCAGCATAGTTTTATATGCCATGCCGTCAAAGTCCTTGTACCAAAATGAGGAGTACATCCATTCATCTTTTTTATCATACTTGCCAGCTTCAAAGTCGGCATAGGAAACTTTTACATACTTCCCTCTTGTTCCATGCAGTGAAAATGCTTGGCTATAGCGGTCTGCATGGGCAAGCATTTTTGCCTTGCTCCAGTACATCGCCTTACGAAAGCCATTTGTATATTCAAACATGGCATAATAGCCAATTGTTGGTGTGTTTTCACGCTCTACATCGTCTTGAATGAGGTTGACGACAATTTCTTCATTCAAGGGGTCGAAAAGCTCAAGCTCACCTTCTTTGATAGCAAGCACATTTATTTTGCGGTATTGCCCGCTGCGGATGGCAAGTTGAATATATCCTTTGTAGCCAAGCTGGAATGTGGCTTCTAAAAACTCTTTTCGTTCGTTGGCGGGATGCGCTTTATTCCAGTCGTTACATTTTTTTTTATTATTAAAAGGCACAATATACACTTGCCCAAGCATGGAGTTAAGGCTGAGGTTTAGGCTTTGGGCTTGGAGCATTGAGGAAATAAGGCTCATTTGTTCGCATTCTGCCAATGCTTTGTTGCGTTGAACAAGTGCTACTGCATCAATGACGAATTGTTCTCCGCGCTTGCCATGCAATACATTTGAAACCTTTGCTTTAAGTAATTCAGAAAAACTTTTTCCTTGCACCTGAACCTGTGATTGTGTTTTTGTTGCTAACTGGCTCATTATGCTGTTCTCCTATATGCCCAATGGGGAAGGTCTATTTCTATAATATCGTTTGAATAGCAGGGGAAATAATTGTCTTGTACGCACTGTGCGTAGCTCTCAAGCATTGCTTGGCATTGCTGCCATCCATATTCTATAGCATCCTGCTTCAGTGTTATGGGCGTCACAAGATATGGGAAATCTTTTTCGCAGAAAAAAAAGACAAATACTTGGGAATGGATACCTACTTGCTGCAATCCATGCAGATACCAAGCCGCTTGCCTGTGGTATCCGTAATCATAAATTTTCTTTGGCAGTTCTTCTGGATTGGCGCTTAATGAGCTTTTGAGGTCAACAGGTATGATGCCAAGCCGTGGAATATTTGCCATTGCATCGAGACGTAATTTACACGGCACAGAGACGCCGTTTACTGTCTCTTCCCAGTATAAAGATTGTTCAGTTTGTAGGCTTTTCTGGCTAAAGAAGAGCTTGGCAAAAGGCTTTTTGAGGAGTGCGTCTCTCATACTACACGCGGCGTCCCAATCTTTTGCCGATACTGTTATTTTTCCCTGCTCTTCGGCTTCCTTTCTTTCTTCTTTTCCTGCCTTGGTATTGCCCTGATATTTGAGCAGGGAGTATTTACCAACCGTTTCAGGCTCGAGCACAAGAGAATGGAATAAGTGCCCCAAATCCAGAGCTTTTGTTTTTTCGTCAAGGCCGCCGTCTTGCCATGCCTTAAAAATAGCTGGACATTCAAGCATCTTGCCTATGCCGCTGTTTGAAAGCGCCTTAACGGCATGGTATGCTGTGTCTGTATCCTTTACCAAGGTTGCCATGCTTTTTCCTCACTATAAAAATCTCCGCGGTTTACGCCGTTATATGCGTAGGGGTCTGAAGACAGCGCTTTGCTGTCGGCAACAAAGCCCAAGAAGTCTGGTGATGGCTCGAAGGCGTCGCCATGCTGGCTACAATTGCAGTATGCCGAGACAAGCACAAGGTTAATGCGGCTGCCCACTTCTGGCTCAAGGCTTGAATATTTTGACAGGCAGCGGCATACGGGAATGCCCTCGACCTCAGCCACGGGGTGGAGCGCATCGAAATGGGCGCAGTTAGCGCAATAATGCTCGCTCATTACTTCCCCTCCTGCCATTGAATGACGCGCGCCCGCTGTTCTGCGGTGAGCTGGATAGTTTTTTCGTCCTGCTGGTCGTGAAAGTCCATTGTGCCGACAATGAGGGGCACGAGCGCTAAGAGGATAAAAAGCATTATTTTAGCAAGCATAGCAGCCTCCTTATAAAAAGATGGCCGCCCCACACTGGCACAAGAGTTGCGTGGGGCGGCAGTCATTGCCGTGTTTTGTCGGCATTTGCGGGACATCCGCAAAGTTGGAAATCATTTCGTTGAGGTCAACGGAATGATAAAATTAAAGCCCGCACTGAGGAGTTAGGCAAGGCGATCATTTTCAAGATCGTCCCTGTACTCGCAGAAAAGATTTGATATTCCCATTGAGCGGATATAAGAAATCGCCTCCTGCACCCCACCAGAACATTTGGCCACATCGAGGCGTGTGACGTGGAAAATCAACTGCGCTACAAGCCTATCATCCGCAAGGATGCCTTTGCTGCCGCAGTGCAAAGGCAAGCAGGAAAAGTCCAGGTTTGCCTCGCGTAGGTCTGCCCCGCACAGGTCTGCCCCGCACAGGTCTGCCCCGCACAGGTCTGCCCCGCGCAGGTTTGCCCCGCGCAGGTTTGCCTCGCACATGTCTGCCCTGTTCAGGTCTGCCCCGCGTAGGTCTGCCCCGCGCAGGTTTGCGCGCTCCCCGCCCTCTTCCATATAGACCCACATCTTGTGCTTCTTGATGATTTCCTTCAGCTCAATATTATCCATAACTGACCCCTTACCCCACTCTGACGAGTGCTTTCTTATGCCCATTTTTAAGTTGGCTTACGCCATTGTAAGCCCAGAACCACCCGCGCGGGGCGGTCATGGCATACCGTAACACTTTCCAACCAAATGGTATGATATCTAATTTTATAACTGTTGTATCATTAAGAAGTACTTCTGCCCATTTTTTCATGCCATACCTCATACGCAGGGGGGGGTATATTGTTCAGCCCTCCAGTCCGCGTTTTTCAGCGTCTTTCATCGGGTAGCGTAGCGGCTCTGCTTGCGCTTGGGGTGTGTCCCTGTTCGCAAGTACAAGATAGAAGAAAATATCTTCATTGTCAATATTTATAATGAAGATATTATCTTCTTTTTTATTCAATAAAAAAGGGCAATCCCGAAGAACTGCCCAAAAAAAATTTATGATATAAAAAAGGCGGCTGCGGGGGCAGTCGCCTAGGTATATTAAAGGCCAAGGACGAATCCTTGGCCTTATAGCAAGCCCATATGGGCAAAATAGACACTACAGCGGATTGCAATCTCTCTTCTGTAGCGGCCTGACGGACGAACCCTCAGGACTTAGGCCACACCGTACTGGTGGGCACCGACAAATCAAATATAGCTTATTCCGATTGAAAGTCAAGAGGGCTTATGCCGATAGCTGCCGCCACACAGCGGCGAACTTGGTGCATCTCTGAAACGCTCAACCTTAACTTTACATACAGTCTGTTTCCAAACCTGTCTTTGCCTTTTGAAGGCATAGAAAGACGCTGAAATCCTACAGCCGCAACCATATCCCCTTTTAACCAGTGAACCTTAGAGTCATACGGCGCGGGAAGTGTTATAGGCGTATTGATCAAGCAATGCCAAGGCTGTTGCTCTTCTGGGTCAGTTGTACTTAGCGGCGCAACAAGGCACAGGCGTGGAGAGACAGAAGCCAGTATAATAACTGGTCTTTTCTTGGTCATTTCAGGTATCTGTCCTTCAAAATCGCATAGAAGGATTGAACCAATTTCAGGTTGAAATTTTATAGCCATACACTACTTCCCCGCCGCCTTAACCGCCTTCAAAGCGTCTCTGGATACGTCAACCCAAGACAGACCCAACGCTTCACACAGATTAACCATGTCCGTAAAGCGCATCTGCTGCGGTTTTTTTGTGGAAGCCCCTTTGATAACTTGCATTTTCATGCGCGGGCTTTTTATCCAGCCAAATGCCAACGTTCCGATATATTCGTCAGACTTTCCCAGCCGCTTTTGCTCTTCTGTGATTTTCTGACGGATAATATCGTCGCAAAGTTCCATTTCTTCTTTTGTAAGCATCTCCTCTGCCACTCCTTTTTTGCCTCCTTTGTAGCAGATTTTTTCTTCATGTGACAATAGAAGATAAAATCTTACTTGACAAGAGAAACTTTTTTCTTCACATAGAAAGGGAACACGAGAGGCACACCGCCCCACCTTCCCCTGACAGGGTAAACGGAGCGGAGACCAGCGGGCTTAACCCGCCCCCTTGCTGGACGGCTCAACACAGTGGCGGCAGGGGCAGAACAGCCAGAACCACGACCCACGCTGGCAGCGCAGAGACGAAACAGGAGAAGACGCGGGAAGGCGGCAGTGCAATGCTGGAAAGCTCCTGACTTATGCGGATTGCATATCCAGCATGAGGCCTACAGCGACGGCACGGCTCCATACGGAATCGCCAGCGCGGGCAGAGTCACCCTACAAAGGGGAGACTTTGCCCTTTGCTCAAACACTCACCATCGGAATTGCTGAAAGATGAAAGAATGAAATGAAACTCAAAAATGCTTTTGAATCTTTCATGAATCTTGCTTGAATCTTTGAACTTTTGAAACCGTGACAAGTTGTCACGCTCCGTTCTTTGACAACCGACCCTGATGACCAGCCTAAGCCCACGCCGCGCAAGGTAGCTCCTTTACGCCGTGGTGAAGGCTGCGAAGGAAACGCCCTTGTGATGCCGTTTGTGAGCTGGGGGCGAAATATGCGTATGAAAAAAGGGCGGCTTCGGATGAAGTCGCCCTTGTGGATGGTGGTGTGGGTTAGTTAATCCAGCCCTTTTTATAGCAAATAAAAATGCACACTGCGGTTACGATACCGCCAATAAGCACATATACATAGGGACTCATTATTTACCTCGCTTTGCAGGAAGTGAAAGACCACTGAACCATGCACCCATATAAATAAAAACAGCACCTGAGAAGACGCCCCATTGCCAATCTTCTGGGCGAAAAAATGCCGTGGCAATAATGGCAACCCCGAGCATTCCAAAAATATTTGACCAGTATGTAAGCATTCTCATCTCCGTACATCCAAGATAACCATTTTCACGGCGTCCGTCTATACGCTTCAACCGTGTCTGCTCCAGCTTGCCCCAGTAGTTCCACCCGCATAGTGCTTCGCATCTGGGTAGGGCTTTCTTCGCGTCAATTGTCTTGCGCTGGGGCTGTGCCCTGTGCGCAAAAACAGATTAACTAATTTAGTTCGTATGTCAACAATTATTTCAACCAATTTAGTTCTTTTTTATAAACAAAAAAAGCCGCATAATTAGCGGCTTTTCCTTTTGTTCCACGCTTTGTGTTATTTAGTCTCTTTTTCGAGTACTTCAGTGACAGCCTGCGTCACAACCCTTTCTGGGATAAGGTCAAGAGCCGCGCACATATCTATAAAATCACCAAAGAGAAGTCTTTTTGGTTTTCCTGTTACCTGCGCCTTTCTAAGTCTATTTAAGGTCATTCTGGCATTTGCAAGTGGAACTTCTGGGTATAGCTTTGCGGCAAGCGCGTCAACGCTCATTCCCAAAGCAATGCGCTTATTCTCGAAAATTTCAACCGCCCTACGCTCAAGATTAACTCGCATAGTATCGTCCATGAGTCCTCCTCTTTTGAAGGACTCTAACAGTTTTTTTAGTTCCATGCTTCCACCTAATTTTTTTCTTGCTATAGAACTAATTTAGTTGTATTGGTTTGTCAATGTTCTTTGACAACCGACCCTGATGACCAGCCTAAGCCCACGCCGCGCAAGGTAGCTCCTTTACGCCGTGGTGAAGGCTGCGAAGGAAACGCCCTTGTGATGCCGTTTGTGAGCTGGGGGCGAAATATGCGTATGAAAAAAGGGCGGCTTCGGATGAAGTCGCCCTTGTGGGAATGCTAAAATAGCTATATTAGTGTAGCCTGTTCTTTTTTTCTTATCACCGCTATTACTTCGACAATTTCGCGTTCTTCGCTAACGACTTCACCATTCAAGTCGTATGATATTGATTCTTTCATGCGCACATGCAGCCCATCACCTGGACGAATGTCAATGTCGCCAGCCTGATAGCTGGATAGCCAATCTTTATGCGCAATTGATACGGGCATATTTCTGCGATTTAATCTGAATTCCCATTTTGTTTCACCCAGAAAATCTGGCTTTCTCAGCATCAATATAAGTTCATTTGTATTTTCTATTGTTTTGTTAATGAGCAGGTTTTTTATATCTTCATCTGTTATTTTTAGCTGTGCTGTTATACAGATATTTCCATCATCATTTTCAATAGTTATATTTTCATTACTCTTAAGATTTGCTAGAGCCTCACTAATAGTTTTTGAACTTTCAGCAATTGAGACGACTGGTATTTTAGCATATGTTGGCAGTGTTAGCGCATTACTTTCTTTTGCTAACTGATGTAATCCGTTTGATATTTCTGTTAATTCTTCCTTATTGGGAAGGCAATTTTTACCTTGAAGTTTACTTAAGAGGAAATATTTCCCTTTAACAAGATATTTTCCTATAGCTGGCTTCCAATCAATATTTTTTAATGCATCATCATCAATTGCTTCAACGCATTGTTTAATCCATATCTTGATAGAGCCCGTTTCTATTTGTTCCAGAATAAAAACTGGGCATATCTGTGTTGGAAAGCTCTTAAGCAGCATTTTATCACATGCTTGCATAGCCTCTATGTAGTCTGAGGCTATGGCAAAAATACGCTGTGGGTCTTTCGTTTCTGGTGGGAAGTGTATGGTCAAAAGAAAATCTGGTTGCTTGTCTATGGGAATTGTTTTCTCTTCCATGTTTGTCACCTTCCAAAAGACCTTATATGTTCTCTATTCCTAGAGAATAGCCATTTTGAGCCAAAAAACAACTAGATTTTAGTATGATTTTATGCCACGCGCGCGTTGTTGCCACTAGGGCGGCGGCTCAGGTGTAGCCGCCGCCCGTGCACAAAGGAAGGTATGCGCATGACCCCGTTGCTGTACACGGTGGTCTTGTACCTGCCAGAGCAGAAAGGCACGTTGGTGGGGGAATGGCTACCACCATGCCCAGCAGCAAAGGGTAAGCCTTGCCGCTGGTATGATAGTGCCAAATATATATACGGTTCTACGGCCTAGTGCTCACCACACCTTCGTATGCAGGTACTCACCTTCCCTGCTTTTTCGGATGGTTTCATGGCCTGTCGCTTTAACCAGTCTATTCTGGCTCACTCTATCCCCGTACCGCCGACCCACTGCGGCAATGTGTAATGCTCATAAACCTTGGAAACCACAGCCCTCTATGAACCTCGTTCGTGGCTTTTCGCTTATGCTACTGCGCCTCCCTGCCGTTCAGGCTGCTACTTCTGGCAGATATTCCGCGCTTTGGGCACTGTGTGCTGACTCGCTTGGCTTCCTTGCCGTCCGTGAGTAAATGATTACAAATGGAATCATTCTTGTCAAGACATTTGCTTACAAATGGAATCATTTTGTGCTAAAAAATATCTGCCAGTATGGATAGGGCAGGTTGGTGAAGAGCTTTATATGGTTAGGTGGAGGCAGCTTCTTTTATTTTTAGGCGTGTGCGTAATGGCAGCCATGCTTGTGGGGATAAGGACGGCTTTGCTGATGCTTGGCGGGTTGGTGCTGGGGATGTGGCTGTCTATGAAGCGTTGACGCTTGCGGTAATAAAAAAGCCCCGCGTGGGACGGGGTAGGGGAGATTGTTATGACGAAAGAAGAAGAATTGCTTGAGGACTTGCAAGGACTATCAGCTACTCTGCCCCAGACTTCAGCGAGATACCCATAGAAATATCAATAGCTTCAACCAAGCTTATGGGGATGATGATAAATGGCTTTGAGACTGATGCCGAGCTGCAAGAAAAGATAGGGAAAAATCTACCCCCCAGACTGCGTATAAAGCTTGAGAGAGATGATGTCGCGGAATGAAAAAATTTGCGTTGCATCGCGATGCCCTTCTGGAAGCTTTTCTAAGCCCTGCATGACGTTGCATTCAAGGAAGCCGCTATACTCTTTACCTTCACAGTTATAGAGTAGATCAACGACAAGCGTCCCCCATATTGTTTCAAGTTCAAGATATTTTAATTCACTGCAAGCATAGTGCAGGGTTTTAATATCTTCTGGTGTCAGGTTCATAGTTACCCCTTTACCCCGCTTCGGCGGGGTTATTTGTTGCTGCGTGCTCTCTACGTCCTGCGAAAGTTACCCCGCAAAATGTTGCACTTCCCCCTGCCTACCCCGCCTTTTTAGCTGGCTCTGGCAGGGGGAGCTGTGCTTGCTGGGGGGCGGGGCGTTGCTGCTGCATCATGTCGCGCAGGATATCGACTTGCGCCTGAAGTTCTATGTTCTTTTTTTCTAAAACTTTGTTCGTATGCTCTAGCTCTAATACTCGCCTAGCATCAGGGGAAATTTTCTCATCTTCAGGGAAAACAATATCGACCCCGTATCGCTCCAGTAATAGGCATAGCAGCTTAAAATCAGGGCTTCTTTCTTCTGAAAACCAACGGGAAACAGTCGTCGGATTCATGTCGAGACTGATAGCCGCCTGCCTGATACTCCCTTCTCGTTTGATGGAGCTTGCAAGTTTATTCATGGTAGAGATAAATAAATTTTTCATAATTTTTCCTACTATATGATTACAAAAGTATCCACCACCAAGAGTAATTGGTACGCCTTTTTGTTGACTTAAATGATTACTTATGGAATCATTAAGACATGAAAGCACCTATCGTTAAAGAAATTTTATTTTTCCTGAGCTTGACGGGAATGTCTGCCCGAGGTCTTGCTAGAGAGGCTGGGGTTACTCCGTCTACTGTTTTGCACGTTGTTTCTGGAAATCGTTTTGACATGACCTCCACCAACGCCGACAAGCTGCGCGCGGCTATGGCACGGCTGGCTGCGGCAACACACTCTGACTTTGGAGACATAGAGCATAAAATCCATGAAAAACCCTAAAGACAGACAAAATAATTTCAAGACTGACGCCGCGCACCAGCGGCTCATTGACATGCGCTCGGCTGAGCTTGGGCTTTCCGTGTCTGAGTACCTCCGCAAGTGTGAAGAGTTCGCTGGCGAGTTTTTTATCCAGCGTCCTGTCCTTATGAAAGGAAGTAGGTCTGACTTCGTAAAATTGGCGTCAAACACTTGTAATATTTTGGTAAAATACCTTGTAAAGGTGATGATGTTATAGGGGGGGCAAAGAAGAATGATTACATAAAAAAAGTTATATAAAATAGAATCTTGCATTATAAATTGGGGAGGGGCGATGAAGACGAAGATGAAGACACGCCAAAAGACTTGCTGCGACTGCGGGGTGATTTTTAGCACTACGGGCACGCGGCCATGCCGCTGCCCAGCGTGCAGGAAGAAGGCACGACAAGCATCGTCAAAATCTTGCCGTGCAAGCTGGAAAAAGCCAGAGGCCGTGCTTACCGCCAAGCGCTTTTGCCATACCTGTGGCAAGCCGACCTACGATTTCGAATGCGATCGCTGCCGTGCCAAGCGGCAGGCTAAGGGGTGGTAAGACTATGCCCACGGAGACCATTTATTGCCAGCGCATGAGCGCCACCGTGCCCGCGTGGTATTGCGGCAAGCACGCCGTGCATTGCAAGGGATGCCCTTTGCTGCAAAACGGCGCAAAATTGAAGCCAGATTTCAGAGAGTTTTTTGCTACGCCGCGCAAGTATTTTGGCGTGGAAACTATAGAGCGGCGCAGTACAGCATACGGCAGCACGTTTGGGTGGCAGGAGTGAAGAGCATGAAGCCAGAGCTTTGCTTATACTGCTTAGAGCCGCCTAAGCACGGGGTGCTGCGCTGTACATCGCCGCACTGGCTGGCGGCTGGGGACGAACGGTGGCGCACTATGGACGGCAGGGCGCGGGTGGTGGTGGCAGAAACGTGCGCGCTGTGCGGGCATGGGGAAAAGAGACCGTTGGTAAGGAAGAAGGTGGGGCTATGAATACGGATATACGCCTTTCAGTAGAATTTTTTGACCACCCAAAGGTCGTGAAGCTCAAGCGCAGGCTGGGGCTTGAGGGGGTCTTTGCCCTGCAAATGCTGTGGGTTTGGGCGGCGCAAAGCCGACCCGATGGTGTTCTTTCTGGCATGGATGAAGAGGACATTGAGATAGCAGCACGGTGGGACGGTGAAGAGGGCAGGCTGCTAGAAGCGCTTGTGTCGCTGCGCTTTATCGATAGCGAAGGCGGCGAGTATATTTTGCATGGCTGGGAAGAGCACCAAGCATACGCAAGCAAGGCTGAAGAGCGCAGGAGCAAAGCTAAGGCTGCTGCCGATGCCCGTTGGGGCAATGCTAAAAAAGAGACACAAGGTGAAAGTAGTAATGCTAAAGAATGCAGTGAGTTATGCTCGGAGCATGCTACGAGCATGCCGCAAGCATCGTTAAGCAATGCCCCAGAACCAGAACCAGAGCAAGAAGAAAAGACAAGAGAGAGAGAAAAAACGTGCGCGCGCGTTGAACCTTCCCCCTTGCCTGAAGAGCAGGCCGAGCCTTGGCCGCAAGACAGCCCACAGCGAACCGACAGCCCCTCGAAGGGCAACGGGCAGCATGGTGCTTTCAAGTCCTGCTTTGCCGTGTACCCTGTGCAGCAGGGCGAAGAAGACGCATGGCGGGAGTGGTGCAGGCTAAGCAAGAACGGCACGCTCGCGGAGTGCAGCGTGGTCTACGACGCCATCTTGCTCTTGGCGGCAGAAGACGAGCGGTGGCGCGACGGCTTTGTGCCCGCTATGGCCAAGTGGCTGCGGGGCAAGGGCTGGAACGACAAGCCCTACGCAAAGCCGGCCGCGCAGGAGCGGGCTTCGCCTGCGGCTGTGGGGGGATGTACGGCACTGCCTGCGGCAAAAACGGAATGGCAAAAAAATAAGCAAGAGCAGCGGAATATGGCAGCTCTCGTGCTGTCAACTGGAGGCATAAATGGACAAGAAAAATTGGATTCTTCGGCAACTTGTCGTCTTGAACACGATGTACGCCACGAACTACACGCCAGAAGAGGTGCAGTTGCTGGCAGACGTGTGGGATGACGCTTTTTGCGATGAGCAGCTTTGCAATATGCAGCGTGCTTGCGCCATGTATCGCCGCACTGGGAAGCGTTTCCCCACTCCTGCCCATATTTTCGACCTCTTGCCACAGTGTCGGCAGCAGGGCGTACAGAATGACCAGCAGGCACTGCCTGAAATAACCGACGCCCCAGCCAGCGAGTGGGGGCAGAAGGCAAGCGATGTACTCGCTGCCCTGCGGGGTGACAAGGACGCGGCACAGAGGATGAAAAACCTGACGCGCGTTGCGTGCCGAGAAGTGCAATAGGGGGGGGCGATATGGAAAAGACAGAGAAAAAAGTTTGTTCCACCTGCGGCGATATGTGGAAGTGTGAAGTTTTTGGGAACACGTTCATGCCTAAAAAAAGTGTGCCAAAATCGCGCTGTATTGATTTCTGCGAGCGTAAAGCACTTAAGATAGTCAACGATGCGGTTATGCTGCTTTCGTGTAAGCAGGAGCCAAATGTGCGCGAAAAAAGCACAGACGATGCCACGCTTCACTATTTGAAAAATATGTTCGGGATGTGAGCCATGAAACGAGTGCTTGAATTTACCCTGAACTGTATCCCCACGCCACAGGCACGAGCTCGTCATGCTGTACGCTGTGGGCATGCTGTTGCCTACAAAGCACAAAGGCAGCGTGATGTGGAAGCGACACTTGACGCACTGCTTGCCCCTCATGCCCCAGCAGTGCCCCTGAGCGGGGCGGTAGAGCTTGCCTTTACGGCGTATATGCCTTTGCCAAAAAGCGCTCCGCGATGGGCACGTAAAGCTATACTTGAAGGGCAAGAGATATGGCACACAAAGAAGGGCGACTTGGATAATCTTTGCAAAAATATCGCCGACCGCATGACAAGGCTGCAATTTTGGCATGATGATAATGCAGTGGCACATATCGACATACGCAAGGTATACTCTGACAGACCACGATGGAAGGTTATTGTGCAAGAACTGGGCGGGAAAACACTGTGAAAAAAAACAAAACATACCCTATTCGCCCTATTGGGAGGCCATGCAAATGCCCAGTATGCCCAGTGTGCAACGGGCAGATGCTCGTGGTGCACACAGCGAGGGATAGAGATTATATACGGCGCTATTGCAAGTGCATTGAATGCGGGGAAACAAAAACTGTTCAGCGTAGGATTATTGGGCACGCACTTATGCTGCCTATTGTTTTACCATGTTCTGTATGCTGCTAAATATTTTCCAGAAAAGACAACTACGGGCTATAAATTTAGTACATACTCATGATATAGGAAAATAAATATCAGGGGTATGGAATGAAAAATATAGATAAGATTGAAAGTTTTTTAGAAACCGTAGAGGGTGAGCGCCAGACTGTAGGCTATATTCCCTGTTTTAAAAAAAGTGGGGGAACTGCAAACTACAAAGGCGTGGGCAACCCTGTAAACTATGTGCCCATGGGCGCGTCTGGGGTGACCATTGCCACGGGCGTTGACCTTGGGCAGACGGACATGAATACCCTGCGCAGTAACGGCGTGCCCTTAGGTATCATCAACCCACTTATCCCATACATAGGGAAACGCAAGGCAGAGGCTCTTGAGGTTCTGCACCGTATCCCGCTCACCGTTTCTCCCGCAGTAGCTGAGACTCTTGACCACTGCATGCACAAGTATCACCTGAATATCATTTCTGCACGCTATGACCGTGAAGCTGGGAAAGGCGCTTTTGATGCCGCACCGTGGCAAGTACAGGCTGTAATTTATTCCCTGCTCTATCAACACGGCACTAGTGGAATGCGAAAATTTCCAAAGACGTGGCGCTTCTTAGTTGCTGGGCAATGGGAAGAGGCCGCTCGTGAATTGTGTTCTACAAACTGGAGCGAATACATAGGCAGGAGAAATGCAGAAGGTAAACTGCTTTTGGGGGCTGTATAATGGAGGGTGGCGAACATGTTTGATTTGTTAGGCAAGCTGCTGGGAAAGGTGGCGGACAGGGTTTTGCCAGACCGCGCAAAAGTTAACGAAGCGCAGAGCCGTATTAACGAGCAGGAGATTGCGGGTGCGCCCAGCTCGCCACTGCGCTTATGGCGCTCTTTCTTGGGCTGGGTGCTGGCACTCATTTTTGCTTGGGAAATTATCGGCAGGGGCATTATTGCCACCTATTTTCCCGACGTCACTTTGCCGCCCAGTGTGCTTAAAGAAAGTACATCCTTGCTCATGGCCATGCTTGGCATGGGGTTGTGAAGCGCCATGACCGAGTATTTTAAGGCTTTTGTTGTGCCTCTTGTGGTGCAGGTGCTTGTGGGGCTGGGGGCAGCCTCACTTGCTATTGCCGCATTTAACGCAAGGCTAGAGGCTCGCATTGCCAGTGTTGAAATGCGGGCGCAGGAGCATGACCAGCGCCTTGAGTACCTTAGAACACGCAGCGAAGAGCAGGGACTGCAGTTAGCGCGATTTGAGGCCGCGCTAGATGACATCAGCGAGATAAAAGCCGACGTGAAGGTTCTCCTGCGCAGCGGGAGGGGGAAGTAATGGCTGGCTTGACGGCAAAGCAACGGGCTTTTGTCGATGAGTATCTTATCGACATGAACGCCACACAGGCGGCCATTCGTGCGGGATATAGCACGAAGACGGCGAGCAGGACTGGTGCTGAGAACCTGTCAAAACCTGTAATCGCGCAGGCTATTGCCGCCGCTCAAGCCAGACGTGCTGAAAAAACGTCCAGAACAGCCCTCGACGTACTCAAAGACATTCAGGATGTATCTAGACAAGCCCGCGATGAAGGCGATCTGAAAACTGCTCTCAGGGGGCTTGAGCTGGAAGGCAAGCACCTTGGCATGTTTGACAAGCAGACAACGCCTGTAGAACCGACAAATGTACAAATTATTATCAAGGAACGCGGCAGTGCATGTTGACTTTGTTTTCAATCTTTCCTCACCGCAGTTCGACGTGTTTACTTCAAAAGCGCGTTTTCGCGTTGTCGTATCTGGACGACGATTTGGAAAAACACATCTTGCGACAACAGTATTGCTTTGCAAAGCAGTAGAAGCAAAACAGCAACGGTGCTGGTATGTGGCACCATCATACAGGCAAGCCAAGCAAATTGCATGGCTGATGCTTAAAAGAAGCCTGCCTGCCAGCTTGATAAAGAGAGTCAACGAATCAGACCTAACTCTAGAACTGTTCAACGACTCAACCATATCCCTGCGCGGGGCTGATAACTTCGACTCTCTGCGCGGCGTTGGTCTGAATTTCATCGTCATGGATGAGTTTGCCGACATAAAGCCAGAAGCGTGGTTTGAAGTCCTGCGCGCTACACTCTCGGACACGGGCGGCGCGGCGCTGTTTTTGGGCACGCCCAAGGGGCGCAACTGGGCGTATGACCTGTACCAGCGCGGCCTTGATCCGCAAGAGCCACACTGGGCAGCTTTCTCCTATACGACCATCGAGGGCGGAAATGTTCCGCCAGAGGAAGTGGAAATTGCCCGCCGCGAACTGGACGAGCTGACCTTCAACCAAGAATACAATGCCAGCTTTGTCAACTTTGAGGGGCGTGTCTATTATCCGTTCTTTATCGAGACGCACACCGCGCCCTTGCGCACCTTGTACAACCCACGCGCGCCGCTGGCCTTCTGCTTTGACTTCAACGTAGAGCCAGGCGTTGCTGCCGTATGCCAAGAGGCGGTTCTGCCTAACGGTCTTCAGGGCACAGCTGTCTTAGGCGAGGTGTACATACCACGCAACAGCAATACGCCCGCCGTGTGCCGCAAGCTCATTGCCGATTGGGGACAGCATCAGGGCTCTGTCGTCTGTTACGGCGACGCCTCTGGGGGCAGCCGCGGAAGCGCGAAAGTCGCTGGTTCTGATTGGGACTTGATTCGTGCCGAATTTCGCTCCGCGCCCTTTGCTGCCCGTGTCAGCTATCGCGTGCCCACGGCAAACCCGCCAGAACGTGCCCGCGTCAACTCCGTTAACAGCCGTCTGACGTCTGATGCAGGGGACATTCGCCTTATGGTTGACCCCGCCCATGCGCCGCATATTGTCAAAGACCTTGAAGGCGTGGCACTGCTTAAGGGCGGGAGCGGAGAAATAGACAAGAAAGGCGATCCCTCACTTACGCATATATCAGACGCGCTAGGCTACTATGTTTATTCAGAATTTCCGACGACACGCCGTTCAACGTCTGTCACCACAACCACAACGCTACGCTAGCGGAGGCATAGATGGCCAGCTTAGTACAGACACTGGAAACCCCGTCCATGGAACAATTTCATCAGCACGATATGATGCGCTTGCCGCATGACCTTTTGGGCGGATCCCCCGCCATGGTTCGTGCTGGTGAGCGCTATATTGAGCGCGGCGATGGCGAGAGTGACAAGGCCTACAGAGAGCGCTTGCGCCGTCCTGCGCTGTTGAACACGTTTAAGCGCACGCTGGCATACATGCGCGGGCAGGTATTCCAGAAGCCTGTGGTGTTTGGTGATGACGCAAGTGAACGTTTTCAGCTTTGGGCAGAAGATGTTGACCGTGCTGGGAACAACGTAACAGCTTGGGCGGCGAGTGTCTTTGAAGCTGGCCTGTGTGACGGCATTACCTACGCGCTGGCAGATTACAGCCGCGTGCAGGTGCGCCAGAACAACGGTGTTACGGAATACTTCAACGAGACAGAACAGACATGGCAAACCAAGACCGTTGCCAGCGACAAGGCCAACGGCTGGGCACCGTACCTTGTGCACATCCCTGCACAGAACGTCATAGACTGCTGGGTGGAAACACGCGGCGGCTGGCCTGTGGTGACACACTTCCGCTACTTTGAATACGGCATGGAGCCTGACGGGAGAACAAAGTGGGGACAGCAGCAGGTTGTGCGTATCCGCGTACTGTGGGCAGACTCATGGCAAGTCTGGGTAAAACATGGCGACGCGGATATTTTTGAGTTAGAAAGCGAAGGGACGTCAACACTGGGTGTAGTGCCGTTGTCCATCTTCGCGCCTGGCGAAAAGTGCGGCCATGCGTCCGCACAGCCAGCACTCTACGACCTTGCAGACCTTAATCGCCGCTACTGGTCTGCCTCCTGCGGGCAATGCGAACTTATGGAATATGTACGGCGTCCAGTCTGGTTTGGACGCATGCTGGGTAAGATTCGCAATGCCGACGGCACGGAATCTGATGTCACCGTGGGCGCGGGGCGGATGCTGGCCAGTGAAGACCCGTATGGAGACCTGAAAAGTGTGGGTGTGGACGCTTCCGCCGTTACTGCGTCTATGGCCGAGCTGGAAACCATCAAGAACGAGATGGCCATGTATGGTCTGCAATTATTGCAGCCCAAGTCTGGCGCGTTGACGGCTACGGAAGTTGACCGCGACGCCAGCGAGAACAACAGTACGCTCATGGGCTGGGCGGTCGGCTTTCAAGACTTTCTTGAAAACTGCCTGCATTACATCGCCAAGTGGTGGGGCGAGGAAGACGGCCCCAGCGTCAAGGTCAACACGCAGTTCAGCCGCGCCGTACAGGATTCCTACCTGCTGGAAATGTACCGCTCTGGGGCGTTGTCACTAGAAACATACCACGAATTACTGAAGCAGACAGGCACCTTGCCCGACGACTTTGACGCCGAGGCCGAGGCCGAAAAGCTGGCGCGCGGCGTTATGACCAACGGCACGCAGGGCGCGGCGAAAAGCCTTGCCAGCATGCTGACGGGAACGGGCGTGGTGTAAGGCATGACCACACGCGAGCAACTTGACCGCTATTTCATGGTTCGGGCACTGCTGTGGAATCAGGCCTTGGAGCAGATCGATGCCGCCACCGTTGCCAGCGTGATAAAGACGCTCAATGCCGTGCGTGAGGACGTACGGGCGCAGCTCTTGCAGAATGCCAACACCATTACCGACTGGCGGGCGGACAGGCTGGCACAGGTAGGCGCATGGGCAAGCGAGGTGCTGGCCAGTGCGTCCGCCACCGTTTCCACGTCCATAACTGAGGCGGCTGTTATTTCCGCCACGGCGTCCCTTGCCGAGTACAATGCCATGCTTTCGCTGGACGGGGCGGCTGCGGGTGTCAGCACCGTGGGCTTCACCAAAGAACAGCTGGTGACGTGGTTTAGAGATACGCCCATATTTGAGGACATGAGCCTCACTACACGCGTTAACAACGCTATGAGTGCGGGGGCAAAGGACGCTATACTCGAAGCCATACGCAAGGCGGGGGTAGAAGGGGAAGGAACGGCGGATATTGTGCAACGTGCCATTACCGCTGGCGTTGACGCTGGGTTTCAGCTCACAGAGCGCGAAGCGGTGACGCTGGCGCGGACGTACGTACAGACGGCCAATGTGCAAGCGCAGGACGCCGTTATGCAGGCCAACAGGCACTTGCTTAAGGGCTGGCGGTGGATGGCAAAGCTGAGCAACAAAACCTGCCCTGTGTGTGCCGCCCTTGATGGGAATTTCTACACATTTGACGAGCCTTCCCCGCCTATGCCCAGACATTACCGTTGCCGCTGCCTACGCCAGTGGGTGACAAACAATCCGCGAGATTTCGGCTTGCCTGACGATGAAATACAGCGCCTTACGCGGCCTTGGGTAGAGCGCAAGCCTGGCAGCATAGGAACGGGGGGCATGAAGATTGCGAACGCTGGGACGACCAAAGAATTTTACGGCGGCTGGTTCAATTCGTTGCCTGCAAAGCAGCAGGATGCTATACTGGGACCACGCCGTGCGGTTTTGCTGCGGGACGGGAAGATTCAGTGGGGTGACTTGGCCGACAAGGGCACGGGAAGGCTGAGGACGCTCCCTGAGCTGGTTGATAAGTCCCTGCTGGCGGAACGGCGTCTTCCCGATATGCCGCTTGCCAAGACGATTATGCCGAACGCGGATATGGCGTATGTGCAGAAAGAGAAGATAGTATCGTATGCGCTGAACCCAGAGCACAAAACAGGTGGCAACAAGGCCAGAGTGCTCATGGCGGCATTTGGATTGACGCCTGATGACGCTGGTGAATTTGCAGAAAGCATCAGAAATGGATTGCCCAAGGGCAATGTCACAAAGCAGGAAGAAACCGAGCGTGGCGAAAAATTCACGGTTGAAATACCATTTACTGGGAAGAACGGGCATACGGAAAATATTACCACGGGCTGGATATATGATCAGGGAAAACAAATACGCCCACGTCTTACGACGGCGTACCTTGAAGGCAAGAAAAAGGGTAAAAGATGAAAGAACTTGACATCGTAAAAGCAAAAAGACGCTTTACGCCTGAATCTCCATACTATTATGCTGTAACCAACCTTGAGCCAGAGGAGGCTAACGTTGAAGCTGGAGAAATGGGGGTAATCGTTTATCAGTATGCCAAGGTAAATGTTTATTGTGTTGAGTTTTCAGGAGAACGCACTGGAACAATTCAGATTGACTGTACAGAAGACGATATTGAACTCGTAGAAGAATTTAAAGGCTAGGGTTAACACGCATGAAAGAAATAAGCCTTGAAGGCTATAACATTGACGCGCTGCTGTAAAAGCCGCAAGGCGATGGCTGAGTACGCCATCCTTCAGAAGGGCGCGCCTTGATTTCAGCTATGGCATATTGTTCACAATAACAACCGCACAAAGTTCATTCCTAGCGCAGCAGGAAGCCGTGTTCATACACCTTTGACTCAATGGCGGCGGCAAGATTTTTCAGCGCTTCCCGCAAGGCTGCCATAAGCGCGGTGTAGGTCTCATCTGTGCTCGTGGTGTTCAGCGCGCCTCTGGCGTTCCGCCCCTGAAAGTGTTCTTTAATGTCATACAAGGCCGCGTTGGGATTGGCCTGCGGCTGGGCGTGGTAGTATTTCCATGCCTCACGCCCCGCGTTGAACACAGCCCGTGCTTCGGGCGAAAAGACAAGCGGTAAAGGAGCATTTGCTGATTGGGAAGAACTGGGGAGTAGGCTGTGTTGTGCGTTCTGGGAGGCAGTTTTTTTGCCTGGTATAATGCGTCCTGCAATATAGTCTGTCATGAAATGGCTGGCGAAGGCTTCTTGGGCGTCTACTTCCGCCTCGGTGAAGGGTATCCAGTGGTTGACGCCGTGGGCGGACTGGATATTGTTATTAAACAGTGTCCATGCAAGACAATTATATTGGAATATTTTGTCATTCTTCCAACTGTCTTTGGGGTAAAGATACTGGTCTCGATCATTGAGCCATGTGGCGGGTATGACGTGGCGGATGGCACAATAGATAGCAGTTTCAATGACGTTGTTTTTTGTAATATAGGTAAATGTTTTTTCTCTGAAATCACACTCAGAAGGTTTTCCAGTGATGAAAACAAGATTGTTATGTTGAAAATCTGTGCATTGCATCCTTAAAAATGCAAAATTTTTGTTTTGACTATCGTAAAATTTTCTCAGCCAAGCAATAACCAGCTTTTTGTTTTTATAATCATATATATTCTTTATGCCGCAATAATTTCCCTTGACATCGTAAACGTCGGCAACACAATAGGCTGGCTGGCTGGCTGGCTGGCTGGCTGGCTGGCTGGCTGGCTGGCTGGCTGGCTGGCTGGCTGGCTGGCTGGCTGGCATCGGTATCCCAGACAAAGAAACCTATGGGGAATTTTCCTTTGACATTGTCAAAGCTGGACGCGGGAACGATGAACATTTTTTCAAGTTTCGCCGTGAATGCCTCGCGGAATTTTTTGAAATTTCCAGCCTGCAAGACCTTCAATGTTGAAAACTGCCCTATGCGGCAGCTGGGAATTTCTTTGTTGATGCGGATGAGGAATTGGGCATATAATTCACGGGCGGCCGCGCCGATGAGCGGTTGATAGTTCGCATAGCTGGCAGTTTCCACCGCCACCCCTGTTTTATTTTCCCCTGTTCCAGACACCTGCCGCTTGTTGCCGTGTTCCGCATACGGCGGATTGATATACATCAGCAGCTTTTTCCGTTTTTCCGCGTCCTGCAAAATATCCTTGAGCACCTGCGGCACCTTCGAGCCGTCCAGCGCGTCGTTCAGAAAATCGAATTGAAAGACATGGCTTTCCAGCAGGTTTGCGCCGTTGGCGATGCGGTCTTTCATCACGTCCACGTCTGCCTGATCCAGCGTGGACGCGAAGACGCGGTACTTGTCCACAAGGCCGTGCAGCAGGTTACCTGTTCCAGCGGCGCAGTCCCACACCCAGTATTCGTCCTGCCAGTTTTCGCCCAGCGTGTCGGCAATGTATTTTTGCGACAGCTCGACCCAGCATTGCGGGGTAAAGTAGGAGCCTTTGCGCTCGCGCACGTCTTGCGGCATGAGCAGCTCACGGCGTTCCACAATATAGCCCCAGAACTCACGGCGCGGGGGGCGGCTGTAGCGATTCCAGAATTGCACGTGCGCCTTGCCGCCGTCATTGAAGGAGGCCGAGCGCACGGAGGTCGTACCCATGAGTTCATTGATAGAACGGTCGAACTCGTAATGGTCGCTTTTAAGCAGGACGCGCAGTTTTTCGCGCAGGGTGGCATTGTCTTTGGAGAGGATGTCCGCAAGGTAAAAATCGGCATCCAGCAGTCCTGCCTTGGCGGCGTTGTCCCACTTGACGCTGATAGACGGCATGACGTTTTGCCGCCAGTGGTAGTAAACGGAAACGAAGTTGTTGCGCGTAATTTCCATACGCGACTGTCCTGCGGCACCCACTTTGAAGTTCACGCGGATGAACTCGCGCAGGGCGTCGTCATCCTGACCGAAGTGGAACACGGCCATACTGTCAGCCAGCTTGGCGTGCACCAGCGGCAGCATTTGCGCAAATTGCGGCGTGCTGTGATTGGACGGCGTGACCTGCCAGTTAAAATCGCGCAGGTGCAAGAGGTCAATGACCTGAAAGTAGGGTAGGAAGGCTATTTTTTCGGCGTCAAACGCGCCGAGGAAGGCAGGCGGCAAAATCTTTTCCTGCGGTTTTTCCTTGCCCAGCGTGATAATGAGCTGCGTGAAGGATTCCTCAATGGCTTCCCTGTTCCCCGCCTTGGCTTCCGCCCAAAGAAACGACCACGGATCACCCATGAACAGTGTGGATATACAAAAGTCGATGTTCCCCAGTATCCTTGTGCCGTCAAAGTCTGCAAACCAGTCTGCGGCCACACGGTTTTTCAGTTCTTCCTCGCGCAGGGAAAGTGGGTAGGTCATGGGTTCGCCTCCAAAAGTTGCTTAGCGGCACCTTAGCGTGCTCTTTCTGGTTTCCGCAAGAAATTTTCCCGCTCATTTTTTCATTTTTACGCAAAATACTTTCCAGTAAATATTCCTGCTGTATATCGGAACGGCGCAGCACATGCTATTGTGTTAATAAATTTATCGGGCGTGATGCCCAACTTCGGCGCGATGCTGAAAAGGAGAATGTATGGCACTTAAGGCGGTTTTGGAAAACTTGGACGGCGTGGACGACTCTATTAAGGATTTGTACGTTAAAATGGAAGACGGAAAATTCCGCATTGATGTTGAAGGTGGATTCAAAATCCCTTCAGAGATTGAGAGGCTGACTTCCGCACTCGGCAAAGAGCGGCAGCGCGCCGATGAACTGGCAAAGTCCATGAAAGCTTTTGATGGGTTGGATGCCAAGGCCGCGCGCGATGCGCTGGCAAAGGTAGCCACCTATACCGAAGACCAGAGCAAGGCGGCGGAACGCGCGGAGCAGGAATTGCAAGCGCGCTTGCAGCCGCTGACCAAAGAACGCGATGAACTTCGCGTGAAGGCTGAAGAACTGGAAGGCAAGTTCCGCGATTTTAGTATTTCCAACGCCGTCAATGGCTCAAAGTTCCTCGCGGAAAAGGTATCTAAAGACCCCGTGCATCAGGCCTATGTGCGCGAGCATTTTAAGGGCAACTTTACGATGGAGGATGGTCACATTGTCGCATACGACGCTAATGGGCAGCGAATTTACGACGGCAACGGCAATCCCGCAGATGTAGACACGGCGCTTGAAAAGCTGGTGACAGCGCACCCCGCGGGGCTTTCGCTGCTTGCTGGCAGCAATGCCGCAGGCAGCGGCGCGAAACCCAGCGCAGGTGTACCTGCACAAAAAAGCGGAACAATGCGTCGTTCCGATTTCAACAAACTTAGCGCCGCCGAACAAATGAAGGCGGCCACAAGCGGCATGGCGTTTTCTGACGACTAGCTGACAAAAAAGGAATTTATTATGGCGAATACATTGACTGGCCTCATCCCCACCCTTTACGCAGCTCTCGATACCGTTTCTCGCGAAGCTATAGGCATGATTGGTGCCGTATCTGTCAACGCTGCCCCCACTGGTGCGGCAAAAGGTGAAACCATCACCATTCCCGTTGCTCCCGCCGCGTCTGTTGTGGACGTGACGCCTGCCGTTACTGCGCCCGACAATGGCGATCAGACCATTGGTAAGGTGGATATGTCCATCACCAAATCACGCATGGTTCCCGTGCGCTGGAACGGCGAAGAACAGCTCGGCGTCGGCAATTCTGGGCAGTACAATGTCATTCTTGCCCAGCAATTCTCTCAGGCCATGCGTGCGCTGGCTAATGAAATGGAGGCTGACCTTGCCGCGCTATATGTTTCCGCATGCCGTGTGTACGGCACTGCCAGCACAACACCCTTTGCTTCTGGCATCGGGGATTCCGCGCAAATGCGCAAGTTGCTGCTGGACGCAGGCGCGCCCATGACAGATTTGCAGATGGTTATCGACTCTGCTGCTGGTGCTAACCTGCGCACACTGGGGCAGCTCACTAAAGCCAACGAAGCGGGAAGCGACGACCCTCTGCGCCGTGGCGTGCTGCTGGACGTGAACGGCTTCAAGATTCGCGAGTCTGGACAGATTAAGAGCCATACTGCGGGCAGCTTTACTGGAACGGCACTGGTAAACAATACCAGCGGGTATGCCGCTGGTGCTACCAGCATTGCCTTTGACGGTGCTACTTCCGCCGCGCTGAAGGCAGGCGACGTTTTGACCTTTGGTTCTGCGGCAGACAAATATGTTGTGAACAAGGATGTTGCTACTACGCCGCTTACCATTGCCGCGCCTGGCCTTGTGGCTAGCGTTGAGGACAACGCGGCTATTACTGTTGGCGAAGGGTATACTGCCAACCTAGCCTTTGACCGCAATGCCATTCAGCTCATTGCCCGCGTACCTGCCATGCCGCAAGGCGGCGATACAGCGGATGACGTGATGACTGTGACAGATCCCGTTTCTGGTCTGTCCTTCCAAGTGGCCGTGTACCGTCAGTATCGGCAGGTGAAGTATGAAATAGGCATGGCTTGGGGCGTAAAGTGCGTTAAGTCTGAACATCTTGCAATCCTGATGGGCTAAAGCGGTCGCTATGAAAATGGTCAAAATGTATCATGATGACCCGATAGCCACGGCTGGCCCAACCACGGCGGACGTGCCAGAAGGTGGTGTAGCAATGATGCGCGCTGCTGGTTGGCACACCAAGGACGAGCTGGCGGAAATGAAAAAAGAAGCGCCGAAGCCCCAAAAAGCAAAGGCGAACGTCTAGACGCCATACCTAGGCGGCGCGGGGAAGCCTCCACCCTACGCCGCCTAGGCAAAACATCAAAAGGACACACATGCCGATGCTTATTGTTGAAGATGGAACCATCGTGAACGGCGCGAACACCTATGCCAGCCTTGCGGACGCGGATGCGTATTGCCTTGCCCGTGGCCTGTGGGTTGATTCTGGCGCGGACGCAGTGGCTATTTCCAAAAAGGAAACAGCCTTGATTCGCGCTGCCGACTGGCTGAACGGTATGGACTGGAAGGGTGCGCCCGTGGACGCCCTGCGGGAAATGGCATGGCCCCGTGACGGCGTGCATCTTGGTCAGCGAATAGAGGTTGATAATAACATCGTGCCACCGCAGGTGGTGACGGCCTGTATTGAGGCGGCGGCTATTTTTTATGGCGGGGAAAGTGACCCGTTTGCGCCACAGGAACACGGCGGGGCAATAGCGGCTCACAGCGAGACCGTGGCCGTCATTTCTGAGTCCACGACATACCGCGAAGGCGCGCCCGCTGAAACGGCATATAAGGCTGTCACGGCGCGCCTTCGGCTGTTTTTAGCCAGCGTTGACGGAGAATCCGTCGGCACGCGCATTCTGAATGTGGGCAGAGCCTAAGCATGGCCAGTTACGAAAAACAGATTGCCATGACGGCGAAGGCCATTGCTAAAAGAGGCATGCCTGTTGTGTTTGTGCACCTATCCTCCAATACCGACTTTGCCAACTATGACCCTGCGACAGGGACATACGCGGCGAATGAAACGCGGTTGAATACCTTTGGCCTGCGGTCTACAGCAACGCAGGCAGAAGTGCAAGGCTATGGCTTTGGCGTGGGCAGCGTGACGCTGTACATGCCTGCGGACGTTGTGACAAAAGTTTCCACGGCAGATTATGTGCTGTTTGGCGGGCATCGCTGGAATATCGTTACGTCGGTAGCTACAGCACCAGCTGAGTCCGCTCTTTTATTCCTCTTGGAATTGAAGGACGCTGGGGAGGTGGTGTAAATGGCAAAAAATCCCCAGCCTATGCAGCTGAACCGAGAAGTGCGCAGCAACATTGTACGCCAGAACATGGGGACGCCGCGTTCCCGCATGGGGCGTTTTACCATGAGCGAGTTCAAGCGGCGTATGCGCGTGCTGAATGAAAAGCAGTGCACTACGGCGGCGCAGGTGCAGGCCGTGCTGCGTGAAATGGTGAACCTTTCGGAACGGGCGACCCGTGACGGCATTGTTATGATTCTGATTGAGGCCTTTCAGCAATTGCAGCACGGAACGCCAGTAGATACGGGGCGGGCGCAGGCCGCGTGGCTCATTACTGGCAATGACGGCGCACTGGGCTTTGTGCCTGGTAAAAAAGAGGCAAGCTATGCGCCGCAAGCGCCAAACCCAAGCGAGCTTGCACAGGCCAGTGTTATCTATGTGCTGAACAATGTTGAATACATTCTTGCGCTCAATGCGGGATGGTCAAAGAAACAGCCCGCAGGCTTTATTGACGATTTTCTTTTGCGTGTGAAGACGGAGCTTAAAACGTTGGCGCAAGAAATATCGGCGGTGCAGTGATGATATGCCCAAACCTCACCCAAATTAACGTCGCGCTGCGGACAAAGATGGTGGAATTGCTGCACGACTATGCAAGCGCAATTGTTATCGTGCCAGAAGCCATGCCCGACGTGTTCAACGCGGGCAAGGTGCTGGTTCTTCCTGCTCTTAAGCCTGTGCTGGTTGAAGGTGCAGAGCTTGGTGGGCGCGCGGGGCTTTCACAGCGCAAGGGCAACTTTCTTGTGACCTTGAGTGTGCCAAAGGAAAATGCCGACATGCAGACGGCCGCGTGGAATATGGCCGACGCACTGGCAGCTGGCTTTCGCATGCTGTCTTTACCATGCACAGGTGGCGGCATTGTGTATATGGCAGACCCTTATATAACCCATGCTGGCGCGACGCCAGACTATAGACTGTCCCTGATGGTCACGGTGCCGTGGGTATCGTGGACGGGCGGGGAAGGAGTGTAACCATGAGCAATGATGCCTATTGTTCGTCTATTGGCAAATCAAGCCTGCAAACTGTCTTTGTGGAAATTGAAAGCACAAAGGGGACGTTGCAGCGCCCCACATCTGCGGGCTTTATCCTGCCTGCTGGGCAGGTGACCATGACCCAGACACCCACGTTCAGCGATTCCGATGAGCTGAGTGCATCCTTGAATGTGACAGACCAGTTTAAGAACGCCATTCCTCCCGCTGAAATCAGCATCCCCATGCTGGCGCGTATGTCTGCCACTACTGCCCCGCAGGGTAATGCGCTTTTTACTGCGCTCATGGGCGTTGCCCAGCCCAACAGCACTGTGACCGCTGCACTGGTTGCGGGCATTGACGCTGATGACGTTTCCTTTGACATTGACACCGTTGCTGGCGGCGACCTGCCGCCCGTGGGGGTTATCAGCATTGGCAGTGAAAAGGTGCTGTATTTGAAGGCCGCGCCGCATGGGAGCGTTGCGGGGCAGTGGACGCTTTCAGGTTGTACCCGTGGCTATGCCAGTACTACTGCCGCCACTGCCACCGCTAACGCCGTGGTAACGCTTTTTTCCCGCGTATGGATGCAGGATGTATGTCGTCCATCAGTTTCTGTGTGGCTCAAGTCTGATCATACAGTGTTCTTTGCTGAAGGCGCTACAGTAACGGCGGCAACCGTGCCCCTGAGCGACAGCGGCGGCCAGCATGTTGATTTTTCCCTACAGGCGAAGCGTATGGGCTGGTGCGGTACGTCCACTGTTTCGGCTGTGACAGACAGCGTGGTGACGCTGGAAGGGCGCGGCGCGTATGCCTACAGCAAGGGCGCAATACTGCAAAACAAGACCAAGAACGACAGCAATAGTAACGCTGGCTATACCGTGACCGCCGTAGATACTGCTGCAGGAAGAATTACCCTCAGCCCCGCGCCCACTGGCTGGGGTGAGGACGACGTACTTGTGCCGTGGCTGCCTGTGGGGACTGGTCTTGGTGAAGCGCAGGCCGCCAGTGCTGTGCGCGTGCTCATGGAAGACGCTACGGGGATTCCTGTAGCTGACGAGCTTCAGTCTGGCAGCCTCAATATTGGTACACCTACGAGCTTTGCGACCCCCATAGGTACAGAGTACCCGATTGAAAGCGCCGATACCAAGCGTGATATTACTATCGACTGCGGTTTATACTTCCGCAAGGCGGACGTGGAAAAAATAGGCCTTGGCTACAAGGGTAACGAAAGTGCCGTAGTTCTCACCGTGGGCGATACAGCTGGCAAAAAGCTGGCCTATGCCTTGCCGCGTGTGAAGTTCTCGACGCCTGAACCGTCCAGCGATGGCGAGTTTATGACTTTGACCCAGAAGGGCAAGGCGTTGGGTGTTTCCAGTCTGCGCGATCGCGAGTCCGCCTTGTACCTTGTGCAGATTTAACACCATTGTCCAGGGGGGGCATACGCCCCTGTTCTTCACCTCTGGAATGCCCGTGCTGCGCTGTGTGGCATGGGCATTTCAAGGAACGCAATCTACCCATCAGAGGAGAGCAATATGCCTACCTTACTCACTGACCGTTACAAGGACGCGACGTATTTTATTCCCTACACTATGGACAAGTCGGAAGGCGTGTTTGTCAAGCCGCTCACAGAAACAAAGCGCAACGAGCTGCGCAACGCTGCCATTCAGGAGGCGGGGCAGGATCAGGAGTTATTTGTGCAGATGTTGGTCGTGTCCCTGTTAGACTGTGTAGTCACGAGATTGTAAATCATTAAAAAATAGTGTACTCTGTTTTCATAAGTTCACCATCAAGAGGTTATTATGGAAGCAGTAGCACACCGCAGACACGATATCTCAGACGCTGT
>JAQVCS010000025.1 GCA_028689675.1 Desulfovibrionaceae bacterium | reverse complement strand
CAGCGTCTGAGATATCGTGTCTGCGGTGTGCTACTGCTTCCATAATAACCTCTTGATGGTGAACTTATGAAAACAGAGTACACTATTTTTTAATGATTTACAATCTCGTGACTACACAGTCTAGCACTATCACAAAATACATTTGTGTTAGTTTGTTTGCTGTTCACTATACTGGAAGTGACGAACCCACACAGTGTGCGTGGATCGCCTTCCAGTTTTTTATGGGCGAACAAGCTGTAAAATTACATAAATTCACCGCACACAAGAAGCCGTCATGTTGCTGAAGCGGTATGAGAAAAATTCCATCAAAATTTGAGATAACGCCCTCTCTCACCCCATGGAACAACTTTCCCAAACAGATAAATCCACCAGCAGAGAGAAAATCCATTCTCGATTGGAAAATCTGTTCCATTGTTTACGCATATTCACCAAGGAGGCGTGCCCAAAATCAGGCGCTTCTTGCGGTGCATTTCCTACACTCGAACCAGCAAGATCACTGAGACCTGTTGATATGTCCGTTGATATGAAAAAAATTAAAAATATTTTATTCAATAAATACAAAGTAATAATATAGTTATCCCGACTCCTCTTGACCATAAAAAAATAAAGATTACAACACAATTATTGTAGTCATTTTTGTAACCCCACCATGGGTATAAGCTCTAGCGGGGGTATTGTTAGTTGTTAGCTATGCTTTGCTTGTCTGCCTTTTGCCAAGAGGGCTTGAGGCCATAGCTGCTGCACTGGGCTTTTTCAAAAGAAGCATTGCCCTTATTGCCAGCGAAATACGGAAAAGGCTGTCCATGTCTTGGCAAGCTTGATAACAAATTTTTTAAGGAGAGCGCTTATGAAAAAAACACTGGTCGTACTTGCTTTTTTGGTGTTCTGTCTTTGCGCGGCAGGTGAATCTTTTGCTGATAAAGTAAATAATTTTGGCAGCGCTGTATTGTCACAAAAAATACCTCCTGCAGAAGAAAAACTGGAAGCCCCCGCAAGTAATGAGAATCTTAGTGCTGGGCTTAAAGATTTTCTTGGAAAATATGCAGGGGGTATGGGCAAAGATGCTGAAGCAGGCAAGGCGCTTGGTTCGGAGAAAGTAAGGGATTTCGGGATGTGTACCATTGCGTTGCCAGAAGACTGGGTCGTGGTAGAAGAAAAAAATAATGCTGTTTTGGTAGGCGCTGGAAATAGAAAATGTACCGTAGGCGCTCTGTTGAGCACCGATATCCATAGCGAAGGGCATCTTCGCAGCTATGCAAAAGATATGGCAGAAGAATATAAGGCAGAAGAATTGCAGGAAAAAGATGGCTATTTCTTTTTTTATGGTAAAAAAGATAATTATCCTACCTATTTCACTATTTGGGCAGTAACAGATGGTTCTGTGGCTACTCTTTTTCAAATGGGAGATATTGAGAGTAAAGTCTGCAACGATGTTGCGGATTCTGTTACGTTTAAATAAGCAAGAGGCTAGGCATATTTAGGCTAAAGCATGTTTGTTTTAACAGTACTCAGGTAGCTGTGGGCGCGTATGCCGCCACGCGCGCCATACCCGCAACGTTATGTGCGTTGTTGTCTGCTGAAGTAGGTTTGTCTTTATCGTTTATATGGTTACTTTGCTTGACAAAACAGAGAGCTGTTCTTGGCTGGTTTGCGGGGGGCTGCCCTACGCCAGCCTATGCACAAAAAAGGGCGCAAGCATATACTTGCGCCCTTGGCGTACCAGTGAAAACTAAGGAACGTTATTTATTTTTTCCTTCAGCAGCCGCTTGGGCAAAATGGGCTTTTATCATGGCAAAAACGACAGGGCTTAATAAAATTAAGGCTACAAGGTTGGGTATGGCCATGCAGGCATTCAGGGTGTCTGAAAGAAGCCACACAAAATCAAGCTTGGCCACCGCGCCCAAGGGCACAACGCAGACATAGAGCACGCGCCAAGGCTTCAGCATTTTTTCGCCAAATAAATACACAATGCAGCGCTCGCTGTATACGCACCAGCCAAGAATGGTGGTGAAGGCAAAAAGCATGAGGGCAATGGCCACCAGCGGGGCACCAATGCCAGGCAGCGCAGCTTCAAAAGCCTTTGTGGTCAGGGTAGCGCCTGTCACCCCCGAAGTCCACACGCCTGTGACCAAGATGGCAAAGCCTGTCATAGAGCAGACGATAATGGTGTCGATAAAGGTTTCCAGCATGCTGATGGTGGCCTGCGTCATGGGGTTGCGCACCGTGGCAGTGGCATGGGCAATGGGGGCAGAGCCAAGGCCAGCTTCGTTCGAAAACACCCCGCGGGCAACACCAAAACGAATGGCCATCCACACCGTAGCCCCTGCAAAACCGCCTGTAGCCGCAGTGGGGGTAAAGGCCTCACTAATGACCAGCCATAAAATGTGCGGCACTTCTTTGATATTTAAGCCAATAACAAAAAGGGATGCGGCAATATAAAAAACAGCCATCACAGGCACAACCTTGCCAGCCACAGCGCCCACGCGCTGCAAGCCGCCCAAAAGAACAGCACCCACTACCAAAAAAAGTACCAGACCTGTTACCCAGTGGGGCACAGAAAAGGTGCTGTTGAGCACTTCAGCAATAGAATTGGACTGTACCGAATTGCCTATGCCAAAAGCGGCAAAAGCGCCAAAAATGGCAAAAAGCGTGCCCATCCAAGCCCATTTTTGCCCCAAGCCATTTTTAATGTAATACATAGGGCCGCCTACAACGTGACCAGAGGGGGTCACTTCGCGGTAGCGCACAGCCAAAAGCACCTCGGCAAATTTGGTGGCCATGCCCACCAAGGCCGTGCACCACATCCAAAACAGTGCACCGGGCCCGCCCATAAAAATAGCCGTGGCCACACCAGCAATATTGCCTGTGCCTATGGTGCCAGCCATGGCTGTCATCAAGGCATTAAAAGGGGAAAGCTCACCCTCGGCATCACTTTTTTTGCGGCGCTGCCATAATTTCTGAAAGGCATTGGGGATGTTGCGCACTGTAAAAAAGCGCATACGCACGGTCAGGTAAACCCCTGTACCGAGCAGCAAAAAGAGCATTAATGGCCCCCAGACGATGGAATTCAATTCAGAAAGAATTGAGGTCAACAACTCCATAAAGCAAGCCCCCCTGCAGGATGTAATTATTTATACAAAATTGTTTAATGAAGTTGTTTTGTACCCTATTTGTTTGTAGCTCACAAGACTTTTGACAATGCTTTTTTGGGAAAGAAAGAAAAAACACAGTATCGCTGCCTGTGTATGACTTGTATAACATGGCTTATCTGTTGATAAAATTTGTTTATACGCTCAAACATGGGTAGAGATAATAAAAAAAAGCCCGCACAAAGGCGGGCTTGATATTTTTTATACAATTTTGTTTTTTATGCTTAATCCCATTCACGCTTGTCTTCAATGGGGCGAATTTGGGGCGGCAGGCTGCCGGGGGCAAGAATTTTCAGCTCGGGGCGCAGCTTAATTTTTTCACGGAATTGATGCAGCAAGTCTTCTTCACGACGGAAGCCGCTGGTTTCAATAAAGAGCGTCATTTCATCTATGCCGCCGGGGTTGGTCACTTCTATCTGCCAGCGCTTGATTTCCTCAAAGCGGCTCAGCACCTGTTCCACCTGATGCGGGTACACAAACATGCCCTTAATACGCGCTGTGGTATCCACACGACCCACAATATTGCCCAAACGCGGGCTTGTGCGGCCGCATTGGCAGGGGCTGCGGTCTATATAGGAAAGGTCACCCGTGGCAAGGCGAATAAGCGGGTAGGTTTTGTTAAAGGCGGTAACCACAATTTCGCCCACTTCCCCATCTTTTAAGGGGATGCCTGTGTCGGGGTGGCAAATTTCTACATAGCAGCGGTTGGCAATGTGCAGGCCGCATTTGTGGAAGCATTCATAGCCAACACAGCCCACATCGGCCGTGCCGTAGCCCTGACGCATGATGATGTCAAACTTCTTTTCCATTTGCGAGCGCATTTTTTCAGAAAGGCGTTCGCCAGTAACAAAGGCCACTTCCATAAATAAATCGCGGCGCAGGTTAATGCCCTTTTCTTCTGCTTTTTGGGCAAGGTGCATCAAGTAGCTGGGCGAGCCCACATAGCCGCACACGCGCAGCTTTTGCATAATGTCGAGCTGGGTGGAGGGGTCGGAAGGGCCAGCGGGAATGACAGCACAGCCCAAATTGCGCAAAGGCTCTTCAAACATCAGGCCAGCGGGGGCAAGGTGATAGTTAAAGGTCACCTGCACAGCATCCCCGGGGCGAAAACCAACAGAATAAAAGGCTTCGGTATAGCCCCAATAATCTTCTGCGCGGTCTTCAGGGTCAAAAATAGGCCCAGGCGAAAGAAAGACGCGCTTTAGGTCGCCAATGTCTTTAGTAAGCAGGCCGCCAAGGCGAGGCCCCATAGA
This sequence comes from Desulfovibrionaceae bacterium, assembly GCA_028689675.1. Taxonomy (GTDB): domain Bacteria; phylum Desulfobacterota; class Desulfovibrionia; order Desulfovibrionales; family Desulfovibrionaceae; genus JAQVCS01. Next base: position 7,774 of record JAQVCS010000025.1, on the reverse strand, counting down.
TTGCAAAAAGATAAGTTCTTTCTTTTTTAAAATGGGAATGTGCTTGATATCGGAAAGGGTCTTGAACTTTTCAACATTAAATTGAGCGCGATCAAAGCGCTTTTTGACATCTTCTGAATAGCGGTACGCATAGGTCAGCAATTCTTTTAGCTGAATAAGATTGTATTGACGGCGTTCGCTTTCATCCAGCACTTCACGGCGGCTGTAAATGCCTTCGGTACGGTCTTTACGGGTCATAGCATTCTCTCAAAAGTGGTTTTATGAAGGGGAACGCTACGAAATGCAAAAAATAATTGCAAGTATTATTTTTTTGTTATTATAAAATCAGATAGTTATAATAGTGACACCGAACGGAAAACTATGCTGAACAGGTAAAGGGCTTGCTTTTGGGCAGGCTTGAGCCCCCGTTTGCGCTCTGTTTGGCCGCGTGCTCTGGCGTAGAGCGTGCCAAGCAGGGGTAGGTATGCGCTGGAAAAAAGTGCGGTTTGGGCAGGACGTACGGTGGCAGAGGCAGAGTGCAGATATGCGCCCTGTGAGGGCTCAGGGTTTTGCGGGCGCGTGCCCTTGTGCCAATGCGGGGTAATGCAACAGGTCAAGTAGACCACGCACGGCCAAAGCTACCACGGCTTGCCGCAGCACAGGGCGCGTGGCTGGCAGCCAAATTTTGTGTGCGGTAACAATGCCGCCAGCGGCAAAGCCCAGCCACACTGTGCCCACGGGCTTGTGCGCTGTGCCGCCCCCGGGCCCTGCTATGCCCGAAACCGCCATGGCGGCCTGCGCGCCAGTAAGGCGGCATGCCCCTGCGGCCATGTGCCGCACAACGCTTTTGCTTACAGCGCCATGGCGTTCAAGACAAAGGGCGTCCACACCAAGAGCCTGTTCTTTTACCGAATTAGCATACGCAATGACCCCGCCAGCAAACCATGCCGATGAGCCGGGCACTGCCGTGAGGGATGCGCCAATAAGCCCGCCTGTGCACGATTCTGCCGTGGCACACAGCCAGCCGCGTTGGCTCAGCGCTGCCCCTAGGCGCTGAATATCGGCTGTGAGGGCGGCAGAAAGAAGAAAGCCCTGCATACTGTGCACCTATTTTTTGCTTTTGGGTGGTTCAAGGCGTGGGCAAAATGCTGCCATTTCGCATTCTTCGCACAGGGGCTTGCGGGCATCACACACATGCCGCCCAAACCACACCATGCGGTGGTTCACGCCGCCCCATTCTGCCTGAGGGAACAAGGCCATAAGGTCGCGTTCCACAGCTACAGGGTCTGTTTGCTTGGTCAAGCCCAGCCTATAGGCTATGCGCTTAACGTGCGTATCCACCGCCAGCCCCACGTTAATGCCAAAGCCGCCCCACAGCACACAGTTGGCTGTTTTGCGCGCCACCCCTGGTATGGTAATAAGTTCTTCAAGGGTACTGGGCATAGTGCCGCCAAAGCGCTGGCTGACAACTTTGCCTGCGGCAATAATATTTTTTGCCTTATTGTGGTAAAAGCCAGTTGAGCGTATAACACTTTCAACCTCGGCAATATCGGCAGCGCCCAAAGCGGCGGCATCTGGCCAGCGGGAAAAGAGCTGGGGCGTAACAGTATTTACCCGCGCATCGGTGCACTGGGCGGCCAAAATGGTGGCTATCATAAGCTGCCACGGGTTTGCGGCCACAAGGTGTGTCTGCAATTCGGGGTAACGGGCTTTTAATTTTTCAAGCACAAGCTGTGCTTGTTGGCTGGGGGTATTGTTTTTCATGCCTTTTAGTATGCCATAACAGGGGCAGGCAGGGCAAGGCATAGAGCCCAGAGCAGGAGGTTTTTTTATGTGCCATACAGCAGAAAATAAGGCTCTTCTTGTGTACATTACCGCGCCAGACAAGGCTTGTGCCAGCGCGCTTGCCCATGCCCTTGTGTATGAAAGGCTTGCCGCCGGCGTCAATATACTGCCTGTGTGTGCCTCTGTGTATTGGTGGCAGGGGGCAGTGCAGGAAAGAGAAGAATATGCCCTCATAGCCCAATGCACCCAAGCGGGTTTTGCGGCTTTGCGGGCGCGGGTCTGTGCTTTACATCCTTATGATGTTCCCTGTATTGTCGCCTTGTCGATTGTTGCAGGGCACAGCCCTTTTTTGCGCTGGGTAGAAGGTGAAACCCAGCCTGTACAGCATAGTGGTGAATTTTGACAAAAAGGACACAGTATGGCGATTTATGTTTCTGGCTCCATGGCGTATGACCGCATTATGACTTTTCCTGGCAACTTTCAGGATCACATCATTATGGATAAATTACACATGCTCAGTGTAAGCTTTATGGTGGATCGTATGGAAGAAAAACGCGGCGGTTGTGCTGGCAACATTGCCTATTCCCTCGCTTTGCTGGGGGAAAAGCCGCATATTATCGCCGCGGTGGGGCGCGATTTTGAAGGCTATGCCCGTTTTTTAAGCGACTTGGGGCTGCCCCTAGATGGCATACGCCGCGATGAAGAGCTTTTTACCGCTTTGTGTTATATTACCAGCGACTTGAAGGCCAACCAGATTACAGGTTTTTACCCAGGCGCTATGGCCTTGCCTGCCCCCTATGCTTTTGCCCAGCTTGATGCCGCGCAAGATATAGCTATTGTTTCCCCCGGAAATATGGATGACATGCGCAACTTACCGCGTTTTTACCGCGAAAAAGGCGTGCGCTATATTTTTGACCCGGGGCAGCAATTGCCCGTGTTTACAGGAGAAGAATTGCTGGAGGCCATTACAGGCTCTTTTGCCCTTATTACCAATGACTACGAACTGAGCATGGTGTGCAAAAAAACGGGCAAAACGAAGGAAGACCTTGCCAGCCGCACTACATGGCTTGTAACCACGCTAGGCGAGCATGGCTGCTCTTTATTGGGTAAAGATGCCCACGGCAACACTGTAGACCAGTCTTTCCCCGCTGTGCGCTGTGATGGCGTGGTAGACCCCACTGGTGCTGGCGATGCCCACCGCGGCGGCCTGCTAAAAGGCCTTGTGTGCGGCATGGAAATGCCCGAAGCCGTATGCCTTGGCGCAACAGCAGCCAGCTTTGCCATAGAGCAGAATGGCACACAAAGCTACAGCTATACGCTGGATACCTTTAAAGCGCGCTATGAAGCCACCTTTGGCAAGCTTTTTTTGCAAATATAGCCCCTTTTTTGCTGAAAAGGCAGAGCTTGCGGCAGCAATACCCATGAAAAAGCAAATTATGCGTCTTGTCACAATAATGCTAACAGCTTGCATTCCTGTTTTGTATAGGATAGAGCTAGGGTAAATAAAAGTTAAGCATTTTTTGAGGAGGTATACATGGATGTAGTAATGCTTTCACGGCTGCAATTTGCCGTGGCTGTTTTCTTCCATTTTATTTTCGTCCCCCTGACCTTGGGGCTTTCCATTCTGTTGGCCTATATGGAAACCCGTTATGTGATGACGGGCGACGAAATGTGGAAAAAACAGACAAAATTTTGGGGCAAACTGTTTATTATTAACTTCACCCTTGGCGTTGTCACGGGCATTACGCTTGAGTTTCAATTTGGCACAAACTGGTCGCGCTATTCTGAATATGTGGGCGATATTTTTGGCTCTTTGCTGGCTATTGAAGCCACAGTCGCCTTCTTTTTGGAATCGACCTTTCTTGCCGTGTGGCACTTTGGCTGGAACCGCGTGGGCAAAAAGACCCATCTGTTTGCCATTTGGATGGTAGCCATAGCGGGCAATATTTCTGCCCTGTGGATTATCATTGCCAATGGCTGGATGCAAAACCCCGTGGGCTATGTGCTGCGCAATGGCCGCGCCGAGCTGGATAATTTTTTGACCGTGGTGCAAAACCCCTATGCTTGGGGTATTTATGCCCATACGGTCAGCTCGGCATGGATGCTGGGCGGCTTTTTTGTGCTGGGTGTTTCTGCATGGCACTTGCTGCGTAATGCCGATAATGTGTTCTTCCGCCGCTCCTTCCGCATGGCTGCGCCCTTCACCTTGGTGATGGTGGCCTTGGTGGCGCTGGCTGGCCATCATCAGGGTGGCACTGTGGCACAATTGCAGCCTGCTAAACTGGCTGCCATGGAAGCCCAGTGGGAAACAGAAAAGAATGCCCCCTTCCACATGCTGCTGATACCTGATGTAGCGAATGAAACTAACAGCGTGCAGGCTCTTTCTGTGCCCGGGCTGATGAGCTGGATTGCCTATGGCGACGTAAATGCCGAAGTGAAGGGCTTGAAAGACTTCCCCAAAGAAGACCGCCCCCCTGTTGCCCCTACGTTCTGGTCTTTCCGCATTATGCTGGCGCTGGGTGGCTTGTTTGCCCTGCTGGCCTTGGTTTCTTTTGTGGTGCGCAATGCCAGCGTCAAGCCTTCCCGTTTGCTCAAGGCCTTGGTGTGGTGCATTCCCTTGCCCTATGTGGCTATTATGCTGGGCTGGGCTGTGGCAGAAATTGGCCGTCAGCCGTGGATTGTGTATAACCTTATGCGCACCACAGATGCGGTTTCTCCTGTGCCAGAATCCAATGTTCTTATTTCTTTGGTGGCATTTATTGTGGTATATTCTGCTTTGGGCGCGTTGGATATTCTGCTGCTGTGCAAATATGCCCGCAAGGGCCCCCAGGAATAGAAGGAGAAAAATATGCTCGAAACAACATGGTTTATCCTCTGGGGTTTGCTCTGGGCTGTGTACTTCATTCTGGATGGCTTTGACCTTGGCTTGGGCTCACTGTTGCCCTTTATTGCCAAAAATGAAGGCGAGCGCCGCATTGTGTACAATGCCGCAGGGCCTTTTTGGGATGGCAACGAAGTGTGGCTTATCACCGCTGGTGGTGTGACCTTTGCGGCTTTCCCCAAGGCCTATGCCGTTATGTTCAGCGCCTTGTATGCGCCCCTGCTCATTCTCTTGTTTGCGCTTATCTTTCGTGCAGTCTCGTTTGAATTCCGCAATAAGGTAGACAGCAATGCTTGGCGCAGCTTGTGGGATGGTGTGCACTTTATTACCAACTTCCTGCCTGCGCTGCTTTTGGGCGTGGCCTTTGCCAACCTGTTTATGGGCATTCCTATTGATGCTCAGGGTGTGTATCAGGGCACGTTGTTTACTCTGCTGAACCCCTATGGTTTGGCTGGCGGCGTGTTCTTTGTGGTGATATTTGCCATGCACGGCGCGCTGTGGCTGGCGTTTAAGTCGGAAGGGGCATTGCAAACCCGCGCTATTGGCACAGCGTTGATTTTGTGGCCTGTGGTGCTTTTGCTGCTCTTGGCTTTCTTGGGGCTTTCTGCCTTCTACACGCAGCTCTTTGCTAATTATGTGGCCAACCCTGCCCTGTTTATTATTCCCGTTATTGTGGTGCTGGGGCTTGCTGGTGTGCGCGCCTTTTTAACCAGCGGGAAAATCCTCTTGGCATGGTGCTCTTCGGCAGTCTTTTTGCTGGGGGTGACCTTCTTTGGCGTGATTGGCATGTTCCCCGGTATGATTATGTCTTCGCTAAACCCCGAGTGGTCGGTCACAGCCTTTAATGCCGCCTCCAGCCCCTTAACGCTGAAGATTATGCTGGGTGTGGCGTTGGTGATGGTGCCCATTGTGCTTGTGTATCAATTCTGGATGTATCGTCTGTTCTCACACACGCTGAAGGCAGAAGATATTAAGAATGATTCGCACGCCTATTAAGAGTATTTTTTGCCGTGCATGAGCGCGGTATGGAAAAGAAAAGAGCATCTGCCCAAGGGGAGGTGCTCTTTTTTTGTATGTTTTTGATGTTGAGCGGCAGAAATGGTGCGGGCTGTGTTTTTTATGTTCAGGCTTGCTTATGGCGTGCAAGGCGTGTGCGCTTGAGCAGGCGCACCTTTATGGAATCGTAAATGGGCGCAGAATGCAGGTGATTGGCCACAAAGGTGGCGGTGTAGACAGCAACCAGCATGGCGGGGGCTGTTGACCACGCGCCTGTCATTTCCAGCACCAGCATTCCGCCTGTCAGGGGTGCGCGCACGGTGGCGGCAAAGAGTGCCCCCATGCTGAGGGCGAGCATTGTGCCCAATTGCTCTGCCTGTATAAGGCCAAAGGGCAGGGCAAGGGCGCTGGCACAAGCCCCAGCCAGAGCGCCAATGCTGAGCATGGGCATAAGCAGCCCGCCAGACACTCCAGACGAAAAGCTGAGTATGCTGAACAAGATTTTGACCACTAAAAGCAGCAGCAAAGAGCCCAGCACCAGCATGCCCTGTTCCAAGCTTTCAATGGAAACACCAAAGCCCACCAGCACCTGCGGGTAGGCATAGAGCAAGAGCCCACTACATATAAAGGGCACAAGGGGGCGGGTACGGCTTGAAAATAGCTTTTGCTTATCCCCAAAAAAGAGCCCGCCCATCAGCGCGCCATTATAGCCCGCCCCTATAAAGCCGACTATGGCCGCCCACACAAGCAGCAGAGGGTATTGCTGCCATGCCAGCGGTGCCAGATGGGCAAAAGGGTAAACTAGACCAAAACCAAAAAGCGTGTGTATTACCACAAAAGCCGCCCCTGCCGCGCAGGCGGTAAACAGCAGCAAGGGCACAGTAATAATGGTCTTCATTTCTTCAAAGGCAAAGAGCAAGCCCGCACAGGGCGCACCAAAGGCCGCCGTCATGCCAGCGGCACTGCCTGCAATGAGGAAGCGCGGCAGAACACTTTCCTTACCAAACCACAGTGAGCCCACGCCGCAGCCCACAGCCGCCCCCATTTGAATGCTGGGGCCTTCGCGCCCCACCGAAAGGCCGCCGCTCAGGCACAAAAGTGTGCCCACAAATTTGCCCAGCAGCAGCCGCAGCCAAGGCAGGGGCAAATGCCCGCGCATGGTTAATTCCACTTGTGGAATACCGCTGCCGCTGAGCAGGGGCTCTTTGGTCACAATCCAGCCAGAAATAAGCGCCAGCAGAATAAGGGCGGCGAAAAGCCCACATATCCAGGGCAGGCTATAAAGATTGTGCAGGTTGAGGCTGTGCACAATAAAGGCATTGATGTGTGTATATAACCAACGAAAAAGGCCAATAACCACGCCAGTGCCCGCGCCAACAATAAGCGCCTGCGTAACAAGGGAATAAAACCCCATGCTGCGCAAGGCCTGCATTTCGCGTAGCAGCGGGGGAAGGGAATGCGGTATTTTCATACTTGTTCTCTTATGTATAGGAATGGCATTTGAAATGCGCCGTGTGCGCTTGCTTATAGCAAAGCTTGCCCCAGCATACTATAAAAAAAGCGAGAGGCCAAAAGCAAGTACAGGCACGGGCAGCAGCACGCAAGTGTGTACAGGCAGCGTTTATGCCACGGCATAAAGAAGATTAAAGATAAAATAAGTAATAATAAATAGTTATATATAAAATTACAAAAAATATGCTGAAAAGTGAAAAAAAGACTTGCATAAAGGCGCTGCTTTGTTTAGAACTCTCTTCGTCGAGCCGAGGTAGCTCAGTTGGTAGAGCAGGGGACTGAAAATCCCCGTGTCGGCGGTTCAATCCCGTCCCTCGGCACCACATTTTGTTCGTGCGGGGAGTCTGCGCAGCAGTGCAGGCTCCTTTTATTTCCCCTAAAAAAGGAAAGGCATAGAAAGTTGTGGGCATTTTTTAAAAAGTTTAAAAAATACTTGACTGACAAGCTGAAAGTAGCTAGTTTGCGCGCTCTCACACAGCACATTGTGCTGGGGGGTAAGCGAAAAGAGCGAAAAAGTTTTTGAAGAAATAAAAACTTTTAGCTTGACAAGAAGAGCGAAAGCACATAGTTTCCCTCTTCGCCGCTGGGGAACTGGCGGGGCTGTAAAGCCAAGTGGTTCAT
>JAQVCS010000004.1 GCA_028689675.1 Desulfovibrionaceae bacterium | reverse complement strand
TTGGTGGCCATAGAGGAGAGGGTACACCCGACCCCATTCCGAACTCGGAAGTTAAGCTCTCCTTCGCCGATGATACTGCAGTCTTTATTGTGGGAAAGTAGGCCGCCGCCAAAGATTCTTCTAAAAAGCTCTTCGCTGCTCTTGCGCGAAGAGCTTTTTTTTGTGCCCTGTGTTCTGTGTTCTGTGCCCTGCGGCTCTGTGTGCTACATGGCAGCTTTAAAAACCCACCCGCTACTCGGGTAGTTATGAGCCGAGGAATGCAGATATCAGATCGTTTTCAATGCGCCTAGGGCGCTGCTGGTAATAAAGCCCTACAGGCGCATCTTCAATACCCCTAGCTACGTTGGGGGATTTTTATTTGTATAAAGAAAAGGGCGGCATCCGAAGAAGTCGCCTCTGTAAGAAAAGGATGGCTGCGGGGTAAATTAAGAGGCTTGCTTTCCACTCTTGTGGCGGAACGCTAGGTAACCAAATACCCCAATAATAGCTGTGAGTAACAAGAAGAAAAGAATGGTGTTAATCATGTGTTACCCCTTTCGATTAAAGCGAAGCCCATAGAGGCAAAAAATAATGCCCGTACCCAGCGCCAGTGCACTGAGTTCAATAAAGGCGACTGCCAAACATGCAGCTCCAGCCATTCCAAAAATACCAGACCAATATTTGCGGTCGTTGTCGTCCTGCATCAGGTCTTCAACCCAACAGAAGATTTTCCCCATGCCGCACCTCGTATATGTACGATAACCATTTTCACGGCAGCCGTCTATATGCTTTTGTAGTGTTTGTTCCAGCTGTCCGTTCAGCTTTTTTGAGAGATCATTCGCCTGTGCCGGCGCGTATGGAATCTGGCACAGAGTAGTGCCTCCATGATTTCGAAAAGCATTTCTGTACCCTTATAATCTGGGACTGTACGCCTGATGGATGGGGCGGGCGCTTGCAATATTTTTTTTGCTGCATGGCCTGCTATTATTTGCATTTGAAAAACAGAGCAGGCGCACAATAAAGAAAAGTATACCCTCTCTTTTTCTCCTTCCAAGAGCCCGAAAATATGTATTTTACCCTAGTTACGGCAGGAAAAAAGAAAAGAACTTGTTTTTGCAGCTAATAAAGCGTATTTTTTACCTGCTGGCACTGTGTGAACTTTTTTACAAGGAGCAGGAACATGGGTGCAAAAAAGAGTGATTTTGGCTTAATTATCAAATTGCTTGTGGCCTTGGTTATTGGGGCAGTGCTTGGCCGTTTGGCCAATACCGCTACCATGGACGTTATTGTTTCTGCCAAATATGCGCTAGGGCAGCTTATTTTTTATGCCGTGCCTTTGGTTATTGTGGGCTTTATTGCCCCTGCCGTGGCACGTTTAGGGAAAAATGCCAGTAAAATGCTGCTGACCGCAGTGGGCATAGCCTATTTATCGAGCGTATGCGCAGCACTGTTTTCTGCCATTTCTGGCTATATGATTATTCCTCACCTGTCTATTCCCACCACTGTTGAAGGGCTGGTTGCCCTGCCCAAGCCAACATTTATGCTGGATATCCCGCCTGTTATGTCGGTGATGACAGCGCTGACCACAGCTTTGCTGCTTGGTATTGCCACAAGTTGGACGCAGGCTGAGACAATGTATAAATTGCTGCACGAGCTGGAAGCCATTATGACCAGCATTGTTGTGCGCGTGGTCATCCCCTTATTACCTTTTTTTGTGGGCGCAACCTTCTGTGAGCTTTCGTATGAAGGGCGCCTGACAGTGCAGCTGCCCATCTTCCTAATGGTTATTGGCATTGTTATTGTGGGGCATTATATTTGGCTGGCAGTGCTCTATGCCCTTGGCGGCTTTATTTCTGGGCGCAACCCCCTTGCTGTGCTGCGCTATTATTTGCCTTCCTACCTCACGGCCATTGGCACCATGTCTTCTGCTGCAACCTTGCCAGTATCTCTTGCCTGTGCGCGCCGTTCCCCCGTGCTCAGCAAAACCATAACGGAATTTATGATTCCCTTGGGGGCAACAGTGCACTTGTGCGGCTCTGTGCTGACGGAAACTTTTTTTGTTATGACCATCAGCCTTATGCTGTATGGCACTTTGCCGCCCGTGGGCACAATGGTGCTTTTCATTGTCCTTTTTGGGATATTTGCTGTGGGCGCCCCCGGCGTGCCTGGGGGTACGGTTATGGCTTCGCTTGGTCTGGTAGTGGCTGTGCTTGGCTTTGACCCTGCTGGTGTGGCTTTATTACTGGCTATTTTTGCTTTGCAAGATAGTTTTGGCACAGCCTGTAACGTAACTGGCGACGGTGCTCTTGCCCTTATCTTGGAAGGTATCTTTAATAAGAACAAGGAATTGGATAGTAATTTCGGCGGCGGTGCATAGCAAACGCTGCTATTTTGTTAAATAAAAAGCCTCTCCCTGTACGGAGAGGCTTTTTTGTATACAAAGAAACCCCCCCGCTAGGCGGGGGGTTCCAAAAAGCTTTAAGCTATGAATATGTAAAAAATTCTCCTTTTGATGTAGAACAGCCAAGCGGTCTGGCAACTGCAAGTAGCTACATCAAAAGGAGGTCAGCAATGGCTGACATACAAAGTTTAGCGCATACCCGTTGGAACTGCAAATATCATATAGTCTTTGCCCCCAAATACCGCAGACAAGTGTTCTATGGAGAGAGAAAAAAGGCTGTAGGCGAGATTTTACGCAAATTATGTGAGTGGAAAGGGGTAAAAATAGTAGAGGCTGAGTGCTGCCCCGATCATATACATATGCTCCTTGAAATATCGCCTAAGATGTCGGTATCGGGTTTTATGGGGTACCTCAAAGGGAAAAGCAGCATAATGTTGTACGAACAATTTGGGGATTTGAAATTTAAATACCGCAATCGAGAATTTTGGTGTCGTGGATATTATGTGGATACGGTAGGTAAAAATAAGACTAAGATAGCGGAATATATTAAGCATCAACTGGAAGAAGATAAATTAGGCACCCAGTTAACGCTTCCGTATCCTGGAAACCCGTTTACGGGTCGCAAGTAAGAGAAAAGCAGGTGCCAGACTTTATAGTGCGCCTTTAAGGCGCGGCTAGAAAAGAGCCTTATAGGCGCATATGAAAAACCCCCGGCTATGCCGGGGGATTCTTATTGCTGCTTACTGCCCCAATAAACCCTGCAAACCTTGTTTTAATAAATAGCGGCTGAAATTGGGGTCTACCCGCACCACGACGGCTCCAAAAGGGCCTATGGCCTGTATGGGAATGGAAAGGCCGCTCCATGACAGCGTGCCCTTGGCGCGGCAATATTCTTTGGGTAAATCAAGTAATGCCTGCGCCTTGCCCACAAGCCCCGGGGCTTTGAGCACAACAGGGTTGGCATTCACTATGCCCGAAGTGACCACAACAGGGCTTTGCAATGAGCTGAAGCGGTTGGGAATGCGCGCGCCAAAAAGTTGTGAAGGCAGCATATCCTGCCCCAGCACAATATCGTGCAGGGCTATTTTGCCCTTACCGTTCAGGTTTTTGCGTAATGCTTTTTCATCAGTGCCCGCGCTGCTTCCATCAAAAGAGCCAGCACCTATGCCCTGCACGGCAAGGCGCTTATCAAGGGCAGTGCACACAGGGTATAAGGTAACATTATTTGCGGTAATTGTTGCGGTATAGCGGAATGTATTCAGGTCTGCAACCAGCTGTGCCTTTACTTCCCCCCCTGTTTGCAGCTGTATTTGCAGGGGGCTTAGGGTGTAGATATTGTTTTGCCCGCTTAAGGCTGCTGTGAAGGTGAAAGGAATAGTGCGCCATGCTGCGCTGCCTTCGCGCACTGTGCCTTCCACGCTTAGGCTTTTACCTGCGGGCAGGGTCAGTTTTCCGTCCAGCGTGAAGGCCAGTTCTCCAAAATCGTTCAGGCCTGCTTGTGGTTTTAGGCTGCTGTGCACCTCGCGCAGGCTCAGCGCGGCTTTGGTAGGGCTAAAAAAGCCCTGAGCGGCAAGCTGTGCCTGCTTGCCGTGATATGTGCGCAGTGTGCTGTGCAGGGTAAATGAAGCTTCCTGATCAAGAGCAATATTGTGTATAGCAAGCGTAATAGCTTCTGCGTCTATGCTTTTGCCCGCAGCATCATTCCAGTGCACAGCCCCTTGCTCTATCTGTAGTGTTTGAATAATGACATTGCGCACAAAGGAAGAGGGCTGTGGGGAAAGTAAAGCTTGGGAAGGCGCGGCTTGCGGGGAAGCTGAGGGCTGTGCGGGCTGGGCAAGGTTTGCGCTGGCTGGGCGTAGTCTGTTTTTTTCTGATTTTTCTTTGCTGGCTTCGGGGTGCAGGCTAATGCGGGGCTGCTCCAGCGTGAGTTTTTCTATGGTAAGGGTGCCGTGCAGAAGGGGTAGCAGGGCAATGCTGGCTGTGCCCCCGCCTATGCTGGCAGAAAGCCCCTGTTTGGCGGGCTGCCCATTTTCAAAGCCCCATGTGGCTCGCCCTAGGCGCAGCCCCAGCGGCCTGAAAGAAAGCACGGGGGCTTCATCCAGCAGCAGCGTTTTGCCTGTGTTTGCCTTGCTTATTTCAGCAATAGACGTGCGTATTTCCTGCATATCCAACAGGCTATACGCATACAATGCCCCACCTCCCAGCAGCACGCACAGTGCCAGCAGCGTCCAAAGAATATATTTCATGCAGCTTCCTTTCTTCGTTCCCGAAGAGACAAAAACAGGCAAGTGTAGCCTTGTGGGGGCGCTTGCCTGTTTTTGTCTGTTAAGAGGCGTGAGCTTCTACCCCAGATTTTTATAATACCACTCTCCAGCCAAGGCCATGCCAGAGCGCACATCAAATTGTGGATCATAGCCCACAAATTTTTGTGCCTTGCTGATATCGGCCAAGGAATGGCGCACATCACCTTTGCGGAAATCCCGATATAGGGGGCGCATACTGGCTGCCTCGGGCTTGTGCTTTACCACCTCGGCTTGAATGAGCGAAAAGAGTTCGTTCAGCGTTGTGCGCTGGCCAAAGGCAACATTGTACACCTGATTAGTGGCTTCGCCCGTGGCATAGCTGGCCAGCAGGTTCATTTGCACCACATTGTCTATATAGCAAAAATCGCGGCTGGTTTCGCCATCGCCATTAATAAAGATATCAGCGTGGCTCATCATGCCTGCAAACCACAGGGGTATTACTGCTGCATAGGCACCAGCAGGGTCTTGCCTTTTGCCAAACACATTAAAATAGCGCAAGCCAACAGTGTTAAAATCATAGGTGCGCGCAAAAACGTCGGCATACAGCTCATCAACATATTTGGTAACGGCATAGGGTGAAAGGGGGCGGCCAATGTGCTCTTCTACCTTGGGCAGGCCGGGGTGGTCGCCATAGGTGGAAGAAGAGGCAGCATACACAAAGCTGCTCACCTTGGCATCGCGCGCCGCCACAAGCATGGTTAAAAAGCCTGTAATATTGCAGCTGTTGGTCAGCAAGGGGTCTTCAATAGAGCGGGGTACAGAGCCAAGGGCAGCCTGATGCAGCACATGATTTACGCCTGTGCAGGCCTTGCGGCAGGTGTCCAAATCTCGAATATCCCCTTCAATAAAGGTAAAGTTGCGCCATGCTGTTTCGCCCACGGCTTCGCGCACCATATCCAGATTTTTCTGGTAGCCAGTCATAAAATTATCAAGACCAGTTACCTTTTGCCCGTGGGCAAGCAGGGTTTCAAGCAAGTTTGACCCAATAAAACCAGCAACCCCTGTTATCAGCCACGATTCTGGTGTGGTTTCCATTTTTTTTAACAGTTCTGTAAATGCGCTCATGGCTCTTCCTTATGCCGCAAAGGGCGGCGTGCATGTGAAATAACGACATTATTTTTTGCAGTATAACCTCAACTATTATCGCCTGTAAAGTGTGCCTTTGGGGGAAAAGGGCTTTGCAGCGCCGCTGGAGCTTGCTATACTGCCCCCATGCCACAGCAACCAACACTGCTTTTTCTTACCAACAGCACCGAGGCCTTGCGCTGCTATTGGCAGCCTTTACTGGCCAATATGCAGGCGGCGGGCTGGCATGTGCTGTGCTGTGTGCCCAGTGCCGCGCCTACCTTGGGGCAAGCCCCCTTTGTGCCCGCTGGCTGTACTGTGCTGCACTATCCATTGGATGCCAAGGGCTGCTCGCCCCTGCGCGATGCCCGCACCCTGTGGGCTTTGCGGAATATCTTAAAGCAAACCAAGCCCGATATATTGGTGGCGTCTACAATAAAATCGGTCATTTATGGCGGAATTGCGGCACAGCTTACCGCTGTTCCTCACTATTGTGCCATTATTACAGGGCTTGGCTATGCTTTTGAGGGGGGCAGGCTTGGCAAGCGCCTGCTGCGCTTTGTGGCCTCACGTCTGTACAGCCTAGCCCTGCGCGCAGCCGCACTTATTTTTTTTCAAAACAGCGCGGATGTGGAAGAGTTTTGGGCAAGGGGCATAGTGCGCCCTCAGCACAGGCTTGCTTTGTGTAAAGGGGCTGGGGTGGACTGTGTACATTTTAGCCCAGCCCCAGCGGTGGTGCACAGCCCTGTGTTTTTGCTGATGGCGCGCCTGTTGGTGGCCAAGGGCATAGCATGCTATGCCGAAGCCGCCCACAAGCTCAAGCAACAGTACCCTTTGGCGCGTTTTTGCCTGCTGGGTGCTGCCATGCAGGGGCGCGGGGCTTTGAATATGGCCGATGTGCAGCGCTGGCAGCGCAGTGGGGATATTGAATATTGGGGTGCCTGCCGTGATGTGCGCCCTTATGTGCGGCAAGCTTCGGTGCTGGTGCTGCCTTCGTGGCGCGAGGGCACGCCTGCTTCCATTTTAGAAGGCATGGCTATGGGGCGGCCTGCTGTGGTGAGTGATGTGCCCGGCTGCCGCGATGCTGTGCGCGAGGGCATCAATGGCTTTCTTGTGCCGCCGCACGACAGCGTGGCGCTAGCGCTGGCTATGGAAAAATTTATTCGCGAGCCGTCACTTATTGAGCGCATGGGGCAGGCTGCGCGGCGCATTGCCTGTGAAGAATTTGAAGCTGGGCGCGTGGCTGCGGGCATGGTGGCACAAATACAGCAGGCCTGTGGCATACGAGCATAGCCTTTTGTCGTATTTTTTGCATGAGGTGGGTATGATTCCTTTTCCCCTCTTATTACTGTTATTGCTAGTCGATGCTGTGTGCATAGCGGCGGCATTATTGCTTACGGGTGTGTTTGCGCTGCCCTCTGGCATGGCAACATGGCAGGACTATACAGGCGCTTCAGGCATGACAGTAATTTTTTACCTGCTGTGCTTTTATATTTTGGATGCCTACAAAGCTGGTCTGGAAGATTTTAAAGACACCATAGGGCGCATGGCTTCTGCTTGTGTGCTTGGCTGTGTGGCTTCTTCCACGGCCACCTATGTTATGGAATACAGCCGTTTCAGCAAAACAGCCCTCGTGCTGCTGGCTGTGCTGGTGCTGCTTATTTGCCTAATGTGGCGCTATGTCTATTACCGCACGGCCTTGCGCTGGAGCACCCCGCGCCGTGTGCTTTTGCTGGGGGAAGACAAGGCTGGGGTGGTGCGCGAATTTTTAAGTGAAAGTTTACGGCGCACCGTCATTGTGGGCTATGTGGGTGAACAAGGCAGCCATGCCGATGCAGGCCCCTACCTTGGCACACCCTTTGAAACTTTGCGTGTAGCGCGAGAGCACGATGCTTCTGTTATTGTCGTGCTGCCCGATGCCCCGCTGGATGATACCCTTGCCAAAGAATTGCTCAATGCCAAGCTGGCTGGCATTTTGGTGGTAGATATTCGCCTTTTGTGCGAACATGTGGTGCAAAGGCTGCCCCTTGCTCAGCTAAGCGAGGAATGGCTGCTGCTGAATGAAGGCTTTTCGCTCAATACACATGGCTCGCTGCGGCGCTTAAAGCGCGTAATGGATGTGGCCTTAGCTTTGGTGCTTTTGCTGCTTTCCTGCCCGCTTATGCTGCTGATTGCCCTGTTGATTACCTTGGAATCGCCAGGCCCTATTATTTATAAGCAAAAGCGTGTGGGCTTGAATGGCACGCTGTTCACCTTGTATAAATTCCGCTCCATGTATGAAGATGCCGAGGCCGAAGGGCAGGCGCAGTGGGCGCGCGCAGGGGACAGCCGCGTAACCAGAGTGGGGGCGTGTATACGCAAGGTGCGTTTTGATGAGCTGCCGCAGGTGTGGAATGTGCTTGCCGGCAGCATGAGCTTTATTGGCCCGCGCCCCGAGCGCCCTTATTTTGTGCACCGCCTTACAGAAAGCATACCCTTTTACAGCCTGCGCCACAGCATAAAACCGGGGCTGACGGGCTGGGCGCAGGTGTGCTACCCCTACGGGGCTTCACAGGAAGATGCCCGCCGCAAGCTGGAATATGATTTGTACTATATTAAAAATATGTCTGTGCTCTTAGATATTCGTATTACGCTCAAAACGCTGGGCGTGGTGCTTTTTCCGCGTGGGGCACGCTGACAGTGCGCCTAACCTTTTCTGGAGAAAGGGCATAAGGCACAGCCACTTTGCCAGCCCATGGTGTGCAGGCTTGATTATACCCGCCTGTGGTGGCATACTTTTCCCACGTTATTGCAAAGGTGTTACTATGCTGGAACAAGAGCAAAAAAATACAGCTTTTCCCATTGGCAAGGGCTATCTTGCCGATGTGCCCGAGCTGGGCATTTGCCCCGAATGCACAGGGCTTATTCCTGATGATGAGCAGTGCAAGGCTTTATGGCGGCAATATGGCATGCTGGAAAATGTGCGCGAGCATTCATGGGCTGTGGCCGAGCTTGCTACCGCCTTGGCCGAGCGCGCTGCCCAGCGTGGCTTTGCCGTGAATGTGCCTGCGGTGCGCGCCAGTGCCCTGCTGCATGACATAGCCAAAACCTATACCATACGCCATGGTGGCAGCCATTCGCAGCTGGGGGCAAGCTGGGTTATTTACGAAACAAAAAACCGTGCCATAGCGCAGGGCGTGCTGTTGCATGTCTATTGGCCGTGGCGCATAGAGCAGAAAAGTATTTGCCGTTTACCTTTTTTTGTGATTTATGCGGACAAGCGCATACGGCACAATCAATGCGTAAGCCTGCAAGAACGCTTTGAAGACTTACTGGTGCGCTATGGCAAAGATGCACACTCTCGCGCCAACATTTCGCTGGCCTACGAGCAGGGTAAACAGATGGAAAATGCGCTTTCTGCGCAATTAGGATGGAATCTCGATGCGTATACTCTTAATAGTGGGCGGTTGGTCGAGCGAGCGTGAAGTTTCCCTTCGCGGCGGTCAGGGCATAGAAAAGGCATTGCGTGCCCGCGGGCATGAGGTCACTTGGTTTGACCTGCTGGAGCACTTTGATCAGCTGAGTGATGTTGCTGCCCAGCATGATTTTGCCCTTATCAACCTGCATGGCGCCCCCGGTGAAGATGGGCTGGTGCAAAGCTTGTTGGAGCGCGCAGGCTGCCCCTATCAGGGCTCTGGCCCCACGGGCTCTTTTTTGGCCTTAAATAAGTCTGCTGCCAAGCAGGTTTTTCGCCGTGCAGGGTTGCAAACCCCGCAGTGGGAATTTTTGCCCCAGCGCCCAGCCGCAGGGTGGCAACCCCGTTTAAGCTACCCTATTTTTGCTAAAAGCAATACAGGCGGCTCTAGCCTGCACCTTGCCCCTGCTCACAATAAAGCCGAGCTGGACGCGATTTTAGAAGAAATTTTTGCCGCAGGGGACGCCGCTTTACTAGAAAATGCCATTTGCGGTAAAGAAGTCACCTGCGGGGTGCTGGGTGAAGAAGCCCTGCCGCCTATTTTAATTGAGCCTGTGGCTGGCAAGTTTTTTGACTATACCAGTAAATATGCCAAGGGTGGCGCGCGTGAAATTTGCCCCGCGCCCCTTTCCCCAGCGTTGACAGCGCGCGTGCAGGCTTTGGCTGTGCAGGCGCACAAGGCCTTGGGGCTGCATGGCTACAGCCGCGCCGACTTTATTCTTACTGACGAGGAAGAGCTGTATTTGCTGGAAGTCAACACCCTGCCCGGTATGACAGAAACAAGCCTTGTGCCGCAAGAAGCGGCTGTAGTGGGGCTTTCTTTTGGTGAGCTTTTAGAAAAGCTGATAGCGCTGGGCATGCAACAACATATTAAGAACTAAAAAATCTTGGGGCAAACATAAAAAAAGGCAGCACCGTGGCTGCCTTTTTTTATGCGCGTATTCTGCCAGCATCGGCAAAAATACTAACGCGCTGTTCGCGCGGGCGGCAAAAAGCCGCCAGTGTTACCGCCCCGCCTTGGGCATTTTCTGTCTGCGCCAGCTGTACTGGTGTGGAGGTGATAGCACTGCGGCTAATAATGGCGCTCCAGCCAGCGCGGCGTGCCTTGGCATACAGGCTGGCCGTGATGCGTGCTGAAACAAAAAGCATGGTAGCAGCGGGGTCTATGGCATGCATGCTTGCCCAGCCCGCCAGCCTGTCTAGGCAATTATGGCGGCCAATATCTTCTGCAAGGCACAAAAATGCCCCTGTGTGCGGCTCAAACAGGGCGGCACGGTGAAAGCAGCCTGTCGATTCCCACAAATGCGGGCAAGCCCCTGCCATGCCCATAAATTCATCCATGCGCTGCACCACAGCCGCCGCGCTCATGCAGCCTTGGGGCAAATACCCGCGCGGGGCAGGCTCTTCTGTTGTGTGCACAAAAAAAGCATGCTGGCAGCCTGCCTGTGACGCTAAAGCCTGCACTGTGCCTGTGCGCAGGGGCAGGGGGGCAGCCCCCAGCCTTGTTTCCCTTGTCAGGCAATCAAGCAGCACATGCCCAAGGCACAGGGGCTCAAGGTCATGCGGCCATGCCCACAGCATACGTTCCCCGCCCTGCCAGCGCACAAGCACGGCTTCTTCTGGGCTGACCACATCATCAATATGTTCCCAAATGCCCTCTTTCCAGCGGCATATGCTGGTGGGGTGGGGAATGCTGGCTTGCTGCATGGTACTTCCTCTTACAATCCCCAGCATGTGGGGCTAAGGCGTTGTAACTTTTTGCGCTGTGCGGCTAAATCCAGCGGCAGGCTGGCAAGATCGTCAATATCGGGAATAAAAAGCCCGTCTATGTGCTGGCGAAAATCGACAATTTTCATATAGCTATGGCAGCTTTGGCATACCTGCACCTGCATGTGCGGAAATTCTGGCACAGAAAAAAAGTCCAGCTTGGCCGCGTCCGCTTCTAGGCAATAGGGGCAGAGCAGGCGCTGGGCGCGGTATTGTGTGCCGCAAAAGGAGCAGGCCTGCATAAGCTGCCCGCCTTTGTTAATTTCATTGCCGGGGTTGGTGCTGGGCGCGCCCTTGGCAAATTCTCCCATCAGGGCAGTGCTGCCGCATACAGGGCAATGCCCATGCACCCACGAGCCTGCTTGGGGGCGTGCTGTGCATACAGCGCGGGCAATCTGTTCGGCCTGTGGCAGCACGCTGTTTAGTACAAGAAAATAGAGCAGTTGCGGGCAGTCTGGGTGTGCATCTGCCCAGCCGATAAAGGGCGTATCGTCATTATTAAGCAGGGCATGCACCAGCAGAGCCGTGCTGACCGCACCTTGCTCCATGCTGGCATAAAGGTCACGGACAGCATTCTGTAGCTGCGGTGCCTGCTGGCTGCACAGGGCGCAGAGCTGCTGCAAAAGCGCCTGTACTGTGGGTACATGAATGGGAAAGTGCCCGCGTGGCAGCAGGGGCGCACCCTGTGCATGGCTTTCTGGCAGGGCAATCTGCTGCAAATCGAGATTCACTGAGGGCAGGGGGGCTTGCTGCCTTGCCTGCCAAACATCCTGCGCCAGCAGAAGCAAGTCTTGCGGCATCCATTCTGCCTGCGCCAATGCCTGCCATTTGCGGCTGGCGGCCTGTTGTTTGGGGGTGGCCTGTTCTGCCATATATTTTCTCCTGCATGTGTTTATATACCCAGTGTACAAGATTTTATGCGGCGGGGCAAGATAGAGGGAATGAAAACAAGCCTGTATGCATGATTTTTATTGTTCATTCTCTTTTTGCTACGCACTGGGCACCATAATAAGTGCACAATACCATAATTTTTTTGTTTCTGTCTGCGCCTAAAAGCACAATATATGAAAATCTGGATAAAACTGGGGCTGAAGAAGCGTTCTGTATGCTGTTTGAGTATTCAATTATTATAGAGAGATTATTTTATTATGCTTATTAAAGCATAATAAGAATAACTTGACTCCCATGAGTATAGGTTCTAGACTAGAGAATGTGAATACTCTCTATGCCGCATGGTATTGTGTACAGGCGGCTTTCTTTGCTCGTTGCGCTGGGCGCATAAGGAGGATGTATGAGCTTGACCCGAAGGGGATTTTTACAATTTGGCTTGGGTGCTACGCTTGCGGGTGTGGCCTCGGGGCTGGGCTTTTCTTTGGAAAAAGCCGTAGCAAAAGCCGCCGCATTTAAATTACAGTGGACAAAGCAGACCACCTCTATTTGCTGTTATTGTGCTGTGGGCTGTGGCCTGATTGTTAGCACAGCTACCGAAAAGCACCCCGCAGGCGCGGGCAAGGTAATCAATGTTGAAGGTGACCCAGAGCACCCTATCAACGAAGGTTCTTTGTGTGCCAAGGGGGCATCCATGTGGCAGCTTACGGCCAATGCCCAGCGCCCACCCAAGCCCCTGTATCGTGCCCCGCACGCCACAGAATGGAAAGAAGTGGAATGGGATTGGGCGCTGAAGCGTATAGCCCGCCTAGTAAAAGACACCCGAGACAAAACCTTTCAGGCAAAAAATGCCGCTGGTGAAGTGGTAAACCGCACCGAAGGCATGGCTTCATTTGGCTCGGCAGCCTTTGATAATGAAGAATGCTGGGCATATCAAGCAGTTATGCGTAGCCTTGGCCTGGTGTTTATAGAACATCAGGCACGTCTCTGACACAGCTCTACAGTAACGGCTCTGGCAGAGTCGTACGGGCGCGGTGCTATGACCAATCACTGGAATGACCTTGCAAACAGTGATTGCATTTTAATGATGGGCAGTAACCCTGCTCAGAACCATCCTATTTCTTTCAAATGGGTTTTGCGTGCCAAAGACAGGGGCGCAACGCTGATTAGCGTTGACCCACGCTTTACCGCTTCGTCAAGCAAGGCAGATATGTATGCCCCCTTGCGCTGCGGCAGCGACATTGCCTTTTTGGGCGGCATGATCAACTATATTCTGCAAAATAATAAATATTTTAAGGAATATATACTGGAAAATACCAATGCCACCATGGTGGTGGGCGAAGCCTATGGCTTCAGCAATGGCCTGTTCTCGGGCTTTAATGCTGAAACCCGCCGCTATGATAAAAAAACATGGGCATATGACATGGATGACAAGGGCGTGCCCGTGCGCGACATGACCTTGCAGCACCCCCGCTGTGTCTTCCAGCTCATGCAAAAGCATTACAGCCGCTATACCGTTGATAAAGTCATTGCCATAACGGGCACACCCAAGGAAGATTTGCTGAAGGTGTATGAAACCTATTCCGCTACAGGTGCGCGCAACAAAGCAGGCACTATCATGTATGCCATGGGTTGGACTCAGCATTCTGTGGGCGTGCAAAACATACGCACTATGGCTATGATTCAGCTCTTGCTGGGCAATATTGGCATTGCTGGCGGCGGCGTGAATGCCCTGCGTGGTGAAGCCAATGTGCAAGGCTCGACAGACCAAGCTGTGCTTGCCGATATTTGGCCAGGGTATTTGTCTGTACCCAATTCCAAGCAAACAAATGCGGCAGAGTATATTGCTGCCAGCACACCCAAAAGCAATGACCCCAAAAGCGTTAACTGGAAGAAAAATCATCCCAAATATATAGCAAGCTTTTTAAAGTCGATGTACCCTTCTGCTTCGGTGGATGAAGCCTATGGCTTTATGCCGCGCTTAGACGCAGGACGCAAGACTACCGATTATTTTTGGATGTCCATTTTTGACCGCATGATAGCAGGCGAGCTGGAAGGCTTGTTTGCTTGGGGTATGAACCCAGCCTGCTCTGGACCTAATGCCAACAAGAGCCGTGCAGCTTTTGAAAAGCTGAAGTGGCTGGTGAATGTGAACCTGTTTGATAACGAAACAGGCTCGTTCTGGCGCGGCCCCGGCAAAGACCCCAAAAAGATTGCTACCGAGGTCTTCTTCCTGCCCTGCTGTACCTCTATTGAAAAGGAAGGCTCGGTTTCCAACTCTGGCCGCTGGATGCAGTGGCGCTATGCTGGCCCCAAGCCGCAGGGGCATACCTTGCCCGATGGCGATATTTTTTGCGAAATGGCACAGGAAATTCGCAATTTATACGCCAAGGAAGGCGGTGCTTTCCCCGACCCTGTGCTCAAGCTGGGCATGGAATATTGGCTGGAGGGGCATGAGTTTTCACCACGCAAAACAGCGCGTCTGCTGAATGGCTTCTTCTTAAAAGACACAGAGGTCAACGGCAAGCTCTACAAAGCGGGGCAGCTTGTGCCCGGCTTTGCCAACTTAAAAGACGATGGCAGCACCATGAGCGGCAACTGGTTGCATTGCGGTTCATACACCGAAGAAGGCGGCAACCTTATGATGCGCCGCGACAAAAAGCAGACAGAAGAACAAGCGCGCATTGGCCTGTACCCCAATTGGGCATTTGCTTGGCCAATGAACCGCCGCATCATTTATAACCGCGCTTCGGTGGATGTGCAGGGCAAGCCGTGGAACCCTGAAAAGTCGGTTATCCGTTGGGACGGCAAGGCTTGGCAGGGGGACGTCGTGGACGGCGGCGGCGAGCCCGGCAGCAAATATCCCTTTATCATGCAGGTGCATGGGCAGGGGCATTTGTTTGGCCCTGGGCGCGAAGATGGCCCCTTCCCAGAGCATTATGAGCCTATGGAATCTCCCTTTGCTACGCATGAGCTTTCGCAGCAGCGTTCCAGCCCTGTGGCCTTTATGGCAAAAAATGAGCAGCTGGCTGTTGCCGATGAGCAATACCCCTTTATTGGCACGACATACCGTGTTACCGAGCATTGGCAAACAGGCTTGATGACACGCCGTTGTGCTTGGCTGGTAGAAGCAGAACCGCAGGTTTTTGCTGAAATAGATACCGAAATGGCGGCTATGCGCGGCATTGCTAATGGCGATGTGGTGCGCGTGAGCAGCAAACGCGGCACTTTGCTGGCCAAGGCTGTGGTTTCAGAGCGCGTGCAGGCATTAACTGTGAATGGCAAAACAATACACATGGTTGGCTTGCCTTGGCATTTTGGCTGGGTTGTGCCCAAGCGTGGTGGCGACTCTGCCAACCTGCTTACTGCTGCTGTGGGTGACCCGAATACGGCTATACCCGAATCCAAGGCCTTCATGGTGAATATTGAAAAAGTCGACATGAAGGATTTGCCTGAATAATGCAGCCACAGGGGGCTTGCACTGTAATGTCAAGCCCCCTGCCACACAAGGAGAGATGCTATGGCGAAAGCCTTTTTTGTAGATTTGTCGCGGTGCACGGGCTGCCGTGGTTGTCAGGTGGCCTGTAAACAATGGAAAAACTTGCCAGCAGAGGCCACAAAAAACACGGGCAGCCACACCAACCCGCCCGATTTATCAAGCAAAACCTATAAAACCGTGCACATGCTGGAACACGGCAAGGGTAAAGATTTACAATTGCTCTATTTCCCCGAGCAATGCCGCCACTGCTATTTGAGCCCCTGCATGACCGCTTCTGACGTGCCCGGTGCCATTATTGAAGATACTGAAACAGGGGCAGTGCTTTTTACAGAACTGACGGCAAAAATTAAAGATAAGCAGGGCGTGCGCAAGGCTTGCCCTTATGATATTCCGCGCATTGATGAAGCCACGGGCATTATACATAAGTGCGATTTTTGTAATGACCGTGTGCGGCAGGGCATGCTGCCCGCCTGTGTGCTTTCCTGCCCTACAGGCGCTATGAACTTTGGTGAAGAAGCAGCCATGCTTGCTTTGGCAGAAAGCCGCTTGGCCGAGCTGAAAAAACGACACCCCGATGCTGTGCTGGGCGATGCTGGCACGGTGCGCGTTTTGTATTTATACCACGAAAAGCCAGAGCTTTTTCATAAATACGCTGTTTTTGCCGAGGCTCTTGCCCCCACAAGCCGCCGTGCCCTTTTTGCCAAGCTGGCACCACGGGTAAAATCTTCCTTGGGTTAGCCTGTGTTCCAGCCTTTTGTTATGCCTGCGCGGCATAGCAGGGCGTCTTTACCCGCCGCCGTAACTAGTGTATACTTTTTGCGGCGGCGTGGTATATGTGCAAAAGGGGGAAATATGCTGGGTGTTGTCATGGCTGGGGGCTTATCCACACGCCTAGGGCAGGATAAAGTGCGCTTGAGTGTGCATGGCGAGGGCATGCCCGATATGTTACAACGCACCGTGGCGCTGCTTGAGCAATGCACCAATGCCGTGTGCGTTTCAGCACGAGCTTCACGCGATGTCACCCCCTACACCCTGATTGCCGATGAAACAGAAGGGCAGGGGCCTTTTGGGGGCATTTATTCTGTGCTGCGGCGCACGGGGCAGCCCCTGCTGGTGCTTTCATGCGACTTGCCTTTTATAGATGAAGCCACAGTGCAGCGCCTGCTTGCAGCCCGTGCAGCCCGCCAGCGCGGCGCAATTATGACCACCTTTCAGCAGCAGGAAACAGGCTTTATTGAAGCACTTGTGGCTGTGTATGAGCCAGAATGCCTTCCTTTTTTTGCTGCTGCACAAGAGCAGGGCATACGCAAGCTCAGCCGCGTTGTGCCGCCGCATTTGCGCGAGCACATCCCCTATGGGCAGGAAGAAGCCCTGCCTTTTTTCAATATCAATTACCCCGAAGATTTTGCCCTTGCCTGCCGTATGGCAGCGCAATTACCGTGCCTTGAGATATAAAGAGAAAGATCAATTTTTCCCCCCAAGCGCAAAGGCCAATAAAAAAACCGTCATAAAGACGGTTTTTTTATTTTTTGCCTCAAGTCAGCGTCCTGCCAGCCACAAGCAAAGGCTTGAGTGGCTGGGCAGAGCAAAAAAGCAGAGAGCCTTACTTATTCGTCTTTAAAAACGATTTGGCACGCGCAGCTTCAGCAGAATTGGGGTATTTCTGAATGAGTTCTTTCATGCGAGCTTTGGCGGCTGGGTTTTGCCCCATTTTGCTAAAGCAAATGCCCTGCTTTAAATAGGCAGCAGGCACTTTGGCACTTTTGCCATATTTTGTGATGACGGTATCATACGCAAGGGCGGCATCGGCAAATTTATTTTGCTGGAAATAGCATTCTGCCACATAATAATGGGCATCGGCTATGCGGGCATGGCTCTTGTAATTTTTGGTAAAATCATTGAAAGAGCGCTGCGCCTCGGCATATTTGCGGGCAGTAAATGAGGCCACGCCAGCGTCATACAGGGCGGTAGCCGTGTCTTTAGCAGGGGCTGCGGCCTTGGCTGGCGGGGTGGTGGGGGGCACAGGGGTGGCTGTGCTTGCGCCGCTGGGCGGGGTCAGCGGGGGCGCGCCTGCGCTGCTTTCAGCATCGGCAGGGTTGGCGGGCTGTGCGTCAAGGCCAAGGTTGAGCGCCATGCTGGTTTCAATTTGGCGCAGGGCTGCATCATGCCTTTGCAGGGTGTTGACAATATTCCTTGCACCGCCAGCGCGCTGCAATTCATCCACCTGTCCCTTCAGCTGGTTAATTTCTTGCTGCAATGCCTGCACCTGTGCCCAGCTATCTGCCTGAGCGGGCTGCATTTGGCGCAGCTGCATGTCTTGTTCCTGAACACGGCGTTCAAGAATTTCCACATCATTTTTGTTTACACAGCCTGCGGCCGTGCCAGCAATGGCGCACAAAACCAGAGAAATTTGCACAAATTTTTTCATAACATCCTCATGCCTTAGTGTGGCTGGTGGGAGCAAGCGCTTTTTTACGCCCGACAACAATGTAAATAAGCCCGCCCAAGCAGGGCAAAAACACAGGTAAGAGCAACCAGAGCATTTTTTGTTGCATATCAGCAAAATCATGGCTCCACACATGCCATATGCTCCACAAATTGGGCAGCATGGGGAGGATAAGCAGGGGGATATACCACCATTCAAGGGTCATTGTTTTGGCTCCTTGTGCAATTCTTGCGGGTGTACATACAGGGCAAGCACAGCACCCAAAGCGCCCATGCAGATGCCAATATCGGCAACATTAAAAGCAGGCCAGTGCCATGTGCCAATATAAAAATCTAAAAAATCCAACACGGCGCGGGCGCGCACACGGTCAATAAGGTTGCCCACAGCCCCCCCCAGCACAAGGCCAAGGCTGACAATAAGCAGGCGGTCTGTTGACGAGCGCACCAGTGAAAAAATGGCAAAAGCAGCGCACAGCGTGGCCACTAAAAAGAGCCAGAACTGCCATTCAATGCTGGGGCTGTTTAAAAAGCCAAAGGCTGCCCCTCGGTTGTATATGTGCACCAGATCGAACAATCCGTCAATAATCGGGACGGTGCTGTAAGGGGCAATGGTGCTTGCCACAAGCCATTTTGTCAGCTGGTCAAGCAGGCAGACAGCAAGGGCGCAGATGCCCAGAAGTCCATATTTTTTTTGCATACTATCCTGAAAGGCAGGGCAGGGGGCAGGCAAAGCTACCCCCTGCCAAGGTGTATTATGGGTGCAGCACGGCGGCACAGCGCGGGCACAAAGTGGGGTGCGCTGGGTCAGTGCCCAAGTTTTCACAATAAATCCAACAGCGTTCACACTTTTCGCCATGGGCTTTTTCTACCACAATGGCAAGCCCTGCCACGTCGTCAGGCTGCAAGGCGCTTTGCGGTGCTGCTGCCAAGGGCTGGCATTGCAATTGCGAAACAATAAAGCAGGCGCGCAAATCGGTATGCACACTTTCTAGGGTAGCGGCAAGGGCTTCGCTCATAAACAAGGTTACCCTTGTGTCCAGCGAATGCCCAACAAGGCCGCTTTGGCGCTGGGGCTCTACTGCCTTGGTTACAGCAGCGCGCACGCTCATGAGGGTGTTCCAAGCATCGCGCTGGGCATCGTCCAGCAAGAATTCGCTGCCATCAATGGGGGGCAGGCAGAATACGGCTGGGCATTCCCCGCGCAGGGCGGCAGGCAGGTGGTTAAACACTTCATCTGCCGTAAACGAAAGCACAGGCGCCATATCGCGCATAAGCAGTGCAAGAATATGCCAAATAGCCGTTTGGGCAGAGCGGCGTTCCACACTATCCCGCCCTGAGGCATACAGGCGGTCTTTTAAAATATCCAAATAGGTTGCCGAAAGGTCGGTAACGCAGAAATTATGCAGGCCATGATAGACCTTGTGGAATTCATAGTCGATATAGGCCTGTTGTATGCGCTGGTGCAAGCGCGCTGCCGTGTCCAGAGCAAAGCGGTCTAGAGGCAGCATCTGGTGCACGGGCACAAAAAGCTCTGGCGTAAGGTCGTCAATACTGCCCAGCAAATAGCGGCAGGTATTGCGTATGCGGCGGTAGGCGTCCACAGTGCGGCTGACAATTTCGTCGGAAATACGAATATCTTCGCGGTATTCAGCGCTGGCAACCCACAAGCGCACAATTTCCGCACCGTACTTATCGATCAATTCCTGCGGGGCAACCACATTGCCTACCGACTTGGACATCTTGTTGCCCTTGCCGTCCAGCACATAGCCATGCGTAAGCACGGCCTTGTACGGGGCTTGGCCGCGCGTGCCAATAGAAGCCAGCAAAGAGCTGTGGAACCAGCCGCGGTGCTGGTCTGAGCCTTCAAGGTACAGGTCGGCGGGGTAGGTAAGTTCGGGGCGCTGTTCCACCACGGCGGCAAAAGACGTGCCCGAGTCAAACCAGACATCCAGAATATCGTTTTCTTTTTTCCAATGCTGGCCGCCGCAATGTGGGCAGCGCAGACCTTCGGGCACAATATCGGCCAAATCTGCCTGATACCAATAATCGCAGCCAGTGGCATAGTTTGCATAGCGGTTGGCAATGTCATGCATCCATTGCGGGTCATTCCAAGCAGCCCCGCAATCTTCACACAGCAGGGCGGTAATGGGCACACCCCATTGACGCTGGCGGCTGATGCACCAGTCGGGGCGGTTTTCAATCATATTATGAATGCGTTCTTCGCCCCAGCCAGGAATCCAGCGCACATCATGGGCAATAGCGTGCAAAGCCTTTTGGCGCAGGTCATTCTTTTCCATGCTGATAAACCACTGGGTGGTGGCACGGAAAATAACGGGTTTTTTGCAGCGCCAGCAATGCGGGTAAGAGTGCGAAATGCCAGCCTGTGCCAGCAAAGCCCCCACTTCCTGCAATTTTTCTATCACCTTGGGGTTGGCTTCAAACACTGTTAGCCCAGCAAAAAACTCTACTGTGGGCAAGAAGCGGCCAGCGTCATCCAGCGGGGAATAAATTTCTAAATTATACTTCAGCCCCACTTCATAGTCTTCTCGGCCATGGCCCGGGGCTGTGTGCACGCAGCCTGTGCCAGCATCAAGGGTGACATGCTCGCCTAAGATGACAGGGGAAACACGGTCATAGAAGGGGTGGCGCGCCTGCAAAAGCTCAAGCTGTGCGCCTGTGCAGGTGGCAAGCACGCGGTATTCTTCCCAGCCAAAGGTTTTGGCGCAATTTTCAACTAAAGCCTCGGCAAGCACAAATTGCCCGCCCTGTGCTTCCACAAGAGCATAGGTGAACTCGGGGTGCACGCACACGGCCATATTGTCTGGCAAGGTCCACGGGGTGGTTGTCCAAATAACAATGGCGGCGCGGCTGGGGTCGGCTTGGGCAAAAATTTGCTTCAGCTTTTGGTCTGGCAGGGCAAAGCGCACAAAAACAGAAGGGGATTTGTGGTCGGCATATTCCACTTCTGCCTCGGCAAGGGCGGTGTGGCAAGAGCAGCACCAATAAATGGGCTTTTTGCTGCGCACAAGGCTGCCATTGGCAACAAAATTAGCCAGCTCGTGCGACGTTGCCGATTCATAATCGGGCGTCATGCTCATATAGGGTTTTTCCCACTGGCCAAACACACCAAGGCGCTGAAATTCTTTCTTTTGTGTTTTAATCCACTTAGCGGCATAGTCGCGGCAGCATTTGCGCACCACATGCGGGGGCAGGGTCTTTTTCTTTTCGCCCAGCTCGTGCTCCACCTTGAGCTCAATGGGCAGGCCGTGGCAGTCCCACCCGGGGATGTAATGCGCGGCATAGCCCTGCATATTGCGGGATTTAATGATAATATCTTTCAGAATTTTATTAAGAGCGTGCCCCATATGGATATTGCCATTGGCATAGGGCGGGCCGTCATGCAGCACAAATTCGCCCTTG
This sequence comes from Desulfovibrionaceae bacterium, assembly GCA_028689675.1. GTDB lineage: Bacteria > Desulfobacterota > Desulfovibrionia > Desulfovibrionales > Desulfovibrionaceae > JAQVCS01. The sequence goes on along the minus strand of JAQVCS010000004.1, from coordinate 146,397 downwards.
CTGCCGCTGGCGGCAATCATAGCTTCATAAATTTTTGCTTTATCCCATTTTTTCAGGGCTTCAGGTTCTCGCTGAATAAGGTTGGCCTTCATGGGGAAGGATGTTTTGGGAAGGTTCAGGGTGCTTTTATAATCGCTCATCAGGGGAACTCCATATGGTAAACCCGTGCCGTTATTACGGATATTCGGGCAAAAAATGCCAAATTGGCAAGGTGAATTTTTGCCGCCCTTGGCGGGCTTGACGCAACGCACTAGCATGGGCAAATATGCGGGTGAAGTCAAGGTTCGGGCTGCGTAAAATGTCATATCTTCTTTGTCTTATTGCTCGTGTGCCTTGCCCTGTGGCAGAGAATGCTTATACTAAGGCACAGCGGTTTGTGCCGTATTTATTTTGTACTGTAAGGAGAGCGTATGAGCAGCACCCTCACGCCAAAAGAAATAGTAGCTGAATTGGATAAATTTGTGGTTGGGCAAGAGCAGGCAAAGCGCATGGTGGCCGTTGCCATACGCAATCGCTGGCGCAGGCAGCGCCTAAACCCCGAGCTGCGGGATGAAATTGCCCCCAAAAATATTATTATGATGGGCCCCACAGGGGTGGGCAAAACAGAAATTGCCCGCCGCCTTGCTAAATTGTGCAATGCCCCTTTTTTTAAGGTGGAAGCAACAAAGTTTACCGAAGTGGGCTATGTGGGGCGCGATGTCGAATCTATGGTGCGCGATTTAATGGAAATCAGCGTTAACCTTGTGCGTGCAGAAGAAAACCAGCGCGTGCGCCGTGCGGCAGAAGCCGCGGCAGAATATCGCCTGATGGATTTGCTTATTCCCGGCAGCTTTGCCACAGAAAGCCGTGAATCAACCAAAGAAAAGCTGTTGCAGCAATTTAAGCTGGGCTTTTTGGACGACCGCGAAGTTGAAATGGAAGTGACGGAGCAGGGCGGCAAGGGCATTGATATTTTTGCTATACCGGGCATGGAGCACATGGGCGGGCAAATGAAAGATATGTTCAGCAAGGCCTTTCCCAGCAAAAAGCACCGCCGCACTATGAAGGTGCGCGAGGCCTATGAGCTGCTGGTGCAGGAAGAATCGAGCCGCCTTGTGGACGAAGACAGCCTTGCCGACAAAGCGCGCGAACGAGTGGAACAGTCGGGCATTATTTTTATTGATGAAATTGATAAAATTGCCTCCTCTTCGGGCAACCGCACGTCTGATATTTCTCGTGAAGGTGTGCAGCGCGACTTGCTGCCCATTGTGGAAGGCAGCACGGTGAATACCAAATATGGCATGGTGAAAACAGACCATATTTTGTTTATCGCGGCTGGGGCATTCCACTTCAGCAAACCTTCTGATATGATTCCCGAATTGCAGGGGCGCTTTCCCTTGCGTGTGGAATTGCAGCCCTTGGGCAAAGAGGAATTTTTGCGTATTTTGACCGAGCCAGACAATGCCCTGACCCGCCAATATGCCGCGCTGCTGGGTACAGAAAATGTCTGTGTAACCTACACCCCCGACGGGCTTGAAGAAATTGCCGCCTTTGCAGAAGAAATTAATGGCGAAACAGAAAATATTGGTGCACGGCGCTTGTACACCATTATGGAAAAAATTCTTGCCGAGGTTTCGTATGAAGCGCCCGATATGGCAGGGGCAGAGGTGCTTGTTGATAAAGCCTTTGTTTCCAGTCATTTGGAAGATGTCCGTGCCGATAAAGATTTGGGGCAATATATTTTATAGCCCAGCCCAAGCCCTGCTTCCCCTTGCCAAAAGGAGGCAGGGCTTTTTTAATGCACAGGCGCAATGTGTCTATTTTTTTTAGCTATATTCATGCTTTATCAGAAAAAACGAGAAAACGTGAGAAAAACAGAGATTTTTAAAATTATCATTATGGAAAGATAAGCAATATTTTTGTGGATAAAATTTTTGTATGTGTTGAGAACCTTGCTATTCAAGGCTTTCAGCTTATCAGGATTAAATCCTTTTAGATAAAATTTTTGCTATATCAGCATGTTATAAAAATATTGCGTGGGGAAGAGAAAAAAACCTTCCCCGTAAACAAAGCTCAAATTTCCTCTTGCCTAAGTATGGCGATATTAGGTAAAAGACCCCCATGACAGAACAATGGCTGAAAATTTCTCAAAATCTCCAAAAAACGCTTGATGCAGGTTGCTATAAAGTCTGGATAATGCCCCTTCATGCCTCAATGACGGGGGACAGGCTTATTTTGACCGCACCAAGCGCCTATGTGGCGGAGAAGGTGGATGCGCGCTTTGCCGAGGCAATTCGCGCTGCCGCTCGTCCTGTGCTTGGCTCTGACTTTGTGTTGGAAATTTGCGCAGGCAAAGCCAGCCCCGCGCCCACGCGCACTATGCCCTCTATCAGCGTTGCAGCCCCAAGGCCGTGCTTGGAGCAGCAAGAAGCGCCCGCCCCCCAGCCAGCAGCTGCCCAACCAGCCCTTGCTCAGCCTGTGCAGCCGCCCCTTGTGCGCGCCACACAGCAGGGCATGTTGCCTTTTTCCACCGCTGGTGCGCCCCTTGTGCGCCCGCAGGCAAGGCAATGGCGTTATTCTTTTGACGACTTGGTCACTGGCCCCAGCAATGAAATGGCTGTTGCTGGCGCGCGAGACTTAAGCCGCCACGGCTCAGTAGAAACCTTGTTTGTGTCTGCCCCTTCGGGCTTGGGCAAAACCCACTTGGCGCAGGCCGTGGGGCGCGTTATCAGCAGCAATGCCGATATGGGGCGTGTGGGTTACCTGACCGCAGACGAATTTGCTTCGCGCTTTGTTGCTGCCATGCGCCAAAATGATTTGGAAACCTTCAAAGCGCAGGTGCGCGCCCTTGATGTGCTGTTGCTTGAAGATGTGCACTTTCTGCAGGGCAAAGAAAAAATGCAGGAACAAGTGCTGGGGCTTATTAAGTCCTTGCAGGAACGCGGCAGCCGCGTGGTTATGACTTCTTCCTTTTCTCCGCGTGAAATGCAGCATGTGGATTCGCAATTGCTTTCGCATTTTTCTTCTGGCCTGCTGACCAGCATAAGCAAACCCACGGCAGATATGCGCCGCGCTATTTTGGAGCGCAAGGCTTCGGTGCATCAGGTTTTGCTGCCTTCCCCCGTAAGCGAATTGCTTGCCGAGCGTTTAAGCGATGACGTGCGTCAGCTGGAAAGCTGTTTAAATTCCTTGGTTTTTAAGGCCAAGCTGCTGAACCGCTCTATTAGCCTTGAAATGGCATGGGATGTGCTGGGCGAATATGCTCAGGCCAGCGGTTTGGATTTTGGCACTATTGTGCGCCTTGTGTGCGAAAGCTTTGGCCTGACCGAGCATCAGCTTAGCTCGCGCAGTCGCCGTGCCGATTATGTGCTGGGGCGCAACACCATTTATTACCTTGCCCGCAAGCATACCGAGCTTTCTTTGCAGCAAATTGGCGATAAGTTTAACCGCCGCCATTCCACAGTTATCAAGGGCATTACCTCTATTGAACGTGAACTTTCTGCCGAAAGCCGCGTGGGGCGGCAGGTGGCAAGCACAGTAACGCTGATTGAGCGCAATGCTGGCGTAAGTTTATAAGCCCCTGTTTTGTTACGCAGTGTTGCCCCCTTACGGGCTGGCGGCAGCTTTTTTTGCACTTTTTTGTACGCTGTTTGACAGCAAAGTCACCCCAAAGTCTGGCGCACTGCCTTGGCCTTCGGGTGGCTTTCTTTTTTGGTGCTTTTCTTCTGCTGTATTCTGCGTTATTCTATACCCACTGTATGTTTGTGGCCAAGAGCTTACTATCATTTACTTTTTGGGGGCAGTATGGCTGTACATCCTCAGGCTGGCCTGTGCGCCGAGCCACAAGACCTTGTTTCTTTACCTGCCTTGATGGCAGCATATTATACCTTAGCGCCCGATGTGCATATGGCGGCTCAACAGGTGAGCTTTGGCACGTCTGGGCATCGTGGCTCTTCATTGAAGCAGACGTTTAATGAAGCCCATATCTGCGCCATTACGCAGGCTGTGTGTGATTTTCGCCGCCAGCAGGGTATTACAGGCCCTTTATTTATGGCTATGGATACGCATGCCCTTTCCGAAGCGGCTTTTTGCACGGCGCTTGAGGTGCTGGCTGCCAACGGAGTATGCACCTATATTTCGCAAGGTGGTGTGCCCACGCCCACGCCGGCTCTTTCGCATGCCATTGTGTGCTGGAACCGCGAGCATGCCCATGCCACCCCCCCAAGCCTTGCCGATGGCATTATTATTACCCCTTCGCACAATCCCCCGCAGGATGGCGGCTTTAAGTACAATCCTCCGCACGGGGGGCCAGCGGAAAGCACGGTGACCAAATGTATTGAAAAGCTGGCCAATGGCTATTTGCAGCAGGGCAATGCACAGGTGCGGCGCATGCCCCTTGCTGCGGCGCGTGCAGCTGCCTGCGTGCAGCCCTATGATTATGTGCAGCGTTATGTCAATGATTTGCCGCAGGTGCTGGATATGGCCGCCATTGCCGCCTCTGGCCTCAAGCTGGGGGTAGACCCCTTGGGCGGGGCAAGCCTGCCCTATTGGGAGCCTATTGCCCAGCGCTATGGTTTGGATATCAGCATAGTCAACCCCCACCTTGACCCCACCTTTGCCTTTGTGCCGCGCGATAAAGATGGCATTATTCGTATGGATTGTTCTTCGCCATACCCCATGAGCCGCCTGCTTGACCTGCGCACACGCTTTGACCTTGCCCTTGCTTGTGACCCCGATGCCGATAGGCATGGCATTGTAACCAGCGATGGCTTGATGAACCCCAACCATTACCTTGCCACTGTGGTGTGGCACTTGCTGCGCAGCCGTACAGGCTGGCCGAAGCATTGTGGTGTGGGCAAAACGCTGGTGACCAGCGGCATGCTGGACAGGGTGGCCGCAGAGCAAAAACGCCGCGTGGTGGAAGTGCCTGTGGGCTTTAAGTGGTTTGTGCCCTATTTGCATGATGGCTCTTGCGGCATGGGTTGTGAAGAAAGCGCTGGGGCATCATTTTTGTGCTTTGATGGCAGCCCGTGGAGCACAGACAAAGACGGGCCTTTGCTCTGCCTGCTGGCGGCAGAAATGATGGCAAAGGAAGGGAAATCGCCTTCTGCCCTGTATGCCGAGCTAACGCAGCGCCATGGCGCACCCTGCTATCAGCGTTTAGATGCCCCTGCCGATGACCGCACCCGCCAAATTCTTTTGCATTTGACGCAAGAGCAGGTGCAGTTGAGCACGGTGGGCGGCAGCCCTGTGCGGCAGGTGCTTACCCGCGCCCCGGGGAATAATGAGCCTATAGGCGGGGTCAAGGTTGTGACTGATGACGGCTGGTTCGCAGCCCGCCCCTCGGGCACAGAGGCTATTTGCAAGGTGTATACAGAAAGCTTTAAGGATGAAGCGCACTTGCGCCTTATCCAGCAGGATGCTGTACATTTTATGGAGCAATTGCTGGCAGCGAGCTAACAGCAATGTGTATAGCACAGGCTTGCTAGAGCAGTAATTGCATGTGAACTTCTCTGGCAAGAGCGGGAGCAAAAGCCTGCCACAAAGGCTAAGCGCAATTTATTAGGGCTGTTATGTGCTGGCGTGAGCGTGTTTTTTGCGCTAGAAAGAGCCCTTCAGGAAAGAGCATGCCGCCGTAAAGGCTGAAAAAACAATGCAGGCAGAACAAGCCCACCTGCGCATCAAAATCCGCAATAGTAAGCCTTCATAAAAATAGCTACTATAGTAAAACAAGCCCTGCGTCATGTATAATGCAGGGCTTGTTTTTTATTATGGTATTTTTTGGGAGGGGTATTACTGCTAAGGCTGGGGAAAAGGCAACATAGCTCAGGCGGCTTGCCTTTGAGCTTGTTTTTCCAATTAGCCTGCCGCGCCCAATGCCTTACGGATTTGCTTCATAATTTCTTCTGCTTTGCGCAAATCTGCCTTGCTCATAGTTTTTTTCATTTTTTCTACCTGCTGCATGGCTTCTTCATGTTGTTTTTCTGCGGCAAGGCTAAAGTAGGCAAAGGCTGTAATGGGGTCTTTTTCTACAACATTGCCATCAAGGTACAGCCGCCCCAGCATATATTGGCCAAATTCATTGGCTTGGTCTGCTGCACGGCGTGCCCAGCCTTCCGAATCGCTGAAGCTCTGCTGTACGCCATGCCCATGATAATACATGGTGGAAAGCAGACCCTGAGCACTGGGGTCTTCTTCTGCGGCTTCTCGTGCAAGGGTAAAGGCAATGCTGTCATCTTCAGTCACGCCCAAGCCCAAGTAATGCATCCATGCCAAAATGCTTTTGCCCCTGCTGCTTCCGTTCTTAGATGCCTTTTGCGCCAAATCGCGGGCGGCATCCACATCGCGCTCCACACCTTCGCCATAGAAGGTCAGCATGGCAAGGTAGCCCATGCCTTCAGCATCGCCCAAACGAGCTGCCTGCTGTGCAAAATGGGCGCAGGCCTTCACATCGCGCGGTACGCCGCGGTGTTCAGCATCATACAACATGGCTACCAGCAGGGAAAGATAGGGCAGGTTCTCTTTATCTTCCAAGGTGGCCGTATTAGCAAAGGCTTTTTTCAGCCAGTCCACACCACGCTGCTGTTCCCGAGTCTCGCTAATATACAGCAGCCCCAGCCCCAGCATAGATTGGGCATCATTTTGTGCTGCACCTTTTTCAAGCCAGTGTTTGGCCTTTTTACTATCTTTTTGTATCGTGTCGGTGCCCGAATAATAAATCATACCCAAAAGGCCTTGAACCTGAGCGTCCCCTTGCTCTGCCTGCTGCTGCACAGCGGCAATATCAAGGCTATTTCCCTGTGCCCCGCCATTGTTGCTACCAGCGTTATTGCCTTGTTCTGCTTGGGCTATTGGGTTTTGCGAATTATTTGCCCCAGAATTAATTGCTGCCAACAGGCTGCTGAGCGGAACAGAGCCGCTATTTTCGGGCTCATTTTCTGCTGTTACAGGCGGTTGGCCTTGCGGCAGGGCAAGGGTTGGCGGCCTGTGCAGCGGGTTTGCTTCTGCCATATTTTCTGACGGGCTGTAGGGCAGCGGTGCACTGCCAGAGCTGAGCGCTGGCTGAATACCTTGTTTGGTAAGAAAAGCCAAAATGCGCTCTGTGGGCTGGGCAGCATTGATCAATGCACCGTCTTCACTGGCAATCCAAGTGTTAATGCCCACCACTTCACCGCGGCTGTTGACTAAGGGGCCGCCGCTGTTGCCGGGCGAAATGCGCGCAGAGTGAATGAGGGTATGCTGATTTTTTTGTTCAACAACGGTATTGATGCTGCCCTCTGTAAAGACAACAGGGGGCGCACCTTTGAACTCACCCTGCAGCAGGCTTTCAAGCCTTTGGTCAAATTGCACGGCAAGGTGGGGGTAGCCCCATGCGTACACACGATCCATGCGCTTTGCGTTGGAGCTGAAGGTCAGGATGGGTAAATTGGTGGGAGGTGTAAAACGTAACAAGGCAAAATCGTTGCCATAAATTTCTTTATCTGGGTAGTCTACAGCCGCCAAACTTGCTTCGGTAGGCTGCATTTTTTGGTTCATTACATAGATGGTAGCCTTTTTTTTGCGGGCTTCTGCTATAACGTGCCCATTGGTGAGCACCACGCCCTTGGCTACAATAAAGCCCGTGCCCATGCTGACTTCATTGTCAGTATCAACCAAGACATAGACTGTGGCATCTTCCATAAGGGCAGCAATAACTTTATTGCGCTCTTCAAAAAGTGCCAGAATATCATCGCTGGATTGGTCAGCTAGGGCAGGCAGGCCTGCACAAAGCAGCAAGAGCATAAGACAGGTAACGCGTATATACATACATCCCCCTATTCTTGGCTCAAGTTACTGTATTCCACTTGGTATTGCAAGCCAAAGGCAGATACTTTGCTTGCCATTGGCTGGCTTTTATATAAGATTCCAGCCCATGCGGGCATAGTGCCCAGCTTGTATTGTCAAAGAAGGTGCTATGAATCGTTCGGAATGGGCAAAGTCTTCGTATGCCTCGCTGTTGCTGGTTCTTTTTTCAGAAATTTCTATGACAAGCAGTGCCTCTTTGGCAAAAAGTATGTTTGCGGTCTTGCCCCCCACGGGGGTGACAGCTCTGCGCTTGGGCTGTGCTGCCCTTATTTTGGCAATGATTTTTCGCCCGTGGCGGCGGGGGCTGCCTGCTGGTTCATGGCCAGCCACAATATGGTATGGCATTTCGCTGGCCTGCATGAATTTATCGTTTTATCTGGCTATCGAGCGCATACCCTTGGGTGTGGTGGTGGGCATTGAAATAATGGGGCCTTTGGGGGTGGCGGTGCTCAATTCCCGTAAAAAAATGGATTTTTTATGGATAGGCTGCGCTGTGCTGGGGCTGGCTTTGCTGCTGCCCTTGCGTGATTTTGCACAGGCAATAGACCCTGTAGGGCTGCTGTTTGCTGTGTGTGCTGGCTTGTTCTGGGCTTTATATATTGTTTTTGGCAAAAAAAGCAGTGGGCAGACAGGCCCTATTTCCGTTTCTATTGGCATTGGCTTGGGGGCATTGCTTATTTTACCGCTGGGCTTGTGGGAAGCGGGCAGCCAATTATTCAGCCCTGTTATGCTTGCCTATGGCTTTGCCTTGGGCATTATTTCGTCTGCCTTACCGTATTCACTAGAAATGATGGCGCTACGCCGTTTGCCAGCCCGCGTTTTTGGTATGCTTATGAGCCTTTCACCTGCGCTGGCGGCACTGTCTGGTTTTCTTTTTTTGGGGGAAATACTCAGCTTTGCCCAGTGGGGCGGGCTGTGCTGCATTGTTGCGGCCTCGGCAGGCACATCACTGACAAGCCATGGGCAATAAAAACAGCGCAGGGCTGTTAAGGCTCTGCGCTGCGGGTTTTCTTCTTCTTCTTCTTCTTCTTCTTCTTCTTCTTCTTCTTCTTCTTCTTCTTCTTCTTCTTCAGTTCTAGGATGTCGTGTTCACACGCCCTAGCCGCCCAAATAGGCCGCGCGTATTTGCGGGCTTGCCAACAGCACGCTAGCTTGGTCTGCCATGCTGATAGAGCCTGTTTCCATAACATAGCCGCGGTGGGCTATGCGTAAAGCCTGATTTGCATTTTGTTCCACAAGGAAAACTGTCATGCCGTCGGCATTCACCTTGCGTATAATATCAAAAATCTGGCGAATAATAATGGGGGCAAGCCCCAGCGAGGGCTCATCCAGCAACAGTAGCTTGGGGCGCGCCATAAGCGCACGGCAAATAGCCAGCATTTGCTGTTCCCCGCCAGAAAGCGTGCCGCCCAATTGCTTGCGGCGCTCGGCAAGAATGGGGAAGAGCGAAAAGGCATAGTCCACATCCTGCTTTATGCCCGCTTGGTCATTGCGCAAAAAAGCGCCCAAATCAAGGTTTTCCTGCACAGAAAGGTCGGGAAAAATAAGCCGCCCCTCTGGCACCTGAGAAATGCCCAATCGTACAATAGTATTGGGGGGCAGGGTGTGGATAGGCTGACCATCCCAAAAAATTTCGCCATTGCGCGCTTTGTTGATGCCGCAAATAGTCATGAGCGTGGTGGATTTTCCCGCTCCATTTGCCCCGATAAGGGTAACAATTTCCCCATCGTTGACCGTTAAAGAAACATCGCGCAAGGCCTGTATGTTTCCATAGTAGGTATCAACATGTTTCAACTCAAGCATAATCGCCCTCCCCAAGATAGGCCTTGATAACCTGCGGATTGGAGCGAATTTCTGCTGGAGTGCCCGCCGCTATGCGCGAGCCATATTCCATAACATAAATGCGGTCGGACATGGACATCACCATGCCCATATCGTGCTCAATCAGCAGAATAGACAGCTCGTTCTGCTCGCGTATTTGCTGCACTAGGCCTTCCAGCTCGCGTGTTTCCTGCGGGTTCATGCCAGCGGCGGGCTCATCCAGCAGCAGCACTTGCGGCTCGGTAGCCATGGCGCGGGCAATTTCCAGCCGCCTTTGCGCCCCATAGGAAAGGTTGCGGGCTGTTTCGTGGTATACTTCGTGCAGGTTCACGCTTTCAAGCAAAGCATAGCTTTTGTCTATGCTGTCTTGTGTTTCAGCGCGGGTTATGGGGTCACGCAGCAGCGCCCCAATAATGCCAGCCTTGGTGCGGCAATGCCGCCCCACCATGACGTTTTCCAGCACGGTCATGTCGGGGAAGAGGCGTATGTTCTGAAAGGTGCGCGCCATGCCAAGGGCTGTGACTTCATGCGGCTTTTTGCCATTCAGCACAATGGCCTGTTCGCCCTTGTGCAGGGTTACGCTGCCTTCTGTGGGCACATAAATGCCTGTGATGCAGTTGAAAAATGTGGTTTTTCCTGCACCATTGGGGCCAATAAGGGCAACAATTTCGCCCTGATGAATGGTTAAATCCACATCATTAAGGGCACGCAGGCCACCAAAGTTTTTAGAAAGCCCTTTTACTTCAAGCACAGGTTTCATGCCGCACCCCCCTTGCCCTTAGCCAGTAAGGCCGAAATGCGGTAGGTGAGCTTTTCACCGCTCACCAAACCCTGCGGGCGGAAAATCATCATCAAGACCATAATTAAACCGAAAATAAGCATGCGGTATTCTGAAAAAGCGCGTAAATATTCTGGCGCCAAAATTAAAATCATGGCAGCAATAGCCACACCACTAATAGAGCCCATGCCGCCCAGCACCACCATGGAAAGTATCATGCACGAATCCATAAATGTGAAGCTGGAGGGGTTGATAAAGGTTGTTTTGGCGGCAAAAATTACACCGGCAAAACCAGCCCAGCACGAGCCAAGGGCAAAGGCAGAAAGCTTGATGCGCATCAGGTTAATGCCCATAGCTTCACAGGCAATTTCATCTTCGCGCAATGCTTTCAGGGCAAGCCCCACGCGGGAATTGCGCAGCCTGCCAATAACAAGGACAGTTAAAAACACTGCTGCCAGCACCAGATAATAAATATAGGTGGTGCTGCCTTCCAGCGAAAGATCCACACCAAAGAGCCCCGGTCGAGGAATATTAGCAATGCCCGCAGGGCCACCAGTCAGGTCAGACCAGTTTTGCAGGCTCAGGCGCACAATTTCGCCAAAACCAAGGGTAACAATGGCAAGGTAGTCCCCGCGCAGGCGCAGCACAGGAAAGCCCAGCCCCAGCCCAAACAGTACAGCAAAGACGCCGCCCAAGGGCAGACAAGCCCAAAAACCCAAGCCAAAATGCTGGAATAAAATACCATAGGTGTACGCCCCTACGGCATAAAAAGCGGCATACCCCAGCACAAGCTGCCCAGCCAAGCCCACCACAATGTTCAAGCCCAGCGCCAGCATAACATAGAGCAGGGCAGAAATCATAATATTGGTTTGGTATAACGAGCTGGTAAGCGGCATAGCCACCAGAGCGCCCACAATAAAGAACAGGGAAGCACGGCGCAGCGCCATATTATTTGCAATGGCGCTCATGCGGGCAGTTATGTTTTGAGGCAGGCTAAAAACAGGTAAGCCCCTGTTTTTACGGCTAAAGCACCAGTCCCACCCAAGGGCAAGCACAAAAATGCCCACAGCCAACATGGCCACACGGTCAAAATGCCAGCTGACAGTCTTGCTTACGGGGTTAATTTTAATAGCCAGCAGGGGAAAGGTCAGCACCATGAACCATAATGCCACAAGGGCAGATTTAAGTATACGCTGCATCCTTACACCTTTTGAACCTTTGCTTTGCCAAGAATACCGTCGGGGCGGAAAATAAGAATAACAATCAGGATGCCAAAAGCCAGCACATCTTCATAGTTGCCCGAAATATAGCCTGTGGTGAAACTTTCACACAGCCCAAGCACCATACCGCCAAGCATTGCCCCCGGCAAAGAACCAATGCCCCCCAGCACGGCGGCGGTAAAGGCCTTCATGCCAGCAAGAAAGCCAATATTAAAGTTGACCTGCCCCATGTGCGAGGCAATAAGCACCCCGCCAATGGCAGCCAAAGCCGAGCCCACAATAAAGGTGAGCGAAATAATGCGGTCGGCATCAATGCCCAGCAGCATAGCCATTTTGCGGTTTTGTGCTGTGGCGCGCATGGCCTTGCCCATTTTGGTGTAGCGAATAAAGCAGGTAAGGGCGACCATGGTGCAGGTGCTTGTCACGAGGATAAGAAAATCACTGGGCCCCATAATATACCCAATATATTCAAGAAAATCAAATTCCGGCAACAATCGGGGAAAGGGCACAAAGTCGGATGTCTGCGAAAGCAAAACATAGTTTTGTAGAAAAATAGACATACCGATGGCCGAGATGAGGGGCGAAAGCCGTGGCGCACCGCGTAGTGGCTTGTAGGCAACCTTTTCCAGCGTATAGCCATAGGCTGCACACCAAATAACGGCTGCCAGCGCGGCAACAACAAGAATGCCTGCCGCAGGAAAACCAGTAAAACCCAAAAGGCCTGCCACAATAAGTGCCGTAAACGCACCAATCATATAGACTTCACCGTGCGCAAAGTTAATAAGCTCGATGATGCCATAGACCAATGTATACCCCAGAGCGATAAGCGCGTAAATGCTGCCGCGCGTCAGCCCCCCGAAGAATAGCTCTAAAAAATATTGAAAATCCATGTATACCTGCCGGAAAAAGTATAGCGGGGCAGCAGCACGCTGCCCCGCTTGCGCAATTCTGGTTTACTTCAAGGTCATCTTGTAATCGGTTTCTACATACTTGCCATTGCGAATCTGGTAAATGGAAAGACCCACACCAGCAGCATCACCCTTAGCACCAAAAGAGATGGAGCCCACAGGGGTTTCCACCACTTCCTTGCGCAGGGCAGCGGCAATTTTGGCAGAATCGGTGCTTTGTGCTTTATCAATAGCGTTCAGCAAGGCCTGTGTAGCGGCAAAAGCATTGGGGAAGAAAGAGCCAGGCTGCGTGCCAAAGGTCTTTACATGGGCTTCTACAGCCTTGGTGTAGGCGGGCAGGTTCGATGTATCGGAAGGGTATGAGGTGTAGACACCTTCAGCATCGGCACCCGCCATTTTAATAAAGGCTTCGTCTTTCAAGCCATCGGGGCCAATAACAGCAATATCTTTCACGCGGTCACGCTTCATTTGCTGCACCAGCTTGGAAGCTGTGGGCTGATAGCCGCCAAAGAAAACGGCATCGGGCTTTTCACGGCGCAGTTTGCGCACCACGGCAGAAAAGTCCACAGCATCGGGGTTAATCGCTTCAGAAAAAACCGTTTTCACGCCAGCTTTTTCAAGCTGCAGGCGGTTATTTTCTACAAAGCCCTTACCGTATTCGCCGTTATCATGAATATAGGCAACGCGCTTGACTTTGAGGCTGTTCAAGGCAAAGTTGGCCGTCAGGGTAGCCTGATCGTCATCATTGGCAATGGTGCGGAAGAAATAGGGGTTTTCGCCAGATTTAGTCAGGCCGGGGGTGGTGGCAGAAGGCGAAACCGAAACAATTTTAGCTTCATTATAAATGGGAAGGGAGGCCTTGGTAGCGCCAGAGCAAATATGCCCCATAACGGCTACTACTTTGTCTGAAAGCAGCTTTGTGGCCACATTGCTTGCCAATTCTGGCTTGCACTGGTCATCCATAGCAACAATTTCAATTTGACGCCCCATAATGCCACCCTTGGCATTATATTCAGCGGCAACAATCTTTGCTGCGTTGAGGCTGGGCAAACCATAGGAAGCCAAATCGCCAGAATGTGCCCCGGGCACACCAATTTTAATGGGCTCGGCAGCTAAGGCGTTGCCAGCAACAAGGGCGGCCAAGGCAAGGCTGGCCAGCAGTGCAGTACCTTTTTTCATTATACATTCTCCCTGTGTTAAAAACGCGCGGGCAAAACAGCATGCCCGAGCGAAGAATGGCAAATTTTGCCTTTTATAGTCAGTTATGTCAATTATTCTTGCAGCAATATCTGTTTAAAAAAGGCCATTGAAGGCTGAAAAACATTGTTCAGCTGATGAATCTGGCGCACAATGCTGGCAGTGTCAGCATATGCAGTCTCTATTGCTAATAACAAAAATGGCAAAAAATGCACTGAGCTTTGTGCAGTAAAGCCCGCATAAGAGCGGGCTTTACAAGAAAGGCACAGTGCTTATTGAACCCTTTTTTTATGCGTGGAACGGAAGCGTATGCGCATGGGGGCATGGTTAATGCCAAAAATTTTGCGCAAAGAACGCTCCAAATAACGGGCATAGGTTTCGGGAATGCGCTCGGCATCGCTGACAAAGAAAACAAAGGTCGGGGGCTGCATTTCTGCCTGCGTCATATAATAAAATTTGGCGCGCACACGCTTTACCACGGGGGGCTGATGCTTGAGCAGCACTTGCTCCATAGCGCGGTTGAGCTGCCCTGTGCCAATGCGCACCGAGCATTCTTCGTGAATGCGGCGCGCCAGCGGCAGAATTTTTTTGATGCCCGAAGATTTCAGGGCGCTGGTGAGCAGCACAGGCACATGTGCACAAAAAGCAAGAATTTCTTCAATGTTTTTCTGCAATTGCTTGAGGGCGTCACGCGGCACAAGGTCGCTTTTATTGATGATAACCATAAAAGGGGTCTTGCGCTCATCCAGCATATCCATCAGGCGCTTGTCTTGCTGGCTGGCGCCTTCGGTGGCGTCTATCACCAGCAGGGTGACATCTGCCTTGGTGGAAGATTTAATGGAGGAATTGACAGAAAAGCGCTCAACAGCGTCTGTAATTTTGGTGCGGCGGCGCACGCCTGCTGTATCTACAAAGATGTACTTGTCGCCATTCAGCTCAAAGCTCACGTCCACGCTATCACGCGTGGTGCCTGCTACATCAGAAACAATCATGCGTTCCTGACCAGAAATAGCATTGACCAAAGACGATTTGCCTGCATTAGGCCGCCCCAGCATGGCCAGCTTGAGGGCTGCTTCCTGCTCTGGCTCATGTTCCCATGTGGCGGGAATGAGGTCAGCAAGAAATTCTTCAAGCAGGCGTATATTGACGCCATGCTCGGCAGAAACGGCAATAAGAGGGAAGCCCAGCGTGTGAAATTCTGCTGTGAGCTCTTCTTCCTTTTCCATACCGTCAATTTTGTTCACCACCAGCAGGGTGGGCTTGTTCATGCGGCGCACGCGGGCGGCAAGGTATTCATCCATAGGCAGCAGGCCGTCGCGCCCATCCACCACAAAGGCAATGGCAACAGCGCTTTCTAATGCCGATTCGGCCTGTTGCAGAATATCTTTTTCAAAACCGCGAATGCCGTCTGGCCCTTCGGTAACAGCCATAGTGCCGTCAAGCGTGATGCCGCCTGTGTCTACAATACCAAAAGCGGGGGCGTCTTTGCGGCGCACAATGCCTTCCATTCTGTCACGGGTGACGCCCGGCCTGTCGTGGGTAATGGCGCGGTTGCTGCGTATAAGGCGATTAAATAGTGTGGACTTGCCCACATTGGGGCGCCCAATAAATACAATTTGGGGGAGTTGCGAAGCCATGAATTTTCCTTGATTAGCGATAATCGGCTATCATGCCTTGGCAGGCTGCATCTGTCAATGGCGCAGGCAGGGCTTGCGGTGCAAAGTCCCCTTCCCACGGGGGGGCAGCCAAAAAGGTGCGCCCCGCTTCTGCTTGTGGCACGCTGTCTTCGAGCCCAGCGCTACGGTCTGCTTCTGTGGCGGCGGGCAGAATAATGCGCAGGGCGTGTAAATATAATGAGCCCGTGACGCGGCTGCCATATTTAGCATCCCCCAGCAGGGGGTAGCCGCAGGCGCTGAGCTGGGCGCGTATTTGATGCGTACGCCCTGTAATCAGCCTGATGTGCAGCAGGCTGCGCTGGCCTTGGCAGCACAGGGGGGCAACAATGCAGGCCGCATCTTTGCCCGTGCCTGTGTGCATTTTTTCAAAAATTCCGCTGTGTTTCTTTTCCATACTGTGGCAGAGTAGCCTTGGGCTGGCATGCGCCCAGCGGCCTTCTACCCATGCTAGATATTCTTTGACAATACTGTGGGCTTTAAAGGCTTCCTGCAAAAAACGCAGGGCTCGATAGCTTGCCCCCACTAAAAGCACGCCTGAAGTTTCCCTATCCAGCCTGTGGGCTGGGGTGGGAACAAAGCTTTTATGCGCATAGGCAAGGGAAAGGCGCGTGGCAATGCTGTCGGCATGGCCTGTTCCCGGCTGCACGGGCAGGCCTGCTGGCTTGTTGAAAGCCCATATTTCCCCTTGTTCCCGAATGGCTGGCGGGGGCAGCAAGGCGCTGGTTGCGGCATGGGCTGGCGAAAAACGCCCGCTGCGTATGCGCGGCAAGGCTGCCGCCGATGCTGCCAATTTGGCCGATTCTTCAGATTCCCCAAACGGGGCAGAGGGTACTGCTACCGCAGAAGGAGCTTCGGTAGCCTTGTTTTCCTGCTGCTGTGCGGCTGGCAAGACAGTTTTGCGCTCAAATTGTGCCGATTGCGCCATGGCACGGGCAAAGGGGGGCAGGCGCACCACATCCCCCTGAGCTACGCGGTCAAAAGGCTTAACACGCCCGCCATTGCAGCGTATTTGCCCTGTGCGTATCCAGCGGTGCAGTAAGGTTTGGGAAAGGTTAAGGCGGCGGACAAGATATTGCAGCAATTTTTGACCGCTTTCTTCGGCTGTGACGGTGAGCAAATGCTCTGGGTCGGAAGGGGACATGTCTCTTCTGTTCAGGCCAGCGCTGACGCCGCCTGCGGGTTTGTTGCAGCCCTGTAAAGGGTAAGGCTTCAGGGTGCGGGGTGAATGGGGCGCGCCACTGGGGGCGCTTCTTGTTCTGTAAGCCACGGGGCGCAGACTGTCAATGATATAAGCATGCGCCCTCAGGGCAGACGCATCTAAATGCGTAACCATACGTAATTATTAACAGTTATTTACATGGAGAGTTTTTAATTATCAATAAAAACAATATGTTGCATGGTGCGTGCGTCTGCCCTGCATGCGCTCTGTCAGCCGCGGGTAAGCGCCAGACATTGTAATTCCCGTAACTGTCTGCCCGATGCCGCCCCCTTGTTTTGCCAAGCTTGGGGCAAGTGTATGGCGCAGAGCGTGCGCTCGTCGGCCAGTGCCTGTAAGCTGTGCTGTTTTTTGCTGTCGGCATCCACCATGCGCCAAAAAGAATGGCTTATGCCTGCGCAATGCACCTGCCAGAGCAAATCGCGGCGCGTACCTGTGCGCAGGCATTCATACATGCCTGCTTTCATGTGCAGGCGGGCGGCTAATTCCCCTGCCAGAATGTATCTTTTGGGCAGGGCAAGGCGCTGGCCAAGGTGCAAAGCATGCTCTTGCCCTAATTTTTCATGCTGATAATGGTGTGGCCATTGATCTGGCGGGGTGCACATTTTGCCCACATCGTGGCACAGCGCCATCCACACGGCAAGGCTGTCGCCAGCGCAGGCATCCATAACGCGCCCTGTGTGCGCCAGCACAGAGCCAGTATGCCATGGCACAGGCCCCGCGGGTATGCTGTCACAGTGGCATAATTCCTGAAACCAACCCTGCGCGGTATGCAGAATGCCGCCAGCGGCCAGTGTGCTGATAAAACGGGAGGGCGCAGGGGCATGCAGGGCTTTGAGCACTTCGCGCCCTACGCGCTCGGCAGGCAGGGCTGCAAGGGCAGGGCTGTGGGCAAGGGCACGCATTTGCGCAAGCCCCGTTTCGTGCACAGTAAAGCTGGGAAAGGTTGCGGCAAAGCGGGCTAGACGAAAGACTCGGGTGGGGTCTGCCGCGAGGGCTGTGGGCGAGGCGGGGCGTAGCAGGCGCTGGGCTAAATCATGCAGAGCTTGCGGGTGGGCATGCAGTACGCCATTGTCTTCTAGC
Organism: Desulfovibrionaceae bacterium; assembly: GCA_028689675.1. GTDB lineage: Bacteria > Desulfobacterota > Desulfovibrionia > Desulfovibrionales > Desulfovibrionaceae > JAQVCS01. Next base: position 128,674 of record JAQVCS010000004.1, on the reverse strand, counting down.
GCAAGGGCATTGATGGTAAAGTCGCGGCTGGCTAGGTCTGCCTTTAGGCAGCCGCCAGCAAGGGGCATATATTCCTGCCCCTGCCACAAGCAAACCCGCACACTTTTGCCCACCACACGCGCGCCAGCATGGCTGGCCAGAAAATTGGCCATGCTGCCATCAAAGGCAAAATCATAATCGGCAGGCCTGCGCCCCAGCAAAAGGTCGCGCACAGCACCGCCCACAGTATACAGAGCCATACTATAATTATTCCCGTTTTGCTTTGTCTAGGCGTGTTAGCACCACGTTTTTTTGCCCGCTGGCAGTGTCAGATTTTAGTTTTTATTCTGGCCGAGTATGTATCGAGTACACTCTCAGTATAAAAGCCACACCGCCCTTAGAGCAGATTCTCCTTCAAAGTTCACTTAACGAGGAAGTACATTCCCCTGTGAGCTTTGAGAGGCAAGGACTTCTTACGAAACCTTGCGAGCATTTTCAAAGCTAACATGCTCTAGCAGCAAACAAAATTTTTATAGTATGAATACACCCCAGTGCGCGGTATTGGTCAGCAAAAAAGGCTGCGCGATACAGCATCGTGCAGCCTTTTTTCTCAAGCATTGTTTGCTGCTTTGCTTTGCGCTTAAAAGAGCACGTCAACCTGTTCTTCATTTTCTTTGCGGCGGGCAATCACGCCAATTTCCCACGCTTTCAAGCCCGAGGCTTCAACGCGCTCCAGCGCTTCACCTGCAATATTTTCAGGCAGAATAAGCACATAGCCAATGCCGCAGTTGAAAATTTGCAGCATTTCCGGCCAAGTAAGCTTGCCTTCACTTTGCAGCCAGTGGAAGACGGGCAGCTTTTCCCACGCATCAAAGGTGATTTCTGCCTTTACGGTATTGGGCAGCACGCGGGGGATGTTGTCATAAAAGCCGCCGCCAGTAATGTGCACCATGCCTTTAATGGGCAGGTCGCGCAGCAAGTGGCGCACGCATTCCACATAAATAAGCGTGGGGGTGAGCAGCACATCTTTTACACTGCTTTCTGTGCCGGGGAAAATATCGTCACCCTTGAGGCCAGACTGGTCAAGAATTTTGCGCACCAAGGAAAAACCATTGGAATGCACGCCCGAAGAGGTAATGCCAATAATTTTATCGCCTACGCTGATAGAAGAGCCATCAACCAGCTTGGCATTATCGACAATGCCCACGCAAAAACCAGCAAGGTCATATTCGCCATCGGCATACATAGAGGGCATTTCGGCTGTTTCGCCGCCCAGCAGGGCACAAGAAGACTGGCGGCAGCCTTCGGCCACGCCAGCTACCACGGTTTGCGCCTTATCCACATCAAGACGGCCTGTGGCAAAATAATCTAAAAAGAACAGAGGGCGAGCACCTTGCACTAAAATATCGTTCACGCTCATGGCAACAAGATCGATGCCAACTGTATCATGCTTATCAAATTCAAAAGCCAATTTGAGCTTGGTGCCCACGCCGTCGGTGGAAGAAACCAAAACTGGGTCTTTCATGCCGCTTAAATCGGGGCGGAACAAGCCGCCAAAGCCGCCAATATCGGAAATGACGCCCTGAGTTTGGGTTTTGGCCACCACAGATTTAATGCGGTTGACCAGTGCATTGCCAGCATCAATGTTTACACCAGCTTCGGTATATGCTTTAGAACGCGAAGAAGCCATGCGTTTCTCCTTGGTAAAAATCTGAATGGGGAAGAGTGTAGCAAAAAATGTATAAATTCCCAAGTGTATTTTTAGCCTGTATTTTATTGGGAATGGACAGGCAACAGAATATACATCAGCAAAAAGGGGGAAAGGGCAGGGCAAAGCCCACAATGCCTTGCCCTGCCGTATGTATGTGCTTTGCCTTATTGCGGCAGCATCAAATAGTCTGAAACTTCTTTAACGCCATCGGTCAAGCGGGCGGCCTTTATGGCCAAGGCTCTTTCCCGCTCATCATTGACCACGCCAAACAGTGCCACGCGGTTGGCATTTACCGTGGTGTCAATGCGTGTGGAGCTCAGCCCTTCTGTTGAAATAAGGGTGGTGCGCACCTTGGTGGCAATGGTTAAGTCGCTGTTTTCGCCTGTGCGCGCGGTAAACCAATGGGGCGTGACAGACACAACGCCCTTGCATTTTGAGGCCATGGCCATAGCTTTAGAGCGCATTGCAGGGGGCACTTCCCCAGCTAAAAAGACCTTGCCATAATAGCAAAATACAGAAATTGCCCAGCCTTCGCTCATGCTGTCGCCCATAAGGGTTGTTTTGACATCGGCGGCAATTTTTTTGTCATTGGCCATGGTATCAATAAGGCGTTTGTCATCATAAATGCCATAGGCTATTGAGCAGGCGCACAGCTGGCTGAGCACCAGCACTAGGGCAATATGACTAAGCAGGCGTGAAAGATGCATGGCTTTCTCCTTTATTCCTGTTCGCGTCGAATGCGCGCGCCAACAGCATTGAGTTTTGTTTCTATATTTTCATAGCCACGGTCAAGGTGATAAATGCGGCGCACATGGGTAGTGCCGTGGGCGGCAAGCCCTGCCAGCACCAGCGAAGCACTGGCGCGTAAATCAGAAGCCATTACGGGGGCACCTGTCAGGTGCTCCACACCGCGCACCATAGCCGAGCGCCCTGTTACCCTGATGTGCGCACCCATGCGCAATAATTCAGAAACGTGCATAAAGCGGTTTTCAAAAATGCTTTCTTCCACCAGCGAGCTGCCCTTAGCCAAGCACATAAGCGACATAAGCTGCGCCTGCATATCGGTAGGAAAGCCAGGGAAGGGGCGCGTTTGCACATCCACACTGCGCAGGCCAGCTTCGCCGCGGCGGGCAAGCACGCCTTCTGGGTGCTTTTCCAGCACCATGCCCATGGATTGCAGCTTGAGAATAACGGCTTCCAATTCCTGCCAAGGGCAATTTTTTACCAGCAAATTGCCGTTGGTAATGCCTGCGGCAACAAGGAACGTGCCCGCTTCAATGCGGTCGGGCATGATGGGGTAGGTGGTGCCGCCAAGGCTGCTGACACCCTGAATGCGAATGCAACTGGTGCCATGCCCGCTGATGCGCGCCCCGCAGCTGATGAGGAAGTTGGCAAGGTCAACAATTTCAGGCTCGCGGGCGGCATTTTCCAGCACGGTTTCGCCTTCGGCAAGGCTGGCAGCCATCAACAAGTTTTCTGTGCCGCCCACGGTGGGCATATCAAAGGTGATGTGCGCCCCATGCAGCTTGGTGCAGCGGCCAATAATATTGCCTGCATCAAGGTCAAAATGCGCGCCCATTTTTTCCAGCCCTTTCAGGTGCTGGTCAACAGGGCGCGCCCCAATAGCACAGCCGCCGGGCAAGGCCACTTTGGCCTGTCCAAGGCGCGCCAGCAAAGGCCCAAGGCACAGCACCGAGGCACGCATGGTGCGCACCAAATCATAGGGGGCTTCGGCTGTGAGCGTGCCCGGTGTCATGCAGACTGTGTTGTCGGCAAAGTCACAGGCGCAACCCAGCAGGGTGAGCAGCTTGATGGTGGTGTGTATGTCCCGTAAATTGGGAACATTGGTGAAGGTAGTGGGGGCATCTAATAAAATGGAGGCAAAGAGGATGGGGAGAGCAGCGTTTTTAGAGCCGCTGACAGCAATAACACCGTTGAGGGAAACCCCGCCTTCAATAACAAGCTTATCCATAGATTTTCTTATATCCTTAGAAAAGACTAAAGTATTGTGCGGCAGGGCAAAGCAGAAATTTACCGCCGCCACATCAAAAAAATTTTAGCCTTGATCGCAAAAAAAATCCAGCAAAGTTTCCTGCCTGCCCCGCAGAGAAGCAGAGTAAGCCACATAGAAAAGAAAAATATAAAATACTGCAAAATAATGCTTGCTTTTTTTTGAGCTTGCCTATAGAACCTCTCCTGTTGTGGCGGATGTAGCTCAGTTGGCAGAGCACCTGGTTGTGGCCCAGGGTGTCGCGTGTTCAATCCACGTCATTCGCCCCACAAATTTCAGCCAGTTACATATATTTTATATGTAGCTGGCTTTTTCTATTGTCACCAAAAAGTGACCATCAAGTTTATTCCTCACACCCACGGGGAAGTTCTCTCCCCATACCCCACTCAATTTTCAAAGCCTCCCCTTCCAAAAGTGCAGCATTCTTTGCTGTGCTCTTTTGTCGCGTCTTTTACTTAGCGGTTCCTTCCCTGGGCAGAAGCTACCAACGGCGGTCGTACCCCAGACTTTGCCCGCGATGTGCGGAATGGATGCCACGGAATAACGGAACGCGAGAGGGGGTATAATCATGGCAAAAAAAATTACCGATGCCGTACTGGCGCGTGTGGAAAAAGAAGCAGCCATTCTTGCCAAGAAAAAAGCTGACAAAGAAACAGCTAAAAAATTGGCAAATGGCATACGCCAATTATCAGCCATAGAAATTAACAAGCTCGCGATAAGACGGGGCGAAAAAATGACGTGTGCGTTAAGAAAGGAGGATGCCTTGTATGAGCATGCTAACCCAAGCCTGTGAAAAGCCAAGGAGCTATGGCGAGGTACAGCGCTTTGTTATTTCCAGCCGCTCCAAATATGCCCATTTTCGAGACCTTGCCTCTGGGCAGGGCAAAAAATCTATTGATGAATATGCAGTGAGGTCATTTATGGAAAAGAACACAGGGTATTGCGAAAAATTTAGTGCCCGCATCACGCCAGCACAATGCCAGAAAAATAAGCAGGCTGCCCCAGAGCGTTGCGGCGATTGCGAGGGCATTATGCTGCCTGCTGCCCCGCAAGCGCGTGGCGCTGTTCTTATGCAGGCACACGACACCATCAACGGCGAGCGCCAAGACCAGTAGAAGTGGTTATTTTGTGCAAAAGCCCGCAGACAGGCGGTTCTGAAGCTGGGCATAATATCGTGGGCTGGGCAATAGACCGCAGTGCTGGCCCCGTTATGTATGTGTACCCAGACGAGCTGACAGCCCGCGAAAATGCCCGCGACCGCATTATTCCCATGCTGACTCATTCGCCGCGCCTGCGCTCTTACATGACGGGCTTGTCTGATGATGCCTCAAGCTTGCGCATCAACTTGGCGCACATGCCTATTTATTTGGGCTGGTCTGGCTCTGTGTCCCGCTTGGGCAACAAGCCTATTCGGACGCTCATTTTGGACGAGCTGGACAAGTACAAGAATCCCAAAAATGAGGCAACATCAGAAGCGCTTGCCGAAAAGCGCACCACCACATGGCGCTCACGGCGGCATATTTTCAAAATTTCTACGCCCACCACCGAAGACGGCGCAATCTGGCTTGCCTTTACCAAAGAGGCAAATGTCCGCTTTCGTTACTGGGTGTGCTGCCCGCATTGCGGCATGATGCAGCTCATGTTGTTTGACCGCATAGCCTGGCCGCACAAAGACAGCAGCGAAGAGCCTTCCGCCGAGGACGTGCTTTCGCGCAAGCTGGCCTATTATACCTGCGAGCATTGCGGCGCGGTGTGGGATGATGGCGACCGCGACCGCGCTGTACGCAAGGGGGAATGGCGGGACGAGGCAAGCGGCATGGAGCTGAGCGCCTGCCTGCGTACCCTGCACCCGCAAAAGGTGGGCTTTCATGTGCCCGCGTGGATTTCCTATTTCGTGTCGCTTTCGGAAGTGGCAAGCGCGGCATTAAAGCATAAGGCAGAAAATACCCGCGAAACGCTGATGAACTTGCAGAACCAATACAAGGCCGAGCCTTGGGCGCTCGAATATGAAGAGCGCGGCGAAGAAGGCATTTTGCGCCTGTGCGATGACCGCCCGCGTGGGGCTGTGCCCAGTGCCTTGCCGCAGGCAGCAGGCTTGCCCCTGCCGCGTGTTGCCTGCCTGCTGGCTGGGGTGGATACGCAAGGCGTTTCAGAGCAAAAGGGTTATTTTCGTTATGTTATTCGTGCTTTTGGCTTTGGTGACGAGGGGGAATCGTGGCTGGTGCAATGTGGCGTTGCCCCTACCTTTGCAGCATTGACGGATATTTTGTGGCGCTCGGTGTACCATGATGCCCAAGGGCGGGAATATCGTGTGCGGGCGGCCATGATTGATGCCATGGGTTTGCGCGCTTCGCAGGTCTATGCCTATTGCATCAAGCATCGCGGGCGCGCCTACCCTTGGCAGGGTGTGCGTTCGCTTACGCAGCCCTTTAATCCTTCGCCGCAAGAGTATTTCCCCGATGCGCGCGGCAATAAAGTGCGTATCCCCGGCGGCATGAACTTGTGGCGTTGTGACGTGACCTTTTTCAAATCTGACCTTGCCCATAGGCTGGGCATAGCGCCTGATGACCCTGGGGCTTTTCACCTGCACAGCAATGCAGACGGCGGGCTAGAGCAGTATGCCCGCGAAATGTGCGCCGAAGTGTGGGACGATGAAAAGCATGGCTGGGAAAACCCGCGTCGCAAGCCGAACCACTATTGGGACTGCGAAGTTATGACGCGAGCGCTTGCCTATATTCTGAACGTGCGGCATATCCCGCGCCCAGCGGAGGGGACGGACAAGCCAAGCCCTCAGCAAGTAGCCCGCCCCAGACAAACAATGCGAAATATTGGGGAGCGCATGGCTGGCTTTCGGCGGTGATGCACAGCTAACTTGTTAATATGCTTATGTGTTTTTTGTATTGACATAATTTTCCTAATTAACTAAAATTAATATTTAATTTAAATAATTAAAGATACTTTATGACATATCCTATTATAGATATCCGCTCAGAATTATTAGATTTTTATGAACAACTCGGAACTAAGTCCAAATTTTGGTACGATAACGAAAAAAAATTGTTCAAACAAGGGCGTCCTAATACGGGGGAAAACTGGGCAGAAGTTGTAGCTTCACGGATTTGTGATCTGCTTCAGTTGCCACATGCGCATTACGATTTTGCCATCTTCGATAAAAAGACGGAAGGTGTTGTATGCGAGACGATTGTGCCAGATGGCGGACGACTTATTCATGCAAATGAACTTCTTGCGAAATTTATTCTTGATGTATATCTACAAAAAAAATATCAGCAAACAGAATACACATTGCGGAGTGTTTTGGCATATTTTATCAATCAACGTTCAGATCTATATCCCCCAATAAATTTTAATACAACTGAAAAAATATGCAGTGCATTAAGTGTATTTATTGGATATTTATTGCTTGATACGCTTATTGCCAATCAAGATAGGCATCATGAAAATTGGGGAATTATAAATAAACAAAATATTTTATATCTGGCACCAACATATGACCATGCTTCTAGCCTTGGTCGTGAGTTATCGGATGAGGTATGCTATGAACGACTACACACTAAAGATAGACATCGCACTATTGGATTTTATGCTAATAAGGGATGTTCTGCCTTTCGAGATCACGAACATCCCTATAAACGGTTAAGTACACTTGAGGCCTTTAAACGAAGTGCATCTAAAGATATAGATGCAGCTAAAGAGTGGCTACAAAGATTGTCAGTTATTAACGAAGATTCTTTAAGTGAAATTTATGATATTCTTAATGGATTGATATCTGAATACTCTAAACAATTTTCTATTAAACTTGTTTTAGAAAACAAAAAACGTTTATTATGTTCTGAAGGAATACTATGAAAATTTTATATGTAGCATGGAAAGACCAAGAAAAAAATCAATGGCGTACTGTAGGAAGACTGTGTTGTGAAAATGGAAAATATATTTTTTGCTACACTGATGGAGCTCATGCCCAAAGCTTTATTCCATTTGGTAGAATGACCGATCTGAATTTTGTATATATTGCTGATGATTTATTTCCTATTTTTGAAAATAGACTCCTCAGTAAAAACCGCCCAGAATTTAAGAATTTACTAAATTGGCTTGCTCTGGATAGTGAGCCATACGATCCACTTGATGTGCTTGCCCTAACAGAGGGGAAGCGAGGAACAGATTCTCTGGAGATTTTTTCCCATCCGACTTCTGATCATTCTGGGGTAATGAAAATTAATTTTTTTAGTCATGGATTAAGGCATATTTCAAATTGGGCGTCTGAAAATTTAAAAAAACTTAATGAAGGTTCTCCATTATTTTTATGTCCAGACCCACAAAATAAAAATGATGAAAACGCGATTATCATCAGAAGTGATGATCCCATTTCATTTGTTGGTTATTGCCCACGTTATCTAACAAACGATTTTTTGGGCTTACTTTCAAAAACAAACAAAAATGATATTTCTGTTTCTGTAAAGCGAATTAACCTTGAAGCACCTGATAGATATAAAGTTCTCTGTACAATGAGTGTAAAAAGTGCAGGGGATTTCAAACCATTCTCTAGTCAAGATTTTACTCCAATTGTAAAGAATATTTCTTCCCAGTGTCCTCATACACAAGAGGGAAATGCGGTCTGTGCACAGTGCTAATGTGACCGAGTGAATTGTTATGGGATTTCTCCTTTACCCTTGACATTCGTTTATCATTTGCTATGCTGAACTTCCCTAATCAACGAGGCGTTGCCACTCGCCTTTGTCCGCCCCAAGCGAATAAAAAGAGCGGTATTTTTTGTTTTTGTCACCAAAGCACTCTGTGCCCCTTTTGGGCTACATGGGATGCGGTTACATATTGGCAAAACAACGTCCGAGAACCCGTGAGGACTCGGCGGCTTCGTTGAGCTGGGGAGCGTTGTTTTGCTTTTTTTGTGCCTAAATCCCAATTTCAACGAGGTGCTTTATGTCTTCCCCTTCTTTCTCCACTGGGCTTATTTCCTGCCGCCTGCTGCTTAATGGCCAGCGCATTCTGCTTTCTCTGCCGCGTACTGTTTTCTTCACCACCTTTCGTCAGCTTTTGCCTGCCCTGCGTATGAAGGGGGTGGCATAATGAACGCACTTGCTCTTTCAAATTTTTGTTTTGCTGACACTCTGGTACGCGCCCGCCTGAATGAATATGGCGAACCGCTTTTTGTGGCAAAGGACGTGTGCGCCGCGCTGGGGATAGCCAACAGCCGTGATGCAATTAATTTTTTGGATGAAGATGAAAAGGCTGCTGTCGGCATTACCGACACCAGTTCCAACGGAGTTACTCAGCAGCGCATAGTAAACTTCATCACCGAAAGCGGCCTATATTCCCTCATCTTCCGCAGCCACAAGCCAGAGGCGCGTACCTTCCGCAAGTGGGTTACGGCTGAAGTGCTGCCAGCCTTGCGAAAAAATGGAAGCTATGGCGCGGGCTCTGCCCTTGCTGTACACGCAAGTGCCCAGCCTGCCCCCATATCTGAACCAGAATTTATTGTGCCCGACTGCGCTATGCATTTACGCTCTGCCACGCGGCTTAAGATTTTATGGTCTGCCGTGCGGGCAGCAGATATGGAAAACAGCGGCGGTGCAGGCATTGCCCGCTATTTTGAAGCCTTTTGTAAACTGGTGGCGCAAGTGCCCACAAGCGAGGCAAATTTGCTGGAAAGTTTTGCCGATGAATGTTTATCGGAGTAAGAGGGCACACGCACGCGGGCTTCTGCCATTCGGGAAACGCTGCGCCGCTGGTGGGAAAAAAACGGAAGCGGCTCACTGCCTGGTGAGCGCAGGCTTGCCGTGGTGCTTTTAGAGCGTTTTGAGCGCAAGCACAGCATTTGCTCGTGCCTGCGCCAAAGTGCGCTTGGCTCAAGAATATGTGACTTTGTATGAATATTATGCCCCCAAAAAGGAATGCCTGCTGTACGAACTTTCTGTGATGCTGGGGGATGCCCTGCGTGAGCTGAACACTATTGCCCAAGCTATATGGCAAGCACAAGTGAAGCTGCTAACGGTGAGCTATCGAAAACTTCACAAATCCTTCGCGAACAGGCTTCGATTAAAGCTGCTGAATCGGTAAAGACGCAGGTCTCGACCATCAAGTCAGCATTAGAAACACTCAATACCGTAGAAGTAAGCGGCATTGTTATGTCGATTGATAGGGGGGCGCAGCAAGAAACACTGAATGCTCTGCGAACCATGCTTGATGAAGTTGTTAGCGGTACGGTGAAGGCAGAGGATTTTTCAGAAGCCGTTGCTTCAGCAACAGAAGAGCTCAAAAATAACGGCCTTGAAGGCTCAGATGTCTATAAGCTGTTAAGCTCTATGTTGGGTAAGCCTATTCAGGACTTAATCAGCTACCAAAAGACATTAAGGGAAGCAACGGGCGAATTTAACAATATGGCAGGGGCTGCGGATGGGGCAGCTTCCTCTGTTGGCGCGCTTGGCAGTGCTCTGGATAGAATTGACCCCAGTAAAATGCAATCAGCTCTTACTGATGCCCGATGGACAGTCTACCTGAACAAACTTTCTGGGGTACAGAAGGCAAAAGCAGAAGCTGCAAAAAGGCTTGGCCTTGATACTGAAGCCTATCAAAACCTGCTGAGCAACAAGAATAGCCAAAGCAAAGAATTTCAGGAATTGATGCAACTGTCTGGCGAAGGCTATGGCTGCCTGTTGAAGACCCTTTTCGTAGCTCAATAGGATAGCACTATGTCATTTTTTGTTTCTTTTCTCATTTCCTTGGCAATTTCTATTGTTATGTCGGTTATTTCTTCTTTACTCACGCCACCGCCCCAAACAACCAAGAGCTCGGTAAGTGCTGGTGAGCTGGGCGCACCCACAGCAGAAGAAGGCACACCCGTGCCGCATATTCGTGGTACGCGCTGGGTTGCCCCCAACTGTATTTGGTGGACGCCCACAGGCAATTCGGGAATTTATAAATAGCAGGTGCAAGTATGGAAATTTATATATTACCGCAAGATATACGGCATCGTGAGCATGTTCATTGTGAGGAAGGCATAAAGAAATTTTGCCAACGCACAGGTTTGAGCTTTGAAAGCCTGATGCGCGGGGAAGTGACAGCCGATGCCTTGCGTGGTCTGGATACAGCCTTGGGCAACGAGGCTGCACGCAATGCCGAGGAGCGCGTACAGCTTGAATGCGCCGCTATGCCCGAGCCTGAAACAAGCGCCATACCCCAAAAAGCAAGTGAGGTAAGCGCATGAAGAGCGCCATACTATGTGGCTGCCTGCTTGGCCTGCTGCTGTGCGGGCGCAAGGCACAGGCGGGTGGGGGCGGCAAAGGTGATGGGGATGTTGACCCTATACTTGTGGGCTATTCCTACTATATGGCGGCTATTTTTGGCTTATGCTTGCAGGCAACAAAGCTGCTCAAAATTGTGTATGGCGAAAAAGTAGCATGGAGCGGCAATGGCAGCACGGGCACGTCCATGTATGTGGATGCTGGCGGGCTGTTTGGTGGTGAACAAACGGGAGGCTCTGGCGGGCTGCGCGGAACATTTTATTTTAATGGCGGCGGGGCAGGCCAAGGGCGTGACCCTGTTGTATCGCAGTATCTTGGCGAGGGCAGCCCTGCCTATCGCGGCATTGTTACTTTATCTATGGGCAGTGCCTACGTTGCCTCTTTTTCCCCCAGCTTTCGCGCCTTGCGCTGCCTTGTGCAGAACGTGGGCTATGATTGGTATCCCAGCAAGGCGACTATAGCGGGCACACAGATAAACCCAGCGCATGAAATACGCGAGGCGCTTATCAAGCCTGAGTTGTCGGGGCAATTTACCGCTGCTGACCTTGACGAAGCAAGTTTTATTGCGGCGGCAGATACGCTGTATGCTGAAAATTTTGGCCTCTCACCCAAGTGGGACGATTCAAGCAAGGCACAAGACTATATTCAAAGCCTGCTTACGCATATTGACGGCGTGTTGGTGCGTGACCGTTCAACGGGTAAACTTAAGCTCAAGCTCTTACGCGGCGGCTATGATGTGGCAGCCTTGCCCGTGGTGGGGCAGAATGATTTTTCGTCACTCTCCAGTCTGGGCACGGTAGCCTTTTCGGCAATGCAGAATAAAATTACACTCAAATATGCCCGCATGACCGATATTGGCGAAGAAACAGGCACAATTACGGGGGAAAATCAGGCAAATATTGAATTACAAGAGGGGCGTGTGAATGCCACAGAGCTGAGCTTTAAGCATGTAACTGATGCCATTGCCGACCTGCCAGGGCGCATTCTGGCGCGTGAATTGCGTTCGCGATCGTACCCACTCAAGTCGTTTACACTCAAGGGGCTTTCCCACCTTTCTCAATTTCAAGAAGGCGATTTGTTTGTGTTCAGCTTTCCTGAACAAGGCATTGAAAAGCTGGTCTGCCGTGTGCTGGAAGCGGATTATGGCACGCTGGACGACCATCAAGTAACACTGACCTGCACAGAAGATATTTATGGCGTGACCGAGGCCGTTATAGCTGGGGCAAATACTGAATGGGAAAATATTTTGCGTGAGCCCACCATACCCACAGCTTATAGCATGCAGGAAGCCCCGCTGTATATTGCAGACAAAAGGGCGCGCCTTACACGGGCGCAATGGCACAATGAATACCCCAAGGCTGGCTTTGTGCTCTCGCTGGCCAGCAAGAACGCGGTGACCGATTATAGCTATAGCCACCGCATTCTTACGCAAAATTTATGGGAAGATGCTGGCGATGGCTCTTTTGTCTCTTTTGCCGCGCTGACCCAAGCCATAGGGCAGCAAGAGAGCCTTTTACCTGTGGTTGGTGATACCAATACCCTGCCTTTGCGTATTGGTGACCTTGGTTTTATTGATGCGGAGATTGTAGAAATAAAGGGCTGGAGCAGTACCAGCCTGACCGTGAACCGTGGTATGCTGGATACTGTGCCGCAAGCTCATGACCTTGGGGCAAGGCTGTGGCTGCCCAGCACCACTGGCGGCGGCATTTGCAAAAGGGGCGTAAGCAGCACACATGCTTACGCCCCTTTGTTGTGCACTTTTCCCCAAAATAGGCTGAACATGGCAGGTTGGCACTTTATTGGTAAATGAAAAATTTTACTTGAAGCAGGCAGAGCTTTTGGCTAGCTTGAGGGCGGGCAGGTTCTCCGAAAGGAGGTTTGCCTATGCAGCAGTTCCTCATAGACGTGCTGGCCACAGTGGTCGGCGGCGTCTTGGTGGCTCTCATTCTTCATGCCCTAGGCCTGTAAATGAGTTTGCCCCACAAGGAATTGCACTTCCTAGTGGGGCGATAAACTTGGCTTGTAAAAAACCGGGGGACTTGCCCAAGGGCGGCGGGTGTAACTAGCACCTTGCCGCCCACACTTTTTCTATAGCCACCCTATGCGGGGCTGTCAAGTAGGGCACAAGACCGAAAAAGGCAGACGGGGCACACTCTTTTTTCAGCAAAAAATTTTACTTGAAGCAGGCAGAGCTTTTGGCTAGCTTGAGGGCGGGCAGGTTCTCCGAAAGGAGGTTTGCCTATGCAGCAGTTCCTCATAGACGTGCTGGCCACAGTGGTCGGCGGCGTCTTGGTGGCTCTCATTCTTCACGCCCTAGGCCTGTAAATGAGTTTGCCCCACAAGGAATTGCACTCCTAGTGGGGCAGAAACTTGTGACATAAAAACTCACGGGGGACTTGCCCAAGGGCGGCGGGTGTTAGCGCACCTTGCCGCCCACACTTTTTCTATAGCCACCCTATGCGGGGCTGTCAAGTAGGGCACAAGGCCAAAAAAGGCAGCACAAATTTTCAGAGGATAAGGAAAGTGCGGTCTGCGGCTCTATCTTTTTTACCATGCCTTTAAAGCATCATTGTCTATTTGTTATAAGCATTTGTTATTTTCCCCCCAAAATATGTATAAGAAAGCAAATAACAGGCGGCTTCGTAATGCCAAGGCAAAATGGAGACTGCTTTTTACCATTACATCCTTGGAAAAAAGAGCATGAAATTTCAAACTGGAAAGGCACACTGGTCGGCGGTATTTTCCCTATTCATGGGGGTAACGAGCCTCATTGCAGCAGAATTCATTCCCGTTAGCCTGCTCAGCCCCATAGCCCGCACTCTCGCTATCACCGAAGGTATGGCTGGGCAGACAGTAACCGTCGTTGGCATTTTTGCCGTGCTGACCAGCCTTCTTCTGTCGCCTTTAACGAGGGGAATAGACAGAAGACACATTTTGCTGGCCTTCTCCTTATTGTTGATCATTTCAAATCTACTTGTCGCCACAGCCTCCAACTATGTTGTCCTGCTGACAGGGCGTGCTCTTTTGGGCATCTGCGTGGGCGGGTTTTGGTCCATGGCCTCAGCAGTCACCTTACAGCTTGTGCCCACAAAGGATGTGCCCCGCGCGCTCAGCATTGTCTATGCTGGCGTGTCCGTGGCGACTATCCTTTCCCTTCCGCTTGCCAGCTATCTTGGTCAGCTCATGGGCTGGCGGAACGTCTTCTTGCTGGGGGCTGGGCTGGGGGCTGTGGCCTTGATATGGCAATTTCTGGCATTGCCTTCGCTGCCAGCCCAAGAGGGGAGCACTTTCCGCACTATGTTTGCCCTGATTCGGCAGCATTGGGTGCTGGCGGGTATGGGGGCAAGCATATTCAGCTATGGCGGCTATCATGTTTTTTTCACCTATCTTAGACCTTTTCTGGAACACGACATGGCACTCTCTGCCGCCACACTTTCCATCACGCTGCTGGCTTTTGGCGTTGCCAACTGCGCGGGTACATTCCTTGCTGGTGCGGTTCTCGGAAAATATTTTCGCCCAACCATGTATGCTATACCGCTTGCCCTTGCGGCAACGGCCATGCTGCTGCTTCTGAACAAAGCCAATGCCAGCGGTGTGCCTTTGGCTATCTTCTGGGGCTTTATCTTTGGCTTCATGCCTGTTGGCTGGTCTACATGGATCGCCCGCACGCTTGCAGATAAGGCAGAACTTGCGGGCGGCTTGTCTGTAGCGGCCATTCAGTTTTCTATTGGCCTTGCTGCCGCTGTGGGCGGGTTAACCTTTGATAACATCGGCCTTGGCGGCATCTTCTGTATTGCTGCACTCTTTCTGCTTCTGGCCTTTTTTTGGGTCTGGAAGAGCTTTTCCCTATACGCGGCAGCCACGGGGCAACGCCCTTGACCTCTGGAAGACCTGTTCCGCAAAATACTCTACCTGCATAATTGGAGATTTTTATGAAACTGAATAAACAAATTGCCTTTGCAGTGCTGATGAGCTGCCTTCTCACCACGCCCGCCAGTGCGCAGGCCGCCGCACAAGTATTGCCCACCCCGCATACAGTGAGCCCCGAACTGCAACAGCTTATCGCGGCAAAACCCTTGCCGTATTGGAATGATCACCCCAAAAACAACAACGAATGGAAAGCGTGGGTAAACAATGTGGGGCAGGAGGCGACAAAACGGCTTCCAGCCTTGCGCGAACACTTGGGCGTTTCTGTTACGCAAGGGAAAATCGGCGGCGTTCCCATATTCACCTTTACGCCGCAAAACTTGCCACAGGCCAACCAAGACCGAATACTTCTGAACTTGCATGGAGGGGGGTATGTCCTCGGGGCGGGAGAATCTGGAACGCAGGAAGCTGTGCTTATGGCAGGTATAGGCAAATATAAGGTTGTGTATGTCGATTACAGAATGGCACCCAATTTTCCCTACCCCGCAGCAATTGACGACGCTATAAGCGTCTATCGCGAATTGCTCAAAAAAACACCTGCCGAAAAAATTGGGGTCTTTGGCACATCTACTGGCGGCGGTATGTCCTTGATTCTGGCACTCCGCGCTAAGGCGGAAGGTTTGCCTCTTCCTGCGGCTATTGCAGCGGGAACGCCTTGGACAGATATGTCCAAAACGGGCGACTCGTATTTCACCAATGAAGGCGTGGACAATGTTCTGGTCAGTTATGATGGCTGGCTTGGCGATGCTGCACGGCTTTACGCAGGGGGGCACAACCTCAAAGACCCCATGCTCTCGCCTGTGTATGGCGATGTCAGCGGCTTCCCCCCCACTTTGCTTACTTCGGGCACGCGGGATCTTTTTCTTAGCAACACGGTACGTATGCATCTGAAATTACGAGAAGCGGGCGTTCCCGCAGACCTTGTTGTCTTTGAAGGTATGTCGCACGCCCAATACCATATGAACCCGAACGCCTCAGAAACAAAATTCCATTTCACAGAACTTGAACATTTTTTCAATCGTTATTTGCACTAGGTTGCTTTGAAATGTGCTCAGCGCATTCTTATTTCTCATATATTGCGGCTATGCGTATGCTTTTCTTGCACTATACATAGTGTTTTTGGAAAAATACGCATTCCCCCAGCTGGGCTATATGCTGCCTTGTGATAAAATCAGGCAAGAAAAAGAGATAATTGTGTCTACCGCAGGGCACGTACTTTAGCTATAGTTTTTCCCAAACAAAGCAGCTTTGGGTGATGAGTGGTGAAAGGGGAAAAGGCCGTGAAAACACGCTGGAAGTGGATATTGATGCTACTAGTCTTTATTTTGGGTGCATTGGCACTTGGTGTCTGGATTTTTCTGAAGTCTTCGCAATTTGGCGCTTTGCCTGAAGGCAGGCGGCTGGAACGCATGCAACAATCCCCCCAGTATGCGGATGGCATCTTTCATAATACCCTGCCCACGCCGCTCATGACAGACGGCAAAAGCACCATTACGGCTTTGCTTCAGTCTTTTTTTATGAAAAAAGACAATACAATACCGCCCAGCCCTGTGCCTACAGTCAAAACTGCGCTGAAGTCCTTGGATCGCAACACAGATACCGTAATTTGGCTTGGTCATTCCTCATTTTTCATCCAGCTTGGCGGGCAGCGCATTCTTATTGATCCCGTTTTAAGCGACCATGCCGCACCTGTTTCTTTTAGCACCCGCGCCTTTTTGGGCAGCAACCCCTACACGGTGGAAGACCTGCCAAACATTGACGTGCTGCTTATCTCTCATGACCATTGGGATCATCTGGATTATCCCACACTCACCGCACTGCGCCCCAAAATTGGGCAAATTATCTGCGGGCTTGGTGTGGGGGCGCATTTGCAGCGCTGGGGTTTTTCCCCAAGCAGCATATATGAAGGCGACTGGGGGGAGCGGGTGACGCTGGGCAGCCTCAGCATTTACCTTACGCCAGCACGGCATTTTTCTGGTCGTTCGCTGACTCGCAACAAAAGTCTGTGGCTTGGTTTTGTGCTGGAAACAGCGCAGCGCCGCCTCTTTTATAGCGGTGACAGCGGCTACAGCCCCCACTTTGCAGAACTGGGAAAACAGTTTGGGACATTTGACCTTGTTTTGCTGGAATGCGGCCAGTATGACAAGGCTTGGAACCTCATTCACATGATGCCAGAAGAGACAGCTAAGGCAGCCGACGACCTTCATGCCAAAAGGCTGCTTCCTGCCCATTCGGGCAAATTTTCCATAGCCTACCATGCTTGGGATGAACCCTACAAAAGGCTCACCGCCGCAAGTCTGGGCAAAAAATGGCAGCTGGCCACGCCCATGATTGGCGAGCCGCTTGTCTTTGATACAGCACAGGCAATGAATGCGAAAACAGCGCCCGAATGGTGGGAACATATGCGGTCACAATAGTTTTTTTCACCCTCATAGCCCTGTGACGAAAAAAGCTCGAAAGGCACCAAACTATAGCACTATAACAGTATAAGGGGACTTCCATGAACAGACTTTCACGTCGTGATTTTGTAAAGGGAACGGTTCTCACGGCAGGGGCACTGGCCACGGGCGTTTTTCCAACGCTTGCCAATGCCACGGCTGAAAAATCCAAGGTCTATTTTACAAAAGACCTCAGCGCCGCAGGCCTGCTCAAACTGTATGGCATGATCAATCAGGACATCACGGGAAAAATCGCTGTTAAACTGCATACTGGCGAACCTGACGGCCCTAATATCCTTCCCCGTGAATGGATCAAAACCTTTCTGGGGGAAGTGCCCAATAGCACTGTTGTGGAATGCAATGTTCTTTACAGCAGCCCGCGCCAGACGACGGAAGGGCATCGTAAAACGCTGGAAAATAATGGATGGACAGCCTTTACCAATGTTGACATTATGGACGAAGACGGCGATGTCCCTTTGCCCATTCCTCATGGCAAGTGGCTTAAAGAAGTGGCTGTAGGCAAACACCTGCTGGGCTATGACTCTATGGTCGTGCTGACCCATTTCAAAGGGCATACCATGGGTGGTTTTGGCGGCTCGCTCAAAAACATTTCCATCGGTTGTGCCTCGGGCAAACTGGGGAAAAAGCAAATCCACAGTGACGGCAAGGAAACGTGGGCTGGTGGGCCTTTGTTTATGGAGCGCATGGTGGAAGGGGGCAAAGCCATTACCAATCATTTTGGCAAACATATAACCTATATCAATGTGCTGCGTAATATGTCTGTCAGTTGTGATTGCGAAGGAATAAAAGCTGAACCAGTGCGCTTGCCTAATTTGGGCATTCTTGCCTCAACGGATATTCTTGCCATCGACAAAGCCTCTATAGATATGATTTATGCCTTGCCAAGCGATGTTCGGGCGCACATGGTAGAGCGCATCGAATCCCGCTCTGGCCTGCGCCAGCTTTCCTATATGAAGGAAATGGCTATGGGTAGCGACCACTATGAGCTTATCACGCTCTAATTGCTTTTTGCTGTACGGCGGGCACGGCACTGTAGTTTGATGCCCGCCGTACAGATGGGGAACCTCGTGAATTCACATATTCTTTTCGATCATGCCCGCACCGCAAGAATAGGCTTGCCCGAAGCGGTTTTTTGCGAGGGCAAACCCTTGGAAGCCCTGCACGAGCTGCTTGCCCAATTTGGCAAGGGTTCGGGGCATCCCGTCCTGTTCACTCGGCTTGCGCAGCCTATTTTTGCCGCAATGCCAGAAGATATTCGTGGCAAATATAATTACCATGCTCTATCTCGAACGGCCTTTGGAGAAAAACTTCCTGCAAAAAATAAAGGGCACGTTGCTGTTATCTCTGCTGGTACGGCAGACGGCTTTGTTACTTGGGAAGCCGCGCGCACGCTGGAATATTTGGGCATTGCCCATACTGTATTTGAAGACTGCGGCATTGCCGGGCTTTGGCGGCTGACAGAGCGGCTAGAAGAAATCAACGCATGCGATGCGGTGATTGTGGTTGCGGGGCTGGATGCCGCCTTGGCAAGCGTTATGGGCGGCCTCACCCCCAAGCCTCTCTTCGGCGTGCCCTCTTCTGTGGGCTATGGCGCGGCACAGGGTGGCCGAGCAGCATTGGCAAGCATGCTTTCAAGCTGCGCCCCTGGTGTGGGCATTATGAATATAGATAACGGATACGGCGCAGCCTGTGCCGCAGCAAGGGTGGTGAACGCATTATGAATGAAAAAACACAGGCCGCCCATGACAGCCACGAACATGAGCACGAGCAACACCACAAACACAGGCATCCTTCCGAGCATGGGCACAGTAAGGCTCAGGAAAGCACAGGAACAGTGCTGACCATTCGTGCCCATTCAGGCCTGTCTGGGGATATTTTTCTGGCTGGCCTGCTGCGCATGACGGAACTGCCCGAACCTGCCGTAAACGAGCGCCTTGCCGCCATCATGCCCGAGCTGGCAGGCAGCGTGCACCTTGTGCGGCGGCAGGTAAACCATGTGGGCGGCTGGCATGCCGAAGTTTCACTTCCGCATCAACATGCCCACCGCACCCTAGCAGATATTACGGCACTTATTGAAGGCAGCGGCATGGATACGGCAGCCAAAGCGCTGGCTCTGGATACCTTTACCCTGCTGGCAAAGGCTGAAGCC
This sequence comes from Desulfovibrionaceae bacterium, assembly GCA_028689675.1. Classification (GTDB taxonomy): domain Bacteria; phylum Desulfobacterota; class Desulfovibrionia; order Desulfovibrionales; family Desulfovibrionaceae; genus JAQVCS01. The sequence continues at coordinate 109,161 of JAQVCS010000004.1, read as the reverse complement.
TTTGTGCATGAAAAAAAAGCAGAAGAAGTCCATTTTCATGAAGTGGGAGCTTTAGACAGCATTCTCGATATTTGCATGACCTGCGAGCTCTTCACCCTACTGGCTCCCTCGCGCCTGATTGTTAGCCCGCTTCCCCTTGCAGACGGCAGCGTACTCTGCGCCCACGGCATTCTTCCCGTGCCCGCGCCCGCCGTGCTGGAACTGCTGGAAGGCATTCCTGTGCGGCCTTTTTCGGGACAGGGGGAAACCGTCACGCCCACAGCCATAGCCCTGCTGCGCTCACTTGGTGCTGTTTTTGGCGCTTGGCCAGCCATGCGGGTGGAAAAACAAGCCTTGGTCTATGGCACGCATGTCTTTGCCAATGCCCCCAACGGTGCTGTCTTTGCTTGGGGAAGGCAAGAAACAACCGAGTAGCACAGAAAAACAGCAATCTTTCATCGTATTCTTTTGAAAGGCAACACCGCGGGAGACGTATTGAGGGCTCTTTCGGTGAATTTGCATTGCACTTGCGGCGGCTTCTTCGGGAGCCGCCTTTTTCCTATAAAAAAAGTCCCTTCATGCTTGCACGCAAGGGGCTTGATATACAAAGGTGGGGCGAATGACGTGGATTGAACACGCGACGACAGAAGGCGTGCCGTTTCAGGATGTCGCGGACGGCATCTTCAGGCTTGCCATCAAAAATGAACATGACGCGGTTTTCTTCGGTATCCTCTTTGTATATATAGCTTTTATGCTCTTTCTCACTGTTTTTTCCGCTCCCCGCAGTGCTTTCAAACGCCCAATGCGCGCTTTGGTGCTGCGTATGTTGGCATTGTTGTTTGAAAGGCTATACCATCTCCCAACACATTGACAACAGCCACCTAAAAGCTATACGCTGTATATGCAGGAGGACAATATATATGCCAACAACAAGCATAAATATCCGTCTGGACAGTGACCTCAAGCGCGAGGCGCAGAGCCTTTTTTCTGCCTTGGGGCTGGATATGACCAGTGCCGTCAATATCTTTCTGCGGCAGGCACTACGCCAGCGAGGGCTTCCCTTTGAGGTGAAGCTGGACAGCCTCAATATGGAGACGTTAGAAGCCCTGGAAGAAGTCCGCCGCATGAAGGAAAACCCCGCGCTGGGCAAGACGTATACAGACGTGGACGCCATGATGAAGGATTTAACAGCCTGATGTATGCCGTCAAACCCACTTCCCGCTTCCAGAAGGATGTCAAACTGGCGCAAAAGCGCGGCTACAACCTGAACTTGCTCACCGAAATCATCAAAAAACTTGCCGCTGGCGAAGACTTGCCCGCAATGAATCGAGACCATGCGCTTATTGGCAATTATGTGGGCTGCCGTGAATGTCATATTGCACCAGACTGGCTGCTTATCTATGAGCGTGAGGAAAGTGCACTCATCCTCTACCTGACCAGAACGGGAACGCATAGCGATCTCTTTTGACACTATGGATAGTGCGTAACCACTTCGTATTCATCACTTTTCTACACAAATTTTATACAGCTTTCACCATAAGCACCGCCCCGAAACCCCGAGACAGTGCTTACTTTTTCCTTCCCTTAAACTTTACGCCAGCCCGTCCAGCTCCTTGCGGAAGTATTGTGCAGCAAAGCGAACTGCATTGTTGAGCTGGCGCACCCATGCTTTGCGGGAGGGCGACCAGCGGAAGGCATACTGTTTTAAGAGAGCGCGGATGTCATAGGCAGGCTTGCCGTCAAAAATAAAAGGCTATACGAAGCAAAACCAAAGCCGCTAAAAACATTAATAAGTCAATTATTTTAAGTGTCTATATAAATATATTTCTTATTGATTTCCCTTTGTCGAAGGAAAACTTGACAAACAATATAAAAACTATACCTTTTTTACATGAAATTTGAATATGACCCCAAGAAAAGTATGCTGAACAAAGCCAAGCACGGTGTTGACTTTGACCAAGCACAAACATTGTGGGAAGACGAAAGGCTTCTTGTCCTTCCCTTGTCTTTTGAGGATGAGGTGCGAAAAGCCTGTATTGGCAAGATGGCAGGCAAATGCTGGACAGCCATTATTACTTGTCGGGGCTATTCTGTACGGCTTATTTCTGTACGCAGGGCGCGAAAAGACGAGGAAAATGCTTATGAAAGCGACTGAATTTGACACCTATTTTGATGAAGGTGGGAGCGTCTTGCCTTTTGCCGATATGAGCAAGGCAGAGCGCCCCAACCAAAAGACCAAGCGTGTGAATGTAGACTTCCCCCTCTGGATGGTGGAAGCGCTGGACAAAGAGGCACAGCACCTTGGCGTAACACGGCAAGCATTGGTGAAGGTGTGGCTTGCGAATTGTCTGGCACGAGATGCACAGACTGCACCCCACCACACAGCGCTATAAAGCAAAAGCCCCGCGCAGGCTCAAAGGCTTTGCGCGGGGCTTTTGCTATACAATCTACTTATGAATATGCACCTACAAGCGTAAGGTACTATCGGCTGTGGAAATCACCATATTGTCTGCGCCATTAATGAGCCTGACAGAGACCGAAACCATAGTATTACTTACGCGGGCATACGTCCCTGCGAGAATAAGCGAAGTATCAACCCGCACACCTAATTTTTTAGTATTTCTGCTCAAGGCAAACTCCCCATCCTGTTCACGAATAAGAATAGTGTCTGCCATCACGCGCAAATCTGCTACCTTGAGCCCTTTTTGAACAAGGCGCGAGCCAACATGCTCTGCCAGCATACGCCCGAAAGGGGATGATTTGGTCAAGTCGTTAATATCCGCAAAAGAAACCACAATCAACTTTGAAGCATGGACGTCTACAGTAGCGGGCATATTGTTTACAATGGCATCGGCAAGCTGGTAGGAAACGGCAACAATATCAACCTGCCCCTCTTGTTGCACTGTGGTCTTTTTATCAAAGTTTGGATAGGCATCTTCAGACATTTCAAACTTAGCATTATTACACCCACTCAGCAAAAGCATGGGGGTGAGCATCAGCACAAAAAATATAGTTTTCATAATAACACCTATTTACTGCGCAATATATACCGCTTTTGCGGCAAGGGCTTGCTATTGGCACTCAGGGGCATTCTTTCATTATACAATGCCGCATCACTGCGCCTTGTATAAAAAATAGCATTGCCTTGCTTGACAATGCGGTTGCCTGAAATGGCGGTCAGGGTAAAAATTATTTCGGTATCGAGGGGATATTGCACAGAAAATTCTTTCATTGCAAGGTCAGCATCCAATAAGCCTGCTGCAAGCATGGTAGGGGCAACTGCCCAGTGCATCCAGTTTGCATTGGCAAGGTAATATGCCCCTATGCCAGCCCCTGCAATAACAGAATATGTCCCAGGGTATAGTTTAATATTCTGGCGTGGCTCTGGGTAACGAATAATTTGCACCCCCCAATCGAGCACAAGCACATCATCGCGGCTTGTGGCAATACTAATACCTTTTTGCAATAATTCTGCGCGTATCATCTGGCTAAAGGCTTTGCCAAAAGCAGAATTATCATTGTCTGGCACATAGACCTTTTGCCCAGGGAACAAAATAGCTTCTGCAACAAACTGCCGTGCCATTTCTTTCCAATGCTGTGCAGCTTCAATTGTTTTTTGGCTGCTTATTGGCCTTGGCATCGGCTGCGGTGCATACGAGCAGCCAGCAAGTACACAACAAAAGAAACAGAGCAATAAAATATATCTCATATCCCCCCCTTTATGGCCTATTTCTTAACGGCTTTTAATTTTTTGCGCAATGCAAAAACTATTCTCGTGTTTTTAATCATAGCAGGAAGATAGCATATTATAAAGGGCAGCCCCTTGCGAAGCCGCCCTTGACAACATGACTAACTATTTTTTCAATGTATCCGCAATGTGCCTTACTCTACGCGGGGGCAATCCTCTGCTTGCCATTGCTCTTTCCCCCTGCTAAATCAGGGGCGGGGCAGTTCTCCGAAAGGAGGGTGCCTATGTGGAAGCAGTTCCTCGTAGACCTGCTGGTCGTTGTGACTGGCGGCGTCTTAGTGGCTCTTATTGTTAACCTCTTGGGTTTATAAATAAGTTTGCCCCGCTAGGAACTGAATCTTCCTAGCGGGGCGGAAAACTTGTGATGAAATAAAATCACGAAGAACTGCCCTGTGGGGCGGTAGGTGGTGGAACACTTACCGCCCTTTTTATATAGAGCCATCTGCTCACCTTGTCAATGTGCCGTCTGTTCTGCTTCGGCCTGCCCCAGCCTAAAGGCGTGTCTCACCCGCTCGCGCTCTTCAGCACGCTTGGCATTGTTAAAGCGTTTGTTCACATCGCCCACCAGATAGCCAGTAATGCGGCGAATGCGGTTAAAGGGCACACCAGCCCCCACCATGCCGCTGCTGTCTGCTTGCCCCTGATTTTTATTCATCACAGCCCCTCGTGCAGCGTAAGCCGCAATTGCAGATTTTCCAGCACCACCCCTGTCCGTAAGTAAATGACGCCCATTTTCACAGGGCTTGCGGGAGTACCGTTTATGCTTGTGATGCCGTCACCCAGCTTGGCATTCAAAAAGATGCTTGCTGTGCTGTAGCGCGTTGTAATGTTCAGGCAGTCCGTAACACCTTCGGGCAGGCTATACGTCCCCCCCACCACGGTGACGGCAAGGGTTAAGGCTGTTGTGCCCTCATACAACACGCTGTCTCTATCCCATGTGCTGGGGCGGCTGGCATTGATATCAAGGCCGCCAGTATATTTGATATTACTCACTGCGCTGGCTGTGCCATTCAAAGTCAGAATGCCCTCGGCATCAATGCTGGCGGTGATGCCATTGCCTGTGGCCGTGCCCGCGCTCATGTGCGCTAATAACAAATTGACGGGGGCTTCTGGTTTAACATTTTTCCGCGTAACTGTGTGATTCCACTTTTGCCAACTGGCATAGCCATCGCGCATGGCTTCCAGCTCTACACGAATGCTGCGGTTATATTCACGCACAATAATATTAGGCGGCGGTATCAGTGTCACTGCAATTGCCGCTGTGCCAATCAATCTGGCACTGTCATCAAATTGGTAATAACCAGCAAGGGCATCCCCTAGTGCTGCTTGTGTAACCGTGCCACAAACAAGCCTATTATTTGATACTTGTACGGTGCTCATAATCTCACCAGAAGATGCCGTCCATTTCGTATAGCCTGAATGGGCATAGGTGCTGACCCCGCCAATAAGCGTTTTGGCAGAAGAAACAGGGGCAATATGCGCAGGCCAGACAATATTGCGCGAGCTAGCACTATCCTGCACTTGCGTGCTTGCTGGAGAAAGTGTCAAGTTTCCTGACCCAAAGCGCCAAAGCTGGAGATGTACACCCATATTGCCAGCACTTGCTTGGGTGAATGTTTCGGCAGGCAAAGTGCCAGTAGCACTGATTGTACGTTGCAAGAGAGAAATATATACCGTGCTGCTGCCATCAGTGCCCTGTGCAGAGCCATGAAGGGTATATCCTTCGGGAATTGTCAATGCAGAAGAATGAAATACCCATGCTAATTCAATATCTCCTGCATAGGCAGAGGTTTCCAGCTTCGCACTGGTCGTGGTGCTTGTTCCATATACTGTGCCCGTGACAGCAACTTTAGTAATGGCAGAAAACTCGCAATCGCTGGCTTCTGTGTCCCACGTCCAGCTTGTGCCCGTCAGCCCTGTCAGGTTCTTTTTCAGCACATTATTTTCGTCATAAACCTTGAGGTTATAGGTTGTGCCCTCTTCAGGGCCCACATTGGCCTCGCTTTGCGTCACCAGCGTGTCTATTTGTTCCCAGCGGTCGCGGTGCTTCCAGCTTACCGTTATTGCGCCTTCAATCTCTTCGGCAAGGTATGTGCCATTAAAGGCAAGCCCAGCAGGCGGGTAAGGACGAAAGGCGCGGGCGCGCATGGGCGTGGCTATCAGGTCGGCAGCCGTTACGTTGGCCATACCTAAGCTATTACGGGTGGCTAAGGCTATGCGTGCTGTATCTGTTTCTTGGTAGAGGCTTTTTGTATAGTTGTAGGCTTTAGCCTGTTGGAGCTGCGTATCAGCTTCAACCAAAAACCACCCGCTATGCGGGTGCGCGACAGGGCTTATAGCCCAAAAACCGCCTTTTTGTTATTGTAGTGATGTTCAAGCCACTACAATTTTTACAAAAAGGCGGTTTTTATTATGGCAAAGAAAGAATCTAGCCTCTCGCACACCAAATGGCTGTGCAAGTATCATCTTGTCTTCACACCTAAGTATAGAAGGAAAATAATTTACAATCAATACCGTGAGAGTTTGGGAAAAATTTTGAGACAGTTGTGCAATTACAAAGGGGTAGAAATACTGGAAGGGCATCTTATGCCCGATCATGTGCATATGCTGGTGAGTATTCCGCCAAAGATAAGTTTCTCAAGTTTTATGGGGTATTTGAAGGGAAAAAGTGCCCTTATGATGTTCGATGCCCATGCAAATTTAAAATATAAGTTTGGTAATCGGCACTTCTGGTCAGAAGGGTACTATGTCAGCACAGTTGGTCTTAATGAGGCAACGATAAAAAAATACATTCAAGAGCAGGAACGGGCTGACATTATACGAGATAAATTAAGCGTTAAAGAGTATGAAGACCCCTTTAGGGGTAAGCCAGCAATACAAATACCCCTTCAGGGGTAGCAAAAGCGGCAACGACAATACGGCTTGAACGAAGAGAAAGTCAGCGTCTTTAGGCGCGGTCGGCAACAAGCCCTTATAGGGCTAAAGCAAACCACCCCTCAAAGGGGTGGTTTGTGATTTTTCTTTGTGTTTCTTACAGTTGCGGCAGCAAATCTGTCAATGTGGCTACCATAACAGCTTTAATGGTATGCATGCGGTTTTCAGCTTCATCAAAGGCGATATTGGCAGGAGATTCAAAAACCTCGTCGTTCACTTCCATAGCGTCTATGCCAAACTTCTGGTAAATTTCTTCCCCAGTGGTGGTTTGGCGGTTATGGAAAGCAGGCAGGCAGTGTAAAAATTTGCAGCAGGGCTGGCCAGTCATTTTCATGACCTTTGCATTTATTTGGTAGGGCAGCAGGGCGGCAATGCGTTCTTCCCACACGGCGGCAGGCTCGCCCATAGAAACCCACACATCAGTATACAGGTAGTCGCAGCCCTTCACGCCTTCTTCAACAGAATCGGTCACGCTGATGCTGGCACCTGTCTGGCTGGCAATAGCCTGTGCCTGCGCCACAATTTCGGGCGAGGTCTGGTAGGCAGCAGGGGCAACAGAGCGGAAATTCATACCCATTTTTGCGGCACCTATCATTAAAGAATTGCCCATATTATAACGGGCATCGCCAAGGTAGGCAAAGGTGGTGTCTTGCAGGCGCTTGCCCTGCGGGTTATGCTCTTGCATGGTAAGAAAATCGGCAAGAATTTGTGTGGGGTGAAATTCATTGGTTAGGCCATTCCACACGGGCACACTTGAATAGCGCGCCAATTCTTCCACAATATTTTGCTCAAAACCGCGGTATTCAATGCCGTCAAACATGCGGCACAGCACACGGGCTGTGTCTGCCATAGATTCTTTTTTGCCCACTTGCGAGCCAGAAGGCCCCAAATAGGTGGTGTGCGCCCCTTGGTCATGCGCGGCTACTTCAAAAGAGCAGCGCGTGCGGGTGGAATCTTTAGCAAAGAGTAAAGCAATATTTTTCCCTGTCAGGTAGGGAATTTCACAATGATGTCTTTTGTCATGCTTCAGGCGGGCGGCAAGGGCAAGCAAATATGTTATTTCTTCGGGTGTGAAATCGAGAAGCTTTAAGAAATGGCGATTTTTTAAATTAATCATGACTGCCTCACAAAGTTAAACGATACGTTGGCAGGCTACGCTTTTTATTCTGTGGAATCAAGGGCTATGCATGTCGCTTGCTTGACATTATAATGGCAGGCTCGTAACAACGATGAACTTACTTTTAAGGAGATGCCCCATGCAAGAGCAGGTAGAAAACGCGCTGGCGCTGATACGCCCCATTTTACAACAAGATGGCGGCAATATTGAATTAGTGGAATGTAGCCCTGAAGGTGTAGTGCGTGTGCGCCTGCAAGGGCATTGCAAAGGCTGTCCGCATCAGCAGCAAACGCTTAAATCACTGGTAGAAAAAACTCTGGTTAAAATGGTTGATGGCGTCACCAAGGTAGAAGCTGTCGTGTAAACAGGGGCAGGCCAGCGTGCCAGCCCTGCGATTTTTTTGTAAGGATACTATCATGGCAAAAGTTGTTACTCGTTTTGCACCCAGCCCTACGGGGCATTTGCATATTGGTGGCGCGCGCACGGCTATTTTTTGCTGGCTTTTGGCGCGTCATTTTGGTGGAGATTACCACCTGCGCATTGAAGATACAGACCTTGAGCGTTCTAAGCAGGAATATACTGATTCCATTCTTGCTTCCATGCGCTGGCTGGGGCTGGATTGGGATGGCGATTTGAACTATCAGACCCAGCGCACGGCTTTGTATAACAGCTATGTGGATAAGCTGTTGGAAAATGGCCATGCCTATTGGTGCTCGTGCACGCCAGAAGAAGTGGATGCCATGCGCGAAGAAGCCCGCGCCAAAGGCTTGAAGCCGCGCTATAATGGCCAGTGCCGTACGCGCAATGTGGGGGCGGGCGAGGGGCATTGTGTGCGTCTAAAAGCCCCGCTAACGGGCAAAGTAGTATTTAATGACATGGTAAAGGGCACTATTGCTGTTGATGTTAGCGAATTGGATGACATGGTCATTCGCCGTGCCGACGGCATGCCTACCTATAATATGGCTGTGGTGGTAGACGATTATGAAATGGGCATCACGCACGTTATTCGCGGGGATGATCATGTTTCCAACACGCCAAAGCAGATTCTTATTTATCAGGCTTTGGGCTTGCCCGTGCCTATTTTTGGGCATGTGCCCATGATTTTGGGGCCAGATAAGCAAAAACTTTCCAAGCGCCATGGTGCCCGCGCGGTTATTGAATATCAAGATGACGGTCTGTTGCCGCAGGCTCTGGTCAATTACTTGGTGCGCCTTGGCTGGTCGCATGGTGATCAGGAAATTTTTACGCTGGAAGAATTGGTCAAGCTCTTTGACGGCAATAATATGAATGCCTCTGCCGCTGCCTTTGACCCAGACAAGCTGCAATGGCTCAATGCCCATTATATGCGCACCTTGCCTTTGCCAGAATTAACAGAATTGCTGCTGCCCTTTGTGGAAAAGGCTGGCTTTGGCACGGTAGACAAAGCCTTAGTGGAAAAAATGGCCTCTTTGTTCCGCGAACGTGCCAGCAATTTGAAAGAATTGGCTGAAGCCTTCCGCCCCCTGCTTATCAGCGCAGAGCAGCTCAGCTATGCTGAGGCTGGCGTGAAAAAAGCATTAACAGAAGAAGGCCGCCAGCACCTTGCCGCCCTGCGCCTTGCCTATGCCGAGGCCGATTTTGGCGACACGGCTACCCTAGAAAAAATCATGCATGACTATGTTGAGCAAAACAGTTTGAAATTCAAGCAGGTTGGCCCCCCCATGCGTGTGGCTTTGCTGGGCTATTTGGGCGGCCCTCACCTGCCTGATGTCATGACCATTTTAGGGAAGGCAGAAACGCTGGCTCGCCTTGAGCGTGCAGTAAACCTGTAAGGGAATACTTTTTTTGCAAAGGCCACGCTGTTTTTTGTGCAGTGTGGCCTTTTTTTATGAAAGAGATGGGGCAAGTCTTTACAGAAGGCTTTCTTACACATAGACAGCGGCATAAAAATGCGCTAACCGTGAGCACATGGCAGCACATACTTTATATTCAGAAATTGTTTCTTTTGAAGAACCCGCCATAGCCAATGTGCTTTTTGGCGTGCATAATGTTCATTTGCAGCTTTTGCAGCAGGCAAGTGGGGCAGAGCTTTCTAACCGAGGCGCCAGCCTGACCATCAGGGCAGAAAGCCCGCAGGTGTGCCAACGCTTGTGCAACCTGTTTGTGCAGCTCTACACCTTGCTTAAACAAGGGGCAGCGCTTTCGCAGCAAGATATGGTGCGCGCCTACCGCATGCTTGAGGCAGACCCTGGCCTGAAAATTGCGCAGGTGTACCGCGACGCTGTTTTTGTGACCACACCCAATAAAACGGTGACAGCGCGCAACCTTGCCCAAAAAAGCTATTTGGAAATGCTGCAAAAGCATGAAATGGTTTTTGCCGTGGGGCCTGCGGGCACGGGTAAAACCTACCTTGCCGTTGCCATGGCCTTGTCTTTGTTGCAGCAGCACAGGGTAAAGCGCATTATTCTTACCCGCCCCGCAGTGGAAGCTGGGGAAAGGCTGGGTTTTTTGCCCGGTGATTTGGCAGAAAAGGTCAACCCCTATTTGCGCCCTTTATATGATGCCTTGTATGATATGATGCCGCAGGTCAAAGTGGCGGGCATGATGGAAACAGGCATTATTGAAATTGCCCCTCTGGCTTTTATGCGCGGGCGCACCCTGAATGACGCCTTTATTATTCTGGATGAAGCGCAAAACACCACGCATGAGCAAATGAAGATGTTTCTTACGCGCATGGGTTTTGGCTCTCGCGTTGTGATAACGGGTGATATTTCGCAAATAGACCTGCCCGTGCAGGGCAATGCAGACCCGCGTTCCCGCTCTGGGCTTGTACATGCCCTGCAACTATTGCGTGCAGTGCCAGCTATTGGCTTTAATCTTTTTTCAAAAGAGGACGTAGTGCGTCACCCCTTGGTGGGCGCTATTGTATCGGCCTATGATAGAACAGAAAAGTAATATTCCTGCCAATGCAAGCCTTGCCTTTATTTGGCGCGAGCATCGCTGCTGCCGCCTTGGCATGCTGGTGATGCTGGTTTGCTTGCTGGGTATAGCTGTGCTGGTGGGTGTGAACTTGCGCGGGGAAAGCCGCGTGTATGTGGCTGGGCAAGTGGCAGAGCGTGATGTGATTGCCGACCGCGATTTGCTGGTGATGGATGCTCAGGCAACCGCCGCCCGCCGCAAGCAGGTGATGATGCTGCAGCCACAGGTCTATGACCTAAGCTTTGAGCCCTACAGCGCTTTTCATCAAAAAATTATGGCTGTCTTTCGTGAGCTGAATGATGGCCAAAAACAAGGCAGCCCTTCAGCACTGGAGCGCCTGCGCGGGGAACTGACAAAAGAGCTTGCCGATGAGGTCTTTCCCCAATTGGCCAAAAGCGAGACGCAAAAATATGTCCAAAGCCTTTTGCCCAGCATTCGTAAAGAATTGGCAAAAGGCCTGGTGAGCGACATACGCACAGCGCGCATTGACCGTGCTGGGGTTATTATTCATAACCTTGATAGTGATACAGAAATCTTGCATTCTGATATTGCAGATTTGCCCGATGTGCAAACCTACCTCACCGAACTTTCTAACAGAATGCGCACCGAAAATTCTCTTGACCCGCAAATGCGCCGCGCTATTAATGTGCTGCTGACCACAACCATGCCAGCCTCGCTCACCTTAAACCGTGAAGCTACCTTGATGCGTGCACAAAGCGCAGCCGAAACCGTGGATGCCGTGTATTACCAGATTCAAAAAGGTGAGCTGGTGGTGCGCAAGGGCGACAGGGTAAGCCGTGAGCAGCAAATCAAGCTGCAAGCCTTGCACAATACCATGGGTGACTTTATGCACCTGTGGCTGACGGGCGGTGTTTTTTTATTTGCTGTTTTTCTGGGCTCTGGCTTTTTTATGACACCCAGCGGGCGCTTGGGCAGGCCGCTGCGCAATAAAGATTTGGTGCTTATTTCCTGCGTACTGGTCTTTGGCTGCATTGGGGCAAAAATTTGCTTTTTGTCTGCTGCGGCCAGTGATAACCACGATCTGATGCAATTGGTCAGCTATTCATACCCCATTGCGGCGGCGGTGGGCTTGGTGGCCATGGTTTTTGCCGCCAGACGCTATTTAACTATCAGCCTTTTGCTTGCCTTTTTTTACGCCATGATTTTTGGTGGGGAAATACAGATTTTTCTGTTCCATTTCCTTTCTGCCATGCTCATAACGTGGCTGGTGGGCAGGGCACAAAGCCGCCAGGATGTGGTGCTGAGTATTTTCCCGCTGGCTGGCTTTCAGGTGCTCTTTTTGGTAGGGGCTGTGCTTTTGGGGCAGGAAGAGTGGAACTTGCTGCCGCTGCAAATGGCTGCGGTATGCGCAAGCGCTATATTTTCTTTACTTTCGCTCTTTGCCCTCAGCCCTGTGCTTGAAATGCTTTTTGGCTATACCACGCGCTTTAGGCTGATGGAATTGATGAGCCTTGACCACCCTTTGATGCAGGAATTAATGGTCAACATGCCCGGCACATATCATCATTCGCTGGTGGTGGCCAATATGGTCGAGGCTGGCGCCAAGGCCGTGGGGGCAAATTCTATGCTCTGCAAGGTGGCAGCCCTGTATCATGACGTGGGCAAAATGCAATACCCGCTTTATTTTATAGAAAACCAATTTGGCGGGGAAAACAAGCACGATAAACTTGCACCTTCCATGAGTGCCCTTGTGATTATTTCACACGTTAAAAAGGGCACAGAACTGGCCGAAAAGTACAAGCTGGGGCAGGAAATTATTGATGTTATACGGCAGCACCACGGCACGCGCTCGGTACGCTATTTTTATCAAAAGGCTATACAATTGGGCGAATCGCCGCGGGAATCTGATTATTGCTACCCCGGCCCCCGCCCGCAAACCAAGGAGGCGGCCATTATTATGCTGGCCGATGCGGTAGAAGCCTCTAGCCGCACTTTGTCTGACCCTACGCCAGCGCGTATTCAAAGCCATATTGATGGCATTATCAAGGGTATTTTCTCGGAAGGGCAATTGGACGAATCGGAATTGACCTTCAAAGATTTGCACCGCTTAAGTGAAGGTTTTGTGCGTATTTTAACGGGCATTTTCCACCAGCGCATAGCCTACCCTGCCGCTATCAAGCCGGGGGCAGAGGGGGAAAAACCCGCTGAAAAAGCCCCTGTAAGCTCCAGCGCGGCGGCAAAGCCTGCTGCGGTAGACAACAGCATTGCGCAGGGGGCGCAAGAGGGTAGCAGCCCCAAGGCTGCGGCGGGCACGCTAGCTCAGGCTAATACTGCGGCGGGCGCAAAGGCTTTGGCTGGCACTGGGGCAAATGCAGCATCGTCTGGCGCGGTGCAGGGGGCGGCGTCCAGCCCAGCGCAGGCTGCCCAAGAGGCACAGGCGGGCACGGGAAGTATAGCAGCATCCACTGCGGCTCAAGAGGGTAGTGTTCCCAGCACGGCGGCAAAATCTGCTGCGGCAGAAAACAGCATGGCACAGGGCACAAGCCCCAAAATTGCGGTAGGTGCGGCGGCAAAGCCTGCGGCCACAAAGCAAGGCTAGTTATGGAATTTCGCCTGTGTCAGCACCAAAATGCCTTGATGTTCTGCCCGCTCAAAGCCCGCGCGCTCAGGCAAAGCTGCCTTGCCATGGCAAGAGCTCTGCCCAAGGGCATTGCCTTTCCTTCCCCCATGGTGGAAGTGCACCTTGTGCGGGATGGCATGATGGCGGCGGCGAACCAGCGCTATATGGGCTGCCTTGGGGCAACCAATGTATTGTCCTTTCCTGGTGCAGAAAATTTGGCAGGGGTTTTGCTGCTTTCTGTCGATACGCTGCTGCGCGAAGCTTTATTGTATGGGCAAGAGCCGCAAGAGCATTGCATACGCCTGCTGGCGCATGGCATGGGGCATTTGCTGGGCTATGACCATGGGGACGCCATGGAAGCGCTGTGCGCCTGCATGGAAGAGGCCGCGCTGCTGGCCTGCACAAGCTAAGCACATATTTTTTTGTTTTTCGAGCAAACATAAAGCGCCGCTTTGCTTAATGCAAGCGGCGCTTTATGTTTGGAGAGGGGCTGTGCCTTTATGCAGTTTGCTGCATTTGTGCAGGCAATTCTGTTGCGGCCTTGGCGTCCAGCGCCCAGCCAGCATACCAGCCCAGCAGCGAAAAACCAAAGCCTATAAAGAAAGGCGGCACCATGGCGGCCTTGCTGCCCAGCATAAGCGGCACAAGAGCCGTGCTGGGTGAAACACATAAATACCAGAACATACAGGAAAGAAAGCCCAAGCTACAGCTCAGCCATGCGGCAAGGGCACTGCGTTTGCCCATACGCACCAGCGCTACATAGGGCACAAGCACAGTAGAGCCCACAATGCTCCAGCTGGTGGCGCACAGCAGGGCAATAAGCTGCCCTTTAATTTGTGCACAGCCGCCGCTGATGGCAATAATAAAGATAATACCCAGCAGCCACGCGGGGCGGGTGGCCTTGCGCGCGGGCAAATCTTCGGCAATGGCAGAAACGGCAATGTGATAAATAGCCGTGGCTGTGGAAAGCGAAGCCGAAACAATAGCCAACACAAAGAGTTGTAGGCCAACATTGGGCAAAAGCATTTTGACCAGCGTGGGCATGACAGCATCGGGCGAGGCGACCTCGGGCAAAATCAACCGTGACAGGCTGGCAATGTAATACGCCCCACCCACCAGCACCGTGAGCACCAATATGGCAAGGGGTGTGATGCGGCTCACTTGCTTGGGGGAAGCAAGTGCAAAGTGGCGTTGCACCATTTGTGGTTGTGCCCACACAGCAATAGAGGTGACAATGACCAGAGAAAAAATAAACCAACCTTGCTCACCGCCAGAAAGTGCCACAAAGCCATTGCTTGCCTGTGCTGTGGGGGGCAGGGTGGCCAGCTTTTCCAAACCTGTAATGGGCCCTCCCACGGCATTAAATACGGCCACCATAAGCATACCAATGCCAATAAGCATCACAAAGCCCTGCATGGCCTCTGTGTACAGCACGCCGCGCAGGCCGCCCACAAAAACGGCAAAGCCCACCAGCAAGCACACCAGCCACACCACCAGCCACACGGGTAGGGGCACAATTTCTGCCAGCATTAAGGCTGCCCCTTTAATGACAGCAGAAGCATACACACCCAAAAATACAGCAAAAAGTACAGCTAAGCACCGCCCCAGCATGGGGCTGTTGTGCCCAAGGGCAATAAGCTGCGTGGGGGTGCGTGCCCCCAATTTTTGTTGGCACAAACGTGTGGGCCATGCCAGATAGCGGTATACTATCCATGTGCCCAGCCACACATTGCCTGCCGCCACAAGCATCATTTGCATGCCATACACATAAGCCAGCCCGCCAAAGCCCACCAAAGCCACGGCTGAAATGTAGGTGGCCACATAGGCAAAAGCCTGAATGCCAAAGCTGACTTGCCCTGTGCTCATGGCATCGTGCCCCGAGCCTTTGCGCGCAAGGTAAACAAATACAGCGATGTAGCCTATCCAGATGAGCACGTCACCGAACATGGCTAGCCTTCCTTACGTTTTTGAAAGGCCTTAACAAGACCGTGCACAGAAAGAGAAAAAGATAATACCAGAGAGGTCAGTGCAAGCAGCACTGCTGCATCGGGGAGTAAAAAAATGCTGCAATTCATACGAATCCTTCCTTCCTTTAGTGAGGCATTTCATAAAAAAAGCCACCGACCCTGAGGTCGATGGCTTTGTGTGCTTGCAGAAAATCTGTCTTTAGTTAAGCACAAGGCATCACACCCAGGCGCGGGAGGGCGTCGGGGTAGTAATAATAGGTAAACGAAAAAAAGAATGCCTTGTTCATATATTTTTCCTTTCAAAAAACCGTAAAAAAAAGTGCCCCCTTTGTCAAGGGGGCAGGGTCAGTTATTTTACAGCCTGAATGGAGCGGGAAACAAAATCGACAGCTTCCGCATACAGCTTGGGGGAAGCATAGGGCGTGAGCACACGGGTGCGGTTTGAGCCAACCATAAGAGAAATAATAACTTGTGCTGTATCTGTGGGGTTAAGCTGGCGCACGCTACCATCGGCCATGCCGCGAATAAGCTCTGCTTCCAGCACCTTGGGTACAGCTTCAAACATTTCATTCATTTGGTCGCGGTCGGTTTTGGTTTTCATGTCGCTGTAGGGCGAACAGCGCACCAGCACCAGCCAGTTGGAATTTTTATCGATTGAAAAATCAAGGTAGGCACGGCAAAAAGCAATAGCCGCACTGTAGCCATCGGGGGCATCTTTAGTGGCCGCCCGTAAGACAGCAAGAAATTGTTCCAGCACGTCAAGCCCTGCGGCAAGAAAGAGCTTTTCTTTATTGCCATAATGGTGGGTGAGCAGGCCTAGGGCAACCCCTGCACGTTCAGAAATTTTTTTGAACGTGGTTTCCACATAGCCAAACTCACCAAACAGCTCTTTTGCCGCCTGTAACAATGCATCTTTTTTTGTCTTGTTCATAGCGCACCATTCGTTGTTCATTCAATCATAAAAAAATTTATTGGAATACTATACCTATTGGAGTGCCCGCAAGTCAATACAGCTTTTTCTGAAAAAGCGTGATATTGGGTAAGTATTTTTTGTAATACGCTCTTTTTATGCTGAACGACGGCGTTTAAAGGCGGTGTCGGCACTACGCCCTAGGGCTTCTAAGCGCCTGTCCACCTTGTCGTACAGCGAGCCCTTGCTGAAGTGCCCTGTTTTTAGGCGGCGGCCTGCGGGTATGCCAGTAAGCAGCTCAAGGGCTTCTTCAATGTATTGCACAGGGTAAATGGCAAACATGCCCTCGGCCACAGCCTGCCGCACACGCGGGGCAAGCAAAAGCTGATCTTGATTATCATAAGGAATAATAACCCCTTGTGAGCCTGTGAGCCCATGGCGTGCACATACTTTAAAAAAGCCCTCAATCTTACGGCTTACACCGCCCACAGCCATAATTTGCCCCGATTGGCTTACCGCGCCAGTAAAGGCAAGGTCTAGGCGCACAGGCACTTCGGCAATGCTGGAAAGCAGCGCCGCAAGCTCTGCCGCCGAGGCAGAGTCGCCCTCAATGCCGGCATAGCTTTGCTCAAAGCACAAGCTGCCAGAAAGCACCAGCGGCTTGGTGCGGGCAAATTGCCCTGTAAGGTAGCTTTTTAAAATCATCATGGCCTTGGTGTGAATGGGGCCACCCAGCTCGGCTTCTCGCTCAAGGTCAATAATACCATCATGACCAACGCCAATAGTACAGGCTATTTGATGCGGCAGGCCAAATTCAAAATCGCCCTGATAGGTGACGGCAAGCCCGTTAACGCGCCCCACAGCCGAGCCAGAGGTGCGCACCTTGATGACGCGCCTGTCATATTCTTCCATAAAGGCTTCTTCTACCAGATTATTGCGGTACATGCGCGCTTCATCGGCAGCCTTTAAGATATCGGCAGTTACGCATTGCGCCCTTTCCATGCGGGCACGCGCAGAGGCTTCTATCATAATTTCTCGCAGGCGGGGAAAGCGCAGTGAAAGCTTTTTCTGGTCTTCAATCAGGCGCGAACCCATATTTACCAGCTCGGCCAAGGCCTCGCGGTCAAAAGGCAGCAAGGCAAGGTCATCAATAATGCCTGCCAGCCTTTGCAGATAAATGCGAATGCAGGTGGCATTACGCTCTGCTGTTTCGGTTAAGTGCGCTTTAATGCGGAACAACTTACCAAAGCGGTCATCATTGAGCAGCAGGCTTTCATACAGCTCTTCATCGCCAATAAGAATAACCTTGGTTTGCAATTGCAGGGCTTCGGGCTCTATGCCCTTGGTGCGGGTGGCACTTTCCTGTTCCCCCGGCTCTTCAATGCGTGCCAAGCCCGATTTGAGCGCCCGCAGCAGCCCTTCCCACGCGGCAGGGTGCTGTAGCAAATCATCAACATGCAGCACAAGAAAGCCCCCGTGTGCTTTGTGCAGCGCCCCTGCCTTGATAAGGGTAAAGTCGGTAACCAGCGCCCCCATTTCAGACTGCCGCTCCACACAGCCCATCAAATTGGGCAGAGTGGGGTGGTCGCAAAAAATAACGGGTGCGCCCTCAGTGCGGCTGTTGTCGACAAAGAGGTTAATTTCATAGCGCGTAAGGCCGCTTTCGCTTGCAGGGGCAGCGCTGTGGGCTTCGGGCTGGGTAACGTCTTTGGGCAAAAAGGGTTCGGGATTACGCAAAATATCTTCGCGCACCTCAAAAAGATGCTCGGCAAGGGCTGGCACAGGGCACAGCTTATTGATGCGCTCTTGCGCTGGGTCAAAAATGCTGTCCAGCACCTGCGTGACCACCTGCCTATCAAGGCTGCGCTCATCTTCCTTCCAATCTTCTTCCACGCGGGAAAGCTGGCGCACTAGCCCTGTCATGGCGTGCAGCAGGCTGTCGCCCTTGCGCTTTAAGGCAAGGCGCAGCTTGCTGTCGAGCTTGTCATATTCATCTTCGTCAAGGCGGCGGCCTTCAATAAGCGGGTACAGGGTAAGGCTGCCCCCTTCATCCACGTCCAAATTAAAGCCTTTGTCCCCTGCTACAGAATTCATTTGCGTCAGCAGGGAAGAGCGCGCCTCTTGAAATTTATTCATAATGCGCGAGCGTTCCCGCACATAGGCATCGGCCTCAAAGCGGGCGGGAATTTCTTTATGCACTTTTTGCAGACTGTCTGCCAGCTCTTGCTTAACCTTGCGCCCCTTGCCGCTGGGCAGCATGATAAGGCGCGGGCTGTCGGGCTCGACAAAGTTGCTGACATAAATCATATCGTCTGGCGTGGGGCTTTTGCGGGCACGCGGGGCTAAAAAAGCCCGTGTAATATAACTGCGCCCCAAATAAGGCTCACCAGAAAGGTACACATTATAGCCATTCACATCAATGTGCATGGCCAGTTCCAAAGCCTCTACAGCGCGGGGCTGCAAAAGGTTTTTATATGCTTGCCCACCATTGCCCTTGCCTCGCGGTATAGCTTCGCTTGTGCCCCACGGTATGCGCACAGGGTCAAGGCTGGTATGCAAACGGGCAGCGGGAAGGGGATGTATTTTTGCCATAATAAAACAAAAAGCCTTTGTTATAACGTAATAAAAGTAAAAAAGAGCTGTGGAAAATGGATTATTGCGCCCCAGCAGCGTATAATTTTGCTAAAACATCTTTTGCGCCTGTTTGCAGCAGGCGGCGGGCAAGCTCTGCCCCCGTGGCTTCGGCCTGTGCTGCGGGGGCGCTCAGGCTTTCGCGGTACAGGGCTGTGCCGTCAATTTCGCCCACCAGCCCTTGCAGGCTGCATTGCCCTTCTGCTGTCATGACAGCGTGCCCAGCAATGGGCACTTGGCAGCCGCCATCAAGCTCGCGCAAAAAGGCACGCTCTGCGGTGACGCAAACGCGGGTGTTATAATCTTCCATAGGGGCGAGCAGGGCAAGAATATCTTGCCTGTCGGCGCGGCATTCTATGCCCAGCGCTCCTTGCCCCACGGCGGGCACAAAGTGCGGCGGGGTCAGCTCATACTGAAAAGGTGCAGACAGACCAAGGCGCTTTAAGCCCGCTGTGGCCAAAATAATGGCATCGTACTGCCCTTCGTTGAGCTTGCGCAGGCGGGTGTCTACATTGCCGCGCAGCCAAGAGATTTTTAGGTCGGGGCGCAGGGCAAGAATTTGCGCTTGGCGGCGCAGGCTGCTGGTGCCCACATGCGCGCCCTGCGGTAAAGCCTCCAGCGTAGCATAGCGGCAGGAAAGTAGGCTGTCGCTGTACACTTCGCGCGCGGGCACACAGCCCAGCACCAGCCCCTCGGGCAGCACCATGGGCACGTCTTTCATGCTGTGCACGGCTAAGTCGGCCGTGCCCGAAAGCAGGGCTTCTTCAATTTCTTTGACAAAAAGCCCTTTGCCGCCCACCTTGGCCAAGGGTACGTCCTGAATAATATCACCCTTGGTTTTAATGATATTCAGCACAACGTCACACTGAGGGTGTAATGCCTGCAAGGCTGCCTTGATGTGTTCTGCCTGCCAAAGGGCAAGAGCGCTGCCGCGCGTGGCTATAGTGACAGTATTCATAAATATATACACCTTGCCCCAAGCTGGGGAAGAAAAGTGGCTAAAAAAAGAATGCCTTGGGCAACAAAGGGGGCTGGCAGGGCTTAATGCGCGCAGCAGGTGGAACAATGCCCGCCAGAGCATCCAGCACAGCCCGAGCCGCCCGAGCTGGCAGGCTGGCGGCAGCCTTCGCCCTGATGAGAACAGGCAGACATGAGCTTGTGTGTTTCCCCAGCGCCGCAATGCGGGCAGGCAGGGGTGGCATCATTAAAAACCAGTTCTTCAAAAATGTGCTGGCATTTATCACACTGATATTCATAAATAGGCATGTCATTCCTCGGTAAAATCATTGCTGGCGGTCAAAGCCGCTGCATTTTCAAAAAGATAATAATCAACCAGCCTGCACAGGGCATGCCCAGCGGCACTGTGTACTTCTTGTACAAGCGGTGCCTGCTGCGGCGGCACAGGCAGGGCGATATCACATAGCCCGGCCATGGTGCTGTCTTTTTCGTCAAAAAGCACAATACACAGCATGCCTTGCCCCCTTGCCGTTTGCACAGCTTCAAGCACGCAGGGGCAGGGGCTTGGGGCAAAAGCCAGCAGCACGTCCCCTTCTTTGCCCAAGGCTTGTACCTGAAGGGCAAAAATATGGCTGAACGTGCTTTCATTGGCTATGCCTGTGAGCAGCGGCACATTGGCTGCCAGCGCAAGGGCGGGCAGGGGGGGGCGCTCAAGCACAAGGCGGTGGGTAAAGGCGGCGGCAAGCTCTTGCGCCACGCTGGCACTGCCGCCAGTGCCGCACAAAAGCAAGGTGTTGCCCCTGCCCAACGCTTTGGCAATGCACAATGCCGCCTGCTGAAGCCTGTGCGCCTGCCGCGTAAAAAAAGCCTCGCGCAGGCTTGCCCCTTCGTGGGAATATTGGGCAATAATGTGAAGCACTTCTGTGGGCATGGTTGCATCGTTTGCTATGCCGCCTGCTTTCACAGGGGCGTGTTTTTGGCTGAACGGCAATACTACAACAAAGCAACACGCCTGACAAGACGCCTTCGTGCTTGCAGTCGGGGGCACTTTACAGTAATTTTTAAGGCTATGAAAAACACAGCGGCAAAAAAAGTTCTTATTGTGGTGAAAGCAGACAAGCCAGGGCCCACAGCCCTTGCCCAAACCATAGAACAGTGGCTCATAGCAAGGGGCTGTGCCCCCACAGTGCTGCGGGGCAATGCTGCCCCAGCACAGTATGCAGCAGAGGCATGGTCTTTAGTTATTGTGCTGGGTGGGGATGGCACCATGCTGGGCGTGGCGCGGCATTTATTGCAGCGCCCTGTGCCTATTATGGGCATCAATTTTGGCAGAGTGGGCTTTTTAACTGTGATTCAGCCCGAAGAATGGCAAGAAGCTCTTGAAATGGTGCTGGCTGGCAAGGCTATTATTCACCCGCACATAGCTTTGCGTTGGCAATTGCAGCGTGGGGAAGAACGCTTTAGCGGCGCGGCATTTAACGATGTGGTGATTTGCCGCGGGGCTATGTCGCGCGTGAGCATTATGGATTTGTTTGCGGATGATGAGCCTATTTGCCAATTGCGCGCTGACGGGGTGATTATTTCCTCACCCGTGGGCAGCACGGCCTATACAGTTTCGGCAGGCGGCCCCTTGGTGCACCCTGCGGTGGAAGCCCTGACAGTCACGCCCATTTGCCCTTTTTTATACCGTACGCCCTCTATGGTGCTGCCTGCTTCTGTTGAAATAAAGGCCATTATGCACGAAGGGGTGGAAACTTATTTAACGGCCGATGGTCAGGAAGGCACAGCCCTTGAGCCAGGGGACGTGGTCACCGTGCAGGCTGTGCCGCGTGGTGTGCTTATGGTAATGATGCGCCATGACAATTATTTTGAGCGCTTGGGGCAGCGCGGTTTTTTGGGCAAGCTGCCGCGTATGCAATAAGGGAGGGCATGGCAAAGCCTCACAGCGGCATACAGCCGCAGGGCTGCCAGAGCAAGGTGCTTTTAAAATTGTACAATGTTAACGGCGAAAAACACGTCCACTTCGGCACAGAACAGCGCACATAGCGCGCTGATACCTTCGTGGCGGGCGTCTGCTCCCGCTCTTGCCAGAGCAATTTCACAATAAAAGTGCTCTCTTGGGCAGGATAGCCAGAACAAAACAGCCCGCAGGCACAGAGCAAAGGGGTAAAAAATGCCTTTATCATGTTGTGATGCTAAAGATATTCGTATTGGCAAAGACACGGCCTTTGATGGCTGGCTTTTCAATATTCTTATTGATAACAATATATTGCATGATATGAACCCGCAGCTTATTGGCGCGCCAGAGCAAATGCGCTTTATGGTGGTGCTGGAAGAAGATCAGGTGTATCTGCCCTGTGAAGATTCCATTTTGTGCAATATTTTGTCGGGCACGCCTACCTCTGCCCCTGCCACGGCGGCTTCTGCCGCTTCTGTTGCCGCCCTTGATGCCATGTATAATCGCGCTTGGCGCGTTATTGTGCGGCTGGTGCGCCAAAGCAGTGTGGATAGAGACGATGCCCGCCGCAGGCTCACCTTGTGCAAGCATCGCTTTCGTCAGGCAATAGCCACGCGCACGGTTATTCCTTCGCGCGTGGTCAAGCGCATGATAGCCTTGGCTTTTTTTCGCCATGGTCTCAATGAACTGTGGGAAGACCGCCGCTCTGCCTCGTGCGGCCGTCAGCAAGAAATGCTTACTGCCACCACCATGCAGCAAATGCTGCACGCCGTAGACCGCAGTGAGCTTTTTGGGGACATGCTCGACATTCAAAAAAGGCTGCATTTTTTAGAACTAGCCCGCAAAATGTACCTTTCGTGCATGTCGCGCCCATGGCTTGATTCGTTACCCTCGGTGATAGATATTCAAAAGGGCTTTGCCGAGGCGGAACAGGTAAGCAAGCCCCTAGAGCTGTTTTTTGGCAATGCCGCAAGCATGACAGTGCTTTTTTTGGTGGATGCCGATGGTGGCTTTGTGCTGGATATGTATTTTGTTGAGGCGCTTATACGCATGGGGCACAGGGTTATTGTGGCCGTTAAGCAAGGCTTTCATTTCTTTTCCCCTACGCTTATGGATGTGGAAGCCGACCCCAACCTTGCCGCTTGGCGCGACAAAGCCTATATTGTGCACGACCCAGCCCTAGGCAAAAATGCCCTGCTGCGCCTGCTGCGTGAGCACAAATTGCTGATAATTTCGGATGGTACGCAAGAGCGCATGAATTTGTGCCGCGTTTCAGTCAGCTTTGCCCGTGCGTGGAAGGAATGCGACCTTGTTATTGCCAAGGGCTGGCGCAATGCGGGTATTTTTTTGAAAACATCCCATGCCTTTACTCGCGATGTGCTGTGTTATTGGATGGATACCAAGAATAAGCAATATCATGTGGAAGCCCGCCCAAGGCCTTCTTCGGTGCGCAAGTTCAGCGAGACAGACTTGAATATGCAGGCGGAAAAGATTATCCGTACCATGCGGCAGGCGCGGGAAGCAGGCAAAAGCGTGATGTTTTACAGCTGCGTTATTGGCAGCATTCCAGGCCAAACCGCCACCGCAAGCAAGCTGGTAAAGGCTTTTGTGGAAAATTTGCGTAAAAAATCAGACAATATTTTCATCATTAACCCTGCCGAGCATTTTATTGAAGGCATGGATGGTGATGACCTGATGTTTATGTGGGAAAGGGTGCAGCGCAGCGGCCTGATAGACATTTGGCGCTTTCAATCTGTTGAAGATATTGAAGAAAGCTTTGCCCTGCTGGGGCGCAAAGTGCCGCCCATTTGGGTAGGCAAAGATGCCACCTATTCCACTGGCTGCACCAAAGAAATGCGTATAGCTATAGACGTGCAAGAAAAGAACAGAGAAATGCAAATCATCGGCCCTGCGCCGCGCCTGTTCTTCCGCCGCAGTGAATACGGTGTGGGCAAATATTATGACGCGACAATAAAAACACGATAAGGAATTGAGATATGGCCGACTATGAAGCCGTCATCGGGCTTGAAGTGCATGTGCAGCTGGCAACAGCTTCAAAATTATTTTGTTCTTGCCCCAACCATTTTGGCTCTGCCCCCAACAGCAATGTGTGCGAAGTGTGCGCTGGCATGCCCGGGGCGCTGCCCCGCGTCAATGCACAGGCTGTGCACTATGCCACGCTGGTGGGGCTTGCCACGCATTGCGAAATTAACCAAAATTCTGTCTTTGCCCGTAAAAATTATTTTTACCCCGACTTGCCCTCGGGCTATCAAATTTCTCAGCTGGACTTGCCCCTGTGCGAGCATGGCTATTTGGATGTTATGGTAGAAGGGCAAAGCCGCCATATTGGCATTACCCGCATTCATATGGAAAATGACGCGGGCAAAAACATTCATGCCCAGCACGAAAATGTCAGCTATGTGGATTTGAACCGTGCGGGTACGCCCTTGGTGGAAATTGTTTCTGAGCCCGATATGCGCTCTGGGGCAGAGGCCGTTGCCTACCTCAAGGCATTGCATTCCATAGTTACCTATCTGGGCGTGAGCGACGGCAATATGGAAGAAGGCAATTTCCGCTGCGATGCCAACGTGTCCATTCATAAAAAGGGCGAAGCGCTGGGCACGCGCGCCGAATTGAAAAACCTCAATTCTTTCCGCAATGTGCAGCGGGCTATTGAAATAGAAATTGAGCGCCAGAAAGATATTTTGGAAGACGGCGGGCAGGTGGTGCAAGAAACCCGCTTGTATGATGCCGTAAAAAATACCACGGCCTCCATGCGCGGCAAGGAAGAAGCCCACGATTACCGCTACTTCCCCGACCCAGACCTGCTGCCCGTGGGCATAAGCGATGAGCAAATGGCCGCATGGCGTGCCGAGCTGCCCGAGCTGCCCGCCAGCCGCCTTGCCCGCTTTACCGCCATGACTGGCCTGCCCGAAGCCGATGCCGAGGTGCTGGTTTCCAGCCGCGCCATGGCAGATTTTTTTGAAGAAGCCGCCAGCCATGCCGAAGCCCGCAAAGTGGCCAATATTATGATAGGCGCATTGCAGCGTGCTTTAAATGCCCGCGGCTGCACCGTGGCCGATACCCAGTTCAGCCCAGCCGCCTTGGCAGAGCTGGTAAATATTGTGGAAAATGGCCTTATTAGCGCCACCATTGCCAATGACATTGTGCCCGACTTGCTGGAAAGCGGCGCTATGCCCGAAGCCTATGTAAAAGAAAAAGGGCTGGTGCAAATTTCAGACACAGGCGAGCTGGAAGGCATTGTAGACGGCATTATTGCTGCCAACCCTGCGGAAGTAGAAGCCTTTCGCGGGGGCAAAACCAAGCTCATGGGCTTTTTTGTGGGGCAGGTTATGCGCGCCACCAAGGGCAAGGGCAACCCCGCCGCCATCAATAGCTTGCTGGCGCAAAAGTTACAATAATATGTATATACTCAGCATTCGTTTTCGTCTTTTTGGGCAAACAAGCCTGTTCACCTCGCCCGAGGCTATTGCCGTGGGCGAGCAGATTATGGTTGAAACAGAACAGGGCTTAGAGCTGGGCACGGTCATGCACTGCTATGACAGCCTGCCCTCCGAGCAAGAAGAAGCCCTGACCCCCATTTTGCGCCTTGCCACAGCAGAAGAAAAAGAAAGCGGGCGCGCTAATGAAGAGCTTGCCCAGCAGGCAAGGCATTTTTGCCGCCAGTGCATAAATAACCGCCATTTAGATATGAAATTGGTGGATGTGGAAATATTTTTTGACCGCAGCAAATTTGTTTTTTATTTCACCGCGCCAGCCCGCATTGACTTTCGTGAACTGGTTAAAGATTTGGTGCGCGAATACCGCTCGCGCATTGAATTGCGGCAAATAGGCGTGCGTCATGAAACGCAAATGGTGGGCGCTGTGGGCAATTGCGGCATGGTATGCTGCTGCCGCCGCTATTTGCGCAAATTTGCCCCTGTGACCATTCGCATGGCCAAAGAGCAGAATTTGTTTTTGAACCCCACCAAGATTTCGGGCATTTGTGGGCGCTTGCTGTGCTGCCTTTCGTATGAGCAGGAAAATTATGATACTTTTCATCATGCCTGCCCGCGTTTGGGGAAGAAATACCAAACAACGCAGGGCGGCATGAAGGTGCTGCGTGCCAATATGTTCCGCAACAGCATTTCAGTGCTTTCAGAAAGCAATGAAGAGCTGGAATTTACCCTTGAAGAATGGCAGGAGCTCAACCCCTTCCGCCCCGAAATGGCGCAGGCTGCCCAAGCTGCCCCGCCACGCCCCAAGCCTGCCCAGCAGCAGGGGGAAGGGCTGCTGGTCTTTTCTGCCACGCCTGATACAGTGGATGACCCTGCTTTATTTGACGATATGTTGCCCTTGCTTGATGAAAACCCTGCCCCAGCAAAGCCCGAAGTGAGCTTTGAGCCTGTGGAAGGGGCAAAAAAGAAAAAGCGCCGTAAAAAACCACGCGGCGAGAGCTAATATTTGGAGTAGCACCGTGAATTCTTTTTGTATTACCACACCGATTTATTATGTGAATGCCCGCCCGCATTTGGGGCATGCCTATACCACCATTGTAGCCGATGCCTTGGCTCGCTACCATAAGCTGCTGGGAGAAGAGACTTTTTTCCTTACTGGCACAGACGAGCATGGTGATAAAATTGTACAGGCGGCAGAAAAAAACAAGGTGACGCCGCAAGAATTTGTGGATGGCATCAGCAATGAATTTCGTGCCCTGTGGCCTAAGCTGGGCATTGCCAATGACGCTTTTGTGCGTACCACTGACGCGCATCATAAAAAACTGGTGCAGAAGTTTTTGCAGCAGGTTTATAACAATGGCGATATTTATTTTGGCGAATTTGGCGGGCATTATTGCTATGGCTGCGAGCGCTTTTATACCGAAAAAGAGCTGGAAAACGGCCTGTGCCCCCAGCATTTGACCAAGCCAGAGTTTATTAGCGAAAAGAATTACTTCTTTCGCATGTCAAAATATTTGCCGTGGCTCAAGCAATATATTGAAGAAAACCCCAATTTTATCCGTCCAGAGCGCTATCGCAACGAAGTGCTGGCTATGCTGGAAAGCGGCGCTTTGGAAGATTTGTGTATTTCGCGCCCCAAAAGCCGCCTGACTTGGGGCATAGAGCTGCCTTTTGATAAAGACTATGTCTGCTATGTGTGGTTTGACGCTTTGTTAAACTATATCAGCGCGCTGGGCTGGTCAGAAGAGGGCAGCAGGTTTGAGCAGTTCTGGCCTGCCGAGCACCTTGTTGCCAAAGATATTTTAAAGCCGCATGCCGTCTTTTGGCCAACCATGCTGAAAGCCGCTGGCCTGCCCTTGTATAAGCATTTGAATGTGCATGGCTATTGGCTGGTGCGCGATACCAAGATGTCAAAATCTTTGGGCAATGTGGTTGACCCGCTGGAAACTGCCCAGCGCTTTGGCGTGGATGCCTTCAGGTATTTCTTGCTGCGTGAAATGACCTTTGGCTCAGATGCCAATTGCACCGAAGAAAGCATGATAACGCGCATGAATGCCGACCTTGCCAATGATTTGGGCAATTTGTACAGCCGCGTGCTTTCTATGAATGCCAAATATTTTGAAGGCATTGTGCCTGCCATGCCCGCTGTGGAGCATGAAGATGACAAGGCCATACGCGAGCTGGCTGCCGAGTGCATGCACAATTACCGTCAGCTTTTTGGGCAAACCCTCTTTGCTCAGGGGCTGGATTCCTTGTGGGTGCTGGTGCGTGCGCTGAATAAATATGTGGATAGCCAAGCCCCGTGGGCATTGGCCAAGCAGGGGCAGACAGAGCGCCTTGGCGCTGTGCTGTACACTTTGCTGGAAGCCATGCGTAAGGTGGCTGTTTGTGTGTGGCCTGTTATGCCTACAGCTGCCTGTGCTATGCTGGAACAATTGGCCGTGCCCCTGCGCGATGGCATGCCCGCCACTACTTTGGATGAAGAAATTGCAAGCTGGGGCGGCCTTGCTTGTGGGGCGCACATTGCTGCCGCTTCTAATTTATTCCCGCGCATCGACATGCCCAAGGTGGAAGCTGCGGCCAAGCCAGCCAAGGCCAAAAAAGAAAAAAAGCCTGAGCCAGAAGCCATTGCTACGGGCAACAATATTGACTTTGACGCCTTTAAGGCTGTGGATATGCGTATAGGCACAGTGCTTGTTGCTGAAAAGCACCCCAATGCCGACCGTATTTTGCGCCTTGAAATTGATTTGGGTGAAGAAGCCCCAAGGCAGATTCTTTCTGGCCTTGCCGATTTTTATCAGCCCGAGGCGCTGGTGGGGCGGCAGGTGTGCGTGGTGGCCAACCTTGCCCCGCGTAAAATTCGTGGCTTGCTTTCCCACGGCATGGTGCTTACGGCAGAAAAAGACGGCAAGCTGGAATTGCTCACCGTAGGTGCACCTGTGCCCAATGGCAGCGGCATAGCCTAGGGTGTGTGAACACGGCTTTTTTTCGCTGGCGGTGTCAAACTTCAGCTTTTATTCTGGTCGAGTACGATAAGAATGCGGGAATGCCTGCCCACCACGCGCGGCACAAGTGCACTGTTTTTGTGCTGTGGCATACCAAAGTATATTTGCGTTTAGGTATTACTTAAATGCGACCTGCTTTGGGGCGTATGCCCTTGGGCTAAACGCAGATTTGCCTGAATACGCTTTTATTGTGTCTTGAAAGGGGGGAAGGGGAACTCTTTGTGCATAAAGGTTTCTCTTCCCCCCTGTATTATTTGCTTGCCAGCGGGGCGGGCTTGTGACAGACAAGATGCGCCGCAAGGCTTTTGCCTGACATGGTTAGGCTTTGCTGCTGAAAATGCGCTCAAGGCTTTGGCTGTCAAGCGGGGTAAGGTTAAAGCGCATTCCTGCTTCATCCAGCAGGGTGGCAAGATTTTTTTCAGGGTGCAGGCTGCGCGCTTCGGCAATCCACGCGGCAGCTTGTTTAACCAGTTCCGCGGCGGGTATAAGGCTGGACATGGCTGTTCTCCTTTTTTGTGAACAATAGCCCAAGTTCAGCCCGCTGACAATGAAGGAGACAGCATGGAAAGTTGGTCTGTTGCATTACTTTTAAGCATAGTCGAAGGGCTAACGGAATTTTTGCCCGTGTCCTCTACAGGGCATTTAATTTTAGCTGGAGATTTGCTGGGGCACGCTGGGGAAAAAGCCGCTACTTTTGATGTGGTTATTCAGCTTGGGGCTATTCTTGCCGTGGTGGTGCTGTATTGGGGGCGTTTTTGGGGCTTGCTGCGCCCGCAGGCAGGCGTGCGCTTTTCTGGTATGCGCGGCATAGGCTTGTTGCTTTTAACCTGCATTCCTGCCTGCGTGTTGGGCTTGCTTACACACAGCGCTATTAAGCACTATTTGTTTAACCCTGCGGCTGTGGCTGTGGCTTTGGCGGTAGGGGCGCTGTGCATGATTGCTGTAGAAAAAAAGCAGTACAAGCCTGAGTGCCTGAGCCTTGATGAAATAACACCTAAGCTTGCCTTGGGTATAGGCTGCTTTCAATGCCTTGCCCTGTGGCCTGGTTTTTCGCGCTCGGCAGCCACCATTATGGGCGGTATGATTTTGGGGGCAAAGCGCAATGTGGCGGCAGAATATTCTTTCATTGCCGCTGTGCCCATCATGGTAGCGGCAACAGGCTATGATATGCTGAAAAGTTGGCATTTATTCACCGCGGCAGACATCCCCTTCTTTGCTATTGGCATGCTGGGAGCTTTTGTTTCTGCCTTATTGGCGGTCAAGGTCTTTATTGCGCTGGTGGGGCGCATGACACTTGTTCCTTTTGCCCTATACCGCCTCTTGCTTGTACCTTTTGTGTATTATTTTATGGTGCATTAACAAGCCCTGTATTTTTGCCAGTTCTGCACTGTCTATAAAAAAATAATAAAATAAAGGCAAAGCGCTTGACAAAGCCACGCGCTTTGTATAAAACCTGCTCATCGAACGCCGGGATGGTGGAATTGGTAGACGCAGCGGACTCAAAATCCGCCGAGGGCAACCTCTTGCGAGTTCAAGTCTCGCTCCCGGTACCACAAAAATTTTGGCAGGTTATAGCATAAAAACCTGTACATGTAATAGCCCCTCAAATGCAGTGTTAGAATTGTAAAATTGTAAACTGTAATTGAGGGGCATTCTCATTTTGAATAATAGGAAACCTTTTATAGACCTGATTTTCCACCACCATCATTACGAGAAAGAAGGAAGGCTACCCCCGTGAAAGCGAAGGTAGCCTTTTTGTCATTGTTACTTTTGAGAAAGTAGTGCAGCCGCCCCCTGAAGGTCAGAAGGGGCAAAGTGCGTATACCGTGATGTTGTGATAATGGTTGTGTGTCCCATCCACTCTTTTATGACGGGCATGCTTACCCCACGTTGCGCCAGTCTTGTAGCGCAGGTATGCCTAAGCATGTGTGGCACAAATTGAGGGTCACCATCCATACCCATAAGGAAGCGGACACGCATCCATGCGTTGTGCATCCAATCATTTGTTGCCAGAGGGAAAAGTCGCCCACTTCCCCCAGCTGCTTTATATTTTTCTTCCACAATCGGGAAAATACAATCTGCAATAGGCACGGTTCTGGCGCGTCCTGTTTTGGTCTTCCAAAGGGTGGCAGTCTTTCGTGTCAGGTCAATATCCCGACATTCCAAGTTGGCATAATGCCGTGACGCCCTATACAACCGACATCATGAATGCCTCATTTTTCCCTTCCGTCCAGAGTATTGCCATGATGAAATGCCCTCAATCTGGCGGCACTGAGGCTGTGCATAACTGCATCGGCTATGCAGTTGACCGCGCCCCAGGCCCAGTGCTGTATGTCTATCCAGACGAGGCAACGGCAAAGGAAAATGCGCAAGACCGCGTTATTCCTATGCTCATGGCAAGCCCGCGCCTGCGTGAATATATGACAGGCATGGCAGACGACCTTTCTGCGCTGCGCATCAAATTGGCGCACATGACAATACACATGGCGTGGTCTGGCTCGGCATCGCGGCTGGGCAATAAACCTATTCGGCACTTGGTGCTGGATGAATTGGACAAGTACCAAAACCAGAAAAAAGAGGCATCGTCAGAGGCTCTTGCCGAAAAGCGCGTCATCACATGGGGGCGCAAGGCGCGAATTTGGAAAATTTCCACACCCACCGTGGTCAATGGCGCTATACACCGCGCATGGCAGCTTGCTGAAGCGCGGTATCGCTATCACGTTATTTGCCCCGCGTGTGGCACAGAATTGCTCATGGAATTTGAAAATATCCGTTGGCAAGACGATATGAAGCCAGTGCAGATAAAAAGCCGCTCGCTTGCTTGGTATGAATGCCAGCATTGCGGGGCGCATTGGACAGATGCCGACCGTGACGAAGCGGTTTTGCGTGGGTGCTGGCGTGAAAAGGCTGGCGGGTATGGCACTCATGGAGCATTTGGAAGCAGTGCGCCCTATTTTCATTGGTTTTCACATTCCCGCGTGGATTTCCCCTTTCGTGAAGCTCGCTGATATTGCCTCTATTGCCTGTTCCTGCGCTTTGTCTGATGACCGCATGGAAAAGAAAGACCTGCAAAATAATTTTAAGGCTGAACCGTGGGAAGAGGCTTTTGAAACACGCACAGAAGATGCCCTACTTGCCCTGTGCGATGACCGCCCGCGCGGCATTGTGCCCAGCCCAACCTTGTTGCCCGATGGCAGAAGCCTTTCCCGTGTTTCCTGCCTGCTGGCAGCCGTGGATACGCAATTGCGCTATTTCCGTTATGTAATCCGCGCCTTCGGCTATGGCGATGATGCGGAAAGCTGGCTGGTGCAAGAAGGCGTTGCGCCTTCGCTTGCTGCGCTGGATGAGCTTTTTTGGAAATCTGAATATCATGATGCCGCTGGCACTGCGTATAAGGTGCGCGCTGTGATGATTGACGCAATGGGGCATCCAGAGCGCACTGCGGCAGTGTATGCGTGGGCTGCAAAAAACCGAGAGCGCGTCTTCCCTTCGCAGGGTGTACATTCCCCAGCATCGCCCATCAGCTACGCGCCGCAGGAATATTTCCCAGGCATGAAGGGCGAACGTCTGAAAATCCCAGGTGGCATTCTGCTGCACCGCGTGGATACCACGCTGTTTAAGGGTATGCTGGCGGCGAAGCTGTCCATTCAGGCTGGCGACCCAGGGGCTTTTTATCTGCACGCATCGGACAAAGAAAGCCTGCTTGCCTATGCTAAAGAAATGTGTGCTGAAGTGTGGAATGCAGAAAAAAATATGTGGGACAACCCGCACGGCCGCCCTAACCACGCTTTTGACTGCGAATACTATTTGCAGGCCTTGGCGTGGATGCTGCACGTCAGCAAGGCGCGGCGTCCAGAAGAAAAACAGGCAGCAACACAGCACCAGCCCAAAGCGCAAACGCAAAGCATACGAACCAGACCGCAGCCCGCTATTCTTGGAAGAGGGGCGGCAGACGTGCTGGCAGGACTACGGAGGTCATGATGGAAGAAGAAATCACCATGCTGAATTGGCGGCAGGTCTGCGCTATGCTGGGCTGTTCTCGCTCGTTTTTTTATACCTTGGTGAACTCTGGCAGCCTGCCCGCCGTGCGCTTTGGTGACGTGAAAGGGCGTTCGTGTGCGTGAGGACGATGTGCTCAGTTATCTGCATAGCCGCCCAGTGTGGGCAGTAGCGTCATGCAGCTACTGCTACACGCAGGGTGAGCATACCTGTGCTGCAATCAAAGCCGTTAGGTATGCCGCATATACGCACTGGTACGCTGAAGCTGGCGCGCAGGGTGATGAGCATTTGATGAATTGTTGCCGCAGGGTAAGTGATGGTGAATGTGGTCATAAGAACTCCTTCAGGCGCTTTGCCGTAATTTTTTTGCATAAAAAAAGGACGGCTTCCGAAGAAGTCGCCCTGAGTGTTACAGCGTTTTCCATGTGTTTGTTTCTGTGTCGTAATATTGAATGCTTGTACAGCCATCGCTGTACATTGTGTCATCGAGCGGTGCGAATGCCTTGTTATCATCGCAGCTTGTGGAGCAGCCTTCAAAATAGATTACGCCGTCATCGTCAAGAAGGCGAAACGTAAAGGGGAATTTTTTATAATCAGCATCATTCTTTTTTATCATAATGTTGGAATCAAAGTCGAATTCATGAGTAATAATATACATTGTTCCTCCTTGTGCATAAAAAAGGGCGGCTTCAAAAGAAGTCGCCCTAGTGAAAAATGGGTATATGCTTATTTATGAATGCTTGCTGCTATATTGGTAATACCAGTATACACAACCAGCAACCACCGTGCCGCCGATAAAAAGTGCGATATAATATGCCATTATTTTTTTCCTCCTTTATGGGAGAGGGATAAACCCGTAAACCATGCGCCAATGCCTATAAAATAAACCCCTAGCAGTGTTCCCGCTTGCCAATCTTCTGGGCGAAAAAAGGCCGTTGCGATAAGGGCAACACCGAGCATTGCAAAAACATTTGACCAGTATGTAAGCATTCCCGCCACCTCACTTGCTACATAATCATTTTAGCCCCTGCCGTCAATTTTCCTCTTGCTTAACGCTCCAGTCCAGCATTCCGCATGCCCCTTTGGGGGCGCAAAAAAGGGCGGCTTCAAAAGAAGTCGCCCTTAGTGTGCAAAATTGTGTGCTTAGTTTTGCTTGCCTAATTCTGCTTGCGGGTCAAATAAAACCCAGCAGCACCAGCAATGGTAATAATAATCGCCATAGTAAGCCACAGGCTCATTGTTCTACCCTCCATGCTAAAATCAGTTATGATTTACGCAGAGCATAAATGCCGCTTGCAGCAACAATCGCAATAAATACAAGAGCAAGAAAAATTGTCATTATTCAGACCTCCCAGCAATATAGTATGCCGCCCCATAGGCTAATGCGGCAATGACCATGCACCACCATTTTTGTTCATATAAGCCAAGGGCAAACCCTACAACTGAAACATTCGATAAGGTGTTTACAGCTAAGTCTGTTACCGCTTTTTTGTTCATTCCCTACTCCGTATATCCAAGATAACCATGTTTTCTATTACCGTCAAACGGGGGGTTACAATTCAACGCTCCAGTCCAGCATTCCACATGCCGCTTTGAGGCGCAAAAAAAGGGCGGCTTCCGAAGAAGTCGCCCGAGTAGAAAGCGTATAGGAGACTAAACTGACTTGCGAGCCTTACGTTCATAAATTGCCAAAGCACCGATAACGATAGCAACAGCAGAGATAACCAGCCAGATTGCCATATTTAATCCTCCTGCGTAAGAATAAAAAATACAATAAGAAAAAGGAATGCGGGCAGAACTCCCCACCAGTTGCCATCAAAAGCGGCAACGGCGAAGCTGGCTACAGAAATATTCAGCGAGTAATCAGCCAACTTGTCTTTGCGTTTGTCAGTCAAAATTTGTTTCATGCCGCCACCTCACTTGCTACATAAGCACTTTTACTGTCTGCGTCAAACAAGCTCTTCTTTTTGGCAGCCCAGAGCCTCATCAGCCCCTTTGCTCCGCCTCGCCCCTCTGCGGGCTTTACGTCTGGCGTAGAGAAATGATGAAATAAAATTTAGTTTATGTCAATTGTTTTTGAAATAAAATTTAGCTCGATATTTTGACGTAAAAAAGCCCCTTAGTTGGGGCTTTGAAATAATTTTTTGTTTTTGTGCCTGTTTTACTCTTTTCCTCGCGCCTCTTTCACCTCAATTCGTGCCTTATTCATCACATCATACCAGCTCAGGCGTAAAGCCTCACAAAGGTTCATTAGGTCGGCTGCTCGTATATTTTGCCCCTTCCTGTTTTCCCCAGCTCCTTGTGCTGTAAGTATTGATTGTACCTTGCCTTTTGGCATTGCTGCCACGCCATCAAAAGCGGCTTTTCCTAGGGTTGCATCAGAAAATCCAAGTTCTGCTTTTCGCGCTACGAGCTGTTTTCTAATGTTCTCATCCCAATCATTCATTTCTTGTTTGGTGAACATTTTCATTACCCCTTTTTCCTCCTCTCGTAGCATAAATTTTATATCGTTCAAGATAGGCTAAAATTTAGTTATTTACAAGAAATAAAATTTAGTGCAATCCTGCAGAGGAAGGGCAAGCCACAGCCCGCCCTTATACGGCTTTTAAGTGTGGCAAAAGGAAGCGCTGTTGTGTGAGAGGGTAAACCCAGTGGGCACAGCAGCAGGCAAAGCAGAACCACGAGCCCATGCTGCAAGCGCAGAGACGCAACAGGAAAAGACGCAGGGCAGGCGGCGCACAAGCCGAAAAGTTCCTGAGCTTGCCCATGTGCATGAGGCAAGCCCCAAAGCGAAGGCACGGCTCCAGACTGAAGCCACGCTTCGGGCAAAGTCCCCGCTGGTAAGCCCAGCACAAGGGGAGACTTTGCCCTTTGCTCAAACACTCACCACCTGAATTGCTATAAAGAGAAAAGAAAGAAGAAAAAGAGAGGTAAGACTATGAATATACAGAGTAAATTGTCTTTATGCCTTTGGGCTTTTTGCCTTTATTGTTTTATTTCCACAAGCATAAAGCAAAAATGCCTTTCCCCTGCTGCGCTCCGCTTGCGGAGCGCCCTTTCCATACCCATGTACTTTCTGGCTCTGGGACAGACTGAAGGGCAGGGGGTGCGTCATGCCTAACCAAGAGCACAAGCAAGAATTAGTGTCGCAAACCTTCAACAGGGCGCAGGCAAAGCTGAGGCTGGTTCGGGCTTATCTTAATTTGTGCATCTGCTACCAAAATGGCTCTTTGGAAAGCACGGAGGATGTGGCGACAGTGCTGGAAGAAGCCCTGAAAGATTTGGACGCCGTGGGGGCGTATGTGCCAGATTGCAAAATGAGATAAGAGATGCATGTACGGTGTGATTTAAGTTTTTAGTGTTTCAGAACTCGCTGGGGTTGTAGCTTAGGCGAGTCCCACCGCAGTCGCTATATAAAAATGGCGGGGCAATCTTATTTCAGCCCCTTGCCAACAGCCGTAAAAATAGCTAAAGACAAAGAAAGGGTCGCAGGTGTTGTTGCACCCACGACCCCCGGCAGACTCGGAGAGTTTGTCGAAGCCTTCTTTCCGGTTAGAGTGTAACCAGATTTAGCCCCAGCAAGTGTTCACGCACTCGCTGGGGTTGCTTATTTCTAGTCCTTCAAATCGAAGAACCAGTCAATCAAACGCTTAAGAGCGTAGATGATGACAACTTCCAGTAAGTGCTTGAGTCTCCTCATAGCGCACCTCCTTTTCCTCGCCTGCCGACCGAACCGGAAAAGAAGGCTTGCCCCATAAACGAGACTTCCTTCCTCTATATAATTCCTTCCCCCCGCACAAGCCCCTTTCGCCTCTCTTCCCCCTGCAAAAAAGTTTCATTTTTTGCAAATTAAGAACGCACTGAAAAAGTGCGCTTCTGGTGAGCCGTATACTATCAGCTCGTGTTCGTTACTGCGGCAAAAATAAATAGGGCTGTGGTAATGTAAAAACCACAGCCCTGTAAAAGATGAGAAGCTCACGCTGTTTATTTCTATTCCAGCCCTGCCAATGCCTCAACCATACCTGCCACTTCTACGGGCACGCTGTCATCTACCATCATAGGAAGCCCAGCTTCTTTTTCTGGAATACCTAGTTTTTTCGCTATTGCTTTAACCAGAGCTTCTTCATCAGTAAACCCTTGTGCTGTTTGGTACTGTCCACGCATTGCAGCCCAGAGGCGTGAAATTTCTAATGCCCGTGCTGTCATGCCGTGTTCAACCACACGAATCATTTGTCATGTCCAGTTATCCTTGCCAGAAACACCCTTGCCGTCAGGGGCGTAATCAGCAATGGCAAGTGGCGTATCACAGCCAGCAGGAAACTGTGGGTCTAAGGCTATGCCTACATAGTCCGCACCTGTTTTTTGAGCATAATATTTTGCTGCGGCAATGACTGTCGCCGTCAGTTGCTCTTTGCTGACGTTCTCGTGGTGAGAAAGCTGGGCAATTTTACCGTCAGCATTTTTTTCTGCCAGCACTATACGCACGGTCAGCTTGGTGCGATTGATAGTTGCCCGATGTTCCTTGTCTGCCTGAACAGCGGCATAAGGCAGAGGTTTAAGTTTTGTCATATCCCAATTAGGGATTGTGACTGCCTGTGTCGTGGCAGCAGGAGCTTTTGCCGTGTTTTTGATCTGAGGGCTGTCATCAGTGCAGCCTGCGCCAGACAGTATGCACAAAGAAAGCAAGAGAGATGCAAAAATAGAATGTTTTTTTAGCATGAATATTCCTCCTGTTTGCCACATAGCAAAAAAAAAGCGGTCTGACCATAAAAAGGTTAGGCTGCCTCTTTGCTGATGGCAAGCACGAGAATGAGCATTTCCCCCTGCAAAAAAGTTTCACTTTTTGCAAATTTCTGTCCACCACGTCCACTACGTCCACCACGTCCACGACAAGCCCCTCCAGACGTGGTATGGCTAGTCCCCATGAACACCTCAATTTGGACACGCGCGGAGCTGGATGAGCAAATCCGCATGTATAAGGACGCACTGAAAAAGTGCGCCTCTGGTGAGTCGTATACTATTGGCTCGCGTTCGCTAAAGCGGCAAGACCTGCCAGCCATTCGCGAGCACCTTGCCTATTTGCAGGGCGAGCTTTCCGCTCTTGCGGGTACACGCGGGCCTGTCATTGTGGAAGCCCGCCTTCCGTATGATAGGAGGTTGCGCCGATGAGCCGCTCCATTCGGTCTGTTGCTGCCTTGTCCCAGTCCCGCGCCATGCCGCAGGCATCGCTAGAGGCTGGCTCTTACCGAGGCACTTTGCGCGGCTGGCAGCCTTTACGCACTGCTGGTCGTGGTTTTGTGGCAGACGAGCGCACCTTGTCTTTGCAGCGAGCCGAAGACCTGTAGCCGATGTCAAAAAAGTAACATCTTTCACTAGTCAAGAATTTAAGGTTTTTAGTAATGCCCTGCTAGATATGAGTACGAAAATTCCCTTATCAGCAGAAGGGCTTACGAAAATTGCCGCTGCCGCTGGTCAAGCAGGCATAGCGCAAAAAGAATTGCTGACATTTACAAAGGATGCTGCGGTCATGGCAATAGCCTTTGGTATGTCGGCTGAGGATGCTGGCTCTGCTATGACTGGTATGCGCACTAATTTTAAGCTCACGCAAGATGAAGTGCGCCTGCTCGGCGATGGTATCAATGCCCTTTCTAACTCTATGGATGCAAAAGCACCAGAGCTGGTGGACTTCGTTAGCCGTGTTGGTGGCACGGCTGCCACATTCCGCATGACGGGGCAAGGGGCAGCGGCAAAAACGTCTTCTCTGGGGGTGCGTCTGCTGGGCAGTGCGTGGAAGTTTGCTTTAGGGCCTATTGGTTTGGTCATTACCGTTATGGAGTTATGGTATAACAGCTTTAGCCTATTCTTGTTTTTGCAGTGACCATTGTGCTTCTGTTATAAGGCAAGCCCGCCAAGGGGCGCTTTTTGCATATCCTTAAAGCAGCTCAAGGGGTATCATATTAAAAAGCCAGCCCAGCAGTGTAAAAATAACAAGCAGTATACCCAGAAATAGTGCCAGCAATTGCCAGCGCATAACTTGCTTGAGCATTAGGGCTTCGGGCAGGCTGGCTGCCACGGTGCTCATACAAAAAGCAAGGCTTGTGCCTAGGGGCAGCCCCTTGGTTAGCAAGCTTTCCAGAATGGGAATAATGCCTGTTACATTGGTGTAAAGGGGAATGCCCACAGCAACGGCCGCAGGCACAGACCACCATTGCCCAGAGCCAAGGTGTTGGCTCACCCATTCTTGCGGAATCATACCGTGCACAGCCGCCCCCAGCGCCACGCCAAAAATAACCCAGAGCCAGACGCGCTTAACAATACTTTTCATTTCAGCAAGAGCAAAGTCGTGGCGTTGTTGCAGGCTTATTCTAGGGCGGTTTTTTATGCTAAGCGGCATACCTGCTGTTGCACTGGCTTTATGCTGATTAAGCACAAAATCTTGCAGCCAGCGCTCTGCTTTTAAGGCATCCATAATAAAGCCCCCAGTCATGCCTGCAGCAAGCCCTGCCGTGATATAGAGCAGGGTGAATTTCCAGCCTAGCAAGCCCCATAAGAGCACAATGGCAATTTCATTGATAAGCGGCGAGGTGATAAGAAAAGCCATGGTAATGCCTAAAGGTATGCGCGCCATGGTAAAACCTAAAAAAAGTGGGATGCTTGAGCAAGAGCAAAAGGGTGTGATTGCCCCAAAGCCTGCCCCCAGAAAATAGCCCAGCCCACGCCCCTTGCCTGCTAAATAGTCGCGTACACGGTCAATGTGCAGGGCTGCACGCAGCCATGCAAGGGCATACACCATGAGTACCAGCAACAGTAGAATTTTAGGCGTGTCATAGAGGAAAAATTCTACTGCTCCCCCCAGCGCCGAGCCGCGTTCAAGTGCAAAGAAGGTGTAAGTAAGCCATTGAGAAAAAGGTACAAGGCTGCTGTATGCTGCCAGCCAGAGGGCAAGAAGCAGCGCCCTCAGAGCATAGGTGCGCCAGTGTGTAAGTAAATTTGCCTTGGCTGTATTCAATGATACCATAAAAAACCTCCCGAGTAGGCAGTGTCGTATGTAAATTGGCTATTTGGCAAAATAGAAAATAATAAGGCTTTTGTCAATATCTTCCAGAAGGGCATGGGCACAAAAACAAAAGGCGTTCTTCAATGCCGAAGAACGCCTTTTTCTACTCAAATATAGTTATATGCTTAAGGCAGCATACCCTTCCACACTGTGGCCTGCAAATAGGTCAGCACGCACACAAACAGGGTCATGGCAATACTGTGCCCCAAGGCAAAGCGGAAGAGGTTGCCTTCCTGCCCTACCATATTTGTTGCTGCGGTAGCAACGCTGATGGACTGGGGCGAAATCATCTTGCCTGTAACACCACCAGAAGAGTTGGAGGCAACGGCAAGCTCTGGCGACATGCCCACAGCTTCAGCTGTGGAGCGCTGCATACCAGAGAAAAGCGCGTTGGAAGAAGTGTCCGAACCAGTCAGGAACACGCCCATCCAGCCAAGCAGGGGGGCAAAGAAGGGGAACATGCCGCCTGTCTTGGTAAAGCCCAAGCCCAAGGTGGAGCTCATGCCCGAATAGTTCATCAAGAAGGCAAGCCCCAGAATCATAGCAATGGTCATGATGGGGAAGCGCAGCTGATGAATGGTGGTGAAAAAGCAGCGAATGGCTTTGGCATAGCTATAGCCAGGCATAAAGGGCACAGCCAGCAGGCCAGAAAGTAAGATAGCCGTGCCGCCAGCAGAAATCCAGTTCACAGCAAAGAAGGCGGGGTAGGGGGCATCGGCAGCAACAATGGGGGCGGTGCGCAGCACCATTTCATTCAACAAAGGCCAAGCAAAACCCTTAGTGGCAATGGAACCAGTAATACCGTTTAAAATGCCCTTGAACTGCGGCAAGCCCCAGAAAAACACCATAACAGCAAGAATAATGTAGGGTACCCAAGCACGCAGCACCACGCGCACGGGGTAGCCACTGCCTTCCAGCGCCGTGGGGGTTTCGCCTTCAAAGCGCCACACATGGGCTGGCTTCCAAAAGCGCAGTAGGGTAACAAGACCTACAATGGTAACAATAGCAGAAAGAATATCGGGCAGGGTTGGGCCGTGATAGTTGGAAAACACAAATTGCGTGCCAGCAAAGCATACTCCAGCCACAATGATAGCGGGCAGCACTTCCATAGAGCGGCGGAAGCCACACATGAGCACGCACAGCCATAGGGGCACAACAATAGAAAGGAAGGGCAGCTGACGGCCAACAATTTGCGAAATGGTCATGGTATCTAAGCCAGAAACCTGACCAGCAACGATAATAGGCACACCAATAGCACCAAAGGCCACAGGGGCGGTGTTGGCAATAAGGCACAGGCCAGCGGCATACAGGGGGTTAAAGCCTAAGCCCACCAGCATGGCCGCCGTAATGGCCACAGGCGTGCCAAAGCCAGCGGTGCCTTCAATAAAAGAACCAAAGGCAAAGGCAATAAAAATAGCCTGCAAGCGTCGGTCATCTGTCAGGCGCGCAAGCGAGTCTTTAATAATTTCAAACTCGCCCGACTGCACTGTCATGTTGTACACCCACACAGCAGTCAGCACAATCCAGATAATGGGGAACAGGCCATAGGCAGCACCATAGGCCACAGAACTGACGGCCGTGGTAACAGGCATGCCCCACACCAGCACAGCTAGCAAAAAGGCCGCAAGCAAGCCGCCAGCCGCTGCCAAATGTCCTTTAGCACGACGCACAGCCAGCATGTAAAAAAGAAGCCCAAGCGGAATAGCCGCAACGAGAGCTGAGGTAACGACACTGCCCGTAGGCGAATAAATTTGTGTCCAAGCCATAGTTTTCTCCTAAAATGAACTTTTGCCTTACGCCATACTGCGGTACAGCAAAAGAAACAAAACCATATAAGATATATTTTGCATAGATTATGCAATAAGGAGAATGCCCCTGCTTGGAGGGGGAATTGAAATCATAATAAATCCGCGCAGTGCTGGTAGGGGAGCAATAGATAAGCGTACAGTCTTATAGGCTATTTTTTTAAAAATATATAAGGGTAAAAAAGATAAATTACTGACTATTGTTGTAAATAACTTTCTAAAAAATATGAATCTATTGTACAAAGAAAAAATTTTTGAATAGTGAAAAATAAAAGATACTTGTTTTACACTTTTTTGAGCTATAAAAAGAGAAAGTGAAATGAAATTTATTTTTTCGAGAACAATGGTGATAGGTATTAAGCCGACAGTTGCAGTACGCTGACGGACATTCAGGGGTTTTCTATCGAGTACAATAGAAAAGAGGTAAGGGTAAATATCCATGACAGCCTACTTATGTTGTCTCTTCCCTAGTAATGGGCTTGGTTTTTTTATATCAATTTTCCTGTTACTGTCAATAGAAAACATGATTATGGACGCTTGGTTGCTGTAATAATAGTATTTTTATGTTGAAATACTAAGGTAACCTTGATATATTACAAATATTTTTTACGTAAGGTTTATAGCGTATTTTTAAAATAGGCCTTAATTTTATTATATATTTTTATTATATACTAGGGTGAAGTCCTAAGATTTGGCAGGTATTTACAGGACTGGAGCAGGATGGAAAGAAAAATGGTATAGTTTTTGAATAGGCAATAATGCTACTCGTGTAGCTTGGGGCTTATGTTTGCAAGGGCTTTGGCCTGTTTTTGCCTTGTGTTGCTAGGGTATCACTGCTAAGGTAGGGGGAACGATGTCAAATATATTTTTTACAGGGGGTACTGCATAAGAAACTACAGTAAATTCCAGCGATATTCTTTTATGATATTTTTTTTATGTGTATTGTGTTGAATATGGCATAAATTATTATGTTCTTTTGTAATATATTGGGAGATATTGTATGAAAAGTTTTATTTTGGCACTGAAAAAATTGTTACTTGTGGTCATTGTTGGTGGATTTTGCGCCAGTCCATTTGCTATTTGGTATTTTTCAAAAACTGATATTGCTGTTGTTGATACTGAATTTATTGTTATGAACTCAAAAGCTACAGCAAAAGCAAATGAAAATTTGCAGGAAGTACAAAAAAAGTTTAATGAATCACTTAAAGAGCTTGAAAAACTCTATAAGGATACTAAAAAAGAAGAAAGAGAGCGGGTGATGGCAGAAGCGGAAGCTGTTCTTGTTCAGGCCTTGCAGGAACAAAGAAAGGCTGTGCGGCAGGCTTTAGATGCCATTATTCGTGAAGAAGTAAAGGTATGGCGTGAAGCCCAGCACGTCACGGTTGTGCTGGAACGCAGCAGCGTGCTGGATGGCAAGGCCGTGCGGGATGCCACCCTGCCTGTTATGAATGCTGTTAATAATAGAGAAGTGCCCCTGCCTGCACTGCCCGCTATTACTATAGTCCCCCCAGAGGGCAGCCAAAAAGAGGGCGCTGCCCCAGCAGCCACAAAAAAATAGGCAGGGTATAGCCTTTACTTTTGTTTTTTTGTTGCGCCTTTGGTATATCCCAAGGCGCACTATTATTATGGTAGGCAAGCATGGGCGCCACGGGCAGACTGTATTGTGAAATTTTGAGCAACACACCGTTTTAGCATACCTTTTTTCAGAAAAGCCCTGCTTTCACTTGTGCCAAAACCAGCTTAGTGATAGCATCCAGCTTGGATCACTACTAAAGCTATGCTGTTTGTCTTTGGAAAGAGGCGCTCTGCTGCCCCCTGCTTCTTGAGGGCGGGGCGGCAAGAGTTTGTTGTGGATTACAAGAACAAGGAGGGCTTTGTGTCCCATTTGCTGGAAACACCATTAAGCGCTTGGCACAAGGCGCAGGGGGCTAAAATGGCTCCTTTTGCTGGCTGGGATATGCCCATTCAGTATGAAGGCATTTTGCTCGAACATGCCCACACGCGCACAGCCGCATCGGTCTTTGATATTTGCCACATGGGCGAATTTACGCTTTCGGGTGCGGGGGCTGCCGCAGCATTGGCGCAGGCCGTAAGCCACAACCTCGAAACGCTTGCCATTGGCAAATGCCGTTATGGCTTTTTGCTGAATGACGAGGGCAATGTGCTGGATGATTTAATTGTCTACCGCAAGGGTGAAAATGATTTTATGCTGGTGGTCAATGGCGCATGCGAGGCTTCAGACTTTGCCGCCCTTGCCGCGCGCATGCCTGCTGGTGTGCAACTGCACAATATTTCTGCTCAAACAGCCAAAATTGATTTGCAGGGGCCGCTTTCTGTGGACGTGCTGGAAGCCCTGCTGCAAGAAAATTTTCATGACCTGCCCTATTTTTCCTTCCGCAGCACAAGTTTTGCTGGGGAAAGCCTGCTGGTGAGCCGCACAGGCTACACGGGTGAGCTTGGCTATGAGCTGTATTTGCCATGGGACAAAGCGCTGGACTTGTGGCAGGCTTTGCTGACCGATGCGCGAGTTAAGCCAGCAGGCCTTGGCGCGCGGGATACCCTGCGCCTAGAGGCTGGCCTGCCCTTGTATGGGCATGAGCTCGACACAGCGCACAACCCTACCGAAGCAGGCATGGGCAAAATGTTGAGCAGTAAGGCCAACTATGTTGGCAAGGCTGGCGCAAGTGCAGTGCGGCAGGTGCTGCTGCCCTTAAAACTGGAAGGCCGCCGTGCTGCCCGCAATGGCGATAGCCTTGCCTTGCCCGACGGCACAGCTGTGGGCACAATAACCAGCGGCTCGTTTGCGCCCAGCCTTGGCTATGGCATTGCCTTTGCTTGGGTGGATGCTGCCCATGCCGCGCAGACAGAATTTGTGGTGCAAACAGCGCGTGCTGGCTTGCCTGCCACAGTAACAAGCCTGCCTTTTTATACCGCAGGCACGGCTCGTATAGCTTTAGCCTAACTTACTATCGTTATTTTTTTGAGGAGGCACTATGTCTAATCCCGCAGAACTCTTGTATGCAAAAACGCATGAATGGGCGCGTGTTGAAGGGGATGAAGCCCTTGTTGGCATCACGCATTTTGCTCAGGAATCGCTGGGCGATATCACCTATGTTGACCTGCCCGCCGTGGGGGATGTTGTCACGGCTGGTGAAGATTTTGGCTCTGTTGAGTCGGTAAAGGCCGCCAGCGATTTGCTTTCCCCTGTGAGCGGTGAAGTGATTGCTGTTAATGAAGCCCTTGAGGCCGCCCCCGAAACCGTCAATGCCGCGCCCTTTACCGAGGGCTGGATGCTGCGCGTAAAATTGAGCGCTCCCGCCACAGGCCTGAGCGCTGCTGAATATGAGGCTGTGTGCGCTGCCGAAGCGCATTAGCCCTTGCGTCTTTCCCCCTTTATGCCCCTTCTTTGTGAGGGGGCAGGGGGCTTTCCTGCCCGCCCTTTTTTTACATGCAGGAGCGTGTTATGCCCTTTGTTCCCCATACAGAAGCAGAAATACGGCAAATGCTTGCCGTGATTGGCCTTACCTCGCTTGATGATTTATTTGCCGACATCACCCCAGAATTACGCCCTCGCTCATTTAATGTGCCTGCTGGCAAAACAGAAAGTGCTGTGCTTGCCCGCATGGAAGCCCTTGCTGGCAAAAACCGCACCGATCTTATTTCTTTCTTGGGTGCAGGCTTTTATCAGCATGCTGTGCCCAGTGTTATTGATGCCCTGACAGGGCGCAGTGAATTTTACACGGCCTATACTCCCTATCAGCCAGAATGCTCTCAGGGCACGTTACAGGCTATTTTTGAATTTCAAACAGCTGTAGCCCGACTTTTTGATATGGAATGCTGCAATGCCTCTGT
Source organism: Desulfovibrionaceae bacterium (assembly GCA_028689675.1). GTDB lineage: Bacteria > Desulfobacterota > Desulfovibrionia > Desulfovibrionales > Desulfovibrionaceae > JAQVCS01. The sequence continues at coordinate 64,246 of JAQVCS010000004.1, read as the reverse complement.
GTATGACGGCGGCAGCGCCTTGTTTGAGGCGGCTATGATGGCTGTGCGGCACACCAAGCGGCACAGCATTGTGGTGGATGAGTGCATCAACCCCCTGTGGCGTGCACAGCTGGAAACATGGCATAATGAAGGCATTGTGCACTTTGTGACCGTGCCGCACAAAAATGGCACAAGCGATATGGCCGCCCTCAAGGCTGCCATTACTGATAACACTGCCGCGGTTATGGTGCAAAACCCCAACTTTTTTGGCGCAGTAGAAGATTTTAGCGAGCTCTTTGCCCATGCCCGTGCTCACAAGGTGCTTTCTGTTATTTCTGTGTACCCTGTGCTGCAAAGCGTGCTCAAAACCCCTGGCGAAATGGGTGCTGATGTGGCCGTGGCCGATGGGCAGTCTTTAGGGCAATATTTGAACTTTGGTGGCCCCTATTTAGGCATAATGACCTGCCGTAAAGATTGCATACGCCAATTCCCCGGGCGCATTGTGGGGCGCACCAAGGATGTGGACGGGGAAACAGGCTATGTGCTCACCCTGCAAGCGCGCGAGCAGCACATACGCCGCGCTAAAGCAACCTCCAATATCTGCTCCAATCAGGCTTTGTGTGCTTTGCGGGCACTTATTTACCTTGCGGTTGTTGGGCGGCAGGGGCTGATGCGCGTGGCAGAAAACAGCATGGTTATGGCGCGTAAGGCTGTGGAAAAACTCACCGCCATTTCAGGGGTGCACCTGCTCAATGACGCGCCCTTTGGCAATGAAGTGGCGCTGGTGCTGCCCAAGCCTGCCGCAGCCGTGGCCGCCAGCCTAATGGCACAGGGCATTGTGCCCGGCTTCCCCTTGGGCGGGCTGTATGCTGGCATGGACAATGTTTTGCTGCTGGCCTGCACAGAGCTTACGTCAAGCCAGCAGGTTGATGCACTGGCCTCTGCTCTTGCCAGCGCCTTGGGAGGTGCACAATGAAAAGCCTTTTTGCTCAATCTGTAGCGGGTCGCGTGGGCTATTTGCCTGAAAAACCAGAAAAAAGTGCGGCAGAGCTTTTGTCCGCGCACTTGCTGCGTAAAGTAGAGCCGCAGCTGCCCGAACTTTCCGAGCTGGACGTGGTGCGGCATTTCACCCGCCTTTCACAGCAAAATTTTGGTGTGGACAGCCATTTTTACCCCCTTGGCTCATGCACCATGAAATATAACCCCAAGTTTACCGAGCAGGCGGCGGCCTTGCCCGGCTTTACCCGCCTGCACCCCCTGCTGGCGCAAATGCCCGAAGGGGAGCGCTACACGCAGGGCGCATTACAATGCCTGTGGGATATGGAGCAGGCGCTGAAAGAAATTACGGGCATGGCTGGCTATACCTTGCAGCCCATGGCTGGCGCTAATGGCGAATTTACTGGCGTTAAGCTTATTGCCGCGTATCATAAAGACAAGGGCAACAAGAAAACAAAAATTATTGTGCCCGATTCTGCCCATGGCACAAACCCAGCCTCTGCCGTGCTGGCTGGCTATGATATTGTTAATATTGAATCAAAAGACGGCATGATCGACCCAGAAACGCTGGAAGCCGCCCTTGATGACGATGTGGCTGCTTTAATGATGACCTGCCCCAATACCTTGGGCTTGTTTGAAACGCATTTGCCGCAAATTGTGGAGAAATTACGCAAGGTTGATGCCCTGTTGTATTATGACGGCGCCAATATGAATGCCGTGTTGGGGCAGATGCGCGTGGGCGATGTGGGCTTTGACGTGGTGCATTTGAATGTGCACAAAACCTTTGCCACCCCCCACGGTGGCGGTGGCCCTGGCGCAGGCCCTGTGGGCGTAAGCGAAAAGCTGCTGCCCTATCTGCCCGTGGGCAGGGTGGAAAAGCGTGCCGATGACAGCTTCTTTTTAAACTTTGATTACCCCAAAAGTATAGGGCATATTGCTCCTTTTTATGGCAATTTTGGCATAGTGGTGCGCGGCCTTGCTTATATTGAGCGCCTTGGTGGCGAGGGCTTGCGGCGTGCATCTACCTTTGCCGTGCTGAATGCCAACTACTTGCGCGTGGTGCTGCAAGATACGCTGGACATCCCCTATAACCGCGTGTGCATGCACGAATTTGTGGCCTCTGCCCCCGAAGGGCAGCGTGCGCTGGATATTGCCAAAGGCCTGCTCGACCGTGGCTATCACGCGCCCACCATCTACTTTCCCCTTATTGTTAAAGAATGCCTGATGCCAGAGCCCACAGAAACAGAAAGCAAACAAACGCTGGATGCCTTTGTGGAAGCCCTGATGGATGCCGTTGCCGAAGGGCGCGACACGCCAGAAAAAGCCCATGAAGCCCCTGTGACCCTGCCTATACGCAGGCTTGATGAAACCGCTGCTGCCCGCCAAATGGTGCTGACAGAAGATATGGCATAGTACACAAGCCCCTGCCGCAGGCACAAGGCTGTGGCGGGGGCGGCAAGGAAGGAGACTTGTATGATTCAACATTTTGCAGACTTAGCAAAGTCCGATGCCCCCTTAAAGGGCGGCAAAGGCACTGTAGCCGCCGCCAGCCTGCTTGCTTTGGCCGACTTTAACGGCAAGGGGCGCTTGTTTAGCCACAGCGTGCTCAAGCCCGGCTGTTCTGTGGGCGCACACAGGCATGATGGTGAAATGGAGGTGATTTACATCCTTAAAGGGCAGGGGCACTATGACAACAATGGCACGCTTGAGCCTGTGGTGGCTGGCGATGTGACCCTGTGCCGCGATGGCGAAAGCCATATGCTGGAAAATACCAGCAAGGAAGATTTGGAATTTATCGCCCTCATTTTATTTGTATAATACGCATGTAAGGCCTGTGCGTGCTGCCCCCTGCCCCTGTTTTTTTGGGGGGCTTGGGGCAGGTCTGTTTTGTGCTTTGCCCATAAGGGAGGAAGAATGGATTTGCTGCCAGCCCTTTCAGCTTTGTTTGGCTATACAGCATTCCGCCCCTACCAGCAGGAAATTATCACCAGCCTGTGCCGTGGGCAGGATGTTTTTGCTGTTATGCCGACAGGCGGAGGAAAGTCGCTGTGTTATCAATTGCCAGCGCATGTGCTGCACGGTGTTTGTGTGGTCATCAGCCCTCTTATTTCTTTAATGAAAGATCAGGTGGAAAATGCCCGCGCCAATGGCCTGAGTGCCGCCTATTTCAATTCTACCTCTACACAGGCCGAGCGCCGTCAGCTTCATCATGACTTGCAGGATAATACACTTGATTTATTATATATTTCGCCAGAGCGCTTGGGCAGTGCCGCTTTTGTGAACTATATGAAGCAGGTGAACATTGCCTTTTTTGCCATTGACGAGGCGCATTGCATTTCGCAATGGGGGCATGATTTTCGGCCAGACTATTTGGCCTTGTCGCTCTTGGCGGAAGAATTTCCCCAATGCCCCGTGGCTGCCTTTACCGCCACAGCAACCCAGCAAGTAACCTCTGATATTATTGACCAATTGCATTTGCGCTCCCCCTTAGAAGTGCGCGCCTCATTCAACAGACCGAATTTGTATTATCAAATTATGCCCAAGCGGGATGTGAAAAAGCAAGTGCTGTATGTGCTACGGCAATATGCTGATGAGTCGGGCATTATTTATTGCAGCACGCGCAAAAAAGTGGACGAATATGCTGCATGGCTGGCAGAGCAGGGCATAAAGGTGCGCGCCTACCATGCTGGCTTGTCCGAAGAAGAGCGCAGTCTGGCGCAAGAAGATTTTCGCCATGATGTTTGTCAGGTCATTGTGGCAACGGTTGCTTTTGGCATGGGTATTGATAAGCCCAATGTGCGCTATGTGCTGCATGCCGATATGCCGCGCAGCATGGAAGCCTATTATCAGGAAACAGGGCGTGCTGGGCGCGACGGCAGCCCTGCCCGCTGTGTGCTCTTTTTTGATGCGCAGGACATAGCGCAATTATTACGCTTTGCCGCAGCAGAAGAGGATGAAACACGCCGAGACGCTGCCAAAGCGCAAATTTATGCCATGCTTGATTTTGTGCAAACCGATTGCTGCCGCCGCAAAAGCCTGCTGGCCTATTTTGGCGAAGACTATGCCGAGCACAATTGCGGCGCTTGCGATGTGTGCACGGGGGAAGTAGCCCGCGATGATGCCACACAAAGCGCGCATTTGGCATTGCAGCTTATACAGGCCAGCGGCTGCCGTTTTGGCAAAATGTATATAGTTGACCTGCTTATGGGTGTGAGCAGTGACAGGATTGTGGAAAATGGGCATACAGAGCTGGCAGGCTTTGGCGCAGGAAAACATGCCACGCGCAAGTTTTGGCTTTTTTTATTGAGCGCGCTGCTTACTCAAGGAATGACAGCCATACACGACCCTGAATACCCCACCCTGAGCATCACCGCCAAGGGCAAGCTCTTTATGCGCAGTGATGATCATTTCTTTATTTTACAGGCGGCAGAAAAACAATTGCAGCGCAAACAGATAACGAAAAAACTAGAAAATGAAGTAAGCAGCTATAATGCTGAACTTTTTGAAGCCCTGCGCAGCCGCCGCCATGAGCTTGCCCTAGCAGAACATGTTCCTGCCTATATGATAGCCAGCGATGCCGTGCTGCGGGCTATGGCCGCATTACTGCCGCGCAATCGCCGCCAAATGCTGGAAATTAACGGTATGGGTGAAAAAAAATGGGAAAAATATGGCGAAATTTTTCTCGGCGTTATCGATAAACATTGCAGAGCCCTGCCAGAGCGCAGAGGCACGCAGGCATAAGCAAGGGCTGAAAGCTGCACAATGCAGCTGTATTATGCGTATAGGGGCAGCAGGCTGCTTTGCTTTTTTGGGCACACAAAGCCCTTGCTTTGCGGCGCAGTCTGAGAGCTTTTGTTCTCTGTAATGCTGTCTGTACATGCTTTGCCTCTGCCTTTGCCTTGTCAGGAGGGCTATGAAAAACCAAGCAAGATTTCTGGTGGCCGATATTGGCGGCACGCATTGCCGTTTTGCCCTTTTTTCTGCCGCACCGCTGCGCATGCTGGGGCAATGCCGCGTGCCCAGCGCGGGCATTTCTTTTGATACTGTGCTGGATCGCGCGCGCTTGGCACGGCCTGCTCTTTTTGAGCACAAGGCACAGCTGTGCGTGCTGGCAGTGGCTGGGATTGTGCTTGGCCAGCACAGCGTGGCCTTAAGCAATTTGCCCTATACAATCAGCGCGGAACAATGCCAAGCTGTGGCAGAAAAAGTTGTTTTTATCAATGACTTTGCAGCACAGGCCTATGCTTGCCTTGGCTCTGCCCTGCAAGGGGCTGCCCTGCTTTGGGCTGGCAGCGGGGCACATAAGCCCAAAGTCGTGGCAGCGGGGCGCTATGCTGTTATTGGCGCTGGCACGGGGCTTGGCACGGCCTTTTTGCATAAAGAAGAGCACACAGGCTGGCAGGTTTTTGCTTCGGAAGGGGGGCATGCCACCCTGCCCCTGCTCAGCAGGGAAGAGCTAGCGCTGGGGGAATTTCTCTGCCAGCGCAAGGGCAAAGATTTTTTGTATTGGGAAGATGTGCTGAGTGGTTCTGGCCTTGCTTTACTGCATGAATGGCTTACTGGTGAAGCCAGCCAGCCGCAGGCCATTACAGCCCAGCAAGGCTTTGCACGCAGTAAAACCTGCGCCTTATTTGCCCTTTTTTATGGGCGTTATTGCCACGATGTGGCCTTGCAAAGCCTGAGCCGTAGCGGCATTGTGCTGACGGGTGGGGTGGCCGCGGCCTGCCCTGCGCTGGTGCAGCACCCTGCCTTTGCCAAAGCGCTGCATTGCGGCGGCACTCCAGCCTATGCGGCATGGCTGCGCAGCCTGCCGCTGTGGCACAGCAGCCACGATGACACGGGGCTTTGGGGGGCAGCGCACTATGCCGCCAGCCTGTAGCAATTTCAGGGTAAAAGAATTAGATAAAGGCAGGCAAAGCGGGCACAGGCGCTTTTGTGGTAAGCAGTGGCAGGCAAATTTTTGCAAAATAGATACCTATTTTCACTGCACATCCTGCTTTCTGCGCATAAAAAAATGCGCCTCATTCCGTAACGATGAGGCGCATTTTTTATACTCTACTCACTATGCCATGTTTTTTATTGGGAAAAGGGCTTGTTATACGCGAGCTATGCTCACCAAGTTCATACCAGCTTCATGCACCGAGGGGCAGCCAGTCAGCACCATGGCGGCAGTCAATTGGCTTTTGAGGGTTTCGGTGTATAAGGTCACGCCTTCAGCTTCACCGCCCAAGGCAGCAATGCTGTAGGGGCGGCCAATCATCACACAGTCTGCGCCCAGAGCCAGCATTTTTAAAACGTCCACGCCGTCACGCACGCCGCCATCAGCCAAAATAGCCAGCTTGCCCTTAACGGCAGCGGCAATGGCAGGCAGCACTTCTGCTGTGCCGGGGGTGTGGTCAAGCACGCGCCCACCGTGGTTTGAAACCACAATAGCATCACAGCCAGCCTGCACAGCAGCCGTGGCATCTTCTGTGGTCATGACACCCTTCAAGATAAACTTTAAGCCCATGCTGTGCACACGGTCTACCACGGCAGCCAGCTCGCCAGCGCTTTTGGGCGAAACAGGGCGACCCATTTTGGCCAAAGTAATAAGCCCTGCGGCGTCAATATCCATGCCAATAGCGGGGCAGCCCGTGGCGGCGGCCTTGGTCAGCTTATCTTCCAGCTCGGCACTGTCCCAAGGTTTGATAAAGGGGATGCCATAGCCGCCAGCATGCACAATGGCATTAAAACCTGCCTCATGCAGCCATGCGGGCACGCCATCGCCTGTGCAGCCAATAGTGCCGGCTGCTTTTGTGCCCGACACAATAGCATCAATATACTGTTCTTCGGTAAGTGCACCACCCATGTTGAACGAAACACCGCCAATAGGGGCAGCCATAACGGGCAGCGCTAGCTCCAGCCCCAAGAGAGTACAGGCAGTGGAGGGGGTTTTTACCTCGTGCACAAGGCGCATATTCAGGCGTACCTGCTGCAAGGCACTGATGTTATTGCGAAAGGCACTGGCAGTGCCACAGCCGCCCATGCCTGGGGTTTCGCCAGCACAGGCGCGGCCATCACAATTGGGGCAGACGCGGCAAAAGCCTTTCATGCGTTCACGAGCAGTGGTGCGGACTTCTTTCATATCCATGGCATAATCCTTCTTTTGCAGTGAGATAGCCCAAGGCTGGCTCTGGCTACAAGCACAGGGCAGCACTCAGGCGTAATTTATTGCAGAGCAGGCTTTTTTTTGCGCTGTTCGTATTCATCACGGTATAATTTATAGGTAACAGAATCAGCCAAAGCCTGCCAGCTTGCTTCGATAATATCGTGTGAAACACCCACAGTCACCCAGCGCGCATTGGCATCGCCCGATTCAATAAGCACGCGCACAACTGAAGCTGTGCCGCCGTGCCCATCGGCTGCGGAAAGCACGCGCACCTTATAGTCCATAAGGTGTAATTCTTTTAGGCGCGGGTAGAACTGCGAAATAGCCTTGCGCAGGGCAGAATCAAGCGCATTGACAGGGCCATTGCCTGTTGCTGCGGTATGTTCTTCTGTGCCTTCTACATCCACACGAATGCTTACTTCAGTCATGGGGGCGTCGTCATCGGCACGGCGAATTTCAGAAACATGGTATTGCAGTAATTTAAAAAATTCCCGTGCACCATGCCGCCCCAATTTGCGCAGAATGAGCAATTCCACGCTGGCTTCGGCCGAGGCATAGTCATAGCCTAAGCTGGCCTTTTTATTAAGTTCTGTATACAGCCCCTTCACCACAGGTTCATCTTTTTCCAAATGGAAGCCAAAGCGGCGTGCCAGCGAAACAATATTGCTGCGCCCGCCAAGCTCTGTGATGAGAATACGCTGGTTATTGCCCACCGCATCGGGGCTGATGTGCTCATACAGGCTGGAATTACGGTTTACAGCGCTGACATGAATGCCGCCCTTGTGTGCAAAAGCCGACTTGCCCACAAAGGGCTGGCGGGCAAAGGGCGTGAGGTTGACCACTTCTGAAACAAAAGAAGAAGCCCCAGCCAGCTGCGCCACAAAGCCCTGCGGCAGGCAGGTATAGGCATTGCTGCTTTTTAATTCCAATAAAGGAATGACAGAGCACAAGTTGGCATTGCCGCAGCGCTCGCCATAGCCATTAATACAGCCCTGTACCTGCTCCACACCAGCCTGCACTGCGGCCAGCGAATTGGCCACGGCCAGCTCACAATCGTTGTGGGCATGAATGCCCAAAAGGGCAGTGGGCAGGGCTTGGCGCACCTCAGCAATAATATCGCTTATTTCATTGGTAAGCGTGCCGCCATTGGTGTCACACAGTACAAGCGTGTGCGCGCCGCCCTCGTGGGCTGCTTTCAGCGCCGCCAGTGCATAGGCTTTGTCTGCTTTGAAGCCATCAAAAAAATGCTCGGCATCAAAAAAGACTTTTTGCATGCTTTTGGCAAGAAAAGCCACAGAATTTTGAATAATTTGCAAATTCTTTTCTGGGGCAATGCGCAGCGCTTCACGGGCATGCTGCTCGTGAGCCTTGCCAAAAATAGAGCACACGCTCACACCAGCATTGATGAGTGCCAGCAGGGTGTGGTCTTCTTCTGCCTTGCTGGCGGGGTGGTGCGTGCTGCCAAAGGCGGCTATGGTGCTATGGTGCAGCTTATAGTTTTGAATTTCTTGAAAAAATCCGTCATCTACAGGGTTAGAGCCAGGCCAGCCGCCCTCAATAAAGGGAATGCCCAGTGCATCAAGGCGCAAGGCAATTTTAACCTTATCGGCAGTGGTAAGGTTCACGTCCTCGCTTTGCGCCCCGTCACGCAATGTGGTATCATATATGACGATATTTTTCATGACGGCGGCCTATACGCCAAGGTCCCAGTCAAGCCCAAAGGTGTCGTGCAGAATGCGCACGGCCAGCTCCACATATTTTTCCTGAATAAGAATGGTGATTTTAATTTCAGACGTGCCTATCATCAAAATATTGATACCCTCAGCTTGCAGGGCAGAAAAAGCCCGTGCTGCCACGCCAGAATGGTTGCGCATGCCCACGCCAATGGCCGAAACCTTGGCCACGGTGGCATCATGCAATAATTCTTTTGCGCCAATTTTCTGCTTGATTTCTTCACAAATGGCCAGCGTTTTGGGCAGTTCTTTGCGCGAAACGGTAAAGGTCATGTCTGTAGTGGGTTCATCAAAAGCAGTGTTCTGCACAATCATATCCACCAGCACGCCTTGTTCGGAAAGCGGGCCAAAAATAGCGGCGGCAATGCCGGGCTGGTCTGGCACACCGCGCAAAGAAACGCGAGCCTGATCTTTATCGTATGCAATGCCTGAAACGAGCACGGCTTCCATTGTGGAGTCCTCCTGAGTGACCAAAGTACCGGGATTATCAGTAAAAGTAGAACGCACATGCACGGGAACTTTGTATTTTTTGGCAAATTCTACAGAGCGTATGTGCAAAACCTTTGCGCCCATGCTGGCCATTTCCAGCATTTCATCATAGGCAACGCGATCCATTTTGCGGGCTGTGGAGCAAAGGTTGGGGTCTGTAGTGTACACCCCGTCCACGTCAGTGTAAATTTCACATTCCACCGAGCCCAAGGCCGCTGCCAGTGCCACGGCAGAGGTGTCTGAGCCGCCGCGCCCCAGTGTGGTGATGCGTTTATCTTCTGTGCAGCCCTGAAAGCCAGCCACCACCAGCACGTCATACTGCTCTAAAGCCTGAAGCAGAATTTCGCTGTCAATGGAGCGAATGCGTGCATTGCCAAAATCATCATCGGTGGTAATGGGAACTTGAAAGCCAAGCATGGAGCGGGCTTTAATGCCAGAATCATTTAAGAGCATGGAGAAGAGCGCAATAGATGCTTGTTCCCCAGTAGACACCAAGGAATCGCATTCCGCCAGATCAGGAGAAGCAGACCACTCTTGCGCCAGCGCCAGTAGCCTGTTGGTTTCTCCTGCTCGGGCAGAAAGCACGACCACCATTTTGAAGCCACGGTCAAGGCCAGCCTGCACCTTGGCGCGCACTTGCTTCATGCGCTCAAGGGTGGCAACGGATGTGCCGCCGAATTTTTGTACGAGGATTTTCATGATTTCTGTGATTCCTGTTGCAGTCCTCTAAGAAGCATTTCGGCTGCCGCACCATGCGCTTGCAGCGTCAATGAGTGATTATTTTTACAGGTTTGTAAAGTAATGTCCAGATATTCTTGAGGTAAAGCAGAGCTTGGCAAAAAATTTGCCCATTCAATAATGGTCAGCACATCCATGCCGTCAGCATCATCAAGGGCATCCAGCACATCATCGGGCGGGCTTTGGGGGCAGCGGTATAAGTCGCAATGCAGCACAGGGGGCTGGGTGGGGTATTGGTTGCAAATAGTGAAGGAAGGGGAGCAGATTTCCGCCTCTGTGCCCCCCGGCAGCGCTTCTACCAAGGCTCGGGTAAGGGTGGTTTTGCCGCTGCCCAAGTCGCCCCGCAAAAGCAGGGCACGCACTGGGGAATGAATAAGCGCCACAGCAAGGGCACGCCCCAAGGCGGCAGTGTGCTCAAGCGAGGTGCTGTGTATGGTAAGCATAGCAATCCTTCTTATTCAATATATTCAATTTTGTAAAAAAGTGCTGGCAGGGGGCAGCGTATCGACCCTATTTTGTGAAAGGCTGCCGCTGTGCAAAAAAGCTCTGGCGGCGGGCAAGGCATCGGCTGTATCGCGTGAAAGGTTGCCGCGCTGCGGGTATGCTTTTGCCAGCAGAGTGCCTGCTGTGGCATGCAGCAGCACAGCCAGTGCCGTGGCCAGCGTTGTTTCCATGCCCTGCGCCATAAGCGAGGCTATGCAGCCTGCTAGAATATCCCCCGAGCCTGCCAAAGCAAGGTTGGGCACAGCATAGGGAGCAATGCCGCAGGGTTGCCCAGCGCTGCCCACCAGCGTGCCTGCCCCTTTCAGCACACACAGGCAGCCATAGCGCTGCTGCAAGGCTTGGTGGGCGGCAAAACGGTCGGCCTGCACGGCAGTGTTGCTTATGCCAAGCAGGCGGGCGGCTTCCCCTGGGTGCGGGGTGATGCAATCGTCTGCACGCAGGTGGGGGGCAAGCAAGGGGGCAGCATGGGCAAGGGCAAAGAGGGCATCGGCATCCACCACGGCACGGGGGCGCTGCGGCAGCGCCAGCACGGCGGCACACAGGGCTGCTGCCTGCGGGCTGCGCCCCATGCCCGGCCCCAGCACCACGGCATTGCTGGCAAGCAGAGCCTGTTGCCACGCGCTGGGCAGTTGCTCTGGCCACCATGTACTGTGCAGGGGCAGAGTCATAATGTCGGGAATATCGAGGCGCAGCTCGGCACAGGCACTGCCTTGTTCCCCATGAGGGGCGGCAATGCTGACCAGCCCGCAGCCAGAGCGCAAAGCCGCGCGGGCTGCCAAATGCGCCGCGCCGCGCATACCCTCAGCACCGCCCAGCACAAGCACATGCCCAAAGCTGTTTTTGTGGCTTTGGGCTGCTGGTGCGGGCAGCAGTGCAGCGCAGGCAGGCACAATACCATAATAGGCAGGGGGCAGGGCTGCCCGCACACGGCGGGGAATGCCCACAGGGCGCGTGTATACCTGCCCAGTAAAAGCGGCAGCATGCGGCAGCATGAGGGCAGGCTTGGCCGCTTCAAATGTCACCGTGGCGTGGGCGCGCACAGCATCGGGGCAGGGCAGGCCGTTCAGGCTTTCCATGCCCGAAGGAATATCAAGGGCAAGAATAAACGAATGCGCACGCAGGGCATTGCACTGCGCCACCACAGCAGCCGAGGCAGGGCGCATTGCCCCTTGCAGGCCTGTGCCCAGCAGCCCGTCAATAAGAATATGCGGCGGCCTGCCATTCCATGGGTGGCGCGCCACGGGGCAGCAGGCAATGCCAGCCGCCCGCGCCAACTTTAGGTGCTTGCCAGCCGCGCCAGTGTAGGCATGCAGGGGCTTGCTGTGCAAAAGCAAGGGGTATGCCCCAGCATCATCAAGCAGGCGTGCCAGCGCTGCGGCATCCCCGCCATTGTTGCCGCTGCCCATGGTAAGCCACACTGTTTTACCCCGCACAGCGCCAGTGCATTGCTGCAAGACCTCCAGCGCGGCATGAGCGGCATTTTCCATAAGCAGCAGCGTGGGCAGGCCAGCCTCTGCCGCGCCAGCATCCCACTGCCGCATTTGCTGGGCTGTAGGCAGGGGGCAATATTCAAAAAGCCTGTTCATGGGCAATTCCTTCAAGTTATGCTTCAAGAATAACCACGGCGGCGGCTGTTTGTCGGCTGTGGGTAAGGCTAACATGAATATGCTTTGCGCCCAAAGCCTGCATACGCAGCAATGCTGCCCCGTACAGGCAGATATGCGGCTCACCATTCTGCCCATTACTTATTTCCACATCCTGCAAGGTAATGCCTTGGGCAAAGCCTGTGCCCAGCGCTTTTACAGCAGCCTCTTTGGCGGCAAAACGTGCGGCAACATAGCTTGCTGGGCTGACGGGCAGGGCAGCTCTTTCTTTTTCGGTCAGCACGCGGTGCAGAAAATGCCCGCCAAAGCGTGTTAATGATTGTTGAATGCGGCCAATTTCCACCACATCTATGCCTAAACCTGCTATCATACTCACCCCTTGCCTATCAGCACTATTCACGATATAGAAGACCTTCAGTTTGACGAGAGAAAGCATTGCCGTCAAGAGACTTATGGCCTGACTGGCTTGCCCTGCGCACTGAAAAAGAATGAGAAAACGTTAGGCTTGTGCGCTGAAAAAGGAATAATTATGAAACTTTGTATTATAGGAACTGGCTATGTTGGTTTGGTAAGTGCTGCCTGTTTTGCTGAAATGGGCAATACGGTTACCTGCGTTGATGTGAACCCAGCCGTGGTTGAAAAATTAAAAAGCGGCTATGTGCATATTTTTGAGCCCGGCCTTGAGCCTATGGTAAAGCGCAGCTATGCCGAAGGGCGTTTGCACTTTACCACAGACCTTGCTGAAGGGCTTAAAGGGGCAGAGTGCGCTTTTATTTGTGTGGGCACACCTCCGCAGGAAGACGGCTCGTGCGATTTGCAATATGTGCTGCAAGTAGCTGCCAATATTGGTGAATTTATGAACAATGCTTTGGTTATTGTTGATAAATCCACCGTGCCTGTGGGCACTGCCGATAAAGTGCGTGCCACTGTGGCGGCGGCCTTGGCAAAGCGCGGCGTGCGCTTTGACTTTGAGGTTGTTTCCAACCCCGAGTTTTTGAAAGAAGGCGACGCCATTATTGACTTTATGAAGCCAGACCGCGTGGTGATTGGCACAGAGTCTGACCATGCCGCCGCTGTTATGCACGAGCTCTATGCCCCCTTTGCCCGCACGCGCGAAAAGCTTATTATCATGAGCGTGCGCAGCGCAGAAATGACCAAATATGCCGCCAACTGTATGCTGGCAACAAAAATATCCTTTATCAATGAAATTGCCACGGTGTGCGAAAAAGTTGGTGCTGATGTGCGTGAAGTACGCACGGGCATTGGCTCCGATTCCCGCATTGGCTATCAATTTATTTACCCCGGGGTGGGCTATGGCGGCTCTTGTTTCCCCAAAGATGTGAAGGCGCTTATTCGCACCGCCACAGAAGCAGGCGTTGAGCCCATGCTGCTGAATGCTGTGGAAGGGGTCAATGCCCGCCAAAAGCGTTCTATGGCCAAGCGCATTATAGAATACTTTGAGCCGCAGGGTGGCGTGAAGGGCAAAACCCTTGCTCTGTGGGGTTTGGCTTTTAAGGCGAATACAGACGACATGCGCGAAGCGGCCTCGCTTTCTATCATTGCCGACTTGACCGCCGCGGGCATGAAAATTCGTGCTTACGACCCTGTGGCACATGCCAATGCCCGTAATTTGTTGAAAGATAATGCCCTTGTTGAAATTGTAGATGATCAATATGCCCCTTGCGAGGGGGCAGACGCCCTGCTGGTGGTGACGGAATGGAATCAATTCCGCAATCCCGACTTTGGGCGTATGCACAGTGCTTTGAATGCTCCAGTGCTTTTTGACGGGCGCAATTTATTTAATGCCCAAACCGTGGCGCGCCATGGCTTTGCCTATTTCTGTGTGGGCAAAAAGCCTGAGTAGCGTAGCACAGGCAGCTATACTGGCTGCAAGCCCTGCATAGGCACAACAGCCTGTAGTTTATTGATAAAGAAGCCTCTGTACTCTCTGTACAGAGGCTTCTTTATGCGTGCTATCCTGCCTGCACAGCCCAAGAGCTTACAAACAGGGGGCGGGGCAGGGCGCAGCGTAGGCTTAGCACAGCAGGGCTGCTGCGGCGCTGTTTGCCTGTGGCTTGGGGCATGGAATGGGCATTGCCGTATGCTGGAGTATCATGCTGTCGCTGTGTGCAGGGTGTTGCCCGTTAAAATATTCTGTACGCAGCGCAGGGCACAGGCAATGCTCTATACGCACAAGGGGAATGCGAGCTTTTGCCGTATGCTGTCATAGGTGTGTGACAATGCTCTATACGCACAAAGGGAATGCTGCGCCAGTTCATTATTCAAGCCCATAATCGCGCAATGCTCTATACGCACAAAGGGAATGCACTTCCCCGCTGCGTGAGCTTTGAAAGTGAATCTGCTCTATTTGTGCAGGGCTTCCAGCTTTTTCTTGGTTAACTTGGTAGCCTGTGCCTGCAAGGGCTTTTCTGGCCATGGGTGCTTGGGGTAGCGTCCGCGCATATCGGCACGCACCTGCGCATAGCCATTACGCCAAAAGTGCCCCAAGTCTTGGGTAATTTGCAGGGGGCGGCCTGCTGGGGAATTTAGGTACAGGGTAAGGGGCACAGCGCCGCCAGCAATGCGCGGGCTTTCTTCCCAGCCAAAAAGCTCTTGCAGCTTAGCCGCCAGAACAGGATGCCCCTGTTGGCAATAATCAATGCTGATGCTTGAGCCAGAGGGCACAATAAGCCGCTCTGGTGCTAATTTTTCCAAATCGCGCCCTTGCTGATAGCTGAGCAGGCTGTGCAATGCGGCCTTGAGGTCGCACTGTTTTAAGTGGCTTTTGCGTGTGCATTGCGTCAGGAAAGGGGCAAGCCATTCTTCAAGCTGTGCTTCAAGGGTGGCGTCACATACATCAGGCCAGAGCTCGGGCTGGAGCTGGCGCAACAGCAGCACGCGCGCCTGCCATTGGCGCAGGGTGTTTGTCCATGGCAGGCAGGCTATGCCCATGTGGCGAATGCCAGCACACAGGGCTTGGGCAAGGGCTTGCGGATCTGCTGTGCTTAGGGGGGCATCATGCAGCAGTAATGCCCCAAGCTGATGCTGCTGCCGCGCCAGCACGGCTTCTTCGCGCACATCCCAGTACACAAGCTCGTGCTGGCTTATTTCGGTTGCATAGTATTGTTCCAGCGTGGCCTTGCTGATGGGTGCGGCCAAAAAAATGCACTCGCGCACGGCATCCAGCGTGGCAATGGCAAGAAAAGCTTCGCGGGCAAGGGGGTCTGTTTGGGGCAGGCTGGCAGCACGCCCCCCGCGCAGGCGAAAACGCCCGCCGCCGCATTGCTGGGCAAGGCGCTCTGGCCAAGCAAGGCTAAGCAAAAGCCCGCATTGTTCTTCCTGCTGGAGAGCGTGCTCAAACAGCGCTCCCTGCCCGCCGCAAAGGCGGAAAAGCTGCTCGGCAGCACGGCGAATGCGGGCAACCAAGGCCGTATGTGGCCTGTTTGTACACACAGCATGCAGGCGCAGGCCTATGTCGCTGCTTGTGTGCCCAGCCGCAGCGGGCAGGCAATCTCGCTCTTCAAGCAAAGCCGCAAGGCAGCAGGCACAGGCGGCAAAGCCCAGTGTGCTGGCTTGCAATACCATGCAGGCAAGGCGTGGGTGCAGGGGCAGGCGCAGCATGGCGCGCCCCATGGCAGTGCTGCGCCCTTGGGCATCGAGCGCATGCAAGGCCTGCAAGCTGTTGCGGGCATGGGCAAATGCGCTGGCAGGGGGCGGCGTAAGCCATGCCAAGCTTTCGGGCTGTGCCCCCCACACGGCAAGGTTGAGGCACAGAGGGCTTAAATCGGCCATGCTTATTTCGGGGGCAGAGTGGGGGCGAAAGTTTATTTCTTCTTCCCTTTTCCACAGGCGCAGGCATAGCCCCGCTGCTGTGCGCCCAGCTCGCCCTGCCCTTTGTGCTGCCTGTGCCAAAGAAAGGGGCTGGGTTACTAGGGTGCTCATGCCCGTGCTGCTGTCATAGCGCAGGCTGCGGGCAAGGCCGCTATCCACCACAAGGCGCACGCCTTCAATGGTCAGAGATGTTTCGGCAAGGGCTGTTGCCAGCACCACTTTACGCTGCTGCGGCGCGGCTGGGGCAATGGCGGCATCTTGCTGTGCTGGGGGCAGGTCGCCATACAGGGGGTAAAGCTGCACGTCTGGCGGTAACTGTTCTTCAAGTAGTGCTTGAACAGCACGAATTTCTCCCGCACCGGGCACAAAGGCGAGCAGGCTGCCTTCTTCCTCGCGCAGCAAGAGCAGAATGGCGGCCGCAACCTGCTCTTCAATGCGCGGCATAAAACCGCGGGCATTGGGGCGCGGTGGCATATAGCGTAAGGCTACGGGGTATGCCCGCCCTTGGCTGGTCAACACAGGGCAATTCCCCAGCAGGGCTGCCACAGCCTCAGTTTCCAGCGTGGCAGACATCACAAGCAGGCGCAAATCTGGCCGCAGAGCATGGTGGCATTCCAACGCCAGCGCCAGCCCCACATCGGCATGCAATGAGCGCTCGTGAAATTCGTCAAAAATAAGGCAGCCCACTTTGGCAAGCTCGGGGTCATCGTGCAGCATGCGCGTCAGCACGCCCTCGGTCACCACCAGAATGCGCGTTTGCGGGCTGAAGCAGCGTTCCATGCGCATGCAATAGCCCACACGCTGCCCGCAGGGCTCGCTCAGGCTGGCGGCCATACGCCTTGCCGCGGCCTTTGCCGCCAAACGGCGTGGTTCAAGCATAATAATTTGCTTGCCTGCCAGCCACGGGGCAGTAAGCAAAGCAAGGGGAATGCGCGTGGTTTTGCCAGCCCCTGGGGGGGCAGAAAGCACCAGCAAGGCTTGTGCGGTCAAATGCTGCTGTAGTGCAGGCAGCAGGCCATCAATAGGCAGGTGGTTTTCATCGGGAAGGAAGGAAGAACTCATGCACGCTCCAAAAAAATGACACAGGGGCAAGTATACTTTTCTCAATTTGAACTATGTATGCAAGAAATTCAAGACATTTCACTAGCTTTTCTTGATGTGTCAGTGTATTGACAGTATAGAAAGAGCTAAAGAAAGAGGGCGGTATGGAGGCAGAGCACAGCACAATTATAGGGCAAAGCAGCCTTGTGCGCGAGGTTTTTAGCCTGTTGCGCAAGGTTGCCCCCACAGAATGCACCGTGCTGATTACGGGCGAGTCGGGCACGGGCAAGGAACTTTTTGTGCGCGCCCTGCACCAGCAAAGCAAGCGTGCTTCTATGCCTTTTGTGCCCATCAATTGCGGGGCAATACCGCGGGAATTGCTTGAATCGGAACTGTTTGGGCATGAGAAGGGTGCTTTCACCCATGCCCTGCGTGCTTACCCCGGGCGTTTTGAACAGGCCGATGGCGGTACGATATTTCTTGATGAAATTGGCGAAATGGATATTGCCCTGCAAGTAAAAATTCTGCGTGTGCTGCAAGAAAAAGTTATTGAGCGCGTGGGCGGGGTGGGCGGCAAAAAAATAGACGTGCGCCTTGTGGCAGCAACCAGCCGTAATCTGGCGGCCGATGTAGCGGCGGGGCGTTTTCGTGAAGATTTATTTTATCGGCTGAATGTTATACCCGTGCATTTGCCCCCGCTGCGTGAACGTGGAGAAGATATTCTTTTGCTGGCCAGCCATTTTTTGCAATTTTTTTGCAAAAGAGAAGGGCGGGCTGTGCTGCGCCTTTCGCCAGAGGTGCAGGCCTTGCTTATGGCCTATGCTTGGCCGGGCAATGTGCGCGAGCTGGAAAATTGCATGGAGCGCCTGAGCGTGCTGACCGAAGGGGCACTTGTGCAGGTGCATGATTTGCCCCTTGCCATGCAGGGAAAAAGGGCAGGGCAGCCTGCTGCGCCCGCGGCCGTGCCCGACTTTGTGCCGCCCACGGTGCAGCAGCTTGCCGCAACAGGCATGACCTTGAAAGATTTTTTGGAAAGTATGGAAAACAGCCTGATTGATGCAGCCCTTGCACAGGCTGGCGGCATAAAAAATCAGGCAGCAGCCTTTTTGGGCATTAAGCGCACCACCTTGATTGAAAAATTAAAAAAACGGCAGGCATAGGTTTGCTATGGGAACACTGTTCCTTACCTTTGCGCTTATTGTGGGCAGCCTTGCTGCTGGCTATACCCTGCGCCGTGGCGTAGAGGCTGGCTTTATAGTGTTTTCGGGCTCGTTGCCGGTTTTGCGCCAGCGCATGCAATTGCTTGCCTTGTTTGGCTGCATACCTTGTGCGGCTTTACTTTCCTTGTGGGGCTTGCCGCAGCCCGATGCCCGCTTGCTGGCTTTGCCCCTGCTTGGTGTTGCTAATTGGGTGGTTGGGGGCATGCTGGCGCTTGGGGCTGCCCGTCTTTTACACTTGAACCGTGCCCAGACTGGCAGTCTGTTTTGCTGCGGTACCTTTACCAATATTGGCGCGCTGGGCGGCCTTATTTGTGTGCTTGCCCTTGGTGAGCGCACTATTGCCCTTGTGGCTTTGTACAGGCTGTGTGAGGATGTCTACTATTTTGCCGTGGGGCTGCCTGTGGCGCGCTCTTTTGGAACGGCAAAGGCTGGCGGCGGCAAGCCCCTGTATGCTGTGCTGGCCGAGCCTGTTTTTTTGTGGGTGCTGGCGGCCTTGGGTACAGGTTTTGCCCTGCGCTGGGCAGCGCTTCCCCGCCCTGCATGGTGCGGCACGCTGGCCAGCGGGCTGGTGCTGCTTGCCACCATACTTTTTTTAACGGGTATAGGCATGAGCTTGCGGCTTTCGCGCATGAAGGCATACACACGGCAGTGGTTGGCTGTGGCGTGCATTAAATTTGCCCTTGCGCCTTGCTGCATTACGGCGCTTGCTTGGTATTTGGGCTTGGGGGCTGTGGAAGGGGGGCTGCCCCTGCAAGTGGTGCTGGTGCTTTCGTCCATGCCCGTTGCTATGAATGCCCTTGTGCCCCCTTCCTTGTACGGCCTCGATTTGGATTTGGCCAATACCTGCTGGCTCACCAGCACGGCGGCCTTGGTGCTGGTACTGCCTGTGGTCTTGTGGCTGTTGCCTTTGCTCTAGAGCGTGTTGCCATAAGGGTCTTTTACCCGCTAGCGGCCTTAGATTTTAGTTTTTATTCCAGTCGAATGCGATAAAAGTACACTCTCTGCATGCAAGCCTTATCTTCCTTACCAGCGAACAAAATTCCTGTAGTGGTAAACACGCCCTAGATACTGTCGACATATAGATATAATACATTGATTTAATTAAGAAAATTTTATTTGCAAATTTTATAATTCTATCAATATTTTCAATGGGTTAGAGTTCTTTTGATGACAGCATCTAGGCCTTTCCTTTTGCCGCAAGGGGCGGTATTCTCTTTGCTGTCAGGCATTGCTTTGCCAAGCCTTGTGTTGGCACGAGCCTGCCTTATTTCTTGTCCCCTTTTTTACCGAGGAAAGACCATGAAATCATTCGTCCTTGTGCTGACTGTGTTTGCTGCTCTGCTGTTGGGCGCGTGCCAACCTTCGCAAAACGGTTTGGTGAAAAATGGTTTGTTTGTGCCAGAGCAGGTCTTTGCCCTGCGTGCGGCAGAGCTGCCCCTGCGTACGGCTGGCTCTGCTTCCCCCAGTTTACATAGTGCGGATATGATGGGGGGCTTGCCCCTGCACATGTGGCTGTCTGTGTACGCTGCCCCCGAGGCTCAAAAGCTTGCTCTTGTTGCCTACAGCTCCCTGCCAGAAAATTGGCGCTGGTCTGGCGATGGCATGCCGCCCTTTACGGTTAATGAAGGGTCAGCCAGTATTGCTGGGTACAATTTCCGCGCAGGAACATACATTCAGAATGGGCAGCGTGACGCCTTTGCCCCGTTGGCAGCAGAAAAGCCCGCAGAGGTGCGCTGGCTGGTGCGCCGCTTTGTGCGCTTCAACAGCAGTGACAGAGAAAAATTGACGCTGGAATATCGTGAGCGTATTGCCAATACGGGCACCAGTGCCGCTGTGCACGACAACCTCAGCTTGAGTGCCGTGAATGCTTTTGAGCAGCGTGCTGCCCTTGCCTTTGTGGCAGACCCTGCCCCAAGCGCGCTTACTGTGGGGCAAAACAAGCTGGAAGGGCTGGCCGTGCGCTATATGGATGAGCGCTTTTTGGGTGAAGCCGTGCCCCCGAGCTTGCCGTGGGATAGATAAAACACAAGGGCTGTTTACGCATTATTTTTGCTGCGCAGTCTTTATGGCCGCGCATAAGGAATTGTATGACTCGTCTTTCTCAAGAAGAAGCCTTGGATTTGGCTTTGCATTGTTCAGAGCAGGAATTGTTTGCCAGTGCCACACGTTTGCGCGAGGCTGCCTTTGGCAAGCGTGTGGAGCTGTGCGCTATTATTAATGCCCGCAGCGGTAATTGTTCTATGGATTGCCGTTTTTGTTCCCAAAGCAGGCACAACCCCACCCATGTGGCGGTATTTCCTTTGTTAGATAAGGCTGTTTTGCGTGAGCGCCTTGCCATGCTTGCAGACCAGCCCGTGCGCCATGTGGGCATTGTGACCAGCGGCGGCGCTTTGGCTGGGGAAGAATTTGAGCGCCTGCGCGAGCTTGTTGCCGCCTGCCCCCCAGTTTTGCGGGCTAAGGTGTGCGCCTCGCTGGGGCGGCTTTCCTTAACGCAATTAGAACAATTGCGCGAGGCTGGCCTGACACGCTTTCACCATAATTTGGAAACGGATGAGGCCTATTACCCGCAGGTGTGCACCACGCAGCGCTGGCAGGACAGGCTGGCGACAACGCGCAATGTGCGGGCGGCTGGGCTTGCCCTGTGCAGCGGCGGGCTGTTTGGCATGGGGGAAACGTGGACAGACCGCATCAATTTTGCCCTGCGCCTGCGTGAAGAAGGGGCGGAAAATGTGCCGCTGAATTTTTTGTACCCGCATCCGCATACGCCTTTGGGCGGGCAAGCACCCCTGCCAGCCAGCGAAGCTTTGCGCATTATTGCCGTGTTTCGGCATATTCTGCCGCAGGCAACGCTGCGCGTTTGCGGTGGCAGACCCTTGGTACTGGGGAGCAGGCAGCATGAGCTTTTTGCCGCAGGTGCCAATGCTTTGATGACGGGGGATTACCTCACCACGCAGGGTGAAGGGCTGGCTCAGGACATTGCCATGATTGAAGCCTGTGGTCTGGAGCTTGTGCAATGAGCGGGCTGCGTGGTTTTTTTATTAGCGGTGCGGATACCGACGCAGGTAAGACAACGCTGACGGCCGCCTTGCTGCGCGCTTTTTTACTGCGCGGCAGCAAAGCTTTGGCCATCAAGCCTGTGCAAACAGGGGTGCTGGGGGACGATGACCCCGAATGCGACACCTGCCGCTATGCCATGGCCGTGGCCGATGTGACAGCAGTGCGCTGCTGGCAAAGCCTGAGCCATTTTCCGCTACCAGCCTCACCGCACCTTGCGGCTGCGGCTGAAGGGGCTTCTTTACAGGTGCAGGACGTGGCCGCCGCCGTGCATAAGGCCGCTTGTGGGCACAGCCCTGTGCTGGTTGAAGGGGCTGGCGGGCTGCTTGTGCCCCTGAATTGGCATGTGGCCAGCGCAACCATGGGGCAAGCGCAGGCCTGCACTGATTTTGGCGGCGAAACCATGCTTGATTTGGCGCAGCATCTGGGCTTGCCTGTCATTATCGCTGCTGCCGATAAATTAGGGGTTATCAACCATGTTTTGCTCAGTATAGCGGCCTTGCGTGCCCGTGCTGTGCCTGTGGCGGGCATTGTGCTGGTACGCACAGCACCAGAGCCACAGCAGGAGCATGCCCGCCTTGTGCAGCAAGAAAACAGCCGTGTGCTGGCCGATGTTGCCCCTTTGGCTGTGCTGCCCTATGAGCCCGCACTTGCGGCACAGGGCTCTGTGCCCTTGGGCAATGCGGCTGTGTGGCAACGCATGGCGCAGGTCTTGCAGCCTTTTGTGGAAAAATTGCTGACGCAGCTTGGCTCAGCGCCAGCAGGTGCAACAAAGCCAGCAGCGCTTGCACACTCTGGCCTGCCCCAAACCTGTGCAGAGCCTTTCCCCAGTACAGCAGCAGTATTTTCCCGCACAATGCCCGCGGGTACAGGCCATAATGTAGCGCTCACCCCTTTACGCAGGGGGGGCTTGCCCTCAGCGCCAGCAGGGGTAGCCCCTGTTCCCCCGCATTCAGTGTCAGCCCCTATGCAGCACAGTGCCCCGCAGGGGGCAGTGCCGCATGCTACACGCCTGCCAGAGCTTAGCCCTCAGGCCTTGCTGGATTTTGACCAAAAGCATCTTTGGCACCCCTACACCAGTGCCACCCAGCCCTTGCCTGTGTATGAAGTGCTTTCGGCACAGGGCAACAGGCTGCGCTTGCGGGATGGGCGCGAGCTTATTGACGGGATGTCTTCGTGGTGGTGCGCCCTGCACGGCTATGGTCACCCGCGCCTTGTGCAGGCTTTGCAGCAGCAGGCAGCCAGTATGCCGCATGTGATGTTTGGCGGCATAACGCACAGGCCAGCTGTGGATTTGGCGCGTGTGCTGCTGCCCCTGCTGCCGCGCGGGCTGGAGCGCATTTTTTATGCCGATTCTGGCTCGGTAGCGGTGGAAGTTGCCCTGAAAATGGCTTTGCAATATTGGCAGGCACAAGGGCACAGCAAGCGCACCAAGGTGCTTGTGCCACGCGGCGGCTACCATGGTGACACTGTGGGTGCTATGTCTGTTTGCGACCCTATCAATGGCATGCACAGCCTCTTTACAGGGCTTTTGCCGCAGCAGATTTTTATTGAGCGCCCCTCATGCCGCTTTGACCAGCCCTTTGACCCTGCTTCGGTTGCGGCTGTAGAGCAGGCTTTTGCCCAGCATGGCAGTGAGCTGGCGGCATTTATTGTTGAGCCTGTGGTGCAGGGCGCTGGCGGCATGCATTTCTATCATCCTGACTATTTGCGTAGGGTGGCAGCATTATGCCGCCGCTATGACGTGCTGCTCATTCTTGATGAAATTGCCACGGGCTTTGGACGCACGGGTACAATGTTTGCCGCAGAATGGGCAGATATACATCCCGATATTTTGTGCGGCGGCAAGGCACTTACTGGCGGCACTATGACCTTTTCTTTTGCTGCCTGCACACAGCGGGTGGCAGAGGGCATTTGCGCTGGGGGCAATGTTTTTATGCACGGCCCTACCTTTATGGCCAACCCCTTGGCCTGCGCTGTGGCCTTGGCCAGCCTTACAGCTCTGCTGGACAGCAATTGGCAGGCGGCCGTGGCAGGCATAGAGGCAGGCTTGCAGCAAGGGCTTGCCCCATGCCGCGCCCTGCACGGCGTAAAGGATGTGCGCGTGCTGGGGGCAATTGGCGTAGTGGAATTGGAACAGCCTGTGGATATGGCAGCCTTGCAGGCTTTTTTTGTGCAGCGCGGCGTGTGGATACGCCCCTTTGGCAGGCTGGTTTATGTTATGCCGCCCTACATAAGCCCCCCGCAGGATATAGCCTGCCTGTGCGCCGCTGTTGTGGAGGCTATTGCAGGCAAGCATTATCAGGCCGTGTGAACCTGAATTTTTTCCGCTGGCGGCGTTTGGCTTTTCTTTTATTAGGGGTGGGTATGATAAGAGCGCACTTTCCATAAACGCTTCGTCTTTCTTGCTAGTAAAAAAAATTCTGTAGTGTTCACAAGCCCTCGTGCGTGGCATATGAGCATATAAAAAAAGCACAAGGCAAGCCAAAAGCCTTGTGCTTTTTTATGCACTGTACTGTGCGGGTATCTTAAGCAGGTTGATCTTCAAAGCGCATATAGCGGGGAAGTACATTCCCCTGTGCGCTTTAAGTGCAAGGATATCTTACGAAACCTTGCGAGTATTTTTAAAGTTACAATGCGCTAGCAGGGAATTTCAGCACCGGGCAGGGGGGTGGTGGTGCGCAAAACAAGCACGGCTTCCACGCCATGTGTATTGCTCAGGCTGTTGATGACCGAATGTAAAATGTGAACAGCCTCTGGCCAATCTGTCACCCCTGCAGCGGCAAGGTTGGCAATAAGCATGGCGCGCACAGCAGCATGATTTATCTGATGCATACTTCCCTCTTTTTAGAAATTTTTTTTCTATATAAGCATATTGTGGGTATTACAGCATAATATACTTTTATTTTAGTATATTATGCTGTAATTAACGCAGTAGGTAACACTATCCCTGTGCTCTATGTGCGGTATATTTTCTCTTTTGTCAATATTATTTTCTCTATTTAGGTAATTTTTTTCTTTAATAAGACGAAAATAGCGCATGGTTATAGAAGTATATTTCCTGTATATTGTAGTAAAAAAAGAAAAGGAATAAGCCAAGCCACGAAAAGAGAACAGCAAGACAAAGGAGGGGGAAAAGTAAACTGTATGCAGCAGGTCAAGCAACACAAAGCCCCTTGCTTGGCGGCGTGCGCTGTAAGCAAGGGGCTTTAGTTATTGCATACGATAGAAAGAGGGGGGAGGAATGGCCTGCCACTACAGGTGGAGGTTGCAAAGCCAAGGAAGCCAAGGCAGCCAAGGCAGGGCAAAGCCAAAGCACGTTGGCAGCCGCAAATGCGCGTGCCGCAGCGTGCAAGCAGAGGAGCAGGCCTAGAGCAAAAAAGCTCTGCTTAGGCTACATGTTTGTTTTTGCTGGCATGTTTGGCCAGCTCTTCTTCACGCAGGGCACGGCGCAGCACCTTGCCCACCATGGTTTTGGGTAATTCCTGACGAAATTCCACATGCCGCGGCACTTTATAGCTGGCCAGTTTTTCACGGCACCACGCGGTGACCTCTGCCTTGGTGAGGCTTTCCCCTTTTTTGGGCACAATATAGGCTTTTAAAATTTCGCCGCGCACGGCATCGTCAATGCCCACGGCAACAGCTTCCAAAATTTTGGGGTGCTCAAGCAGCACTTCATCAATTTCGCGCGGGTACACATTATAGCCGCCCACCAGCACCAAATCTTTTTTGCGGTCAATAATAGTGAAAAAGCCTTTTTCATCCATAGTGGCTATGTCACCAGTGTATAACCAGCCATCGCGCAGGGTTTGGGCTGTCTCTTCAGCATGGTTCCAATAGCCCTGCATTACTTGGGGGCCGCGGATAATGAGCTCACCTTTTTGCCCTGAGGCTGTCACGTCTTCGCCTGTTTCTGTATCAATTAGGCGGGCTTGGGTAGAGGGCAGCGGCACACCAATAGAGCCTATTTCCCCTGCATAGTTGATATGCGTGATAGGTGAGGCTTCGGTAAGGCCATAGCCTTCCAAAATAGCCGCGCCAGTGAGTTTTTGGAATTGGCGGTATGTCTCGTGTGCCAGCGGTGCAGAGCCCGAAATACAAATTTGAATACTTTTTAAGTCGTACTGGGGCAGGGTTTTTTGCTGCAGCAAAGAAGTGTAGACTGAAGGCGCACCGGGGAAAATGGTGGGGCGATGTTTGGCTATAAGTTGCAGCATATCTTGCGGCACATAGCGGGGCAGGGGCAGGGTGGTGGCTGCCAGTGCCGCGGGAATAACCAAGCCTGTTGCCAGCCCGTACACATGAAAAAAGGGCAAAAGCGCAATAAAGCGATGTTCTTTTTGCGCAGTTTCTTGAATAATACTGAGAATTTGTGTGGCATTTGTGCCAAGGTTGGCATGGCTGAGCATAACCCCCTTGGGCAGGCCTGTTGTGCCGCCTGTATATTGCAGCAGGGCTGGCTGGTGGGCAGGGTCGGCAATGGTGGCACTGTAGCGGCGGCGTTCTTTGCTTATAGTGCGCCAAGCAAGCACATGCGGGTCATTGCTGGGCAGGGTGTGGCTGGATTTTTGCCGCCACATTTTCAGCGAATACAGGTAATTGAGCGGGAAGCTCAAGGCTTCGCCCACGCTGGTGACAATATAGGTTTCAATAGGCAGGCGCGAGCGCAAAGAAGCCACACGCGGCCATAATAAATCAAGCAAAATAAGGCACTTGACCTGAGCATCGTTAAAGTGATGCACAAGCTCTTTTTCCTGATACAGCGGGTTTGTCATAACGGCAATAGCCCCAGCCTTGAGAATGCCCCAAAAGGCCACGGCGGTTTGCGGCAGGTTGGGCAAAAGCACGCCCACCTTATCCCCTTCCTGTATGCCAAGCCCGCGTAGGGCGGCGGCGCATTGTTCAGCCTTTTCTTGTAGCTGGCGGTAGGTATAGCTGGTATTTTGAAAAATAAGAGCTTTGCGGTCAGGGTAGTGCTGTGCGGCTTCATCCAGCAGGGCAAACAGGGGCTGGCTAAAGTGCTCAACATCGCTGGGCACAGCAGGCGGGTAATTGCTCAGCCAAGGGCGTTGTGAGGTAGCTTCCATTATGCAACTCCAGATAAGGGGCGGCGCAGGGCAGTTACCTGCGCCACAGCCTTGATGCCTTCACGCGCGCCAGTAAAGCCCAAGCCTTCTTCTGTGCTTGCCTTGACATTCACAAAAGCAGGGTCAAGGCCAAGCAAACGGGCAATATTGCGCTTGATAGCATCACGATGTGGGGAAATTTTTGGCACTTGTGTAATGATGGTCAGGTCAGCCTGCACAAGCTCTATGCCAGCTTCTTGCACCATGCCAAGCACAGTATTGAGCAGCACGGCAGAAGAAATATTGTCAAACTGTGCGGCTGTATCGGGGAAATGCTGCCCAATATCACCCAAGCAGGCAGCCCCCAGCAGGGCATCCATAAGGGCATGCAAGAGCACGTCGCCATCAGAATGTGCCAGCACTTCGGGCGCGTTGGGAATGAGCACCCCCCCCAGTTTCATGGGGCGGCCTGTGCCAAAGCGGTGCACGTCATAGCCAAAGCCTGTGCAGGGCAGGGCGTTTTGTGCCTGTGGGCAGAGCATGGCAATATCCTCACCATAGGTTATTTTGCTGTTGTTCACATCTCCAGCCACCACAGTGACGGGCAGGGCACAGGCTTCAAGCAAGGAGGCATCGTCTGTAACAGCCCATTGCTCTTGCTGTGCCGCCTCGTGGGCTTGCTTGAGCGCGGGTAGGGCAAAGCCCTGTGGCGTTTGCACCGCGGCAAGGCTTTCGCGCGGCAGGGTGCGCAGCACAATATTGTCTTGCACCTGCTTGATGGTATCACTCAAGGCTACAGCAGGTATAACGCCCCTTGCCCCTGCCTGCAAGGCAGCGCATACACGCTGCACAAGCGCTGGGCTCACAAAGGGGCGGGCGGCATCGTGCACCAGCACATGACGGCATTCTGGCGGCAGGGCGCACAAACCCTGATAGACAGAATCTTGCCTGCGCGCACCACCAGCCACAGCCAGCCAGCGCACACCCAGCACAGCGCCAGCATCCAGCGCTGCCAGCCTTGCCTTTTCTTCATCAAGGCAAGGAGCGGGGAAGACAAAAACAATACCTGCTAGCGCAGGGCAGCTTGCCAAGGCCTTGGCAGCATGCCAGTACAAAGGAGCGCCCTGCCATGATATAAATTGTTTGGCTGTGCCGCCTGTGGCCTGTGCCATGCGGCTGCCGCTGCCAGCTGCTACCAGCACGACCCATGGTTGAAAGGAGAGCGCCATTATACCAGTTCACCCCAAATAGATTGGATAAGAAACAAACAAAAAGCCCCCAGTGCACCACAAATGCCCCGCATACGGCAAAAGCCGCCATGCCAGAGGCCTGCCAACAAAAAAGGGGCGTTTTTGCGCTACTGCACAAAAAGTATTGTGCCAGAGGGCACAAAATAAAGACAAGAGCTGGACGATAAGCCGGGTTTTGTCACCACTCTTGCGAGTGGGAGGCCACCATTCCTCTAGAAGTGCAGTTACCTGCACCCTCAAGCAACCTACCCGAAAGGATTGGTCGGGCAAACCTCCTTTCCTATTTGGTCTTGCTTCAGACGGGGTACACCGATCATGGCGCGTTACCGTGCCATCTGGTGGTCTCTTACACCACCGTTTCACCCTTACCACATGCGTGGCGGTTTACTTTCTGTTGCACTAGCCGAGGGTCACCCCTCCCGGACGTTATCCGGCGTCTTGCCCTGTGAAGCCCGGACTTTCCTCCCCAAACATGCGTTTGCAGCGGTGGCCTGTCCAGCTCTTGCGTGGGGAAGTGTAACGAAAAAAAGCCCCTCTGCCTAGTGGCACAGGAGCTTTTTTTGATATTCGTATAAAATTTAGTCGTTAATGAAGAATTTCAGCTCGGGTTTCTTTGCAGCACTTTCTTCCACTGGCTGCGAAAAATGTTCGCACCAGTAAATAAGGCGCTGGCAATTGGGGCAGCTTAAAATTTGCTGACCGCGCTGCAATTCCACAAAAGCCTGCGGCGGAATGGCAATATTGCAGCCAGTGCAAATGCCTTCTTTAACAGAAACAATAACAGGGTGTTCAAGGCGCTTGCGTATAAATTCATAGCGCTGAAACACAGGGGCGGGCACATGGCTGCTGGCTTCCGTACGCTGGCGCTCAAGCGATTCCAGCTTGGCCTGCGCGGCCACCATTTTTTCTTCCAGCCCATCGCGCTTTACTTCAAGCTCTGCTTTAATTCCTGTAAAGGTCAGGTCTATTTCTGCTAAGCGGTCATTTTGCAGTTGCAGCTCTTCAAGCAGGGCAAATTTTTCTTCTTCGCGCGAGCGGTTCATTTTTTCCATGCTGTCCATTTCGCGCATCATAGCATGGTATTCACGGGTGTTTTCCACCTGCATAAGCTTGCTTTTGCTCTTTTTTAGGCGGGCAGAATCGTCATCAATTTCACCTGAAAGGCGCTTTTGCTGTTCCTGCAAATGCTCCAGCTTTTCCAGCACCTTATTGCGGTTATTTTCAGCCTCGGCATAGCGTGCTTCGAGGGATTGCAATTCCTGCGGGGCGTCGTGCAATTCTTTTTTAACGGTGTGGATGATATCATCCACTTTTTGCAGGTCAACAAGCTGCTTAATTTGTTCCAAATACATGCTCATACATATCCTCCTGTGCCCTTAAGACACATGCGTAAAGGGAGATTGCGACGGTATAAAGCTTACGCGCACGGCGGCAAGGCGCGGGGCAAGCAGGGCGGCAAAACGCCGCATCATTTCTTCTTCCAAGCTGTGGTGACCCACATCAAGCACGCATACTTCAGCCTCAAGCGCTGCATGGTATTTTACATCACCTGTAATAAAAATATCGGCACCAGCAGCTTTGGCCGCATTAATAAGCGAAGCGCCAGAGCCAGTGCAATAGGCTATGCGCTGTATGCGGGTAGGGCAAGAACCACTGAGGGTGGCTGTGCCTAGGTGCACATGCTGCTTCAGGCTGGTCAGCAGCCCCTCAAGCGTGCAGGGGGGGCAGTTGCCGCACAAGCCAAAGCCATAGCCTTGGCTTGTGGGCTCAAGTATTTTCTTTTCTGTCAGCCCCAGCTCTTGCGCCAGCCAGCTTACGCAGCCTTCAGGGTTGGCATCAAGCGAAGTATGCGCCGCATACAGTGCCACATCATGCTGAAACAAGAGCGAAAGCGCTGCATGGTAGCTATCAAGCTGGGCGGGCAGGCGCGGCTTGAGCGCCAGCGGATGATGCGAAAGCACCAGCGTTGCCCCCAAGGCCACGGCAGCGGCAAGGCTTTGCGGCGTGGGGTCAAGGCAAAGGGCAAGGTGCTGTATTTCGGTGCGCCTTGCTGCCACCTGCATGCCAGACATATCCCACGGGGCGGCGGCACACAAAGGGGCGACATTTTCAATCTGCGCAATAATTTCAGCTAGTTGCATGACATAGCCCTCATGAAAAAGGTGCTTTTCCCTCCCAAGGCAGAAAAAAGCACCCTACACAGACTGTTACAGTATGTATTGCCTTGCCCTCAACGGAACAGGCAAGGGTCTTTTCGATAAAGCCGCCTTACTTGAAGCAAGAGGCTTGCCCTTGTCAAGTTTTTTTTGGCAGGCTTAGCCTTGGCGCAGGTATTTAACGGCATTGGCAAAGAGCAATGTGCCTGGGGCATCCAGCTCGCCGCTTGTCCACGCGGGGTGGTTGGTAACATGGTGAAAAGCTTCAGGGTGCGGCATCAGCCCCAGCACGCGGCCAGAGGGGTCTGTTAAGCCAGCAATGCCTAGGGGCGAGCCATTGGGGTTGTAGGGGTATTCCTGCGTGACGGCATTGGTTTCTGGGTTGATATATTGCAGCGCAACCAAATTTTCATCCATCAGGCGTTGCAGGGTGGCTTCATCCATGGGGATAAGCTTGCCTTCACCGTGGCGTACGGGTATGTGCAGGCGCTCGAGCCCGCGGGTGAAAATGCAGGGGCTGGCGGCATTGGGCTTTAAGTAGACCCAGCGGTCTTCATAACGAGCCGAGTCATTATGCCCAAGCGAAACCTGACGTTCAAAGCGCTTGCCATCCAAAGCAGGCAGCACGCCCAGCTTAACTAAAAGCTGGAAGCCATTGCAAATGCCCAAAATGAGCTTACCTTCATCAATAAATTCTTTCAGGCTTGAAAGTAGGCTTTTACCCTTGGCGTCGTGCAAATAGCGCCAGCGCATACTGGCGGCATGGGCTGCACCCAAGTCATCACCGTCTAAAAAACCACCGGGGAAGATAAGAAAATGGTAGTCTTGCAGGCTTACCTTTGCCTCAACAATATCAGAAAAATGCACCACATCGGCTTTGTCCGAGCCCGCCAAGCGTGCGGTGTGTGCTGTTTCCATATGAGAGTTTGTGCCATAGCCTGTGATGACCAGCGTATTGACCTTGCCCATTTGGCTGTCGCCTCCTTATATCCTTTGAGGAACACAGTTTTTTTGTAATGAAACGCGGTGTTTGCCGCGTGTTGTTGGCATGTTTTTCCCGCTTTGGCGCGAAAAGTCCAGCTTTAGTTTTTGACGTACATAGGGGAGATAGTGTAAAGGTGACGCCAACAGACGTCAATGACTAGCCGCATATTTCATTTTGGGCTAGAGTTTTTAAGGCAGTTCGTTTTTTTTCTACCATAAAGGGCAGGGACATGAAGACCAAGTTTATTTTTGTTACTGGCGGTGTGCTTTCTTCTCTCGGCAAGGGGCTTGCTGCTGCGTCGCTGGGCGCGTTATTGCAGGCACGCGGGCTTTCCGTCACCATTCAAAAGCTGGATCCCTACATTAATGTAGACCCGGGCACCATGAACCCTTTCCAGCATGGGGAAGTTTTTGTTACCGATGACGGGGCAGAAACTGACTTGGATTTGGGGCATTACGAGCGCTATCTTGATGTGCCCATGTCGCATAAAAATAACACCACTTCGGGCGCCATTTATAACCGCGTTATTGCCAAAGAACGCCATGGCGACTATTTGGGCGGCACGGTGCAAGTTATTCCCCATATTACAGATGAAATTAAGGCCAAGGTGCTTTCGCTGGCAGAAGGGGATGACGCCCCCGATGTGGCCATTATCGAAATTGGCGGCACGGTGGGCGATATTGAAGGCCTGCCCTTTTTGGAAGCCATACGCCAGCTGCGCTCTGACCTTGGGCGCGACAATTGCCTGAATATTCACCTGACCCTTGTGCCCTACTTAAAGGCCGCTGGCGAGCACAAAACCAAGCCCACCCAGCACAGTGTGAAGGAATTGCTTTCTATTGGCATTCAGCCCGATATTATTTTGTGCCGCTGCGAGCAGCAAATTCCTGAAGAAATGAAGCGCAAAATTGCCCTGTTCTGTAATGTGGATCAGGATGCTGTTTTCTGCTCTGTTGATGTGGAAAATATTTATCAGGTGCCGCTCAAGTTTTATGAAGAAGGTTTTGACCAGAAAGTGGCTATTATGCTGCGCCTGCCAGCCCGCAATGCCCATTTGGACGATTGGGAAAAGCTGGTGCACGATTGCGCCACGCCCACGGGCAAGGTTTCTATTGCCATTGTGGGCAAATATGTGGATTTGAAAGAAGCCTACAAAAGCCTGCATGAAGCGCTGGTGCACGGCGGCATAGCCAACCGCGTGGATGTGGAGCTGAAATATGTGAATTCAGAAGAAGTCACCGAAAAGAATGTGGCAGAAAACCTGAAAGGCTGTCAGGGCATTTTAGTGCCCGGTGGTTTTGGCTACCGCGGTGTGGAAGGCAAAATAGAAGCCATACGCTATGCCCGCGAGCACAACATACCCTTCTTTGGCATTTGCCTTGGCATGCAGTGCGCGGTTATTGAATTTGCCCGCAATGTTGCTGGCATGGCCGATGCCAATTCTGAAGAATTCAACCCGCTGTCTGCGCATAAAGTTATTTACTTAATGACAGAATGGTTTGACTTCCGCACGCAGGCTGTAGAAAAGCGCGATGCTGGCAGCGACAAGGGCGGCACGCTGCGCCTTGGGGCTTACCCCTGCAAAGTGCAGCCTAAGACAAAGGCTTTTGCCGCCTATCAGCGTGAAATGGTGCAGGAACGTCACCGCCACCGCTATGAATTTAACAATGCCTATAAAGACGTGCTGGGCGAAAAGGGGCTTGTTTTCAGCGGCACAGCGCCCGATGAATCGCTGGTGGAAATTGTGGAATTGCCCAACCATCCTTGGTTTGTGGGCTGCCAGTTCCACCCCGAATTTAAATCCCGCCCCATGAAGGCGCATCCGCTTTTCCGCGATTTTATTGCCGCGGCCAAGGCTTTTGCTAAAAAGTAGCTGACCATACAGGGCGGGGGGGTAACTTCCCGCTCTTTTTTTGTTTTTTTCAAGGGCATACCACAAAAAGCCTTGGCTTTTATGCGTATCTTTTCTTGCAACATGAGGCAGGCTGTGGCACATTTGCATTAAGCAGAAAACGGCATGTGCTTTTTTGCTCAGCCTTTTTTTAACCCTTTTACACGGCAGAAAATTGTACCATGGCATTGGAATTACGGCAGCAACTTAAATTGGCCCAGCAGTTGGTCATGACGCCCCAGCTACAGCAGGCTATCAAGTTATTACAGCTTTCGCGTTTGGAACTTGTGGAGACTGTGCAACAGGAACTCATGGAAAATCCTTTTCTGGAAGAAGTGCAGCAAAACCCAGATGTGGATCACCTTGAAAATAATGAAACAGCCCGTAAAGAAGTTCAAAGCGAAGATGTGTATAGCAATGAGCTGTCTCGCGATGCCGATTGGGAAGATTATTTGGGTGAATTTGCCAGTGCGCCGCGTGGTGCACAGCAGCATGAATTTGAAATGCCCGAAGATATGACTTCGCTTGAGGCGCGCTATGCCTCTAAGCCTTCGCTGGATGGGCATTTGCTGTGGCAGCTGCGCCTTTCTCAGCTGACAGAAAGGCAAATGGCCGTTGGCGAAGCTATTATTGGCAACCTCTCTTCTTCTGGCTATTTGCAGGCTTCGCTTGAGGAAATTGCCGAATTTACCGAAAGCACGGTAGAAGACGTTGCCCCCGTGCTTGAGCGCATACAAAATTTTGACCCTGTGGGTGTGGCGGCACGCAGTGTGCAGGAATGCCTGCTGGTGCAATTGCGCGGGCTTGGTTATGACCGTGACCCTGTGCTGGTGGCGCTGGTGGGTGAGCATTTGGAAGATTTGGAAGCCCGCCGCTACAAGCCTTTGCTGCGCAAGTTTAAGCTGAGCATGGAAGATTTTCATGAGTATCTTGATATTATTCAAAGCCTAGACCCCATGCCGGGCTCAAGCTTTGGCAGCGGAGAGCCCAGCTATGTAAGCCCCGATGTGTATGTGCGCAATATTGATGGTGAATTTATTATTTTTTTAAATGAAGATGGCCTGCCGCAATTGCAGCTTTCCAGCTTGTATGAAGAAAGCATTCCACTGGCAACCGACAAAGAAAAAGAATATTGTGCAGAAAAAATACGCTCGGCCTCATGGCTGATAAAAAGCCTCTACCAGCGCCAGCGCACCCTGTACAAGGTGGTGGCAAGCATAGTAAAGCAGCAGCACGCTTTTTTTGAAGAGGGTGTGAGCAAGCTGGCTCCCCTCATTTTGAAAGATATTGCCGATGATATTGGCATGCATGAATCCACCGTAAGCCGCATTACAACCAATAAATATGTGTCCACGCCGCATGGCATTTTTGAATTGAAATTTTTCTTTAACAGTGCTTTGGCCTTGGATGACGGCAGCCAAGTTGGCTCTGAAAGTGTCAAAGCCTTATTAAAGAAATTCATTGGCGAAGAAGATGCCAGAAACCCTTTAAGTGACGAACGCCTTGGGGAACTCTTAAAGGAAGAGTTGAAGGTAAGCATAGCAAGGCGCACTGTGGCTAAATACCGCACAGCCCTTGATATTCCTTCATCTTCTCGGCGCAAGCAGCATTTTTAACCGTCCCTTTTATACAAAAGGGCAGAACGCGGGAGCGATATATGAATATCACCTTTACGTTCAAGAATTTTGAGCCTTCTGATCACCTGAAGAAGTATGCCCGCCGCCGTATGGAAAAGCTGGGGCGTTTTTTTGGCAAGGCCGCTGGCTTGGAATTGCAGGTTGTCATGACGCTGGACAAGTTCCGCCATATTTGTGACGTGAGCGTGGTTGGGGAAGGCCTGCACCTTGCTGCTACAGAAAGCTCCCAAGAAATGTATGCTTCTATTGACCTGATTAGTGACAAGCTGGAATCGCAAATCAAGAAGTATGTTGCCCGCAATAAGGAGCAGCGCCGCCAAACAGCGCAGGCCGATGTGGATGTATTCACGCTGGCTTTTAATGGGGAAGAAGAGCAAAGTATAGGCACAGAAAGTTTTTCGCCCAAGCCCATGGCTTTGGAAGAAGCTGTGCTTCAGCTCAATTCCATAGGCAATGATTTTCTGGTGTTCCTGAATGCTGATTCTTCGCGCATTAATGTTATTTATAGGCGTAAGAATGGGAACTATGGCTTAATTGACCCTGTTGTATAAGTTAGACTTTGAGGCGGGCAGGGGCATAGTAACCCTGCCCGCCATGGGATTGGTTGCATGGAACGTTCTTGCTGCCCTGTGTGCATAGTAACTGGACTTTCTGGCGCTGGCAAAAGCACAGCCCTTGCTGTGTTTGAAGACCTGCACTATTTTACTGTGGACGGCTTGCCCGCCAGCCTTGCCCTTGACATGATAGCCATGATGGCCAAACCTTCTATGGCGCACTTTAAGGGCATTGCGCTTGGGCTGGATATTCGGCAGGAAAATTTTGTTCAGGAAATGGCCGATGCGCTAGATGCCATGGCGGCCGATGCCCTGCCCATGACCTTGCTTTTTTTAGAGGCCGAGCCGCAGGTTATTATGCGCCGCTATGCCACCACGCGCCGCCCACACCCGCTAGAGCGCGAAGGCATGGGGCTGGAAGCCGCGGTGTTTACAGAAATTGAGCGCTTGGCACGCTTTCGCCAAATGGCCTCTATGGTGCTTGATACTTCGCAATTTTCCATTCATGATTTACGCCGTGCTATACAGCAGCATTGGAGCGGCAAAGAAGCCCATTCCCTACGGGTCAATATTGTGTCTTTTGGCTTTAAATATGGCGTGCCTCGTGATGCCGACATGGTGGTGGATGTGCGTTTTTTGCCCAACCCCTATTTTGTGCCCGACCTGCGCCCCTTTTCTGGCAAAGATGCCCCCGTGGCAGAGTATATTTTTGCCGATGAGCCAGCGCGGAATTTTCGCCAGAAATTATTTGAATTATTGGTGCTGACTTTGCCGCAAATGGAAGCAGAGGGGCGCTTTCGCATTACTCTTTGTGTGGGCTGCACTGGCGGCAGGCATCGTTCTGTTGCCTTGGTAGAAAGTTTGTGCCGCAAATTAAAGCAATATGCATACCCTGTGCGTGTGGAGCACAGGCATTTGGAATTGGGTTAGCAGGGCATGCCGCCCCAAAAAAGGGAAAGCGCCCCCTTGGGTTGCCCCCATGCGGGAAAAGATATATGCCCTTGGAATAGTATTGTATGCTGTTGTGCAGGTGCATAAAAAGCACTGCCGCGCAGGGAGATTGTTGCTATGACTATGGAAGCTCAGGAAGTAGGCATTATTATTGTAGCACATGCTGATTATGGCTCTGCAATCTTGCGCATGGCAGAATTTATTTTGGGGCCTGTGGCAGATTGCAGCTCTATTAGCGTGGATGTGGCGCTGGAAGTTTCAGAAACTGTAGGGCGCTTGAATGATGCTGCCCAAAGGCTTGATAAGGGTGCTGGTGTTATTATTTTAACCGATATGTTTGGCGGAACACCCACCAATTTGGCTTTGTCGCTGCTTTCTTCGCACAATGTGGAAGTGGTGACAGGGGTAAACCTGCCTATGGTGCTGAAGGTGATTGCTTCCCGCACATTACCCTTGGCAGAGCTGGCGCGTACTGCTGGCGAAGCGGGAAAAAACGGCATTGTTGTTGCAGGCTCTATGCTGCGGCAAAAATCAAAATAGGTGCTGCATGGCGTGTTTTCGTATAGATAACCGCCTTGTACATGGGCAAGTCATTGAAGCATGGCTGCCCTACACTGATGCCCGTCACCTCATAGTGGCCAATGATGATTTGGCAGAAAATATTTTTTGTCAGCAAATAATTTCGCTGGCAGTGCCGCAAAGGGTGACAATACATTTTGTTCCGCTCAGCCAGCTTGCAGAAACGCTGTCACGCTGTGGCGACAAATCGTTTGTGCTTTTTGCCAGCTGTCAGGATGCCTACACAGCATACCAAAACGGTGTTGCCATGCCAGAGCTGAACATAGGGAATTTGCATTATGCCGAGGGCAAGCGCCAGCTTTTGCCCCATGTGGCTGTTTCTGCCGAAGACACAGCCGCCTTGTGTGCCCTGCGCGCGGCAGACGTGCTGCTTGATTTTCGTTGTGTGCCTACCGAAACAGTGCGAGGCCTTGATGTTCAATTATGACCCTATCATAAACACAGTGCTCTACGCTTTTTTTTTGCCCTGACAGGGGCAGTGCGGCATTCTTTTTGTATAGGCCTGCTTGATCGCCCCCTTTTTCTCGCCTTGGTGTTTGGCTATGCCACAGGCGCGTGGGATGTTGTTTTGCCTGCGGGCATTGTGCTGGAATTGCTCTGGCTTGATGTTGTGCCGCTGGGCAGCGTTGTGCCGCCTTTGAACTTCCTT
This sequence comes from Desulfovibrionaceae bacterium, assembly GCA_028689675.1. Taxonomy (GTDB): domain Bacteria; phylum Desulfobacterota; class Desulfovibrionia; order Desulfovibrionales; family Desulfovibrionaceae; genus JAQVCS01. Next base: position 27,191 of record JAQVCS010000004.1, on the reverse strand, counting down.
TCCTTTTGGCTTTTTGTGCCTTTGTGCTTGCATTACCGCTGGACAACACCAGAAGCCCTCATGCTGCCTCTTTTTCTTGCTTTACTCTGCGCCTATTTGGGCTCGTGGTTAGAGTGCCGCCTACGCTTGTGGCATAATGCAGGGCTGGAACCTGTGCAGCGCTGGCTTGCTGGGGCAGGGGTCAAGCAAAGCCCGCGCAGGCTCACTTATACCGCCATTGGGCAGCGCTTTGTTATGCACATGCTTGTCTACAGCGGGCTTGCTGCGCTGTATATGCACAGTGTGGCTTTGCTGTATGCCCAGAATTGGCTGCCTGTGGCTGCGGGCTTAACGTGGCCTGTGGTGTATACCGTGGCGGCTGTGGGGGCTGTGCTTTCGCTGCGCACACAGCGTGCCTATATTTTGCTGGGCGCTTTGCTTGTGCTTATTGTGCTGCATGTCTTTTTTCTGGCCTAGGGCGTGTTGGCACTTCCTTTTGTTGCTCACTGGCGGCGGCAGAGTTTTGCTTTTATTCTGGCCGAGTATAAGAGTACACTGCCTGCATACAAGCCGCACCTTCCTTGTCAGCAAACAAAATTTCTATAGTGCTCAAATGCCCTGAGCCTGCGCTATTCTGCCGCGGCGCGTAATGCTGCCAGCTCCTGCTCGCTTAAAGGGCGCACTGCCCCCACAGGAAGGTCACCTAGGCGCAGAGAGCCTTGGGCTATGCGCGCCAGCTTGAGCACTGTCAGCCCAAAATCGCGGCAAATACGGCGAATTTGGCGGTTGATGCCCTGATGCAGCACCAGCTCAAGCACCGTGCCTGTGCCTTGGTAGGGTACAAGGGTCACTTCAATGGGTGCAAGCCTTTCGCCTTCAGCAAGGGTCATACCAGCCTGCATGGTGGCTATCATTTCGGGGCTGACAGCTTCGCGCACGCGCACCCTGTACACCTTGGGCTGATGGTGGCTGGGGTGCGCCAGCTTTTGCGTTAAGTCACCGTCATTAGTTAAAATAATCAGCCCTTCAGAAAAATAATCAAGCCGCCCCACTGGGTAGAGGCGCAAGCCCTGCCATTCTGGCGGCAAAATATCAATAACCGTAGGGCGTTTTTCTGGGTCGCTAACAGTGCACATTACCTGCACGGGCTTATGCATAAGTAAATAGCAGCGCTCTGTATCTGTGCGCAAGGCCTTGCCATCCACCACAATGCTGTCTTTTTCGGGCTGCACACGCGTGCCCATATCGGCCGTTTTGTTGTTGACCATAACGCGCCCCTGTGCAATCAGCTCATCGGCTTTGCGGCGCGAGCATATGCCAGCATCTGCCAAGGCCTTGTTCAGCCGTACGCTACTTGGGGCTGTGGGCTGCGGGCTGGGCGCATGGGCTGGCTGCTGCTCATGGCGTGGGCTGCTGTGCTTTGGCCTGCGTTCATCGCGCTGTGAACTTTGCCTTTGCCGTGCAGGCTTGGCTTCGCCTTGTTGGGCAGCTGTGCCGCTGCGTGGGTGTGATGCGCTGGCTGGGGTGCTTTTGGAAGAGCGGTGGAAAGTATTCATGCTTGTACCTGTGCCCAAGGGCACGCTGCCCCGTATGGCTGAAAAAAAGTGATGCCGCACTGATGCGCGGCGTGCTTGTATAGCTACCTTTGCCCCTGCCGTCAAATAACGAGGCAGGGGCAAGCATACAAAAGAGTCTGCGGGGCAGAAAATTTAAAATGTAAAATCTGCTGGATTTTGCGGGGTATAAAATTTGTCTTTTGCCTCTGCCAGCGTGGCTTGCAGCACGGCTTGCGCACAGGCCGTTTTGCGTAAATATTCCTGCCGTATGGCTTCTTTTATTTCCTCGGCAGGGCAGCCAGCCTTGTGCACATGCTGCTGAATGCAGGCGCCCAGCTCAAGGCAGGGGGCGGCAACAATTTTGCCCTGAGCCACGCCAGCCTGAAACAGCCCTTTTGTTTCTGCATTGTCAGCCAATTTGGCATTGAGCATAGAAAGCACTGTGTTGATAACGGCCTGTGTTATTTCTACCCTGTCTGGGCTTGAAGAAAAATTTTTGGCAACAATGGCATCAATTTCTTCCAGAGGAAGTGCGGCTTCTGGTTTCATGCAATACTCCTTTATTCATAGCCCAAGGCAAAAAAATGTGACCAAATACTATGCTGAAAGCGCTTGCGAAGCAAGACCCAAGTGCACAAGCTGCTTGGGCAGGAAGTGCCACACAGGTGCATAAATATATATTGCGTGAACAAACAGTAGCAAAATAAGTACAGGCTAGGCAAAAAGACAGAGGGGCGACACATTGCTTTGTGTCTTTTTGGTTACAAATGTATTGTATTGCCGGCTCTGTTTTTGACTTATGCAGCTTTCCATGCCATATTTTTTTCAAAAGGCAAGGCAAGCTGTGGGGGCAAGTATGTATATTACAGCAGTGTTTAATCAAAAGGGCGGCGTGGGCAAAACAACAACAGTGCATAATATGGGTGCATTGCTGGCGGCAGAGCATAATAAAAAAGTCTTGCTGCTTGATTTGGACGCGCAAGGTAACCTGACTGATGCCTGCGGTTTTGACCCTTTGGCGCAAAGCATCACCACCTATGAAGTGATGGCGCAGGCAAACACTGTGCAGCAGGCCGTGCTGCCCGTGGCGCAGAATATTGACTTGCTGCCCGCCAATATTAACCTTGCCGAGGCAGAGCTGAACTTTATGGCGGCCTATGGTCGTGAAAATTTACTGAAAAACGCCCTTGCCCATGTGGAGTATGATTTTGTTTTGATAGATTGCCCCCCTTCGCTGGGTTTGTTGACTATCAATGCCCTTACTGCCGCGCATGGTGTGCTTATTCCCGTGCAGGCAGAATATCATGCCCTTGCAGGGGTGCGCCTTGTGCGCCGCACTGTGGAAAAAGTGCGTCAAGCACTGAACCCCAGCCTTGCTTTAGATGGGCTGCTCATCACCCTGTATGATGCCCGCAAAAAATTGCACCTTGATGTGGCACAAGCCTTGCATCAAGACCAGTGGGGGGATGCTCTTTTTCCAAAGCCCGTGCGCACCAATGTAAAATTGGCCGAAGCCCCCTCGGCTGGGCAAAGCATTCTTGCCTATTATGCAGGCAGTAATGGGGCGCACGATTACCGTGATGCCGTGCAAACATATTTGCACAGGGCAACAAATATGCACCGATAGCCAGTAAGGAATTTGAGGAGGATGATTGTGAGTGGATTAAAATCACGCCCCGCAAAGCGTGTGAACCCTGTCGTGGCTGTGCCGCAATCGGTATTTGATAAAACAACTGTCGATGAGCCAGCCCTTGGCGCTGCTGCCCCTGTAAGCCTCGAACCTGTTATGGTAGAAACAAAAACAGCAGTCAGCCCCAAAGCACAGGAAAAAGTTAAAGCCAAAGATAAAATGAAAGATAAAAATAAAGAAAAAAATAAAGAAAAATCCAAAGAAAAGCAAAAAGAAAAAGTAAAAAGTAAAGAAAAAATTAAGGAAAAAACAAAAACAAAAGAAAAAGCCAAGGAAAAATCAAAGGGTAAAGAAAAATTAAAGGCTTTTATGCTGTCTCATGTTGATTGCATGCGCTTAAAAGCTGCTGCTGCCCACTTTGGCCTGAGCGAAACACTCATTATTCGCGAAGGTGTGGAGCTGTGGCTTGCCGCCCACACAGAAGAAGGGGCAGGGTAGCCCATGCCCAAGGCATGCGGCATAAAAGTTGCCACCCTGTAGCTATCACACGCAGTGTGAAGGAGTGAGCATGTCTTCATTAACCGTATTTGCATTATCGGGCAGCCTGCGCGCTGCTTCGACCAATAAAGGGCTTATTCGCTGCGCTATGCAGCTTGCCCCCGAGAACATGAAAATTATTACTGCCGATATTGGCGATGTGCCTTTGTATAATGAAGATGTGGCCACTGCGGGAACGCCCGAAGCGGTGCGCCGCGTGCTCGATGCCATGCAAAGCGCCGATGCTTTTTTATTTGCCAGCACAGAATATAATTATTCCATGGCACCAGCCCTGAAAAACATGCTGGACTGGGCTTCACGAGTGCCAGCCAATGCTGTGCTGAACGGCAAGCATGTGGCTATTATGGGCGCTGGCGGCGGCATGGGCACGGCGCGTTCTCAATATCATTTGCGTCAGGTGTGCGTGTACTTGAATTTGCTGCCTTTGAATAAGCCAGAGGTTTTTGTGAATGCCTTTACAGGCTCTTTTGCCGCCAATGGCGATGTGCTTGATGATAAGGTGAAAGGGCAGGTGCGGCAGCTGCTGGAGGCTTTGGCAAAGCAATGCCAGCCCTGCTAAGGGTGTGGGTATGAAGAGGGCGCTGTAATTTTTATACCTCATAGCATGCAAAAGCTCTTCACCCATGCGGTGTGAAGAGCTTTTTACCGCATTTGTAGCAGCTTTTGCCAATACCTACTACCAAATAGGCTTGGGCGAGCTTTTTCTTGCTCTCACATGCCTATTTCGCAGTAACCTTGCCCTAGGGCTTGTACAAACAAAAACGATTTTTGCCAGATTTTTTGGCACGGTACATGGCAACGTCTGCCCTGTGCACCAGCTCATCAAGGGAAATACTTTGGTCACGGGCATCGGCTATGCCCACGCTGGCAGAAATAGTTGAGGTATACAATGTATTGTGCACAGCGTGCAGCAAACTCGTTATTTTTTCGCTCAGGGCGTTCATGCTTATATCATGGGTGATGCACAGCAAAAATTCATCGCCGCCAAAGCGCACCAGAATATCGTCAGGAAAAATCTGTCGTACAAGGGTTGCTGTGGTTTGCAGCACCTTGTCCCCTTCCAAATGGCCATAGGTGTCGTTTGTTCCCTTGAAATTATCTAAATCAAGGAAAACGAGGGCAGAAAGCTGCTCTCGGCCTTTCTTATTCATAACCTCATAAAAATAGTGGCGATTATAGGCATTGGTCAACACATCTGTGTCGGCAATTATTTGGATTTGTTTTTCATTTTCTCGTGCTTTGGTGACGTCAGAAAAAAGAATAAATGCACCAGCAGGGTTTTTAAAAATATCATAAATAACAGCGGTCAACATTTCAAACACGCGCATGCTACCCTGAATGCACACGTCAACGTCAGCAAGGTTATCATGAGTGTGGGGGCGAACAGCAAGAAAGAAATTCTTACACCATTCTTTATAGATTTTCCCTACAATATCGTCCTGTTCGAGATGAAAATAGTGCTGAAAATATTCATTACTGCGCACAATACGGCCATCTGCACCCACAATAAGAATGCCAAAAGGAAGATTGCGCAATAATAAATCAAGCTCCACGCCCATATTGGCAAAATTGGTAACATCATGGGCAACGCCTACAGTGCCCATAATGGTGCCGTCTTCATCCCGCAATGGTGTTTTATAGGTTTTAAACTGGCGCATACCAGCTTTGCTTTTAACGCATTCGTCAAAAAGGCATGTTTTGCCCGTTTGCATAACGGTTTCTTCAGATTCAAGGCAAATATATTTACCTTTAGCATAGTCTTCTGGTTCAATATCCCAAATATTATAATGCCCGCGCCCTTCAATTTGATCTTTTTCTTTACCAACTGCAAGGCAAAAGCTGTTGTTTACTTTATAATGCTTGCCTGCACAATCTTTATACCAAATTAAATCAGGTACGCTATTAATGGTGCTTTCTAAATAAATGCTGGTAAGCTGCGCTTCTTTTCTTTCACGCAGCAAGGCAAAAAGCTTGCGGCAGCAGCCAGCAAGGTAGGCGTCAGAGCCTGTTGCACACCACAGCTCTGTGGCACAGTCAACGCTTTCTTCATCAAGGGTTGCCAGTCTTTCTGGCGGCAGGCAGAGCACAAGAAGAGCACTTTTTTTACAAGAGTTTTTTATTTTTTGCAGATTGGCGGGTATGCTGCTAAAAATAAGCACATCAAGCTTGGCAAGCTGTGTGCTTTCACTAGGTGATTCTTCCAGAATAGTATGGCTGAAGCTAGGTAATGCTGGACAGGCATGCACGGCACGTTTTAAGGCGGTATTGTCGCTGCAAAGAAGAATAGTGAGTGAACCAGAATACATAGTACGCCTTTGGCTGGATAAGGGTAGATATGATTTTGTTAAACAATAAAAATAACGGCTAACATTTGCATAGAATATAAATACATATCAGCCCAAAAGCAATATGGATGAAGCCTATTTTGCAGCAGTCAGAGAAAGAATCTATTGCTACTAAAAGCTCGTAGCGCACTCTATTTCTATACAAAGCTGCACAGCCGTGGCGGGGGCAGCCGCATTGTAGCAGCGAGGCCTGCCCCCAGCCGTAGGTGAACAGGCTAGAGCATTTTACTATTGAAAATACCTGCAAGGTTTCGTAAGAAATCCTTGCCATGCAAAGCTCACAAGGGGAAGGTACTTTCCCGTTAGGTGTGCTTTGAAAGTGAATCTGCTCTAAAGCGCTACAATGGCTTCAATTTCAACAAGGCCGCCCAAGGGTAATTGGGCAACGGCAATGCATGAGCGGGCAGGACAATTTTGGCTGAAAACCGCAGCATAGGCTTCATTCACAGCCTTAAAATCGGCCATATCAGTTAAAAAGACGGTGGTTTTAACAATGTCTTCGGGCGAGGCCTGCACTTCTTTAAGTAATGCTTGAATATTTTTTAAGCTTTGCACAGCCTGTGCCGCCACACCGCCTGTAGCCAGAGCGCCTGTGGCAGGGTCTATGCCCAATTGACCAGAAAGGAACACAAGGTTGCCCGCGCGCGTGCCTTGGGAATAGGGGCCAATGGCAGCAGGGGCTTTGGGGGTGCTAATAAGAGTTTTCATAATGCTCTCCTTTTTTGTTGTGGGCGTAAACAATATATATCATGCCTGCCAAGACGTGCGAACATTACAGGAATTTTGTTTGCTGGCAAGGAAGACGGGGCTTGTATGCAGGCAGCCCGCGATGGTACTCGGCTGGAATAAAAGGTGAAGGCTAACGCCACTGGGGGAAAAGAACAACAGAATGTTCATACGTCCTAGGCTAGTATAGGACGCTTTATGCCACAGTTCAAGCTGTGCTTGCGCTGTATAGGGCGCAAAAGTGGTCAGAAAGCCAGTGCGGGCTTGTGTGTTTTATATTTGCCGAAATTGCCTTCACACGCTACATTTTTTTTGCCAAAAGACAATAGATGTTATATATTTTACGCTATGAGCTTTGTTTTATGATGAAAAATATATCGTACCCCCCGCAGGGCGAAGGCACGCTGCATGATGAGGGGCAGGCTTTACGCCTGCTTTTTGAGCTGTCGCGCGTGCTAGACAGCTCTACCAAGCTTGTGCACACCTTAGATGCTGCCCTTGCGCTTATGGCGCAATATATGTGCATGATGCGCGGCATAATTACCCTTGTTTCACCGCATAGTGGAGAAATTCGCATAGAAACAGCCTATGGCCTAAAGCCAGCAGAGCAGCAGCGCGGGCGCTATGCCCTAGGGGAAGGGGTGACAGGGCGCGTTATTCAAACAGGCAAGCCCATGCTTGTTTCTAATATCAGCAATAATCCTTTCTTTTTAAACCGCACACGCTCGCGCAATGTGCAGAAAGAAAGCATAGCTTTTTTGTGTGTACCCATTAAACTGGAAGACCAAGTGCTGGGGGCACTTTCGGTGGACAGGCTTTTTGCCGATACAGCCACGCTGGAAGATGATGAACGCCTGCTCACTATTATTGCATCCATGCTGGCGCGTGTGGCCAAGGTGCGGCAAGATTCTATGGATGAGCGCTCTGCCGCCATTGAGGAAAATATGCGTTTGCGCAACTCGCTTGCCAAGCCTTTGCGGCCGCGCGGTTTTGTGGGCAATTCTGAAGTGATGCGCATGGTGTATGAACAAATTGCGCAGGTTGCCCCCTCCGCCACCACAGTATTTTTGCATGGCGAAAGCGGCACAGGCAAGGAATTGGCCGCGCAGTCCATTCATGCTGCCAGTGGGCGCGGGGATAAGCCCTTTATTTCGCTAAACTGTGCCGCTTTGCCAGAAAATTTGATAGAAAGTGAACTGTTTGGCCATGAAAAGGGGGCTTTTACAGGCGCAAACAGTGTGCGCAAGGGGCGCTTTGAGCTGGCCGATACAGGCACGCTTTTTTTGGATGAAGTGGGCGAGCTCTCGCCTTTAACGCAGGCAAAATTGCTGCGCGTTTTGCAAGAACGCCGTTTTGAACGCTTGGGCGCTATGGAAACAAGGCAGGTGGATGTGCGCATTATCACAGCCACTAACCGCAGCCTGCAAACCATGGTGGAAGAAGGGCGCTTTCGCCGCGATTTATATTATCGCCTGAATGTGTTCCCCATTTTTATGCCGCCTTTGCGCGATAGGCAGAATGATATTTTGCCGCTGGCTTCCTATTTTATGGAAAAATATGCCCTTGCCAATGGGCACGAGCCCAAGCGCCTTTCGCTGGCGGTTATGGACATGCTCCAGCGCTATTCTTGGCCTGGCAATATTCGTGAGTTGGAAAATATTATGGAACGCGCTGTGCTGCTGACAGGGCATGAAGGGCTTATTTTGCCCCAGCATTTGCCCGCCAATCTGCATAGTTCGCATTGCCCTGTGTGCGGCGTGGGGGAAGAGAACAAGCAGCATTGCGTGCCGCTGGTGGGGAATTTGCAGCAAAGGCTAGACGAGCTGGAGCGTGCCAGCATTGCCGAAGCACTGGAACATCATGCGGGGCACATGGGGCACACAGCGCAGGCCTTGGGCTTGACAGAGCGCGTGCTGGCTTTGCGCATGAAAAAATATGGTATAGGCTATAAAGAATTTAGGAAGAAAGCAGAATAAGGCTTGGGGGCAGGGCTTTGCAAAACAGGTTGGCCACAGGGCTCTACCTTAGCTTGAGCCTATCTGCTTTTGCTGCGGGTTGTTGTAGGAATAAGCCTCATTGTGTTGCTGGTATCTGGGCACAGAGCAACCTGCTTTCGTTAGAGCGTGCTGGTTTTTATTGGGGAGTGCAAGGGGCAGGCGGGTGTACAACCGCCTGCCCCTCTTTCTTTATAAAGACAAGTGCGCTATGCGCTGCAATGCCTGTGCGCTTTGCTCTGCCGTGCCAAAGGCGGTAAAGCGCACATAGCCTTCCCCACTGAATCCAAAGCCAGCGCCCGGGGTGCACACCAGCGAAGCTTGCTTGAGCAGGCTTTCAAAAAATTCCCACGAAGCCATGCCCTGCGGCGTTTTTGTCCAAATATAGGGCGCATTTACACCGCCAAAGCAGCGCAGCCCCAAAGCACGCAGCCCTGTGCAGATGCTGGCGGCATTATCCATATATTCCTGAATAACAGCGCGCACTTGCTGCTGCCCCTGCGGGGTGAAAACAGCCTCTGCACCGCGCTGCACAATATAGGAGCAGCCATTGAATTTGGTGCTCTGGCGGCGATGCCATAAATCACGCAGGCGCACCATTTTGCCCTGCGGCGCGCTTACCTGCACCGTGCGGGGAATAACCATATAGGCACAGCGCACGCCAGTAAAGCCCGCTGTTTTTGAAAAACTGCGGCATTCAATGGCCACTTCTGCCGCGCCGTCAATTTCAAAAATGCTGTGCGGTACGTCAGGCTCGCTAATAAAAGCCTCGTAGGCGGCATCATAAATAATCAGCGCCTTGTGGTTTCGGGCATAGTCTACCCATGCCTGCAAGGCCTCACGGTGCAGCACTGTGCCCGTGGGATTGTTGGGATAGCACAAATAAATAATGTCGGGCTGTTCTTTGGGGAAGTCGGGCACGAAATCATTTTCTTCGGTGCAGGGCAAATAAATCAAGTTATCCCAATGTGTTCCTGTCCAATTCCCTGCGCGGCCAGCCATGGCGTTTGAATCCACATACACAGGGTACACCGGGTCGGTGACGGCAATTTTGCAATCATGGGCAAAGAGTTCTTGAATATTGCCCACATCGCATTTTGAACCATCGCTAATAAAAATATCGTCTGCATCAATGGCAATGCCGCGGGCATGAAAGTCGTGCTTGGCAATGGCTTCACGCAAAAAAGCATAGCCCTGCTCTGGGCCATAGCCGTGAAATGAGGCCGCCTGCCCCATGTCTGCTACAGCTGCGTGCATGGCCTGCACCACAGCGGGCACAATGGGGCGGGTGACATCCCCAATGCCCAAGCTGATAACTTGTTCTTGCGGGTGTGCCTGCTTGTGGGCAGCCACCTTGGCAGCAATGGTGGCAAAGAGGTATGAATCGGACATTTTGGAAAAATTTTCATTACTGCGAATCATAAAGCTATCCTTTAGGGCTTACAGTCTTCTGTGAAGTGGTAGATACCGTCAAAAACGGTGCGGGCTGCGCCTGTCATATACACATGATTGTCTTTTTCGTTCCATTCAATATCAAGCGAACCGCCCAGCAAGTCAACACGCACACGGCGTTCGCATTGCCCTGTCAGCACACAGGCTACCACAGTGGCGCAAGCCCCTGTGCCACAGGCCAGAGTTTCCCCCGCACCGCGTTCCCACACGCGCATACGCACATGGCTGGGGCTGAGTTTTTGCACAAATTCTGTATTGACCCTTTTTGGGAAAAAGCTGTGGTGCTCAAAGGCCGCCCCCAGCTGTGGCAGGTTGAGGGCATCAACATCATCCACAAATGTAACGGCATGGGGGTTGCCCATAGAAACAGCCGTTATTTCCCATGCCTGCCCATCTATCATACGTGTTTTATTGATAACATGTTCGTGCTCTTGCGGCAGCGCTGCGTCTAAGCCTGTTTGCACAGGAATGCGCCCTGCGGCCAGCTCTGGTTCGCCCATATCTACGCGCGCGCCCACAACTTCATCATGCTCAAAAATAAGGTGCAGAACCTTAATGCCTGCCTTGGTTTCCAAGCGAATAACAGGCTTGATAACCAGCCCGTGCTCATACACATATTTACCCACGCAGCGCGAGGCATTGCCGCACATTTCGGCTTCAGAGCCATCGCTGTTAAACATGCGCATACGCACATCGGCCACGGCAGAGGGCAAAATAAGCACCAGCCCGTCAGAGCCCACGCCAAAGTGCCTGTCGCTGATAGCGCGCGCTACTGAAGCAGGATCGGGCAGGTTTACTTCAAAGCCGTTGACATATACATAGTCATTGCCCAAGCCTTCCATTTTGGTGAAGGGAATATGATTACGCATGGTCTGCTTCTCCTGTATCATGAAAGACTTCTTCAGTGGCGGCAACGGTTTCTGAAGCGTGGCTTGCGGCTTCATCATGCTTTTGCAGCACTTTTTTATAATCCAGCGGCATAACTTTCACAAAAAGGGGCAGGGCGGCATCCCAGTTGTCCAGCAGGGTCGCGGCCTTGGGGCTGCCAGTGTACAAGACATGCTGCTCAAGCAGGTGACGGAGCAGGCGGCGGTCTTCTTCCTGCCAAACAGATTCCAAATCAACACTTTCAATATTGCAGCGGTTTTGGAAATGCTCATCTACATCGTAAGCAAAGGCAATGCCGCCGCTCATGCCAGCAGCAAAGTTATAGCCCGTGGAGCCCAGCACCACCACTGTGCCCCCTGTCATATATTCACAGGCATGGTCGCCCACACCTTCTACAACAGCAGAAGCGCCAGAGTTGCGCACGGCAAAGCGCTCCCCAGCCTGCCCGCAGCAATACACTTGCCCGCTGGTTGCCCCATACAGGGCAACATTGCCCATAATAGCTTGGTCTGCTGCCACAAAACGTGCCTTGGCATCGGGCTTAACAATAATGATGCCGCCCGAAAGCCCCTTGCCCACATAGTCATTAGCCGCACCCTGCACTTCCAAAGTAATGCCAGCGGCAAGGAATGCCCCGCAGCTTTGCCCAGCCTGCCCGCGCAGGCGCAAATGCACACTGTGCTGGGGCAAGCCCTGTGCATAATGTTGCAGCAGCGCGCCAGAAAGACGGCTGACGGCACTGCGGTCTGTATTGTGAATGCTGCCAGTATACGCAATGGGGCTGGTATCCCCTTGCAGCAAGGGCTGGGCAGCCGTGAACAAGGCCTGCTCAAGCGGCGTATTGGGGCTTTCCAGCTTTTGATGCAGGCAATGCGGCGTGTGCAGGCCAGCGGGCTTGTGCAGCAGGCGGGAAAGATCCACCGTGGCGGCCTTTGTGCTGGCTGTGGGCACTTGCTGCAAAAGCTCGGTGTGGCCAATGAGCTCATTCATGGTGCGGCAGCCCAGTGCGGCCATGTGCTGGCGCACATCTTCTGCCACAAAGCGCAAATAGGCCTGCACCTGTGCCACTGTGCCCGCAAATTTGCAGCGCAGGGCAGCGTCTTGCGTGGCAATGCCCACAGGGCAGCGCCCCTTCATACATTTGCGGCACAGTACACATCCCATGGCAACCATAAGGGCTGTACCAAAGCCAAATTCTTCTGCACCCAGCAGAGCGGCAATAACCACATCGCGCCCTGTGCGCAATTGGCCATCTGTCTGCACGGCAATGCTTGAACGCAGGCCGCTGGCCACCAAGGCCTGCTGGGTTTCTGCCAGCCCCAGCTCCCACGGCAGCCCTACATAATTAATAGCAGAATGCGGGCTGGCGCCTGTGCCGCCATCGTGACCAGAAATAAGCACGCTGTGCGCGCCAGCCTTGGCAACGCCCACGGCAATAGTGCCCACGCCACTTTCTGCCACCAGCTTAACAGAAATTTTTGCCTTGGGGTTGAGGCGCTTAAAGTCATAAATAAGCTGGGCAAGGTCTTCAATAGAATAAATATCGTGATGCGGCGGCGGCGAAATAAGGGAAACACCAGAAAGCGTGCCGCGTGCGCGTGCGATTTCTGCCGTTACCTTATAGGCTGGCAGCTGCCCGCCTTCGCCTGGCTTTGCGCCCTGCGCCACCTTAATTTGTATTTCTTCTGCGTCCAGCAGATAACGGGCTGTCACGCCAAAGCGCCCCGAGGCCACCTGCCGTATGCGCGAGCGCACATCATAGCCTTGCGCTGTCGTTTGGCTGCGCTGCGGGTCTTCGCCCCCTTCCCCGCAATTGGAGCGCGCCCCAAGGCCGTTGCAGGCCGCGGCAATGGTTTCATGCGCTTCCTTGCTGATAGCCCCAAAGGAAATAGCCGCCCCTACAAAGCGCTTTAGTATAGCTTGTGCAGGCTCTACCTCTACCAGCGGAATAGCTTTGGTAGGGGCAAAGCCCAAGAGCGAGCGCAAGGTAAAGGGCTGCTCCTGCACATCACTTGTAGCGGCAAAGCGCTGATAAGCTTCGATATTTTTAGTGCGTACCGCTTCGTGCAGGGCGCGGATAGCGGGCTTGCTCCACAAATGGCAGGGGGAAGATTTTTCTTTGCTTTCTGCTGTTTTGGTAAAAGCGCGTGCATGGCGGGCAGCCGCTTCTTGTGCCAGCAAATCCAAACCTATGCCATTGATGGAACTGGGCGTGCCAGTAAAATAGGTATCAATAACCTGCTGGCTCAAGCCCACAGCTTCAAAGGGCTGCGAACCGCGGAAGGAACGCAGGGTGGCAATGCCCAAGCGCGCAAAGGCCTTGAGCAGACCTTTTTTCAAAGCCGCAATATAGGCTTCTTGTGCCTCGTGCGGCTTGTGGGTGGCAAGGCGGCCTTCCAGTGCCAGCGTGTGCAAAGTGTCCAGCGCGGTATGCGGGTAAATGGCACTTGCACCATAGCCAATAAGCTGTGCCATGTGCATTACTTCGCAGGCTTCACCGCATTCAACAATAATGCCGCAGGCATGGCGCAGGCGGCGGCGCATGAGGGCATGGTGCAGGCCTGCTGTTGCCAGCAGGGCAGGAATGGGCGCACGCTGTGCCGTGGCGGCGGTGTCGCTGATAATAAGCAGGGTTGCCCCTTGCTTGACGGCATCGGCTGCGGCATTAAACATCTCTTCCAAGGCCGCGGCCAAGGCAGCGCCGCCCCCCTTGGCGGGAAAGGTAGCATCCAGCGTAATGGCGCGCACTTCGGGCTTTTCAGAAGCGCGCAGGCATTGCATGTCTGTAGCAGTTAAAAAGGGGTGGGGCAGGCGCAGGGTGGCGCAGCTTTCGGGCTTGGTTTCAAGCATATTGCCCTCGCGCCCCGCAAAGCCCATAAGCGACATAGAAAGCTGCTCGCGGTAGGGGTCTACAGGCGGGTTGGTCACTTGGGCAAAGTGCTGCTTGAAGTAGCGGAACAAGGGCTGTGCACTGGCATCAAGGCAGGCCAAGGGCAAGTCGTTGCCCATAGATTCCACAGGTTCTTGAGCACTGTTGGCCATAGGAATGAGCACGCGCTCTATCCATGCGGCATCACAGCCAGCAGAGGCCTGACGCTGGGGCAGCGGGGGCAGGGGGCTTTGCAATGCGGCATTGCTGTGCAAATTTTCCAGACGAATGGCATATTGCTGCAACCAGCGGCGATAGGGCTGAGCACGAATGACCTGCCCTTTAAGCTCGGCATCGGGGGCAAGGTGGTGGCGCTGCACATCGGCCATAATCATGCGGCGGGGGCGCAATTGCCCACGCTGAATAATGGATTCTTCGGGCAGGTCGGCAATGCCGCTTTCAGAGCCCAGTACCACCAAGCCATCGCGGCTGACGCTGTAACGGCAAGGGCGCAGGCCGTTTCTATCCAGCAGTGCCCCCACGCGGCGGTAGCCATCGGTAAAGACCAGCGCCGTAGGCCCATCCCAAGGTTCAAGTAAGCTGGCATGAAATTCATAGAAAGCCCGTTTGTTGTCGCCCATGACAAAGGCAGAGCCAAAGGGCTCGGGCACCATCATCATAAGGGCATGGGTCAGGCTTTTGCCCCCGCGCACCAAAAGCTCCAGCACATTATCAAACATGCCAGAATCTGAAATAAAGTCGGTAATAATGGGCAGCGCCGCCCTCAGGTCTTTGCCCAGCAGATCTGAATGCAGCAGGGTTTCTCGTGCCTGCATGTGTGCCACATTGCCGCGCAGGGTGTTTATTTCCCCATTATGTGCCACAAGGCGGAAGGGCTGCGCCAGCGGCCACGCGGGCATGGTATTGGTGGAAAAACGCTCGTGAAAAACGGCAAAGGGGGCAGCGCAGTCGGGCTCAAGCACATCGGAATAAAATTCCCCAATGCGTGCACCGGGCAGCATACCTTTGTAAATAATACTGCGGCAGGAAAGGCTAACCACATAGAAGGCGCGCGGGTCTATGCCGCGCTGCTTGAGCGATGCCCAAATGGTGTTTTCTGCTGTGCGGCGGGCAAGAAAGAGAATGCGTTCAAAGGCTTCGGCATCAGTCGCGGCGGGGCTTGCGGCGGCTGGCAGCACCAAAAGCTGCTGCATTATGGGCATGCTTTCCAGTGCAGCTTGCGCCAAAATGCCCGCATTGACGGGCACATCGCGCCCATCAGCCACAGTAAGGCCAAAGGCGTTCAGGCATTGGTGCAGGCTTTGCAAAACCTGCTGACGCAAGGGGGCAGACTGCGGCAAAAAAAACTGCCCCACTGCCCACAGGCTTTTGCACTGGGCAAGCTGCGGCCATTGACGCAGAAAAAATGCCTTGGGCAGGGGGAAGAGCATACCTGCGCCATCGCCGCTTTTGCCGTCACCGCCCCCGCGGTGCGCCATGCGCGCCATGGCTGTGAGCGCAGTTTGCATCACTTCGTGGCGAGCCTGACCATCAAGGTAGGCCACAAAACCCACACCGCAGGCGTCATGTTCGCGGCGGCTGTCAAAAAGTCCTTTCATAGTATGCTCCTTTATTCCAGCAAAAGCGCAGGCGGGAAAAGGCAGGGCAAGGCCTGTAGTCTTGCTCTGCCCCTTTGTTCCCTTTTTTTCTTTTTTAATGCAGCCACAGCAGCTCGGCATAGCTGGGCAAAAGCCAATCATCTTTGCTGATGCTTTGCTCTAAAGCATCACAATGTTCACGGCATGTTGCCATGGCAGGCAGCACGCAGTCGCGCGCCATACGGGCACATTCCAATGTGTCTGAGCAGGTATCCAGCGTTTGCAGGGCTTCTTTCAGGGTGGCTATGCCAGTGCTGAGCCCCTGTGTGTGTTCACGCAATGTGGTAAAAATTTGCTCTTCGGCGGCGGCTTCACCCAGCACAGAGCGCGTTTTAAAGGCTACATCGGCAGCCTGCCCCTGCGCTTTGTAGGCCACAGGCAGCACAGTGGTGCTTGCCATATCTACCATAAGCATACCTTCAATATGCAGAGTTTTGATATAGCTTTCCAGCAATATTTCCTGACGAGCCATCATTTCACGTTCAGAAAGCA
The DNA here is from genome assembly GCA_028689675.1 of Desulfovibrionaceae bacterium. Classification (GTDB taxonomy): domain Bacteria; phylum Desulfobacterota; class Desulfovibrionia; order Desulfovibrionales; family Desulfovibrionaceae; genus JAQVCS01. Next base: position 11,044 of record JAQVCS010000004.1, on the reverse strand, counting down.
CTTGCTGGCGCAGGAAGACATCCATCACTTCGGGCTGGCTGTATTGTTCCAGCGCTTCCACGGTGTTGGTCAGGTTGGGCAGGCCACGGGTAGCGGCTTCTTTTGTCCATGCAGCGGCATAGCCATTACCATTAAAGACCACGGCCTGATGTTCGCTGAACAGGCGCGGCAGCAGGCTTTGCAGGGCTTCGTTTAGGCTGACACCATTGGCCAGCACGGCTTCCAGCTCGGTGGCAATGTCATCAAGGGCGCAGGCCATGGCGCTGTTCAATGAAATATTGATAGGCGCTATAGACTGCGACGAACCCGTGGCACGAAACTCAAACTTATTGCCTGTAAAGGCAAAGGGGCTGGTGCGGTTGCGGTCAGACAAATCAACAGGCAGGGGCGGCAGTGAAGAGACGCCAATTTCCATAAAGGCACTCTTGTGCGCCACAGAGCGAGATTTGCCATGAATGATAACATCCAGTACATCGGCAAGCTGTTCGCCAAGATACACAGAAATAATAGCAGGCGGTGCTTCATTGGCGCCAAGGCGGTGGTCATTGCCAGCACCCAGCGTGCCCAAGCGCAAAGCTTTGCTGTGCTTGTGCACAGCGCGCAGCACGCCAGCCAAAAAGACGAGGAACTGGGCATTGTCCTGCGGGGTAGAGCCGGGGTTGAGCAAATTGTTGCCGTCTGAGTCGCTCATAGACCAGTTATTATGCTTGCCGCTGCCATTCACGCCAGCAAAGGGCTTTTCGTGCAGCAGGCAAATGAAATCATGTTTGGCTGCCAAGTGGCGCAGCAGGTTCATGATAAGCATATTGTGGTCTGTAGCCATATTGGCATCTTCATACAGGGGCGCGAGCTCAAACTGCCCGGGGGCTACTTCATTGTGGCGGGTTTTGGCAGGAATGCCCAACTCAAACAGGGTGTTTTCCACATCCTGCATAAAGGCCATTACGCGGGAAGGAATAGCGCCAAAATAATGGTCTTCCATTTCCTGCCCCTTGGGTGAAGGAGCACCCATCAGGGTGCGCCCAGCCAGCAAAATATCGGGGCGCAGGGCAGCAAGGCGGCGGTCAACCAAAAAATATTCCTGTTCAGCCCCTACATTGGGGCGAACATAGGTGGCCGTGGTGTTGCCAAACAGGCGCAAAATGCGCAAAGCCTGACGCGACAAAGCCGTAATAGAGCGCATAAGCGGAATTTTTCTGTCCAGAGCCTCACCAGAATAGGAATAGAACAGGGTGGGGATGTGCAGGGTAGAGCCAATAACAAAAGCGGGCACGGTGGGATCCCACGCTGTATAGCCGCGCGCTTCAAAGGTGGAGCGTATGCCGCCAGAAGGGAACGAAGAGGCATCGGGCTCGCCAGAAATAAGCAGCTTGCCTGAAAATTCATTCAGCACATGCCCTTCGCCTGTGGGGTTAATAAAGGCATCATGCTTTTCAGCCGTCAGGCCTGTCATGGGCTGGAACCAATGGGTGTAATGCGTAGCCCCCAGCTCTAAAGCCCAATCTTTCATGGCATTGGCAACCACATCGGCAATATCTGGGTCAAGACGGGCGCCATCGCGAATAATTTTTTCCAGCTTCTTAAACACCGCCTTGGGCAGGCGCTTTTGCAGCATGGAAAGAGAGAAAACCTTTTTGCCATAAATGGATTCAATATCGGAGGGGAAGCTTGCGGGTGCTGGGTGGCTTGCAGCAATATCAAGCACGGCCTGAGTGCGCGAATTCATAAAAACATCCTTTATGGTTTACACCATGTCATAAGTGAACATAGTAAAAGCACAATAACGGGAGAAAGTGTTTTTTGCGGCTGGCAGTGAAAACATAGTTGGTATGCCCTTACTGCCAGCCCGAATGCCTTTGTTATAAGGCGGCGTTGCCGCGCTCACCTGTGCGTATGCGCATGGCATCCAGCACGTCGTAAATAAAGATTTTGCCATCGCCTATATTGCCAGTGCGTGCCGAGCTGGTAACGGCAGCCAGCACCTTGTCTAAGGCTTCATCGTGAATAACAATGTCCAGCTTTATCTTGGGCAGGCAATCCACTTCATAGGTTGAACCGCGATACACTTCTGTGTGCCCACGCTGCCGTCCAAAACCGCGGATTTCTGTGTAATTCATACCGTGAATGCCTATGGCAGAAAGCTGTTGCTTTACATCTTCCAGCTTGGAAGGGCGTATAATGATTTCAATCTTCTTCATTTCTCTTCTTCCTTACATAAGGGCTAGAGGGAGTAGCCACGTTCATTATGCTCGCTTAAGTCAAGCCCGCTCAGTTCGGCATCGGGGGTGACACGCAGCCCCACAAGGGCATTAACAATACAGAGCAGAATGCGGCTGACGACATACACAAAAACCCATGTTGCCACTATAGAAACCACTTGAACCCAGAGTTGATGCGGGTTGCCAGCCAAAAGGCCATCCACCTTGTTTACTGAAGCAATGGCAAACACGCCTGTGGCAAACGCGCCCCATGTGCCGCCCACACCATGAATGCCCACCACGTCCAAAGCATCATCGTACCCAAGGCGGTTCTTGAGCAGCACGCCACCATAGCAAATAATGCCGCCGACAAAGCCGATGAAGATGGAAGGCATAATGCCCACAAAGCCAGCCGCAGGGGTAATAGCAACCAAACCAGCCAAAGCACCAGAAATAACACCCAAGGTTGTGGGCTTGCCCGTGCGCTTCCATTCCACCAGCATCCAGCCCAAAATGCCGCCAGCCGTGGCAAGGTGCGTGGTTACCAGTGCATGTGCTGCAAGTTCATTGGCGGCCAAGGCGCTGCCAGCATTAAAGCCAAACCAGCCAAACCACAGCAAGCCGCCGCCAAGCAAGGTCATGGGCAGGTTGTTGGGCGACATGGAGCGCCCAAGGTTCAGACGCGGGCCCACAGCATGGGCGCAGGCCAAAGCCGCTGCCGCAGAGGCCATGTGCACAACAGCACCGCCAGCAAAGTCTACCGCCCCCATTTGTGCCATCCAGCCGCCGCCCCATACCCAATGCGCCATGGGGCAATAGGCAAAAATAAGCCATAAGGCAGAAAAGAGCAGCATGGCAGAAAAGCGTATGCGCTCAGCATACGAGCCCGAAATCAACGCTACGGTCAGCACAGCAAACATGCACTGAAAAGCCATAAAGGCAGTGTGTGGCAGGTTATCCACAGGGCCATTGTTGGCAGCCCCCACATTGTTCAGGAAGAGGTACGAAAGGTTGCCAATAAGGCCGCCTACATCCCCCCCAAAAGCCAATGTGTAGCCCACCACAGCCCAAAGCACAGTAATCAAGCCCAAAGAGGCATAGCTGTGCATTGATGTGGAAAGTACGTTGCGCGAGCGTACAAGCCCACCATAAAACAGTGCCAGCGCTGGCGTCATAAGCATGACCATAGCAGCGCAAATGATAACAAAAGCGGTATCCGCAGCGTTCATAACAATCCTTCCTCTTAACGGGCGCTTATGCCCTGTTATAGTGACCAATTCCCTGCGCCTCTTCCCAAAAGCGCCGGATAGCTGCGTATGAGCACAAAGCGTGCCGAAAGAGCGATTATAAAAAATATTTCTTATAATTTACTAAATTTATTGTGTATATTTTTTTAAAATTATCAGTGGGCACACTGCGCAGGGGGGAAAAGCAAGAGCAGTACGGTTTAAAAAATACATTTTGGTAGAAAGAGGCTTTTGCCTATACAGCAAAGTAATGCAGCTATGAGGGGCTAAAATAGAGTAAAAATAAAATATTTTAGTATATTATAGAATTATCTACATATGGGTAGATAATAGCGTACATGCTGCAAAGGCAAAGGCAGTGTAAAAAAGGAAGAAGAGAAGGAATGTATAAAAAAATGAATAAATTGAGCTGTTGCAATAAAAAAGCTCGCGTTCTTTATCAGGAACGCGAGCCAGTGGGAGGCGGTACTTTATAGTTCTACCAAAATGTAGAAAACTAAAATAAGGGCTGTTTTTCCCTGCGGTGTGGCTGCTCGGCTAGGGGTGCGTTTTGTGCCAGCGCTGCTTTTCCGTGCTGGCAGGGCTTACCGCACTGTACGCTGAAACCGCACTTATGCTGCAACAGCGCTGTGCCCTGCGTGTGAGCACAAAGCTAAGGGCGAATTTGTAACCACGCTTGAAACAAGGCCAACAACAGCAGTGTCAGTTAGGGGCGAATTATTTTATCGGCCATGTCAAGGCTGGTGACAATATCCAGCATATTGGTGGTTTCTCCCACTTGCTTGGCGGCACTTAAACCATAGTGCTCAAGGCAGGCGCCGCACACCAAAATGCTTACGCCTGCGGCTGCCAAGGCTTGTAGGCTTTCCAAGCATTTGCCCTGAGTGGCTGTCAGCTTTACCCCGCCATTCACCAGCACAATGCGCCACAGGCGTGCACCCAGCTCGGGTAAGGTTGCCAGAAAATTGCCCATCAGCTTGCTGCCCAGAGCATCATCGCCGCGCCCTAGTGTTTCGGTGCTGATAAAGACCAGCGTTTTGGCAGCAGCCTGTGCTTGCGGCATAGCTTGTTCCTGCTGGGCGGGGCAGGGGGCTTGTGCTGTGCTGCGCTGCGTTTCAATGCGCCATTCCTTGGCTTGTTCATCGTGGCGCATGCTGGTTTGAATGCCCTTGTTTTGCAAGAAACGGCAGACATTTTCGCAGGCGGCGGCATTATCCACCAATACGGTAAAATCCTCGCTGCCCCCTTCGCTCAACAGGGCGCGGGTACGCAGGACAGGTTCGGGGCAGGCAAGGGTGCGGCAATCAAGTAGGGTGTCCATAAAGCCTCCACAGGCTGGAGAGAAAAAATACGCGCGCCTCGCCCTACAGGCTGTGCAACAAAAGCCACGGGCAGGCGGTGCGCAAAGACAACAAGAGAGCACTAGGCTCAATCAAAAAAGCCACGCTAGGCGTAAAGTCCATACCCTGTCAAGATATGCCGTCCACTCTGTGTCCTGTGCTTTTATGCTGGGCTTGCCGCTTCAGCATATGCTGCCGCCCGCCCTGCACCCTGAGTATTCTTGCAATGAACTTGCCTGAGCAGGTGCTGCTCTGCGCTCTGTGCGCTTTTGTGCTGGGCTGGCATAGAAGCCTGCTGCCGCTCGCCCTATAGTCGCGCTTTTGTAGTATGCTTGCTCAAGAAGCCACCGCGCGCCCTGCACCACCTTTGGGTATATGTTGCGCTGGTGCGGGCAATATGGCATTGTTTTTGCCGCTTCTGGCACAGGCTGTGGCTGCCTGCTGCCCTCTTTGTTCTCTTTTACGCGACAGGGTGTTATGTTTAGTACCTATGCAGATGTGCTTGCCCACTTGGACAAGGTGGGTTTATTTCATATGGATTTTGGCCTGCACCGCATGCAGGCTGCTTTGCAGGCTTTGGGCTTGATGCGCCCGCCCTTTGCTGTGGTGCAGGTGCTGGGCACCAATGGTAAGGGCTCAACGTCAACCTTTCTTGCCAGCATGGCGCAAGAGCAGGGATGCACCACAGGCTTGTATACTTCGCCGCATTTTGTGTTTCCTGCCGAGCGCATACGCATCAATGGCGTGATGCTTGCCGAAGAGCGCTGGGCAGCACTGGGCAATGCCATTATGGAAGTGCGCCCCGATGTGACGTATTTTGAATTTATGACTTTGCTTGCCCTGCTGGCTTTTCGTGAACGCAAGGTGCGTGTGGCGGTAATAGAAGCAGGCCTTGGGGGCGCGCATGATGCCACCACAGCCTTTGCGGCCGATGTGCTGTGCTATGCGCCCATTGGTATGGATCATACCGCCATTTTGGGCAACAGCCTACATGCCATTGCCAGCGATAAAGCTGGGGCAATACGCAGTGCCGCGCCAGTATGCAGCGCCGAGCAAGAGCCAGAAGCCCTTGCCGTGCTCAAGGCTGCCTGTGCGGCGCACCATGCCCCCTTATGCCTTGCCCCTGCCTTGCCTAGGGGCACAGTGCTGGGGCTTGCTGGTGAGCATCAGCGCGGCAATGCTGCCCTTGCTGTGGCTGGCTGGAATGCCCTAGCCGCAGCCTGCGCCCTGCCAAACCGTGCAGCAGCCCGTGCAGAGGGCTTAAAAAAAGCATTTTTTGCTGGGCGCTTGCAGCAAACCAAGGCTTTTTGCTCCCTGCCTGCCCTGTGGCTGGATGGCGCGCACAACGAGCATGGTATGCGCGCCCTTGCCCTTGCCATAGAGCAGGCCGCCTGCCCGCCAGTGGCTGTTATTTTTTCCTGCCTGAAAGATAAAGATTGGCAGGCAATGTCTGCCCTGCTGCTGCACGCTGTGGGCAAGCAATGCCCCATTGTTGTGCCCAGCCTGCACAATGAGCGCGCTGCCGAGGCCGATGCGCTGGTGCAGCATTTGCACAGCTTGGGCGCGCAGCAGGTATGCGCTGTGGCTGATATTTCCCTTGCTTTTCCTTTGCTGGAAGGTGAAGTGCCTTTTGGCAGCCGCCCTGTGCTTGTATGCGGCTCGCTGTATTTGCTTTCAGAATTTTACCGCCTATTTCCGCAATATTTAGAGCGTTCTCGCGCTCTGTGCCCTGCGCCAACAGAGGAGAAGGTATGAAAACACTGTTTCAGGCTTTGCCTGCCATGGATGTGTGCCTAGAGGCTTTGTTTGCAGCCCGCCCCGAATGGCGTGCCCTGCCGCGTGCCTTGGTGCGTGAAAACGTCACAGCATATTGGAATGGCGTGCGTGCAGACATTAAAGCAGGGCTGTACACCCAGCCCTGCGCCCTTGGCCTTGACGCGCAATTGCCGCATATTCAAAAATATGTGCAGGCCGCCCTGCGCCCGCGCCTGCGCCGCGCTATCAATGCGGCTGGCGTGGTGGTGCACACCAATATGGGGCGCTCTTTGCTGGCACAAGAGGCTGTGCAGGCCGTGGCGCAGGCGGCAGGGCATTATACCAACCTTGAGCTGGATTTAAGCACTGGGGGGCGGGGCAGCCGCTACAACATTATCAATGATATATTGTGCCGCCTGACAGGGGCAGAAGCCGCGCTGGTGGTGAACAATAATGCCGCTGCTGTGCTGCTGGTGCTGGACACGTTGTGCAAGGGCGGGGAAGTGCTGGTTTCGCGCGGCGAGCTGGTGGAAATTGGCGGCTCGTTCCGCATTCCTGATATTATGGAAAAAAGCGGCGCCGTGCTGCATGAAGTGGGTGCAACCAACCGTACGCATATACGCGACTATGCTGCGGCGCTGAACGAGAACACCCGCGCCCTTATGCGCGTGCATACGTCTAATTACCGCATTGTGGGCTTTCACAAAGCCGTTTCGGTAGAGGAATTGGTCATCTTGGGGCGTAAGCATGGCCTGCCTGTTATTGAAGACTTGGGCAGCGGTTCGCTGATAGATTTCAGCACCTATGGCCTGCCTTACGAGCCTACAGTGCAGTCTGTTGTGGCGGCGGGGGCGGATATTGTAACCTTTTCTGGCGATAAAGTGCTGGGCAGCGCGCAGGCAGGCATTATTGTGGGCAAGAAAAAATATATTGATGCCCTGCATGCCAACCAGCTTACCCGCGCCCTGCGGCAGGATAAACTCTGCCTTGCCGCGCTGGAAGCCACCCTGCGCCTGTATGCAGACCAGCAAACGGTGTGCGCCACCATCCCCACCTTGCGCATGATAACCATGACAGGGCAGGAATGCGCCCAGCGTGCCCGCAAATTGGCGCGCAGGCTCAAGGCAAAGCTGGGCGAGCGTGCCCACATCAGCATAGCAGAGGCCGAATCGCGCGTGGGCGGCGGGGCTTTTCCCGAGCGCGGGCTGGCCACCAGCGTGGTGCGTGTGCAGCCCTGTGCCTGCTCTGTGCCCGAGCTCAAGCAAAGGCTGCTGGCTGCCGACCCGCCCCTGATTGGCAGGGTGGAAGAAGACGCCTTTTGCTTAGACCCGCGCACTATACAGGACAAAGAGTGCGCAGATATTGTTCGTGTTCTTGACGAAGCCCTGCATCAGAATTAGTTCTTGCCACAAGGAGTATTGCTATGACTACAGAAAGCTCTGCCTATAGTCCCAAAAATGCTTGGGAAGTGTATACCAAACCTGAAGACCGCGACGCCATGAAGGCTCTCGTTTGCCGCTACCTTGCCTTTTTAACCAAGTGCAAAACCGAGCGGGAAACTATTGCCTATGTGCAAAAGCGCCTTGCCGAAGCTGGCTTTAGCGAAAGTTTTGAGCACGGCAAGGTAATGCTGCCCATGCGCGGCAAAAGCCTGTTTGTGGCGCGGCGCGGCACTGCCCCGCTTGCGCGCGGTGTGCACCTTATTGCCGCCCATGCCGATACCCCCCGCCTCGATTTCAAGCAGCGCCCCCTTGTGGAGCAGCCCACAGTGGCGCAGGCAAAAACGCATTATTATGGCGGCATTCGCAAGTATCAATGGCTTGCCCGCCCTCTGGCCTTGCATGGCGTGCTGGTGAAAGAAGACGGCAGCCTTGTTACTGTAACGCTGGGGGAAGCGGAAACAGACCCCGTGTTCACCATTGCCGACTTGCTGCCGCATTTGGCGCAAAAGCAAAATTTGCAAAGCGTGGCCGATGCCTTTGAAGGGGAAAAGCTGAATATCATTTTGGGGCACAGCCCCCTTGTGCCAGCCGCAGGCACAGAGGCCGACGAAAAGCCCAAAGAAGCCGTAAAAAGCCGCCTGCTTGATATTTTATTGCACAGCTACAATATTGCCGAAGAAGATTTTGTTTCGGCAGAATTGCAGGCCGTGCCCGCTGGTGCGGCAAGGCTGGTGGGCTTTGACCGCGCCTTGGTGGGCGGCTATGGGCAGGACGACCGCATTTGCGTCTTCACCGCGCTGGAAGCCCTGCTGGCCGTGGAAGAGCCGCACAGCACCATTGCACTGATGCTGTGGGATAAAGAAGAAATCGGCTCAGATGGCGCAACGGGTGCTAGCTCGCGCTTTATGCAATATTGCTTTGAAGATATGGCAGAAGCGTGGGGCGAAGGGCAGCGCGCTGCACACATTATGCTGCAAAGCAAGGCTCTTTCTGCCGATGTGCAGGCCGCGCTTGACCCCGATTTTCAAGAAATTCATGAAAAGCAAAATGCCGCTTTACTGGGCTATGGCCCTTGCTTTTCCAAGTTCACAGGCTCGCGCGGCAAATATGGTGCTTCTGAAGCCGATGCCGAATTTTTGGGCTGGATGCGCAGCCTGTACAACAGCAAGGGCATACCGTGGCAAATTGCCGAACTGGGCAAGGTTGACCACGGTGGCGGCGGCACAGTGGCGCTTTTTTTGGCGGCATACGGCATGCACGTTATTGACCTTGGGCCCGCTGTGCTTTCTATGCACAGCCCCTTCGAGCTGGCCAGCGTGGTAGATATTTATGCCTCTGTGCAGGCATTCAAGGCTTTTTACGCCGCCTAGGCTGGCAAGGCCACTGTAGTTTTGCTTTTGTATACTGCCTATAAGCTCAAAAAAGAATAGGGCAGGGGGCTTTGTGCTGCCAGCGTATGTTCACAAAAAGAATGCGCTGGCGGCACAAAGCCCCTTGTTTATTTTTTCACGGGCAGGTCTTGAGAAATAAAGCAGTATTTTTAGTGGCATACGAATTTTTATTCCTTGGTGAGGTGTTTTTTGACCTGTTTTGTGAAAAATAGTTATTGACTTTGAAATTCTTTTTCAATAAGTCTGAGGTACACAATAACTTTATACAACAGCGGGAGGCGCGTATGTGCGCAGCACTTATTGGCGGAATGGACAGGCTTAAGCGGGATTATATGCGTGCCGCAAAAGACGGCGGGGTGACTTTACGCTGTTTTAATGGCTCAGAGCGCGGCATTGCCGACCAGTTGGGTTCTCCAGACATGCTGATCATTTTTACCAATATGGTTTCACATGAGGCGCGCAAAAAAGCTCTTGCCGTGGCGAAAAACCGTAATATTCCCCTGCATATGCTGCATTCCTGCGGCGTTTCCAGCCTGAGGGATTGTCTAGAAAAAAACACCCGAACGTAATGCCCCTTGCTTGCCCGTTGCAAACAAAGGTTGGGCAGGCCACATGCAAGCAAGCCCCCGTGGCTATAGGGGCTTGCACAAGCTATAGCCATAAAAATACAGGAAAAAACCTACATAAAAAAGGCGACACGCTGCAAGGCAAGTCGCCTTTTTTATTATTTGTACACTCAATTATTGAGTAGTGAGAATATTGTTGCCAGAGTATGAGAACAGCGTCCTCAGTATTTTTACTATAGGCAATGTACTGTATACAAGTTATCGTCCTATAGGTAAAAAATTTCTGTTATTTTTTATACTATAGGTATGATTCTTGCTAAAAGAACAATAAAATATTCTAAAAATAGAGCAGCACTATTTTTTTATTCCATATTCTATACAAGGGTGGGATCATATATTTCCATATTTTGTAATTTTTAAAAAAAGTCTAGAAAAAATCAAGAAAAGGCTTGCATGTACATGTAACACCCTATATGAATCGCACTAGGTATAGTGCTTTTTATTTTTTAACGGTCGTGGAGGTTTTTGCAATGGTGTTAACGCGTGGCGCTATAGGTAATTTAATCAATAGATATGCAGCGGTGCTGAAAAAGTGTCGCTTAATGAATACGTTTGGCTCATTGGCCATAGCCACCATGCTGGTGGCTGGCGGAGCTGGGCTGGCTGTGGCTGATGTGCCGGTGGGGGTTAATGGCGGGGCTGGCGCGGCTGCTACTGGAACAGTGTCTACAGGTCGCAATGGGGGGGATGCAAACTCAACGAATCAAACATCAGGCGGAATAGGTGGAGTGGGGATCAATGCAGGAGAGACAGGGACTGTTGTCAATGGTAATGCTGGTATAGCAGGCACTGATGGTACAAATAGCAACACTTCTGCCACGGATGGTACAAATGGCGCTTCTCCTGCTGTAAAGCCAACTGCGGCTTCTGATACAAAGACTGGTCAAGCCAATACAAAATATGTTTTAGGTTCTATTACCCTAGATAGTGTAGTCACGAGATTGACGCCCAAATAAAAATACATCTGATATGCACTGCCGCCAAAAACGAGGCGGAATTTTTAGCATATCGCGTTGCAATCCCACGCCATTGCTTTAACATAAGA
>JAQVCS010000003.1 GCA_028689675.1 Desulfovibrionaceae bacterium | reverse complement strand
CTAGAGCATTTCAACTTTCAAATTATATAAAAATAGTTTAAAATCAGAGCATGAAAACAGCAAGTTCCGAGATACGCATGATTGCGATCAAAGCTTATGGCGCTGGCATTTCGCGACAGCAGATCGCTGACATTGTGGGATATCACCTGAACAGTGTTGGCCGCTGGATTCGTGAATTTGAACAGGAAAAGCGACTTGAAGCGCGCTCAAGAGGGCACCGAAGTTCGATTTTTTCTGAAGCTGAACGAACTGAAATTACTAAGCTAGGCAGCCCGATATTACTTTGAAGGAACTGCGCGCACACCTTGCAAAAAGCTGTTCCTTGAATGCAATTCATAAATTGCTAAAAGAACTCGGGTTTGTTGTAAAAAAAAACTCTGCGAGCAAGCGAACAAGATCGCGAGGATATAATCCAAGCCCAGAGTAAGTGGGCAGAATTTCAGAAAACAGTTGACCAGAATCGTCTGATTTTTCTAGATGAATCTGGCGTAAAAACTAATATGACACGATTGTATGGCCGCGCCCTGCAAGGTGAACGTTGTCATGATTCAGCACCTAATGGACACTGGGAAACCGTGACAGTTTTATCTTCTATTCGTCTGGGTGGAGCGACAGAATGTATTGTTTTTGAAGGTGCTGTAGACAGAAAAATGTTTGATGAATATGTAAAAAAGTTTCTTGCTCCTTCTTTGCGACCTGGAGATATTGTTATTATGGACAATCTTTCTGCCCACAAATCACAAAATTCTTATGATGCAATCAAGGAAATGCAAGCTGAATATTTGTTTTTACCAGCGTATAGTCCCGATCTGAACCCTATTGAAAAGATGTGGAGCAAGGTGAAACAGATATTACGAGGAATAAAGGCCAGAACCCATGAAGAGCTTTTTGAAGGAGTTGGGAAAGCCTTGAACATGGTCACGGCTGACGATGCTCAGGGCTGGTTCAAGTCTTGTGGGTATATACAATTTGAAAGTTGAAATGCTCTAAGCCCCAAGCCTCTTGTGTACAAGGTGTGCAGGCAAATTTTTGCAGAGCAGAGCTCTCTTGGCAATGCTCAGTCTCTTATGCGCGAATATACAAGCCGCTGGCAAGGCCTTCCCCCTGCCAGTACAGCGTGCCCCTTGTGCCTGAATGCAGCACGTCCACCTTTTCTCCGCGGTGATTTTCTAGGCTATAGCTGCCTGCCCGCAGCACAGGGCGGCGCATACCGGGCAACAGCAAGGCGGCATCGCGCTTGGCATCCCAAAGCCCGCGCACCTGCACTTGCCAGCCTTCACCCGCGGGGGCATCCAGCCGCGCCACCACAGGGCGGGCGGCTTCGGGCACCTTATTTTCTGTTCTGCGCTGCGGGAAAAAGAAACCGCTACTCAAAGGGCGGCTTGCTGTGTGCATCAGCTCAGCCACACAGGCATCCCCGCTGGGCTGGCACACAGCGGTGGCAGCCCCATGGCGCGGTGCAAGCCCCAGCCTTTGCCCCTGCGCCAGTAGCGCTGTGCGGTACACATCCACAATTTGCGCCACATAGCTGCCGCTTTTGGTGCGGCCTTCCAGCTTTAGGGCTGCTGCGCCCGAACGCGCCAGCCACGGCATGGCGCGCACAAGGCATAAATCTGTTGGCGCCCAGATGCCGCTGAAATCATCCCCCTGCTGCACATCCCAAAAGGGCTCTTCCCCGCGGCGCTCTTCTGCCACGGTAAGCTGCACCCCTTTGTAATGAAAACGGCAAGGCTGCGTGCACAAGCCCTGATTGGCAGGGCGTTTGTTCACCCATGCCGAAAGCAGGCAATGCCCAGAAAGTGCCAAGCACTGCGCCCCGTGCACAAAAATTTCAAATTCCATAGCGGGAAAAGCGCGTATCAGCCGCCGCATGGCCACTTGGCTGAGCTCTCGCGCCACATTAATGCGCTTTGCCCCCTGCTCTTGCCAAAAAGACACTGCCGCCGCATTGACCGAATGCGCCTGTGTGGAAAGGTGCAATTCCACCTCGGGGCAATAGCGGCGCGCTAAATAAATAACCCCAGGGTCTGCGGCAATAAGGCCATCTACCCCCAGCGCTGGCAGGCGTTCAAGCTGGGCGCATACGGCATTCAGGTGCTTGTCGTAAGGCAGGGCATTCAGGCAATAATAGACCTTGACCCCAGCCGCATGGGCATACAGCACAGCGCTGGCAAGGGCTTCGTTGTCAAAGCCTTCGCACTGGGCACGCAAAGAAAGCGCCCGCCCGCCCATATACACGGCGTCAGCACCATAGGTTATGGCAGCTTCCAATTGTTCGCGCCCGCCAGCAGGGGCAAGCAATTCGGGCAAAACAGATATCGAGTGGTTCATTATATCCTCCAGCGCATACAGCGGCGCACTAGTTTACGGCAGGGCGGCGTGGCTGGCAAGCTCCCCCTTGCCTAATACCACACATCACAGTATGCTTCTGCCATGAACACAACACAAAACACACACCCCACGGCCAAAGAAGGCGGCAGCTACCCCCCTGCCCTCATACACATTCACCTCTTGCCTGAAAACACGCATTTTGACCTGCCGCGCGTAAAAACAGCGGCGCAATTGCTTGCCGCACTGGGCTGCCCGCTTGAAACAGCCATTGTGGCACGCGGGCAGGAATTGCTCACCCCAGACCGCCAGATATGGCCAGACGACAGCCTTATGGTGCGTAAAGTTATGTCTATGGGTTAGGGCGTGTTTATACTGCGTTCTTTTGCCCTCTGTCGGCGTCAGACTTCGGCTTGTATTTCGGTTGAGTACCATAAGAGTACACTCCCTGCATACAGGCCTCGTCTTCCTTGCCAGCGAACAAAATTCCTGTAGTATGCACGTTTAGGGCAGAGAGGCATTAAAAATGGTGCCTTACTCCGTAAATAGCTGCCTGCACATCCTTGCCTTGGCATAGGCACAGGCCAGCGTTGCTTGCCTCTATGTGGCTATTGCACCGTGAAATTGCTCTCGGTTTGCTTCTTTTTATCAGGCGGTACTATGTTTTCTGATATTAATACTGTTATAGGCACCCTTTCTGTGGCGGCCGTGCCTGCCCTGCTGGGTATTATTCTGCATGAAGTTGCCCATGGCTGGATGGCCAACCGCTGCGGCGACAGCACAGCCAAAATGCTGGGGCGCTTAACCATTAATCCCCTGCCCCATATCGACCCCATGGGCTTGCTCTGCTTTGTGCTCACCAGCTTGAGCGGCTCATTTATTTTTGGCTGGGCAAAGCCTGTGCCTGTAAACCCCAACAATTTCTACCGCCCCGCCCGCGATATGATGCTGGTGGCACTGGCAGGCCCCTGCACCAATTTTTTGCTGGCCATAGGCTTTGCTGTGCTGCTGCGCCTGCAATTATTTATTTTTCCCTATCAGGAATTTGTGGGTAATGCCACCTATGCCTTTATGCTGCTTATGCTTCAAACAGGCGTTATTATCAACTTTGGGCTGGGTTGGCTGAACCTTTTGCCTGTGCCCCCGCTGGACGGCAGCAAAGTATTGGCGTATTTTTTGCCCGCGCATTTGGCATTTCGCTATATGCAGCTGGAACGCTATGGCTTTATTATTTTATTGGCATTGCTCTTTACTGGAGTGCTGGGCTTTGTGTTAAGCCCCTTGGTGCGCACTTCTGCGGAGCTGACATTGACACTATTGGGACTGTAACGAGGGAATCATGGCTATTGAACGTCTGCGTACATCTTCTGGCATGCGCCCCACAGGGCCGCTGCACCTTGGGCATTATTTTGGCGTCTTAAAAAATTATGTGGCTATTCAAGAAGAACGAGAAGCCTATTATTTCGTTGCTGACTGGCACGCCCTGACCACCGATTTTGCCGATCCCTCCCGCCTGCGTGACAATTCGCTTGAAATGGTCAAAGACTGGCTTGCCGCTGGCCTTGACCCTGAAAAATGCACTATTTTTCTGCAATCTGCCGTTAAAGAGCATGCCGAGCTTTCTTTGCTGCTTTCTATGGCTGTGCCTGTTTCGTGGCTGGAGCGCAACCCCACCTATAAAGAGCAACAGCTTAATATTACAGATAAAGATTTAAGCAATGCAGGCTTTTTGTGCTATCCTGTGCTGATGGCGGCCGATATTCTCATGTACAAGCCGCAGGGCGTGCCCGTGGGGCAAGACCAGCTGCCGCACATCGAGCTGACCCGTGAAATTTGCCGCCGCTTTAATGGCCTGTATGGCGCAACCTTTCCCGAGCCCGAGGCCATGCTGACCCCCGCTGCTAAATGCCCGGGGCTGGACGGGCGCAAAATGTCAAAAAGTTATAATAATGGCATTTTCCTGCGCGATACCATGGCCGACATTACGCCCAAGGTGCGCGGCATGTTTACCGACCCCTCGCGCCTGCGCAAAGCAGACCCGGGCAACCCCGATGTGTGCAATTTGTACCCCTATCATGTGCTGCTTTCTTCCGAGCAAGAGCAAAAAGAAATTTGCGAAGGCTGTAGAAATGCTACCTTGGGCTGTGTAGACTGCAAAAAGATTTTCTTGAAAAATCTGGAAGCCTTCCTTGAGCCCTTGCAGCAGCGCCGCGCCCTGCTTGAGCAGCACCCCACCATGGTTATGGATGTGCTTATGGCAGGCTCGCAGCGTGCCCGCACTTTTGCCGCAAACACGCTAGAAGAAGTGCGCGAAAAAATGGGTTTGCTGCATTTAGGCAAATAAATCAACAAGCCATAGGGGCTGGCACTAGCTTTGCCAGCCCTTTTTCCCTTTCCAAGCCCGCAACCAAGAGCTTTTGCCTGTGAAATACTTTTGTATTGATTATGGTCTTGCCCGCACTGGCCTTGCGGTGAGCGACCCCGAGGGTATTATGGCCTTTCCCCGCAAAACGCTGGTGCTTGAGCGCTTGGGCTCACGCAAGGCGCTGCTGGCAGCACTGGTTGATGCTGTGCTGGCAGAAGGGGCACAGGCCGTGGTGCTGGGGCTGCCCCTGCACAAAGACGGCGCAGAAAGCCTGACCACAAGACAGGTAAAAAACATTGCCGCCCGCTTACAGCGCCGCCTGCACGAGCATAAGCCCACATTGCCCCTCTATTTTATGCCCGAATTTTTAAGCTCGGAAGAGGCCGCTGCCGACCTTGCCGCCGCAGGGCTTGCCCCAAAGCAGCGCAAGGCCGTGCTTGACCAACAAGCCGCTGTGCGCATTTTAGAATCTTTTCTTGCCCTGCCAGAACACAGGAGGCTGCCAGCATGAAACTTTTTTTACGCCTGCTGATGCTGCTTGTCGTGCTGGTGCTGGCTGCTGGTGGCTATGCGGCCTTTGAAACATGGCACTTTCTCAACACCCCGCCGCAAAGCGAGGCAGAAGAAACCCTGTTTGATGTGCAGCCGGGGCAAAGCATGCACAAGGCCGCCTCCGCCCTTGAGGCTCAGGGCATTATTAGCAATGCCCGCTATTTTGTATGGCTGGCGCGCTATCAAAAGGTAGATAATAAATTGCAGGCAGGGCGCTTTGCCCTAAACCGCGCATGGAAGCCAGAGCAAGTGCTGGAGCAGCTTATTTATGGCAAGCCCGTGCTTTCACGCATCACCATTCGTGAAGGCCTAACGTGGTGGCAAACAGGCAAATTGCTTGAAGACGCTGGCTACCTCTCCATGGCAAATTTTCAGGTTCTTGTGCACGACCCCGCCTTGCTGCGGCATTATGGTATACCTTTTGCCAATGCCGAGGGCTTTCTTATGCCCGAAACCTACTTGCTGCATAAGCCCGATGTGCTGAATATGGATTCTGCCCGCAAGGTGGTGGGGCGGCTGTTGGATACCTTTTGGGCAAAAACAGCCAAGCTCTGGCCAGAAGGCAAAAAGCCCGCTGCTGATGAGCTCAAGCGCATTCTCAGCCTTGCTTCCATTGTGGAAAAGGAAACAGCCATTGCCGAAGAGCGCCCTCGCGTTGCTGGCGTGTACCAAAATAGACTGCGCATCAATATGGCCTTGCAGGCCGACCCCACCGTGATTTATGGCCTTGGCCCCACCTTTAATGGTAATTTGCGCCGCCGCAATTTAGATGACGCCACAAACCCCTATAATACTTATCAAATTACAGGCTTGCCCCCAGGGCCTATTTGCTCACCGGGGCTTGCCAGCATTGCCGCTGCACTCAAGCCAGAATTGCACGATTTTCTCTATTTTGTTGCCATTACCGATGGCGGCGGGCATACGTTCAGCAAAACATTACAAGAGCACAACCGCGCTGTGCAGCACTATTTGCGTAACCGTAAACAATAATTCTTTTTTAAGTAAAAAGGCTATAGGCTATAGACTTTTTAGGGAATGAACCTATATCTTGCCCTGTAGACCAAAGGAAACATAGCCATGAAATACCTTATTATGGAAGATTTTTCTGGACAACCTGTACCTTTTATTTTTCCCCGCCGCGTTGACCATGCCGATATGCGTGATCAACTGCCTTATAAAAATATTATTTCTTGTGGATATATGGAACTGGCAGAAGGTAAAATTAAATGCTTTGGCGGTAATCCAGAACTACAGGCGCAAGCCCGCCCCGAAGACATCACCGTGCTTACAGAAGCCCTCAGAGAACGTGGTTAAAGCCCCCCGTTCCCAGTCTTTCAGCCACGGCTCTTTGTCTTTTCTGGCTTTTGCGTCTGGCACCTGCATGTTTATTACAGGTGGCAGATCACTATGCTCTTTGTAGTGTGCCACCTTTTGAGGAGCTTTTATGCCCACATTGCCCTGCTCATTAGAAGAAAAAAAGGCATTGCTACGCGACACCCCCCTGTTTGCCACCCTGAGCCCCGAAGAACTGCACGCCCTTGCCCCTGTGGTTTCGCTGTGTGAGCACCCACGCGGCAGTATTATTTTAAAAGAAGGCGACAAAGCCCGCTCCTTTCATATTCTCACCATGGGCTTGGTCAAAATGGTGCACCACACCACCGATGGCCGAGAAATTGTGCTGCATCTGGTCAAGCCCGGCGGCTCTATTGGCGAGTCAGCCGTGTTCCAGCAAAGCACCTACCCAGCCAGTGCCGTTGCTGTGGATAAAACGCGCAGCCTGCACATCTCTGGGCCTGAAATTGTGCGCCTTATTCGCGGCAATGCCGACCTTGCCCTGCACTTGCTGGCGGTTTTGTCCATCCGCCTGCGCATGTTTACCCGTAAGCTCGAGGCCAATGGCAGCAAAGCCAGCCAACGCCTTGCCGCCTATCTGCTGCACCGCAAAAAAAATAATGCAGACAGCCCCAAGGTGCATCTTGATATGTCGCGTGAAGTGCTGGCCAATATGCTGGGGCTAGCGAGGGAAACACTCTCCCGCGCTTTTTCCAAAATGGCGCAGCAGCAAGTGCTCGAAGTGAAACAACGCGAAATTATTATTCTGGACGAAGAAACACTGGTGCGCCTTGCCGCTGGCGGGGAAGCCTCCAGCCCAGATGCCTAGGGTTATTTTGCTTAGAAACAGCCCTTGGGGCATGATATATAAAAAGGGTGCGCGGCAGTATTTGCAGGCGCACCCTTATTGTGCATTATGGCTTGAGCTCAGGCTGCCGCCTCAGCAGGCGCCTTGCCAAGCCTAAGCAAACAAACACCAGCGTCGCAAAACTGAACCAGCCAGCTCCAAATTGCACCCTTGTGCCAGCATACTGCACAAGCAAGAGCCCAGCCTGCCCCAAGGCTTCGGGCTGGTTTGTCGCTTGTGCACTTGCTGTGCTTTCTGAATTTTCTGTTATTTCTGCCCCCGCCATATTTTCTGCACTGGCGGCGCTTGCTGCCCCCTCCGTGCCTTTTGCACTTGCAGCCTTTTCTGCATTCCCTGCATTTTCTGCACTCACAGCCCTACTTTTACTGTCCTGCTCTGCCCCTTCAAGCCACACGCGGCAAAAACCCTTGCCATTATCTGTCACCCGCAGGGCTTGCGCACCTGTGGGCACAGCTGCCTGCACAGCCTGCTGCATAGCAGCCGCAAGCGCGGCCTCGCCTGCAAAGGCTTTATCAGCAGGAACAAAAAACGCTGTATAGCCATAATACCAGACAAGGGGCACATCTACAAAGCGGCGGGTTGCCCCGTTCAGCCCCACGGTAAGCCTTGTGCCGTCGGCAGAGCGTAGCAAGGGCACAGGGTTTTGCCTATCATCCACAGCACGGGGGCATTGGGCAGAACGGGCATCGCGGGCACAGGCGCGCAAATCCAGCTTGAGCTGGGGCAAATCCAGCGTGAAGGGCAGCCATTCCCCCCCGCCCACATAGGTAGTTTCCGCACCTTGGGCAAAATAATCCTTGCCCAAATCAAAATAACGGTTATCCATCAGCGGCGCATGGCGCACAGCCGCCACCACCATAACCAGCGTTAGGGCAGCCAAGGCCAGCCCCGCCCATGCCTGCCCCTTGCTGGCAAAGCGCTGCACGGCATCCTGCCAGCCACAAGCCGCGGCTAGGGCATACAAGAGCGAGGCAAAAGAATAGAGCCGCCAAGGAAATTGCACCACGCCCAGCACGCCAGCCTTTTCCCAAGGTACAAGGCTGGTGGCGGCAACAGTCAGCAGCAGCGCACCTATCAGGCAAAACCATGCCATGCGCCGCAGCGCGCCGCCATGCATGCACAGCACAGGCAGGCACAGCAGCGGCAGTTCCCAGCCCAGCCCTGCCTTGCCCTCGCCCAAAAGCACATTGGCAAAAACTTCTGTGGGGGCAACGGCATTTTGAAAAGCAAAAGTCCACGGGTGCGCGGCGTGCAAATCCATACGCAGCAGCAATTCCATGCAGGGCAGCCAATAAAAAGCCGTCAAAGCCAGCGTTAGGCCAGCCATCAAGCACAGGCGCGGCACATGCGCCCACACCCGACGCACAAATATAAGGCAAAACAGCGCAGAAAGTAGCACGGCCACAAAGCAGGAAAGTGTATGCGTGAGCATAAGCCCGCCAAAGGCCAACACCATGAGCCACGGGCGCGAAAAATGCCGAAAGGCAAGGTCATGCAAGGCTGCCGCCACAAGGGGCAAAAAAACAAAAGCCTGAATTTCACCCAAAGCCGCGCGGGCATAGCTGCAATCCATTTTATATTGGCATAAGGCATAAATGATGGCCACTGCCGCCCCAATAAAAGAGCTGCCCGTTATGCTTTTGCCCGCCCAAAAAGCTGTGAGCAGCGATGCCCCCATGCACAGCATAATAAACAGGCTAAAGCATTGAGCAATTTCCAGACCGCCAAAACGCAAGAGCGCAGGAATGTATAAAAAAATATCAGGATAGCAGGTAGCAGAGGCATAGCCAGCGCCCTGAAAAAACAGCCTGTTCAGCGGTTCGCGCCACAGGCCGTGGCTAAGCTGCTGATACAGGGCTTCAATGCGCAGCATGTGATAAAAAGCATCGTCCCCAGCATGCAGCAGGGGCAAAACAAACCACCACAAAGAAACAACAAAGGCAAGCGCCATAAGCAGCCAGCACCACAAGGCATCAAGGCGTATATCAGCACGCTTTGTTTGCATAGGCACACATCCTTTTGAGCAGCAAAGGCTGCAAGCAGCATAGTAACCGTAACTGTATATACTGTTACGGTGAAAGACGCTCTCACTTCGGCACTGAACAGCGCACAGAGAATGCGCATATGGCTTTGTGGCGGGCATCTGCTCCAGCTCTTGAGAGCAATTGCAAAACAAACGTGCTCAAGAACGCAAAAAACAAGGAAGGGGTAAGAAAAAACCGCGAGCACAAAGTATGCTCGCGGCTTTCAGGAGTCGGACACCCAGCAAAGAACTGTTACCGCTGCTTTCTTTCGAACCTGACGGGGTTGGCAGGATGCCGCCGCCCGACTCCTTGTCGGTACGATTGCCTAGCTATAGCCGCCTTCAGCAGCCTTGTCAATGGACAAAAGCAAGGCTTTCGCGTAACAAAGCCAAAGATATATACAAAAAAGCCCTTAGCCCTTGCCTGCCCACTTTCTTGCAACCAATGGCAAAGAGGCAAACACCGCACAGCGCTTTTGCCCTTGCCTGCACAGGCTTGTGGTTTTGTGCATTCCGTTTTGTCCATAACAGGCAAAACAGGTTCCACACTTTCCCCCTGCGCAGGCTTCTGCTTTGGGCATACGCTTTTATGGAGAATAAAGCATGATTAGATTACTCGCTTCCCCCAACGCAGCCATGGGCATTGCTCTGGTGCTTTTGTGCTATTTTTGCTGGCTTTCACTGGGGGTTTTGCAGGCAACAGGCCCCAAAGACGCTATTATCAATGCTGTGGGTTCTTTTGTGGTGTTTTACTTGGGCACTATTACCCTCGCGGCCTTTGCCTATATGCCCTATACTTGGTGGGCAAAAAATCAAAAGTATGGCTTTTCTTTATTTTTAAACAGCGTCACCCTGCTGGCCGTGGCGGCCTTGCAGGTGGCTTCGTATTTGGGGCATACTTCTTTGTTTTAGGGTGTGTAGATTACATTCTTCTTCCCGATGGCCGCGGCAGGGTTCAGCTTTTATTCTAGCCGAGTATAGCAAAAGCACTCCGCCTAAAGGCTCGTCTTCCTTGCCAGCAAGTAAAAAACAGTCGTGTTCGCAAGCCCTAGCCCAGCTCCAGCAATTTTGCGGCATTGCTTTGGTAAAGCTCCAGCGTGGTATCGCTTAAACGCCCCATGCTTTGCAGGCGCTCTTGTTCTTTGGCTGGGTCATATAAGGGGTAGTCGCTGCCAAATAAAATATATTCCTGCGGGTGGCGGCGCAGCATAAGGCGCAGCATTTCTGGCGGCACAAAGGGGCTGGTGCTTGAGGTATCAATCCACACAGGCTTGCCTATCAAGGCCTTCAGGCTGTGTTCCCACATGCGGTAGCCCCCAAAGTGGGCACACACCACGCGCAGGCGCGGAAATTGCCGTATAATTTCCATCATTTTATAGGGGCAGGAAGGGTTTTCGCGCGGGGGGCGGGCATCGCCCACATGCACAACAAAGACAAAATCGTCCTGTGCCGCCTCAAAAAAAGGGAGCAAACGCCTGTCATTCAGCCAAAAGCCCTGAAAATCGGGGTGCAGCTTCAAGCCCTTAATGCCCGCTGCGCGCAGGCGATCCAGCTGCCCTTCCCAATCGGGAAAATCGGGGTGCCATGTGCCAAAGGCAAGCAAACCCTGCTGCCCATAGTCTCGGTTCAAGCCTATGGCATACTTATTGGCTGGTATAACCTGCGCGGCCTCGGTAGCGGCACACAAAACCACAGCCTTCTCTATACCTGCATGGCCAGCCCTGCGCAACAAATCCTCAGCCGTGCCAGCGCAGGCACAGGTCAGGCTATAGGCAGCATTCAGGTGCGCCACAGCCCGCTCGGCTATTTTGGGATGAAAAGCATGGGTGTGAATATCAATAATCATAGCGCACCCGCACAGCTCTGTGCCATTGTTCCTGCCTTGTGCTGCCTTTATTCCCTTCCAGTATGTGCATACCTTTTCTCAAAAAAATATTCCTTCTCTCCAGAGGCCAATACTGCTTTTTTCCTGCAAAATTATGCTAACTATGGCACTTGCCTTAAAAAAACTTTCTGCTGGGCAGCATAATCAGTTCGCCGCAGAACAGCAAGCACCAGCAAGGCTATACTTTTACGCCCGACTTTGCGGAAAAGACTTGAAAAAATGTGCCGTCCGTAGCAAGCTCGCTGTGCCGTCCGCATGGCGCGGGCCTACAGTAAATACCTCCGGGGAGTCGTTCATGGAGTTTGATATCGTTTCTATTGTGTTGCATTCCAGCCTGATGGCACAGCTGGTGCTGGCGCTGCTGGTTCTTATGTCCGTCATGAGCTGGGCAATGATGATTCAAAAATGGTTCTTGCTGGGTGCAGCCCTAACCAAGGCAGAGCAGGGGCTGACGCGTTTTGAGCAGGCTCGCGATTTGCGCGAGGCCGTGCAAACCTTGGGCACAGACCCAAGCTCACCCCTATACTATGTGGCGCATCAAGGGGTTTTGGAATTTAACCGCTCAAAAGACGCGGGCAATGATGCCGACATTGTGGTTGACAATGTGCGCCGTTCTTTGCGGCAGGGCGTGGGCACGGAAACCTCGCGCCTGCAAAGCTCCTTATCTATTTTAGCCACCACGGCCAACACTGCCCCCTTTATTGGCCTGTTTGGTACAGTGTGGGGCATTTTAACCTCGTTTCACTCTATTGGCCTTATGAAATCGGCCAGTATAGCCACCGTAGCCCCAGGCATTTCTGAAGCCCTTATTGCTACGGCTCTGGGGCTTGCTGTGGCTATTCCCGCTACGGTGGGCTACAATATTTTTCTTGCCAAAATGGGTGATGTAGACACCAAGCTGGTAAACTTTGCTGGCGCATTTTTAAACCGCGTGCAGCGCGAACTCAATGCCCAGCGCCCCGTTAAACGCTTTGGCGCTACGGAGTAAACCATGGGAGTCAACGCTGGCAAAAAGGGCTTTGTTGCCGAAATTAACGTAACGCCCTTTGTGGACGTTATGCTGGTTTTGCTGATCATTTTTATGGTCACAACGCCCATGATGAACGAGGGGCTGGATGTCGACCTGCCCGAAACCAAGCAGGTGGAATCGCTCCCCACTGAAATAGACCACATGGTTATGACGCTGAAAGAAGACGGCACCATCTACCTTGACGAATACAAGGTAGGCATTGACGAGCTGGAAGGCTATTTGACCCGTCTTGTGACAGAAAAAAACAAAGGCCTCTTTTTGCAGGCCGACACCAACGTGCCCTATGGCATTGTGGTGGACATTATGGGACGTATACGAGCCGCTGGTATTGAAAAACTGGGCGTTGTTGCTCGTCGTCAAGAAGAAAAAGCCCCTGCTGGGAAAAAATAGGTCATTTACATGCCCTTTCTTTCGTTATTGCTTTCTGTCTGCCTGCACCTTGGCCTTGTGCTGCTGATTTTATTTTGGCCGTCTGCCCCGCCCATAAAGCTGGACGGAGTGCCTGTGCAAATCAGCCTTGTTGACGGCCCCCCCGGCGGCAACAAGCTGCCCTCGCCCGTGCTGGGGCCACAAGGGGCGCATCAGGCCGATGCCCCCAAAGCACCCAGCATGCCCGCCCCAAAGGCGGATGTGGCCTCTCCAGACCAGTCTGACGCTGTGCCTGTAGCAGAACCCAAGCAAGAAAAACCCAAGGCCGAGGCCAAGCCCGAAGCAAAACCCGAGCCCAAGCCTGAACCAAAGCCCGAGCCAAAACCAGAACCCAAGCCCAAGCAAGAGGCTGTTCCTGTTCCTGAAAAGCCCAAAGAAAAGGAAAAGAAAAAAGAAGAGCCCAAGCCCGAGCCCAAAAAAGAGCAACCAAAGAAAGAAGACAGCAAAGACAAAAATAAAGAAAAAACCAAAGACAACAAAGACCAGAAAAAAGAAAAAAGCGACAAAAAAGACGAGAAAAGCGACAGCAAGGGCAAGGATGACAAGGGCAAAGATAAAGCCACCTCAAAGGGTGACCCCATTAAAGAAGCCCTGCAAAATGCCCGCAGAAAAGCAGGCTCGAATGCCGATTCTCCCCAAAGGGGCAGCGCCACAGACAGAGCCTTGGCCGAAGCCCGCAAACGCGCCTCGGGCAATGGCGGCGGTGGCGGCGGCGAAGGTGACGGCGTGGGCGGTGGCGGCCTAAAAGATGTCTATTTGGGGCAGATTATGATGGCTGTGCGCCCCAACTGGGGCTATGCCAACCCCAGCCGCGGCATTAACCTTTCCTGCCTTGTGCATGTGCGCTTAGAGCAGGACGGCTCTGTCACCAGTGCCGAGCTGGCGCAATCGTCAGGCAATGCCCAGTTTGACGCTAGTGCAGTGAATGCTGTTATCCGCACTGGTGAAAAAAGGCAGTTCCCCCCGCCACCCAGCAATGAGTACAGGGAAATAGACGTTGCCTTTACCATGAATGACCTTATGCGCTAGCCGCTTTTGCTTGCTTGCGCGCCCTGCTGGCAAGATTTTGCCTTGCTGTGCGCGCAAGACAGCAGCAGAGTGCAGCTGGCACCCACGCTGGCAGGCTTTTGCCAGCAAAAATTGTAAAGCTTTGTGCCCCTGCCCAAGGCTTTTGCATGAGTACAGATCAATCCCCTTTTCTCCCAAAGGGAGAGGTGCTCTTATAAAGGAGTTTTTGATGAAAAACATTGTTACTCTTGTGTTTACCCTCTGCCTGCTGTGTGCTGCACAAGCGCAGGCTGCCATGCGTGTTGATATTTACGGCCCTGGCGAAAACATTGTAAACCTTGCCTTGGCCGCCCCCCTCACTGCCCCTTCCACCGAGGCAAAGGGCTTGGGTGCAAAGCTGAACACAGTGGTGCTGCAAAACCTTTCTGTGCTTCCCTTTATGAAGCTGACCGACAAGCAGAACGTGCTGGGCGGCACTGTCTTGGAGGGCTATGACAACCCTGGGGTCGATTTCAAGCGCTTTCAAATTGCAGGCTCTGACATTCTGGTCACAGCATTTTGGCCAAAGGGTGATGGCAACAACAGCACAGTGCAGTTGCGCGCTTTTGAAACCAACACAGGCCAGCGCCTCTTTGGCAAAGAATATGCTGGCGTTAAAGAAAAACTCTTGCCCGAAGTGGCAGACCGCTTTTGCGCCGACCTGCTTGAAAAGCTGACAGGCAGCGGGGCTTTCTTCCGCTCTACCCTTGTTTTCAGCCAAAAAACAGGCAAAATGCAGGGCAATCTTTACTTGGTCAAGCCCACAGGCCGGGATTTGCGCCGCATTACCAATATTCAGGGCGAAGCACTTTCTCCCACATGGTCGATGGATGGCCGCTTTATTGTGTTTACCCATCTGGATGCCAAGTCTCACGCTTTGGGCGTGTGGGATCGTGCCAGCGGCCAAGTGCAGCGCATACGCTTTCCCGGCAACACCGTTATTGGCCCCGCTTTTATGCCCAATAACAAGGTGGCCGTCAGCCTTTCCAATGGCAAAACCCCCGATATTTTCCTGCTGAACCATGCCTTCCAGAAAGAACGTGTGCTGGAAAGCACGGGCGCTATCAACGTGTCGCCTTCCTTTGACAGCACAGGCACCAAAATGGCCTTTACCTCCAACCGTATGGGCGGGCCGCAAATCTTTTTGAAAGACCTGAACTCGGGCACAGTAACCCGCGTCAGCCAAAACGGCGGCTATAATACAGAAGCGAACATCTCCCCCGATGGCACGTTGGTTGCCTATTCCCGCATGACAGATTATGGTCACCGCATTTTTGTGCAAGACATGCTTACTGGTGTGGAACGTCAGGTCAGCTTTGGCCCCGGCAGTGATGAGCAGCCCGCTTTTTGTGCAGACAGCTACTTTATTGCCTTTGCCTCTACCCGCGAGGGCGGCCGTGGCATTTATTTGACCACACGCCACGGGGGTGAAGCCCGCAAGGTGCCCACTGGCGGGGGGAATGTATCCTTCCCGCGCTGGGGTATGCCGGGCACGGGTGACGGAAAGTAACAGAAATACAATTTTCTAGAAAAAGTCTACCATTGCAGTTGGGTGCAGGGGTAAAAAAATTTATACAAATATGCCCAGAATGCCCATTGTTCTCTTGACAAATCATGCGGGACAGATACCATAGCAACGTACGGCATGGTAGCCGCAACAAAAAAAATTACTGAGCCTTTCGGAGGATGTTATGAAACGTTTTGCATTGATTGCTACCCTTATTATGGCCCTTGCTGCTGGTTTTGGCTGCGCCAAAAAGACCACCGATGAAGCCCCCATGAGCGACACCGGCATCAGCGCCGAAATGCAGGCCGCCATCGACCAGATCACCGATGCCCGCGTGTATTTTGCTTTTGATCGTTTCGACCTGACCCCCCAGTACAAAGAAGTGCTGAAGGCCAAGGCTGACCTCATGAAGACCTACAGCTCCATCCGCGTGCGCATTGAAGGCAACTGCGACGCCCGTGGTACTCAGGAATACAACCTCGCCCTTGGCGAAAAGCGCGCTCGCGTGGTGTATGAATACCTCGTGGTGCTCGGCGTGAACCCTGCTCAGCTGGAAATGATCAGCTACGGCAAGGAAAACCCCGCTGTGGACGGCACTGGCGAAGCTGCGTGGTCTAAGAACCGTCGTGACGAATTCCGCGTTATTGCTCACTAAGCCTTTTGCGGCTTTGTGCCGCATTGCATAGGTATACCAAAAAGCCGCTCACTCTTGGGCGGCTTTTTGCTGTAATGGGCTTGTGTTTACTTTTTTTCTGCTTTTGTCTGTTGCCAAGATTGGGCTTGGCAGTGTAAGCTTAGTATATCGATACCACTTCGCATAGTGCGCCGCTTGCTTTTTGCCTGCTGGGTGGGGTGTCGCCCTCTTTGTGCGTGCTGCTTACGCGCCGCCATTGCTTTTATAAAGCCAAATTTCCACACGGGCTGCTATGCGCCGTGTTCCCTTACACAGGTTTTATTGCTCCACAATATTGCCGCTCCAAATTTTTTTTTGGAGTCAACCTCCCCCCTTTACCTACTATGCAGCATACTACAGATTCGTTTTTGACTATCACCCCTTTGGGCGGCCTTGGTGAAATTGGCCTGAACTGCCAGCTTTGGGAAACTGCCTCTGGCGTGGTCATGGTGGACTGCGGCCTCATGTTCCCCGATGATTCCCACCTTGGTGTGGACGTGCTCATTCCCCACTTTGGGGCAGTGAGCAATATTAAAGACAAATTGCTGGGCATTGTGCTCACCCACGGGCACGAAGACCACATTGGCGCTTTGCCATGGCTGGTTTCACAGTTCAAGGGCACGCGCATTTATGGCACACGCTTCACCCTTGCCCTTGTCGAGCACAAAATGCGCGAGCACGACGCCCTTGACAAGGTGGAATTGTGCCCTGTTGACGAACATTCGGCCATCACCTTGGGGGATTTGGTCTTCCACTTCATCCCCGTGTGTCATTCTATTCCCGACGGTGTTGCCCTTGCTGTGGAAACCCCCATTGGCAAGGTAATACACAGCGGCGACTTTAAAATTGACCCCGAGCCGCTAGAAGGTTCGGGCACAAATATGGCAGATTTTGCCGCTTTTGCTGGTGCCGAAGGCGTGCGCCTGCTTATGGCCGATTCCACCAATGTAGAGCGAGACGGCACGTCCCTTTCAGAGCGGCAGGTAAAAGAAGCCCTGCGCCGCGTGTTTCAAACTGCCCCCAAACGCATTATTATTACGCTGTTTTCCAGCCATATTCACCGCATTCAGGAAGTATTTGACCTTGCCGCAGAAATGGATCGCACTGTGGTCATCAGCGGCAAATCGCTGGCTAACAATGTGGAATATGCCAGCGAGCTGGGGCTCTTGCGCATTCCCCCCAAATTTTACAATGCCCACAATGGCGTGCCCGATGTGGCCGATGAGCGCATTGTTTTGGTGGTGACAGGCGCACAGGGCGAGCCCCTTTCTGCCCTATCGCGCATGGCTATGGGCGGGCACAGGCAGCTCAGTGTGCACGAAGGCGACACGGTGCTGATGTCTTCGCGCGTTATCCCGGGCAATGCACGGGCTATTTCTCGCCTTATCAACCAAATGTACCGCCTTGGGGCAGAGGTCTATTATGAAAGCGTGCACGCCATTCATGCCTCTGGTCATGCCCACAGGGACGAATTGCGCCAGCTTTTTGCTGCGGTGCGCCCGCAATTATTTATTCCCGTGCATGGGGAATTTCGCCATTTGGTCAAGCATTGTCGCCTTGCCCATGAATGCGGCGTGCAGCAGGAAAACTGTATTTTGCTTGAAGATGGTCACCCCATCACCTTTACGCCCCAAAGCTTCAGCCTGCTTGAGCCTGTTTCTGTTGAATGCACACTGGTGGACGGCAAGGGCATTGGCGATGTGGGGCATGCCGTGCTGAAAGAAAGGCATATTCTGGGCGATGAAGGCATGGTGATTGTGGACTTGGTGATTGATGGCGAAAGTGGCAGCATATTGCACGGGCCCGAGATGATTTCAAAGGGCTTTGTGTTTGAGCAGCGTTACCGCCATGTGCTGGAAGATGCCAAATGCCTTGTGCTGGATGAATTTGAAGTAATGCGCCCAGGGCATTATGAACGCCTGCAAGATGGCATTCGCGGATCATTGCGCCGCTTTTTCCGCCGTGTGCTTGAGCGCGACCCCATTATTGTGCCTGTAGTCACCGTTGTTTAAGACTCTGCCCTACTGTTTTTTACTACGCCGCTCATAAGGGCGGCGTTTTTTTATGCCCTTTTGCCATATTGACTTGCCAATCGCCGCTCAGTAGTGTAGCCCCAACACGTCATTGTTGTGCCGCGTTTCTTCTTTTTCTACGCCTCTATTCTCTGCCGCCGCGCAAATATATTGTATGCAAGCAACACAAAATTTTGATGCAAAAACTGCACGCCGTGTGCTTTTTGCTGTTTGTCTGAGTATGTTTTACCTGCCTTTTATGATGGCAGGGGTCAATGCTGTGCTGCCCCCCATTGGCATTAGCCTGCACGCCAGCGCGCAGGAGCTGGGCATGGTGGGCTCGTTTTACACATTGGGCTTGGCCATTGCCCAATTGGCCGCAGGGCGCATGGGCGATGTGTGGGGGCGCAAGCGCCTGTATTTAACAGGTATGCTGCTCTTTAGCCTTACCGCATTGGCGCAGGGCTTTACCAGCTCGCTCACACTTTTTATGTTTTTACGCTTTGTTCAGGGCTGCGGCGGGGCATTATTTAATGCCGCTTCCTTGGCCTTGCTGGCATCGGTAGCCCCGCCAGAAATGCGCGGCAGATATTTGGGCATCAGCGGGGCGGCTGTATATGCTGGCATAGCCTTCAGCTCGCCCTTGGCTGGCCTTATTACGGGCACGCTGGGCTGGCGCTGGCTGTTTTTTGCCTGCGCTGCGGCTTCTGCGGCCAATGCCTTGCTGATGTTTTGCTCGGTAAAAACAGAATGGCGCATCAGCAAGGGTGAGCCCTTTGACTGGCAGGGCTGCCTATATTATGCCGCAGCCATGAGCGTGCTGGTGTATGGCTCTACTTTGCTGCACAGCTCTTTGCAGCTGGGGGGCGGGCTTATGCTTGTTGCCCTGTGCCTGCTGGCGCTTTTTTGCCGCCACTCGTGGCGCAATGCCTACCCCTTGCTGCAATTGCGCCTGTTTACCGCTAACCGCACCTTTCGCCTCTCCTCACTGGCGGCTTTTATTAATTACAGCTCGCTTTTTGCGCTTATGTTCTTTTTCAGCATGTATTTGCAGGTGGTGCAGGGCTACAGCGTGCAGGCGGCGGGCTTGCTGCTTTCGGTGCAGGCTGTCATTCAGGCAGGCCTATGCCCCATGGCGGGCACATGGGCAGATAAATATGGCGCGGGCAGGCTCAGCGCGCTGGGCATAGCCCTCTGCGGGCTGGGCATTTTGTGCGCCGTGTTTTTGCATCAGGAATCGGGGCTGTGGCATGTGCTGCTTGTGCAGCTTATTATGGGCGTGGGCATCAGCATTTTTGCCATACCCAACACCACGATTATTTTAGACAGCGTGGCCAGCCAATACCTTGGGCAAGCCAGCTCGGTGACGGGTGCTGTGCGCACAGGCGGCATGCTGATAAGCATGATCATTTTAACAGTATCGCTGGGCGTTTTTTTGGGGGATGCCCCAGCCACCAAGGAAAATATACCGCAATTTCTGCACGCCATGCGTACCGATTTTATTATCTTTGGCCTGCTTAACCTTGCGGCCATAGGCTGCGCGCTGGCACGCGAGGCAAAAAAAGCCACTAAAAGCAAAAAAAATTAAGGCATTGTGGGTATATTCTTGCAAAGTGCAGGGCAGCGCATAACCAGCCTGCCCTCATTATGCTGCGGGCAGTTTGTGGGCTGCCCGCTTTTTTTGCCAATACGGCGCAAGCATAATAATAAGCACAGCGCTGATAATCAGGCCCGCACCGCAAAAAGACCGCCATGTGAAGGCTTCGCCAAAAACCCACACCCCCACCACCAGCGCCGTTACAGGCTCCATAGCCCCCAGCACCGAAGTAATGGTTGAGCCAATGCGCTTGACCCCTGCCACCAGCATAAGGGTGGAAAAAACACCAGTTATTGCCCCCAGCAAGGCCAGCGTGCCCCATTGCTGTGCAGAAGCAGGCAGGGCAAGCGAGCCTGTGGCCAGCGCAAACAGCAAAGTGTAGAGCGCCCCAAAAAGCATAAGGTAAAAGGTAATGCTTAGCCCGCTGGTCACACTCAAGCGCGTAATTTGTATGCCCGTAATATACAGGGCATTCAGCAAGGCAGAAAGCAGCACAATAGCCAGCCCCAGCAGGCTTACCAAACCCACACCCTCGGGCTTGAGCGACAAAAAGCCAACCCCCACAATGCACATAATCATAGCCAAAAAGGTTGTGGCGCGGGCTTTTTCATGAAAAAAAAGAATCATAAACAGCACCACAAACACGGGGCAAACAAATTGCAATGTGGCCACCACACCGCTGTCCATATAATAAAAAC
This sequence comes from Desulfovibrionaceae bacterium, assembly GCA_028689675.1. Lineage (GTDB taxonomy): Bacteria > Desulfobacterota > Desulfovibrionia > Desulfovibrionales > Desulfovibrionaceae > JAQVCS01. Next base: position 148,500 of record JAQVCS010000003.1, on the reverse strand, counting down.
CATAAAAAAAAGTAATGGCCGCGCTGGCATAAAATAAACCCAGCAGGCCAAGGCGGGCAATATCACGCAGGGGGATAAGCAAGGGGCGGCGTGTGGCCACCAGCACCACTGCCATCAGCAAAGAAGAGATGCAAAAGCGGTAAAATAAAATGGAGGGCGTGCCCATACCCCAAGCGATAAGAGGCAGCGTAAAAAGAGGAATAAGCCCAAATGATGCCGAAGAAGCCAAGCCGCAAGCAAAGCCTTGCCACATAATTACATCCTTTCCCTGTCCAAAGCGCGTAATGATATAGCTTCTGCCAAAAATTCTGGCAAAAGCTGTTCTTCCCCTGCAAGGTCGGCAATAGTGCGTGCCAAGCGCAGCACGCGCGTGTAGGCACGGGCAGAAAGCCCCAAGCGGCTCATTGCCCCCTGCATCAGGCTGTGCCCTGCGGCATCAAGGCGGCAATGCTCTTCAAGCTGTGCCCCACTAAGCTCGGCATTGCAGCGGCAGGGCGTGCCTGCATAGCGCTGCCCCTGCCTATGGCGCGCGGCCAGCACAGCAGCCCGTAGCGTGGCAGACGAGGCCGTGCCCTTACTGTCCTGCAATTCCTCAAAAGGCACAGCGGGAATTTCCACATGCACGTCTATACGGTCAAGCAAAGGCCCAGAAAGGCGGTTGCGGTAGCGCGCTACCTGCGTGGATGTGCAGGTGCACTGGTGGCTGGGGTCACTATAATAGCCACAGGGGCAGGGGTTCATGGCAGCCACCAGCATGCACGCGGCTGGGTAGGTGACCGATTGCGTGGCGCGCGAAATGGTCACGCGCCCATCTTCCAAGGGCTGACGCAAAACCTCGAGTGCACTTTTGTGATATTCTGGCAGCTCATCCAAAAAAAGCACGCCGCGATGGGCTAAAGAAACTTCGCCGGGGTGGGGAACGTGCCCGCCGCCCACAAGTGCCACTTCTGAAACAGTATGATGCGGCGCGCGAAAGGGGCGCTGCCGCAAAAGACCGCGCCCCTGCGGCAGCAAGCCTGCCACGCTGTAAATTTTGGTCACCTCAAGCGCTTCTTCAAAGGCCAAGGGCGGCAAAATGGTGGGCAGCCTTTGGGCAAGCATGGTTTTGCCGCTGCCGGGCGGCCCCATAAGCAGCACATTATGCCCGCCAGCGGCCGCCACTTCAAGGGCACGCTTACCCATGCTTTGCCCTTTGACTTCGGCAAAATCAAGGGGATAGGCAGCCTCTGCGCTCTCATCCATAGCTGTGGGCGGCACAGGGGCAAGGGGCTGGTTTTCTGTAAGAAAGGCCACACATTCGGCCAAGGTGCGGGGGGCAAACACAGGCAAATCCCGCACAATGGCTGCTTCTTCGGCATTGTCTGGGGCAACCAGCAGGCCTTTTGCCCCGCATTGCCTTGCCAATATAGCCAAGGGCAATATGCCGGCCACAGGGCGCAAGCAGCCATTTAAGGAAAGCTCGGCCGCGCAATACCAGCCCTGCACGCACTGTGCCGGCACTTGCTCGGCAGCAGCCAGCAAGCCCAGCGCAAGGGGCAAATCATAGGCTGTACCTTGTTTTTTACAGCCAGCAGGGGCTAAATTCACCGTCACGCGCCCCACAGGAATACGCAGGGCACTGGCGCGCAAAGCAGCAAAAACGCGCTCTTTGGCCTCGCGCACAGCAGCTTCTGCCAAGCCTACCATGGTAAAGGCAGGCAAGCCTTGGCGGGTAAAATCCACCTCAAGCCCCACGTCAAAAGCATCAACCCCAGCCAGACCGCCAGAATGCACGGTGACTATCATACCCACCTCATCAAAAAAGTTTCCATGCTGCACACAGGGCAGGTGCGCTACTTTACCTGCTGCCACGGCGAGCCGAGGGCAATTTTACCTTGAAATTGCTCTGGCAAAAGCAGGAGCAACTGCCCGCCACAAAGGTACAAGCGCCCTTTATCTGCGCTGCTTCGTGCCACAGTGGGCTTGTCTTTTTGCTCTATGGAGCAAAAAAGGGGAGTAGTGCTCCCCTTGTCTTGCCTAGTTTCACCCCTAGGGGAAAAGCCCTATTCCACAAGGCGGCCTATGCGTGAAAAGCGAAAATCTGTGCCGTCAGAAGACCAATAAATACGCCATGCCTTGGCGCGAATGGCCTCACGCTGCACAAAACCCCAAAAGCGGGAATCCAGCGAATTGTCGCGGTTATCCCCCATAACAAAGTAGTGATTTTCGGGCACGGTCACAGGGCCAAAGTTAATGCAGCGCGGGTCTTGCGCAATGGTGGCAATGTATTGGGCAAAAGGTTCTTCCACCTTGGCACCATTGCGGAATAATTGCTTTTCACGCAGCTCAATAACATCACCGGGCAAGCCCACAATGCGCTTGATATAATCCACATCAGGGTCTTTGGGGTATTCAAAAATAATAATATCCCCACGTGCAGGGTCTGCCCCCTTAAAAATATAGCTGTGCGTAAAAGGCCATTTTAAGCCATACACAAATTTGTTGCCCAGCAAGTGGTCACCCACCAGCAAGGTGGAAAGCATGGATTCGGAAGGAATTTTAAAGGCCTGCACAACAAAGGTGCGTATAACCATAGCCAGCACCAGTGCAACAATCAGGGCTTCCACATATTCGCGCAACACAGATTTTGTTCCTTTTTCGCTCATCAATCATCCTTTGAGCCTGCCGCCCGCTAGGGGAAAGCATGCTCGGCCGCACCGTGCCGTACAGGCAACGTGGGGCTATTTAAAAAATTTCTCATAATACCCTATGCTAAAAATAACCAAAATAATGCAGGGCAGTACATAGGTTAAATAGCCGCGCAGCCAGTGGGGGAATTTCATGCCCTTGCCTTGGTCTGCCTCGGCAACAAATTTATCCCAACCCCAGCCCCATTTGTGGCAGCAAAAAAGCAGCACACACAGTGAACCCAGCGGCAGTAGGTTGTTGCTCATAATGAAATCTTCCAAATCCAAAATCATTGAGCCTGCCCCAAAGGGCTGAATAAAGGAAAGCACATTAAAGCCCAAGGCGCAAGGCAGCGCCAGCACCCAGAGCACAAGCCCGTTAATAATGGTAGAGCGCTTGCGGCTTATACCGTGCACATCGCAGCAATAGGAAACAATGGGCTCAAACACGGCTATGACCGTGGTCAGGGCGGCAAAGCTCATAAAGACAAAAAATAATGCGCCCCACAATTGCCCCAGCGGCATGGAATTAAAAATATGCGGCAGGGTAATAAACACCAGCCCCGGCCCAGCATTAACCTGTACGCCAAAAGCAGAGCAGGCAGGAAAAATAAGCAGGCCTGCCATAATGGCCACAAAGGTATCAAGCGCAGCCACCCACAAGGCCTCGCCCGTGAGCGAGCGCTCTTTTTCCAAATAGCTGCCAAAAATAGCCATGCCGCCAATGCCTATGGAAAGGGTAAAAAATGCCTGATTCATCGCGGCATTACATACATTCCAAAAGCCCACCTCGGCAAATTTGTCTACATCGGGGGCAAGAAAAAAGCGTATGCCCTCTGCTGCCCCCGGCAAGGTTACAGATCGTATCACCAGCAGCACCAGCACGGCCAGCAAGCCCATCATCATAACCTTGACCACGCGCTCCACGCCATTTTGCAGGCCACCAAGGCTGACAATAAAGGCTATGCCAATGGCTAGGCTCATGCCTACCACCTGCGTTGTGGGCTCACTGAGCGTTGTTTCAAAAAACTTACCTAAAAAAGCTGTGTCTGCACCGCTTAACTGCCCAGAGGCCGTGTACCAGCAATAGGAAAGCAGCCAGCCTGTAATGGTGGTATAAAACATCAAAAGGCAATAGCTGCCTACAAGGGTAATGGGCTGAAGCCAATGCCATTTACCGCCCTTGGGCTGCAAGCGTGTGTAGGCATGCCCCAAATTAGCACGCGCCGCACGCCCCAAAGAAAATTCCATAACCATAACAGGCAGCACAGCCAGTAAAAAAAGCAAATAAATGCCCACAAAAATAGCGCCACCGCTGGTGCCCGTTACATAAGGAAAGCGCCATACATTGCCAAGGCCAATGGCACAGCCAGCAGAAAGCAGCAAAAAGCCCAAGCGGCTGCCCAGTTTTTCTCGTGAATTTGCCATGATCTTGCCCTTATTTAAAGAATTTTTCGTAATACCCCAGGCTGAAAATCACCACAATAATGCAGGGCAAAACATAGGAAAGGTAGCCGCGAAGCCACAGGGGGAATTTCATGCCCGTGCCCAAGTCTACCTCGGCAATAAAATTATCCCAACCCCAGCCCCATTTATGGCAGCAAAAAAGCAAAATGCCCAACGAACCCAAGGGCAACATATTATTGCTGATAATAAAGTCTTCAAAATCAAGAATGGTGCTGCCAGCGCCTAGGGGGGTAATGTCTGCAAGCACATTAAAGCCTAGGGCACAGGGCAGCGAAAGCAGCCACAGCGCAAGGGCATTAATCACGGTGGCGCGCTTGCGCGGCATGCCCCACACATCGCTGCAATAGGAGACAATATTTTCAAACACAGCAATAACGGTAGAAAGGGCGGCAAAGCTCATAAATAAAAAGAACAGCGCGCCCCACACCTGCCCCAAAGGCATGGTGTTAAAAATATGCGGCAGGGTAATAAAAACCAAACCCGGCCCAGCATTAGCTTCCACCCCAAAGGCAGAGCAGGCAGGGAAGATAATAAGCCCTGCCATAATGGCCACAAAAGTATCCAGCCCAGCCACCCACACGGCCTCGCCTGTGAGCGAGCGCTCTTTTTCCAAATAGCTGCCAAAAATGCTCATAGCGCCTATGCCAATAGAAAGCGTGAAAAATGCCTGATTCATCGCGGCATTACACACATTCCACAAGCCCACTTCGGCAATTTTATCTACATTTGGGGCAAGGTAAAAGCGAATGCCCGCGCCAGCGCCTTCCAGTGTTACCGAGCGTATAACCAGCGCCACCACAAGCAGCAGTAAGCCAGCCATCATGACCTTAACCACACGCTCCACACCGCCGCGCACACCCATATAGCACACGCCAAAGCCCACCAGCACAGAGGCACTCATCCAGCCCACCTGTCTTTGCGGGCTGGCAAGGGTTTCCCCAAAGAACTTGCCAAAAAAAGCGCCATCCACACCTGTGAGCACGCCCGAGGCCATATACCAGCAATAGCCCACCAGCCAGCCCGAAACCGAGGTATAAAACATCAGCAGGGCATAGCTGCCCACAATGCTCCACCAGCCAAAGCGGTGCCAATGTGTGCCCTTGGGCTCTAAAATATGAAAAGTGCGCCCCAAATTGGTGCGCGAGGCACGGCCTATGGAAAATTCCATAACCATAATGGGCAGCACTGCCAGCAAAAAGATAAAATAAATAGCCACAAAAAGTGCGCCGCCATACGCACCCGTAATATAGGGAAAACGCCATACATTACCCAAACCAATGGCACAGCCGGCAGAAAGCAATAAAAAGCCCAAACGGCTGCCCAACATTTCGCGTGAAGTACCCATTATCTGCTCCCCCCTACAGAGCCGCCCACAATAATCTCTCCGCTGGGCTTAACGTGGGCAGATTCTCCGCACGCCCCCAGCAGCATAGTCAAGGCCAAAGCGCAGCACCATGCAAAAACAAAAGACTTGTGCATAGCTAGTGTGAGCGCACGCCTGTCATGGCGTCTTCTGTTGATTGTGCATTACGCTCCTGCGCTATTTTCGAGCCAGCGGGCACATCATTGGTCAGCCAGACATTGCCACCAATAATAGAGCCAGCCCCCACAGTAATGCGCCCCAAAATAGTTGCCCCTGCATAGACAGTCACATGGTCTTCCAGCACGGGGTGGCGGGCTATGCCCTTGGTCAGTGTGCCGTCAGCATTTTTAGGAAAGGAAAGCGCCCCCAAGGTCACGCCCTGATACAAACGGCAGTTTCTGCCAATAATACAGGTTTCGCCAATAACCACACCAGTGCCGTGGTCAATAAAAAATTCTTCGCCAATGCTTGCCCCGGGGTGAATATCTATGCCCGTGCGAGAATGCGCCATTTCAGAAATAATACGCGGAATTACAGGCACATGCAGCAAATACAGCTCATGCGCTATACGGTGGTGCAGCATGGTATAGAGCGAGGGGTAGCAAAAAATAGTTTCGCCAGGGCTGGTGGCGGCAGGGTCACCCTCATAGGCCGCGCGGGCATCCCCTATGAGCAGACGGCGAATTTCAGGCAGGCGCTGCAAAAAGGTAATGCTGGCCTTTGCGGCCTTTTGGCGGCAGTCTTCACATTCCCCCACTTCTTTTTCACAGGCAAAGCAAATGCCCCGCATAATCTGGTCGGTCAACAGCGCGTTCAGGGTATCTAAATTGGCGGCAAGGTGATAGCGCAGCGAAGCCTGACGCATGGGCGTTTTGCCATAATAGCCGGGAAAAATAGCCGCACGCAGCCTGTCCATAATTTCGCGTAACGAATCAAGCGAAGGCATAATAATATCGTGCAATGGCCTGTGCCACACAGCTTCCAGAGCTTGAGGGTGGCACATGGCTTCTACTACAGATTCCAGTTCCGGCATTGATGTTGCCGCAATATTTTTTTGTTGCATAGCTTTACTCACAGAATAATTTTGTGCTGGCATAGTACACAGCTCATGCAGTGCACGCAAGGTCTTTGCACCCGCAAAAGCCATGCTCCGCCTCTGCGGCGGGCAGGGGCAGGCACAGCGCTGTAAGGGGCAAGGGGGCAGGCTGTGTGCAGCTTGCCCAAGCCCACACGCAGACACAACACTGTAGAGGGCAGATTTATTGACCAAAATGCCCTGCCTGTGCGCCCAACCTAATTCTTTTTTTCTCAAACCAATCCCATTTTACTTGTACACACCCAAGTAGCCGTATATACTCAAGGCACATCAGGTGCCACGCACAAGGCAAGGCTTTGCGGGGCAGAGCCTTGCAGGCTCGTTAACAGAGGTATTAAGGAGACATTTCATGCTGATTCAAAACTGGATGACCCGCGATGTTGTCACCATCGCCCCTGAAACAAGTATGCTCAAAGCCTCCAAGCTTATGAAAGAGCGTTCTGTGCGCCGCTTGCCCGTGGTAAATGCCGAGGGCAAGGTGGTAGGCATTATTTCTGACCGCGATGTTAAAGAAGCCTCCCCCTCCAAGGCTACATCCTTGGATATGTATGAAATTTATTATCTTCTTTCAGAGCTCAAGGTGAAAGACGTTATGACGCCCTGCCCTCTGACTGTTTCGGAAGATGACCTTATTGAAGTTGCCGCCCATATTATGGAAGAAAAAAAGGTAGGCGGCTTGCCCGTGGTGAATGCCGCTGGCAAGCTAGTGGGCATTATTACAGACAGTGATGTCTTTAAAGCCCTGCTGCGCTTTACTGGGGCTTCTCTTGGCGGGCTGCTGCTGGCTTTTGAGCGCCCCGACCGCTCGGGCGAATTGCGCCCCCTGCTTGACACCCTGTATGCCCACGAAGCCAGCCTTATCAATGTGCTTTCTACCCACGAAACACAAAATGGCCTGCGCCGTTTCTATATCCGCATCCGCCCAATGGAAGCTGCCAAAGAAGCAGAGCTTATTAGCGCTCTTTCAGGCGATGCAGGCTTGGTCTTTTGGCGCCAAAGTGCACGTTAAGCATTTTTTTCATTCTAAATCAGAGTGTTAAAATAAAAACATCCTATTGAGTATTCAAAAAAACGATAACATGCTTGCCATTTTTACGCGAATATGGCAACGTGCCTTTGGTTAGGATGTTCAACTTCAGTTGCACATCTGAAAATACGCGGTATTCGGTTGCAATCTGCGGGATTGTGGCCGCTGTAGCCCGAGCAGTGCTCGGGCGAAAATACATCGCAAGAAACTGTCCAAGGAGGACAACACATGGCTGAGATCACCTACAAAGATAAATCCTTTGAAGTTGACGAAGACGGCTTCCTGCTCAAGTTTGACGACTGGTGCCCCGAGTGGATGGAGTTTGTGAAAGAATCTGAAGGTATCACGGACATCACCGCTGATCACCAGAAAATCCTTGACTTCCTGCAGGACTACTACAAGAAGAATGGTATCGCTCCTATGGTGCGCATTCTTTCCAAGAACACCGGCTACAAGCTGAAGGAAGTGTACGAACTGTTCCCCTCTGGCCCCGGCAAAGGCGCTTGCAAAATGGCTGGCCTGCCCAAGCCCACTGGCTGCGTGTAGTTTTTTAGCTGCATAGCTATGATTGATGAAAGCGGAAGAGGTGACTCTTCCGCTTTTTTGCACCTGCATAGGGGGCAGCGCGGTGGCACTTGCAGAAAAAAGCGGCATAGTGTAGGTGTTCACTCTCAAAAGTGATTGTAACCCTGCCATCTCCGACTTTACGCACACTCAAAAAAGCGTTATCGTACGTCATGAAATTTTCTACAAAAAAATTCTTTTTCTGGCTTTTCGGCTGTATCGCGCTGTGTTTTTGTATTGGCATTGCTGCGGTGGCGGTGCTCATTCATTGGGCATCGCGCGACCTGCCCGAAATTGACCGCATTGCCGAATTTGCCCCACCGCAGGCCACCACAGTGCTGGCGCGCGATGGCTCTATTTTGGGCACGCTGTACCATGAAAAGCGCTATACTGTTACCCTTTCCAATATTTCGCGCTACATACCCATGGCTTTTCTGGCCGCAGAAGACGACACTTTTTATCAGCACGATGGCATAGACCCTGTGGCCATTTTGCGCGCGGCCGTTATCAATTTTCAAAGCGGGCGGGCACGGCAGGGGGGTAGCACCATCACGCAGCAGGTGGTCAAGCAGCTCTTGCTTTCGCCAGAAAAAAAGTATGAACGCAAGCTCAAAGAAGCCATTCTTGCCTATAAAATTGAAAATAAGCTCACAAAAGACGATATTCTTACCGTCTATCTAAACCAAATTTACCTTGGGCAGCATGCCTATGGTGTAGAGGCTGCCGCCCGCACCTATTTTGGCAAGCACGCCTCAGATATTACCCTTGCCGAAAGTGCCGTGCTGGCAGGCATGCCCCAAGCACCCAGCCGCTACAACCCTTTCCGCAATGCCACCGCTGCCAAAACACGCCAAAAATACGTTTTGGGGCGCATGCACACGCTTAAATGGATTAGCGATGCAGAATATGAGCAAGCCCTGAAAGAACCGCTGGTCTATTGGACCATGCCCGAAGATATGGGGCGCGCATCATCGTGGTATTTGGAAGAAGTGCGCCGCCTGCTTATTGAATTTTTCACGCCAGCCAACCTCAAGGCTTTAGGTGTGGAAACACGCAAATCGGGCGAAGATTATGTATATGAATCTGGCTTGACCATTCAAACCAGCATGGAGCCAAGCCATCAGGCTGCGGCCGAGCATGCCTTGCGTAATGGCCTAGAAAAGCTGGATAAGCAGCAGGGTTGGCATGGGGCAACAAGCACCCTAAGCGAAGAAGGCCTTGCCAACTTTTTGGAAGAAAATGCCAATTTTTCCCCCTTTGACCTTATGGGCAACCAATGGGTTGAGGGCGTGGTTACCAAGGTGGATAAGCAAGGCTACACCATAGCCTTGGGCGGCAATGCCACAGGCTTTATCCCCCTTAAAAGCATGAGCTGGGCGCGCACAGTGCTACAGCCCAATGCCCGCAGCATATATAAAGATGCCGCACAAGTGCTCAAGCCCAATGAGCTTATTTGGGTTTCGGCTGCCCCCATGACAAAAGAAGAAATGCAGGGCAAAAAGAAAAAGACTATTGAAGTGCCCTTTGATGCCACCGAGCAGCCCGAAGGCAAAGCCATTACCCTGCGCTTGCAACAAATGCCCGAAGTGCAAGGGGCTGTGGTTTCTATAGAGCCAGACACAGGGGACGTGGTGGCACTGGTGGGCGGCTACCAATTTGGCACAAGCCATTTTAACCGTGCCACACAAGCACGCCGCCAGCCTGGCTCTTCTTTCAAGCCCATTGTTTATTCTGCCGCGCTGGATAATGGCTTTACCGTTTCTTCCACCCTGCTGGATGCGCCCTATGAATATGTTGACCCCTACACCAAGCAGGTGTGGCGGCCTTCAAACTACAGCGTGGGGCGCTATGCTGGGCCTATTCCCTTGTATCAGGCATTGGCAAAGTCGCTCAATACCTGCACAGTGCGTGTGGCCGAGCAAATAGGTGTGCCCACGGTCATTCAAAGGGCAAAAATATTGGGGCTGGAACCCCAGTTCCCCGAAGCTTTGTCCATAGCGCTTGGCTCGGTAGAAGTAACCCCACTAAACCTCACCCAAGCCTATTGTGCCTTTGCCAACAAAGGTTTGGGCGTGCGCCCGCGCATTATCAGCTCTATTCTGGATGCCAACGGTAAGGCCATTTATACGCAAAATGTGGAGCAATGGCAGGCAATTTCCCCAGAAAATGCCTATATTATGGCCACCTTGCTCAAGCGCGTGGTTGATGCGGGCACAGGCACACGCGGGCGCATCAAAGACCGCGTTATTGCAGGCAAAACAGGCACGTCCAATGATGCGCGCGATGTGTGGTTTATGGGCTTTTCGCCCTCGCTTGTGACTGGTGTGTATGTGGGCTTTGACCAAGCGCATTCGCTGGGCAAGCGCGTGACAGGCGGCGGCATCTCTGCCCCCATTTTTGCCGAATATCGCGAGCAGGTGGAATCGCAATACCCCATTAAAGATTTTGAAAAACCAGATAATATTACTATTGTAGATGGCCTTGCCTATCGTGCCGATATGCCTATGGATGGCATAGCCGCTATGGGTGGGGCTGCTGGCGACACTGTAGAAGCCCCTGTTGATACCACACAAAGTGGCGAAGACTTGCTTAAACAGACTTTTTAATACTCACCCATACCTTATATAGGATTATTATGCCCAGCTACGGAGAACTTGTTATTTATGCCACCCCCAAGGGCAAGCGCTATTTAAAACGCCTTGAAGAAGGGCAGGACTGGCATAGTGCCGACGGCATTTTGCGTGCTGAAGATATTGCCGCCGCCGAGTTCGGTTCTGAAGTGAAAACAAGCCTTGGCGTGCCTGTGCGTGTGCAAAAACCAGCTTTGTTCGATTTGATAAAAGGGGTAAAGCGCCAAACGCAAATTATTTACCCCAAGGATATTGCCTATATTTGCATGCGCTTGGGCGTGGGGTCAGGGCGCACCATTATTGAAGCAGGCTCTGGCTCTGGCGGGCTTACGCTGGCACTTTCTTGGTTTTCAGGCACCACAGGGCATGTGCACACCCATGAGGCGCGCGAAGAATTCCATAAGCTGGCCAAGCGCAATTTGGCATGGGCTGGGGTGGGTGAAAATGTCACCTTCCACCATCAAGACATTGCCAATGGCTTTTGCACCAGCAATGCCGATGCACTCTTTTTAGATGTGCGCACCCCGTGGGAATATCTTGACCATGCGGTGGCTGCCGTACGCCCCGGTGCCATGCTGGGCTTTTTGCTGCCCACGGTGGATCAGGTGGGTAAGCTGCTGCTGGGCTTGGAAAAAGGGGCTTTTGCAGAAATTGAAGTGTGCGAGCTGCTGCTGCGCACATGGAAGCCCGTGGCCGACCGCCTGCGCCCTTCAGACCGCATGATAGCCCACACTGGCTTTTTGGTTTTTTGCCGGCATCAGGAACGCAGTGACGATTTTGAATCGCGCAAGCCCATGGGCACGCGCGAGCGCAAGCAAGAAAAGGCAAGGCAAGAGCGTCTTGCTTTGGCCAATGGCGAGCAGGAACAAGGCGACGACAGCGGGGAGGAATAACATGGCAGTCAAACGCGACCGCATTTTAGAGACAGCCACCAAGCTTTTCTCTGAACGTGGCTTCGCCCGCACTTCAACAGCCTTGCTGGCACAGGAAGCGGGCGTGGCAGAAGGCACAATATTTCGCCATTTCAAAAATAAAGACGAAATATTTCTTGAACTTATACAGCGTCTTTCCAGCCGCATCACGGCAGACGTGTATAAATATCTTGAAGTCTGCACGCCAGAAACGGGCTTAGAGCAAATTTGTGCGGTCATTCGTGCCTGTTATGTTTTTGCACGCAATAACAGCACAGAATTTTCACTTATTTTTCGTGATGCCCCAGGGCATTATGGCGAGCCGGGGGCAGAGGCCTATGACCAGTGCAACTATATTCTCAAATTGCTGCAAGAAAATTTTGTCAGCGCCATTGAGCGCGGCAAAAAAGACGGCAGCATTCGCCAAGATATAGACCCTGTAACCGTGGCCGCGGTTATTGCTGGCGGCTGTGCTGGCATTATGCGCTTTGTTAATTTAGGCTTTTTGGCCAATTCCGAACAAATCTTGCCCACGCTCTTGCGCGGTACGCAAAATATGCTTTCCCCACGTTAGCACAGAGCTTACTTGCTACAAAAACGCTTTTTATCCTGCTGTCTGCTGCGGTAAAAAGCGTTTTTTTACACGACAATGCCGCCTGCTGAGGGCTAAAGAAAATAGAGGGAACAGAGAATGACAGGGCAAAAAGAAAAAAATCGGGCAGCACTCCTTTCTTTATGTGCTGCCTTAGTGCTCACAGGCATCAAGCTGGGCATAGGGCTGTATACCAACAGTTTGGGTATTCTTTCCGAAGCCTTACACAGCGGCTTTGACCTTGTGGCTGCGGGCATTACGCTGGTGGCGGTGCGCGTGGCCATGCTGCCTGCCGATGCCAAGCACCCCTATGGCCACGGCAAGGCAGAAAATATTGCCGCATTAGCAGAAACAGCCCTACTGGCGCTGACCTCTGCATGGATTGTGCATGAAGGCTACATGCGCCTACGCTATGGCGGCAGCCCCGTGCTGCCCTCGCTGTGGGGCGCGGGCATTATGATTTTTTCTATTGCCATTGATGTCAACAGGGCGCGTATGCTGCGCCGCGTGGCAAAAAAATATAATAGTCAGGCGCTGGAGGCAGATGCCCTGCACTTCTGGTCAGATATCTGGTCTTCCAGTGTGGTACTTTTTGGCGTGCTGGCTGTGTGGGCTGGCAAATTTCTGCCTGCCGAATCTGCCCTGAAGCCTTGGCTTGACCGCATGGATGCCTTTGCCGCCCTGTGTGTATCCATTATTATTTTAAAAAGCTGCTATTGTATGGGCAAGCGCGCTATCAATGCCCTGCTGGATGGCGACGGGCAGGAAAAGGCCGCAAGCATACGGCAGGCAGTGATGGCACTGCCGGGCATTACGGCGGTAAAAAATATACGCATTCGCACCAGCGGCCCCTATAATTTTATAGACCTTGCCATTGGCGTTGCCCCCAGCATGCGTGTAACCCAAGGCCATGCCCTTGCGCATCAGGTGGAACAAAGCCTAACAGCGCTGATTGAAGGGGCAGATGTGACCGTGCATGTTGAGCCTGTGGCCAACATAGGGCAAAGCCATACCGTGTCTGCCCCCTTCCCAGTTATTCATCAGCTGGCCGAGGAGCATGGCTTTCATGTGCATTCCCTGCATATTTTAGAAGATGCGGGGCAAATTCATGCTGAAGTGCATGTTGAAATGCACGCGGCTATGCCCTTTGGCGCAGCCTATGCCCGCGTGACGGCCTTTGAAAACGATGTACACGCAGCCCTACCCCAGCTTGAACTAGTGACCCACATTGAGCCAGAGCAGCCCATAGCGCAGGGCACACAGCACAGCCTGCCCCCAGAAGAGCTTGAGCGCATCAGGCAATGCCTTAGCCGCCTTGCCGCGCAGCACGGCCTTGCCCAGTGCCACCGCATCAAGGCCTATACCTGCCATGCCGAGGCAGGGGAAGAGCAATGCCTCAGCCTGCATTGCCTCACCAGCGCCGAAAACAGTGTGGCTGCAACGCACAGCCTTGCCACCAGCCTAGAAGCGGCTTTGCGGCAAGAATTCCCCAAGCTGCGCCGCATTACTGTGCATATGGAACCGCTGCCCGCCTAAGCAAATTACCCACAGCATAGCAAAAAAACACGCGCAGGCCTGTGCCTTGCGCGTGTTTTTACTGTTGCTCAAGCCCAAAAAGCTGAGCAGGCAAAGAAACAATAGAGCAATGTTATTTTGAAATTGCGCTACTCCTAGAAGGGCTTATAAAGCGCGATTTTCAAACACGGCCAATTCTTTTCCCTTGTTCAGCAAACGCAAAATCTTGCCTTCTCTCTGTAGGCTGTGCGTTTCGGCAAGCACACGCAAAAATTCCTGCCCCTGCTCCTGCCCTTTGGGGCAAGCCATCATGGTTGTACCCATTTGACCAAAATCTATAGTTGCCCCTTTGAGCTGCGCCATGCCAATAAGCCTGTTGCAGCCATCCGAGCCAGCTATGCGCATGCCTGCTTCTTCTTGTATAAAAACAAGATGCACCTCAGGCTGGTCATCATATACCTTGGCAGGCTGTTGGCGCAGGCTTACCAAAGCCCAAAGCCCCTGAGTCAATTCCACATCACCCTCCTGCTTGGCTGACTGCGCTGGCTGGCAAGCAGCAAGCCCGCACAGCAACAATACAGCACAGCACAAAACGCGCGCCACAAAAACAACACGGTGCAGCATAAAGCCTCCTGAAAAAAAGTACCATGAGGGCTGGCCAGCAGCTATCATGCCTGTGCACGGCAGGTGCAATGCACAGAAATATTATATGTCCACAGCCGTGGCTGCGCGTAATTTGCGCGTTTGCACACGAGTATGCACAAAATTGCCCACATCACCTCTATCGGCAGCGCTTAAAGCGCTTAAAGGGAATTCTGCCCTTGCCAATGCGCTGTGCCCGCCGCCCGAGCCTACATCGTAAAAGCAGGCATCGGCCAAGCGCCCCAAATGCCGCGAGCCATCACCACGAAAAATAACAATGCCGCCATCCCCCACCACGCCGCTGACCACCACCCACTTCAGCCCATGCACGCGGGTAAAAAAGTCGGCTATGGCCACCAGCAGATCGGCAGAGCTTACTTTGCCCACATGGGCGTGCATGCCCTTGCCACGGCATTCGCGTAAATAACGAAAAGCACGGCTAAACAAGGGCAGCCAGCCCAGCAAGTATTCACTGCGAATAATACGGCGCAGAATGCTGTTGTCGGCATGGCGGGTAAGCCATTGATAAGCCTGCAAATCATCTTCCCCACCGCCGCGCTCAAAGGTAGCGGTATCGGTGCGGATGCCATACAGCAATGCTGTAGAAAGCAAGCGCCCCGGCCTTTTTTTCAGCGCCCGCAAATAGCGTGTTAATATGGTGCTGGTTGCCCCCATCTGTGGCCGAATATCAAGAAAACCAGCCTCAAGGGGATGCTCAGCAGAGCAGGGATGATGATCAATAATGACTGAAAAATGAATATCGGCGTAGGCAGGGCTGTGGTGGGGCTGCGAATCCACCATAGCAAAATGGCTGAACTCTTCCTGCATTTCTGGCTTCCATTCCACCACAGGAATGCGCAAATAGCGTATCATGGCCAAGTTATCTGGCCTAGTTACAGCATTGGTGCGGGCTATCGTTACCTGCTGCACGCGCCGCCCCATAATAAATTTCAGCGCCAAGGCAGAGGCCAGCGCGTCTGGATCTGCCGTTATCATAATGCACCAATGCTGTTCTTTTTCCAGACCTGCCAGCCATTGGCGCAATTGCGTTAAGCGTTTGCTTTGTATGTTCAGTGCCATTTTCCCCCCCTGAGCGCACTTTTACTTTGCCAATAGGCAAAGGGCAAGCAAAGCTCGCCTGCGCCTATTGCGTGGCCAAAAATTGCAGGCAACAATGCAGAGCAGAGGCTCATATTCAAATGCGCATCTGCCCTAGGCTTTCATCCTGCCTACACACAGCGCCGCCCCACGGCAAGGGAAGGGCGCGGCTTCTTTGCACAAAAGGATATGCCTTGGTGTGCACTTCTGCAAGCAGAACACCAGAGAAAAACAAAGCCATGCGGTGCAGGGGCAGCCATGGCTCTGTTTTTCGCCAGCAGGGGAAGGGGAAAAGCCCCCTGCCCCTTGTGCACTACAGCAATTTTTCTGTTACCCAGCCCTGCTCGCGGGCGGCTTCTTCCACTGTCGAGCCACCCAGAACGCACACGGCGGCATGCGCACGGGCAGCATCCAGCACCTGCGCAAAATCGCGGAAATGCTGGGCTGTTGTGCCCAGAATTTCATCACGCATTTGCTGCCTTACTTCGGCCGTGTCGCCAGCAAGGTGCTGCGCCAAAGCCTGCGCGCCCTTGGCATCGGGCAATAAATAGGCATCCACATCGCCAATAGCCCCCACAATGGCACTGGCCAATGCGCGCTTGTCTGGCTCAAAAGCACGCAGGAAGTCGGCCATGCCGTCGTAGGCGTGCAGGGTTTCCAGTACGTTGGGGTCACGGTATGAGGTTTGCACAAAGGTGCCGCTCATGCGGTCAAGGGCACAAAAAGCCCCATAAGCCCCGCCCTGCACGCGCACCTTTTCCCACAAATAGCCCATACGCATAAAGCGCAGAATGACCGAAGCCGAACCATGATAGCTATAGCCCAAATCGTACAAATTTGCGGCCTTACCCACATAATTGATTTGCGAAGGGGCAAGAATGGCCTCACCCTCGGGGTAGGCAGGGCAAGCCCAATCGCCAGCCGCAGGGGCAGAGCCCACAGGCAAGGCGGCCAAAAGCTGCCCAGCCTGTTCTTCTGCCTTGCGGCACAGGGCAGGCGTGCCAGTGCAATCAAAAAATGCCCCGCCTTCGGCTGGCTGGCACAACACAAGCTGGCGTATTTGCTCTAAATCAGCCAGCACGCTGTCAAAATCGGCTTCCATGCGGGCAAGTAAGGCGCGCACAGCCTGCAAGTAGCTGAAGCCGCCCGTCACTTCGCTTATCCAGCCGCCTACAGAATAGCGCGCCCGCAAGCGCATGCCCACAGCAGAATGCCCTGCCGCGGCCAAGCCTTGTTCGAGGCGCGCCTTGCTTTCAAGCAGCATTTGCATCATGCGCTCGCGCCCTGCGGCCAGTGAGGCCAAGGGCTGAAAGAGCACTTCATTATAGATGGCAAATAAATCGTCCACCTTATCGGCAACAGCCTTGCCGCCAATATTCAAATAGGCAAAATGCCCGCCCCGTGCGCTGCCCTGACGGCGGGTGTTGCCAAACAAAGGCCCTGCCCCCATGCCGCCTGTTTTTGAGGCAATGTGCATACCAAGGCTGACATAATCATGCTGGGCTGTGCCAAGCTCGGTCAGGCTACGTGCCAGCAGGGGCACAAGGGGCAGCAAGCGCGCGGGCACAGCCCCAAGCGGCAGCAGCAAATTGGTATACAACACGCCCGAGGTTTCCAGCTCGTGCACTATAACGGGTGCTGAGGGCTTGCCAGCCACCCGCAGGGGCAGCAGGCTGTTGCGCAGGGGTAAATCTTCCACGCCAAGGCTGGGAATTTTTGCCACATCTTCGGGCTTGTCTGGGCGCGCCTGCGCTTCTTGCAATTCCTGCGTCATGGCCACTACGGCCGCACGCTCTTCTGCCGAGCACGCCGCCTGAATGGCATCCAAGCGCTGCTGCTCGGCCGCTTCACGGCGCTTGCCCAGCGTGGCATCGGGCAGCAGCACCACGGTGGCGCGGTGATTATTTTGCAAAAACCATTGCTGCAAGGCTTGCTCAAAAACTTTTTCGCCGCGAGCAAGGCGGGCTTTAATGCGCGCAAGCGGGGCTTCCCACGCCAAAGAGGCAAAGGGGTCGCCATCGTACAGCCATGTGGAAAGGCTTTGCACCATGGCCGAAAGCCCACGCGGGAAGCGCCCCGAATTATTTTCACGCAGGGCAAATTCCACACTGTTCACCGCAGCTTCTATGGCCTCGGCAGGCACACCTTCCTCGGCCAGCGCCCCCAAGGTTTCATAAATAAGCATTTCTGCCTGCTGCACATCGCGCTGGGCAAGGCCTTTCAAGCCTGTAGAATAATACATTTGCCGCAAATCTGTTTCAAGCCCGCAGCCTGTAGTGTCTTCGCCCAGCCCCGATTCTATTAAAGCCTTGCGCAAGGGCGAACCGGGCAGCCCCTCTAAGATATGCTCCAGCATTTCAAAGGTCAGGGCAGCTTCCACATCGGCGGTTTCGCACAGCAGCCAGTTTACTGTAAACATGGCGCGGTTTTCTTCTTCTGTGGCGGCATAGGCCACCTCAAGCTGGCGCGGCATTTCACGGCGCGGCTGCAAGGGCACGGCAGAATTGGGCTTTTGCTTGCCATAGGGCGCAAGCACAGCGGCAAGCAGGGCAAGGCGCTTGTCTTCGTCATCGTCACCCCAAAAGAAGAAGCGGGCATTGCTGGGGTGATAATAGGCCTCGTGAAAAGACTTAAAGGCCTCAAAGGTCAGCATGGGGATAACCTCTGGGTTGCCGCCAGAATCAACAGAATACAGCTGATCGGGAAAAACAGCATGCTGCGATTCTTCGGCCAGCACAGAATCAGCAGAAGAATATACGCCCTTCATTTCATTATATACCACGCCCTTAAAAGACCAAGGGGCATCGGGGGCATTGGCTTCGACATGCCAGCCCTCCTGCTGCAGCACAGCCTCGGTAATGCGCGGGTGAAACACGGCGTCTAAATACACATCAATAAGATTATAAAAATCTTGTGTATTGCAGCTTGCCACGGGGTAGCATGTCTTGTCAGGAAAGGTAAAGGCATTCAAAAAGGTCTGCAATGAACCTTTGAGCAATTCCACAAAGGGCTCTTTTACAGGATATTTATCCGAGCCGCACAGCACAGAATGCTCAAGAATGTGCGCCACACCAGTAGAATCGTGCGGGGGCGTGCGAAAAGCCACTCCAAAGCATTTATTTTCATCGGTATTACCTACCGAAAGCACTTCTGCCCCTGTAACATCATGCTGCCACAAGCGGGCAAGGCCGCCCACTTCCTGCATATTTTCTTCGCGCAACAGCGTAAAGCCGTGTTTTTTCATGGTCATTCCTTTAAAAAAGAGTGCTGTAGTATAGCCTGATACGCACAAGGTAAGTCTGTACGCCCTTTTGGCAATGGCATGACTAAGAGGCACAGGCCGCCACGGCACAGTGTGCAGCCTTGCCGCCCCTATGCACAGCATGGTTATACAGTCCGCCACAGCCAGTTTTGCTGAAGCTATAGCCAGCACACAGGCTGTTAAGCTGCCCCTGCAATGCCATGCCGCACACAGGCCACCGCCCAAAGTCTGCACGCTAACAAAAAAAGCCAGCAGGCGCAAAGCGCTGCCCCTGCCCCCCTTTGCAAAAAAGTGTAAAAAAGTATTTGACAGCCGCCGCTCTACAGCGTAGAAGCTATTTCGCGTCGGGATGTAGCGCAGTCTGGGAGCGCACTTGAATGGGGTTCAAGGGGTCGAAGGTTCAAATCCTTTCATCCCGACCAGATTTTTTAGCCCAGAATTCTTAGGGAGTTACGAGTTTTCGTCACTCCCTTTTTTGGTGCTAAATGTACTGCCTGCTGTGTCTATTTCTGCCGCCTGCCCCGTACCTTCTGGCAGCTTTATTTCATATTGAGGCGCTTGCAGGCCTTCTTTATGTTTGCCGTGTGTCTCTTGGCTGCTGCCGCCCCTGCCTGTTCACTTGCCCCTTCCTGCTTATGTCTGCTGTGTTTGCGGCCTGCTCTCTGCTTTTTGTGGGCAAACAATGCCGCGCGGCAAAGAATGAAGGCAATATGTGCACACAAAAAGGCCGCCAGCATACACACTGGCGGCCTTTCGTTTTATACTATGCTTGCTATGCCGCGCCTTTTCTTCCCCCAGAGCAGCTTCACTTTTAAAGCACACATAACGGGGAAGGACATTCCCTTGTGAGCTTTAAGTGGCAAGGAGTTCTTCCGAAACCTTGCAAGCATTTTCAAAGTTACAATACTCTAAAGGGGGAAGCTTTATGCGCGCTGACTGAAACGCCTAGCGATAGTGGCGGTGTTCTTGATTATTGCCGTGCACGCCGCCAGCCAAAGCCCCAAGCCCGCCGCCAATCAACGCGCCTGTGGTGGCGCTGCCGCCAGTTAAAGCACTGACACCCCAGCCTGCTGCCGCACCTACGGCAGCACCGCTTAATGCGCCCTGCTGCGTTTTGCTCATATTGGTGCAGCCAGCACCCAAAGCACCAAACACCAACACGCAAGACAATACCAATACTGTGAATATTTTCATAGTTCTTCTCCTATGCATAAGGGATGCGCTTGCCTTTATGCTCTGGCAAGCGCGCGTGATAAGCCCACAGCACAGGGCTGTTTAGCTTGGCTTTTTCTGCTGCATAAATTCATACCACAGCACATCAAAAACATGACGGCCTTGCTGATCGGGGTGCGCGGTATACCAAGCATCCACTTGCTTGCCAATATCAGCAGGGGTGCTTTCGGTAAAGGCTGCCATCCACTGCTGCACAAAAACAGAAGCGGGTTTGCCGCCTTTATCAGCAATAGCCTGCTCTATGGCCACCGTGCTTGCCACTCCATACAAAAAAGCTTCTTTAGATGCAATGGGGGAAGCCAACCATGCCTTCCCTGTTAGTTCACCATCCACGGGCTTTTCCGCAGCAAAGGCGGGCAGGCTTAAGCCCAAAACCAAAACCAGCAGAGCCATCACACGCTGAAATTTGTTGCACATGAACATCTCCTTAACACGGTATGGGTTAGAGGTGGAATTAATACTATTATAAGAGGAATATACTTTTCCAGAGCTAGTGCACAGCCTGCACTATTTCCGTAGTCAGCTTGTCTTCCAGCTGGGGCAAGGCTGCGGCCTGCTCAAGCCCCTGCCCTTCAGAATAGACACTAATGCGCACAGGCTGCACATCACGCGCTTTTTGCTGGCGCGTGAACAGGCGTACTTCAGCAACCATTTGCCACTGTGAAAGAGTATCGCCAGAACTCTCTGCCGTCAATGCCATGGCGCCAGCCCCTGCACCAGCACCCAAAGCCGCCCCCCACAAAGCACCTGTGCGCCCAT
The DNA here is from genome assembly GCA_028689675.1 of Desulfovibrionaceae bacterium. GTDB lineage: Bacteria > Desulfobacterota > Desulfovibrionia > Desulfovibrionales > Desulfovibrionaceae > JAQVCS01. Next base: position 127,675 of record JAQVCS010000003.1, on the reverse strand, counting down.
TGGCCAAGCCGCCCACAGCCAGCCCAAGGCCAGCGCCCATCAGGCCGCCTTGCAGCATTTCACGCCCTGAAGCGCCGCCACCTTCTGTGCGCGTGCCCACCAGCGAGAGAGAAAGCACAGAAACATCAATGGTAAGGTCGGCCTCATCTTGAGAATAGGCAGGGTTAATACCGCGTTCACTTTGCAAATAACTGGATATCATGGTTTGCAATTCTGTTTCCACCCCGCCCTTGTGCCGCACAGTGACCAAGGCACGGCTGTCTTCTGGCAGCGAAATTTCGGGCAGGGGGGCAGAAAGCTCTGCCTGGCTTGTCACCTTGCCGCGCGAAGCACAGCCAGCAAGGGCAAACAGAAGCATACTAAACAAAAGCAACAGACCAATACGCCTCATAGCACAAGCCCTCCACACGAGGTAAAAAAATGTTTTTGCCAAAGAAATAATAAGTAAGCCCTTGAAACTGAAGATTTTTCAGCAAGTTTACCCCAGCTGCCCCCTGCCCGACCCGCCATATCTTACCCTTGACGGCACGGCATATTATCGTATCTTGCCAAAACAACACACAAGAGGAAGCGTACTATGGGCAAACAGCTTATTATTGTTGAATCACCCGCCAAGGTTAAAACTATTAAAAAATTTCTTGGCCCCAATTATATGGTACATGCCAGCGTGGGGCATATTCGCGATTTACCCTCGCACAGCTTGGGGGTAGATGAAAACAACAACTTTGCCCCAGAGTATCAGATTATTGACAATAAGCAAAAGGTTGTCAATGACCTGCGCGCGGCAGCAGCCAAGGCTGACGTGGTTTACCTTGCCCCCGACCCCGACCGCGAGGGCGAAGCCATTGCTTGGCATGTGGCCGAAGTGATACAAGATAAAGCTAAAGAAATCAAACGTATCCAGTTCAACGAAATTACCGCCAAGGCAGTAAAAGATGCTCTGGAGCACCCACGCGAGCTGAACCAGCACTTGTTTGATGCCCAGCAGGCACGCCGCGTGCTGGACAGGCTGGTGGGCTATAAAATTTCCCCCCTGTTATGGAAAACCATCAAGCGCGGTATTTCTGCTGGGCGTGTGCAATCGGTAGCCCTGCGCCTTATTGTAGAACGCGATGAAGAGCGCCACGCCTTTAAGCCCGAAGAATATTGGCTGTTCAAGGCCTTGCTTGGGGCAGCCACCCCGCCCCCCTTCAAGGCAGAGCTGCACAAGGTAGATGGCAAGCGTGTGGTCACCCCCGGGGCAGAAAAAGCGGACGAAGACAAGGGCAGCAAAGAAAGCAGCAAAATAACCATAGCCACGCAAGAGCAGGCCGACGCGCTAGAGGCAGCCCTGCAGGGGCAGCCCTTTGTGGTGAGCGCAATAGAGCAAAAAAAACGCGAGCGTGCCCCCCAGCCCCCCTTTATCACCTCTACCCTACAACAGGTGGCCAACCAGCGCTTGGGCTACACAGCCAAGCGCACCATGAGCATAGCCCAGCGCCTGTATGAAGGGGTGGAATTGGAAGGGCGCGGCACAACGGCACTTATCACGTATATGCGTACCGACTCGGTGCGCATTGCCGACGAAGCCCGCGATGCTGCTGCGCTTTTCATTGCCCAGCACTGGGGTAAAGACTATTTGCCCGCCAAAGCGCGGGTGTATAAAAGCAAAAACAGCGCGCAAGACGCCCATGAAGCGGTGCGCCCTGTAGATGTGAGCCTGACACCAGAAGAAGTAAAGGCCGACCTGCCGCCAGAACAGTATAATATATATCGCCTTATCTGGTCGCGCTTTATGGCTTCGCAAATGGCAAGCGCGCAATTTTATGACACCAATGTCAGCATTGCCTGTGCCCATACCGAGTGGAAAGCTAAAGGCGAGCGTCTGCTTTTTGCTGGCTGGCTGGCAGCCCTGCCCAATGTAAACAAAAACAAGCCTGCGCCGCAGGCCGCCGAGCAAGGCACTGTGCCCGAAGAGCTTGCCGAAGGCGAGCTGCCCCCCTTGCAGCAAGGGCAGGTGCTGGACGTGCACAGCCTGAGCAAGGAACAAAAATTCACCCAACCCCGCCCCCGCTACACCGAAGCCTCGCTTGTGCGCGAGCTGGAAGAACTGGGCATTGGCCGCCCCTCCACCTATGCCGCCATTATCTCCACCCTGCAAGATCGCGAATATGTGCAGCTGGAAGACAAGCACTTTGCCCCTACAGATTTAGGCAATGTCGTGTGCGGCCAGCTGCGCCAGCATTTTTCTACCCTAATGGATGTGGGCTTTACCGCGCAGATGGAAAATGATTTGGATAAGGTGGCCGAGGGGGGGGAAAACTGGGTGGCACTCATGCAGGGCTTTACCGAAAAATTTAACCCCACATTAGACGCAGCCGCCAAAAATATGAAAACCCTGAAAACAGGGGTGGAAACAGACATCATTTGCCCCGAATGCGGCAAAGCCATGCTGGTAAAATTTGGCAAAACAGGCACCTTTTTGGCCTGCTCAGGCTACCCCGAATGCCGCTATACCTCCAATTTTACCCGCGATGACGAGGGCAATATTCAGCTTGTGGAAAAGCAAGTGCCCAACCGCGAAGTAGTGGGAACCTGCCCGCAATGCGGAATGGATTTGGTCATCAAGCATGCCCGCACAGGCAGCCGTTTTATTGCCTGCACAGGCTACCCCAAGTGCACCTATGCCGCACCCCTTTCCACTGGCGTGCCCTGCCCAAATGAAGGCTGCACCGGCACTTTGGTGGAAAAAAGCACCAAAAGGGGCAAGGTATTTTATTCCTGTGACCAATACCCCAAGTGCGACTATGCCTCGTGGGATCGCCCCCTGCCCCGCCCCTGCCCGCAATGCGGCTCGCCCCTGCTGGTGGAAAAGATACTGCGCGGTGGCGGCAAAAAGGTGATGTGCCCTGTAAAAACCTGCGGCTATGTTGCCCCCGAAGAGGGGGACAAATAGCCCCTTGCGTATAGCTACCGCAAGGCTGTACGCGCCACGCAGGGCAAAATAAAGTCTGAAAATATATATCTAAAAAAATCAGGTGGTTACGACAATTTCCATACGGTATCGTAACCACCTGTAATTACTTATTAAAACCAGACCATACTCTGCAGTAACCTTTTTAATCTGCCTTGATTTTGCCTCTGAAATATGCTTTTTTTATCGGCATTGCATAGTTTGGGGGCATTGCTCCCCTATGCCCGCGTTAATCCAACCGCCTTGTCGGAGTTTACACATGAAAAAATATTTTTCTCCACTTTTTTTGACCCTTACGCTAACAATTGCTTTGCTCGCCGCTTGCGAGAAAGATAAGGGTACTGCCCAGCAGCAAATGCCGCCCATGCCTGTGAGCATTTTTGAAGTAAAAGCACAAGACAGCCCTTGGCCAGCCGCCTATCAGGCACAAACTGAAGGCTCGCGCGCAGTTTCCTTATATGCCCGTGTGCAGGGCAATATTGAAAAACGCTTATACACTGAGGGGCAATACGTTCAAGAAGGGCAATTGCTCTTTGAAATTGAACGTGATCAATACGAAGCGTTGGTGCAGCAGGCTGCTGCCCAGTTTGACAGCGCTTCGCGTGAATGGAAGCGCATCCAGCCCCTGTTTGCCCAAAATGCCGTCAGCCAAAAAGACCGCGACACTGCCCGCGCCGCTTTTGAAAGCGCTCGGGCTTCATTACGGCAGGCAAAAATCAATTTAGAATACTGCTCTGTTGTTGCGCCTGTTTCTGGCTATACCAGCAAAGAAAGCCTGACTGTGGGCAACTTGGTCAATGCAGGCACGCTGCTTACGTCCATTAATAAAACTGACCCTATGAATGTGAACTTTTCCATTGCTGGGCCAGAGCGTATGCGCCGCCAAACCTTGGCCGCCCAAGGCCGCCTTATTTTCCCCCAAAATGGCATATATAAGGCAAAATTGCGCCTGCTTGACGGCAGCATGTATGATCAGGAAGGCGTGGTAGACTTTATAGACACGCAGGTAGAGCCAAACACAGGGGCTATCAAGGCGCGTGCTACCTTCCCTAATGCCGATAACCACATGATGCCGGGGCAATATGTACGCATTTTTATGGAAGGCGATATTTTGAAAAACGCCATCCTTATTCCCCAAAAAGCCGTTATGATGACCCAAAAAGGCTCATTGGCCATGATTGTGACACCAGACAATAAAATCCAGCCAGCTCCCTTGAAAATCAGCCTATCCATTGGTGAAAACTACCTTGTAGAAGAAGGTCTGAAGGGCGGGGAACGCATTGTGCTGGAAGGCTTGATAAAAGCCCGCCCTGGGGCAACTGTGCGCATTGTAGACCCCAAAGAACAGCAGGCTCAGGCTACCCAGCAAGCACAAAAAGCTGCGCCCCAAAAACAGGCTGAAGGCAAATAAGAGGGAACTATGGCCGCAGAAGCTAAACCAAATATCTTTTTGAGGAGGCCTATACTCTCCTCTGTTATCTCGCTCGTCATTGTGCTGGTGGGCGCGCTGGCTATGCGCTCTTTGCCCATTGCCCAATACCCCGAGCTTACCCCGCCTACCGTCACCGTTTCTGCCTACTACCCCGGTGCTTCGGCAGAAACCATTTCCAGCACCGTGCTTGCCCCGCTTGAGGTGGCCATTAACGGTGTGGAAAACATGCTGTACATGACCTCCACCGCGGCCTCGGGCTCGGGCTCGGGCACTATTAATATTTATTTTAAGTTGGGCACAGACCCCAACATGGCCTTGGTTAACGTGAACAATAAAGTTAACCTTGCCCAGAACAACCTGCCCGAAGAAGTGCGCCGTCAGGGTGTTTCGGTCTTAAAAAAATCGCCCGCCATGCTCATGGGCATTTCACTCTTTTCCAAAGATGGGCGCTACAGCGTGGTAGAATTGCATAACTATATGCAAAGCTCCATTATGGATGAATTAAAGCGCGTCGAAGGTGTGGGCGATGCCTCCATTTTTGGCTCTATGGATTATGCCATGCGCATTTGGCTTTCGCCCGATAAGCTGGCCAAGTATAACCTGACACCAGCCGAAATTTCGGCAGCTATCAGCGAACAAAATGCCCAATTTGCCCCTGGCCGCCTTGGGGAAAGCCCCTCGCCTGCCAATACGCAGCTCACATGGCAAATCGACACCAAGGGGCGCTTAATAAGCCCTGAAGAATTTGGCGAAATCATTGTGCGCGCTGGCGATGACAGCGCTATGCTGCGCCTGAAAGATGTGGCGCGCATTGAGCTGGGCGCAAAAGACTATTCGGTCAACTCAAACCACAATGGCGTGTCTGCCCGCATGGGCGCAGTCTATTTGCTGCCCGGGGCAAATGCTATTGCCACAGGTGAGCGCGTAGAGGCTCGCCTTGCAGAAATTGGCGCTAGCCTGCCTGTGGGCATGGAATATGCCATTCCCTTCAACACCAACGACTTCGTGGTAGAATCTATCAACGAAGTGGTGCACACACTCATGGAAGCCATGGTGCTGGTGTTTATTGTGGTCTTTGTCTTTTTGCAAAACTGGCGCGCTACCCTTATTCCCTGCCTTGCCGTGCCTGTTTCTATTATTGGTACTTTTGCAGGCATGTATGCCCTAGGCTTTACCATCAATACCCTTACCCTGTTCGGCATGGTGCTGGCCATTGGTATTGTGGTTGACGATGCTATTGTTGTGCTTGAAAACGTCGAGCGCATTATGCGCACCGAGCATTTGCCGCCTAGGGAAGCAACAGCTAAGGCCATGAGCGAAGTGACAGGCCCTGTTATTGCTATTGTGCTGGTGCTGTGCGCGGTCTTTATTCCTGTTTCCTTCTTGGGCGGTTTGGCTGGCGAAATGTACAAACAATTTGCCATCACCATTTCCGTATCGGTTGTTCTTTCGGGCATTGTTGCCCTTACGCTCACCCCCGCGCTATGCGCATGGCTGCTCAAGCCGCATTCTCTTGAGTATAAAGAACCCAGATGGGCAGCGACATTTAACCACTTTTTTGGCAGTATTACCCACAAATATGTGCGCACGGTGCGCTTTGTAAAAAGCTCTGGCCTGCGTGTTACCCTTGCTATGGGCTTAATGCTTTTGGCAATTATGTGGTGCTTCCGCGTTGTGCCCGGCGGCCTTGTGCCTGATGAAGACCAAGGCTATATGCTGGGCATGGCTATTTTGCCCGATGGCGCAAGCCTTAACCGCAGCCAGCACGTGGCCGACAGCGTTGCTGCTATTTTGGGAAAAGATGCCTCTGTTTCAGACAACTTTACCATTACGGGCATTGATATCACCTCTGGCTCGGTTAAATCAAACTATGTTACCTTCTTTTCTACCTTAAAGCCGTGGGCAGAGCGTACAGCCGAGCAAAGCCCAGAGGCTGTGGTAAAAAAGGTTATGGCGCTTTCTGTCATGAGCACAGAACCCTATGTGCTGGGCTTTACCCCGCCGCCCATATCGGGCATGAGCACTACGGGTGGTTTTGAAGGCTATGTGCAAATGCGCGGCTCGGGCACAATGTATGATGTGGAAGCCATGGCCAATGCGCTCGTGGCTGCTGCCCAAAAGCGCCCAGAAATAGGCTCGGTGCAAAACCTGTTTTCTACTGGCTCACCACAATTATATGCCAACCTTGACCGCGAGCGCTGCAAAGCCATGGGCGTAAGCGTGAGTAGTGTCTTTGCCGTTATGGGGGCGAACTTTGGTTCTTCCTATGTAAATGACTTTAACTACTTAGGGCGCACCTTCCAAGTGCGTTTGCAGGCAGAGCAAGAATATCGCATACTGCCCGAAAGCTTGAACGACCTTTTTGTGCGCTCTGCCAAGGGTGACCTTGTGCCCCTTTCTGCTGTGATGACGCTTGAACGCCGCACAGCACCGCAGGTGGTTGACCGCTATAACGTCTTCCCCGCTGCGCACATTATGGGCTCACCAGCCCCTGGCTTTTCTTCTGGTCAGGCCTTGCAGGCTATGGAAGAAGTGGCGGCCGAAGTGCTGACTGCCAACTTTAGCCTTGGCTGGGTGGGCTCTGCCCTGCAAGAAAAACTGGCCAGTGCCGATACCAGCATCATTTTTGTGCTGGCTCTAGTCATGGTGTTTCTTATTCTTGCAGCGCAATATGAAAGCTGGTCTTTGCCTCTGGTTGTGCTCACCGCCGTGCCCTTTGGCGTGTTTGGCGCTATTGGCTTTACTTGGCTGCGCGGGCTTTCTAACGACGTGTACTTTCAGGTGGCGCTCATTACCTTGGTGGGGCTCGCGGCCAAAAACGCTATTCTTATTGTGGAATTTGCCGTAGAGGCTTGGCGCGATGGGCGCAGCCTTGACGTGGCGGCCATGCATGCCTCGCGCCTGCGTTTCCGCCCCATTATCATGACCTCGCTGGCCTTTATTCTGGGCTGCGTGCCGCTGGCTATCTCTTCTGGTGCTGGCGCAAACAGCCGCCATGCTATTGGCACAGCCGTTATTGGCGGTATGCTGGCAGCTACCTTTATAGCCACCTTATTTGTGCCCTACTTCTTTAAAGCAATTATGACACTTTCCTTTAAATTACAGGGGAAAGAAGACCCCAATGCCAACAGTAAACTCACTTTCAAGGATGAGGGGGATGACAATGTTTAAGCGCATCCAAGCCCCGCTTTGCCTGCTGCTTGCCCTTGGGCTTGCTGCCTGCTCTTTTGCGCCCACCTACCAAAGGCCAGAGCAAGAGCTGCCCGCCCAGTGGAAACAGGTAAAAATGTACACCCCCCCGCTCGAAAGCCGCTGGTGGGAACGCTTTAATGACCCCATTTTAACCAGCTTGGTGGACGAAGCTCTGAAAAATAATCAGGAATTGGCGCAGGCATTAAGCAATGTGGATATTGCCGCCGCCAATATGGGCATAGCCAATGCCGCGCTGCTGCCCATGCTGAATGCTTCAGCAAGCACGGGGCAGTCGGGCGCTTCTGAAAAAATAGCAGGAGCAAAAGCCACGGGGCAAGACCCCTATGACCGTGCGGTCTTTACTAACCAAGGGCTGCTTACTGCTTCTTGGGAGCTGGACTTGTGGGGCAAATACCGCAATGCCCGCACCATGCTTTCTGATATTCTCATCAATTCTGCTATTGGTTACCAAAGCAGCCGCTTGGCTGTGGCGGCGCAAACGGCGCAGTCATACTTCAGCCTGCGCGCGCTTGATATGCAGCTTGATACAGCAAAACGCACCTTGCAAAGCCGTGAACATGGCTTGAAAATCTATAAAAGCCGCTATGATGCAGGCGAAATGACCGAGCTGGACTTTATGCGCGTACGCGCTGAGGTTGAAACGGCACGCCAGCAGGTGCACAGCAGCCTTGTGGCTGTGGAACAGGCAGAGGCTTCGCTTGCCGTGCTGCTGGGGCGTTCCCCCCGCCAGATTATGGAAGGCACACAGCAGCGCGGGGCGGCCATAGCCAGTCTGCCCGTGCCCCCGGTGCTGCCCGAAGGCCTGCCCTCGCAGCTTTTGGAACGCCGCCCCGACGTGCAGGCTGCCGAATACCTTATCATGGCGTATAATGCCAATATTGGCGTGGCAAGAGCTTCGTTCTTCCCCAGCATTTCGCTTACCAGCACGCTGGGCACGGCCTCTGCGGCGCTTGCTTCGCTGTTCACTGGCCCCGCGGCTATTTGGAGCACGGGTGCGGCTGCCACGCTGCCTATTTTTGACGGCGGCGTGAACTGGAACAACTTAAAAACAGCCGAGGCTCAAAAACGTGCTGCCGAAGCGGCCTATAAGCTGACTGTGCAAAAGGCCTTCAGCGATGTGCGCTCTAGCCTTGCCGCGCAGCGGGAAGCAGACGCCATTGTGGCCAGCAATCAGCTGCAGGTGGCCAGCCTGCGCCGCGCGGCAGAAGTTGCCCAGCTGCAATACACCAACGGCTATACCGACTACCTTACAGTGCTGGATACAGAGCGCCAGCTTTTTGCGGCAGAGCTCAGCCTAGCCACAGCCCTTGCCGACCGCCTGAATGCCACTATTGCTGTGTGCAAGGCTCTGGGTGGCGGCTGGGAGGCAAAAGACTTCAGTGCAGGCTTCCCCTTTGTTAATCAGGAAAAGCTGGTAGACGATGTTGCCAAGGCCAGCACAGCCAAGGCCGCACAAACAAAATAAACCTCGGCACACTTGACAGTATACAGGCACTGTGACAACCATAAAAATAATGATTGAGCAGGCCGCTATGAACAGATTCTTCTTACCGCTATACTGTGCCCTTGTGCTTTTAGTAGCTCTTTGCACTCCCTGTTTAGCTGGGGCTTCTGCTACGGTAGAAGCCCCAGGCTGGGAGGCTTTGCAGCCCCATTCCCGCCAAGGCACGCTCTGGCAGCGCGGCCTTAATTCCTCCGAGCTGCTCGAGCAGGCGCAGCAGCGCAATGGCCTGCCGCAGCGCCCCCGCCCCACTGTGCAAGAAAAAATGCGCCCCGAGGCCAGCCAAAGCATTCAGGCAAAAATATGGCAGCGCCGTATGCTGCTGGATGGCCAAGCCCCGCAAGAAAAGCCCGCCCCACAAAGGGAAGGGGTCTTTGCTGGCGTGCAAGACCGCAGCCTAAACTGGCACAGCCCCACTGCCCTTGGCTCTATTGATTGTGAACAAATTTTTGATGACAAGCGCCACACTTTCAGCGGTATGGCAGGCTATACTGATGAAGAGCTAAAAATGGGGCTGGGGCCAGAGCTGACTGTCGACACAGGCGCATGGTCAGAATCGGCTATTTCGCATGGTGCTGACCCCATTGATGTGGGCTTGGGTATGCGCTTGGAAATGATTTTTTAATTTTATCACTCTATAAAAGGATATTCATGTACGCTGGTTTCATGCTTGCTCTGGCCATTTTTTTAGTTTTTCTCAATGGTTTTTTTGTTGCCGCAGAATTTTCTTTTGTCAAAGTACGCAAAACCCGTCTGGAAATTCTCTCTTTCAAAGGAAATTCGCTGGCAAAAACGGCCTTATTTGGCGTGCATAATCTGGATGCCTACCTTTCTGTCTGTCAGCTGGGCATTACGCTGGCAAGCCTTGGGCTGGGCTGGATAGGCGAACCCGCCATTGCAGGCCTTATTGAGCCCCTGCTTGCCCTTACAGCCATAACAAGCCCCGCCCTTGTGCATTCCACGGCTGTTGTTATCAGCTTTATCTGCATCACCTTTATGCATGTTGTGCTGGGCGAGCTCATGCCCAAGTCGCTTGCCATTCAGCAAGCAGAGCGCATGGTGCTTTTCTTGGCTCTTCCCATGAAAGTGTTTTATTACCTCAGCTTCCCCATAGTATGCATTATGAATGCTGTTTCGCGGTATTCACTGCATTTTTTTGGCATTCGCAGTGCTGGCGAGGCAGAGGAACATCATTCTCGAGAAGAATTACGCATGATTATTAACAACTCGAGTAAAGATGGCGATATTGTGGATGCAGAAGGGCGCATGCTCAATAATATTTTCGATTTTTATCAGAAAAAAGCCAAGGATGTGATGATTCACCGCCTTGATGTGCAAAGATTGGAAATTTCCGAAGGTGTGGAAGCAGCCATTGCTAAGGCTAAAAAAAGCGGGCACACGCGCTTTCCTGTGTTTAATAAAGATACCGATCAGCTTGTGGGTTTTATTCATGTAAAAGATCTGCTGCATTATGACAGCAGCACAACCTTGCGCGCCCTGCTACGCACGGCATTATTTGTACAGGAAAGCCTAAGCACCGATAAGCTTTTGCACCTTATGCAAGAAAAAAGGCAGCAAATATGTGCTGTTATTGATGAATATGGCGTATGGCAGGGCATTGTCACTATGGAAGATTTGGTGGAAGCCATTGTGGGCAATATTCAAGATGAATTTGATAACGAAGCCCCCGATTTTGTGCGCCAGCCCGATGGCAGCGCTCTTGTTTCTGCCGCCCTTTCACTGGATGAGCTGGAACAATACATGCCCCTGCCCCCAGAAGAAGGCGAAGAAGACGATTATAAAATACTGGCAGCCCATATTCTAGATAAACTTGGACGCATTCCCAACGTGGGGGACAGCATTGTGCTGCATTCCAAGCTCTTTACCGTTGCCGCCATGAACAGGCAGCGCATTTGCCGTATTCTCATTCAAGACCTGCCCCCAGAGCAGGCAGAGGCAGGCAAAGACGCTGAAGCGGGCACAGAGCATAGGGCATAGCCAGCAAAGGGCAGGCCTGCCTACACCTGCCTTGGGCAGCACTCTGAGCGTGCCGACTATCTGGCACACAGCGTATAGCGGCCTTGCCTTGAGTGTACTCTTCTGGCAGAAGTTTTGATACACCAGCTCCGCAAGGGGCTGCCCCATGGCAGCAAGGCGAGGCTGAGGCAGAGCGCGCAATAAAAATTTTCCTATGGCACAGAGGGCACAACATTGAGCACCCACAATAAAGACGCAGCAGGTAGTATACCCACTGCGTCTTTATTGTTTGCTGTGTAAAGGCTTATTGCTTGGCCAGCTCTACCAATTCTTTGCGGGTAAACAGGGCTTTTAATTCATAGCCAGCAGCCTGAATAATTTCGCGGCCGCCTTCTTCACGATCCAAAATAGTGCACACGGCAACAATATCAAGGCCAGCGGCTTTCACGCGCTCGCAGGCCTTGAGCAGGCTGCCGCCAGTGGTCACCACATCTTCTACCATGGCAACCTTATCGCCAAGCTGAAAATTGCCCATGCCTTCCACAAATTGCCCTGTGCCATGCCCCTTGGCCTCTTTACGCACCAACAGGCCAGCCAAAGGCCGCCCCTGTTCATGGGAAATAACCGTGGTAGCCGAAACCAAGGGGTCTGCCCCCAAGGTCATGCCGCCAATACCCTTAATGTCCACATCGGCCAGCAGCTTGTTAAACAGCGTGCCAATCAGCCACGAGCCTTCAGGGTGCAGCGCTGTGACGCGGCAATCAAAATAATAATCGCTCTTGCGGCCAGAGGCGAGGGTAAAGTCCCCCTCACGGTATGACTTTTCTACCAGCAGGCGGGCAAGGCGCTTTTTTAATTCCATCATAACATATCCCCTTATTCTGCAAAAACGCGGGCAAAAATAGTGTCTTCATGCTGCAAATAGAATGTTGCATCAAACAGGCTATTCAGCGTGGCGGCATCCAAACGGGCGGTAATTTCTGGGTCTGCCTTCACAATATCGGCAAAGGGCTTGCGGGTATCCCAGCTTTGCATAGCGCAGCGCTGCACCAGCTCATAGGCTTTTTGGCGGGGAATATCGGTGCCAATCAGGGCAGTAAGCACGCGCTGCGAGAAGAACAGGCCGTAAGAACGATCCATATTTTCCTGCATGCGGTCGGTCTTGACCACCAAATTATCCAGCACGCCAGCAAGGCGGTTGAGCACATAATCGGCAAGAATGGTGGAATCGGGCATAATCACGCGCTCTACCGAAGAATGGCTGATGTCCCGCTCATGCCACAGGGCTTGGTTTTCCATAGCGGCCAAGGCATTGGTGCGAATAAGGCGGGAAAGGCCGCACATATTTTCTGCCGAAATGGGGTTCTTTTTATGCGGCATGGCAGAAGAGCCCTTTTGTCCCTTGCGGAAGCCTTCTTCCACTTCCAGCACTTCGGTGCGCTGCAAATGGCGCAACTCTGTGCACAGGCGCTCTATGCTGCCCGCCATAATGGCCAGCGAGCTGAAAAAATGGGCATAGCGGTCGCGCTGCACAATTTGTGTGGAATGCTCATCCACCTTCAGGCCAAGGTGCTGCAAGGCTTTGGCTTCGATATCGGGGCCCAAAAAGGCATAGGTGCCCACAGCGCCAGAAATTTTGCCCACGCGCACATCTTCCAGCCCAGCCTTTACGCGCTCAAGGTTGCGGGTAAATTCGGCATAATAGCCAGCCATTTTCAGGCCAAAGCTCGTGGGCTCGGCATGAATGCCGTGGGTGCGCCCAATACAGAGCTGCCCTTTAAAGCGCATGGCAAGGCTCTTAATGCTGGCACGCAGGCGCTCAATATCCTTAATAAGCAAAGCGCCAGCCTGCATAAAGCACACACCATTGGCCGTATCTACAATATCAGAAGAGGTGCAGCCAAGGTGAATAAAACGGGAATCAGGGCCAACTTTTTCTTCCACAGCTGTTAAAAAGGCAATCAGGTCGTGGCGCGTTACTTCTTCAATAGCCAAAATGCGCTCAACGTCAAAATCGGCCTTGGCGCGAATGCGCTCCATCACGTCAGTGGGGATGCGCCCCGCTTCATGCCATGCTTCACACACGGCAAGCTCAACTTTAAGCCATGCGCGATAGTGATTTTCTAAGGTCCAAATCTGCCCCATTTCTGGTCTTGTGTAGCGTTCTATCATGCTTTCCTCACTGAACTTGTGCTGGGTGGCAAGGGCAAAAGCCCATACTACAGGCTGCCTGCGCCGCTGCCCTAGGCCATGTAAACACGACGTTCTTTTATCCACTGGCCTTGTCTGACTTCAGCTTTTATTTTAGCTTAGTACCATAAGGTACACTGCCTGCATACAAGCCCCGTCTTTCTTGCCAGCAAATAAAATTCCTGTAGCGTTCGCCCTAGTGCCCCTTCACGCTAAAAGTTTGTTGTGAAGCGTGCCTGCCACTGGCTGCACGCCTGCATTGTCTTTTGTGCACCGCACACGGCGGAGCTTAGCACCCGCTTCAGCTAAAGCTTGTTTTGGGCGCACCCAGCGGGCTTAATGGCTTGGGCTGCGGGGCTGCGGCAGGGCTTGCCGCAGGGGCAGCAGCGGGGTTTGCGGCAGGCTTTTCTGCCACAGCCGCAGGGGCAGCATTGCCTTCGGCACCAGCTTTGCCATCATCTTTTACATTCTTTCTGTAGCCATAATCATCCACATACCAGCCGCCACCCTTCAAAATGAAGGAAGTCTGTGAAAGAATATGCTGCGCTTGCCCGCCGCACTTGGGGCAGGTTTGGGCATTGGTCATTTCATCAGCTCGGTGCAGCCATTCTTCAAAAACATGCTGGCACTGCGTGCATTGATATTCATAAATAGGCATATACACTTCCTAAAAAACCCTAGAGCAGAGTTACTTTCAAAGCGCATGTACGGGGAAAGTGCATTCCCCTTGTGGGCTTTGAGCCGCAAGGTTTGCGTAAAAAGCTTACAAACATGTTCAACAGTACAATGCTCTAGCCAGAGTGCCGTGCAGGCACAAGCCAGAAAACAACACACCAAAAGCCGTGACTCGGCAGGGGCAAACCCGCCATACACGGCTAAAAAAACAAGGTGTTCCCGCGGCAAAACCAGCGGGAACACTGTACATACTAGGCTTTTTTGGCAGCCTTGGCTTCGCGGATGCGCTGCTTCAGACGCTCTTCACGGCGGTGACGACGACGATCTAATTCTTTCTTACGCTCAATTTTTTTATGTGCCATGATGGCTCTCCTTCATTACTGTATAGAATGGCTTTCATAGCCTAAAAATGCGGCTTCGTAAAGTCTTTTGCCAGTATCAAAAAAACACAAGCAGGCTCACTGGTGGCTTACCAATGCAGGCGCACCTTTGCCCCTTGCGCGGCCATATGCTCTTTGCACTGGGCAATACTGTATTCGCCATAATGCACAATAGAAGCAATAAGCGCAGCCGCCGCCCCGCCCTTGCTCACGGCTTCATACATATGCTGCGGTGTGCCCGCCCCGCCTGAAGCAATAACAGGAATAGACACAGCCTTGGCTATACCGCTGGTGAGCGTGAGCTCATAGCCATCTTTTGTGCCGTCGGCATCAATAGAATTCACGCACAATTCCCCTGCACCCAGCTCTTGGCAATGCTGTGCCCACCACAGGGCATCAATACCCATGCGCTTGCGCCCGCCATGAATGACAATTTCATAGCCAGAAGGGATACTTTCGCTCACAGGCACAGCCAGCACATCCATGCCCACCACAATGGCCTGCGAGCCAAAGGCCGCCGCCCCTTCGCTAATCAAGGCAGGTTTTTTTACTGCCGCAGAATTGATAGAAATTTTTTCTGCCCCAGCCATGAGCACGGCGCGCATATCGGCCACAGAGCTGATGCCCCCGCCCACAGAGAAGGGAATAAAAATTTCGGCAGCCACGCGCTCCACCACATCCAAAAAGATGCCGCGATCTTCTGCCGAAGCGGTGATATCATAAAAGACAATTTCATCCGCGCCTTCTTCGTAATAACGGCGGGCAGTGGCCACAGGGTCGCCAATATCCACATTGCCAGCAAATTTTATGCCCTTGGTCAAGCGCCCTGCGCGCACATCAAGGCAGGGAATAACTCTCTTACTTAACATGGCGCAACCTCCTGACAATATTCATAAAAGTTACGCAGCACCGTTAAGCCTGCCTGTCCGCTTTTTTCCAAATGAAATTGCGCAGCCCACAGGCCATCGCGCCCATATAAAGAGCAAAATTCCTTGCCATACAGCGTGGTGCCTATAACCAGCTCGGGCGCGGGCTCAACATAATAGCTGTGCACAAAATAAAATTCGGCCTGCGCGGGCACATTGGCCAGCAGACGGCTGGGCTTTTTTTGCTGCACGCCATTCCAGCCCATATGCGGAATGGGGGCTGGGCTGCCGTCTTCTTGGCACAAGCCCTGTGCAAAGCGCCTGCACACGCCGGGCACAATGCCCAAGGTGGGCACAAAGCCATCTTCTTCGCTGGAATCCAGCAAAATTTGGCAGCCAAGGCAAATGCCCAGCAAGGGCTGCCCCACCGCCACGGCCTGCCTTAGGCTTGCATCCAGCCCAGAAGAGCGCAGCAGCTGCATGGCCTGCCCTGCTGCACCCACACCGGGAAAAACAATGCCTTGCGCGGCCGCAAGCACAGCTTTATCATCGGTAATCGTGCAGGGTATGCCCAAATATTCCAGCGCGCGGCGCACACTGGTTTGGTTGCCTGCTTTGTAATCAAGTATGGCGAGCATAGTTCCTTCCTTACGTTCGCAATTCACAAAAAAGTGTACGCCGCCACAGGCGCACAAGCTAAGCATACGGGGCTTGCCCCCGCCGCGCAAGAAAATATACTTCAGTATGGCTTGACAAGACGAAGAGCCAATTCTATCATCACGAAAATTAGAAAAAACGTGACTTCGGAAAGCCTCATGCCTCTCTTCACCTATACAGGCCGCTTTGCCACTGCCGAGGTGCACCATGTATTTTCCCGTTGCCAATATTGAATGCAATCCTTTCATTCCCCCGCTGGCTGCTTTTATTGTTTCTTTTTTCACCTCCATGGGGGGTATTTCTGGGGCTTTTTTGCTGCTGCCCTTTCAAATGTCCTTTTTGGGCTATGTAAACCCCTCTGTTTCTGCCACTAACCAATTTTTTAATGTGGTGGCCATCCCTTCTGGGGTATGGCGCTTTGCCCGAGAGGGGCGCATGGTGTGGCCTTTGGCCGCTGTGGTGGCTATGGGAACTATGCCAGGGGTCTTTTTTGGGGCACTTATTCGCGTTAATTTTTTGCCAGACCCCACAACATTCAAGCTCTTTGTTGCCTGTGTGCTGCTCTATATTGGCGGGCGTATGCTGCGCGATATGCTGCGCCAGCGCCGCCCCAGCCCTGCCCCCCTGTACAGCAGCACAGTCAACAGCGCTGGGCACACCATTTTCAGCCTCAAAACAGCACAAGCCAAGCCCAAAGCCAGCAATGCCTTTCCGCAAGTGCGCCTTGTGCGCCGCAACTGGCAGGAAATTGTGTATAGCTTTGATGGGGAAGAATACGGCTTTAGCACGCGCGGTGTTTTTGTGCTTACCTTTATTGTGGGCATTATTGGCGGGGTGTATGGCATTGGCGGCGGGGCTATTATTTCGCCTTTTCTGGTGTCTTTTTTTGCTCTGCCCATTCATACCGTGGCAGGGGCGGCCTTGCTGGCAACCTTTTTGACCTCGAGCACAGCTGTTATTTTTTACATGCTCATAGCCCCGCTATACCCAGCCATGAGCATCAGCCCCGACTTTGCGCTGGGTCTGCTTTTGGGCGTGGGCGGCATGGCCGGCATGTATTGCGGCGCGCGCCTGCAAAAGTATGTGCCTGCCCGCTTCATTAAGACCTTGCTCTTGCTGGTGCTCTTGGGCACAGCATGGCGCTATGGCAGCGCCAGCCTGCTGGCCTTGCTGCGATAAGTTTGCTGGGCTAAAAAGTGCTGGCTCTGCGGGGCGAAAAAAGGAGGCCTGCTTAAGCCTCTGCTTCGCCCTGCTTGTGCAGCGCCAAGGCTTCGGCCATTTCAGGGTTCAGCCTTTGTGCCAACCTTGTGTAGCGCTTACGCATACGGTTATTTTTTACTGCCATAGCAAGGGCTTTGGCTTCACCCACCAAAATAACCAGCTTTTTGCCGCGCGTTACGCCTGTATACACAAGGTTGCGCTGCAACATTACATAATGCTGCGTCATAAGAGGAATAACTACGGCAGGGTATTCTGAACCCTGCGACTTGTGAATAGAAATGGCATAGGCAGGCACAAGCTCGTCCAGCTCTTCAAAATCATAGGGCACATTGCGCTCATCAAAGCGTACTGTCAGCGTGCGCTCGGCAATATCAAGAATAACAATGCGCCCCACATCGCCATTATAAATATCTTTTTCATAATTATTGCGTATTTGCATCACCTTGTCGTGTAAGCGAAAGGTACGATCCATGCGCTTGATGTGCTGATGCTGCGGGTTGAGGGCTTCTTGCAGCAGGGCATTGAGGTTTGCCGCACCCACCGTGCCCTTGTGCATGGGCGTGAGCACCTGAATATCGTCTACAGGGTCAAGCTTGAAGCGGCGGGGAATGTGATTTTTCACCAAATCAACAATCATTGCGGCCACATCCTGAGCATTGCTGCGGCGTATAAAATAAAAATCGGAAAGGCGCTCTTTGCTGGCCTCTAAATGCGGCACTTCACCACGGTTGATTAAATGGGCATTGCAAATAATTTCGCTCTCTTCCGACTGGCGAAAAATTTCTGTCAGCTCCACCACAGGCAGCACGCCAGAGGCTATAATATCCCCCAGCACATTGCCTGCGCCAACCGAGGGCAATTGATGCACATCCCCCACCAGCACCACCGTTGCGCCCAGCGGTACAGCCTTGAGCAAATAATAAAACAAGGTGGTGTCCATCATAGAGGCTTCATCCACCACCAGCAGGGCGCAGGCAAGGGGGTTATCTTCATTGCGGGCAAAGCCATCTTCTTGCGGGCGGTATTCCAGCAGGCGATGAATGGTTTTTGCCTCGCGGCCAGAAGTTTCGGCCATGCGCTTTGCCGCCCGCCCCGTGGGCGCAGCCAGCAAAATTTTTGCCCGCACTTCGGCAAAAACCTTGATTATGGCGTTGATAATGGTGGTCTTGCCCGTGCCGGGGCCGCCAGTGAGCACCATCATTTTGCTTTGTGCGGCAGTGAGCACGGCATTTTTTTGCTCTGCGGCAAGCTGTATGGGCAGAGCTTGAATAACCTCGGCAACCACGGCAGGGGCATCGGCAAAGCGCACCGACTTGGGCGACCCCAGCAGACGGCGCACATAATAGGCCGTTTTTGATTCGCAATGGTGATAGCGGCGCAAATAAATGCCCATTTCATCGTGCAGGCTTTCGCGCACAATGCGCTCTTCTAGCTCAAGCTGCCCAAGGGCTTGGGGCACAAGCTCGGCAGGGACATTAAGCTTTTCGGCAACCTGCGCGCACAGCAAGGCCTCGGGCATGTAGACATGCCCCTCTTCGGTCAGCTTTTGCAGGGCATAGAGCACGGCAGCCTGCGCGCGCAGAGGGTGCTCTTCCATAAAGCCCAGCTTGCGGGCGGCGGCATCGGCAGTAACAAAACCAATACCACGAATATCCATAGCCATGCGGTAGGGGTTTTCTTTAATAATTGCCAAGGCCTGTGCGCCATAATGCTTGTAAATACGCACAGCATAGGCAGGGCTGATGCCATGCGGCTGCAAAAAAAGCAATAAATCGCGTATGCCCCTGTGCTCTGCCCAGCTGGTTTTGATATTTTCTACCACGCGCTGCCCAAGCCCGGGAATTTCAAGCAGGCAATCGGGCTCTTCGTCCAGCATGCGAATGGTTTCCACCCCAAAGCGGGCAACAATTTTTTCTGCCGTTTTCAGCTTCACCCCTTTAATGAGGCCAGAAGCAAGATACAGCTTAATGCCCTCTGCCGTGGCGGGCAGCGTTTCTTCGCACAGCTGCATTTCTATTTGCATGCCATAGCTGGCATTTTCTACCCAGCGCCCCTGAATATGCAATTGCACGCCAGCCTGCGGGTTGAGCATATGCCCCACGGCTGTGATGATATCCTTGCTTTTTTCAGGCATAAGGCGCAGCACGGTATAGCCGTTTTCTTCATTATGAAAAACAACGCGCTCAAGCCGCCCCGTAATATCCACGGCGCGCGGGTCTTCCACAGCGAGTAAGGGCAAAGCATCCATGGGCTTCCTTATACCTTATACAAAAATCTTCAGTAGGCAGGGGCTACAACGCAGCAGCCTAGCCCATGCGCCGCTGCAGCAGCAAAAAATCAGCCAGAGTCAGTGCAACCATGGCCTCGAGCACGGGCACAATGCGCGGAATAGCGCAAATATCATGCCGCCCGCCCACAATAATGCTGGTGGGCTCATTATGCAGCGTTACTGTCTGCTGCTCCTGCGCTATGGAAGGAATGGGCTTGACCGCGCACTCAACAATAATATTCTGGCCGCTGGAAATGCCCCCCAGCACACCGCCAGCATGGTTAGAGGCAAAGCCCTGCGGGTGCAGGGGGTCATTATTGCTTGAACCACGCAGCAAAGCAGCCCCAAAGCCTTCCCCAATGCTGACCCCTTTCACTGCACCCACGCCCATGCAGGCATAGGCAAGGCGGGCATCCAGCTTGTCAAACACAGGCTCGCCCAAGCCCACAGGCACATTGCGGGCTTCTATGCGCACCACACCGCCCACCGTGTCCCCACTGCGGCGCACGCTGGCAATGTGCTCTTCCCACTGCGGCACTATGGCGGCATCACAGGCAAAATAAGGGCAGGCGCGCGCCTCTTCCATCACAATTGTGCTGGCTTCTATGCCGCCAATGGCCGTACTTGCGCCCAAAATTTCTATGCCCTGCTGTGCCAGCACAGCGCGTGCCACAGCCCCGCCCACCACACGGGCGGCAGTTTCCCGCCCAGAAGAACGCCCGCCGCCGCGGTAATCGCGCAGGCCATATTTGTGCTGATAGCCAAAATCGGCATGCCCGGGGCGAAAAACCTGCGCCAAATTCCCATAATCTCCCGAACGCTGGCTTTCATTGGCTATAAAAAAACCAATACTGGTGCCCGTGGTCTTGCCCTCAAACACGCCAGAAAGCAGGCGCACGGTGTCCGATTCTTTGCGTGTTGTGCCCGCCATGCCCGTGCCCGGCTTGCGGCGGTCAAGCTCGGTTTGCACCAAGGCTTCGTCAAGGGCAATGCCTGCGGGGCAGCCGTCAATGACGCCGCCCACGCCAGCACCGTGCGATTCGCCAAACGTGGTCAGGCTGAAAACAGAGCCAAAAGTATTTGCGTTCATAGAGCTTTCCTCTTTTGCATATAGGCGCATAGTGCCGCACTTTGCGTATAAAATCCAGCCTTAACACTGGGCTTCTTTTGTCTGGCAAGGCCAGCATAAAGAACAAAGGGCACAGAGTGCCCTTACAAAATGTGCCACAGCTCTGGCGCGTATGCTAAAATAAGGGGGCAAAGCCCGCAAGCCCTGCCCCCTTTTGCTTATACTTTGGCAGCTGTTTTCAAATCGGCAACAGCATCTATTTTTTCCCAAGTGAATTCGGGCAATTCGCGCCCGAAATGCCCATAGCACGAGCTGGCCTTATAAATAGGGCGCTTCAGGTCAAGGCGCTTGGTGATGAAATAGGGGCGCATGTCAAACACTTCGCGCACGGCCTGCGTCAGCATAGCATCGGGGATATCGCTTGTGCCCTTGGAAGAAACCAGTACCGAAACAGGGTCGGCCACGCCAATGCAATAGGCAATCTGCACTTCGCACTCGGGCGCAAGCCCTGCCGCCACCACGTTTTTGGCAATGTAGCGCCCCATATACGCACCAGAGCGGTCAACTTTAGAAGGATCTTTGCCCGAAAAAGCCCCGCCGCCGTGGTGGCCAGAGCCGCCGTAGGTATCTTGAATAATCTTACGCCCAGTCAGGCCGCAGTCGCCCATAGGGCCGCCCACAACAAAACGCCCCGTGGTATTGATGAAAATTTCGCAATCGCTGGCATCAAAAAAGCCAGAGGGCTCAAGCACAGGGCAAATAACATGCTTGGTGACGGCTTCAATAATATCGGCCTGCGAGGCTTCGGCAGCATGCTGGGTAGAAACCACCACATTATTAATCTGCACAGGCTTGCCATCCACATACTTAAACGAAACCTGTGTTTTGCCATCGGGGCGGAAGAAGGGCACAAGGCCATCTTTGCGCACCTTGGTCAAACGCTGCGAAAGCTGATGCGCCCAATAAATAGGGGCAGGCATCAGGGTGGCAGTTTCATTGCAGGCATAGCCAAACATCATGCCTTGGTCGCCAGCGCCCTGATTTTCGGGGTCTTCACGCAGCACACCCTGAGCAATATCGGGGGACTGATGGTCTATGGATGAAATAACGGCGCAGGTCTGCCAGTCAAAGCCCATTTCAGAGCTGTTATAGCCAATTTCCTTAATGGTCTGGCGCACAACAGAGGGCAAGTCGGCATAGCCCTGCGTGGTGATTTCACCCGCAATCACGGCCATGCCCGTGGTCACCAAGGTTTCGCAAGCAACGTGCGAGTTGGGGTCTTGCGCCAACAGGGTATCTAAAACCGCGTCAGAAATCTGGTCGGCAACTTTATCGGGGTGGCCTTCGGTGACGGATTCCGAAGTAAAAAAATACGTTCCTTTATGAACTTTTGATTGCATACCTGTGCTCCTTTTGCCGCACTGCCGTGGGCTTCTCTTGAATATCTGTATATCAAGGTATTGTGATATTGTTTTCGCGTGTGTAGTTATACACAGTTACGCATGCGGTGTAAAGTGCGCAACGCACAGGCGGCACATTTAACGGGCAGAAAGAAAACGCAGGCTGGCAGGGTCAATGCAGCACAGGCAGCCAGCGTCAATATCTTCATGGCTGGTCACAAAGCTTTCTGGGGCAAAATCAACAATAGCCCCGGGCTCGTGGCTGCAATCAAATAAATGCATACTTTTGCCGCGCATACGTTCCACGGCTGTCCAATGGCGGTTTACTGGCGGGGTGTCGGGCGTGATATAGCGAAAAAAGCGAAATAAAACAGTACGGTTAGTGCCGCCATTCATAAAACTGGCGCACACATTCCACAGCAGGGCAGGCTCGGGGGCGGGGGCTTCGGTAAAGGGCTTGACCACCTGTAAAGGGTAGCTGCGGGCAAGGCTGCGCAGCATACCGTCCACCACGGCAATATAATCTGTGCGCTGCTCAAGCACAGCCTGAAAAGTGGGCAAATCAGAAGCCAAAGAAAGCAGGGTGCTGTGCAGCACATCCCTTGCCTGCAAGGTGCTTATGCCATGCGTAAGGCGTATACCATTCAAAACGGCATACAGAGCACAAAAGACATCAAGCTTTCCCTGATAAAAAGGCTGTGCAGACCTGCTGTGTACAAAAGGTGAGGTATTCATAACAGGGGCGGATGGTAGCGATTTTTTTTCATTTTGTCTATGCACGGCGCTGCTTTTGCCTACTCTGTTTTATTGTTGGGGTAAAACCTGCGCTGACAGAACAAAAAATTGCTTCCCTGCTGCGCTTGTACAAGGAAAAAGGCTGACAACGCTGCTTCTTACCGCTATAGTCAGCAATGGCGTATATGCATGTGCTCACCACCTTTTACCCCTGTACCACTACTATGCTTAAAGTGTATTCTATCAGTTTGGGCTGCCCCAAAAACCGTGTTGATACCGAACATCTTTTAGGCTCAATTGCCCTCCCCTTTAAAGCAGTGGAACAGGCTGGCCGAGCCGATGTGGTGATAATCAACACCTGTGGCTTTATTGAGCCCGCTGTTGAAGAATCCATTCAGGCCATTCTGACCATGGCAGAAAAGCTCAAGGGGCTCAAAAAGCGCCCCCTGCTGGTGGTTGCCGGCTGCTTGGTGGGGCGCTATGGCGTGCCCGACCTCGCCGCAGGTATGCCCGAAGTGGATTTGTGGCTGCCCAATCAATGTATTGATGACTGGGGTGCTTTGCTGGCACAGGCCTTGGGGCTGCCTCAGCCTGTGGCTGGGCGCGTGCTTTCCACTCCCCCTTCCTATGCATGGATGAAAATTAGTGATGGCTGCCGCCATCGCTGCTCTTTTTGCACCATTCCTTCCATACGCGGGGCACACCGCACCACGCCAGCCGATATGCTGACCCATGAGGCGCAAGAGCTGCTTGACCAAGGTGTGAAAGAACTGGTGCTGGTGGCGCAGGATGTAACCGCGTGGGGTTCGGACGTGGGCGACACGCGCGGGCTCATCAGCCTGCTGGAAAAGCTGCTGCCCCTGCGCGGGCTGCACTGGCTGCGCCTGCTCTACCTCTACCCCGCAGGGCTTACGCCAGACTTGCTGGACTTTATGGCACAAGCAGGCATGCCCTTGCTGCCCTATTTTGACGTGCCCGTGCAGCATGCCCACCCCGACATTTTACTGCGCATGGGGCGGCCTTTTGCCCGAGACCCGCGCCTTGCCATAGAGCGCGTGCGGGCTGCTGTGCCCCATGCCGTGCTGCGTACCAGCATTATTACGGGCTTTCCCGGGGAAACAGAAGAGCACTTTGCCACCTTGCGCGACTTTGTGGCCGAAACACGCTTTCACCACCTTGGCGTTTTTGCCTATAAGGCAGAAGAAGGCACGCCTGCCGCCGCCATGCCCGACCAACTCCCCGAAAGTGTTAAAGAAGCCCGCCGCGAAGAACTTATGGCCTTGCAACGCGACATCAGCGCCGAATGGCTGGAAGCATACCCAGGGCAAAAAATGGACGTGCTGGTGGATGCCGTGCACCCCGAATGGCCGGGGCTGCACACGGGGCGTGTGTGGTTTCAGGCGCCCGAAATTGACGGCGTCACCTATATCAGCGGCGAAGGCGTTGCCCCCGGCGCCATGGTGCAGGCCGATATTGTGGAAAGCGCAGACTATGATTTAACAGCATTGGTCTAACCTGCGCTGAGCTGGTGCTGTGTGGCATGCTTTGCCAGCACCCCTGTGCACTTTATAAATAGTAAAAAAACTGCTGCCCTGCCCACTTGTGCGGCACAGGCAACAAAACAGGATAGCCATGACAGAAAACACTGCTGCCCCCGCTGCTTCCAGCCCTGCTTGTGCATGGGCTCGCCATTTCAGCGGTGATGTTGTTATTGAAAAAAAGGCCTTGACCACTATTCTGGATGATGCGGCAGACCACTATGGTGACCGCAACGCCATTATTTTTCAAAACCTGCGTGTCAGCTATAAAGAATTACGCAAACAGGCAGAAATTTTTGCCGCTGCCCTGCGCCGCGAAGGGGTAAAGGAAGGCGACCGCGTAGCCATTATGCTGCCCAATATTCCACAAACCATGGTGGCGGTGTGGGGGGTGTTCAAAGCAGGGGCTATTGCCGTCATGACTAACCCCCTCTATATGGAAAAAGAGCTGACGCATCATTTTTCTGATTCTGGCGCAACAGTGCTTATTACCCTTGATTTATTGTGGAATAAAATTGCGCCATTGTATGATTCGCTGCACTTGCGCCTTAGCATTGTCACCCGCATTGCCGACGGCCTTGCCTTCCCCTTAAGCTGGTTGCAGCCGTGGAAGGCGCGCCGCGAAGGGCATCAGCCTGTTGTGCCCTATAATGACAGCAGTATCATACCGTGGAAACGTATGTTCAGCTCGGCACAGCGCTACAGCGCACATATTGCCGACCCAGAGCACACCATAGCCCTGCTGCAATATACAGGCGGCACCACAGGCTTTGCCAAGGCAGCCATGCTCACCCACCAAAACCTTTATGCACAAATGAAAATTTTGGGCTATGTGGTGGGCGGCGATGCTGGCAGCCAGCATTTCACCTTTCTTTCTATTATGCCCTTTTTTCATGTTTTTGGGCTGGTGGGCAACATTATGGTGCCAGCGCTGTATGCAGGCACCAGTATTCCTGTACCGCGCTATACCCCGCATGATTTGCTTGAAACTATTAAAAAATATCGCCCCAACTTTTTTGTAGGCGCGCCTTCTGTGTATATGTCGCTGATGCAGCAAAAAAATATTGCCAATTACGACCTTACCTGCATTAAGCTGTGCATTTCTGGCTCTGCCCCCTTCCCCGCAGAGGCCATGCGTAAATTCCAAAAAATGACCACAGCCAATATTACTGAGGGCTTTGGCCTTACCGAAGCCTCGCCCTGCATTTTGGCCAACCCCCTGTATGGTGAGCAAAAAATTGGCTCGGTGGGCGTGCCCCTGCCCGCTACCGAAGTGCGCCTTGTGGACGTGGAAACAGGCACAAAAGTCATGGGCGACAATGAGCCGGGCGAAGTAGTGGTGCGCGGCCCTCAAGTAATGCTGGGCTATTGGAACAAACCAGAAGAAAGCGCCGCCACCCTGTGCAATGGCTGGCTGCACACTGGCGATATTGCCTACCGCGACAGCGACGGCTATTATTTTATTGTTGACCGCAAAAAAGATATGGCCATTGTGGGCGGCTACAATGTCTACCCGCGCGAAATTGACGA
Organism: Desulfovibrionaceae bacterium; assembly: GCA_028689675.1. Classification (GTDB taxonomy): domain Bacteria; phylum Desulfobacterota; class Desulfovibrionia; order Desulfovibrionales; family Desulfovibrionaceae; genus JAQVCS01. Next base: position 102,069 of record JAQVCS010000003.1, on the reverse strand, counting down.
GGTGCTGTATGAGCACCCCAAGGTGGCCGAAGCCGTGGCCGTAGGCGTGCCGCACCCTTCACGCGGTGAAACCCTAAAGGCCTATGTGGTGGTAAAAAAGGGCGAAAGCCTGACCGTGCCCGAGCTTGTGGCACATTGCCGCGCCAAGCTGGCTAACTATAAAGTGCCAAAATCTTTTGAATTTCGTGATGAATTGCCCAAGACGCTGATAGGCAAGGTGCTGCGCCGTGCCCTGCGCGAAGAAGAAGCCAATAAAATAGCTCGTGGCGAGCATATTGAAGAAACCCTGCTGCCCACAGCAGAAGATAGCACCTTAGAAGACAGCAACCCCGCCATGCAGGCCTTGCGCGAGCGCGCCGATGCCCTTATTCAAGAAGCACAAGAACGTGCCGATGAATTGCGCAAAAAAGCTGAAGAGCTGTATAAGCAGGCAGAAGAAATGCTGCGCGACAAAATAGAGCACAGCAGCGAAAAAACCGAAACAAAAAACGAAGAAAAACAGGGCGAAAGCCCCCTGCACCAGAAGGCAAAAGAAAAAACAGAAGAAATTCGAGCTTTTGCGGAAGAAATGCTGCATTTCACGCGTGAAAAAGCCGATGAAATGAGCCGCCGCCTTGAAGCATGGCGCAAGAAAAATAAAAATTAGCGCCGCAGCATACCTGTAGCGCCTGTATACAACAAGTAAAGCCCCCGCAAGCACAACTCTTGCGGGGGCGTATTTCGTTCTCTATTCAAGCGTGGTCTATGCCTGTTCTGCCTGCTTGCCTCTGGCTTTCGCCTGCGGCATCGGCCTTATTGTTCTGCCTGATTTTTCAAAGCTTCTGCTTGTGCGGCTGTGTTTAAGGCATCCAGCAGGGGGTCAATTTCCCCCATCATAATGCGATCCAGCGAATATAAGGTCAGGTTAATACGGTGGTCTGTGCAGCGCCCCTGCGGGAAGTTATAGGTGCGTATGCGTTCAGAGCGGTCACCCGAGCCCACCTGCGCCTTGCGGTCTGCCGAAAGCTCTGCATCTTGCGCTGCCTGCTTAGAAGCCAGCAAGCGCGAGGCTAGCACCTTCATGGCCTTGGCTTTGTTTTTGTGCTGCGAGCGCTCATCCTGACAGGTCACCACAATGCCAGAGGGCAAATGCGTAATACGAATGGCCGATTCCGTCTTGTTCACATGCTGGCCGCCAGCCCCTGAGGCGCGGTAAATATCAATACGCAAATCTTCAGGGCGAATATTGGCGTCCACTTCTTCCGCTTCGGGCATCACAGCAACCGTGGCTGCCGAGGTGTGAATGCGCCCTTGGGTTTCTGTGGTAGGCACACGCTGCACTCGGTGCGTGCCTGCCTCATATTTCAAATGACTATACACTTTATCGCCAGCAATAAGGCAGATAATTTCTTTATACCCGCCGCCATCGGTGGGCGATTCGCTCATAATTTCTGTTTTCCAGCCGCGCACATCGGCATAGCGGGAATACATACGGAATAAGTCAGCGGCAAAAAGGGCAGCTTCATCCCCGCCAGTGCCAGCACGAATTTCAAGAATGGTATTCTTTTCATCCAAGGGGTCTTTGGGCAGCAGCAAAATTTTTAATTCCTGCTCAAGGGTAGGAATACTGCTTTCTGCCTCGCGCAATTCCTCTTGCGCCATTTCGCGAATATCGGCATCGCCATCATGCAGTAAGGCCTTGTTATCAATAATATCTTGCTGCACGCTGCGATAGCGGCGGAACACATCCACCACAGCTTTCAGGTCGGCATGCGCCTTGGTCAGCTTGCGGTACTGTTCCTGATCATTAAAGATATCGGGGTTGGCAAGCTGGTGTTCCAATTCAATAAATTTTTTTTCTAAACCTTCAAGTTTGGCGAACATGGGCTACTCTCACATTACTTCACGCGGCTATACGTGGGGGTTAACAACATTTCGGGGGACTGATCGCCCAAAGCCTCGCGTAGCGCCACCAGAGCAACTTCAATATGCTCCTGCGCTGGCTCGCGCGTGGTCAGGCGCTGCAAAGCCAGCCCCGGTGCGCGCAGCAGCGTGGCGGCCACACCTTGCTGCATACGCCCTGCAAAGCGAATAAGTTCATAGGCAAGGGCGCTGATGGGCACAATAAGCGCCAGCTTAACCACAAGGGTAAGCACATGCTTTGCCACCGCCCCCTCGGGCGTCCAAAAATACAGCAGCAGGGGCACAAGCACGGCGTGCAAAAAAATGGAAATGCTGATGACAAATAACACAAAGGTTGTGCCGCAGCGCGGGTGCAGGCGGCTCATGGCCGAAGCTGTTGTGACAGAAATTTCTGGGCAATGCTCAAAGGCATGAATGACCTTGTGCTCTGCGCCGTGAAATTGAAAAACACGCTTAATATCGGGCACGCACGAAATGGCAACAATATAGCCCACAAAAATGGCGCACTTATAAAAGCCATCCCACAAATGAAAGCTCAGGCCTTCCACAGCGCCGCCCAAGCCCAAAAACTGCATACCCAGCGAAAGCACATGCGGTGTTACCACAAAAAGCGCCACGGCCATGCCCAGCGCAATGCACAGGGTCAGCACCAAATGCCAGCCCTCTATTTTTTCGGCCTCGCCTTCGGCCACGCGCTGTGCCGAGGCATTTAAGGCCTTAATGCCATTGATCATGGTTTCAATCAGCACAGGAAAGCCGCGCAAAAAAGGCTTTTGCCAAAAGCCGCGGGCAAGGCTGAACCAAGGCAGGCTTTCTGAAACAATGCTGCCATCGGCCAGACGCACAGCAAGGGCATAGCGTGCCCCATTGCGCATCATAACGCCTTCCATCACGGCCTGGCCGCCCACCCTAGGGCATTTGCCAAGCAGCAGGAGCAGCAACAAAAAAACTTTCTGCATCATGAGGGGGCGTCCTGAATAAGCCCGAGCAGGTCGGGGTAAGAGCATATAAAGGCAGGCATAACCACAAAAGCCCCCCCCGAAAGGGTTTCGGGGAGGGAACACGCGGCCTCAAAACAAGCAGACAAACTACTTGTTTTCGAATTTGGCGTACTTTTTGCGGAAGCGGTCAATGCGGCCAGCCGTATCAAGCAGGCGCTGCTTACCCGTATAGAAAGGATGACAAGCAGAACAGACTTCAACATGAATCTGTTCGCCCTTGGTAGACATAACTTGCACTTCGTTGCCGCAGGCGCAAGTGATGGTGGCATTAAACGCTTTAGGATGGATATCTGCTTTCATGAATATTACCTCGCATAATAAAGGACTCATGGAATTACGCTTTTTTTATGCCTTTGGCAAGATCGTTTTTGGCCAGACCTTGCTTTTTGCTTAAAGACAACGCATTTTAACAATGAATAGCCATGCTTGCAAGCCCTCATTTTTTGCAAAAAAGCACTGCCACCCCATGCCCTGTCTTGCGGGGCTGGCAAAAACCCGCTACACTAGGGCATTATGTGTGCCAAAATATCCAAAGTACGCGCTGACCAATTGGTTTTTGAGCAAGGCCTTGCCGAAAGCCGTGAACAAGCAAAGCGCTTTATTATGGCTGGCCAAGTGCTGGCCGCTCTGCCCCCCTTGCCCCCCGCCAAGGTAGACAAGCCGGGCCATGCCTACCCGCAAGACACTGTCTTTTCCCTCACGGGGGTAGAGCGCTTTGTTAGCCGCGGCGCGTACAAGCTGCTCACCGCCATAGAGCTGTATGGCCTTGATGTGCGCGACATGGTTTGCCTAGATGCTGGGGCTTCCACTGGCGGTTTTACCGACTGCCTTTTGCAGCACGGGGCTGCGCGCGTGTATGCCGTGGACGTGGGACATGGCCAGCTGCACGAACGCCTGCGGGCAGACCAGCGCGTAATTAATTTAGAAAAAACCAATTTACGCACCGCCCCTGCCAGCATCATTCCTGAAGCCGTTGATCTTGTGGTTTCTGATGTTTCTTTTATTTCGCTCACGCAAATTTTGCCCACCTGCATGACATGGCTGAAAGCTGGGGGGCTGGTGGTGGCGCTGATTAAACCGCAATTTGAAGTAGGCGCACACCAAACTGATAAAGGCGTGGTGCGCGATGAGGCCGCGCGGCAATGGGCAATAGACAAGGTCACCACCTTTTGCCGTGAAAACTTGGGGCTGAGCCTGCAAGGGGTTACCCCTGCCGCCATTAAAGGGCCTAAGGGCAATCAGGAATATCTTGCCTATTTTATTCGCGAAAAAGCAAGCCTGCCGCAGCAGGAACATGCCGTTGCGCTATAAGAGGCAGGCAGATAGGCATTGAAAAAATGCCCCTGCCCTGTAAAATTTGCCGCACGAAAAAGATATACGCGAGCCTTGTTTGCCCTTGAGCAGCTTGGTGCAATAACAATACTCTGGCTGGCACAGCAGGCAGCAGGCAGAGCAATACCGTATTGGCTCTTGTTGCAGCCATGCCGCGCAAACAGTATTGAGGAACAGTCATGGAAATAATACGCGCCAAAACCGCTGGCTTTTGCATGGGCGTTGGCTTGGCATTGCAAAAATTAGAGCATGCCATAGCTGAAAAAACACAGCCGCGCATAGCCACGCTGGGGCCTATCATTCACAACCCGCAGGTGCTTGGCAATTATGAAGCAAGGGGCGTGCGCTGCCTGCGCAGCCTTGCAGGGCTGGACAGCAATGATTGCGTTATCATTCGCGCCCACGGCATACCGCAGCAGGATGAAGCCGCCCTGCGCGCCACAGGGGCGCATATTGTCGATGCCACCTGCCCCAAGGTAAAAAAAGCCCAGCTTGCCATTGCCCGCGCCACAGCCGCAGGCGCAGTGCTGCTGCTTTTTGGGGAAGCCAACCACCCCGAAGTGCGCGGGCTGGTTTCCTATGCCGCGCACGGGGCTTTGGTTTTTGGCTCGGCAGAAGAGCTGGCGGCCTTAGCTCTAAACCCGCAGGGGGCTTATGTGCTGGCCTCGCAAACTACGCAGGACAGAGCTATTTTTGACGGCATAGAGCAGAGCCTTTTGCAAGGCTGGCCAAGTATGCCCGTGCTTTCCACCATTTGCGATGCCACACGCCACAGGCAGGAAGAAGCCCGCGAGCTGGCCGCCAAGGTGGATGCCATGATTGTGGTGGGCGGGAAAGACTCTGGCAATACACGCCGCCTTGCCGATGTGGCCGCACAACATGTGCCCACTTGGCATGTGGAAACGCATCACGAGCTCAAGGCCGAGCATTTTTTGGGCAAAAAGCGCGTGGGCATTACCGCAGGGGCTTCCACCCCCAAAGAACTTATTGATGCTGTGGCAGCATGGCTGCAAGGCCTGCAAGCCTAAGGCAGGCCTTGCTCCCTGCTTGCTTATTCGCCGTGGCGGCTTGCCCACCACGAGGCCTCTGTGCCCACATACCACCATTCATTATGATTGATATGCAGCAGCACTGCGGCCAATTCTTGCGCTTCGGGGCTTTTTAGGCGCTGCAGGGCACTGTGTATCCAGTCATCAGCAAAGGCATTGCCCTTGTCACTTTCTGCCTTCAGGTTCAAAAGCAGGTCAAGCTGGTCTGCATCATGGGCAAGGCGCGCTTCAAGGCTGTCTGCCTGCGCCATTTCATCCCACAGGGGCAAAATATCGTCTTCCAGCCCTGTGCCTGCGGTTGCGTGCTCCAGCGCGGTGCGGGCGCGGGTGCTGTTATAGATGTGGTTCACATAATTAAAATCACCAGTGCGGGCTTCGTGCAGGTCATGAAAAAGGCATAAAAAGGTTACACGCGCCTTGTCTGCCCCTGCCAGCGTGGCCAGCACATAGCCAATAACAGCCGTGCGGTAGGAATGCTCGGCCACATTTTCTTTGCCCGTGCCCAAAAATTGATAACCCGTGCGCGGAGTATGCCGCAGCATGCCAACTTCGTTTAATAAATCAATAATGCGCTCATTGCGGCTGCGCTCTTCCAGCTTTTTAGTGATTTCCACACTTTTTCCTTATAAACCAAATTTTTTTAATTTACTGTGCAGGGTGGCACGGGTAATGCCCAAAACACGGGCGGCCTCGCTTTTATTTTCATCCACCGTATGCAGGGTGGCCAAAATAGCACGGCGCTCCACTTCATCCAAAGGCAGGCCTGCCAACGAGGTGCCCTCGGCCTGCGGCTGCGCTGTTTCTTCTTCTGCCACTATAGCCCCAAGGGCAAGGGGCAGCTCGCGCACGCCCACATATTCCCCAGTGCTTAAAATAACAGAGCGCTCCACAGCATTCTGCAATTCGCGCACATTGCCCGGCCAGTCATAACGCAGCAAAGCATCCAAGGCCTGTGGCGAAAAGCCCTTCAATTCCTTACGGTTGCGCTGGGCAAAGCTCTGCAAAAAATGCGCAGCCAGCAGGGCTATGTCTTCTTTACGCTGGCGCAGAGCTGGCACTTCAATGCTAATAACATTCAGGCGGAAATAGAGGTCTTCGCGAAAGCGCCTTTCTGCCACTTCCTGCTTCAAATCGCGATTGGTGGCGGCAATAATGCGCACATCTACCATAATGGGCGTATCTGAGCCCACGCGCTGCACTTCGCCCTGCTGCAAAGCGCGCAGCAGCTTGGCCTGCAAGGTTAGGGGAATTTCCCCCACTTCATCCAAAAAAAGCGTGCCGCCATCGGCCTGCACAAAACGCCCATCGCGGCGCTTGTCTGCCCCTGTAAATGCACCCCTCTCATGCCCAAACAATTCCGATTCCAGCAAATTTTCTGAAAGTGCCGCACAGTTCACCGTAACCAAGGGCTTGGCCGCCCGCAAAGAGCCAAAATGCAGGGCACGCGCCACAAGTTCCTTGCCTGTGCCCGATTCTCCCGTAATCAGCACCGTGGCCTCGGTGGGGGCAACGGTGCTGATGGTTTGCAGCATGTCCCGCACGCGCGGGCTGCGCCCCAAAATTTCAGCACTGGAGGCCGATTCAGTAAGCTGGCGGCGCAATTCGCGGTTTTCCACCGTTAGGCGGGAATGTTCCAGCGCGCGGGCAAGGGTATTTTTTAAGGCGTCAAAATCCAACGGCTTTGTTAAATAATCATACGCCCCCAGCCGCAGGGCATCCACGGCAGTTTCCACAGAAGAATAGGCCGTCATCAAAATAACGGGCAGCGCGGGGTTATAGTCCAACATACCGCGCAGGGCGGCAATGCCATCCACACGCGCCATTTTTACATCGGTCAGCACAGCATCAAAGGCCTGCTCGCGCACAAGGCGCACGGCCTCATCGCCATCGCTGGCCTCTGTTACCGTATAGTTCCACGAACGCATCATGGTTTTCAGCATGGAACGGTGGGCATTATCATCATCAACAAGGAGGATATGAGCTTGCATAATTATTCCATTCAGGATTTGCCCGCTTCTGGCAGCCAAAGGGTAAACGAGGTTTGCCCAGCGCGCTTTTCCGTGGCAGGGCGTGAGGTGACGTCTATTTCTCCGCCATGAGCTTCAATAATTTTATGCACAATGGCAAGCCCCATGCCTGTGCCATTGCCCTTGGTGGTAAAGTACGGGTTAAAAATACTTTTCAGCAATTCGGGTGCCATGCCTATGCCTGTATCGCTCACGCGCAGGCGCACACGCCCGCCTTCTTTGGCCAAAGAAAGGGTCAGCACCCCACCCTTGGGCATGGCATCTAAAGCATTCAGGCATAAGTTCAGCACGGCTTGCTTCATGCGGTCTGGGTCTATGGCGGCAAGGGGCAGGCCTTCGGCAGCCTCCAGCGTGCAGCGCACGCCACGCTGTTCGGCATCCTGCTTAAGCAGTTGCAGGGCATGGGCAGCCACTTCACGCAAGTCTGTAGGGCAAAGGTTGACATCGGTGGGGCGCGAAAGACCTATTAAATCAGTAATCACGCGGTTAAGCCTGTCCACCTCGCGCACCATAACATGTGCGGCCTCTCTGTCTTCGCTACCCTCGGGGAAGCGCTGACCAAAATAGGTGGCATAGCCCTTGATAGAGCTTAAAGGGTTGCGAATTTCATGTGCCACGCCAGCAGCAAGCGAGCCCACCGCCGCCAGCTTTTCTTTGCGGCGCATTTCTTCTTCCAGCAGGCGCACCTGCCCCTCGGCGCGGCGCTGGCGCTGGCGTGAAATGCGGGCATGCTGCGCATAATACAAGGCCAGCAGCGAGGCCATGCCCACCAGCATAATAACCAAAGCCATAAGCAAGGCCTGATTTCTGTCTTGATTACGGCTACTTTCAAAGGGGCTCACATCCAAGCCCAAAAATATCATGGGCTGGGGCAGGGGTGGGGTAAACTGACGGCGCAGGGGCGAAAAGGTTTGGTACACCACAAAAGCGCGCCGCCCTTCCATATTAGTAATGCGCCAATGCCGCTGGTCGTCCTGCCGCCATTGGCTCATGGTAGCTTCATCTATTTCTTTATCATCAATTTGTAAAATTTCCCCTAGACGAGCGGGGTTGCTGTGCGCCACAATAGTGCCATCGGGCATGGTGACGGCAATAAAGTGAATATCGGGGCTGGCGCTCATTTCTTCCAGCAGCACCTGCACACGCAAGCCCATTTGCGAGCGCATGCCCGTGCGTAAAATATTTTCAAAAGCAAGAATGAGGGAATCGCCCTTTTCGGCCAGCAGGCGCGTCATGGTAGTTTCGTGGCGTTCCATAGACGTAAAGGACACCATGCCCACCATAAGCGCCAGCACAAAGGCAACGCCAATATACCACGCCTTGGGCGTGGGGTTGGCATGGGCTTGGCGTAACATTGTTTTCATAACCACACTATAACGAGCTTGTCCATTACTGTACAGGGGCAGAAAAAAGACTTTTTGCACGTTTTTTGCTATACTATAGAAAGAGGACTTTTTCAGCCATTTTCTTGCCTGCTTTGCCTTGTTGCTTTTGGGAGAATTATCGTATGCGCCAACTATTACAAAATGTTATCGTAACCGCCTGCGTGCTTGGCAGCCCCTGTATACTTTTTGCTCATGGGGCTGACCATGGCCGTGGCATGCTGCCCCACACAGCACCAATGCACAGCGTAAGCAACAGCCCCCTGAAAAATATTGCCCCTTCGCTACCCTCTATGCCGCAGGCAGGCATGGCAGCCATGCCCCCTTGCGCAGAATGGCGCACCCCGCCTGTGCCCCTGCAAAGGGGCGAGCAGCAAGCAGAAAAACGTGCCCTAACAAAAGAAAAAAATATTGGGCTCAAGCAATGGCTTGCCCAGCTCAGCCCAGAGCAGCGCCAGCAGGCCACGCTTATTTTACAGGATGCAAGCCCCGTTATTCGCGATATCAAACATCAAATGGATCAAAAAATGCACCAGCTGGAAGCCCTGACCTTTTGCCGCGAAACAGACCCGCAGGCCTTGCCTGCACTAGGGCAGGAATTACAAGAATTACGCAGCCGCCTCAAAGAAGAAATCAGCACGGTTAACCGCCGCCTGCAAAAAACGGTAGGGCACCCCCTGCCCGAGCCACGCGGCCGCGGCTATAGTGCCATAGCCAAAATTGTGCCGGAATAAGCCCCCTTTTTCCTGCACTCTTCCCCACAACACCGACTTGCCCCGTCGGTGTTTTTTTGTGCCTGTTCAAAAACTGAGCTATGCGACAAGTGCTGTGTTTAAAAATTATGCAGCGGACAGCACGGCTGTATAAGAAAAAAACAGGGCAAATGCAGGGCATAATAGAGCTTAAAAAATATTACCTTGTTATATCAATAAGATACATATTTTATTCTTGTTTGGCACGCGTCTTGCTATATAAAAAGCAAGAGCGGGGCAATACGCTCTAAACGGAAAAAATAAACCTGTAGCAAGCTATTTTCTCCGAATTTTTATGGGATTTGAATACCTCTTGATGTTTATGATGATAAGGAGCTGAATATGAAATCTTCGCGAGTAATGGTATCTTTTTTGGTTGCAGCCTTTATGCTTGGATCTGCCTCGTTTGCCTCTGAAGCCTATAGCCGCAGCATGAACAACATGGGCTGTCCTGCTATGGGTGGTGACATGGCCTATGGCATGCACGACATGGGCATGGGGCATGGAATGGGTCGCGGTATGGGCATGGGGCCACGAGGTGCCTACTCTGCCGAGCAGCTCAAAGCCTATGATGCCATTGTAGCCAGCTACCGCGATAAGCTGGAAAAATTGCAGGAAGCCATGTTTGTGCAACGCCATGAGCTGAACGCACTGGAAAATGCTACCACGCCCGACACCAAGGCCGTGCGCAATGCTGTCAGCGAACTGTATAAATTGCGTTCGCAATCAGCCGATTTGCACCAAGAAATGCGCGACAAGATTCAAAAAGAAGTAGGTGCGCCAGCCAATAGGCCTGAGCCTCGTCAGCCCCGCGGCGGTGCGCATGCGCCAGCCCATACTGGCAATGGTCACTACTAAGCAATAATTCCTCCCCCCCGAGGGATATACACTACCCGCTTCGTATCCCCCCACGAAGCGGGTGGAAAGAAAACGCAGTCCAGACACCTCCTCCTGTACTTGGACAACAGCCTTTGTTCCTCACCCCCCCGAGGGACAAAAGCCGCCCGCTTCAGACCCCTTCTGAAGCGGGCAAAACAGCAAAAAAGCGTCCAGAATGACCTCCTTACCTCCGAAGGTCAAAGCAAACGCGAGTAAAAACATCCTCCTCTCTTAGCCGAGTTATCCCTGTCTCGGCGACATCCTCCTCCTTGCAGGCGTCGGTTCATCCCCGACGCCTGCGCTGTTTTTTCAGCCCTTGCATACAAGAGGTAAACAGCGCTGTAGGCTTCATCCCCTACAAAATATTTCTGCGCACTATTCTGGCGCACAATGCAGCACAAGCTCGGGCTGGGCATGCCAATGCAGCTGCTGGCTACTCAGCCCAAGGCCAGCCCACGCTGCGGCAAGGCGGCGCTTTTCCCCCCAAAAAAAGCCCTGACAAAAACGCGGCACAATTAATGCCTGCAATTTCTGTCCCCTGCAGGCCTGCTCTACTGTGTGCAGCAAAGCCTGCGCCTGCACCTCTGCGCCCAAAGCCTTATGCTGGGGGCCTGCAAGCACAGCGGCATCAAGGCCTTCTTCTGGGGCAAGCCCCATGCGTATTACGGGCACCTTGGCCTGCCTTGCCATAAGCCAGCCCTGTGTCAGGGCAGCAAGCGTTTCCTGCCATGTCCACGGTGCATATGCGCCCTGCCTGTACAAATCTTCAAGCACTGTGCCCCGCAGCACAAGGCAGGGATAATAGCGTAAAACATGCGCCCCGCAGGTAAGGGCTTTGTGCACATCCTGCAAAAAAATTGCTGCTGTCACCCCCGGCATACCGGGCATAAGCTGCACGCCAAGGGCACAGCCAGCGGCCAGCACAGTAGCGCAGGCCTCTTGTGCCACAGCGCCGCTGTAGCCGCGCCTTGCTGTGACCAAAGCGCTGTCATGAAAGCTTTGCACGCCCAGCTCTATCATGGTGCAGCCCGCAGCCATCAGCCTGTGCACAGCCTGCGCAGAAAGGCAATCGGGTCTGGTGGAACAGCGCAAAGCACACACTGTGCCTTCATCAAAACCCTGTTTGGCCACATCAAGGCAGGCCTGCTGGTCTGCTGCGGGCATGGCAGTAAAGGTGCCGCCAAAAAAAGCAAGCTCCACTGCTGGCGCCTGCCTTGCCCTGCGCTGGCGCAAATCATCGCGCACAGCAGCAAGAATGCTGGCAAGGCTGCGCTGCCCCTGCCCTGTTTGCACATGCTGGGCACAAAAAATACAGCGTGTGGGGCAGCCAGAAAAAGGAATAAAGACAGGGCGCACAGGCGCGTTGCCCCGCGCTGGGGCAGGCCAAGGTAGCGTTATAGATAAAAAAGAAGGTGTATTTTTCATACCTTGGGTGTACGCAGCAGCAAATGCTGCGTCAAGCGCCTTACATGCCAAGAAAAGCCTTGCAGAATTTTACTTGCTGTGTATAAATAGCAAAAATACATTGGTTTATTGTTTATGGCTAAGGATGATGCTAACCGCCAGCGTTCTCCTGTCGGTTTAAAAATGTCTTTTAAGTGGCTTTTACACCCAACATATGGACGGAAGGCACAGGGTCGCACTGCTCCAGCGGGCTTCAAAAGTTCCAGTTTGACCATCGGGAGGATACCATGAATAAAACATTGACCAAGGCTGAAATTGTTGAGGCTATTTACGAAAAAACCGATAAAAACCGCGCAGATGTACGCAATGTTGTCGAAAGTCTGCTTGAGATTATGAAGAAGGCCATTAAAAAAGATAATGCCCTGTTACTCAGCGGTTTTGGCAAATTTGAAGCCTACGACAAGAATGCCCGCAAGGGTCGCAACCCCCAGACAGATCAATCTATCACTCTTGACGCCCGCAAGGTTGTTGTCTTCCGTCTTTCGCGTAAATTCCGTGCCGAACTCAACCCTGATGAATAACAGGCCACAGCCTGCTGTTTTTCAACTGTTCATTCAATCATAAACAATAAAAAAACTGGTGGCCTGTTGCTACCAGTTTTTTTATTGTTTACAGTTTTTTATCTTTTTTTATAGTAGAAATAACAGCAAAAAGCACAAAGATAGGCACAAATAAGCCCCAGAAAGCTCTTTTACCGCTTATTTTTATATTTTATTGCTTGGCAGTGGCAAAGCCTGCTGCCGCACGGCGTATCACATCTTCACTCACGCAAAAAGCAAGGCGGAAATAGCCAGGGCAGCCAAAGCCAGAGCCCGGCACGGCAAGAATGCGCTGTTCTTGTAATTTCCCCACAAAGGCAACGTCGTCACCACCGGGCGCTTCGGGGAAGAAATAAAATGCCCCCTGCGGCATCACATAGCTATAGCCAGCGGCGTCTAACACCTCTGCCATGGCCTTACGGCGGGCGGCATAAATATTCAAATCAACCTGCGCGCCAAGAGCGGCCGCCATAATGTGCTGCCCCACGGCTGGCGGGTTCACAAAGCCCAAAATGCGGTTGGTCAAGGTCATGCCAGCCATAAGCTCGGCCTTTTCAGGCATGCGTGCGCTGAGGATGACATAGCCCACACGCTCACCGGGCAAAGAAAGATTTTTGGAAAAAGAACTAACGACAACAGCATAGTCATACAAAGGCAGCACAGAAGGCACAACAGCCCCATCATAGGCCAAAAAACGATAGGGTTCATCGGCCACCAAAAAGATGGGCTTGCCATATTCACGCGACTTTGCTTCCAGCACAGCCACAATGCCCTTAAGCTGCTCAAGGCTGTACACCACCCCCGTGGGATTGTTGGGTGAATTTATCATCAGCACGCGCGTTTTTGGGGAAATAGCAGCCTCTAACGCAGCCAAATCGGGGGCAAAGGTGCCCTTTTCTGTGGGAATGGCTCTGAAGGTACCCCCATGGTTGGCCACATACGAGCCATATTCCACAAAATAGGGGGCAAAGGTCAGCACGCCCTCACCATGGTTGAGCACAGCGCGGAAAAAGGCATTCAACCCGCCAGCAGCACCGCAGGTTAAAATAACTTCATCTGCAGCAATGGGTGTACCCTGCTCTTTGGTGAGGTGCTGTGCCAATTTTTCCCGCGCCCAAGGGTAGCCAGCATTGGGCATATAGCCAAAGGCAAAGGGCTCGCCCGCTGTTTGGGCAAAAGCCTTCAGGCCTTCACCCACCACGGCTGGCGCGGGCAAATCGGGGTTGCCAAGGCTAAAATCATACACATTTTCAGCGCCAAATTGCTTTTTTAAAATAGTGCCTGCCTCAAACATGCGGCGAATCCACGAGGCTTTGGTAATAGATTCCCCAATGCTGTCCGACAAAATTCCCATAATGCATCTCCTTGTTGTATTCCTTGGCAGGATAGTTTACATAGGCAACAGGCACTCTGCCTTACTTCTTTTTCATGGAGGGTTATATGCTTCAGTATTTTCTTGTAACCAGCTTTATCCTGCTTTTGGCGGGCTGCTCTGCGCTGAACCCGTGGAGTGAAGAAAAAGAGACAGAAGCCGCTTCCATGAGCATTGAAGTAGATTTGCAGGCCAGACATCGCTGCTCGCGTATTTCACCCGAAATACAGGTGCATAATGTCCCCGCCAACACAAAGCAATTTACTGTGCGCCTTGAAGAAAAAGGGGAGCAGCCCCGCTACCTTGGCGGTGGCCGCTGGAAAAATGATGCTACAGGCATTATTCCCGAAGGGGCACTGGTAGAACATTACCAAGGCGCCTGCCCGCCAGCAGGCAGCAGCGGGCAATATACCTATATTGTAACCGCACTGGGTGATGGAGAACAGCCGCTGGAAGTACGCGTCTTCAGTTTTACTCAAGAATAAGCGGCCTAGTGACCTCAAAATTTTACTGAGTTTCCGCGTGGTAAGCAAGCCTGCCGCGCGGATTTTTTTATACTGTTTTGCTCAGTACAATATATTGTGGCTGATAGGTCAGGGTGCAGGCATAGCGCGCCCTGTATTCCTGCTCAAAAGCCCGTAAGGCTGCGCGGCCAAAGGGCTGCACCCTGCTGCCAAAGGTGTTCACCCCTGTTTGCTGCAAATGCCGCAGCACAGCCATGGGGCTGGCAAAGACACAATCCTGCTCTTCCTGCTCAAGGTGCAGCAGCCTGCCTGCTGGCAGCACAGCCCGCACAGCCTCTAAGGGCAGGCCTTCCAGCCCCACGCCAAAATATTCCCGTATCTGCCACAGGTTACGCTGCCCAAAGAGTGAAAAAGCCAGCACGCCCCCCTCATGCAGCGCCGCATACAGACGGGCAAGCAGTAGGGGCAAGTTATGGCTCCATTGCAGGCTGGCATTAGCCAGCACAAGGTCATAGCCACCCCCCAGCACAAGGCTGTCCATATCGCCAGCTATAAAACGTGCCTGCGGCAGCGCGGCATGCAGCGCAGCAGCGCATTCTGGCACTAAATCATTGGCGGTATACGAGGCAAAAGACAGCTTTGCCGCCACTGCGCGCGTGAGCAGCCCCGTTCCACAGCCAATTTCAAGCACAGCGTCATAGCCTTGCCGTGGCAGCAGGGCACAGATATGCTGTGCCATATGTGCCTGCACCCTTGCCTGAAGATCATAGGTAGCCACAGCACGGGCAAAATGACGGCGCACCACGGCTTTATCCACAAGGCTGGAGGGTTGAAGCCTATCCCCTTCTGAACTCTTGCTAAGCATTTATCAGCTCCGCCCACGAAGTAAAGGCTGCAAAGGGATAATGCCCGCCGCCAAGGGGGCGCGGGGCAAGCCCCTGCCTTGCCCACCATGCCCTTTGGTGGGCTGCGGGCATAATTTCATCCGCTTCCGAAACAAAAGCACGCGTAAACATTAGGGATAGCGGCGGCACAAAGGCCTGTATGGCGCACAGCTCATCACGCAAAGCCTCTAGGCTGCTTTCATCACAACAATTCGCAGAAAAGGCCGCAGCAAGAGGCGTGGGCAGCACAGGTAGCCCCTCTGCCATGCCCAAGGCCGCATGCGCACGGCAAGGCACAGGCATAGCCGCTTTGGCCATAAAAGCGGCGCACACAGCAGCACTGAAGCGGCGAATAGTTATGGCAAAGGCGCGCTCTGGTATGCCATAGGCATTGTCCACGGTGCGCCCTGTGCCATTCAGCGCCACAGCACTTGCCCAGCCCTCTGGGTAGCAGGCGCTGAACATCACACCTGTAGACCATGCCACCACATGTTTTTTTTCATAGCTGGCCAGCGCCGTAGGCAAAGCACCTGCATGGCGATAATCGTGCACTTCCAGCACGTCATAACCAGCGGGCTGCATATGCGCCACAACGCGCCCATCCATGCCCCAGCCATTAAAAAAAACAATGGCTTGAGCATTGCCCGCCCTGTGCAGCCATGTGCACAACATCAGCAGCCTTCCTGCTGGAGCTGCTGCACAGCAGCAAGCAGGCCACGCACCATGGCAGGCGACATGTCAGCCGTCAGCGAAAGGCGCAGGCGGGCTGTGTGCGGGGGCACGGTGGGCGGGCGTATGGGCAGCACAAAATAATGTGCTTCACACAGGCGGCGGGCAATGCGGGCGGCGGCATCACTTTCCCCAAGTAGCACAGGAATAATTTGCGTGGGGCAGCCCAAAGCGGCACAAAGCCCAAGCAGCTTTTCACGCTGGGCATAGAGCACTGCCCTGTGCTCATGCAGCAAAAAATATGTCCACAAAACAGTAATAGGTGGCAGGGCTGTAGAAAAAATAAAGGAGGCCGCCTTGTTCACCAGCACATCAATAATCAGCCGAGAAGCTACGCAAAAAGCGCCCATAGAGGCTAACGATTTGCCAAAGGTTGCGGTAATAACGTCCACATCCTTGCCCTCGCTACAGCCTGCCAAATGCTCGCCAAACACGCCAAAGGCATGGGCTTCATCTATCATCAGCAGGCAGTCATAGCGCTTTTTCAGAGCTATGAGCCTGTCAATGTCGGCAACATCCCCATCCATACTGAAAACCGATTCGGAAATAATCAGCGCCCGCCTGAACTTGCCCCTGTGCTCGTGCAAAAAGCGCTCAAGGTGCGCATAGTCGGTATGTGCATAGCGGTAAAAAGCTGCCCCCGAAAGCTGCATGCCCGCCACCACACTGGCATGGTTGAGCTTATCGCTAAAAATGACATCCCCCTTGCCCACAAGGGCAGACACCACACCCAAATTGCATTGATAACCCGTGTTAAAAAGCAAGCAGGCCTCTTTGCCAAATAAAGCCGCCACCTCTGCCTCAAGCGCACCATAAACCTGCGAAGAGCCGCTGAGCAGACGGGCTGAGGCAGAGGAAAAAAGACATTGTGCATCATGCCCATGCTGCTGCAAAAAGGCATCGCGCAGGCTGGTATTGGTGCTGAGGGCAAGGTAATCATTGGAAGAAAAATTAAGGCAGGGCTGCCCGTCCAGCACAGCCTGCACGCCTTCGCGGTATTCAATAGCAGGAATGTGGCGCAGGCAGCCTTTGCTGGCAATTTCTTCTAAAACAAGGGCATAATTGTTTTCCATGGGGCACTCTCTTTGGCAAAGACAAAAGGCGGCCGCGTAGATGCAGCCGCCTTGTATCTTGTATGAATAGGCTTACAAAGCCT
The DNA here is from genome assembly GCA_028689675.1 of Desulfovibrionaceae bacterium. GTDB lineage: Bacteria > Desulfobacterota > Desulfovibrionia > Desulfovibrionales > Desulfovibrionaceae > JAQVCS01. Next base: position 85,137 of record JAQVCS010000003.1, on the reverse strand, counting down.
GTGCTTTTTCTACCAGCAGGCGGCGTATGCGTGTTTTACGCAATTCTCGCCTTGTTTGCAGCACAAGTTTTTCTTTTTGCAGTGCATGTATTTCCTGAGCAAAAAAGATACCCTTGGCGGGGTTTTCTGCCATCATGCGCTCTTTTAATTGGGCTTCAGTCTCCAGCAGCAGGGCATCAATCGTCGCTATCTCGCTCTCTAAAGCTGGCTGGCTGGCTGGTAATGATGCGTCGTCTGACAACGGGTTCATGCACTTGCTCCTGTTGCTGTAATTGCTTTAATTCTGGGTCGGGCAGGCTGTTAAAGAGTGCCCAGAATGAGGGGTACAGGGTGGTCATAATGCCGGCATTGGCCAGCTTCAAGCCAGCGCGGGCAAAGCTGGTAATGGCCAAAGCCATGGCCCATTGCGCCGTGGGGGCTGTCCACACCTCGGGGCGCGGGGTGGCTTCGTCTGATTCCACCACATGCTCAAGCAGGCCTTCGTGGTTCACAAACAGGCCTGCATGTTCCAAAAAGCTGGCCACAATGCTGCGGTCACATTCTTCGGGCAGCTGGGGCATGGGCACAGCTGTGCCGCGCAGGGCATGGAAACAGGCAAAAGCCACGGCCAAGGGCACAAGCTTGCTAGAAAGCTGCGTGGCATCCAGCGGCTTTTCAAGCGCAGGCTGCGTTTGTGTAGAACGAATAAAGCCCTCGCCCGTGCTCACTTCTGCCCCTGCCCAAGCCAAAAGGCAGCGCATTTGATCCACAATGGGGCATTGGGGGAAGAGGCCTTCCAACGCAACCGTGCCGCCATTCAGTGCTGGCAAAGCCAGCAAGGTGGCCGTCAAAGACAAATCTACAGGAATAACAGGCTGTGCCGGCAGGGCAAGCGTGCTGGGGACAAAGTGCAGCACCATGCCCTCTACGCGCACATTGGCCTGCACGGCCTGTAAAAAGGGCAGCACAAAGCCCAGCATGGCCTCGGCGCGCTTGTGCTGGCTTATATCTATGCTGATGCTTTGCTGCCAAAAGGGGGCAGAAAGCAGCAAGCCTTCCACCACGGCAGACTGCACATCGGCAGGAATACTTACCTGCTGCGGCAGCACGCCAGAGCATTCCACACGCACGGGGAAGCCGTCCGACTTGGGCAGGGCATTCACCAAGCGCGCCCCAAGCTGCGGCAAAAAGCGGCGCAGGGCAGAAAGGTCGGCAAATTTCAACGAGCTGTCACCTGTAAATTTGGCACGGCTGTGCTGGCCAAGAAATTGCCCCAGCAGCAAGGCAAAGTTAAAGATATCGTCGCCCACATACACAACTTTATCTTCCAGCGCAAAAGCGCCGCCTTCGCGCACAAGCACAGTGCCATTTTCTTGCCAGCCAACATTGCAGCCCATTTGGTTGAGCATTTTGCAGCATTCCACCATGCTGTCATTCAACAGCGTGCCTGCAATACTCATGGGTGTGCCTGTTAAGGCTGCCAGCATAAGCCACACACGGCTTTTACGGTTTGAAACAGGGGCACGCATACGCACGTTCACAGGCTTGCCCGAAGGCGCAAGGTTAAAACCCTGCCGCAGCTCCTCGCCGGGGTCGCGGCGGGGCAAAAATTCCACTTCCTGCATCAGGGTGAACATTTGGCGAATAAGGCGGGCGTCGCGGCTCATTTTGCCCGCAATGCGTTCCCAATTTTCGCGCAGCATTTTTTCTTCCTTGGGGTCAAGGTGGCCTTTCACCGCGCTCATACGCTGAATACAGTTGTAGCGCTTAACCAGCATTTTCAAAATGCTTTTATCAATATCGGCCACCGTATCCCGCAGGGGGGGGCGGCGGTCACCACGTTCTGCACGCTCACCGCGTTCAGAGCGTTCGCCACGTTCGGGGCGCTCGCCGCGTTCGCCACGCGGGGCACGTTCGGGGCGCTCGCCGCGCTGGGGGCGTTCTTCTGGGCGCTGATGAAAATCGCGGTGGGGGCGCTCATCACGCTGGCGGGCATCGTGCTGTGGCTCTGCGCCGCGGCGGGTAAAGGTGGCTTCGTGGTCTTGATTGCTTGTCATAACAGTTCCGATAGGGTAGTATAGTGTAGTATATATGTTAAGGATAGCCTTTGTACTCTTTTACCCGCTCGTGTTAGCCTGAAAACGCCGCAGAAGCAAGTGCCAAGGCAAAGCCCCGCCCCACACAAAAAAAGCCTGCGTCACGGCACTGGTTGCCCAACCAAGCCAAAAAGCCCCTTATTGAGAAAAAAAGCACAACTCTTTTTCTACAAAGTTTAATTTAATTATATTTTATAACTATTTGTATTTTAACACAAAAGACATATAACTAAGCCATGTTGTAACACAAAGGGGCTTGCCCTATAGGGCTGCTTGTGCTAAATATCTCTTCACGGGCAAAAGTTTTGTGAAATTTTGCATTTGCCCATTGACACAGGCTTACATCATTTGTTATTTTTTGCACCAGCACAAAGGGTGCAGAAAAAATGGGCACAGTCCTCATGGTGCAACCAGAAAAAGACGGAAAATACTGTCTTTTGAGGCTGCGCCAGTAGACTCAGAAAAAGCTTAACGTATAACTATCTTACCCTGTTGGAGGTTGCGTATGCCGACTTTTGTCGATCCAGCCAAATGTGATGGCTGCAAGGGTGGCGAAAAGACTGCCTGCATGTATATTTGCCCCAACGACCTCATGATCCTCGATCCTGAGGCCATGAAGGCCTACAACCAGGAACCTGATGCCTGCTGGGAATGCTATTCCTGCGTGAAGATCTGCCCGCAGGGTGCCATTACGGCTCGCCCCTACGCCGACTTTGCTCCTATGGGTGGCACCTGTATTCCTCTGCGCTCTGCTGACTCCATCATGTGGACCGTCAAATTCCGCAATGGCAGCCAGAAGCGCTTCAAGTTCCCCATCCGCACCACTCCTGAAGGCTCCATTAAGCCTTACGAAGGCAAGCCCGTTGGCGCCAACATCGAAGACGAATGCCTCTTCACAGAAACCGCTCTTGCGGCTCCTAAAGAAGTTCTGGGCAAGAAGTTCGATATTGCCGAAGCCGACAAAACCGTCACCATCTAGTGACAGCCTAAAGGAGAAACAACTATGCCTATGATTCCTGTGAATGAAGCTCCCCGCGGCGTTGCTATTGCTGAACCCGTTGTTAAAGAGCACGACGTTGACCTGTTGATCGTCGGTGGTGGTATGGGCGCAACTGGTACAGCTTTTGAAGCTGTCCGTTGGGCTGAAGGCAAAAACCTCAGCATCATGCTGCTGGATAAAGCCTCTTTGGAACGTTCTGGCGCTGTTGCTCAGGGTCTTTCCGCTATCAATACCTATCTTGGCACAAACTCTGCTGACGACTATGTCCGCATGGTTCGTACCGACTTGATGGGTCTGGTTCGCGAAGACTTGATTTTTGACTGCGGCCGTCACGTTGACGACTCTGTCCATCTTTTTGAAGAGTGGGGCCTGCCCTGCTGGATCAAAAAAGAAGACGGTCACAACATGAATGGTCAGCAGGCCAAAGACGCAGGCAAATCTCTGCGTGCTGGTGACCCCCCTGTGCGTTCCGGCCGTTGGCAGATGATGATCAACGGTGAGTCCTACAAGTGCATCGTGGCTGAAGCTGCGAAAAACGCTTTGGGCGAAGACCGCATCATGGAACGTATCTTCATCGTGAAGCTGCTCATGGACAAGAACACCCCCAACCGCGTTGCCGGTGCTGTGGGCTTCAACCTCCGTGCCAACGAAGTGCACATCTTCAAATCCAATGCCATTCTCGTGGCTTGCGGTGGTGCCGTTAACGTGTACCGTCCCCGCTCCACAGGTGAAGGCATGGGTCGCGCTTGGTACCCTGTGTGGAACGCTGGTTCTACCTACACCATGTGCGCTCAGGCTGGCGCGGAAATGACCATGATGGAAAACCGCTTCGTGCCTGCTCGTTTCAAAGACGGTTACGGCCCTGTGGGTGCTTGGTTCCTGTTGTTCAAAGCCAAAGCCACCAACTACAAGGGTGAAGACTATTGCGCCACCAACCACGCAATGCTGAAGCCTTATGAAGATCGCGGCTATGCCAAGGGTCACGTTATCCCCACTTGCTTGCGTAACCACATGATGCTTCGCGAAATGCGCGAAGGCCGTGGTCCTATCTTCATGGACACCAAGACCGCCCTGCTGAACACCTTCGCTTCTTTGAACGAAGAAGAGCAGAAAGACCTTGAATCTGAAGCATGGGAAGACTTCCTCGACATGTGCGTGGGTCAGGCCAACTTGTGGGCCGCCACCAACTGCGCTCCTGAAGAACGCGGTTCTGAAATCATGCCTACGGAACCTTACCTGCTCGGCTCTCACTCTGGCTGCTGCGGTATCTGGGTTTCTGGCCCCGACGAAGCTTGGGTACCCGAAGATTACAAAGTGCGCGCCACCAATGGCAAGGTCTACAACCGTATGACCACTGTTGAAGGCTTGTTCACCTGCGCTGACGGTGTTGGCGCTTCTGGCCACAAGTTCTCTTCTGGTTCTCACGCTGAAGGCCGTATTGCTGGTAAGCAGATGGTTCGCTGGTGCCTCGATCATGCTGACTACAAGCCCGAGTTCAAGGAAACTGCCGACGAACTCGTGAAGATGATCTACAAGCCCTACTACAACTTTGTGGCCGGCAAAGACGCTTCTACCGACCCTGTTGTGAACCCCAACTACATCTCGCCCAAGAACTTCATGATGCGTCTTGTGAAGGCCACCGACGAATACGGCGGCGGCGTGGGCACCTACTACACCACTTCCAAAGCTCTTCTGGACACTGGCTTCAACCTGCTCCAGATGATGGAAGAAGACTCCGAAAAGCTGGCTGCCCGTGACTTGCACGAACTGCTGCGCTGCTGGGAAAACTTCCACCGCTTGTGGACTGTGCGTCTGCACATGCAGCACATCGCCTTCCGCGAAGAATCCCGTTACCCCGGCTTCTACTATCGTGCTGACTACATGGGCTTGGACGACACCAAGTGGAAGTGCTTCGTGAACTCGAAGTTTGACCCTGCCACTGGCAAGACCACCATCTTCAAGAAGCCCTACTTCCAGATCATCCCCGACTAGTCGGCGGCTGAAATAACAAGGGGAGGCCGCCTTGGCCTCCCCTTTTACTTGGTTTCGCAAAAAAAGCGAAAAGAGGGGCAAAAGAGCGCTCCCAGAATACAGGCACATGCCAATGGAGCACTTGCCCGGCGACAGGAACAAGACTGTCACCTTGTGCCGCACTTTGGTTGCTTCACGGGCCATTGCAAAAGCACAGGCCGTGCAGCGGCAAAGGCGGCTCATTTTTTTGGGAGCCGCAGTCTAATGCAGGAGGAAACCCAGGATGTCCAATTCTATTCTCGTCGTGGGCGGCGGCTTTTCAGGCCTTACTGCCGCCATCGAAGCGGCGGAACTGGGACACGATGTATACATCGTTGAAAAAACGCCCTATTTGGGCGGCAGAGTGGCCCAGCTCAGCAAATATTTCCCTAAACTTTGTCCCCCCTCCTGTGGTCTGGAAATTCAGTTCCAGCGCATCAGGAAGAACCCCCGTATTAAATTTTTCACGCAAGCGCAGCTTGTGGCCTTAACTGGCAAAAAGGGCAACTACACCGCCACGGTAAGCGTTGCCCCACGCTATGTGGCTGCGCACAATGTTGATTTCACCCTGCTGGCTTCTTCGCTGGAAGGTGAAAAAAACAATGATTTTGAACTGGGCTTGGCTAAAGAAAAGCCCCTGTACAAATCCATGCCCTTTGCCTTTCCCGGCCGTTTTGTCTTAGCCCCCGAAGCCTTGAGTGCGGCAGACAAAGCAAAGCTGGCTGGCAATAAATTCATCAACCTTGCTGAAGAAGCCAAAACTGTCGAGCTGAATATTGGTGCTATTGTTGTTGCCACTGGCTGGCAGCCCTATGACGTGACCAAGCTCACCAATTTGGGCGCAGGCTCAGTAAAGAACTGCGTTTCCAACATGCAGGTTGAGCGCATGGCTTCCCCCTTTGGCCCCACTGGCGGCGCCATTGTGCGCCCCACTGATAAGCGCACCCCCGCCAACATTGCTTTTGTGCAATGCGCTGGCTCTCGCGATCAAAATCATCTGGATTATTGTTCCTACATCTGCTGTATGGCAACGCTCAAGCAATGCCTCTACCTTGCAGAGCAGAATTCCGACATTCAGATTACTGTCTATTATATTGATTTGCGCACCCCTGGGCGCTATGTCAAGGTGCTTGACAAGGTCAAGGCACTGCCCAATGTCCACTTTGTAAAGGGCAAGGTTGCCAATGCCGTGCAGGCAGAGGGTGATACGGTAAGCCTACAGGTGGAAGATGCTGTGCGCGGCGAAAAGCTGACAGTAACTTACGATATGGTTGTTTTGGCCACGGGCATGCAGCCCAGCCTTGCTACGGAAAAGCTGCCCTTTGCCCTGCCTCTTGATGAGGATGGCTTTGTGGCTGGCGGCGAAGAAGCAGGCATTTTTGCCGCTGGTTGTGCGCGTATGCCGCTTGACGTCATGCGCTCTGCCCAGTCTGGTACAGCCGCCGCATTAAAAGCGGTTCAAACGGTTAAAGGGAGGTAGACGGCATGGCCTCTAGGATTGGCGTCTATTTTGACCAACAGAATATAGGCGGCGGGCTGGATTGTGAAGCTCTTGCCGCTATGGTAAAAACCAAGTGGGGCGTGCTTACTCCTGTAGTAAAAGTATACCCCGTTCTGGCTGAAGCTGTTGCCGATATTCAGGCAGACATTACAGCCAATGAACTGAACGGCGTGCTTATTTGCGGCCCCACCCCCCGTCTGGACTGGGAAATTTACCAGTTTGGCGCAGCGGTGCAGGTAGAGCGCGTGAATATGCAAGAACATGTTGTGCATGCTTGTGCCGACCTTGAGCAATTGCCCAAGGTTGCTGCCGACTATGTGAACATGGGCGTTGTCAAGCTGCAAAAATCTGAAATTCCTGATTCTGCCGCCTTTGAAACTGTCAAGCGCGTGCTTGTCGTGGGTGGTGGCTGGACAGGCCTTACCGCCGCTTTAGAAGCCTCTAAAACTGGCTATGAAGTGGTGCTTGTTGAAAAAACCGCTGCTTTGGGCGGTAAAGCCCTGAACATGCCCCGCACCTCGCCGCTGCAAGCGCCGTGGAGGGACATGACCAATTCTGGCTTAGAAGCAAAGCTGGCCGAAGTGAGCGCTGATAGCAATATCACCGTATACACCGAAGCAAGCATTGCCAAAATGGAAGGCCAGCCTGGCGACTTTACCTGCACCATTGCCACCAGCGGGCGTGCTGTAGAAGTGAAAGTGGGCTCTGCCGTGCTTGCCACTGGCTGGACACCGCTTGATAACAAATACTTAGAAAGCATGGGCTTGGGCAAGCTGCAAGGCGTAACCCACATGGCTGCCTTTGCCAAAACCATGCTTGGCGGCACTGTGCCCGCCAAGCGCGTGGCCTTTGTGCTTGACACCACCATGGCTGAAGAAATGGCCGCAGCACTGGCAGCTTCTGCTGAAGCTGCCCCCGCCGAAGCCCCCGCTGGGGAAAAGGCAAAAGAAGAGCTGGAAGAAACAGGCTTTGTGAAGCAAGATTTGGAAAGCCTGCGCCACCTGCGCTATTCCAATGCCGTGAACAGCGTTGCCGCCATGCGCTTGGCAAACCTGTTGTGCGAGCAAAAAGAAGATGCCGTGCAGGTCTTTATTTTGTACAAAGACATGACCATTCCCGGCATTCTGGAACGCTTCTATAAAGAAATGCAGAACCGCTTGGGCATCATGATGACCAAGTGCGATGTGACCGATATTCGTGAAGAAAACGATCACCTCGTAGTAGAGTGCAAAAACACCCTGCTTGGTATGGATTTTGATTTGGATGTGGATACCGTTGTGCTGCCCACAGGCATTGTGCCCACCACGGCCAAAGAAGCTGTTATGCAGTTCTCTTACCGCCAAGGGCCTGATTTCCCCGATTTGGACTTGTTCGACGGCTTCTCCGATTCCAACTACATTTGCTTCCCGTATGAAACGCGCCGCACTGGCGTGTATGCTGCTGGTTGCGTGCGCCAGCCCATGACCATGGACCAGTGTGCAGAAGATGCCTGCGGCGCTGTGCTTAAGGCTGTTCAGTGTATAGAAGCTGCCGACCACGGCGTGGCTGTGCACCCCCGCTCGGGCGATACCTCCTACCCCGTGTTCAACTTTGTGCGCTGCACCCAGTGCAAACGCTGCACAGAAGAATGCCCCTTTGGCGCTCTGGATGACGACGAAAAAGGCACACCCAAGCCCAACCCCGCACGCTGCCGCCGCTGTGGCACCTGCTTTGGCGCCTGCCCTGAACGTGTCATTTCTTTTGCCAACTATAATATCGACCAAATCGGCTCTATGATACGCGAAGTGGAAGTGCCCAAAGACTTCCGCGTGTTTGGCCCGCGCATTCTCATTCTTGCCTGCGAAAATGACGCCTACCCCGCTTTGGATATGGCCGCCATGCGCAACAAGCCGTGGAGCCCCTATGTGCGTATCATTCCTGTGCGCTGTCTTGGTTCTATCAACGCCATCTGGGTTTCGGATGCCATGTCCAAGGGCTATGACGGCGTCATGTTAATGGGCTGCAAATACGGCGACGATTACCAGTGCCACTTTATCAAGGGCTCTGAAATCTGCAACCGCCGCAAAGAAAATATAGCTGAAACCCTGAACCGCCTTGGCGTGGAACCTGAACGCGTCGAGCAGTTTGAACTGGCTATCGACGAATACGACAAGGTGCCCGCCATGATAGACGGCTTTGTGGAGCACATTACACGCATGGGCCCCAACCCGTTCAAGGGCATGTAGGAGGAAGGCACAATGGCACAAACAAAATTACAGCCAGATATGGAGTTCGTGCGCGAACTTCAGGCCGCTGGCGGCGATTCACTGAAAAAATGTTTTCAGTGCGCCACCTGCTCTGTGGCCTGCCCCATGTCCCCTGCAAACAACCCTTACCCCCGCAAGGAAATGGTTTGGGCAAGCTGGGGCTTGAAGGATAAACTGGAAAAAGACATTGATATTTGGCTTTGCCACAATTGCGGCAATTGCGCAGACCTGTGCCCGCGTGGTGCTCGCCCCGCAGACATGATGGCCGCCGCCCGCAATATGGTGTATAAAGACCTGATGAAACCCAGCATTATAGGCAAGTGGATGAGCTCTGCCAAGGGCTTGCCCTTCCTCTTTGCCATTCCCGCAGTGCTGTGGCTTTTTGTATGGTGGATTATGAGCTTGGTAAATGGCGGGCAGTGGTTCCCCCGTGCAGAAGACGGCCGCATTGTTTTTGGCCAAATCTTCTATGGCGACTACACCATTGACCCCATTTTCATGATTACCTTCTTTGGCGCTCTGTTCATCATTTTGAAAGGCGCTATGAAGCTGTGGCAGCAGCTTAAGCCCGAAGGCACTTTGCTTTTAATAGGCAAAGACCAGCCTTGGTATTATCACCTCTATGATTTGGTGCTTGATGAAATTCTGCTGCACAAAAAGTTTGCCGACTGCAAAAGCGGCCCTGCCACTGGTGTAAAAACACCGCAGCGCCAGCTTTCGCACATGCTGCTTTTCTATAGCTTCTGCATCTTGGCTTTTGTTACCGCTGTGGTTGCTGGCGGGCATTGGCTGGGCAAAATTTGGCCTGCCATTGCCGTGCACACCCCGCTGCCCTTCTTTAACCCCATTAAGCTGGCGGCCAACTTGGGCGCAGTAATGCTTTTGGTGGGCTTGGGCATGCTTACCGTGCGCCGCATACGCCTTAACCCCAAGTATCAGTCCTCTTCTTTCCAAGATTGGTACTTGCTGGGGCTCATTTGGTGCATAGGCCTGACTGGTGTTTTGGCACAAAGCTTCCGCCTGATGGATTTTGCGCCGCCTGCTTTCTTTATCTACTATCTGCACCTCGTGTTTGTGTGGATGCTTTTTGCCTATCTGCCTTGGTCTAAGCTGGGGCATCTGGTCTACCGTACCACGGCGCTTATTTTTGCCCGTAAGTACGGCAGAGGCTAGGCAGTTGGTTTAGGAAACTCGCTACATAAACAATAACGATCTCCGAGGAGGAGGCCGATATGTCTGATACCGCTCGTAAAATCTTCCCTATGGAGTCTGTGCTGGCTCTGATCGTAGGCAAGGAAGATGCTGATGTGAAAGAATTGGCTGGCTATGTTGCTGGTTGCAGCATTGCATGTGATACCGCTGCCCGTATGGTGGGCCCCATGGTTGGTGGCTGGCTTGCCAGCTGCTTCCCCAAGTTTATGGATATTAACTTGGGCAAAGATCAGCCTTGGGAAGCCCTGCTGAGCGAAGTGCGCAGCAAGCTGGGCGATAATGTTTCGCTCGAGCCCATGCCCGCACATCAGCAGGCAATGGTGGGCGCTGTGCTGGCTAAATTGGGCGAATTGGTCGAAACCAAAAAAGCTCAGGCTGCACAAATTGCCACCATGCAGGCCAAAATTGACGAACTGACCGCCGTTGAAGCCAAGGCTGCTGAACTTTCCAAGAAAGTAGCCCAGCAGGAAGACACCATTAAAACCATGAAGACCGACATGAGCGGCCTTCGCAAGCAGCTGGTGCCCTTTAATGGCAAGATGCCTGTTGATATGGACGAACTGCTTATGGCCATTAAAGACGCCATTAAAGACAATATGAAGGGTTTTGTGGCTGCTGGCGCTGGCGCTGCTGCTGGTGCTGTGGCTGGTGAAGCCGCTGCTGAAGCTGCCGCTGAAACAAGCAGCGTGCCCGATGACTTTGGCTTTGGTTCTTCTGGCTCAAACGACGATGGTTTTGGCTTCTAAGCCTGTTAAACCAGTCTTGTTGGGGGCGGCCTTATGGGTCGCCCCTTTTTTATGCCCCTCGCTGCAAGGGCAGTATACTGCGTCCAAGGGCAGGCAATGCGGCTTCAATAGGCGCAGTGCCTTCATGCCCTTTCATTATTTTGCCCCCAAGGGGCATTCCCCATGCAGCACACATGCTTTATACTCTTATCGTTTATTGTCCTTCAAGAACAGTGAACGTCTCCATGCTCTTGCAAGCACATGCGCCCAGCAACAGGGTAAGCTCTTGGCAAGCGGGCGGGCTTGTGCCCCTTCCACCACTTGCGCCCCACGCGGGGAAGCGCTATACTCTCTACTTAATTGCGTCCTTATTTGACTCTTTTTTATATCCTGCATGAGGCCATATGAAATCAATTCTTATTCTGCACGGGGTCAATTTAAACATGTTTGGGCAGCGCGACCCGCGCCATTATGGCAAGGCCACGCTGGCCAATATTAATGACAACCTTATTGCTCTTGGTGCAGAGCTGGACATGCAGGTTTCATGCTTTCAAAGCAATGCCGAAGGGGCATTTATTGACCGCATTCATGCGGCCTTGCACGATGGCACGCAAGGTATTGTCATCAACGCTGGGGCGTGGACGCATTATAATTATGCCATAGCCGATGCCCTTGCTATTCTTAGCGTGCCCATAGTGGAAGTACACATGTCCAACATCCATGCCCGCGAGGGCTTTCGCCACCAGTCTGTGCTTGCGCCCCTTGTTTGCGGCTCTGTGTGCGGCTTTGGGGTAGAAAGCTATTTGCTGGGGCTGCGGGCATTGGCCACACTGTGTGCCCCAAAGCCCTGTGCCAAACCATAACTTTTGTGAGGAACATATGAAAACGATGATCCCCTTGTGTGCTTGTGCCGCTCTCTTGCTTGCCCTGCCCGCCCATGCTGCCCCCGAAGCCTGCCCCCCAGACGACAAGGCCTGCCAGCGCTTTCAGCAAATGGATGCAGACAAAGACGGCAAAGTAAGCAAAAAAGAATTTACCGCCGCTATGCCCAATGTGAATGAAAAAGCCTTTGATATGATTAATACAGAAAAAGACGAACACCTGAGCTTAGAAGAATGGCGCGTCTTTTTTGCTGGCCATGGCAAAAATGCAGGTCAGGGCAAAGGTATGGGGCAAGGCATGGGTATGGGGCAGGCTATGCCCCCCGCAGGCATGGGGGAAGCTGCCCCCCAAGCTGGCACACCTCTTATCACTCCGCCCTCTAAATAATGTCACTTTTTTTTGCACACAGCCCCCAGCCCCGCTTTTTACCCACTAATCACAAGGAAATGAAGGCGCTAGGCTGGGATGCGCTGGATATTTTGCTTGTTTCAGGCGATGCCTATATTGACCAGCCCTCCTTTGGCGTGCCCTTACTGGGGCGCTGGCTGGTGGCGCATGGCTACAAGGTGGGCATTATAGCCCAGCCCGATTGGCGCACAGCAGACAGCATGCAGGCCATGGGTCGCCCACGCTTGTTTGCAGGTGTCAGCGCAGGGGCAATAGATTCTTTGCTAGCGCATTACACGGCCTTTCGCAAAAAAAGGCATGATGATGCCTATACCCCAGGCGGCAAGGCTGGGGCAAGACCCAACCGAGCCTGTATAATTTATACCAATTTGCTGCATCAGGCCTTTCCCGGGCTGCCTGTAGTGCTGGGCGGCATAGAAGCCTCTTTGCGCCGCCTTTCGCATTACGATTTTTGGACAGACAACCTGCGCCGCTCTCTCTTGCTGGATGCCAAGGCCGATGTGCTTATTTACGGCATGGGCGAGCGCGCTATTCTAGAAACTGCCCGCAAGGCAGAGGCTGGGCAGCCCTTACAGCACAGTGCGGGCACAGCATGGGCAGTAAATGCCGCAGCCGCCGAGGCAAGCCTGCCCCCCAATACCCCCTGCCTGCACCTGCCCTCACACGAGGCCTTGCTGGCCGACAAAAGCCTGCTGGTACAGGCTACGCTGGATTGCGAAATGCGCGTGCACACAGGCACAGCCTATGCCATGCAGCTTTGCGGCAAGCGCGCTGTGCTGCTTGCCCCGCCAGCCGCCCCGCTTAGCACGGCTGAAATGGACAAGCTATATGACCTGCCCTTTTCACGCCGCCCCCACCCAAGCTACAGCGAGCCCATCCCTGCCGATACCATGATGCGCGTCAGCATCACCTCGCACCGCGGCTGTGGTGGCGGTTGTTCTTTTTGCTCTTTGGCACTGCATCAGGGGCGGCGCATCAGCTCGCGCTCGCGCGATTCTATTTTGCGCGAGGTAGAAGCTATTACCGAGGCAAAAGCCGTGGCTATTTCCGATGTAGGGGGGCCCACGGCCAATATGTGGCAGGGGCGCTGCACCTCCCCCGCACCCTGCCGCCGCCGCTCATGCTGCTACCCCAAAATGTGCCGCCACTTTGTGACCCCGCAGCAAGAACATGTGGGGCTACTGCGTACCATTGCCGCCATGCCCAAGGTCAAGCAGGTGCGTGTGGCCAGCGGGGTGCGCGCCGACATAGCCCTGCGCGATATGGACGCCCTTGCGGCCTATACCATGGAATTTACTGGCGGGCAGCTCAAGGTTGCCCCAGAGCATTGTGCCGATGCCGTGCTTCAGGCCATGCGCAAACCGCCTTTGTCTGTTTTTGAAGACTTCTTGCAGCACTTCCTGCGCGACAGCCGCAATGCTGGGCGCGAGCAATATGTTGTGCCCTATTTGATGAGTGCCTTCCCCGGCTGCACGGCAGAGCACATGCAGCAGCTTGCCGATTGGCTAAAACAACGCCACTGGGCTCCCCAGCAGGTGCAATGCTTTATTCCCACACCGGGCACCGTGGCCACGGCACTCTTTTATGCCGAAGTAGATGAGCAAGGGCAGCCGCTTTATGTGGCGCGCACCGATGCCGAACGCCTACGCCTGCACGGTATTTTGATGCCAGACATGGGCAACAAGCATGCCCCGCGGGCAATGCAACAAAAAGGACAGGGAAGGCCAAAAAATACTGCCGCCCACACAGCAGCACAGGGCGAGGCAAGGCGCAGCCCGCATGCCGCAAGGCAAGGCCAGCCCCCAAGGCACACCAAGCCAACACAGCAGCACAGTCAGGGCAGCGGGCTTATGCCGCCGCCAGCACGCAAAGCAGGCAGGTAACACTATGAGTACGCTGGAAGAACGCCTTACACGGCTGGAAGAAGGATGCTATTTTCAAGAGGCCGCGCTGAAAGAGCTGAATGAAGCCCTCATTCAGCAGCAACAGCAAATTGATATGCTGGAAAAAATGCTGGCACGCTCAGAAACAAAAATTACCGCGCTGCAAGCGCAGCTTGACCAAGGGCCAGAAAACAGCCCGCCACCACATTACATGCCAGAGCGCTATTAAGCCCTACATATAAAAATAAGCCCACAGCTGTACACGCTATGGGCTTATTTTTTATCTCTTTTGTGGGGGAAGTTGTTCAATTGGCCTGTGCCTTTACACTGTCATAGTGCGGGCAGCCTTTATGTGGTTGCCAAAAAGTGCTTCAGCCCTTTTGCCGCATAATAGGAACAGACTAAAGTCAGCACCACCAGCAAAAGCATGCTGACAAGTATAGGAAGCCCGCGCCAAGCAAGCATATTCTGCACTGTCAGCAGCATATCAATAATGGGGGCATGCACAAGGTACATAAAAAAAGTGAGCTCTGCGGCTTGGGCATAGCTTTTTTTCACAGAAAGCTTGGCAAAAAATACAAAAAAACAGAGCGAAGCCGCCACAATCAATTCTGCATTGGGGACAATAAAAAAATCATAGGCATGGCTTGCAAGGCTGGGAATAAAGGTAAACAAAACATTGCGCTCGCCTGTATGCAGCGCAAGGGTATAGGCATAGGTCACAGCCAAAGCCAGCAGCAGCAAAAGCAGGCTGACCGCCAAAAACAGCCCCTTGGGCAGGCCTATACTGGCCGCTTTTTCGCGAATAAGCGCGCCGCATAAAAAATAGCCCACATATTGCGCCCAATCCAGCATCCAAAACAGTGCCCCCGTATGGTGCTGCCCCAAGCCAGCCAGCAGGCACAGCCCTGCCAGCGCCATAGCCTGTCTCTGGCTCAACTGCCTTTTCAGCATGAACAGCACAGGCGTTATGGCATACAGCCCAAAGAGCATATACATATACCACAAATGATAATAAGGCGCGCCGTTCACCGTGTTCCACAGCAGGGTCAGCATTTTTTCTGCAAAGGGCATGGGCAGCAAATCATAGTGCCACAGCAGGGCACTTTTAAGCACTACATAGGCAAGGCACAGGGCACTGACAAACAGGGTGGGTTTAATAAGCTGCCTGTAGGTTTTGCTATACAATTTCCGCACATCCAGTGTTTCTTTGCATAATAAAAAAGCACCGCTCAGCATAATAAAGCAGGGGACAGCCATACGCGAAAAGACATTAAAAAATAATACTTCCTCCAGCACATGCTGGCGGGCATTATCGGCAACAGGCACAATAAATTGGCAGGAAACATGGAGAAAAACAACAGAAACCATACTGACAATACGCAACACATCAAAATTATTTTCTCGTGTATGCAGCCCCATACAGCCCTTACTTGGTAAAACAGAAAAAAAGATAGGCAGGGCGCCACGCAGCCTGTTGGCAGCCTGCTCTTGTTATGTCTTGGGGCAGCATTGTGCGCACTCGCCCTTCCCCTGTCAAGAGCCTTCATGCCCAAGCCGCAGCGAGCCGCAAAACAATACTGCACCAAGTGTACCTAAAGCGCAGGCGCTTTAGAATGTGCAGCCAGCATAGGCACAGGCACGTATCTTACTGTTCAATTTTTTCAATCAATCTGAAAATTTTTTGAATTTGACGAATCACTGAAGCACAGGGATAGATAGCTTCAGCAAGCTCGCGTGAGCCCATGTGAAATTATGAACACACTGAATTGATGAGGTGGCTATGATTGAACGTATTGACGCGGAAAAATGTATAGGCTGCGGGCAATGTGTGCGCCTGTGCCCGCTGGATGCTTTACGGCTGAATGAAGAGGGCAAAGCCTATATTGCCTACCCCGAAGACTGTATGACCTGTTTTATTTGCGAACGTGCCTGTCCTTCTGGTGCGCTGTATGTTCACCCCTTCAAAGAACAATTACCGTCGGTTTTTCCCGATAGCGACGCATAATGCAGGAGGCAGCTATGAACTATGATGCGGAAGTAATAACGACGGATGTCTTGATTATTGGCGGCGGCTCGGCAGGGCTTTGGGCTGCCAAGCGCTTTTCCGAAGCAGCCCCAGAGCGCAGCGCCCTGATTGTAGACAAAGGCCCCAAAGACTGGGGCGGCCTGATGACTATGGCTGGCGGCGATTTTGATGCCGTGTTGCCCGGCGAGGATGTGGACGCTTGGGTGCAAGATTTGGTCTATTATTTTGACGGGCTTTGCAATCAATCGGATATGGAAGAAATTTTACGCCGCTCTGGTGACCGCCTGCGCGATTATCAAAAATTCGGCTGTGAATTTTTCACCAAGGCAGACGGCACGCTTCAAAGTGTGCCCCAGCGCGGGCTGGATCATGTGCGCCTGTACCCTGCCAAGCTGAAAGGGCGCGGCGGCGAGCTCATGGTAAAAAATTTGGTAAAGCAGCTGAAAGACCAGAAGGTAGGCCGCTTGGGGCGCATTCAAATAACCGAGCTCTTGCGCCATGGCGAGCGCATTGCTGGCGCTGTAGGTTTTGATACTCTTTCGGGAAAATTCTATGTTTTTCATGCACAGGCTGTCATTTTGGCCACGGGCATGGGCGGCTGGAAAACCTCGTATGGCAAAAACACCCCCACGGGTGAAGGCGTGGCACTGGGCTATGGTGCTGGCGCAAGGCTGATGCACTTTGAATTTGGGCGCGTGTGGAATATGCCGCGCTATTTTGGCTGGGAAGGCCAAACTACCCTGATGCCGCTGGGCGGGCGCTTTATCAATGCGCTGGGCGAGTCTTTTATGGACAAATACTCCCCCATTTTGGGCGCAAATACCGACCCACATTATACCACCATTGCCATGGCTATGGAAATACGCGCTGGGCGCGGGCCCATTTACTTTGACCTCAGCCGCATCAACCCAGCCGATACTGTATTGCTGCGCCCCCAAAATGGCTGGCAAAAGCTGAATTATGACAAGCTTTCCGCGCTGGGCATGGATTTATTCCGCGATAATACCGAATGGGTGCCCCAAATGACGGTTTCCTATGGCGGTATAGATGCCGATATATACGGGCGCACTGGTGTGCCGGGGCTGTTTGCCGCGGGTACGGCCTGTGCAACAGAGCCCGGCGTATACGCTGGTGGCTTTGCCCTGATGACCACCTCGGTTACTGGGCATTTGGCAGGCGAAGGCGCGGCGGCCTTTCTGCAAGGGGCAGACAGCCTGCCCAGCACAGGGCAGGAAGCAGAAATAGCCCGCCTGCGCACAGAAGCCTTTAAACCCCTTGGGCAGCAAGGCCTGAAGCCCAAAGAGGTAGTTACCTGCATTCAGCGCGCCATGTTCCCCTATGATGTTTCTATTTTGAAAACAGAAAATGCCTTGCTGCACGCCCTGCGGGAAATACAGCGCATTCGCACAGAAGATGTTCCGCGCATGGCTGCGGCAGACCCGCATTACCTCATGAAATTGCGCGAAGCCGATGCCATGGCCTTTGTGAGTGAGCTCTATTTGCGCGCCTCGCTTGCGCGTCAAGAAACCCGCGCTGGGCATTATCGTGAAGACTTCCCGCAGCGCAAAGGGGAGCCGCGCTGGCTGCTGTGGAGCAAAGGCGCAGAGGGCAAGCCCGTGGCCACATGGAAAACGGTACCGCTAGAAAGCTATAAGCACCCCGTTACCCGCTACTACCAAGATAATTTCCGTTTTGCCTAATTTTGGGCATACACATACAGCATAAGGCTATGCTGCGGCAAGAGCGCCCTTTTCATTGAGGGCGCTCTTTGCAGCAAAGCCATGCCCCCTCCTATAGCCAAGCCCGTGCAGCCTACCTATGGGGGGGCGTTCGAGTATGCAGCACAGAGAAAAGCCCAAGCCTCTTTACAGCCTGCCTGCGCCTTGCCCCTAGCTTGCCTGCGCATGCTCACGAATGGCCTGCATCAAGGCTCTGGCCTGTGGGCTTAAATGCTTGCGCTTGCGCACCAAAAAGCCATAGCGCGTGGTGGGCAAAAAGTGGTCTAGGGGATAGGTAACAAGCTCTTTCCAGCTTCTGCCAAAAGAGGTGCTGGCCTTGACGCACATTTCATCCATAATGGCCGCCCCCAGCCCGTGCAGCACATAGCGCAGCATAAGGTGATAATTATTCACACTCAGCACCGTGCGCTTGGTGTAGGGGGCGCTTTCTGCCACCAGCCCAAAATAAGGGTCGCTGGAATCGTCCATGCGCTCAGAAAGAAAAGAAACAAAGGGCAGCGCATTAAGGTTTTCAGGGCGAAGGCGCGGGGGCAGGTGATAGGGGTTATCTCGGCGCACCACCAACATGGGGCGCGAGCGGAAGAGCTCTTCCAGCGTGCTGTTGCTGGGCTCTGTGGTAATGCCCACTAGGCCAAAATCCACGCGCGAGCTTTCCACATCGTCCACAATTTCATAGGTCAGTGCTCTGCGAATTTTCATTTTCACATCGGGATATTGTTCGTGAAAATGCGCCAGCGTTTCCACCTCTTGTGCCGCAATGGGCAAACTTGTGGAAATTGTAACATCCCCCACAATACGCCCCGAGGCAGCCCCCACTTCAGATCGCATGCCGCGCAGCGTTTCAAAGGTGGAAACTGTCCATTCCAGCAGCTTTTTCCCCTCTGGGGTAATAACAAGGCTCTTTTTACACCTGTCAAAAAGCACCACATTCAGCTCCTCTTCCAAAGAACGCAATTGGTAGCTTAAGGTGGAGGGGTTCCTGTTCATCATCTGGGCGGCCTTGCGTATGCTGCCTGTTTGCCAAATATAGTAAAAGCCTCGTAACCATTGAAGAAAATCACCATTGAGTTCGTCAATCATAGCTTTACACCTGTTTAGTTTTTTCAAACAATGTCAAAATTTTTTAAATTTGACAATACAGAACTTTTCCATGATGTTTTTTTCACAAGCCGAGTGAAAGAAATACTTTTGCAGGCTTCCGCTTTTGTATGCGGCATAACCATCTTGATTTTTACTCGACAGGATACGGTATGAACACAAGTCAATCCACCTTGGGCACGCTCATTGAAACGGACGTGCTGGTTATAGGCTCTGGGGCGTCTGGCTGCGGTGCTGCCCTAGGCGCGCAGGCACAAGGCCAGCGTGTGCTGATTATGGACAAGGGCAAGTTGGAAAGCTCTGGCTGCCTCGGCGGTGGGAATGATCATTACATGGCCATTCTGGAAGAAGACAGCGAATTTGACGGGGCAGACGATCTTATCAAATTTTATGCCAAACCCCTGAATGGCTGGACGCCCACCATGCTGCGCGAGGGCTGGTTTGCCCACATGAAGCCCCTGCTGCTGATGCTGGAAAAAGCTGGCGTGCAATTTGGCAAAGATGCCCAAAACCGCTTTGTGCGCACGCAGGGCTTTGGGCAGCCCGGCAAATGGTGGTGTCACATTGCCAACGGCATGATTATCAAGCGTGTGCTGGGGCGCGTGGTGCGCGAGCATGCCATTGACGTGCTCGACCACGTTATGGCGGTAAAAATTCTGACAGACGGCGGCAAGGCCTGCGGGGCAGTGGGCTGGAATGTGCTGACAGGGGAATTTTGCACCATTCGCGCCAAAACCGTGGTGTCTGCACAGGGGCGCTCTGCCACGCGCGGCACAAATAATTCCACCCACAATCCCTTTAACGTGTGGATGTACCCCTACAACACCAGCGCTGGCGTGGTGCTGGGCTATGAAGCCGGCGCGGCTGTGACCGAGCTGGATACCTACCAGCGCGCCACCATGCTGCCCAAGGGCTATGGCTGCCCCGGCATGAACGGCATCAACAGCTCTGGCGCGCATGAGCTTAATGCCATGGGCGAGCGCTTTATGGGCAAATATGACCGCATGTGGGAAAACGGCGTGCGCAATAACCAAATTCAGGGCACCTTTACCGAGCAAATGGAAGGCTCTGGCCCGCCTTTTTACATGGATATGCGCCATGTGCCTGAAGAGGTTGTAAAGGAATTGCAATACATCCTTATGCCCGGTGACAAAGCCACCTTTGGCGACTGGGCAGAATGCACAGGCACCGATTTTCAGCACAAAATGCTGGAAGTGGAAATTGGGGAATTGATTTTTGGCGGTACGGTGGCCGTGAATGACCACTTTGAAACGAGCCTGCCCAATTTGTTCTGCGGCAGTATTTTCTTGTATTGCTCTGGCGCATTATGCGGCGGCTATGAAGCTGGGCGGCAGGCGGCCATGCGCGCCGCTGGTATGGACAGCATGGGGCAGATAGATGCCGACAGCATTGCTGCTGCCCGCACAGCAGCCTTTGCCCCGCTGAACAGCAAGGGCGATATTTCTTGGCAGGAACTGGAAGGCACAGCGCGCAATGTCATGAATTATTACATGGGCTTCCGCCGTTCTATGGCAGGCATGGAAAGGGCTTTAGAAAAAATCCGCTTCCTTTCCGCACAGGCTTCGCGCCTGCATGCTGGCGATTTGCGCGAGCTTATGCGCTGCCGCGAAGCACAAGATGTGCTCAATGTGTGCGAGCTGGCTATTTTGGCCACCATGCAGCGCAAAGAATCTGGCCGCTGCGTATACCGCCTGACAGATTACCCCGAGCTGAACCCCGATATGGCCAAGCCTTTGCTGCTGCGCAAAAGCGCTGACGGCCCCGAATATTTCTGGGGCAAGGCTCCCCTGCTCTAATCCCGTTTTTTTTGCATGAAGGAGTGTACTCATGCCGCCTAAATATAGCCGAGAAATTACCAGACCCATTGTGCTGGGCGAAAGCTTACAGGAACAGTTCCGCACCTCACCGTGTGAAATAGCCTGCCCTGCGGGTAACCCCATACAAAAAATGACCACCTTGGTAGAGCAGGGAAAGTTTGCCGAAGCCCTGCGCTACCTGTATGCCAAAAATCCTTTTCCGGGCATGACGGGGCGCACCTGCCCGCATTTTTGCCAATCTGCCTGCAACCGCGCCAAAAAAGATGGCTGTGTGCGCACCCGTGAGCTAGAGCGCGCTGCCGTTGATTTTGGCGGCAGCATAGCCCCCTTTACACGCCGCCAAGCCACGGGCAAGCATGTTAGCATTATTGGCGGGGG
Source organism: Desulfovibrionaceae bacterium (assembly GCA_028689675.1). GTDB lineage: Bacteria > Desulfobacterota > Desulfovibrionia > Desulfovibrionales > Desulfovibrionaceae > JAQVCS01. The sequence goes on along the minus strand of JAQVCS010000003.1, from coordinate 64,113 downwards.
GCCTGCGGGGCTGAGCTCGGCATACTTTTTAGCCCTGCTGGGGCACGATGTTACGGTATATGAAGCAGCCCCCCTGCTGGGCGGTATGCCGCGCCACGCTGTGCCAGCCTTTCGCCTGCCGCGCGACATTGTTGACCGCGAAGTGGGGCGTGTGCTGGCCTGTGGTGTGCATGCCCGCGTGAACACAGCCGTGGGGCGCGACATTTCCTTTGCCGCTGTGCGCGAAGCTTCTGACGCTGTTATCATTGCCACGGGTGCACCGCTGGAAAAGACCATGGACGTTGCTGGCGCAGAATATGCCCTGAAGGGTGTAGATATTTTGCACCGTGCCGCCATGGGCGAGCGCCCAGCACTGGGCAAACGCGTGGTGGTTATTGGCGGCGGCGGCACAGCCTGTGACTGTGCCTCGACAGCGCGCCGTTTGGGCGCAGATGAAGTAAGCATTTTTTACCGTCGCGAAGAAAAAGATATGCCAGCCCCGCTGGAAGACACAGAACAAGCCCGCGCCGAAGGGGTGCATATTCATGCCTGCCGCGTTGTTACAGCCGTGCATGCAGAACAAGGCGTGGTAACAGGCCTTACCTATCATGACGTGCGCGATTGCCGCAAAGATGCCGAAGGCCGCATGACCTGCGCCATTGTGCCGGGCAGCGAACAGTTTTATGCCTGCGACAGCGTCATTTTTGCTGTGGGCATGGAAACAGATTTGGCCTTTTTGCACAATGCTGCACCGCAATGCACCCGCCGCGGCTGGATAGTGACCGATGCCGCACAAGCTGCCAGCATTGAAGGCTTGTTTGCCGCTGGTGATGTGGCTTCTGGCCCAGCCTCTATTACGCAGGCCATAGGGCAGGGGCGCAGGGCTGCCTTTGGCGTGCATGCCTTCCTTACTGGCGAAAAAGCCCGCGTCTATGTAATTGATGATGATAACAGCATTGCCGCTTGTGACGAAATGGCCGCAGATACACCGCCGCATGTGGTGGAGTATGAAGAAATTTATGGCGTCACTCACTATGCCGATTGTGCGCCGCACGAGCAGGCCGTAAGCTATGCGCTTTCTTTAGAAGAAAGCCGCGCTGGCTACACCCGTGAGCAGGCCATGGCCGAGGCAGCCCGCTGCTTCCACTGTGGGCATTGCAAGCAATGCGGCACTTGCGTGGATGACTGCCCCGGCTATGTGCTGGGCATGCGCGGTGCTGCTGGCCAAGAGCGCCCGCAGGTTATTCATGGCGAAGAATGCTGGCATTGCGCAAACTGCCGCACCAGCTGCCCCTGCGGGGCTATTGCCTTCACCTTCCCCCTCTTTATGCAGGTATAAAAAAAGGAAAACATCATGAGTACCGCCGACGTAAAACCCGCCGCGGCCACTACGCCCGCAGCGCCCTTTGACTGGAAATATTATCTGCACACGGCTATCTGCCTGCTTATCATGTTTGGCTTTGGGCAGCTGCCCCCCTTTGCCCCGCTAACACCGCTGGGCATGAACTTGGTGGGCATCTTCCTTGGCCTGCTGTATGGCTGGGTATTTATTGATATTGTATGGCCAAGCTTGGCTGGCCTGCTGGCTTTAATGCTGATTGGCGGCATGAAGCCCGTGGTCTTGCTGAATAAAAGTTTTGGTGACCCCATTGTGCTTATGATGTTTTTCATCTTTGTCTTTTGCGCCACCATTAACTATTACGGCCTTTCCAAATTCATTTCCCTGTGGTTTATCACGCGGAAATTTGTGGCAGGGCGGCCTTGGGTGTTCACCTACACCTTTCTTGGCTCTATCTTCATTCTGGGCGGGCTAACCAGTGCTTCCCCCGCAGCGCTTATTGGCTGGAGCATACTGTACGGCATTTGCGATGTGTGCGGCTATAAAAAAGGCGAAGGCTACCCCACCATGATGATTTTTGGCGTGGTCTTTGCCGCGCAGGTGGGCATGTCGCTTATTCCCTTCAAGCAGGCAGCGCTTACCGTCTTTAGTGCCTATGAAACTATGTCTGGCTTTGGCATTGATTATGCCAAATACATGCTCATAGCGCTGGTGTGCTGTGCTGTGTGTTCTCTGCTTTTCATCATCATTGGCAAATATGTCTTTAAGCCAGACATGAGCAAACTGCTGGCGCTGAATGCCGACCAACTGGATACCGATGGCTCACTCAGCCTGAATAAAGTGCAAAAAATCATTTTGGGCTTTTTGTTTGCCTTGGTGGCGCTCTTACTGCTGCCCAACTTTTTGCCTGCGCAGTTCTTTGTAACCCGCTTTTTGAAATCCATTGGCAATACGGGTATTTGTATTTTTCTGGTCACCATTATGTGCTGCATAAAGGTGGATGGCAAACCGCTTATGCGCTTTAAGGCCATGGTGGATTCTGGCGTGGCTTGGGGCATTGTACTGCTGCTTGCGGCTGTGCAGCCCTTGTCCAAAGCCATGTCTGCCCCAGAAAGCGGTATCACCAGCTTTTTGATGATGGTGGTGGAACCTATCTTTGGTGGTGGTTCTCCGCTCTTCTTTGCCATTGTCATTGGCTTAGTAGCCACCTCGCTGACGCAGGTCATGAACAACGGCGCTGTGGGCGTGGCGCTTATGCCTGTTATCTTCAGCTATTGCAAAGCCATGAATGTACAGCCCGAGCTGCCCCTTATTATGGTGGTTATGGGCGTGCACTTGGCCTTTCTTACCCCCGCGGCCAGTGCCAGCGCAGCCTTGCTGCACGGCAATGAATGGTCAGACACCAAGAGCATTTGGAAAACCGTGCCCTGTGTACTGCTGCTTTCCCAGCTTGCCATCACTGTTATTGTGGTGCTTATGGGCGGGCTGCTCTTTTAAAATCGCAACCTCCATTGGGCAGGGGGAACTGTTTTTACCATCCTGACAGCTTCCCCCCGCGTATACGCGCCTGCCCGTGTTCGATTTTGCCTGTCGGGCACGGGCGGGTAGTATAAGGCTATGGTGCATTCAGCAAAGCTGACTGCCTTCTCCTTGTTGACACTTTTTTTGACTGTGCATACTGCACCGCACAAAGGAATATCCCATGCGTAAACTGTGTACACTTCTTCTTGCTGCTGCCTTGCTTTCCTGTTTATCCAGCCCTGCTTCTGCTGTAGATTTTAAAGCCAAGGGGCAGCTTGTGCTGAGCTTTGACCTTGGGCAGAATGGCGATTTTAAAGAAGATTCTTATGGCTACAATGGCAAGCAGGATAATTTTAATGTTCGTCAGCGTACACGTTTGCAGTTGGACGCGATAGCCTCAGAAGCCCTGTCTGCCCGCGTGTCTTTTGAAATTAACAACCAATGGGGCAAGTCTGGCAATGCCAACTGGGGCGGCGGCTCTTTGGGCACAGACGGCATTAATGTGCTGGTAAAAAATGCCTATATTGACTGGATAGTGCCCAATACCGAGCTTAGGCTGCGTATGGGTTTGCAGTCCATTGCCCTGCCTTCCATTATTGGCTCGCAAATTCAAGATGACGATGCCGCAGGCATCACGGCCAGCTATCGCTTTAATGACAATGTGACGCTCACAGGCTTGTGGTCGCGCATGTATAATGACAACTTTACTGACCCTGTCAGCACAAGCCACACCACGCAGAATAATGCTGCCCTGTTTGATAATGTTGACCTCTTTGCCCTGACCCTGCCGCTGGCCTTTGACGGCGTGCGCATTACGCCTTGGCTGGCCTATGGCATGGTGGGCAAAAATGCGGCTGGCACTTCGAGCTATATGAACCGCCCCTATCTAAGCACTGTCAACCGCCATGGCAGCAAAAACAATGCCTACAGCAGCCTGTATATGGGCGGCATAACAGGCGAACTTTCTTTGTGGGATACCTTCCGCCTAGCCGCAGAATTTTTCTATACTGGCCTTGATACTGGCTATGAACGCGATAATGTCAACGGCTGGTTTGGCACTGTGCTGGCAGAATACAAGCTGGACTGGGCAACCCCCGGCCTGTATGTGTGGTATGCCTCTGGTGAAGACGGGGACAGCTCCAATGGCTCTGAGCGCTTCATTACCTTTGCCGAAAGCGCCCGCCAGCAATACAGCCAATTTGCGCTGAATGGCAGCAATAGCAATATTGCTCGTGACGGGGTTATGGGGCAATCGCTGGCAGGCACATGGGGCATTGGCGCGCGCTTAAAAGACATCAGCTTTGTAGAAGGGCTAAAGCACAGCCTGCGTGTGAACTATTTTGGCGGCACTAATGACGAAACCGCTGTCCTGAGCAGCGCCCAAACCAATGGCTTTGCCCTCACCTCTCTTGGCAATAACCTTGCCATGCAGGAATCTGCTTTGGAAGTGGGCTTGGGCACGCAATATCAGATTTATGAAAATTTAAAGCTGGTCTCTGATATTTCCTATATCGCTCTTTTTACCGATAAAGACATCAAACGCGGCTACGACAAGGCCGATGCGTGGAACGTAAACGTCTCTTTTGTGTATAGCTTCTAGCGGCTTAGGGGCGTATTCACACGCCCCTAGCGCACGCCCTCATAGGCGCTAAGTGCGGAGGCACCCCCAAAAAAAGGGAATGCCCCCGCACTTGCTTCGCTCACTAGGCTGCTGCACAAAATACGAATGAAGTGCAGCCCTGCATCCTTGTGCCATAACTGCTCTGTATTCAGAACGCTGTCTGCGCGAAATTACACCTTGTGTGGCCTGTAGCCAGTTATAATTATTCGGCTTTTACCTGCGCTGGTGCGTCTGAGGCGGGGACAATATGCACATCCAGCTGAGGAAAGGCAATTTCCACATGGTGCGCCTCAAAAGTTTTGGCAATGCTGTGGCGTAAACGCGAGGCAACATCCATAGCCTTATGAATATCTGTCCAGAAGCGCAGGGTGAAATTCAGCGTACTGTCTGCAAAATCAGAGAATAATACCGTGGGCTTGGGTGTGTGAGCCACCCCTGTAGTTTCTTTTGCAATCTGAAGCAGCAGCTTTTCTACCATTTCTGGGTCTGTGCCATAAGCAACGCCAACCACCACTTCTCGCCGCACAGTTTTTCCGTTGCGCGTCCAGTTGATAAGGCGGCTGGAAACAAATTCCGAGTTTGGTACAAAGATAACTGCGTTATCCAGTGTTTCCACTACCGTGGCTCGCACACTGATTTTTCGTACAGTGCCCATAAGCCCACCCACATCAACAATATCACCCTCATGCATACTGCGGCTAAAAATGAGTATCATGCCAGAAACAAAGTTATTAACAATAGCTTGCATACCAAAGCCAATACCAACAGAAAGACCGCCCGCTATGACGGCGAGATTGTCCAGCCCAAAACCCAATAGCTTGAGGGAAAAGAGGGCGAACAAAGTCCAAAGGCCGTACGATATCCCCGTTTTAATCGGGTGAAGCAGGGTTTTGTCAATATTATCAGCCTGTTCATTGAGCTTATACAGCAGTGCGTGCATTGCAGAAATGCCCGCGCGGGTAAGATAAAAGGCGCTGACAATGGCAAAAAGATGCAGCAGGTTGAACGATGTTGTACCAATTTCAATGCCTTCAGCCAAGTAATGCCATGTCAGCAATGTGCCGCCGGGCATGGCAACAATCCAGAGCAGCACTGCCCCTGTAATAAGAAGCAGCACTGTTGGGGCAATGAAAGCGGCAAGCAAGCCCTGAAGCATGTGCTGCACTTTTTCTGTGTTGCCCATGCTTCCGTTCAAAAGCTGCACCAGCGCAACGACACATTGAAGGCTGACAAGCAGACAGCTAATAATAACAAAGAGAAGCATGGACAAGCGCGGCCAGCCCACAAGCGCCATGAACAGGCTTAACCAGAGGAAAACTTTGTGGATACGCAGGAGTACACTTTCTAATGCTGGAAGCTCCTGTTTTTTCCTTTGTCCAGCTATCAGGGTAATGGCGCACAAAATAATCCATGCAATATTCAATAACAAGACGGGCATGTTGGGGTAGCTCAGGGCTATGCCCCCAGCAGAGGCTATATACACTGGCCACAGCGGAGAAGGGCTTGGCGCGTCTCCACGCTTTATACAGCGAAGGCACCATGCAAGTTTGATTTCCCCAGCAATGGTTGCCATGCTGCCAAGTGTGAGCAGGCCGCGGTATTGTTCGCCCTGCCCACCAAAGGAAGCAGCAATGACAGCCAGCCCAAGAAATTGCCATAGCAGGCTGATGCATAAATCTTTGTGCGTTTCTGCCGAAATTTTCCCCGCCTGTTCTCGCCGCCGCAAGATGCGGTGCGCAAAAAACAGCAATAAAAATCCAAGAGCTAATACATTAAAAAAGTGGACAGAAACCTGTTTCCATGCAGAGGGTGTGGGGGGAAATTCAATGCTCAACCGTAAGGGAAGGTTAAACAGCATCTGGTGCCACCAATAAGGAAGGTCTGCCCATTGCTGAGGGTCTGTCAGCCTTTTTACCCCAGAAAAATAATAATCCCGCCACAATGCAGGCAGCGCGGTAAGAATGGCCTCCCGCTGTGTATCCAAATGCTTGAGTACGCGGTTTGCTGGAGCCATGTCGCTTTCTATGCGCCCTTTAAAGAGCATACTCTGCACCGCAATTTCGTCGATCAATGTCCATGAATTGCGCACAGCTTCATCGTTGCCCGCTTTAGCAAGAGCAGGAAGCCCCTGCCGTATGTCCTCCAAGGTTTTCTGGATGCCGTCAACAATATTTGCCGCTGTCTGCAATGGGGCTACTTGCTGCCTTAGGCTGGAAGAGATAAGCAGATTACGCAGAAAGATCACCCTAAGTATCACTGGGTTTTCCTCATTTGCATCGGCAAGGGCTGTCAGCCTGCGCATCGATTCCTGCATAAAGGGCATTTCTTCCCGCAAGGGTGCGCTGATGGTGGGAAAGCCAGCAAGCAAACCTTCCAGTTCTTCCCGTATGGCAACAAGCCCCTGTCTTTTTTCCGCCAGTGCATTTTTCCATACTGGGCTAGAAAGGGCATTGTTGCTGCGGCGCTGTGCATCCTGTGCTTCTATCCGTAATAGCTAGACAATTTTTTCTGAATCTTCCCCAGAGTGGGAAAGCGAACTCGTTCTGATACCGCTCACAATCAACAGACTGGCCGTAACCAAAAGAGCAATAATCAAAATACTAATAAGGAAGAATCTGCGGGAATATGCCATGCAACAACCTCGCAATATTTTTGCTATGTAACATACCTCAATCTGTTTTTTACTGAAAAAGATAAACACTGTCTATATATTGAGAGTATACTGAAAAATCAAACAACAGAAATCTCAATAATAATAGACAAATTCAGTGTAAACCAAAGCAGATACACAGTAAAAAAGTGCACCTGCTCCAAAGCTCCATTTGCCCCTTGCTCTATTTTTAGTATGAAGCAGCGCTTGGGACGTGTTACCATTAACTACAGGAGAAAGACACGCTCGCTTTGGTACTGAACAACACGGAGTGTACGTTGGATATGTGCGCCCACAGGTGCAGAGCCATTTAAAAGCTACATTGCCCCAAGCCCTTACAGGCAGGGCACAACAAAAAAGGGCTCACGATTTTTACCGTGAGCCCTAAAATTTTTGGTGGAGATGAACAGGATTGAACTGATGACCTCTTGAATGCCATTCAAGCGCTCTCCCAACTGAGCTACATCCCCACAACAGAAACCATTCTGCCTTAAAAAGCCTTTACTGTCAACTCTTTTTTTATTTTATCTGTCCAGCACGGCGGCAACACGGTTGAGTGATTCCACCAGCACAGTGTCACTAACAGCATAGGAAAAACGGATGCAATTATCATCCCCAAAGGCAACTCCGGGCACTAAAGCCACATGCGCTTCTTCAAGCAGGCGCGTGCACAGCTCGGCAGAATTGGCCATGCCGGGGCGGAAATATTCCCGCACATCGGCGAAAACATAAAAAGCGCCATCGGGGCGGGGGCTACGCGCTTTTTTCCAGCTGCACACGGTGCTGTAGGCAATGTCTCGGCGGCGCAAAAAGGCCTTGTTCATTGTGGTTACACAATCATATGAGCCTTCCAGTGCGGCCAAGGCGGCCTTTTGCGCTATAGAGCACACGTTAGAAGTGCACTGCCCCTGAAGCACACTGAGCTTTTTCACCAACTCGGGGTGCGCTACGGTATAGCCCACACGCCAGCCTGTCATAGCAAAGCTTTTGGCAACACCATTCACCACCGCCACTTGCTCGGGGTAACGCTGCCACCACGACAAAGCCGAGGTCATGCAGGCAGGGGCAAAAACCAGCTGGTCATAAATTTCGTCTGAAATAACAAATAAATTATTTTCCACAGCCCATTGCATAATGGCATTAAATTCATCGGGCGTATACACCGCCCCCGTAGGGTTGCTGGGGGAATTGAGAATAAGCATACGGGTGCAGGGCTGCCGCTTGGCTTCCAGCATGGCTGGGGTCACTTTGAAATTTTTTTCCACACCAGCATGCACCATAAGGGGCTTTGCGCCAGCCAGTGCCACCATGTCTGGGTAGCTCACCCAATAGGGGGCGGGAATGAGCACACTGTCCCCAGGGTTGAGCAAAGCCTGCATTAAATTATACAAGGCATGCTTGCCGCCATTGCTTATAATAACAGCCTCTTGAGGAACACTGATGCCATAGTGCCGCTCATAATAATGCCCCACAGCCTGCCGCAAAGGGGCTATGCCCGGCACAGCGGTATAGCGGGTAAAACCCTCGGCAATAGCAGCCTGCGCCGCTTCACAAATATGCGCTGGCGTAGGGAAATCTGGCTCACCCACGGCAAGGCTGACAATATCCACGCCCTGCGAGCGCAGTTCCAGCGTTTTGGCATTCACACTTAAGGTGGCCGAAGGTTTGATACTGCGTAGGCGTTCTGAAATTTCCATCTCAATCCCCTTCATTGCATATTGTGCTCTGCATGACACAACGCTGCCTTGTATTGTTTTTGCAGTAAAAGCAAGGCGTTTTTTACACTACAGGAGTTTTGCTTGCTGGCAAAAAAGACGAAGCTTTTATGCAGGCAGTGTACTCTTATGGTACTCCACTGAAATAAAAGCGAAAGTCTGAACCGCCAGCAGAAAAAAACGTAGTGCTCACACGCCCCAGCGCACTTGGCATTGCCCCCCCGCGCGCTGCTGGTTTTCATAGCACTCTTTGCTTTCAGTGTAAATTACCCCTGCCGCACAACAGCCTGTATACCCTGCCCTTTATGGCCGCTGGCGCAAAAAAACCGCACCCTTACTTACTTGGGGGTGCGGTATAAACAATCTGTGTAAAAAAACTACTTCTTTTCTGCATCAGCCTTGGGGGCAGCGTCGGCCTTGGGGGCTTCGGCTTTGGGCTCAGCCTTAGGGGCATCAGCTTTGGGCGCATCGGCTTTGGGAGCGTCTGCCTTTGGTTCAGCCTTGGGGGCGTCGGCAGCTTCAGGCTCGGCCACGGGGGTAAATTCCACTTTTTCTTTATTCATGGCCGCAATAACGGCATCGGTCACGTCAGCACTTTTATCAAAAGAAAGGGCTACGTCAGAGGCCATCACCGCCACCAGCTTATTTTCGGTGCGGTAGGTGTCAAGCACACGCTGGAACATATCATTCAAGCGGCCAATGACATTTTGCTGTTCAGCCTGAAAGCGCTGCTGCAAAGCCATATAGGCCATTTGCAATTCTTGCTGGGCAGCTTCATTTTTGGGGTCTGCCTTAATTTTGGCCTGCGTTTTTTCCACATCAGCCAGCATATTTTTTTGAACATTTTCCAAAAATTTCATGCCAGCCTTACCAGCTTCGCTATCACGCAATGCGCGGGAAACATCCACCACGCCTATATTTTTTTGCTCTGTCGCAGGTTTTTCATTACAGGCGCCCAGCATCAGGGCACACAGCACCAAAACAGCCATAAAAGAATATGTGCGCATAAGCACTCCTTGCATTATAAAGAAGGTTATATAAGAATCATTTCTTACGTTGTCTTGATGCCGTATAACTTTTTTAACCGCACAGTACAATAACTTTTTTACGCTTTTTTCGGGGGCATTACGCCCGAAAGCTGCACGGAACAGCCATGAGCCAAACCAATCTTCATTTACAGCCATGCTGTAGCATAGCCCTGCAGCACCGCCCTGCTGCCCTGCCTTTTCGCCCAGAAAGCCCTTGGCTTGCCCCGCTGGCAGGCTATACAGACCTGCCCTTTCGCCTTTTGTGCCGTGAATATGGCGCGGCAGTGTGCTGCACAGAAATGGTCAGCGCCAAGGGGCTTATGTACCACAGCACGGGCACAGAAGATCTGCTACGAACCCTGCCCGAAGACCAGCCCCTTGTGGTGCAGCTTTTTGGCAGCGAGCCAGAAAGCCTACAGCGCGCCATGCAGCCCCTGCTTGAGCAAGGCTTTTGCTGGTTTGATTTGAACATGGGCTGCTCTGTGCCTAAGGTGGTGCGCACAGGCTCTGGGGCAGCTATGATGAAAGATATACAAAACAGCCTTGCCGTGGCGCAGGCCATGGTAGCTATGGCAGGCAAGGGGCATGTGGGCTTTAAATTTCGTCTTGGCTGGAATGAAGAGCAGGAATGCTATCAAGAGCTGGGGCTGGGGCTGCAAGAGGCTGGGGCTGGCTGGGTAAGCCTGCACCCGCGCTATGCCCGTCAGGCTTTTAGCGGGGAAGCACGCTGGGCAGATATAGCTGCCCTTGTAGCATGCCTGCGCATACCCGTTATTGCCAGTGGAGACTTATTTACTGCGCAGGATGGTGTGCGCTGCCTCAAAGAAACCGGGGCGGCCACTGTTATGTATGCCCGCGGCGCTATGAACAACCCTGCCATTTTTGCCGAGCACACAAGGCTGTGGCAGGCAAGCACACAAGCCCAGCCAGCAGCACACACACCAGAAGAAAAGCTTGCGGCAGAACAAGCCACCCGCCGTCATATTCGCGCCATGATACAGCGCCATGCCGACCTTGCCCGTGCCTACAGCAATGAACGCGCTGCCCTGTTTAAAATGCGCACCTTTGTGCCGCGCTATGTGCATGCTGTGCCAGGGGTGCGCACCCTGCGGCAGGGCTTGAGTGCATGCACCCAATGGCCGCAGCTAGAGGCCTTATTGGACGACTTTTTAGGGGCAAGTAACTAGACAGAATAAAAAAATGCCTATATCACAAAAAACAAGTATCTGCCTGCCGCTTTACATAAGGAATGTATGATGAATAGTTTGCGCCCTCTTGTTCTTTGCTTGCTGCTCTGTCTTGTGCAGGTGTTTTTTGCCGAAAATAGCCTTGCCGCAGAGGCAGACCCAAGCTTTGCACTTGACAAAGAAGCCCTGCTCAAGCGCATACCTGCTAAAAAATGGCGTGTTGCCTACATTGAAGGTGGGCATTATACCGATTATCAAAATATTCTTGTGGCTACCACTAGAGCGCTGGCCGATATGGGGCTTATTGCCAAGGGCGATGCCCCCATTGATGTTGCCAGCGACAACACCCGCCCCATCTGGGAATGGCTTGCCAGCAATGCCGGCGGCAAGCACATTGAATTTGTCCGCGATGCCTACTATTCCGCAAATTGGGAAAAAGAACAGCGCCTTGCCAATAAAGAAGCCCTGCTTAAACGTATTCGTGAACAAGGCGATATCGACATGGTGCTTGCCTTTGGCACATGGGCAGGTATAGACATGCAAGATGAAAAGGTCATTCCTGTTTTTTCTATGTCTGTTACCGATGCTGTACAGGCAGGCATTGCCCTGTCGCTAGACGATTCCGGGCAGGACAACCTGCACACCCAAGTTGACCCAGACCGTTACCAAAGGCAGCTCTTTGTTTTTCATGACCTATTTAAATTCAAAACCTTGGGCATTGCGTATGAAGACAGCCCCGAAGGGCGCTCTGATATTTCACTTGATGCTTTAGAAAAGGCTAGCGCCACACTGGGCATTCGCTTGGTGCGCTGCACAACAGCGCTTAACGTGCCCCCCAACCAAAGCTTTGCCAACTTAAAGCAATGCCTGAAAAGCCTCAGCACCACGTCTGACGCCGTTTATTTGACTACGAATTCAGGCATGCAGTGGAACAGAATGAAAGAGCTGCTGCAACCACTTATTGATGCTGGCGTGCCCTCTTTTTCGCAAAGCGGCATAGAAGAAACAAAACTGGGGGTTTTGATGAGCCTTTCCCAAAACAGCTTTGCCAGCGAAGGGCAATTTGGGGCATATTCTATTGCACAGGTCATGGCTGGCACTAAGCCTAGGCTGGTGCCGCAGGTTTTTGACAGCCCCATCGGGCTTGTGCTGAACTTGGAAATGGCAAGGCGCATTGGCTGGACGCCCTCTTTTGACGTCTTGCTGGCTGTGGATGCTATTTATTATGACATTAAAAATGCTGGGGAATAGGGCATGACTTTTTCGCAAAAAAGAATGCTTGCTGGGGGCATTGGCATTCTTCTTGTTGCACAAATATTGTATTGCCTGTTCACCTTGGCAACAGTGTATAAAACCTATCGCAGCTCTATTCTTTCCGTGCATTCTGTGGCTACAGAAAAATTGGGGCTTGACCTTTCACGCTTGGTGCGCTTTGGCAAAAATATTGAGCGTATGGAAGAGCTGCCCCTTCAGCTACACACCGTACACCAGTCAACCAATCTTGACTATCTTGTTATACGCAATGCCACAGGGCAGGACTTTGCCGCCTACCCCAAGGGCTTTGTTGCCCCTGCCCTGCCCACCAAAAACAATGAGCTAAAAACAATTCGCAGCGATGTGAAAGAATTTTCGGCACAGGGCATCATTTGGCTAAGCCACCCTGTGCGTAACCGTGCTGGCGACACAGTGGGCACAGTGCTGACGGGCATAGATGAAGGCACAGTAAGGCACACCATTATAGGCCTTGCCGCAGAGCAAGGGCTTTTCTTTGGGGGCATCACGCTGCTAGGCTGTGCTTTATTGCTGCTGCTTTTACTGTGCGAAGGCAAAGCCGCCTGCCCCAAACTGGGTAAATGGTGCTTTATTATTCCCCTTGTAGTCAGCCAAATTCTTTTTCTGGGCTATTTGTACGCCCCAGTTTCTGCTTTTTTGCAAGAAAGAGCCTTTCAGACGGCCACGCAATTGGGCAAATACATAGAGCAGGATATACAGCATATTGTCAGCTTGGGGCTGCCGCTGCAAGACGTGCCTTCAATCAAAGAATATCTTGATGGTGTACGCAAAAATCTACCTTGGGTGCAGTCGCTGCTTGTGCAAACTGCTGGCAGCTACACATCGGGGCAAGCAGAAAACGTCATCACAGCAAGCACACCCTTAATAGCAGGCAGTGGCAAAACTGTTGGCACTATTGTTGTTGGCGTTGCCGATAGTTTTATCAACACAGCCTATATGGATATTGTGCTGAACACCCTTACCACTATGGTTATTGCTCTTTTGTTTATGCTTGAGCTTCTTTCTTTGCAGAATATTCGAGCAAACAGCGATCAGTACCCTGTGGGGCAAGGCGGGCAGGCGCAGCTTTCGCCCTTGTATGTTCGCCCCCTGCTGTTTTTGTGCATGTTTGCCATCGATTTGCCCATTTCCTTTATTCCCCTGCGCATAGCAGAAATGGATTTGACGCTGTTTGGCCTGCCTGCCGATGTGGTTATGGGGCTGCCCCTTTCGGTAGAAATGTGCACTGTTGGCTTAGGCATTATGCTGGGCGGGCTGTGGAGCCAAAAACGGGGCTGGCGGCCGCTGTTTATTTGGGGGGCTGTGCTGGTCACGGTGGGCAATATGGCCAGCGGCATGGCGGTAACATCCCTCAGCTATATTTTTGCGCGAGCTTTTTCGGGCTTTGGCTATGGCCTCATCAATATGGCTGGGCAAATTTTTGTCGTGTCGCATACCAATCAGGAAAACAGAGCTGCCAACATTTCTGCCATGGTGGCTGGTCTGTATGCAGGTTTTTTGTGCGGCAGTGCTTTTGGCGGCCTTATTGCTGATACTGTAGGCTATTCCTATGCTTTTTTTGCCTCGTCGCTGTGCATGGCGGGCATAGGCGTATTTTTATTCTGCATGCCGCGCGAGCCATGGCAGCCCGAGGCAAGCCAAGGCTCTGGTTTTTCCTTCAAGGCATTTGGCGCACTTCTTGCAGATAAAAAAATGCTGGGCTTACTGCTGGGCAATATTTTCCCTTGTGCCTTTGTTACTGTTTGTTTGTTTCAATTTTTTATTCCCGTATCGCTGCATAATGGCGGGGTAAGCCCAGCAGGTATTGGTCGTGTTTTTCTCGTATTTTGTCTGCTTATCATCTATTTTGGCCCTGTTATTGGTAAAATAGTGGATGCCTCGCACAATAAGCTGCCTTGGCTGCTGGCTGGTGGCATGTTGTGCATTGGGGGCATTGGCGCATTATGGGTTTTTGAGGGGTTGCCTGCGGCTTTTCTTTCTGTAGCTTTGCTGGCTCTGTGCAATGCTATTATTCCCAGCGCCCAAGGGGCTTATGCCCTTGAGCTGCCCATTTCCCACACAATAGGCTCTGCCAACACGGTGAGCTGCTACAATATAACAGAGCGCATAGGGCAAATGCTTGGCCCTGTCACACTAGGGCAGGTGATTGCTGTGTGGGGGGTGAGCTCTGGGCTCTTGGGCATGGCAGCCGTACTTATTGTACTTAACCTTTTCTTTGCGCTGATGGGCTGGTCATCAGCAAAGGGAACGGAATGACGTTTCAGGAACAGATGCCGCTTTCAGTTTTTGCCCCTTTATGGAAAGCATTCCCCTATTTGCAAGGCTGCTTTAGCCCTTGGCAGGGGCACAGCTTAGGGGATATTGCCGCAAGCAGCTATGGCACTGCGGCCAACAAGACGCAACGTACTGCTTCTCAGGCGGTTATCGACTGTATGACAGCCCACACAAGCACGGTGCTGGGCACAAAAGCAGCCGCAGCGCTTGGGCAAAGCCTGCATATAAATAATGCCGTTTTATCGGCCAACCTGCATGCTCTTGACTGCCTGCCCGAAATGGCACAGGCAATACATGCTTTTGCCCTTGACCGTCTGGCTTTGGGGCAGGCGGGCACGGTTATTCCTGTGCTTTCTTGCGGTGGCGTTTCTTTGCAAAGCCAAGCCTACCCGCGCGGCCTGCAAAGCTTCAGAGGGGACAAGCCCATGCGCTTTCCCCTTTTTGGTAGCGCATGGCAAAATAAGGTGGAACTCAACACCCCAGCCCTCACAGCTCAAAACCTGCATGACTGTGCTGCCCGCTGGGGGGCAACCTTGCCCTATGAACAGCGCGCCCTTGAGGCTCTTTTGGCACAGTTGCTTGAGCCAGACAGCCTGAAGCAAACACGCTTTGGCGACCAAATAACCCGTGCCAATGCTTGGCTGTGCCGCCAGCGCTTTCCTGACACACAGCCCTTGGTGGTATACCTTGAATTAGAAGAAATTGCCCGCCAGCTGCTTGTGCGTGATCTTGCGCGACCAACATCCCTTATTTACAGAATATTGTTTATGCCTACCGTGCGCAGAGCTGTGCTGCACGGCCTTGCCGATGTGCGCGGCTGCTGGAGCAAGCAAACAGCGGCTGGGGCAGCATGTTCGCGCACACACAGCACAGGCACAGTCTTTTTTTGGGCTATCGATGCCAAGGGGCGGCGCTGCGCCATGCAGCTGGAAGAAGGCCGCACAGCAGCCTTGCTTTGCCCAGCAATGCGCCTGCCCTTCACGCCAGAGGCGCTTATTCAGGCTTTACAAGAACGCCGCATTTACCCGGGGCTTTTTATTGCCTATATGAGCCTTGTGTATGAGCATGGTTTGCGCTGCCACGGCGGCATTTTTCTTGTGCACTATTTGCACACCATGCTGCACTGTGTGCACAGCGTCTTTACAGAGCACAACGAGCCGCTGCCCCCCCTGCCAGAACCCACAGCCCTTGCAGCCTTTGCCCTTACGGTGCAAACAGCCACAGAGCAGGGGCTTGCCCCCTCGGGCGCACTGGAAATGCTGGCGGCTGGCGGCCTGTGCCATGCGCAAGTGCAAACCATGGCCAACACAAAGCTGGAGGATATTTTGCCCCTCAGCCTTGCCTCATGGGCTTTGGAATATTGCCCAGCAGCACGCAGCACAGCATGGGGGCAAGAGCTACAAAAAGCCAGTCAGCATTGGAAAGGCATTGTTATTCACCCTTAGAGCAGATTCACTTTCAAAGCGCACATAAAGGGGGAGTACATTTCCCTTGTGCGCTTTGAGCGGCAAGCATTTCTTACGAAGCCTTGCGCGTATCTGTAAAGTGACAATGCTCTAGAGCATTTCAACTTTCAAATTGTATATACCCACAAGACTTGAACCAGCCCTGAGCATCGTCAGCCGTGACCATGTTCAAGGCTTTCCCAACTCCTTCAAAAAGCTCTTCATGGGTTCTGGCCTTTATTCCTCGTAATATCTGTTTCACCTTGCTCCACATCTTTTCAATAGGGTTCAGATCGGGACTATACGCTGGTAAAAACAAATATTCAGCTT
Source organism: Desulfovibrionaceae bacterium (assembly GCA_028689675.1). Lineage (GTDB taxonomy): Bacteria > Desulfobacterota > Desulfovibrionia > Desulfovibrionales > Desulfovibrionaceae > JAQVCS01. Next base: position 47,731 of record JAQVCS010000003.1, on the reverse strand, counting down.
GCATTTCCTTGATTGCATCATAAGAATTTTGTGATTTGTGGGCAGAAAGATTGTCCATAATAACAATATCTCCAGGTCGCAAAGAAGGAGCAAGAAACTTTTTTACATATTCATCAAACATTTTTCTGTCTACAGCACCTTCAAAAACAATACATTCTGTCGCTCCACCCAGACGAATAGAAGATAAAACTGTCACGGTTTCCCAGTGTCCATTAGGTGCTGAATCATGACAACGTTCACCTTGCAGGGCGCGGCCATACAATCGTGTCATATTAGTTTTTACGCCAGATTCATCTAGAAAAATCAGACGATTCTGGTCAACTGTTTTCTGAAATTCTGCCCACTTACTCTGGGCTTGGATTATATCCTCGCGATCTTGTTCGCTTGCTCGCAGAGTTTTTTTTTACAACAAACCCGAGTTCTTTTAGCAATTTATGAATTGCATTCAAGGAACAGCTTTTTGCAAGGTGTGCGCGCAGTTCCTTCAAAGTAATATCGGGCTGCCTAGCTTAGTAATTTCAGTTCGTTCAGCTTCAGAAAAAATCGAACTTCGGTGCCCTCTTGAGCGCGCTTCAAGTCGCTTTTCCTGTTCAAATTCACGAATCCAGCGGCCAACACTGTTCAGGTGATATCCCACAATGTCAGCGATCTGCTGTCGCGAAATGCCAGCGCCATAAGCTTTGATCGCAATCATGCGTATCTCGGAACTTGCTGTTTTCATGCTCTGATTTTAAACTATTTCTATATAATTTAAAAGTTGAAATGCTCTAGCCCACCCTGACGCAACTATTGCACAGTAAAAGTGCATTACAAGCAAAGCGCCCGCCTCCCAAAAGGAAAGCGGGCGCTTTATTCTATCTCGGTACAGGCTTTGTTTTTACTTGGCTGTGACCTGCCCTGTAAGGGGCTTGCCTTCAAATTCGCCTGTCAGGGTGCGCAAGTAGGCCACAATGAGCTTTCTGTCCTGCTGAGGAATATCAAAGCCAGCAAGGTACACACCCATAATGCGCACAGCTTCGTCCAGCGTGGTGACCGTGCCGTCATGCAAATAGGGGGCGGTCAGCTCCACATTGCGCAGGGTGGGCACTTTGAACTTGTGCATATCATTCTTGTCTTTGCTAAAGCCAAACAAGCCCTTGTCTGAACCCAAGGGATGCCCACGGTCGGCAAAATAATCTTTTTTCAGATCCATATACTCAAAGGACTGCCCGCCCATGCTCTTGCCCACATGGCAGGAAGCACAGCGATAGGCCTTAAAGCGGTCATAGCCGCGCTGTTCATCTACACTCAGCGCCTTGGCGTCGCCCTTCAGCCATTTGTCAAAACGGCTGTTGGGGGTGATGAGCGTCTTTTCATATTCGCCAATGGCATTGGTAATGTTGGCTTCTGACCAGCCGTCGGGGTACAGGGCTGTCAGCTCTGCTGTGAGAGCGCTGTCTTTTTGGAACTTGGCAATAATATCCTGCCAATTCTTGCTGCCCATTTCAATGGGGTTCAGCGGGGGGCCGCCAGCCTGTTCCTGCAGGTCGGCAGCGCGGCCATCCCAGAATTGGCGCGTATTAAAGGCAGCATTAAAGACAGTGGGGGCATTGATGTCGCCCAATTGCTTGCGCACGCCTTCGGCAAAGCGGGCATTATCTGTTCCTGCCTTGGTGTCAATGTCGTGGCAGCTAAAACAGGAAACCGTGTCGTCTACAGAAATACGCTTATCATTAAAGAGCTTTTTGCCCAAGGCTGCCTTTTTGGCATCAAAGGGGATGCTGTCTGGCAGGGGCTGTACAGGTTCGTTGGCCTTGTCTGGCGCGGCAAGACCTGTGGCATACTGTTCTGCCCTGCTGGTTTTTACCCAATCCAGAATAGCTAACTTTTCTTCAGGGGCAAGGCGGCTGCCCCAGTGCACAATGGCAAATTTGGCTGGCGGCATGGAGTCGTTTTGAATAACCCATTCCATTTTGGCAAGGGTGACTTCAGAGGCGGGCTTGTTTTTGGCGCGCTCCACCAATTCCTGATTCAGATCAAGGGCACGAATGCCATCATTGTAATCTTTTTGAATGATTTCTTTGATGCCGGGAATGGCCGCATAAAAAGGCAGGTCAAAGTTGCGCGTATGGCAGGCAAGGCATTTTTCTTGCACAATGCCAGCCACATGCTTAAATTTGGTGAGCGTGGGTTGCTCTGCTGCCTGTGCTGTGCCTGCAATACAGGCCAACAAAGCAGCGCCAGCACAAAAAACCAGCGATGATTTTTTCATAAAACCTCCTCCATAGACATTTTTTTCACAATAGGCGATTTTATGTTTTTGTCAATAGGAATTATTCCTGATAGATAATAAAGTTTTTAACCATACAAAAAGTATGGGATTTTTATTGGGAAAAAAGATAATAGCCATAGCTCACTAAAAGCAAACTGAGTGCCCGCAAGCCTTGGTTGGCCACAATAAGCAGCAGGGCTGTTTGCGGGGCATAAAAGGCGGCATAGGAGGGCAGCTGGTGGCGCAGGGCGCGCATGGGCGTTGAAAGGATATTGCCCACCAAGAGGGCAAGCACCACGTCGGAAGCCTGCATGGAGCCGCTGACCATAATAGCGCCTGCTGCCCCCAGCGCTGCCCCCAATTCTGCCGCAAGGTGCAAAACAATAATGCCCATGGCTTCTGGCTGAATAAAGGCCAGCCATGAAGCATGCCTGCCCAGCCATGCCTGAGCAAGGTCAAAAAAGCCCAGCTTGTGCAAGGCAAGCATGAGTATATACATAGGCACAGTAAAATACACTAATTTGGGCAGGCGGCGGCGAAAGCGCGACAGGGCTTTTTCTAAGGCAGCCCTCCAGCGCCGTGCTGGGGCAGGGGCGGGCGCTGCAGGGGCAGGCGCCGCAGGCTTGGGCAGCAGCAGACGCGCCATGCACAAGGTAAACAGTGTGCGCAGGGCGGCGGCAAACAGCGTAAGCCCCACATAGGTAAGGGCAGGCAAACCCAGCACAGGAAAGGTCAGAAAAAAAATGGTGGGCGTGTGCAGCAAATAGGCAGGAAGGGAATTAAACAAATTGGCCAGCAGCAATTCCCTGCGGCTGAGTGTGCCTTGGGCAAAGTGTTCGCCAAGCAGGGCATTGGCTGAGCTGGCAGAAACAAAAGACAGCGCAAAGGAAGCCCCTGCCACATCGCGCAAATGGGCAGCCTGTGCCAGCGGACGCGCCAGCTTGGCAATGTGGTCTGTCCAGCGCAAGGCCTCCAGCACATTGGCCAGCAGCAGCCCAAAGGCCAGCCCGCACAGCAGGCGCAGCAAAGGCCATAGCAAATCATGCCACAAGCTTACTAATTCCACATGAATATTCCTTTAGAGCAGATTCCTTTTCAAAGCTCATGTAACAGGGAAATAAATTCCTTTGGTGAGCTTTGAGCGGCAAGGATTTCTTACGAAACCTTGTGAGCATTTTCAAAGTTAAAATGCTCTAGTATGCTGCATGCCCTTGTGCAGGGCTAAAACCTGAGCCCGCTGTTGCTCGAGGGGCTGAAATATATATTGCTGCCTGCCAGTGCCGTGCCGCAGGCTGATGCAGCCCCTTTGCCCAAGGTGCTGAGGCGGCGCTGGGTAGCCAAGCTGCTTGGCATGAGCGGGGCAAAGCAGACGTATTGTCTTGAGTTTATACCTGTGTGCCTTGGCGGGCACAGCGAGGGGCGCATATGCCCTTGTGCTTATGCTTGCTCGGCATTGGCGGGGTCTGTCATGCCGCTGTCTTCTGGCAAATTATTTTTGCTGGCCTGTGCTCGTGCCAATTCGTCACAGCGTTCATTTTCTGGGTGGCCAGCATGGCCTTTCAGCCAATGAAAATCCACCTTGTGCTGCATGAGCAGGGGCAGCATCTTTTCCCACAGGTCGCGATTTTTCACGGGTTTTTTATCGGCTTTGACCCAATTTTTCGCTTTCCAGCCAAAGAGCCATTTTTTTTCCACCGCATTGCAGACATATTGTGAATCGGTGTACAGCTCCACCTTGCAGGGGCTTTTTAGGGCGGCAAGCGCCTCAAGCACGGCGGTAATTTCCATGCGGTTATTGGTGGTGTGGGCAAAACCGCCAGAAAATTCTTTTTCATGTGAGCCATCGGCAAGGCGTAAAATTGCCCCCCAGCCGCCAGACCCAGGGTTGCCAAGGCAAGAGCCATCTGTATAAATAAAAACGTGCTTCATAGTGCCTGCTGTTGGTTTAGAACAGATTACCTTTAAGTTATAACGAGTAGCGATGAAAAAAATGCTCGTTTCGGCATGGAACAGCGCAAAGAGAGTATGCTTATGCCGTGCGTGGTGAGCATTGCCCCCGCTCTTACCAGAGCCTGTTTAAAACAAAATTGGGCTAAAAAAAGGCAGGGCTACCACAAAGGCAGCTCTGCCTTTTTTTATGAACGCTGTTTATACTTGTGCCAAGGCCTGCTCAAGGTCGGCAATAATGTCTTGGCAATGTTCAATGCCTACAGAAAGGCGCACCATGCTGGGGGTGATGCCGCAGGCGCTGAGCTGCTCGTCGGTAAGCTGGCGGTGCGTCATACTGGCAGGGTGCAGAACACAGGTGCGAATATCGGCCACATGCGTTAACAACGAGGCCATCTTCAGGCTGTCTATAAAGCGCGCCCCTGCCTCGCGCCCGCCCTTGACGCTGAAAGAAAGTACACCGCTGCACCCCTTGGGCAAATATTTTTGTGCCCTCTCATAAAAGGGGCTGCTCTTTAAGGTGGGGTAGCGTACTGATTCCACCTTGGGGTGCTTTTCCAGCCAATGCGCCACGGCATCGGCATTGGCGCTGTGTTTTTCTATACGCAGGGGCAGTGTTTCTAAGCCTTGGTTGGTTAAAAATGCGCCCAAGGCACTTTGGCAGCTGCCAAAATCGCGCATGAGCTGCACGCGCGCCTTGGCAATATAGGCGGCCGCGCCAAAGGCTTCTGTATAAATAAGGCCGTGGTAGGATTCGTCTGGCTGGGTCAGCTCAGGAAAGCGCCCGCTGGCCTTCCAGTCAAATTTGCCGCTGTCCACAATAACGCCGCCCATCTGAATGGCATGCCCATCCATATACTTGGTGGTGGAATGGGTAACAATATCCGCGCCAAAGGTGAAGGGGCGGCAGAGCAGGGGCGTGGCAAAGGTGTTGTCCACAATCAGGGGCAGGCCATGCTTGTGGGCAAGGGTGGCAAAGCGTTCAATATCAAAAACATCAATGGCGGGGTTGGCTATGGTTTCGCCAAAAAAAGCCTTGGTGTTGGGGCGTATGGCCTGTTCCAGCTCGGCATCGCTGCATTCTGCATTCACAAAGGTTACGTCAATGCCCAGCTTTTTGAGGGTAACGGCAAAAAGGTTGACCGTACCGCCATAAATGCTGGTGGTGCTGACAATATGGTCGCCAGCCGAGGCAATATTCATAATGGCAAAGGCATTGGCCGCCTGCCCAGAAGAGGTGCACAAAGCGCCAACGCCGCCCTCAAGAGCGGCAATTTTCTTTTCCACCACATCCACGGTGGGGTTGCCCAAGCGGGTGTAAAAAAAGCCTGCTTCTTTCAGGTCAAACAAGTTGCCCACCTGCTCTGTTGTTTCGTATTTAAAGGTGGTGCTTTGCACAATGGGCGGGCTTTGCGGGTCTCCATTTTTGGGCTCATAGCCAGCATACAGGCACAGTGTTTCCAATTCCATAGCGTAATCCTCCCAAGGGGGCATGTAATGTTGGGGCTTCTTCCTTCCGCCCTATATGATAAAGAGGCATTGTAGGGTAATTTGTTTGCTTTGTCTATATTACATAGTAAATCGCTATGTAATTACTTTTGTGCAGGCAAGCCAGCCAAGGCATGCTACTGTTGAGCGTAAAAAGCACAATAAAAAAGGGGAGAGAACTCTCCCCCCTTCTATTTTTTGGGCTATGCTGCTTGAAAGCAGATGAGCATTGAAAGGCTGTATCTACTCTGCACAGATTTGCCCTAATTTATTTCACAGCAAAATTACTCTAAGGTTAGCACTACAGGAATTTTGCTTGCTGGCAAGGAAGATGCGGCTTGTACACAGAGAGTGTACTCTTAGCGTACTTGACCGAAATACAAGCTGAAATCTGACGCTGCCCGCGGGCAAAAGAACGTAGTGTTAGTACGCCCTAGTAGCGGTACATTTCTGCCTTATAGGGGCCTTCTACCTTAACGCCAAGGTAATCGGCCTGTTCCTTGGTTAGGGTGGTCAGCTTTACCCCCAGCGGGGCAAGGTGCAGGCGCGCCACTTCTTCATCCAATTCTTTGGGCAGCACATAGACCTTCTTTTCCAGCTTGTCTGTAGCCAGCTTGATTTGGGCAAGGGTCTGGTTGGTAAAGGAATTGGACATCACAAAGCTGGGGTGGCCAGTGGCGCAGCCCAAGTTTACCAAGCGGCCTTCGGCCAGCACAATGATGGAACGCCCCGATTTCAGCGTCCACTTATCCACCTGCGGCTTGGTATTCAGGCGGGTGCATTCGGGGTTACTTTCCAGATAGTGCATATCAATTTCGTTATCGAAGTGGCCGATATTGCACACTATAGCTTCGTCCTTCATGCCTTCCATGTGTTCGCCAGTAATGATTTTGGTATTGCCAGTGCAGGTTACATAAATATTGCCTTCTGCAAGGGCATCTTCCATAGTCACCACTTCAAAACCTTCCATAGCGGCCTGCAAGGCGCAAATGGGGTCAATTTCTGTTACCAGCACGCGCGCGCCATACGAACGCATGGAATGGGCGCAGCCCTTGCCCACATCGCCATAGCCTGCCACCACAACGCACTTGCCCGCAATCATCACATCGGTGGCGCGCTTGATGCCGTCTGCCAGCGATTCTCGGCAGCCATACAGATTGTCAAATTTCGACTTGGTGACCGAGTCGTTGACGTTAATAGCGGGGAAAAGCAGCTTGCCTTCGGCTTCCAGCTGATACAAGCGGTGCACGCCAGTGGTGGTTTCTTCAGAAACGCCCTTGAGGGCGGCGGCAACCTTGTGCCAATGCTGGGGGGCTTTGGCAAAGCGGTGCTTGAGGCGATCCATAATAATTTGCAATTCTTTATTATCGCAGGCTTCATCAAGCAAAGCGGGCTCATCTTCTATGGCTACGCCCTTGTGGATAAGCAGGGTGGCGTCGCCGCCATCGTCCACAATGAGGTGGGGGCCAGAGCCATCAGGCCATGTCAGTGCCTGCTCTGTGCACCACCAATATTCTTCCAGCGTTTCACCCTTCCATGCAAAAACTTTGGCATAGCCATAGTCGGCAATGGCAGCGGCGGCATGGTCTTGCGTGGAGAAGATATTGCACGAAGCCCAGCGGATATCAGCACCCAGAGCATGCAGGGTTTTAATGAGCATGGCGGTTTGAATGGTCATATGCAGCGAACCCATAATGCGCAAGCCCTTGAGGGGCTGCTGTGGGCCATACTTTTTAATGCATTCCATTAAACCGGGCATTTCTTTTTCAGAAAGCTGCATTTCTTTTTTGCCAAAATCGGCAAGGGTCATATCCGCTACTTTGTATGCTAAAGAAAGATCAACTTCTTGAACCATAAAAACTCCGTCTTGCTATGGTGTGCAATGCCTTGCGGCATTGAGTTTATTGTTTTTGTGCCAGCACAATAAGCAGGCTGAGCCCGCGGGCAACGGGCTGGCGGTGCACGCTTACAGGGGCAAAGCCTGCCTCGGCAAGCATAGTGCGCACATGGTCTTCATCAAAGCCCAGCCAGCGGTCGCCATAATCTACGCGCATGTCTTCGTCTGTGTGCTTGTCAAAATCGGCAAGCAGCATGTGCCCGCCCTTGTGAACAATGCGGGCAATTTCCTGCAAGGCCACCTGCGGGCTGGAAAGGTGATGCAGCACAAGGTTAATGCTGGCAAAGCCTGCTTCGCCATCGCGCAGGGGCAAATGATCCAGCTCGCCTATGCGCAGCGAAACCCTGCCCTCTGCCTTAAGCTGCTCTGGGGCAAAGCGCCTTTTGCACAGCTCAAGCATGCGTGGTGAGCCGTCCACGCCAATAACCCCGTGGGCGCGTGTGAGCATACGCTCAAGCACTGTGCCTGTGCCACAGCCCAAATCAACAGCCAAGGGGCAGCCCTGCGGCACCATAGAGCCCACAAAAGCAGCAAGGTCAAAATCGCCCAGCACTTTGCGGTTGAGCTCGTCCCAATCTTCGGCAATGGCATTAAAAAATTGCCGCGTTTTTTGCGTGCGCTCATCAATAAGGCGGGCGGCCTCGTCTAAATCGGCACGCATGGTGTCGTCGGTATCCATAAAAGGCACAAGGGCGGTAAGAAAGTCTTTACTATGCCCGCTGTCTGCCGCCATATAAAAAACCCAAAGCCCGTCCCGCCTAAAGGTGAGCAGGCCAGCTTCAGAAAGAATTTTTAAATGGCGCGAAATGCGCGACTGCCCCATACGCAGTATGGCAACCAGCTCATTGACCGAAAGCTCATAATGCAGCAAAATGTGCAAAAGCCGCAAACGGGTTTCATCGGAAAGGGCTTTGAAATAATGCAGAGCCTGTGGCATAGCGTTCCTTAAGGGGCTGCACAGGGCAGAACCACGGTAAAGTATACATCAAGATAACTTGATGTGTCTATGCGCTTTTTTGCATATAGTCAAGCCCGCACTCTTTTTCTGCAAAGGTTATGGTCTGCAATGTATTATCAGGTAACAAAAAGTGCCGCTGCCAAAGCACAGCGCCAGCGTAATCAGGCGCAGCCAGCAGCGCGCGTGCTGGATGCCCTTATGGCCGCATGGGGCTGCCCCGAACAAATGCGCCTTATGCACCTGTGGGAAAATTGGGGCATGGTGATGGGGGCAGACTTGGCCGCGCTGGCATGGCCTTTGGGGCACAAGGGCAGGGTGCTGCTGGTAGGGGGGGAAGACCCTATGGCCATGCAGGAATTGCAATTTCAGACAGAAGAAATTTTAGAGCGCGTGAATGCTTTTATGGAAGAAGACTATTTTAGCGCGGTCAAGGTCAGCTCTAGCATGGGCAAGCGCCCTTTGGATGTCCCCCTGCCCTGCGAGCCCGTGTACTGCCCGCAAGAAGAAGGGGAGCGCCCCAGCGGCAGGCTGCTTGGCACAATGCGCCCCGATTCCCCCGTGGCGCGCGCCTATGCCCGCTTTGCCCGCAAGCCTTTGCCCATGCAGGGTGAGTAGGGCGCAGGGGCTGCCACAGTGCTGTCATGCCTTCATTACAAGCCTGCTTTGTTCACCGCGTGGGGCAATGCAGGCCGTGCACAAAGACAAAGGGGACGCTGTAAACGCCCCCTTTATTTTGATAAATACTATAGCCTGCCCCAGTAATGCTGACGTGCTGCCAGCGCTAGCGTATTACAGGATAACAACAGGCTTGATGAGATCGCGCGGCTTATCCTTCATAAGGTTGAGAGATTTTTCCATATTTTCAAAGCCGTTGAAGCGATGCGTAATAAGGGGGGCAACGTTGAGGCGGCCATATACCATCATAGAGGCCAGCTTTTCCATGCGCAGGCGCCCGCCGGGCATTAAGCCGCCCACCACCACCTTGTGCCCCATGCCGCAGCCCCATTCAATGCGGGGGATAGTGACAAATTCGCCAGAGCCAAGGTAGTTGACATTGCCAATGCGCCCGCCCGGTTTCAGCACGGGAATAACCTGCGCTATGGTGCCCACCGTACCGCCGGCAATAATGGCTTTATCCACACCCTTGCCGCCAGTCATTTCCATAACTTGCGCACCCAAGTCGCCATTGTGGTAATCAATAATCTCGGTTGCGCCATAGCCGCGGGCGGCTTCAATGCACAAAGCGCGTGAGCCTACAGCAAAAATACGCCCAGCCCCGCGCAGTGCCGCGCCAGCCACAGCCATTAAGCCTACAGGGCCAATGCCCACCACCAGCACCGTGTCACCATATTGCACATCGGCCAGCTCTGCCCCGTGAAAGCCTGTGGGCACCATATCGCTCAGCATGACAGCTTCTACAGGGTCAAGGCCGTCGGGCAGGTGGGCAAGGTTGCCATCGGCATCATTTACATGAAAAAATTCGCCAAACACGCCGTCTTTGAAATTGGAAAATTTCCAGCCTGCCAGCATGCCGCCCGAATGCATGGAATAGCCGCCCTGTGCTTCCAGCGAATTCCAGTCGGGGGTGATAGCGGGCACAATGACCTTGTCGCCCGGTTTGAAGTCGCGCACCAAAGCGCCCACTTCGCTGACAATACCCACGGCCTCATGCCCCAAAATCATGTCATGCCTGTCGCCCAGCGCGCCTTCCCAAACAGTGTGCACATCTGAAGTGCAGGGGGCAACTGCCAGCGGGCTGACAAGGGCATCCAAGGCACCGCACTGTGGCTTTTCCTTTTCAATCCAGCCAACACGATTCAGACCGAGCATAGCAAAACCTTTCATGCGCTTCTCCTGTGTGTGATGGTGAAAAAAGCAGGGGCAGCAACGCTACCACTGGCCAAAAAAACTTTTCCTATACTCTCAATCTGCGCTCAAGAGGGTAAAGAGTCAATGTCTTGGGGCAAAAATAAAAGGCATTATTTTGTTATGCTATGTGCAAGCACCCGTTTTTTTAGCCTTGTCATGGGCAGAAAGAGCTTGAAAAAAGGTATGCAGTCAAAGGATGTTTTTTTATTTTTTCAAGAGATTTTCTAGACTTTTTAGTGCTAATTATGCAAGACTATTCATAGTATTTTATTGACGCAGTATAGGCATGATGCTATGAATCTTCCACAGGAAGGTCTGTGAAGGCATGTTCTTTTGTCGCGTCACAGTCCCATTATCTATTTGTCGCCTGTGTGCAAGCGGGCGCTTGTGGGAGGTCTTTATGGGGATGGACGCAGTGCGCGATATGGAATCTGTCTGCTTGCAGCATGACAATGGGGCAGACCTTACGTTTCGTGGGCGGCTTTTTTCTGAATGCTCGTGGTTTGATGAAGAAAGCGGCACGCTGACCCGCCAAAAGCTGTATGTGACAGACAGCAATGAGCAGGTCTATTATATTGTGCGCGGTGCAGGCAAACAGCGTGTGCGCAGTGCCTACCGTGTTTCTGTACAGGGTGAAACCTGCTTTATTCATAATGGCTCGCAAGAAATGGCATTGCAATTTGACATGCTTATGCTGGCAGTGCGCGCCCTGTGCGGCCTGAAAGACAATGAAGCAATGCCTTCCTTAGAAAATGTGGCAGAAATTGTGAAAGCCGCCAATGCCTGATAAAGACTCACATATTGTTTATACGGCAGCCCTTGAGGCTGCTTTTTTTATTTGTGCAAGGGGGGAGGGCAAGCCGCCGAGATTGCAGCAAAAGGCGTGCTGTAAGGGCTGCATGGCTGGCAAGATGCAGCAATGCTGTGCCCTGCTTGCCTTGACACCTTTGTTCAATTACAGCTAATATGCAAGACTATGAACTGGGACTGGGATAAATTACAAGAAAAAAGGCAAAGGCAAGCCCGACCGCAACAGCCGGTTGAGGAAAAACACGATACAAACGCGCAACCAGAAGAGCCGCGCAGCAATGCGCCGCGTAATAATGGCGGCAATGGGAACGGTGGGGGCAAAGTCCCTTTCGGTAATCCTTTTAAGCAAGTGCCCTCCTTTTCGCTTGGCGGCAAAGCCCTATGGCTTGTGCCTGCCGTGCTGGTGGTGGCATGGCTGCTTTCGGGCATTTATATTATTAACCCCGATGAAGAGGGCTTGGTGCTGCGCTTTGGGCGCTATGACCGTTCTGTGGGCTCTGGCCCCCATTATCATTTGCCCATACCCTTTGAAAGTGTGGAAAAGCTGCCCGTAACGCGCGTGCTGCGTGCCGAGGTGGGCTTTAGGTCTTCTGGGCAGGACAAAGCCTTTCAGCAGGGGCGCACCCGCGTTATTCCTGAAGAGGCGTCTACCCTGACGGGCGATGAAAATATCGTTAATGTGCAGTTCAGCGTACAATATAAAATTAGCGATGCTGTAGAATTTCGCTTTAATGTGCGCGACCCGCAAGCTGTAGTGCGCAGCGCCGCAGAAGCCGCCATGCGCGAAGTGATTGGCAAAAGCCTGATCGATTCTGCCATTACCGATGGCAAAATTAAAATTCAGACGGAAGCCACTGAACTTTTGCAGCTTATTTTAAACCGTTATCAAATTGGCGTGCAGGTGCTGGCTGTGCAGCTGCAAGACGTGCACCCCCCGCAGGAAGTGCTAGATGCCTTTAAAGATGTGGCCTCTGCCCGTGAAGACAAAAGCCGCATTATCAACCAAGCAGAAGCCTACCGTAATGACCTTTTGCCCAAGGCGCGCGGCCGCGCTGCTGAATTGCAAAACCAAGCAGAAGCCTACCGTGCAACCCGTGTGCAAAATGCCGAAGGTGAAGCACAGCGTTTTCTTGCCCTGCTGGGTGAATACGAAAAGGCCAAGGACGTAACGCGCAAGCGCCTGTATTATGAAGCTATGGAAGATATTTTGACTCACGCTAACGATAAAATCATTCTGCCTCAGGGCACGGGCGAGCACATATTGCCCTTTTTGCCCCTGCAACCGCAGGCTCAGGGCAAAGGAGGGGATAAATAATGGCCGCAAAGCAGTTTAACCCCGCATCATTGTTAATTATTGTATTCTTTTTGCTGGCTGTGGGCACACAAAGCTTTTTTATTGTGCACCAAACCCAAAAAGCTCTGGTTTTGCAGCTGGGTGACCCTAAAGATGAAGTGTATGCCCCCGGCCTGCATTTTAAAGTGCCTTTCATTCAGACAGTAGAATATTTTGACGCCCGTTTTTTAGATTATGATGCCCGCTCGCGCGAGGCCTTTACTGTGGATAAAAAAGCCATTGTGCTGGACAATTATGCCCGCTGGCGCATTGTTGACCCCTTGCAGTTTTACCGCACTATGCGTACAGAGGGCGGGGCTCAGCAGCGCTTGGACGACGTGGTTTATTCGGAACTGCGAGCCCTTGTGGGGGCATATACTTTGACAGAGGTGGTTTCTTCCCAGCGTGCACAAATTATGCAGGAAGTAACACGCAAGGTGGATGAACGCATGCGCACCTTTGGTGTGGAAGTGGCGGACGTGCGCATAAAGCGCACTGATTTGCCGGCAGAAAACCAAAAGGCCATTTTTGAGCGTATGCGTGCTGAACGTGAGCGGCAGGCAAAGCAATACCGCTCGGAAGGGGAAGAAGAATCAACCCGCATCCGCTCTGATGCAGACCGCCAAAAGGCGGTGCTGCTGGCCGAGGCCGCCAGAAAATCACAAATTATTCGTGGTGAAGCCGATGCCACAGCCGCGGCAACCTATGCTAAAGCCTTTGGCAAGTCACCAGAATTTTATGACTTTCAGCGTAACCTTGAGGCATTGCGTAAATCAATGCAGGAAAATAGCCGCATTGTGCTTTCACAAGGCGATCCATTCTTGAAATCGTTGCATTAGTTTTGCTCATGGTGCTTTGCCTGCCTGCAGTGCTGTTAATGCTGCTGTTGCAAGCGTAAGCCGTTTTTGGGCAGGGCAGTGTGCATGAGATTACTGTACATCGTAAACAAATTTGGGTAGGCTTCAGCGTAGTTTTACTACAGGCTGAAGCCTGTCCTTTTTTTGGAAATGGCGGCGCGGGGGAATCGTGCCTATATCTTTGTGCTATAAAAAAGAAGCGATAATCATGGCGAAGAGTCTTTTTTGTTGGAATAGGCGTCTTGCCCAATGTGGTCTTTTCCTGTGCATGTGCTTATATGCAGGGCTGTGCGCGGCTGAAGAGGCAAAGCCTAGCGCTGCCGCCCCTGCCACAGAAGCGGCAGAAGGCGCTGTCACCGCAGCTATGCCCACAGAGCCAGCCCCTGTGTGGCAGCCTTTAATCAAACGCCTTGAGGCTGAAGGGCAAAATAAAACTGCGCTCACCATTATGTTTGCTGGCCTGCCAGACAGCATGACCCAGTCGCCCATGGGGCGCAAGGTGCTGGAGCTGTACCGCAGCAAGTTTGTGCTGACCAAGCCCGATGGCAGCCCTGCTAAACCTCGCCCCAAATACTACCCCGGCACCATTACCGAAAAGCATGCCCTGCTGTGCCGCAACTTTTTAAAGGAATACAGTGCCGCCTTTGATCAGGCAGAGCAGCAAACTGGCGTGCCGCGCAATGTGGCCTGCGCGCTGCTTTTTGTGGAAACGCGCCTTGGGGCAAATGTAGGCAAAGAAAATGCCTTGTATACCCTTGCCAGCATGGCGCTTTCTACCACGCCAGACAGCATCACCACATGGCTGTCCAAAATGGAAGGCTATGAGGCGCATCTGGACTGGATGAAAGACCTTATGCCCAAGCGTGCTGAGTGGGCCTATAAAGAATTGCGCGCCCTCACAGCCCATGCCATCAAGCAGAATATAGACCCGCGCATTATGCCCGGCTCTATTTATGGCGCTGTGGGCATGTGCCAGTTTATGCCGTCCAATATTGAGCCTTATGGCGCCGATGGTGACAATGACGGCATTATTGACTTGTATAACCCTGCCGATGCCATTGCCTCACTCAGCAATTATTTGCACACCTTTGGGTGGAAGGCGGGCATTGACGAAGCAACACAGCATGCTGTTTTGAAAAAATATAATAAATCAGACACCTATGCCAATACTATTTTAGGCTTGGCTGCGGTTATTGGCGGCGCACCTGTGCCCGATGATGCCAATTAAGCCTGCATAGTTTTTGCGTGACAAAGCCCCTTGTCTTTTTTACAGACAGGGGGCTTTCTTTTTGTATACCGCGGGTATGGGCGGGATGTTTCCTCTTGTTTGGCTTTTTGCAAATGAATGTGAGTGTGTTGGTAAACATAGTTTATTATAAGTAATAATAGATAGTTATCTGCAAACTCCCCCGCCCCTACTGGCACAGGCAGAAAGCTTGCAACAGCCTGCGCCTTGGGTTAGCTATGGAGAGCTTATGCGGCCTGACTGTAGCCTTGTGCTGCATTGCTTTTGGGCTGGGCAATTGAGCCTCTTTTTGGGGGGCTGAAAAGAGGCGTGAGCCGTGGAGCAGGCGCTTTTTGTGAACTTTTTTATACCAAAGGGCTTTCTATGTTGGACGAAATGGTAACAGGGCAGGGCAAAGTGCTGCTGCTGGCAGGCGGCGGCAAAATTTTTACAGACATTGCCGCCCGTTTTGTGCGTTCTGAGCGCGAATTAGAAGACATTGCCGCGTCGCCCTATTCGCGTAAAATTGTTGAGAATATTTTGAATAGCGGGCATAAGGCAGCCGTAGAATTTGACTATTTCATTTTTGGCGTGTCTGGCTATAGCCGTGTAACAGAAACACAATTGGTGCGTAAGCGCCTTGCTTCTTATTTAATTAAATCGGGCAGGGCAGAGCTGAATGGCAAGCGTAAATTTTCTTTGGTCTATCCACCCTCGGTCAAAGACTTTGCCGCCGAGGTGACCCTGCCCGATGGTTCGCGCCTGAGCGTGACCCCGCACCTTTTGGCCGACATGACAGAGCAATGGTATGAAGCTGGCATAGCGCAAGGCTACCCTGAGGAAGATTTGCGCTATATGAAGCCACAGGCCACGGAATTTAAAGCCATTATTGGCATGAATGCCCATGCCTTGCTGGATTGGTTTGCTATACGCTGCTGCATGAATGCCCAGCACGAAATTCGTGATTTAGCACAAAAAATGCTGCATTTGTGCCGCGAGGCCGCCCCCGATTTATTCCGTAATGCTGGCGCAAGCTGTGTGCAATTGGGCTATTGCCCTGAAGACAGCCTGCAAAATAAGCGCTGTGCTGGTAAAATTTTGACCAAAACAGAAGCTCTTGCTGTGCTTAAAGCCTACAAACATAAGGCCTAGGCAATGGCTCGCGCGCGCAGCACAAGGCTTAGCCTGCCCCCCACAGTGCCCTTGCCCCTTGGCAATGGGCAGCATTGTGAATGCCTTGTGCGCCTTTCTGCAAAAGCGCGTTATGCCCGCCTGTACCTGAGCACGCAGGGGCAGTTCACCCTCGTTTTGCCGCAGGCCAGAGCCTGCCCGCCAGTGCAGCTTGCTGCTTTGCTGGCACAATTTGCCCCTTGGGCAGAGCGGGCTTGGCAGCGCTGCCAAAGGCATTTGGCTGCCCTTCCGCCCCTTGCCCTTCCTCAGCATATTTACCTGCCGCTCACTGGGGAAAGGCTGAGCCTGCACCGAGCAGGCCAAGCACAGGCCAATGCTCACAGCGCATTTATTGAGAAAAGAGCTGTTGCCCCCCACAGGCAGGGCGAGCGGGAAAAACAGGAGCAGCCGCAGGGAAGAGTGACCATACAGAGGGTGGCGGGGCTGGCCGTGCAAAAGCAACAGAAGCCGCAGCACAAGCTGGCCACGCAGGAAGGCAAAGACAAACAGGGGCTGGCAGCGCAGGCCGCGCGCGTGCTGGTGCATGAAGAGGATTCGCAGCTCGTGCTTGCAGGGGCAACAACAGATATTGGCTTGTGCTGCCTTGCTTTGCAGCAATGGCTGGTGGCCAAGGCCAAGCGGGTTTTGCCGCCCCTTGTGCATGCTATGGCGGCAGATATGGGCAAGGCAGTGGCCACGGTGCGGGTGCGCCATCAGCGTACGCGCTGGGGCAGCTGTTCGGCTGGCGGGCATATTAGCCTAAATTGCTGTGCACTCTTGCTGCCCGTGGCCGATGCCCGCTACCTTATTTTGCACGAGCTCTGCCATTTGGAACATATGAACCATTCCCCAGCCTACAGAGCCTATGTGGCAGGCTATGAAACTGCGTGGCGGCAACGCGAGCGTGCCCTTAGTGAGGCATGGCTTGCTTTGCCGCCTTGGGTGCAGTGGCGCTAGAGCAAGGGTATGTTGCATCAGTGGTTCTATACAGTGAGCTTTGCTTGCAAGTAGCTGTTTGGTAAATTTTTTCGTCACTTTTGCTGTGACTTTCTCCTTTTAGCCAGTTGACAAGCGGCACTATGACGAATCAGCTGCTCTATCAAGTGGGTTAAACTGTCAACATCCTGTTTTATATAGCTTTTTTCTTCACTTTTTGAGTAGCTTTTCTTCCCACCAGTTGACAAGCTGGTCTATTACGAACATGCCGCCCCTAGGGGCGCAGCTTGCTTATGGTGTCAAGCTTGCCCACAACAAGCAATGTGTCACCCTTGCGCAGACGGGTTTGGGCATTGGGCACAAAGTCTATATCGTCGGTGTGCCTGCGGCGCACACCCAGCACAATAACGGTATATTTTCGTATTAAATCAAGCTCAATCAGGGTTTTTTCATCCCATTCTTCCACGGGCAATTCCTGAATAGCAATGCCGCCATACTTGGGCACAATATCCAGCATGCCTGGCTGCACCAATTGATGCGCGGCCATAAAGGCGGCGTCTTCTTCTGGCAGCACAACACGTTCTACACCCATGCGCAATAAAATTTTGCGGTGTTCGTCATTGGCGGCCTTTACCCAGATGTGGTTCATGCCCAAATCTTGCAGGTTCAGCACAATGGTCAGGGATTTTTCTACACTGTCCCCCACACTGATGATGACGTGATCCATTTCATGAAAATGCAGCGAACTGAGCACACTGGTCTGGCTGGCATCGGCCTTATAGACATGCTCCATATTTTCTTGCGCCAGCACCATGCGGGCATCGGAAGCATCAATGCCAACAACGCTGTGCCCCATGTCTTGCAAGGCCAGCGCCATGCTCAGGCCAAATTTACCCAGCCCGATAATGCCGACTTCAAGGTGTTTTGCCATACTGATATCCTGTTATTTTGCTGTATTCGGCAGAAAATGCCTAGCCTATGGGCAGAGAGCTTTCTGCATAATCATAGGGGCGGCGGGTGTGGATGCTTTGCACAGCCAAGAGCAGGGCAAAAAAGCCCACACGGCCAGCAAACATGTTAAGCATAATAAGCAGCTTGCCCGGTGCACTGAGCAGCGGGGTTAAATCCATAGAAAGCCCCACCGTGCCAAGCGCAGAGACGGTTTCAAAAAGTAGGCTGAAAAAGGGCACTTCTGCCCGCCCCTGTGGCGCGAAAAAGATATTTTCTGTCAGGCTGAGGGCAAAAACCGTAAGGCCTACCATCATAATATACAAGAAAAAGAGGCGTAGAGCGTCTGTTACCAGCCCTTGCGGCACAGCGCGGTTACACAAGAGCACCTGCCGCTCGCCAGTAAACTGGGCGCTGATATAGCTTGCCAGCACGCGGAATGTGCCCGTGCGCAAACCGCCAGCACATGAGCCAGACGAGCCGCCAATAAGCATGAGAATGATAAGAATAAGCAGGCTTGCTTCGCTCAGAGCAGGCATGCTCACGCTGTTAAAGCCTGCTGTGCGGGCACTAATAGCCTGAAAAAAAGCAATAAACCCCAGTGTAGCCCCTTGCCCAACCGACTCTTCATTGCCGGGGCGGAAAAATTCCACCAGCCATATAAGGCCGCCGCCAGTGAAGATAAGAAACAGGTTGGTGTGTATAATCATGCGCGTAATGCGCGACAATGCCTTGGGCTGCCCACGTAGCAAAGCATGAAAATAGTGCACACCCTCGCGCAAAATGGCAAAACCTATGCCGCCCAAAATAATATTGGCAGCAATAATGCCATTCACCACAGGGTCGCTTTGTGCCCCAATAAGGTTATCGGAAAAAAGGGAAAAGCCAGCATTACAAAAGGCTGATGCGGCATGAAAAAAAGCACTGAAAGGGTGAAAGCGCACAGGGTCATGCCAATAAAGTCCCAAGGCCGCGCAGCATTGAATGCACAAGGCAAGGGCAATGACCTGCATAATTACCACTTTGATATCGACCTTTTCTTTATCAAAGCCTTGCGCCAAGGCCAGCCTGTCATTTAAGGGTATGCGTTTTTTCAGGGCAACAAACATCAGACTGGTGTAGGTGGTAATGCCCAAGCCCCCCACCTGCATAAGCAGCAAAATAACGAGATGCCCCGGCTGGGAAAGCTGTGTGGCAATATCTACAGAAGCAAGCCCTGTAACACACACTGCCGAAGTGGCAAGAAAAGCGCAGTCTAAAAAAGACACGGTGCCTTCTGTTTGGCAAAAAGGCAGGCGCAGCAGGCTTGCTCCCACAAGAATTGCCAGCAAAAAGCTGAACACAGGCCAAATAAGCGGGCCAAAAAAGGGTATGCGTTGCATAAGTCTGGAATATAGTATTGCTCTATTTTGTCAATAGGGTCTTTTACTAAGGAATTTTATTTATCAATGCTCGAAGAAAGCATCGTGTTTTACTGCATGTGTGCTAAGGTACGCGGCTGTACAGCAGCTCTTATTTTTAAAACCACACATTCTTGACAGGATTTAAAAGGAGCTTATATCTACTGCATCGTGCCCGCTTAAGGTGGGCTCACTATACCCTAACCCCCATGGGCAGCTGCTTGTGGGAAGCCTTGCCCTTGCCGCGCACTTTGTGGCGGCACACAAGCGTAAGGCATAGAGATTATAAGGAGCATGAAATGAATTCTTTTTTGTTGGCAGTGCCTTCTGCCCTGCCCGGCGGGCTTGATGCGGCAATGGGTATGCACTTTGGGCATTGCGACATTTTTACTCTTGTAGAAATTGAAGAGGGCGGCATAAAAAAAGTAACAACCATGCAGAATGAGCCTCATGCTGCTGGTGGTTGCCTTGCCCCTGTGCAAAAACTGGCAGAGCAGGGCGTGCGTGCCATGCTGGCTGGCGGCATGGGTGCGCGCCCCTTGCAGGCCTTTCATCAGGCAGGCATTCAGGTCTTTTTCTCGGGCGGGCATAGCAGTGTGGAAAATGCTGTGCAGGCTTTTTTAGCGGGCAAGCTGCCCGAATTTACACAAGACCAAACCTGCAAAGGCCATAGCGAAGGCGGGTGCAGCGGGCACCATTAGAGCAGATACCCTTTCAAAGCGCATGTAGAGGGGAAGGGCATTCCCCTTGCGCTTTGAGCGGCAGGGATTTCTTACGAAATCGTGCGAGCATTTTCAAAGGTAAAAAGCTCTAGCCCACGCCCTGCTATAAAAAATAAAGGCAACAAGCTCTGGTCAATAGACCAACGAGGGCTTGTTGCCTTTGTTTTTTTAGTGCGTCTTATTACCCTATAGGCTTGAAGTGCTCAATGCGCTTGTTGCCAGAGGTGCATAGGCAAGGCCTGCTTGCCCCTGCTGTGCTTAGAATTGATTCCAGAATGCGGCCTTGAGCGGGTGCAGCTTTTTTTCTGCTGCCACCAAATCAAGGTGCATCATGCCCAGTGCCATGGTATCAAGGTTGGGAAAGCCCGCACGCTCACGCAAATCAATAACAGGACAATAGCTTTTGCACTTGGTGCACCAATCCAGCCTTTCGCCCTGTGCTTTTTTTGCTTCACGCAAAAGTTCAATAATGCCAGAGCCTTCTTCAGCACAGGCAGGGCAGGCAGAGCGGCGAAAAAACCATTCTGCCCCACATTGCCCGCAATGCAGGTGCTTTTTGCCCCCGCCCCCTGCCAGAAAAGCATTTTTTTCATCAAAAACAGCCTTATCAAGCCATGCAATGGAAGGGAATGCGCCGCACACGGGGCAATAGCCTTCATGCCAAGCATTTTCTTTGTTCCACGGCTGCTCTGCGGCAGAAGACACAAGCGCTCGTAAGACAGGGGCAAGAATTGCTTCAAGCATGAAGAGCAGCACGGCTGGCGGCAGCTTTGCTTTGCCCGCCAGCGTGTTTAATGTGTTTTCATCTCCAGCAAGCAAGGCCTCTGCCGCTGCAACGGTTTTATTGTCTTGCGACAAAAAGAATGCCGTGGCAGCGGGCACATGGGCTTGTATACCCTGATGTGCTTGCAAGAGGGGCAGAAGCACTGTGGCTGCATGGTGCAGGGCAGTGTGCAGGCCTGCCAAGCTTTCCCCCGCCAGCACAGAGGCACTGTGCTGCCCGCGCTCTGCCTGCCATGCAGGCAAGTGCATGCCAGCCTTGTCTAGCAGGGGCACAAGCTGCTGAGGCAGCGTGGCCTGCGCTTCAAGCAAGGGTTGGAAAGCGTGCAGTACAGGGCGCAGCACTGGCCTGCGGGCAAGAATGCCTGCTATGGTTTCAGCAACGGATTGACGGGATTCTGCCATGGAAACTCCTGAAAGCGCGAAGGGCATGCCTGTAAGGCAGGGGGCTTCGTGAAAAAATGGTGAACAGGGGGCGGTGCAGTTTTTTGTTAGCCAAAGGCCGCGTGTTTATAATAGTGTTCGGCTTCTTCTGCCAGCAGGTAGAGCACGCTGACATCTTCGGGGTCAACAAGGTGTGCCTTGGGATAGCGCTTTTTGGCCTGCTCCAAACGCTGCTGTGCCAGTGCCAGCATTTCTTTGCGCTCGCCAAAGGCCATAGCCCCTGTGGGGCAGGTTTTTACACACATGGGCTGCATGCCTGCTGAAACACGGTCAATGCACATATCGCATTTGGTCAGCATATGTGTTTTTTCATCATAACGGGGGATGTTGTAGGGGCAGGCATCGGCCACGGCCTTGGCATCGGCAGGGCTGAGTGTGGCGCATTTTTCCGTAACCAGCACAGCGCCGCTTTGCTCATCCTGCACAAGCGCACCGGGCACGGCCATGGTGGCTATGTCCACACAAATGGGCGTTAGGCAGTGGCGGCATTGGTCAGGAAAGAAATTCCACACCACATTATTATTTTCGTCCAAGTGCTCGTGAAAGCGCACAATTTTATAATTATAGGGGTTTAAGTCGGGGGGATTTTGGTGTGAGCCCCTTTGTTTCGTCTGGTTGGCTGGCAAATCATGCCATTCTTTACAGGCCACCTGACAGCCGCGGCAAGCCGTACACCTTGTGGTATCAATCAAAAATGTTTTGGGCATTCCTTTTTCTCCTTGCAAGGGGCGCGAGCCCTGCACTACACAGGGCTCGCGCTGCGTCTTAGGCAATTTCTGTTAAGGTATCTATTTTGCGGATATTAACACAACATGCCTTGGTTTCTGGAATGGTGGTGTTGGGGTCATAGGCCGTGACGGTAAGGCGGTTGGTGGAATCGCCGCAGTTGGGCGTTGTCCAGCCATAGGCAAAGGGCATACCAATAAGGTGCACTGTTTTGCCCATAACGGTAAAGGGGCGCAGGCGTATGGTGACCATGGCAATGGCCTCCACAGCACCGCGGGCGCTTTCAATAAGCACGCCATCCCCATTGCTGATGCCCTTTTCTTTGGCCAGCTCATGGCTCATTTCCACATAGAGCTGCGGTTCTGCTTCCAGCAAGTTGGGCACATTGCGTGTTTCGCCACCGCCGCACCAATGCTCTGTCATGCTGTAGGTTGTCAGCACAATGGGGAACTTGGGGTCGGCAGGCTGGGCAAAAGCGTCAAACTTGCTGGTGTGGAACTTGTAACACGGTGACGTAAGCTGCTTTGAAAAAGGATGCTTGGCCACAGGGGTTTCTGCTGGTTCATAATGCTCGGGGAAGGGGCCATCTAAGCGCCCAGGGCCAAAGAGCTGCGCTGAACCATCAGTGTGCATAATAAAAGGCAGGCGGCCTTTTTCTTTATCAGCCATAGGCGGCCACGGGCCATCGGGCACATCCCCCACCCATTTGCCTTCTTTCCATTCAATAACGGCTTTTTCGGGGTTCCACGGTTTGCCGTTCATATCTACCGAAGCACGGTTGTACAAGATGCGGCGGTTCACAGGCCAGCACCATGACCAATTGGGGTACAGGCCAATTTTTGCCTGCATGGGCGTTTGCGTAGTGTCGCGCCTTTTGGCCTTGTTGCCCTCTTCTTCTGTCCAGCTGCCCGTGTACAGCCAGTTGAGCGAAGAGGTCGAGCCGTCTTCTTTAAGATTAACAAAAGAGGGCACAAGCTGCCCGCGCTTGTACACTTTGCCGTTTACTTCTGTATCTTTACAGAAAAAGCCATTGATGCGGCGTGCCCATTCACCAGCATCATACTTTTCTGTCCAGTTGAGCTTAAGCAGAGGCTCGGGGAAGGTGCCGCCCTCTGTGCGGTACAGCTCACGAATTTTGTTAATGAGGGGCACATACATATCGGCAAAGTTGCGGGCTTGGCCTGCGGGTTCTATGGCTTTGTCAAACCATTGCAGCCAGCGGCCGCTGTTGCTGATAGTGCCTTCTTTTTCCACACGGTGGGCAGAAGGCAGCAAGAAGACCTCGGTCTTTTGCTTGGCGGGGTCACTTTGGGGGCGGCGCCAGTTGTCTGAGGTTTCAGAATTATGCAATTCCCCCACCACCAGCCAGTCTAAGTGATCCAAGGCTGCCCGCATTTTATTGGTATTGGGGAAGCTGTTCATGGGGTTAACGCCAAAAATGAAACCGCCGCGCATTTTCCCTTCCAGCATACGATCCATGGCATACATATAGGAATAATCCGCGCCTTTTTCCCCCTTGGGCAGCAGGCCATAGCAGAAGTCATTTTCTGGCGTTGCGGCATCCCCAAACCAGCCCTTGAGCAGGCTTGTTACGTATTTGGGGCGGTTGCTCCACCAGTTGGCGCTGTTGGCAATGTGCGTAACAGGGGTATTGGCTTTTTGATAATCCCCCAAGGTCTGCCACTGTGCCAAAGGCAAATTGTGATAGCCCGGCAGGGCATGATAGAGCAGGGCATGGTCTGTAGAGCCCTGCACATTAGGTTCGCCGCGCAGGGCATTAATGCCCCCGCCAGCCACACCAATATTGCCCAAAAGCAATTGAATAAGCGCCGAGGCGCGTATGTTTTGCACGCCTACAGTGTGTTGTGTCCAACCAATGGCATACAGGATAGTGCCCGCTTTGTTCGGCTTGCCCGTGGCGCAGAATATTTCATACACCTTCATCAAATTTTCGGGCGAAACCCCTGTAATGGCAGACACATTTTCTAAAGTATAGCGGGAATAATGCTTGGCCATAACATTAAAGACACAGCGCGGGTTTTGCAGGCTAAAGTCGCGCACAGGTGCGCCCTGCGAATCCCACTCAAAAGCCCATTTGCTGCGGTCATAGGTGCGTGTGGCGGCATCATACCCGCTGAACAGGCCATCTTCAAAGCCATAGCTTTCTGCCAGCACAAAACTGGCATTGGTGTAATTGATAACGTAGTCTTTAAACCAGCTTTCCGAGTTGATAATATAGTTGATCATGCCGCCCAGAAAGGCGATATCTGTGCCCGAGCGTATGGGCACATGGAAGTCGCACCGCGCTGAGGTGCGGGAAAATTTGGGGTCAACATGCATCAGTGCCGCCCCCGCGTCTTTTGCCCGCATGATCCACTTGAAGGATACAGGGTGATGTTCAGCAGCATTGCTGCCCATAATCAGGATGGCATCAGAATTTTTGATGTCAATCCAGTGATTTGTCATTGCGCCACGTCCGAACGACTCTGCCAGAGCCGGTACAGTGGGGCTGTGTCAGACACGGGCTTGGTGGTCAAGATGAACGACCCCCAAGCCACGCAGCGCCTGATGCATAACGGCGCATTCTTCATTAGAAGCATGGGACGTGCCCATGGAAAAGATGCTTTCAAGGCGGTTAACGGTTTGCCCTTGTTCATTTTGAAGGATGAAATCCTTATCACGCGCTTCTTTTACGCGGCGGGCTATCTGGTTCAGCGTCCATTCCCAGTCTTTTTCAACCCAAGTGTCGCTGTAGGGCGCGCGGTACAGGGGGCGGGTAAGGCGGTGCTCGTTGGTGTACATAGTAAACAATGCCGCACCCTTGGCACATAGTGAGCCTTCATTGACGGGAAAATCGGGGTCACCTTCTGTGCTCACCAGCTTGCCATCGCGCACATGGGCAATAACCTGACAGCACACAGCGCAGAAAGGACAAATAGTGGAAACTTCCTTTGCCCCTTCAATTTTCAGTGAACGGGCATAGGCCTTTGCTTCTTTTAAATCAAAACCAAACTGGCTCAGGCTTAGGCATAATGCCCCTGCCCCCAGCATTTTTAGAAATCCTCTTCGTGTACAAGCCATGCGTATACTCCTCTATATGCTTTTCTAAGCATATTATGCCGCAAAAAAACGGTCATGAGAGATTAAGAGCCAAAAAGGCAAAAGTTGTTCTCTGAGCTGCTTTTGCAGGCAGTGCAAAAGGTAACTGTATGCCCTCTTGTACCGTATACATGAAAAAGAGTGATGATTCAAGGCAGATAAATACTTTTTCTTGGGGGCAGCAGGAGGGAGAGAGCACAGAAAAAGGGGTATGATATTTTATAAAAATAAATACTTATACTTGCCTTGGGTCTTGTTTGCTCTAGCAAAAAAAAGCCGCAGCAGGCATAAATAAACAAAGCGCTGTGTTTCTTTTTGGCTCTGCCCCTGTTTTGCCTCTGTGCTGCGGGCTTTTGGGCTTACGCCGCGTATACTAAGAATTGGCTATGGCCTACTGTTTGTCTTGCGGGCACACGCTGTACTTATTGACGATAGAGAAAGTTGCTACTTGCGATTTTGCTTGCTTAGAAAAGCTGTGGCTGCTGTTTGAGCAGGGCACGGGCAGCGTCATCGTCGGGGGCTTTGGCAAGGCTTAAGGCTAGGTTGGCATATTCCTGCTTATGGCGCTGCGCCTTATAAATGGCAGCGAGCAGGGTTTCAAAATCTAGTGGTTTTTTGTGGAAGCTGTGGGCAGCAAGGCGGCTGGCCATAATTTGCTCTACAGTATGCCCATGCCCTGTGACTATAATAACCTGCGTGTAGGCATTGATAGCTTTAATGCTTTTGAGGGTTTCCATGCCATCCATGCCCGGCATGCGTAAATCAAGCACCACAACGTCGGGCATGGTGCGTAGCATAAGGCGCAAGCCTTCCTGCCCATTATAGGCCAGCGCCACCTGCATGCCGCGCAGGCGCAGGCGTTCAGCCAAAGTTTCCACAAAGGCGGCTTCGTCATCAATCAATAACACGCTGGGTTCGGTAGTATGGGGCATAGTGGAATCCTTCTTGTACTTTGTTTTTACAGCTTGGCTGGCTAAAGGGTGGCTGCTTTCAGCAAGGCTTCTTAGGCTGTCTTTTAGAAGCAGGCGCAGGGCAGGGCTTTGGCTGCGACCTACAGGGGGGCAAGGTCAGCGGGCATTGCTGGGCGGGCTTTTTTGCGGCTTGGCCTCGGGGGCAAGGGGCAGGCGCAGGCACATGCGGCAGCCTTTGCCAAGGGTGCTGTATGCCCGTATGCTGCCGCCACAGCCCTGCACTAGGCTGCGGCACACGGCAAGCCCCAAGCCCTGCCCATGCGCGCGCGTAGTATAAAAGGGCTCAAAAATATGGGGTAATTGCTCTGGGGCAATGCCGCAGCCTGTGTCGGTAAAGGTCAGCGCGTAGCTGTGCACAGGCTCATGTTCCGGCAAGGCTTCTTCCTCCAGCTCCATGCTGGTGGGCGGGCTGGCACACAGGCTGGCGGCTATGTGTAGCCTGCCGCCCTGTGGCATGGCATCTAGCGCATTTTCTAATAAATTTCGTGCTACCTGCTGCAATTCTGCATTTGCCCACAGGGGGCGGGGCAGGGCTGGAGCGAGGGCTTCTGTTATTATAACCTGCTGCTGCGCGGCACGTTCGGCAACAAGGGCAAGGGTTTGGTGCAGCACAGAGGGCACATCCACTGGCTGGGTGCGCGGGTCAAGCCCCAGCCCAACCATAAGCAGGCTGTGGGTAAGCTCGCGCACACGCAGGCTTTGGCGGCTCATAGTGCTTACAGCCTGCGCCATGGCCTGATGCTGGGGCAGGGCGCGGCAGGCTGGGCTTTCTAGTAGGTCTTCAATAAAGCCCGCAGCTTGCATGATGATATTGAGAGGATTGTTGACTTCGTGTGCCACGCCTTCGGCTATGCGCCCCAAAGAGCGCAGCCTGTCCAGCTCGGCCAAATGCTGCTCGTGGGCGCGCTGCCTTTGCCTTTGGGCAGCCTTGACGCATTCTTCAAGCAGGGTGTCCACGCTAATAGGCTTGGGCAGCCAGTTTTTTGCCCCATAGCGCATGGCGCGCAAGGCTGTTTGCATATCGGTACTGCCTGTAAGCATAATAACGTCCAGCGCAGGGTAGTGCTGGCGTATGCTTTGCAGCAAGCTGATACCGTCGCTTTCGGCAAGGTGCACATCTAAAAAGACAATATCGGGCAGGGCGTCAGCAAGGCTTGCTAAGGCCTGCTCGGCGCTTGTCACTGCCTGTGCCTTCAGCCCGCGCAGGCTCAGCCTTTCTGCCAAGGGTGCGGCAAAGGCTTGTTCGTCATCAACAATAAGAACGTGCATAGCCCCCCCCTGCAATGATATGAGAGCCTTTTGACCGTGAAAAGGCTCATGGTTGTATAAGAAATCCTGAGCACCCAAAGCCCACAAGGGTAATTCACTTCTCCAGCACATGCGCTTTACAAGTGAACCTACGCTATTGTATGGCTTGCTTTTGTCTGCGCTGCCCAGTCCTGCACGCTGTAGTATGCAGGGCTGGGCAGGTGCTTAGCCTTGCAGCAGGTCTTTTTCGGCCATGACTTCGCGGGCAGAATCTATATCGCCAGCTTGGGCAAAACTGGCGGCAACAAAGGCATTTTCAACCTTATCGCGGTAGGCCATGCGTATGCTGTCAAGCAGGGCATCAATATCGGTAGGCTTGCGCAGGAAGGAATACGCGCCATAGCGGCCTGCTATCACGGCTTCCTGATCGCCACCATGCCCTGTCAGGATGATAACCTGCACCTGCGGGTTGCGCTGTTTTACTGCTTTGAGCACAGCAAAACCATCCATACCGGGCATACGCAAATCCAGCACAATAACATCGGGCTGGGTGTTTGCCACTTTTTCCAAAGCGCTGGTGCCATTATAGGCAATATCGGCTGTAAAGCCGCGCATGCTCAGGCGTTCTGCCAGCGTATCCACAAATTGCACTTCATCATCAACCAATAATATTTTGATGGCTTCCTGCGTCATGACTAACGCTCCTTTTTTTCATGTTATGGTGTAGAGCAATAAGCATTATGCACTGTATGCCTTTAGTGCCAACCAAAAGCGCTGCTTGCCCTGCTCGCGCCACGGCAGCAGCTTGGCTGGCCACGGCGGGGGCGCAGACTGTATGCCCGAGGCAGAGGCCAAGGCCTCAAGGGCGGCGGCTTCCCCCTCTGCGGTCAGGTAAAAGCCTATTGTGCCCTCATGCCGCGCCGCGCGAATTTCAAGGCATAAAGCCGCTTGTGCTCTTGTGCATTGTTCAAAAACGCTCATAAGGCTTTGCAGCACGGTGAGGGCATCGTGCTCAAACCACACTGCTTGTTCGGCAGTTGTGGCAATGCAGCATATATGCGCTGCCTTGGCGTGGCGGGCTATCATGCTGCAAAAGGCCTGTGCCACCCTTACGCCATCGCAGCGGCCTGCCCCGTGTTCTGCTGTGCTTTTGGTCAGGCAGTCCACACTGTTGGTCAGCAATGCCCCCTTGCTAATTTGCTTTTGCACTTCCTCAAGGGCTTGCAGCAGGCGTTCCTTATTAGGCACATCTGCACCAAAGCGCAGCATATCCTGCACAAGCCCTGTAGACTCGCGTATGACTGCCAGCACATTGCGCATATCGTGAGTGCTGCTGGCAAGCAGGCTTTGGATGCAGTGTTTTTCTGTCATACCTGCACCCCGCCAAGGGCAAGCTGTATTTGTTCCAGCAGGGTATCAAGCGCCACGGGTTTGGTTAGGCAGGCAAAGGCCTCGGCACAGGGTGTGCACCCATGGTCATCACGCGCGCCATGCCCTGTCAGCAAAATAACGGGCAGGTGTGGCTGGCGGGCATGCAGCTCGTGCAGCACAGCATCCCCCGATTTGCCCGGCATAAGCCAATCCACAATAGCAATATCGGGCAGAGCTTCTTGTGCCGCGGCAAGGGCACTTATGCCATCATAGACCACGCGCACAGCATAGCCGCGCAATTCAAGGCGCTCGCCCAAGGTATCCACAAAGTCTTTTTCATCATCTGCCAGCAGTATTGCGCTTGCCATCAGGGCTTCTCCTGCACGCTTGCAGAATTGGGCAAGGCAGGGTTTTCCTGCCCTTCAGGCGGCACAAGCGGAAGCAGAATGCGAATAGTTGTGCCCTTGCCGTCTTCACTGGCCACATGAATTTCACCCCCTAGGCGTTTGATGATGCCATAGGTGATAAACATGCCCAAACCATTGCCTTTTTCCTGCTTTGTTGTGAAAAAGGGTTCAAAAATATGCCGCAGCACTTCTGGCGGCATGCCTTTGCCATTGTCTTCAATTTCTACATGCACAAAGCCTGCTTGCCCTGCTGCGCAGCGCACCTGCACTGTGCCGCCATTATCCACGGCTGCTAAGGCATTGCCTATAATATTAAGGAAGACCTGCTGTAATTGCCCGCGATCGGAAATGAGAGCTGGTAGGTTTTCTGCCACGCTGGTACTGATGGTAACGCCACGGTTTTGTGCTTCGCGCTCCAAAAAGCCCAGTGTTTCAGTAAGCACTTCTTCCAAATGCAGCTCTTGCCTGTTGGCTTCCATACGCCGCGCAAAACCCAGCAGCCTGTGGGTGATATTCCGCGCCCTGTCAACACTGCTTTCAATGCCCTGCAATAAGGCTGTGAGCCTGTCTTTTTTGGGAAAATCCCCCGTCATATGCAGAAAATCCAGCGCCAAGCCAGCTTTTTCGTTAATAATAGCTAGGGGATTATTCACTTCATGTGCCACGCCAGCCGCCAGCCTGCCAATAGACGAGAGCTTTTGGTTATGCTCCATTTGGGCAAAGGCAGCCACACGGCGCTCGTCACTGGCTTGCAGGCGGTTTACAAGCTGTTTCATAAGCACATGCGACACAAAAACAATGAGTGCCACACTACAGGCCAGCAGCAGCAAGAGGTCGCTTTGCAAGGTTGTCCATGGCTGAAACAAGGCCGAATGCGGCTTGAGTGCCATGACAATAAAGTCTGTATTTTGAATATAGGCATAGGCCGCCACAAGCTCTTGCCCCTGAGCATCGTGCAGTAGCGTTACGCTGGTGTCATAGCTGACGGGGGGCACGGGTAGGGGCAGCTTGTGCAGCACCCCGCCATACAGGCGGGAAGATGTTTGCATAATGCCCTGCGTGTTCACCAAAAAGGCATCGGCATCGGGGCTCAAGCCCATGGCTGCCACCAGCCTGTCTAATTGCGCGGTGTCTATAGTGGCACGCACCACCCACGTTCTGCCATTTTCTTCCATGTGGCTGACGGCAATGACAATATGCGGTGTGCCGCGCAGCCCCAAAAACACATCGCTGATAAATGCCCCCTTTACCTGTGCGTGATGCAGCCATGGCTGGTCGCCATATTCTGCCCCGCGCAAATTGTAGGGGCCCACATAGCCTACCTGCCTGCCTGTTTCATCCACCAAGCCCAAATCCACAAAGCCTTGAAATTCGCTTTTCAGGGCGCGAAAAATGCGGGTAAGGGTTTTGGGGTCGGAAAGGTCATCAAAGCTGTAGGCCTGTGCAATAAGGCTGACGGTGGAGGCACGCTCTGTCAAAAAAAGACTGAGTGAGGTGCGCGTTTTGCCCACCATACCGCGCAGGGGCACTTCCAGCTCGCCTTGCAGGGTGTGCTGATATTGCACATGATTTATACCTGTCAGCACCAACAGGGGCATGACGGAAACCACAACCATGAGAACGGTCATAATGCGCCTAAGCGAGGCATAGCGGGCTGGTGCCACGTCGTCGGGCACTTCAATAAGATGCCGACAGGCTATTTTTATTTGTTCAAACATGGTTTTTTCCCTTTGTTGCAGTGGTTCAGCTCTGCTTTAGTGCCCGCCGCTTACCAGCACTCCAGAAGCCGCCAGTGAAAGCACCAGCACTTCCAGTATAGCTATGCCAACCATAGTCCATTCTTTGGTTTTAATAAAGTTCAGGGCAAGCTGAAGGTAGCACACAATGGTCAGCCCAGCGAGAATAACAATACCAATAAAGTTTGCTATATCCCCTTTGGTGATAAGTGCCAGCCAGCCCCAACCCTGCGGAATATTTCCTGCGGCGCGGTATTCTGCCGCACTGTGCGTCCAGATAGTGGGTAGCTTTTCAAGCGGAATTTGTGGCGCTAAAATGCCTGTAACATATAAAAAATAGGTGACCAGCATACAAACAAAGCCAATAAGTGCCCCATAATACATAGTATTGGCATATTTCATTTGTGCAGGTGAGGCAGAAATTTGAGTGTACATACAAAACTCCTTGGGCAGTAATTACATGCTTAAACCTTTCAGCAAAGCCTTTGCTCCAGAAAAGAAGAGCACGCCAATAACCATATAACGGATGAACTTGGGCTTGGCCACGGCAAGCAAGCGCACGCCTACTACAGAGCCCAGCATAAGGCCAACAATGGAAGGAATAGCCATAAGCGGAATAACGCAGCCTTGGTTCAAATACACCCAAGCGGCAGAAGTATCGGTAATGGAAAGCAGAAATTTGGACGTACCCACGCCCACTTTCAGGGGTACGCCCATCAGCAGGTTCAGCACAGGCACATTTGCCCAGCCAGCGCCCAGCCCAAACATGCCTGCCATGACACCAATGACAATAAAGAGCAGCAGGCCAGCCAGTGTGCGGTGGGTTTTCCATTCCACCACATCCCCAGTGCTGGGGTCAAGAAACATGCCCTGCATGCCAAAGGCAATGCTGAGGGCGTCTTGCTTTTCCACCACGGGGCGCACAGAATTTTTTGAAATAAGCAAAAGCACGGCTATGCCCAAAATAGTGCCGCCAAGGCAAAGCTGCACAATGTTGGCTGGCAAAGCCAGCCCAAGCATAGCCCCAACAATGGCACAGGCAGAGGCAATAAGCGCCACGGGCAGGGCAAGGCGCAGGCTGGCAAAGTTGCGGCGCAGCAGGCCAGGCCCAGCCGCCAGCGCGCCAGCCAGTGCCACCATAAGCCCAGCACCGCGCACAAAATCAAGATGAAAAGGAAAAAAACCGCTGACCAAGGGCACAAAAAGCACCCCGCCGCCCACGCCAGCCATAACGGCAATAATGCCCAGAATAAAGCAGAAAAAGAGTAAGGCGGTAGGCCAAAACCACCACGGGTGAGCATCTATGCCAGCGCCTGCCGTCTCTTCCACCACCACATCAGCGGCCACGGCGTCGGTTGTGGCTGCTGGCTGCGCTGCCGCAACAGCAGGCTGCCCTGCTGCGGGCTGAACCTGCATGCTTTGGCTTTGTGCGGCAGTGCCTTCTTCTGCCGCCCAGATGGCAGGTGCACAAGCCAGCGTCAGCAGCACTATGCTGCACAAGCACACAAGACCACGTTTTACTGTGTAGAACATTCTGTTCCCCCTTGTTTCCCATGTCTGTTGCCGCGCTGGCCAGTTCCTGCACGGCGGTATATGCTTTAATCATGTAGCTAAGGGAAGGCTTGGGGGCTATCAGACTATTTCGCAAAGTAGTGAAGTATTCGCATAAGGAAATTACTTATGTGAGAAAAGGGGGATGGCGCATATCTTTGTGCATCATTGTGGGCTGTTAGCG
Source organism: Desulfovibrionaceae bacterium (assembly GCA_028689675.1). Taxonomy (GTDB): domain Bacteria; phylum Desulfobacterota; class Desulfovibrionia; order Desulfovibrionales; family Desulfovibrionaceae; genus JAQVCS01. The sequence goes on along the minus strand of JAQVCS010000003.1, from coordinate 15,403 downwards.
TGGGAGCAGCGCATTTGTATGCTTAATAAAAAAGCCTGTTCGAGGCACAGGGCGGGCTCTTGCGCTCTTTTTCTCAAGGCTATTTTCTTAGGGGAGAAAGGAGTAAAAAGCCACAGAAGCGCGTTTTTCTCTTAGCGCTTTTGGGTCAGTCTTAGTATATTTGTGATTTTTATTTCATGTAAAAAGCCCTGCTGAGAGCAAGACAAAGCAGAGAACTTTTGCTACAGTGCCTTCTTCAGTAAGAAATATCTTAATATCTTGATATAGGAATAAATGGAGTACACAATGCAGACAAATCAAACGCGCTTGGCGCAGCGCATTGCTATGGCGCAGGGCACGCGGCGTGCCGATACCGTGGTGGTGAATGCCCGCGTGTGCAATGTGTTCAGCGGCAGGATTATGGATACTGTGGATGTGCTGATGGGCGATGGCCTTTTTCTTGCTTTTGCCCCGGCAGGCACAGGGCAGGCAAGGCAGGTGGTGGATGCCAAGGGCGCGTATATGCTGCCGGGGCTTATTGATGCCCATGTGCATATAGAATCGTCTTTGCTGTGCCCCGAGCAATTTGCAGCCTTGGTTTTGCCCCACGGCACAACCACCATTGTGGCAGACCCGCATGAAATTGCCAATGTGCTGGGGCTAGAGGGCGTGCGTTTTATGCTGGAAAATGCCGCCCGCATGCCCTTGGATGTGCGCCTTATGTTGCCCTCATGCGTGCCAGCCACGCCCTTGGAACATGCTGGTGCTGTGCTTGAGGCCGCAGACTTAGCACAGCTTATGGCAGACCCACGCATTCTCGGGCTGGGCGAAATGATGAACTTCCCTGGGGTAGTGCAGGGCGACCCTGCTGTGCTGGATAAATTGGCCTTGGCAGCGGCGGCGGGCAAGGTTATTGACGGACATGCCCCGGGGCTGACAGGCAGGCAGCTTGATGCGTATTGCGCTGCTGGCATGCGTACAGACCATGAATGTGCTACTGTGGAAGAAATGCAGGCGCGCCTTGAGCGCGGCATGTATGTGCTGCTGCGCGAAGGCTCGGCGGCAAAAAACTTGGCTGGGCTGCTTGGCGGGCTGAGCCCAGAAAACGGGCATCGCTGTTGTTTTTGCACAGACGATGCCAGCCCTGATGATATTGCCGAGCAGGGGCATATGGAAAGACATTTGCGTATGGCTGTTGCTGCCGGCATTGCGCCTGTGCAGGCTGTGCGTATGGCAAGCCTGAACACAGCGCAATGCTATGGCCTGCACGGCAAGGGCGCAATTGCCCCTGCCTATGTGGCAGATTTTGCGTTGGTGCAGGATTTGAAGGATTTTGCCGTGCTGGCTACCTGCTGCCAAGGCACAATGGTAGCTGAAAGGGCTATGCTTACCGTGCCGCCCCGTGCTGCTGCCGCGCCTGCTCCCAAGGCAACAATGCACCTTGCCCCGCTGAGCCTAAGCAATTTTGCCCTGCCTGTGCCCTCGGGCAAAGCTAGGGTCATTGTTGTGCAGCCGCGTTCTTTGCTGACCTCTATGCAGGTGCGCGACGTGGTGCTGACCGAGGGCATGGTGCAGGCGCAGCAGAATGCGGGTTTGGTAAAAATTGCCGTTATCGAGCGGCACAAGGCCTTGCCCTGCTGCGGCGTGGGCTTGCTGCAAGGCTATACAAAAGAGGGGCAGCCTATGCGCGGGGCAATAGCCACCACCATTGCCCACGATTCGCATAATATTGTTGTGGCTGGGGATAATGATGCCGATATGCTGTGCGCTGTGCAGGCCTTGCAGGCGCTGGGCGGGGGTATTTGTTTGGTGCGCGATGGCAAGGTGCTGGAAGAGCTTGCCCTGCCCCTTGCGGGCTTGATGAGCTTTGATACAGCGGCGGCAGTGGCGCAGGCCAAACAGGCCTTGCACAGGCGTGCTGTGCAGGAATTTGCCATTGCCGAGGGCATAGAGCCCGTGATGACGCTCAGCTTTTTGTCCCTAGTGGTTATTCCCGCAGCGCGCATGACTGACCAAGGGCTTTTTGACGCTGCGGCAGGCACTTTTGTTTCTGTGGATGCAGAAGAATAAAAAATGCTTGCCAAGCGCGAGCTTTTTGTATAAAAGTTTTTCTCACGCCGAAGTGGTGGAATTGGTAGACACGCCAGGTTCAGGGTCTGGTGGGGGTTACTCCGTGGAAGTTCGAGTCTTCTCTTCGGCACCATAAGAAAATCAACGGGTTAGAAGAAATATTTCTTCTCGCCCGTTTTTCTTTTTCTGGGGCGGCGCATCTCCCCCACTTTGCCCCCACCTTTGGGAAATTACCCAAAATTTTTTGCATTTCCGCCTGCCAGCACTCCCGCTTGCTGCGCGGCACACTCTCCACGCTTACCACCTTGCTTTTTGTAAAGCTCCTCATGGGCATTCTTACCGAATGCCTGCGGGGAGCTTTTTTCTTTTCCCTGCATTCTCCTTCCTCCTTATCCCTCGTTTCCTCCAAAAAAATTCGCCCCCCTCCCGCGTTCTGCACGGGAGAAGGGCGAAATGCCGGATAACCGGCGTCGTGGGTGGTCCCACGGCATTCTTCACACGACCGAGCCAGCCGCTCGATCAAAAAACCTCAAGCAAAGGAAACGTATTGAGGAAATGAAGGCCTAAAAAGGCGAAAAGCCAATACGTTGGCGCGTATCGGCTTATCAGCAGAGTGGAATCTCGCAAAAATGTAGTGGGATTACGCTAATCCGAAAGGATTCTCCTTGTCAAGCACATCGAGTCTGTTTGTTCGTCTTTTCTCCGGCCTGCATAGGAGTTCAAACCATGCAGACATTTGCACCACGAGGAAAGATTCACGGCCCCATTTTGCCGCAATTTGTACTGGAAACCTCACTCAGTTTTGGAGCCAAGATTATGTATGCCCTGCTGTGTAACTATGCGTCAGACAATGACCACTGCTGGCCCTCTCAGGCCACGCTGGCCGCAAGGCTTTCGTGCAGTGTGAGCAGCGTCAAAAAGTATCTGGCCGAGCTGGTGGGGAATAACCTTGTCCATGTGCGGCGGGAACACTACCGCTCCTCTGTATATTATATGTTGGAGCCGACCCAGCTGAAGGGGAATAGCTCAGCGGATGTGCGGCCTCACCTTCAGACAGTAGAACATGACTGTCGCCAGTCAGATTTTGCCTGCCCACAGTCAAAGTCTGGCTACATAAATACTCTTAACAAACAAAGAGAAATACAAAATCCCCCCTTACCCCCCGTGCGTTCTGCTTCACAGGACGTGGTGGCTTCGTCTCGGCCTTTCGTGTTGGGGGGTGTGTCTGATTTTGAAAAGGCATGGGAACTCTACCCGAAAAAAGAGGCTAAGGGGCTTCCGTCAACACGCATTTCTTTATGCTGTGCCCGTGCTGGCAGACATAGCCACACAAATCGCGCTGAATCAGGGCATCCTGTATGGCTATGACAAAGACATACGCGAAAAAGCCAGAACTGCTCTTGTAGATGCGTCTGAAGCGTATGTGGTGCTGAAAGAGCCGACACGCTTTGACTTGGGGGATGCGCAAATCGTCAGTCTTGACCTTGACGAAGTGGCCACACGCGGTGGGGAAATTCAGGACAGGCAATCAGCCATCATGTACATGCTGGCCCGCCATGTACTCGGCAGCCGCTTTTTCCTTATGCCCGCTGATGTGGAGCTGATGCCCAAAGCCTATCAAGCCTATCACGCGGAACGCATTGAAGCCATTCGGGAAGACCCCAAGCGGCTTTGCTACGACGAGGCGCACCGCGTTACCGGCAATACTTCGGTGGCAGGGCAGCTTTTGGCGGACATGACCACAATGGCACGGGAATCGCGCAAGTGGAACCTGTCCATCGGCCTCTATACGCAATCCATTGACGATATACCCAAAACCATCATTGAGCTGGCCACCACCATTCTCATTCTGGGGGCGGGGACAGAACAAAGCATTGAGGATATGACGTAACGTTTCGGCCTCAATGGCGCGTGCAGCTATGCCTTGGCGCATCTCGGCAAGCCCGGCCCTGCGGGTTCCAATCTCGTGGGGATATTCCGCACCGGCGCAGGAAAGTCACAACTGGTGCTCAGTTTGACCATTGGCGGGCAAGCCTTATGGGCTTTTTCCACCACCACGGAAGACGTGACTATTCGCAACAGCCTCTACGGCTATCTGGTCAGCGGGCCATTATCTCGCGCAGCGGGCATACGCCTTTCTGCCGGTCGTGTGCAGAGTCCTGCCGTGCGTCTGGTGGTGGAACGCGAAAAGCACATCAAAAATTTTGTAAGCGTGACCCACTATGGCGCGGAGCTGACGTTTCCCGAGGGCTGGAGCGCAACATGGCTCACCAAGCCATGGTTGGAAGATGGGCAGGAATATTTGTTAGACAGGGCATTGGCTGAAACAGCTGCCGCCTTACGCTCGCTTACCGTGCGCGAATGCAAGGAATCCGAAAGCCGCACAGCTCCGCCTGCGCCCTTTACCACGTCCAGCCTGCAACAGGCAGCCTCCAATGCGCTCAAGTACACACCTAAGCAGACTATGCAGCTGGCGCAAAAGCTCTACGAGGGCGGTCATATAACGTATATGCGCACGGATTCCCCCAATTTATCGGAAGAAGCCATCAGCAGCATACGCGCTTTCTGTGCAGCGCAAGGCTGGCCCTTGGTAGAAAATCCGCGCACTTGGAAATCCAAAGAAGGTGCTCAAGAAGCACATGAGGCGGTACGCCCTACGCATATTGAGCTGGAAGAGGCAGGGGAAAGCACGGATGAGCAAGCCCTGTATCGTCTTATCCGGCTGCGGACACTGGCTTCACAAATGGCCGATGCCCTGTATGACGTGCGCACGGTACGCCTTTACGCGGAATTGCACGGTAAGGAGGCCACCTTTGAGGCCAAGGGCCGTGTGCTGCGTGAACTTGGCTGGAAGGTGCTTACAGCCACCGATGCGGCTATGCAGGATGAAGAAGCTGACGCAGAGGCTCCAGAAAATCCTGTGCCCATGCTGACTGAAGGCCACAGTATTGAAGCCTCCAGCGGCAAGCTTCTGACCAAAAAGACCAAACCTCCCACACGTTTTTCCGAAGCCAGTCTGGTGCGTAAACTGGAGAACAGGGGCATCGGGCGTCCGGCCACCTTCGCCGCCATTGTGGATACCATACTCAAGCGTGAATACGTCCGTGTTGAAAAGCGTTTTCTCTTGCCCACGCCCTTGGGTGAACAGGTAGTGGACTTGCTCACCAGAGTCTTTTCCTTCCTTGATTTCGAGTTCACCAAGACAATGGAAGCATCTCTGGACGCCATTGCCGAAGGCAAAGCCGCCTACAAAGAAGTCATGAACAAGGCCCACGCCCAGCTTGTGCGTGAGGTGACCACCTTTACCGCCAAGTATCCAGGGCAGGAACGCACTGCCCCTGAACCCACTGAATTTGTCTGTACGGCCTGCGGCAAAGCCCTTGTTCACATGAAAGGGCAACGCCGAGACGGCTCCGGTGAGTATGATTTTTTTGTTTGCTCCGACCGCGCCTGCAATACCGGCTACCCCAATGTGGACGGCAGACCAGGTGAGGCCCGCAAGAAGGCCCAAGTCTCTAAGTTCAAATGTAAATCCTGCGGCAAACCGCTGGTGCGCCGTGAAAGTGCCAAAGGGGCTTTCTTTGGCTGCTCCGGCTATCCGAGCTGCAAGCAGCTCTACCAGATTACCGAAGACGGTAAGCCTGATTTTGCAGCGCAGAAAGGAAGTAAGAAAGGGGGAAAACAATGAAAATATTGTGTGTAACACTCATACTTGTGCTTTATGCCGTCCCCTCGTTTGCAGGCTCGTGCAGTGATACGCAGAGCGCGGCCAGCACTGCCATTAAGGAACGGAATGCTGTGGTGAAGGAAATACACAATACTACTATGCCCGACCCAGAGGAAGAACGCCTTCTTCATCATGATTTGCCTCATGATTGCCGTGCTGTTTGTGCTGCCTGCGTGGTATGCCTCCAGAGCTGGGTACATTAACGGTTCTTTGCTGGCACTGGCAAAGGCGCAGATTTCAGCATTCACAGCATTCTCTGATGAAGCCCAGCAAGCCTTGGGCTTGATGGCACAGGCTGACCCCGCCGCGCTCTCTTGGGATCAGACGATGAACGTGCTGCGCTACAGCGGCAAGTGGATACGCTGGCCATATGTTGTGGTGCTGGCGGCACTGGGGGTGGCGGCCATATTCGTGGGGCGGACGGCTGGTCTTATCAGACGCCTGAATATGGATAGTCTGCTTGCGCACAATGCGGAATCCTTCGCCTGCCTGCGTCCTATTGTAGGACGCGGTAAGTACCTTCTTTCACGAGAATCATACGATAACGGCCCTTGGCGCATTGCCCGCACTCCGGTGCAGTTTGCCTTGGAACATGGCCTGCTGCTGGACAAGGACGGACAAGCCTTCACTGCGGAACAAGCTCTGCGGCGCGGACTACCTCATGCTGATCTTCCGGCCTATGGCCATGCCTATGTGGACGAAGAAAAAACCGCCACGGTGCTACAAGAGCAGCTCGGTAGGCCGTTCAGCGGTTTTGAAAACATGAGTCTGGAGCGCAAACCTTGGCCAGTGCCTTTCTGGCCTATGCTGAGGGCGATAAGCACGACTGTATGAATCTGCTGGACACGATGTCTGCCTCCTATGTGGAACATGAAAAACAAGCTCCGTGTTGCCCTGTGCTGAAAAACGATGCCTTTCAAGAACAAGTGGTACGCCTGTGGAATGCCCATAAGCATGTATTGGACGAGCCATTTCTCAAACGTCATGCGGCCTTTGAGCTTCCTCTCTTCATGGCCTTACTCACGCTGGCACGCAAAAAAGGCGTCCTGGCTTCTTCGCAATTCCTATGGTTGCGGCCTCTGGATCGTTCGCTGTGGTACGCGCTCAACCAATGTGGCGGCAGGGCAGCTTGGGCTGAGGGTTTTGCCGCTTGGGCGCACTATGCAGCGGAAGAAAAGGCTGGCGCGTCACTGCCCGAAGCCCGTACTGCTCATGCCGTGCAGCGACTCAAGGATACCCTGGCCGCCCAAGGCTGGCTCACGGCAATGCCCAAACTCTTTGAACCGACAGGGCTTCATTTAGATAAGGATGTGGTCTTCGCGGCGGCAGAAGAGAATAGCGAATATGACGCCAATAACGATTTGGATTTACAGAATGAATATTGAGGTACGCCATGACAGAAAGAAAAATTCGTGGTCTGGAAGATAGAGAAGCCCAAGAGCGTAAGGCTCTGCTGCGGGATGTGCGCTCTCCTGTGCATCAACTGCTGGACGCGCTCAAAAACGGCACAGTGCAGACGTGCTGCGTGTTCGGGGCGGGGGTGTGTCTGTTTGCCTTTCCTGTGGCGGCCACGCCGTTCTTCGGGCTTGGGCTGTTCTTCTTTCTGCTGCGCTGCCTTTGTGTGAGAAATGAGCGTCTTCCTTTTCGTATGCCTCTGGGCCTGTCCGGTACGGATAAAGGCGATCCTTTGCCTGGTCGGCGGGGCTTTGCCAAGCCCGAAGGTATATTCTTTCTCGGCAACCGCTTGCAGGATGGCAAGGAGCTTTGGCTCAAAGCCAAGGACGTGCTGACCCACACATTGCTTTTCGGAACCACCGGCTCCGGCAAAACGGAAACGCTGGTGTCGCTTTCCTACAATGCTTTGGCTACTGGCAGCGGCCTGTTTTATATTGACCCCAAATCCTCCCCCAAGCTGTCCATGCAGATGTGGCAAATGGCCCGCTTTTTAGGCCGTGACGATGATTTTCGTGTGCTCAATTATGGCACGACCGGCAAACCCAAGGGTAAGTCACCGCGCCGTCTTTCCAATACCAACAATCCCTTCACCTTCGGCAGCGCAGAAGGACTCACGCAATTACTCGTATCGCTTATGTCCGCATCAGATGGAGCCAATGCCATCTTTGCCGATAAGGCGCAGGCACTCATTGCTGGCGTCATGTACGCGCTGATGGATTTACGCGACAAGGGCATTCTCAAACTTTCCACCTCTGTGATTCGTGACGCCTTAGCTTTGGAAAAATGTGTGGAATTAGCTCTGCATCCAGACATGGACGCGGAATCAAGAGCATCCATCAAGGCAGCACTGGGCACGGCCGGCTGGATTGCGGGGCGTGAGCTGAATGAGCAGCCGCCGTCATTTGCGGAACAATTCGGCTATGCTCAATCGTATTTCGGCAAGGCATTATCAAGTCTGACAGATACCTACAGCCATATTTACGGCGCAGAAGATGGTGAAGTGGACTTTGCGGACGCCATCATGCAGCGGCGTATTCTTTTGGTGCTTCTGCCATCGCTGGAAAAATCTCCGGCGGAGCTGGCAAGCCTTGGCAAAATCAGCCTGTCAGCCATTCGCAATGCCTGCGCTGTGGGCCTTGGCGCACAGATTGAAGGTGACGTTGCAGACGTGCTGGAATCCCTGCCCACAGATGCCATCGGCATCGGCCCCTATCTGTGCATTGTGGATGAGTATGCGGCCATTGTAACGCCGGGTTTTGAGGTGGTGCTGACCCAAGGCCGAGGGCTGGGCATAGCGGCTATTGTGGCCAGTCAGGATTATGCGGGCATTCTGGAGGCCGACAAAAAGGGGGCACAGCAAATGGTGGCCAACACCAGCATTAAAATTTTCATGAAAATGCAGGATGCGGAAAAAACATGGGAGCTGATACGCGGGCAGGCTGGGCAAGGCACGGTGGTGCGCAGCTCCGGTTTTTCGGTCAATGACAAGTCTGGCTCCACCTACGCCGATACCTTGAATACCACCATAGAAAAAGAAGACCGCGTAGATTTACGCGATCTTCAGGAGCAAATCGAAGGTGAGGCCCACTTCATTTTTTCTGGGCAAGTTATCCGTGGCGATATGTTCTATGCCAATCCTTCGCTCAAGCGGGCGCAACTTCGTGTGCCGCAGTTCATTCAGCTGGGGCAGGAGGCAGATTATGACGCGGCGGCCTGATGCTTACAAAAACACTTTATACGCGATGTTAAAAATTTCCCCCAACCGCACGGCCATTGCCTTGGATATGGAACGCTTTCCGCTTTCCATGTCAGAAATACAATTTTGGGTGGTTCCGAGCTTGTCCGCTAATTCTTGCTGCGTCCATTCCATCTTACCGCGGAAACCACGCAAGACCATTGCGGGGTTGGCATCAGGGAAGACTTCCTTAGTGCTGAATATTTTTTCACCATCGTCGTTTACCCTGTGCACTTTTAGCCCCGCCAAAGGAAGCATACCTCGTAGAGCTTCAAGCACAGCGTCGGCTTTATTTGAGGGGATAGAAAGATTGATTTCTGTAAACCCCTGGCTGCGGGGGGATACTCTCACTTCTGCGTTCATGATGGGCCTCCTATTTAAATCGGCTATAGTTCACACTGCCGTGAGGGCCGACATAGCGTATTTCTGTGATTCGTACTTCCCGATCCAATACTTTCCACACAACAACATAGCGCGGGTGGCCATTATTCAGATGGCAATGGTGTACATCCTTGCCGCCCACTATCAGACCATAATTCCGCCAACTCGTCTGTTCTGGGCCTTTGTGCTCCAAATCAAACGTCAAAGCCAACATACGAGCCTGCATTTCTGCTGGAAGTTTACGCACTTGCTTTGCCGCCGCACTGGAAAAATTCACTGTCCAGAGTATGTCATCGTGTAGTGTTTCCATACCTAAAAAATAGCAAATTTTGCTATACTGTCAACACAAATATTCCTAATTTAGTATATTTGCTTTCCCGTACCATATGGCTGGAGGTTCCCATGTATTATGTATGCTTACTCCTTCAAACAGTAGCCTTGTACCGCTCCTTTGCAGATGTAGTGACGAAGAACGATTTGGACGAGCAGGCGGCAAAGGCAGGTATGCGCCCGCTTACCCCGCCCGTGGACGGCGGCAAGCCCTTCAATCATGTGGTGGAACGGTCGGATGGTCAGACTGCCTACATGGAAGAAATCATCAAGCGCATGGAACATTTGCCCAAAGACCCGCGCATTGATAACCCGCTGAAAATTACCAATGATGCCCGCAAGGCTGGCCTTGACTATCGTCTCATAGCCCCAGAGTCCGGCGACTATGACGGTTCCAAAAGCAATGCGGCGGTGGAACGCATCTTTCAGATTTGGCAGAACACAGCGGCAGACAGAGGAACGCAGCTCGTATTCTGTGATTTATCCACACCCAAGGGCGGAGCTATTGCGTCACAGCCTGCGCCGGGGCTGGAGTTTGCGGAGGAAAATTTCTTTCCAAACGCAGACGCAGCACAAGAAGACCCAGCCCCCGCCGCTGGTTACGAGGAAGGAGGCACCGCAGACGCCGTAGAGGCCAATGACGATGACCAGGCCGCGTCAGTGGATATGGATGCCTGCGTGGCTGCTGGCTCCCGTTTTTCTGTGTATGACGACATACGCCAAAAACTCATGGAACGCGGCATTCCCGCCGATGAAATTGCCTTCATTCATGACGCTAATACGGACATACGCAAGGGCAAACTCTTTTCGGATATGCAGGCAGGCCGTGTGCGCATCCTGCTTGGTTCCACGGCCAAGATGGGCGCGGGCATGAATGTGCAAAAGCGTCTGGTGGCCGCGCATCATCTGGATGCTCCGTGGAGACCAAGTGATCTGGAGCAACGTAATGGGCGCATCATCCGTCAGGGGAATATGCTCTATGAGCGTGACCCCGATAAATTTTCCGTAGGTGTCTATTATTACGCCACAAAACAAACCTACGATGCCCGTATGTGGCAGACCATCGAATACAAGGCGGCGGCCATCGAACAATTCCGCAAGGGGGATTTACTCCAGCGCGTTATTGACGATGTGCAGTCCGAAGCCGCCAATGCGGCAGATATGAAGGCTGCTGCCTCTGGCAATCCGCTCATTCTTATGCAGGTGAAGCTGGCCAGCGACTTGCGTAAGCTGGAAGCCCTGCATTCACAGCATCAACGGTCGCAACACCGGCTGCGGGATAGGCTGAAGTGGCTTGGTGCTGCCGAAGGTCGCCTGGCCAAAGCTCAGGCTGTTTATACGGCCAATTGTTCACTGCGGGATGGGAATACCCGAACTGTTACCGAAAAAGGCAAAACGCGCATTCGTTTGGAATGGCTGAACGACGGCAAGGTGCTGACTGAAAAGAATGGTGCACAAATTCAAAATATTCTGCGCGATGGTGTAAAAGATATTACACGGGACTCGCGAGCAAGGCCCCTCTTGGGTACATACCGAGGCTTTGAGGTTTCCATGCTGCGCACATCACGAGCTCAGGGCGGTGACGGCTTTCGGCTGGCCCTCAACGGCACGGGGGAACAGAACTTTCAGCCCGATAATCTTGTGTATGGCTTTGATGAAAAATTCAGCCTGGCTGGTATGTTTCAGCGGCTTGACAATTTTCTCGAAAAAGGTCTTGAGCAAGCCTTCCAAACCTATCAGACCAGTGTACGCCAAGAAATGGCTGAAATGGATACGGTCAAGGCCGCTTTGGGGCAAGCATTCCCGCAACAGGGGGAACTGTCCTTGGTGCGGGAAAACTATAGTGCCGTCATGCGCGAGCTGAAGCGTATGCAAGACGAGCCGGGCTATGTGAGCGAGTGGGAACCGAAGAGAAAGGAGCTCTTTGAATGCAACACAGTGGAGGCACTCCCCCCGCTGGATACCAGGGCAATACGCATCTAAATTTTCTTTACACCATAAAAATTTAAGGCGACTATTCTAAAATATTTTTATGCCGACAGACATATGTTTTGAGAACAGATATTAAAAAATGTTTATATATTTAATATAGATACATGTGAGGTAGCATGTCTTATTTTATTGCCCTGCACGATGCGGTCGCCTGTGTCACCGATCCCAGAGTTGACCGAACCAAAAAGCATCAGCTCTCCGATATGGTGGTCATCGCTGTATACGCACTTCTCTGCGGTGCGGAGGGTTGGTGTGATATTGAAGTGATAGCAACTGAGCGTTTTGAGGAACTCACTGAATTTCTTGATTTAAAAAATGGGATACCGTCCCATGACACTTTTCAGCGTGTTTTTTCACGGCTGGCCCCTTCAGAGCTGAATACGGCACTCGCCGTCTGGGGGGCGAGCCTGCAAGAATCTCTAGCAGGAAAAGTCGTCGCCATTGATGGCAAAACGCTGCGCCGCTCTTTTGACACAGCCGCCCATCGTTCAGCTCTGCATAGTATTACCGCGTATGTCTCTGAAAATGCAACGATTCTCGGGCAATGCTTTGGCACGTCAAAAGACAGTGAAATCACACAAATACCCGAATTGCTCAAGAAAATTGATGTAAAAAATGCCATCATCACCATAGACGCCATCGGCTGCCAGAAATCCATTGCCGAGCAAATTGTCACGAAAAACAAAGCTGATTTTGTGTTGAACCTAAAGGATAACCAGCCCAGCCTGAAACGAGAAGTTGAACAGTTATTCCAGGAGGTTGACAAGAATAAAGGTACGCAGAACTGTACGACATTTCAGCAGCACGATAAGGGACATGGGCGCATTGAAAATCGTTCATGCCTTGCCGTGGACGTGAGCGGGCTTGGGCTACCCGCACTCAAGGAATGGAAGGGGGTGAAAACCGTGGCTCGCATCACGGCCACACGCGAGAGCAACAGCCGCGCACAGGAAACTTCCAATCGATATTTTATCAGTAGTTTATCAAATGATGCCAAGGTGTTATTCAGTGCAGTCCGCCAGCACTGGGCTATTGAAAATTCACTCACTGGGTGCTGGATGTGGTTTTTCGTGAAGATGATTGCCGCATCAGAAAAGACCACGCCCCTGCCAATTTTGCCAGCCTTCGCCGCATAGCCTATAATTTTGTAAAATTAAACAAACCCAATAAAAAACAATCCAACCGGCAAGCCAGACTACGCGCCATGCTGGGACACGCTTTTGCCAGAACATTACTCACGGGCATTTAGATGCGTTCGCCCTGCGCTGGATACACAGGGCTGTGTACATCTCAGCGAGTATTCAGTAAGACAAGCATTATGGACATCACGAGGATAATCAAGAAAGAATGAGTATGCATATCATTACATCTAGCGTTTATTACACTAATAAATTCGTCAAAAAAACAAAGAGTTCTACTTATTTTTAATAATTTTATTACGCTGTCAGCATTACTTAAAGTTAATTTCTGTTTATAGAATAATTTTAATATAAAATTATTCATTATTTATATAGCTATCAATTTTTATAATTAATATATCTTCACCAACTTTTGAAATTGTGACAAAAAATTTTAACGACTCTATAATAAGAGACTGTCGAGACTGTGTTACATTTTTAAGGTTAATATGCTTAAGGGCTTCTTCAAAGTTATGAACCGACGATTCTCTTTCCAAAAAAGAAATAGCATCTTGTGAATAATAAAATTGAGTTGATCTTATATTAGAAATTTTACTACTAGTATTTGAAAAATAATTTGGAAAAGCAATTATTCCGAATAAAATAATCAAACATATTAACGAATTTCTCATACAAATATATGACGCAAACAACAAATTATTTCTCTTTATATTCAAGTTTGCATTAAGCATATTTGCTTTGTAATATTTTATTTTTAAGTTTTTTTCAATTTGTGATAGATCTTTTTATTGATATTTTATGAACAGTATTTTCTCCAGCAAGTGTTAATATGGAAAGATATCCAGCTGTAATCATATATAAAATAGTAAATAGTGATATGACGTATACCACCCACGCAATATATCCCTGTTTCAAATGAGGGTATCCTCCACCAAGAATGGCTAGAAGGCCAACAATCAGGGTTGAGGCAACTGTAATTGCCGAAATATTTTGCTTAATTTTATCTTCGAGAATATTTTTTGCTAAAATTGTATCTTTATATATTTTTTTTAGGTCAGATATTTTAACCCTACGAACTTCCTCTTGATTGCCTATCTGTTGCTTTTCAATTTTATTGCTATTATTTTGAATTTTCTTGTTTGCATCCAGAGCAACCAAGAATGGAATAATATTCAATTTTATAGCAGCTAGCACGATGGTACGCCTCGCAAATTAGAACAAAGAAGATTTGCAATTTTTTTATCGATATCTATGTTTGCAGTTCTTGTTAGCCAACCCCACTCACCTGTGGGATTGACCTCGACAAAATAATATTTTCCATTTGCATAAATGAAATCTACTCCTCCAAATTCAAGTCCTAAATCTTCCATGAGTTGTAATATTTTTTTCTTGATGTCTTCTGGTAATTCAAATGGCTCATAGCTCAAGTTTTTTTTTTCTCTGCGCCAATCACCAATTACTCCAACACTACATGAAAATATTCTTACAGGATAAATATTTTTTCCAATTACAGTAACACGGATATCTATCTTATGTTCAAGGAGTTCCTGCATTATTACTGGAGCAATTTTTAATTGTTCTTCAGTTAATTCATCACGTAAAACAGACTGGGTATATACAAAAAGTTCTTGCATATTGTCATAGAAAAGTGCTGTGTCAAGTGACTTCACGGCAAGTTTTTCGTATTTAAGTTCTTTAAAACAAGGAATGTGATTGGAAACAATTGTCTGCGGTATATCTAATCCAACATCTTTAGCTTTTTTTAATTGATATATCTTATTTTCTGCCTTATAAGTAGATACGGGATGATTGATCCATAACGCATTTTCAAAAATAACAAGATTCCTAATAAAAGAACTCCACTGGCTTCTGTATAGTTGCTCTTCTAGTGAGTAATTTTTATGCGCCCGTAAAAAAACTGGTGCACGAAAGTATATGGAAGATAAGCTACTATTGTTAATATGATAAATCAAATTGCTGTTAAGTGCCACACGCATGGAACATTCAGCAGGATTAACTGATATCTTTATTCCAGAAAATTTATCACGATTTAATCGTAAATATCTTATATTTCTTTTTTTTAGCTCAAAGCAAATTAAATCTGTTGAGTAGTCAAGTGAGTGAGAGATAATTAAACATTCAACGTCAATATTACAGTCATTATTCACCTTTTTGATCTTCACCTGTTTCAATATCAGCTTTTTTCGAGACAAGCCCTTCAAGAATAGTGCGAGATGTTATCATCACCTCTCCCGTACTATCAATCTGCCAGTAGCCATTTGCATTATTGTAAGAACAGTCAGCCGGTTTAGGTATTTCTTTAGCCGGCTCAAAAATAAATGCCTTTTGAAGCAAAATATGTTTTACCATAAAACCTCACATTGTCGACGATAAAAGCCCATGAAACCTATATGCATACTCTGCATTTGGTAAAAAGGCAACAAACAGCATTGAAATGTAAAAATACTAGCCCTAGATAGTGTAGTCACGAGATTGACGCCCAAATAAAAATACATCTGATATGCACTGCCGCCAAAAACGAGGCGGAATTTTTAGCATATCGCGTTGCAATCCCACGCCATTGCTTTAACATAA
>JAQVCS010000016.1 GCA_028689675.1 Desulfovibrionaceae bacterium | reverse complement strand
CGCCGACAAACAAGTCCAGCGTTTCTGGATTCCTCATACAGATTGACCCACTGAAGGCGTTGTCGAACTTCTTTTTCCATAAGGGAAGGGTATTGGAAAATTGAAACGATGTCTATGAATCACACAACTGATGCTGGCTCCTGTTACCCACACCCAAGCCACTGCTCCAAATTCCAGACCATGCCAATTATGCATGGCTTCAATAGCCAGTGGAACCATAACGCCCGCCGCCGCAGTGTCACTTGTCACCTGCGATAAGGCATTCCCCGCAATAGACCACGCCACGATAGATAAAGTATCATTCACACCGACAAAGGGTAAAATCCATTGCCCAAACACAGCGCCAGCCCCCGTGGCCGACAATATTTTGCTTAATGCCACCGAGGCAGGCCACATAAACAAAATAGTGACGGGGAAATATTTACTCAATATTTTTGGAGAAAGAATGGTTTCTCCAGGGGCTGTGCGGGAAGGCCAAAAAAGCAGCACAAGAGGAATAATGCAGAACAAAGGAGTAGGCCGTAACCATGTCCACGCGGGGCCCTTGGTATAGGGTGCATACAAAGGCTGAAGAATAGCCAGTAAAATAGCCAAAGCAAAACCACCGCAGGCTATCTTTTCTTCATAAGTCATAGGCCCTAGTTTCGCAAGTTCTTGGCGGTAAAATTCCTTTGTGCCGCCAAAGCTGTCTTGGTCTGTCTTCATAAAATACATCATGACACTTACGCCAAGAATGACCAGTATGGAAATGGGCACCATGCGCAACGTCCAGTCAATAAAATAAATATTGTACCCAATGTATTTATTCAGCAGCCCATACGTTACTACAGATTGCCCGCCCCCCAAGGGGGTAGCCATACCGCCTACAGCAGAACCCCATGCCACGGCAATAAGGATATTGGAGGCAGCTTTAGAATTCCAACGCTGTTCATTAGTGCTAAAGCCGCCATACATAAGAGCCGCCACAGCAACTGGGGCAAACATCGCCGCTACAGTGGTGTTCCCCACCACAAAGCTGACGATACCACACAAGAAAAACCACCCAGCAGTTTGCGCACGAACATTACTGCTGATACGCATTAAAAAATTTAAGGCCAAACGTCGGGCAAAACCCCAGCGAATCCACGCAGCGGTAATGGCTGTAGAGCCAAAAATAAGCACGGCCTCTTTGTGCACATAGGCTTCCAAGACCTTGTTTAAGGGCATATACGCATAAATACAGGCAACAAAAATAGGAACCAAACACGTCAATTTAATATCAACGGCTGTTGTTACCCACCACCAAATCATCCAAAAAAGAATACCAAAGCCGAAACGAGCGTTCATTTCACCAAAACAAGGCATAAGCAGGGTAAGCCCCAGCAAGGCTGGCCCACCTGCAATATACAGCCAGCGCTTCAGGCTTATTGCCGAATCATGAGATTCCATACTTCCTCCCAAGGCTGTTCTCTGGTACAAGTGAACAGCCGTTGCGTGTTTCTGAAAATACTTATACGACTTTTGTCGCAGGGGAACGCCCCACGTCCCCCTGCGGCGCTCTTCTTTTCCCGCTGCTACAGGACAACAGAGCCAGAATACTGACGCTTGATAGAGAAGTGTTTCTTCCAATAGGTTGAAGCCCGCTGCCCAATGATTATTTCTTCATCCTGATCACCCGCAGGGAATATTTTCGGCGCTGTTGCGGCATCCCACAGGCCTTTTTTGCGGCGTTCTTCACGCTGCTCAATAAGCCAGTCATTGTAGCTTTCATACACAATATGGCCTTCAAAGCCATCCAGCGTAGCCGCTCTGATACGGCCATCAAATTCCAGATACTTTGCCACCATTGTTTCAGAGGGCATTTCTGGTGTCACATCATTGGCATAGCCAGCTTCTTCCAGTTCCTTCCCCGCCACCGCGGCAAAGATGCGCTGATCGCGCTGGCTCAGTAAATCTTTGTAAATTCCCACATAGTTATCGGTAATGGGCTTACCCAAGGGGGCATGATCGCGCGAAGCTCCGCGAGCCTTGCACATATCCGTTTTGTAGAATTCAAACATGCCTTCTTCAAATTCTTCACCCAAGAATTCACAAACACCCTTCATGATTTCTTCAGGCTTGCGCACCAAATCTTCATAGCGCACATCCAGCCACAGCCCCTGCTCTTTCAGGGGTTCACGCCACGGTTTTACATGGTTCCAGCAGCGCTTCCACGACTGGGCAGCACAGTAAATATTGGTAGGGCCAAAAGAAGATTCCATATAGTCCACGCAAGAATCACGACCATCACGCGTAATGTAAATAAACTGCGCATTGGGGAAATCTTTATGCATAGCATCGACAAAATAAAGATTATGCGGGGTTTTTTCACCCCAGCGCGGCTTATTTACAGAGTTGGCAAAGCGTAAATGCATGCCAGCATATAAGCCGGCAAAGCTGCGTTCAGGGGCAAGCTCAATCACTTCATCAACAATGGTGCGCGGGTTAACCTGCATACCCCAGAAAGGAGTCTTCAAGCCATAGACCATTTCAGAAGCCAAGGTACGGAAATTTGCTTCTACAGAAAGATCACCATAGGTATGCAAATACGGATAAAAACGAGGGTAATACCAAACCACTTCAGGTACTGCAATACGGGAATGAGAGCCAAGTAATGCCATAACTAAGGTTGTGCCAGAACGCTCAGAACCAATCATGAAGATGGGGCGCTCGGTAAGAGAAATAGCCATGAATGAATCTCCTTACAATATGGTTAATGGAAGCAGCAGCATTATATGCCGCGCACAGTTCGTATAAGAATAAATGTGCCCACAATAATACACACTACAGACACAATTTTCTTCAATGTTGATGCGGGGATAGCATGCGCCAGACGAACGCCTGCAAAAACGCCTATCAGCTCCAGCCCGGTTACCCAAAGTGCCGTTTGGAAATGAATGAAGCCATGCCCCATGTTCCCTAAAGAACCAGAACACGCTGCGGCAATTTGAATAACCTGACTGGTGGCAATGGAGGTAAGCGGGTGAAAACCGAGAATAACCATCAACGGTACAGAGAGCACTGGGCCGCCAACGCCCGTGAGGCCAGAGCCAAAGCCAACCGCTGCACCAATGGCAAAAAGCACAGGAAGGCTGGCCGATGTGCGGATAGGACGAGATTTGGCAGGAAAAAGCGCATAAATACCAGCAAAAATGATGACGCCTGAAAGCAGTATGTTCAGCATAGTGGGCGAAGTATAGGCATTGGCCAGTGAGCCGAAATATCCTGCCACCAGCCCCCCAGCGCACACGGGTAAGGTAATATGCCAATCAATGCTGCCGTGGCGCTGGTATAACCATGTGCCTAATATGCCAGTGAAAATAAAAGAAAACAGGGCAGTGGCCATCGCTTGATGCGTGTCCAGCCCAGCAAATGCGCTGAGTGCAGGAATAAGGAGGATGCCTCCTACCCCCACTGTGCCAATAAGCGCACCAACAAGCACTGCTGCGCATACCAAACATGCAATCATGAAATACTCCTAGGGGAAGTTTTTCACAAAGAAAGCAAGGGTCATGCCAATACAGGCTTATTTTTACAACATATTGTAATAAAACAATAAAATATTATTCTTGCCGCACAGTATGGTATCTATTTTTGAAAAATAGAATTACCTGTACATCCATTTTTGAAAAATGGAATTGTTTGCATACACGGCACTTTTGTCATTCTAAAGCGGAAAAAGGTGCGAAAAGCGTTAAGCCCACGGCGGGGCAGGAGCCACTCAGTTTCAATACTGTGGGTAAGGAGGAAAAAGGAGGAAAGCGGAAAGAAGGGGAAATGATTATTCATGCAGGGTGAAGAAGGCATAAAGACTAAAAAAAGTAAAACGCATTGCGGCTATGCTTGCAAAATAGACGTTCCTAGTCTGGCTTAAGAAGCTGCACACCGAGAGCATGTTACCTTTAACATACTCGCAAGGTTTCATAAGAAATTCTTGCCACTCAAAGCTCACAAGGGGAATGTACTTCCCCTTGTGAGCTTTGAAAGAGAATCTGCTCTAGTGGCTAAAGCCTATAAAAAAATAGCGCCTTAGAAACATACTGCGATGTTGTAAGGCGCTATGTAGTATATGCATGGTGGAGGAAGGGCTGCCCCTCATGAAAGCCAAGCCACTCGCCATCAATCCATTAAAAATTATCTTCACCAATGCCCAATAATTTCATTTTGTAGCGCAAGCCCGCCCCTGTTAGCTGCATGATACGGGCTGCCTTGGCCACATTGCCCCCTGTTACCGTCAGCACACGGCAAATGCACTGTGCCTCATAGCGGTGCAACTGTTCTTTGAGGGGAAGAATGCTGTTGCGCTGCACATGGCTGTAGACATCCTCTTCCCCGCGGGCAGCCTTGACCTCGCTATACATTTGCCCTTGCTGCTTCTTTTGCTGACGGCAGGCATCACGAAAATGCCGTGGCAGGCAGGCTTCATCTATCACCCTGCGCCCCCCAAGCAAGGCTAGGCTGCCTTCAATAACATGCAAGAGCTCGCGTATATTGCCAGGCCAATCATAGCTGGCAAAGAGTGCCATTACCGCATCAGAAACCCGAATACCTTCGGGCTTGGGGCAAAGCTCAGAGCGCATAATAAAGGTGTGCACCAAAAGCTCAATGTCTTCCCTGCGCTCACGCAAAGGCGGCACCGCTATGCCCACCACGGCTAAGCGGTAAAACAGGTCACTGCGCATAACACCATGGGCTATTGCTTCTAAGGGGTCTTCATTCAGCACGCTGATAATGCGCACATCTACAGCAATTTCGGTGTGAGAGCCCAGCCGCCGCACGCGTTTTTCTTGTAACACACGCAGCAATTTTGCCTGCAAGCCCAGCGGCATGGAATTAAGCTCGTCAAGCAGCAGCGTACCGCCATCGGCTTTTTCAAACAGCCCCGGCTTATCACCTGCGTCGGTATAAGCCCCTTTTGCTGTGCCAAACAAAATGCCTTCCAGCAGATTTTCGGGAATAGCGGCGCAGTTTACCGCAATAAAGGGGCGTTCTCTGCGGGCGCCAGCGCTATGGATAGCCTGAGCAAACACTTCTTTACCTGTTCCGTTTTCACCCCATATCATTACTGGCGAAGCAGTAAGTGCCGCTGTTTTGGCATCGTTAATCACCTCGCGCAGGGCGGCATTGTGCCCAACAAGGCTGTCAAAAGTATAATAGGTATTGCTCGTTTCGCTGCCCTTTTTTGCGCGCGGCAATTTCTGCCCGCCTTCAGCAAGGGAAGATGTGCCCACCCAAATGGTAAAGGCCAGCACGCCATCAATGCGCCCATGCTGAAAAAGCGGAAAAAAATCACTCACTGTACTGGCCAAATAATTATTGGTTGTCTTGTACCAATAGGCTTTTTTTAGTAAGGGTTCACCTCGCTGCATGCACTCGAGCGTGGGAATACATGCCAATTCATGCGGAACATACAGGCTGGTGATATGCCGCCCCACAACAGAAACATTACTGAAACCGTCCACGCGCCTTTGTATATCATTCATATAGACGCACAAACCATCAGCATCAACCACGGCCACGCCAATGCCCATGTCATCCCATATAGCCTTGTTGGCTGGGGTAAGAATTTCTGCCCTGCTGACATTAGAGAAATTTTTTTTAGTAAAGCGCATGTCTTTTCCTTTTCCGCAGGGCTGTTCTTGTGCTGTGGCAGCACATGCCCTCCAGTACTTTTTTTCTTATACACAGGGCTCTTAGCACAGAGCTGAGATTGGCTATAAAAAATTATTATAAAAAAAGAAAGATTTTTTTATAAAAAATAAAAATTCTATATCCATTTCAGGCTTGCATAACAAAAAAATACACTAATAAATCAATATAATAGATGGATAATTCTTTTTCTTAGCCACACTGGCATGGTCTGTGCAAAATATTTTTATAACAAGCGAAGAAATACAACCTTCATGACGAAGGGCGTTTTTTGCATTCTTTCACTAAGGAGCACCTCATGCCCACTTTGCCTTTTACTTCCGCCACTGCCCCTGCCGCGCAGGGCTACAGCATTGACTGGAGCACTGCCGAACAGCGTGTTACCGAACTTAAAGATTTCTTAATGAACGCGCCGCAGGTTATGGATCCCGAGCGCCTGCGCTGCCTGCTTGATGTATATGAAGAATTTGCTGGCGAGCCTGTGTATTACATCCGCGCCAAGCTGTTTGAACGTGTTCTGCTGACCAAGAAAATTTTTCTTGATGGCAACCCTATTGTGGGCACGCTGACGGGCATTCGCGCTGGGGTAAACCCTTACCCTGAGTGGAATGTTTCGTGGATTAAAGAAGAAATGCAAATGGCCAAAATGGCTTCGCTGGGGGAAATGAAAATTCCTCAGGAAACAGAAGAATTGCTGATGCAGGTCTATAAAAAATGGAAGAACCGTACCTGCATTGCTTTGAACAATAAAATGTATAAAGATAAGTACGGCGTCAACCCTGCCCAATATTCCAAGGCTGGCCTGTACTATGATAACGTGAGCGTTGCCTCTGGCTCGGGCATTGCCGACTACCCCATGGCACTGAACAAGGGCTTGCGCGCGGTGGTTGATGACCTTAAGCAGCGCCTGCTTGACTGCCCTACTACCTTGGAAAATAAGGAAAAGCACGATTTGTACCGTGCCATGATTGTGGCAACAGAAGCCGTTATTGCCCATTCGCACCGCTATGCGGAGCTGGCAGAAAAAACCGCTGCAGGGGAAACAGACCCAAAAGCCAAAGCCGAGCTGCTGGAAATTGCTGAAATTTGCCGCCGCGTGCCCGAATTCCCCGCACGCAACTTCCGCGAGGCCATACAGTCTTTCTGGTTTATTCATTTGGCTATTGAAGTGGAACAAATGGCCTGCGCAACCTCCCCTGGCCGCTATGGCCAATATATGTACCCCTTCTACAAAAAGGATATTGAAGAAGGCAAGCTGACCAAGGAACAAGTGCTTACCCTGCTGAAATTCCAGTGGATTAAGCACATGGAGCTGGGCGAATATCAAGGCGGCTCGTATGCCATGACCCTTTCTGGGCATACAGGCCAAACTATCACCATTGGCGGCATAGATGCCTTTGGCCGCGACGCCAGCACTGAGCTTGAAGAATTGCTGCTGGAAACGCAAATTTGCATGCGCGGCATTCAGCCCACGCTGACCTTGCTGTACCACCCCAAAATGAAGACTTCCTACCTCAATAAGGTAGTAGAATGTATTCGTGGTGGCTCTGGCCAGCCCCAGATTTTGAACAATACTGTGGTGATAGAACGTAACCTTGCCCGTTTTGCACAATATAAAGACGGCATTACGCTTGAAGATGCCCGCAATTGCGGCAACTATGGCTGCGTTTCTACAGGCATTTGCGGCAAGGGCAGTTTTATTACCCAAGAAGACCAGCCTTGCCTTGCCAAGGTAGTGGAATTGCTGCTGAATAATGGTAAATGCCCTGTAACGCGCAAAAATGTGGGCATTGAAACGGGCGACCCGTGCAGCTTCAACACCTTTGAAGAAGTGTATGAGGCCTATAAAAAGCAGCTCAAAAACCTCTTTACCATTTCGCGCCACCATTCCGATTTAAGCCAAATGGCGCGCGTGCAGGTTGTGCCCAGCATCTTCCGCTCTGTGATGTATGATGGCTGCATAGACAAAGGCATGTGTGAAGAAGCTGGCGGCACGCGCTACCCGCAGGTCAACCCTATTATGACCGCAGGCATAGACGCAGCCAATGCTTTGCTGGCTATCAAGCATCTTGTATTTGATACCAAGCAGCTCACCATGGCGCAGCTTTTAGAAGCGCTTGCAGCCAATTTTGAAGGCTATGAAGACATTCGCCAATTGTGCTACAATGCCCCCAAGCATGGCAATGACTACCCCGACGTGGAAGGTTTTGTGCAGCGTTTTTACCGTGATATTGATGAATTGCACAGCTCTGTGGGGCCAGATTGCTTTGGCTACCGCACACCGCTGGATGCCTATTCCCTGTCGTATCACAACTATTTTGGCTCGCTTATGGGCGCTTTGCCCACAGGGCGCAAGGCTGGCGTGGCACTGACCGATGGCAGCGTTTCTGCCATGCCCGGCACAGACCATGAGGGGGTAACCGCCCTGATTAAATCGGGCGCAGAAGCCATAGACACCGTGCGCTATGGCGCAAACCACTTTAACGTGAAATTTTTGCCCTCAGCGCTGGAAGGCGCACAAGGGGCGCGCAACTTAATTTCACTAATTAAAACCTATTGCGATTTTGGCGGCTCGCATATTCAGTTTAACTGCGTCAGCTCAGCCACATTGCAAGAAGCACAGCATAATCCCGCAGAATATAAAGACCTTGTGGTGCGCGTTGCTGGCTTCAGTGCGTATTTTACACGCCTTGACAAGGGTGTGCAAAATGAAATCATTAAACGCACGGAATATGCACAATAGCTACAATACAGACAGAGCGGCGGGCGGCCAAGGCCTTTGTGCCCCCTGCCGCTCTGGCACAAGCAGGCGGAGAAACTATGAGTCAGGGAATAGTCTATAATATTCAGCGCATGTCAACTAAAGATGGCCCAGGCATTCGCACTACAGTATTTTTAAAAGGCTGTCCCCTGCGCTGCCTGTGGTGTAGCAATCCCGAATCGCAGCAGACAAACCCCCAGCTTCTTTTCTTTTCTTCCCTGTGCACAGGCTGTGGCTTGTGCCTTTCTGTGTGCCCGCATCATGCTGTGGGCATGCAGGCTGGCATAAGCACGCACAATGCCGCGCTGTGCCAGCACTGCGGGGCATGTGCAGCCCAATGCCCCAGCCATGCCCGCGAAATAAGCGGCAAAAGCATGAGCGTAGATGAAGTTATGGCTGTGGTAAAAAAAGACGCCCTCTTTTATGAAAATTCTGGTGGCGGCGTAACCTTTGGCGGCGGAGAACCCACAGCTGGAGGGCAGTTTTTTCTTGACCTTGTTGCCGCTTCTCTTGATGAAGGTTTTCATGTCACTGTAGACACCTGCGGGCAAAGCTCTGCAAAAATTTTTGATAAAGCCCTTGAACTGGCCGACGTATTTCTTTTTGACTGCAAGCATATGGATGCAGAACAGCATGCAAAGCTGACTGGGCATGACAACAGCCTTATTCTGCGCAATATGCAGGCCGCCCTCAGCTCAGGCAAAGAAGTGCGTATTCGCATGCCGCTTATACCACACATGAATGATGACGAAGAAAATATTGCTGCCATGGCCGCATTTTTTCATACTTTTGATCGGCATGAAATTGAAGTTATGCCCTATCACGCCTTTGGGCTTAGTAAATATACGGCACTGGGCAAGGCTCAGCCCGATATATATTCCTACAGCCCCGAAGCCTTGCATGCAGTGCTTGCCCTGTTTACAAAGCATGGCCTTTCCCCCATTATTGTTTAACTACAATTGATTAACTGCACAGGAGTTTTTTAGCCTATGTTTAGCCTGACTATTACAGACGAAATGCTCAACAAGCTGCAAGCCATGCTTGATGATGAAGATGAAGATATGTGCGTTCGCCTGCGCGAATATAAAGTAGGCGGTGGCTGACACGCCAAAATTGTGCTCGGTCTGGGCATAGACGAAATGGATGAGGATGAAGATGAGCAAATCAGCATCAAAAACATCCCCTTTATTGCTGAAAAAGATTTTCTTATGAAATATGGCACAGCCTTTGAGCTGACCATGAATGAGCATAAAGAAGTGGTGCTTACGCCACTGGGCACTACCTCCGCATAGCGCGTGCCCATAGCAAGAGAGCGCCTGCATATCATGAGGATATGCAGGCGCTCTCTTGTGTAAAAGCAAAACCCGTGCCTGCTTGCCGCATGCTATGCCTGCGCTGTTGGCCGTGGCCTTATTAAAACCTTGGGCTGTGGCATACTTCTTATTGCAGCAAATCTTGTACCTTGGGTTGTTCTGTACCTTGTTCTGGCTCTTGCCCTGCTGCTGGCTGCTCACTATGCGCTTTTAGGCATTGCAGCAAAAAGAAATACGATTCCCCCTTGCTTTTGTTTTCTTCAAAGCAGCGGGTCAGCACTGCCTGAGAAAAAAGACCGTGCGACAATTCTTTAATAGCCTTGTCTTCTCGGGCTATGCACAGGGCGCTGCTTTCTGCGGCTTCCCCTGTTTTTGCCGCATCGCTGTAACAAAAAGCCATATAATCATAATTGGGCAGCAACGGCGCCGCAGCCGCATAGCTTGTGGTGGCAACACAAAGACAAAAGAAAAAGCAATAAAATTTTTTCATATATGCTCCCTTACAAAAGCGCCTTGCTCTGCCGAAGCTGGGGGCACAGCACGCCTCTTGTTATTTGTAGCCTTCGGCTGTTTTTACAAAGCACAAATCATTAATATCAGGGCGCTTTTCTTTTAACAGGGCATAGGCTTTAGAGGCTTTGCCACCAAAAACGCAATGCACCATCACTGGGCGGTCTGTGGGAATTTCATCAAGGCGCTGCTCCAGCTCAGGCAGGGGAATATGCGCCGCGCAAGGGATATTTTCAGTATATTCCTTACCCGCTTCGGGCACACGCACATCCAGCACAAAAATATCAGCATTTTCCTGCACGCGCTTTTGTGCTTCTTCTTTAGAAATGCTGCCTTCATCGGGTATGGTATTCATATCAATGGCCATTATTCTGCTCCTTTATACTGGGCTGGCATGGCGCCCATGGCTTAGCATAAACAACTAAAGACAAATAACAAGAAAATATTTTTTTCACGAATGCCCCTGCCCTATTCTTTTTTGGCAAAAGAGCGCCAGTTAAACACCTTCCACACCACCACAAAGAACACAGGCACAAAAAATATGCCCAATGCCGTGGCCAAAAATGTGCCGCCCATAATGCCCGTGCCAATGGCATGCTGGCTTTTTGCCCCAGCCCCATTACTCAAAGCCAAGGGCGCAACCCCAAGCAAAAAGGCGCACGAGGTCATGACTATGGGGCGCAGGCGCACCCGTGCCGCCTCAATAACAGCATCCTGCACCGAAGCCCCCTGCGCGTGCAGCTTGCGGGCAAATTCAACAATTAAAATAGCATTTTTTGCCGCAAGGCCTATTACAGCCAACAAGCCCACCTGAAAATAAATATCGTTGGAAAGCCCGCGCAGCATACTTAAGCCCAAAGCCCCCAGCATGCCCACAGGCACAACCAGCACCACGGCAAAGGGTATGCTCCAGCTTTCATACAAAGCCGCAAGGCTTAAAAATACCACAAGAATAGACAAGGCATATAAATATATGGTCTTTGAACCCGAAAGGTGTTCTTGATACGAAAGGCCTGTCCATTCATAGCTAATGCCCTCGGGCAGCTCTTCAATAAGGCGCACCAGCTCTTGCATGGCCACACCCGAGCTTACCCCTTCAGCAGGCGATGCTTCTATTAAAAAAGAGGGCACGCCATTATAGCGGTCAAGCTGTGCTGGGGCATATGTCCAGCCAGTGGTAGCAAAGGCATTCAGGGGCACCATGCTGCCCTGCGCATTGCGAAAATACCATTGCTTCAAATCGTTAGGGTTCATGCGATAGGGGGCATCGCCCTGCACATACACGCGCTTAACGCGCCCCCTGTCAACAAAGTCGTTCACATAATTTCCGCCCCAAGCGGTAGACAGGTCGCTATTCACATTGGCTGCATCCAGCCCTAGGCTGGTCATTTTGACATCATCCAAAAGCACGCGCAATTGCGGTATATCTTCCAAAGCAGAAGAGCGCACGTTAAATAACAGCGGGCTTTGGTTGCCGCGCTGTATCAAGGTTTCTCGGGCAGCAAGAAAATCTTCATGCTCAAGCCCTGCTTGGTCTTGTAATTGCAAAGAAATGCCCGAAGCATTGCCCAAGCCGCTTACCTGCGGGGGTAAGGAAAAAAGAATGCGGGCATTGACTTCTTTACCAAAACGCGCCCGCGCCCGCTTGGCAACAGAGGCAGAATCCTGCCCTGCCCCTGTGCGCTCTGCCCAGTCTTTGAGGCGCACAAAGCCCTGCGCGGCATTCTGCCCCTTGCTGCCATTGCCCCCCACGCCAAGGGTGAGCAAAAAGCCGTCCACCACGTCTTTTTCTTCTTCCAAAAAGTATTTTTCCACCTTTTCAGCCACGGCAACAGTAGCTTCGCGCGTAGCCCCTGGGGGCAAAAAGATGTTTACAATAAGCGAGCCTTGATCTTCCACAGGCAAAAAAGACGTGGGCATATGCCGAAAGGCCAAGCCCACCGCCCCCACCAACAGAGCATAGAGCAGCATATAGCGCCCATAGTGCCGCACCCAGCCTGTTACAATGCGGGTATAGCCAGCGGTGGCGCTGTCCACAGCGCGGTTAAAGCGCCCAAAAAGCCCCTGATGCACTGTATTCACACTGCGGCTACGCAATAAGGTTGCACACAAAGGGGGCGTAAAAACAATAGCCACCACCACAGAAAGCCCCATGGCCGCAATAATGGTAAGAGAAAATTGCCTGTAAATAGCCCCCGTCATGCCACCAAAAAAAGCCATGGGAATAAACACGGCAGAAAGCACCGCTGCCACGCCAATAAGCGCCCCTGTTACCTGCTGCATACTTTTGCATGTGGCTTCATAGGGGGAAAGCCCCTCGTCATGCATAAGCCTTTCTGTATTTTCCACCACCACAATGGCATCATCCACCAAAAGCCCAATGACCAGCACAAGGCCAAACATGGTCAGGGTGTTAATAGTCAGCCCCAGCGCTGCCATAATGGCAAAAGTGCCCAGCAGCACCACGGGCACAGCCAAGGTGGGAATAAGCGTGGCACGCACATTTTGCAAAAATAAAAAAATAATGAGCGAAACCAGAATAATGGCTTCTATCAAGGTGTGAAACACCGACTGAATGGAAAGCTTAACAAAGGGCACGGTGTCATTGGGCAAAACGTAGTGCAAACCTTCAGGAAACAAGGGCTGCATTTTTTTCATAAACGCTGCTACCCTTTCCGAGGTATCCACAGCATTTGCCCCTTCGGCAAGCTGAATGCCCACCGCCACCGCAGGGCTGCCATTAAAGCGCGAGCTATGCGTATAGCTTTGCACGCCCATTTCCACCCTAGCCACATCGCGCACCCGCACCAGTGCACCGCTGCTCTTACCCCGCAAAACGATATTGGAAAAATCTTCAATACTTTGCAATTTTTTACGCGAAAGCAGCGTGACATTAATTTCCTGCCCGGGCACAATG
This sequence comes from Desulfovibrionaceae bacterium, assembly GCA_028689675.1. GTDB lineage: Bacteria > Desulfobacterota > Desulfovibrionia > Desulfovibrionales > Desulfovibrionaceae > JAQVCS01. The sequence continues at coordinate 45,307 of JAQVCS010000016.1, read as the reverse complement.
GGCTGCCCACCCAATTGCCCTACCGAAATCTGGTCATTCTGCGCTTCAATGGCCTTGACCACATCGCTGGGCGTCATAGAAAAAGACAGCAGCTTTTGCGGGTTCAGCCAAATACGCATGGCATAGGGCGCAGCGTACAAGGTGGCATCGCCCACGCCTTCTATGCGTGTTAGGGGGTCAAGCAGTGTAGAAGAAACAAAGTCTGCAATATCTTCCACAGGTATGCTGTCATCTTGCGCAAGAAAAGCATAGCGCTGCAAAAAGCTGTCAGAAACTTTACGCACCACAATGCCCTGACGCTTTACCTGCTCGGGCAGGGAATTCATGGCCAATTGCAGGCGGTTTTGCACCTGCATTTGCGCTGTGTCCACATCCACAGAAGGGTCAAAGGTCAAGCGCAGGTTCATAGCACCTTCGGCACTGCTGCCGCTTTTCATATACAGCAGCTTATCCAGCCCATTCATTTTTTGCTCAATGACCTGCGTTACAGAATCCTGCAAAGTTTGGGCAGAAGCACCATTATAGGTAACGCTCATAGTGATGGTGGGCGGGGCAAGCAAAGGGGGGAATTGCCCCACAGGCAGGCTGAACACAGAAAGTAAACCCGCCAGCATAATGATAATGGCAATTACCCATGCAAAAATAGGCCTGTCAATGAAGAATTGAGCCATAGCTGTGTTTCCTTTGTGGCGGTCAGGCGGCTTTTAGCGTTCTGCAGCAGAGCGCCTAGCCTGCACCTTGACCAGCATATTATCACGCAAAGCCTTTACCCCCTCTACAACAACCACCTCATTGGGTTTAAGCCCTTCAGAAACCAGCCAATTTTTCCCTACTGCCTCGGTGGTAACCACAGTGCGCCGTGTTACTGTATTCCCCTGCCCCAGCACAAATACCGAGCTCTTGCCCTTCACATCGCGCAAGACCGCAAGCTGGGGCACAAGCAGGGCATTTTCGTCTGCCCCTTCATTGATGGTGGCGCGGGCATACATGCCTGCAAGCAATTGCCCTTCGGGGTTAGGAAATACCGCACGCAGCGAAACCATGCCCGTGCTTTCATCGACGGTAATATCAGTAAATTGCAATGTACCCTTCTGCGAATATAATGCACCATTTTCCAGCTGCAGCTGCACCTCAGCACGCGCATTGCCAGCCTGTGCAAGCTGCCCCCTGCTAAAACGCTCGCGCAATTGCAGCAATTCTGTGCTTGATTGGGTTAAATCAACATACACAGGGTCTACCTGCTGAATAAGAGCAAGGGGCTCTGCCTGATTGGCCGTAACCAATGCCCCCTGCGTGACGGAAGATTTGCCAATGCGCCCAGCAATGGGGGCAACAATAGTGGTATAGCCCAGCTGTATGCGCGCTGTTTTTAGGGCGGCACGGCACACGTCCACCTCGGCCTTGGCTTGACCATAGGTGGCTTGAATTTCTTCCCATTCCTGCTTACTGATAGCTTTAGCAGCAAAAAGCAGCTTGCCGCGCTCTGCCCGCAATTGCGCGGGCAACACATTGGCCTCTGCCTTAGCCAGCGCGGCCTGTGCACTTTCTGCCGCCGCCTGATACAGCGCGGGGTCTATGCGGTACAGGGCATCCCCAGCATTCACCACAGCGCCCTCGGTAAAAAGGCGCTGCTGCACAATGCCATTCACCTGCGGGCGCACTTCTGCCTTTTGAAAAGCGCTCACCCTACCAGCCAGCTCTGTGCTCACCAGCACGCGCTGCGGCTTAATTTCCATCACCACCACTTGTGGCACAGCTTTTGCATCTGCCTTGCCCTTATTGTCAGAACAGCCTGCCACAAGAACAAGCAGGCTCAGCACCAAGGGGCACAAGCCCCAACGCTTTATCAGCATAGGTATTCCCTTATTGCCACGGTTTATAGCTATGTCAGCACGGCACACTATAGCAGCACCAAACAAGATTTTCTGTGTGCATTTTTGCCTTTTTTATACGCCTGATTGTATCGAGAGTGCTTCTTGATGTAAATTAAATAGTTGTTAGCAGGGGGAACAAGCAAGAAGAACACGTTGGGAAAGGTGTTTTTTATCGCCTCGCTGCGGTAACAGGTTATTTTTACTGCACTCATGCACCATACAAGTACATTCCCTACATAAAAAACCTGTTACCTTGCCAGCCAAGCAAAACTTCTGCTTTTCCAACGCACGCTAAAAAAGCCCTTAGTGTTGCCAAGGGCTTTATAGGTAAAACTTTTTTGAAATTCCTTGCAATGGAAAGGCGTTACACACGCGCCGTGCCCAAAAAAAGACAATGCAGCACTACAATAAGGCACACAAAAAGGCGCTCTACCCCTTCCCCTTGCAGCCTGCTGTGCCACAGGCTCATGGTCAAGCCGCCATGGCGGCAGGCAGCAAGGCAGTCACGGCACAGGGTGCACTTATTGCCAGCCCCGCCTTGGTGCAAGCTTTCTGGCGTAAGTGCCATGGCACGGCAGTGCCGCACACAGGCATGGCAGTCAATACATTGCTGCGTGCGCTGTATGCGCCACGGGCTCAGTTTTCCCAGCCAGCACGCCACCAGCCCCAGAGGGCACAGGCCAGAGCAATAGGCGGCAATGCCATAGCGGCGGCTGAGCGTGCCCGCTACAAAAGGCATAAGTAAGCCCAGCAGCAAACCGCAGGCAAAGGCAAGGGGCAGGGGCGCACCGCACAGGCGCAGCACAAGAGGCAAGGCCACCATCAGCCCTACCATGCACAAGCGGGCTCGGCGCAGGCTTGCCACAAGCTGGGCTGTGGGTTGAGCATATTTTTGAGCACAAGCGGCAAAACCAGCATCCCACACACCAAAATAGCATAAATGGCTGCACCATGCGCTGCCTGCCAGCAGCGTGGCAAGGCCAAAGAGCGCAGGCATAAAAAGCCCTTCCCCACGGTACAAAGGCGCGGCAAGAATAAGCCCGGGGACAGGCAAATGCAGTGTGCCATTCAGCAGAAACAAGCTATAACCCGCCAGCCCCAGCACAAGCTGTGCAAAAAAAATACAAGAAAAAAGCCGCCATGCCCACAAGCGTGTTTTGCCTGCGCCATCACGGCGTAGCAGCCGCCCACAAAGCCATGCACCCCACAAGCCCAGCACAAAGGCCTGCATCAGCCCCCAGCCATAGGCAAGCCTGTTGGCAAGCAAGAGCTGTGGTGCGGCAAAATGCAAAACAGCAAAAAGCAAAACAAGCACTAGAAAAACAGCAGCCTGCGGCAAGGCCGTCTGTTCGTGCTGGCTCAAACGCTGCTGTGCCCTTTGGGTGAACAAAAGCAAAGCTGCCCCTGCGGTGAACAGCGCCACCCCGCCCAGAATACACAGCAACCTGCCCCAAGGCTGCTCCATCAGTATGCGCAGCTGCACAAATTGCCCTGCGGCAAACATCCAGCGCGCGGCAAAAAGTGGCAGGATAAGCAGCAAAACAAGCCGCACCCATGCTTGCCGCCCACAAGCCAGCACAGCAAAAAGAGCACAAGCTATGCCAGCGGCCTCATACCCTGCCCGCCACAGGTGCGCCCCACCCAGCAGCAGGGCAAGCACAGCAGGCAGCACACAAGCCAGTGTGGCAGCATGAAAGCGCATAATTCTTACCACCATGCTTCAGGCCAGCGCCTGCCCCGCGGCAGATTATTAAAAACCAGAGCAAAAAAGAGCAGAAGCAGCGCCCCAGCAAGGCAGGGCATAAGCACATACCAATAGCCCAGCTGATGCACACTATCGCCGCCAATAACGGCAATGAGCGCTGTTGCCCCGCCAGGGGGGTGTATTGTCTGGCTAAACTGCATAAGGGCAATGGCCGTAGCCACGGCAATGGGTGCTGCCAGCCAAAGGGCATGGGGCATGAGCTGAACGCAGGTGACCCCAGCAAGAGCTGAAATAACATGCCCGCCCAATAAATTGCGCGGCTGTGCCAAGGGGCTGGCTGGTGCAGCAAAGCACAACACAGCAGAAGCGCCAAATGAACCAATTAAGAAAGGTATACCCTGCCCCTGCACAGCAAAATGCTCCAGTGCGGCTATGCTTAAAATGCCCAGCACACTGCCGCACCATGCCCACGCAATGGCCGCAAGTGAGGGGCGGCAGCGTGCCCCGCACAAAGCCCAAACTAGGCGGCGCACAGACAAAGAAAACAGCCCTTCCGAGGCGGCTGGAAGAGCCCCTTCCTGCTTTACAAGCTGGCTCATGCTTGCTGCCCCATATTGGCTTTGCCGCTCAGGCTTTCTATGCTAATACGCACCACAGCTGTGCGCTTGAGCATAGCTTCAGGTGTGGGCACGGGGCATCGGCTATGATATTTACGGCCAAGGGCATCCAGCGCGCGGCCTTTTTCTGCATCATCAAGCACAAGCGCTGCCCTGCCCGTACCGCAGACCGACTTGAAGTAGGTTGTGGATTTTTCCTGCACAATGCGTACATCGGTAAAGGCCGTAAAGCCAACTTCAGGCTTGGCAGCAAGGCAATCCAGCTTTCTCCCTTCAAGGGCACAATGAAAATACAGGGCATCGTCAAGCAGTACAAAATTCAGCGGCACAACATAGGGTGCAGCGTCGGTTGCCAAAGCAAGCACAAAATCCTCTGCTCTGGTAAGAACATCATACAAAAACTCTTTTTCGCAATATTCCCTATCCTTTCTGCGCATAGTATTCTCCCTGTCTATCAGTATAGATTTCTTGTATAAACAGCGTATCAGGCTGTGGCCTGAACAATACAAGAAATAGCTACGGACACAGTGACCTCTATCACAAATAAAAAGGAATGCAAAAAACATCCCGCGCTGGGGCTGTTCTTTGCATTCCTTCTAGAGGCCACCACACAGAGTGCACGGCATTATTTTTCTAAAATATCAGGCTTGCCTAGAGCGCAGGCTCACCAAAACGGTTTGCTTCAGGCGTGCCCTTTCGGCAGGCCATAATGAGCAGAACAATTGAACCAAGCAGCAAAATAAGGTGCAGGAGTAAAAACCATCCACTTTTATTGATGTCGTGTAGCCTGCGTGCACCCACAGCAAGTGTGGGCATAAGCAAGGCAAGAGACAGCACAGAGCAAAGGGCATTGGCAATTTCTGGTGAAAAAGCAGAGCCCAAGATTAAAAGAGCTGTATTAACAATCCAATAAAAAAGCGTGTAAAACCAAAATTCCGAGCGCGAAGCACGCCCGTTAAAGGTTGCATACTTGGTAATCACACAGGTCTTGACCGCGCTAACAAAATCCATACTCTTTTCTCCCATAAGCTTCGTATAAAACAAGGTTTACTTATTTTCAGACAGGCGCATTTGTCTGTCTCATGCGTATATAGGTTTACACAAGCCCATGGCTTTTGCTATCTAATTTTTCCCACAAAGTCACCAAAAAATACACTGAACAGAGCAAATTACAATAGAACCCTTACGCAGGAAAAAGGGGCGGCTTCCCAAGAGGTCGCCCTGTAGTATTTTGAAGGTAGACCTATATTACTGCGCAGTCTTTACTATGTTTTCTGGTCTTGGAACAAAAGTCATGCCAGCACCAAACCCTGTCACGCGGCACACTAACCAGCCGTGTTGTAATTCCAGAACATACGTATCTGAATTGTACCCCTCACTAACGTCAATTTTTTCCCATTTGTGACTTGTCAGTGGTAAGGAAGCCTGTTTTATGCTCTCGCCATTTGGGGCATCTGCGTCGCAGCCAGATATAAATAAAAGAATGAAAAGTAATAGAAATATCGCTTTTTTCATGCTGTGTTTCTATCACTTGATAAATGCAATAATTGCAATGAGTAAGGCAGACTGCGCCATCAACAGCCCCATAATCCACTTTAAAAGCTCATGTTTCTGTTCAGAAAGTGCCATGTGAAGGTCATGCTTGCTTGCCAGTTCCTTAGCTTCAACCATTTCCGCAATAGCCACTTTTTGCGCCTTTGCAAGGGCATCGGCCTGTTCTTGCGGCATTCCTGCCCCTTGAAGCGTTTTGCTGTACAGCAAGGTGTCAAATGTAATCGCAGTCATAATGACCTCCGATAGACTGTTTAAGCCACCTAGTTAAATATGGGGGACGTGCTTAGTTCTGCTTACGCTTCTGCCTTCGTAATAGGCAATACCGCCAATAGCTAGCGCAGTAATCGTTAGTCAAATTACCATAATCAAGAATCCTCCACCTCACTTGCTACATAAGCATTTTTACCTCTGCCGTCAAACGGGGGGGAAGTGTAACGCTCCAGTCCAGCACTCCACATGCCGTCTTTCTTCACGCTGCCCCTCTGCGGGCTTTCTGGCGTGAAGAATGAATAAAATTTAGTTGATATCAATTGATTTTGAAGAAAAAGGCGAACCGCTGTGGCTCGCCTTTCATAACTATGCTTGGAAAACAGCGCTTACATAAGCCAGTTTAAGGGGGTCAGTGAAAGCGCGGGGAAGAATGTGAGCAAAATCAGCACAAACATTTCCATCAGTAAGAAGGGGATAAGGTTACGCACCAGTGAGGCAATCTTGATATTGCCTATACCACACACCACATACAGCACTGTGCCCACAGGCGGGGTAATAACACCAATGCCCAAGTTCAAGATAAACAATAAGCCAAAGAAATAAGGGTCTATACCAGCCTGCTGAATAAGGGGGTAGAACACAGGCGCAAAAATAAGAATATTGGGGGTCAAATCCATGACCATACCAATAAGGAATAAGAAGAGGTTGATAGACAGTAAGAGCAGCACGGGGGAATCAATAAGCGGCTCAAAGAGCTTGGTCATTTGCTGGGGAATTTGTGCAATGGTAATAAACCAGCCCACAGCCGAAGCAGTGGCCACCACCAGCATAACCACAGCCGTAGTGCGTGCGGCCGAGGCACTCACGCGCAGCAAAGCGCGGAAGGAAAGCTCGCGATAATAAAAAACACACACAATAATGGCATAAATAGCCGCAAAAGCGCCGCCTTCTGTGGGCGTGAATATGCCGCAGCGAATGCCGCCCAACAGCAGTACAGGCATCATAAAGGCGGGCAGCGAGTCTTTAAGAATGGTAATTTTTTCAGAGCGCGTAAAGGTCAGGGTTTCATTATAGCCATCAACACGCACCACAAAAAACCACACCACCATGAGCATCAAGCCAATAAAAATACCGGGGAACAAGCCCACCATAAACAACTTGGTGATGGAAAGGCCGCTGATGGTTGCCCCAAGCAAAATAAAGTTTGTGCTGGGGGGAATGATAGGGCCTAAAATAGCACCAGAAGCAATAACAGCGCCAGCGCGGCCAGGCTTATAGCCCACATTGCGCATCATGGGCAGCAAAAGCCCGCCCAAAGCGGCTGCTTCGCCCACAGAGCTGCCCATCAAACCAGCAAAAATAACGCTGGCCACAATGGCGGCATAGCCCAAGCCGCCGCGCACATGCCCAATAAGCAATTGGGCAATGCTCACAACGCGCTGCGAAAGCCCGCCAGCGGCCATAATTTCCCCAGAAAAAACAAAAAAGGGTATGGCCATCAGGGGATAGTTATTTGCCCCATCCAGCATGGTGGAGGGAATAATCATCACATCCCACATGCCAGAATTCCACATCAGCACAATAGAGCACAGCACCAGCACCATGGCAATAGGAATGCCCAATGCCAAAAAGCAGAAGAGTGTACCAAGAAAAATAAATAATTCCATATAGATTCCCTACTTTCCGCTCAGCTCGATAATTTCTTTCACTTCATCGGGCAGCTCATCTGGCTCGCGAATAAATTCTGCGGCAGGTTTGCGCAGCAGCCGCACGAAGTCTCGCAATTGAATAAGCAAAGCAACCGCGGCCATGATGGGCAGGGTGCCATTCACCAACGCCATGTTTAAATTGGTGGCCACGGTGTAGGTATCCATGGTTTGCAGCACATATACAATGCCGCCGCACAAAAGCAAAAGCATGGCAGCCATGCTTAACAGCTGGGCAATAATATCCACCGTTTTGCGTGTGCAGCCAGAAAGCATATCGACAAACATATCTACGGCTATGTGCTTTTTGCGGTAAAAGGCCTCAATAGCACCAAAAAAGGTAATGTATATAAATAAAAAGCGAGCCCATTCTTCGCTGGGCGCATAGCTTGAGCTGAACACATAGCGCAAAAAGGCATTATAAAATACCAGCCCAATCATACCCAAAAAAATAGTGGCGCAAAAAATTTCAAAAAGCAGCTCACCCGTAGAGGCTTTGGGCAAAGCCTGTTTCGGCTGGGCATTTGGTGCGGCTTCTGTCTTGTCGCGCATGGCACAACCCCTGCAAATAAATTTCAAAATAGGGAAAAAAAGGGGGAAACCGGCACTGCGCCAGCTCCCCCTTTATGGATACAATACGCTTATTTCACAGCGCGATAGGCTTCTGCACTTTCCAAAATTTCCTTAGCATTGGGCACGGTGTCATAAAAGAGCTTCCAGCTGCGCTTGCCCGCTTCCTGCATAAACTTGTGGAATTCGGGGGAAGGCATATTTACAGAGCCCTTTTCGGCAATAATTTTTGCCTTGGCCTTTTCTTCCATATCAGCAACCATCTTCCACAAGTCATCGGCAGCACGCATAGCGGCTTCATTCACCCATTTCTTATCCTGCTCGGGCAAAGACTGGTAGAACTTTTCGTTGATATATAAGGAATGAATAACCAAAATATGCCCAGACATGGTGATAATAGGGCAAAGCTCGTGCATTTTCTGGGTCACAATATCGGCCAAGGGGCTGTCGCCGCCATCAATCACACCTTGGTCAAGCGCGCCGTGCACTTCAGCAAAAGGCATGGGCTGCCCGCTAATGCCGCATTCTTTAGCAAAGTTGATGTACAGGGGGATGTTGGGCACGCGCATACGCAGGCCATCCAAATCTTTAACATCTTTCAGCACTTTTTTGGTGTAAAAATGGCGGAAGCCAAGGGGGAAGGCATTAAGCGTGCGCAGGCCAGACTTTTCAGTAAAGCCTTTGTTGATCAGCTCAAAGGTCTTGCCTTCCATGGCGCGGCGGGCGTGGGCATAGTCATCAAACAGCATGGGGGTTTCAAGCATGGCCATGGCAGGGTGCAAAGCAGACGTTTGCGTGCCTGTGGCGCACATTTGAATAATGCCCTTACGGGTGCTGGCAATATAGGCATCTTCTTTACCCAACTGGCTGTTGGGGAAAACCTGCACTTCATATTTGCCGCCCGACAGTTCGGCAAGATATTTGCCGAAATTGTGCATACCAATGGTTTCTGGTTCGCCTTCGGGTTTCATACCCGCCATTTTAATAATCACCTTGTCGGCAGCAGAGGCAGAAGCAGCGCTCATGCCCATAACCAGACCAAAAGCTAACAATAAAGCCAGAAGTTTTTTCATCGCGTCCTCCAAAAAAGACTCTCTGCGCGGCGCCGCCACAGGTCTTGCAGAAACCATTTTCTGCTTCCGCGCCCCTACACAGCAGCCACATACAGCCGCTGCACTCCCCAAAAAAGCAGTCTGCACGGCAATCATATACAAAGTCGCAAAAGATATGCCGTAATAGGTTCGTAAACGAATATACCCAAGGGATGGAAATATGGCAAGCACAAGAGCCAATGTATTGCAAAATCTTGTTGCCAAAAGGCCTTGCTCAAGGCTATGCTGACCGCTATTGAGGGGCTTGCCCTGCGGAGGAAATGGCATGAGCAAAACGGTACTGCGCCATAAGGCATTACTTGAATTATTAAATATGCGTGGCTATGCCACTATAGAAGAGCTTGCCCGACATTTTACGGTAACGCCGCAAACAATGCGTAAAGATATCAATACCCTTGCCTCTGAAGGAAAAGTGCAGCGCTTCCACGGCGGCGTGGGCATGCAGCTGAGCACCGAAAATATTTTGTATGAAAAGCGGAAAAGCTTATTTTCGGAAGAGAAACGCCATATAGCCAGCCTTGTGGCCGCCAATATTCCCGATGGGGCTTCATTGTGCATCAATATTGGCACAACTACAGAAGAAGTGGCTACAGCACTGCTCAAGCATTCCAATCTAAAAATATTAACAAATAATATCAATGTTGCCAGAATTTGCGCCCAAAACCCCAGCTTTGATGTGGTTATTGCCGGGGGTGCTGTGCGCCGCCACGACCTTGGGGTAACGGGCACGCATGCCGAAAATTTTATACGCGAATTTCGGGTGGATTATGGCATCATCGGCATTTCAGGCATTGATGAGCAGGGCAATATGCTCGACTTTGATTATAAAGAAGTTTCTGTAGCGCGCACCATTATTGCCTGTTCGCGCCGTGTGTACCTTGCCACCGACAACTCAAAATTTGGGCGGCCTGCCATGGTACGCGTAGCCCATTTAAGCGACATTACCGCCCTCTTTACCAATGCCCCCCTCTCCGACCAATGGGTCGAGGTGGTGCACACTGCCGATACCGAATTGCACCTTGCCTAGGCTCTGCCCTCATGACAATGCCGTCTGCAAAAAGCCGATTTTTCTTCAGGCTGGCAAGGCGCATAAAGAAAAAGGCGGCGAAAGTATAACAACACTCTGTTGAGGTGGCATTTTCTGTTGTGCAACACAGCCAGCGCAGAAAAGGCTGCTTTGCACAGGTGTTTTAATGCGCCCTCACTGCCACACAGCCCCTTCTTGGCAGCCTGTGCCCTTAATGCGTCAGGGCATCAAGCATAAGCACCAAGGCCACGCCAGCAATGCAGGCCAACGTAGCCGCATGCCCATTGCCCGAAGCATTTGCCTCGGGCAGCACTTCTTCTGCCACAACATACAGCATAGCCCCTGCGGCAAAAGCCAAAGCCACGGGCAAAAGCTGCGCTGAAATATCGGCAGTAACAGCCCCAAGCACCGCGCCAAGCGGGGCAGTAATGCCCGAAAGCATACCCCAAAAACACGATTTTTTTGCCGAAAAACCCTCGCCGCGCAGGGCTGTTGCCACAATAAGCCCTTCAGGAATATTTTGCAGCATCATAGAAAATGTTACCATTAAGGCCGTCGCCATAGAAACAGGGGCGGCACTGGCTGCGCTGCTGGCCACAGCGCCATAGCCCACCCCCATGGCAAGCCCTTCGGGAATGTGGTGCAGAGCCATGGCAATAACAAGCAAAATGCTTTTATGCCATTGGGTAGAAATGCCCTCGCGCGTATTTTGCAGGGCATGCACATGCGGCAGCAGCAAATCAATACCCAGCAAAAAAATGCCGCCCAAGGCCAAGCCGCCCAGCAAAGGCGCAAAAGCCAATTTGCCCCAGCCCTGCGCCAGCTGCATAGCTGGGGTGAGCAAACCTCAAAAAGCGGCAGCCAGCATCATGCCGCCAGCAACACCCAGCATAATATCCATTGTGCGGCGAGAAAAATCACGCTGCAAAAAAATAATACAAGCTCCCACAGTAACAGAAAGCCACGAGCCCAAGCCCGCCAGCACAGCTTGCACTAAAGGCAATAGTACTCCATCCATGGCATCTCCTTTTTAGCTCACACACCAAAACGCCCCGACGGGCTTGTCGAGGCGTTTTGTGTGCATTCCAGACCTACAGGGCTATAGCTGGACGGGCATTAAATAAACTCGTCCACACGCCCCAGCTCAATTTTTTGTAATAATTTTTCAGCCGCACCACGAATGTGCAGGGGCATGGCCTCAAGCTTTTCTTGAATAAGGCTCAGGCCTGCGTCCACAATATCCTTTTCGGCATAATGGTGCAGATATTCTGCAAAAGAGGCTAAGGAATTGGGGCCGCATTGCGAAGCAATAGACCCAGCTTCATGCACCACAGAAAGGAAATTGTCGCCACAGCGGCCAAGGCGCGGGCAGGCACAGCAAAATGAAGGCATGTGATGTGTTTCCTGCACCAAATAACGCACCACTTCTTTAACGGGCACGGCTGGCTCGTTGGGGTCAACCACGCTGCCAGTAATGATTTGCGAGCAGCCATAACGGCAGGCTTCACGCCACGGCCCAGCCGCTTTGCATGTATTTAAAATAATACCAGCACAGGGCAAAGCCAAGCGCACAATAGCCGTAGCACGAATATATTCATCATCGGCCACAGGGTTCACCGCATTGCCTGCAATACGGTGCAAATTGATGGGCGAAACGCCCACGCCAAAAGAGCGCTCAATGTGCGCAGCATGCAGCGCCAAAGCCAGCACATCATATTTCCACGGGCCAAGCCCCAGCATCAAGCCCAAGCCCACATCCTGCAAGCCAGCAGCCAGTGCCATTTCGACAGCTTCAAGGCGCTGAACAAAGTCGCCCTTGGGGCCGTCGCCATAATGGCTGGCATAGACATCTTCATCATAGGTTTCCTGATACACATTGCACGAGCCTACGTCGGCATCGCGCAGGGCTTCATAATCTTCTTTGCGCAGGGGGGTAAGGTTGACATTGGCGCGGCGCACTTCGCTGCCCTTTTCACGCACAGAATAAACAGTGTGCACCGCTTCCAGCACGCCATCAAAGCCATCTTCACCCAAGGTTTCTGCAATAATGAGCACGCGCTTGTGCCCTTCGCGCAGCAGGTTGCGCGTGCTTTCAGCAATGGCAGAGCGGTTTTTGCGCACGCAAGAAGCCAACATGTCGGCACGCTCGCCACTACAGAATGAAGAAATGTGCAAAGGTGCAGTAAGCACAATGCGGTCGCCATACACCTTTTCTTTTACCTTGGCGGCAGCCTCACACAAAGCCTTGACGCCTTCGGGGCTTTGCACGGCAAGCAAGCGCGCTATTTCTTGTAAATTTAATGATTCCAAAGCTAAAGACTTATCGAAAATAGCTTGAAGTTCAGCCTCGGTGGGGGCTTGCGTGTTTTCAAGCGCAGCCATAATTTGGGCTTTATCAAGCCATGCGGGAATATCCGTACGGGGCATAATGCCATCCTCCTTCACTGATTGCATACGTTAACAATACAGCATGGCGACGGCGGGTCATTCGTGGTTATATAAGAAAAACCTAAGCGACCGCTGCACCGCTGCAAACACCTGCCTTACACGCCACAGTATATACCATAATTAAAAAAAATCTTCAAATGAAAAAATTCACATAGGATACTTTTTATCCTCTATTCCAAAATTTTCATACCAGCAGCCGCAATGCTTGACAGCCCACGCCAGCACTGCTAGCGCTATGGTGTATTAACACCCTGTTCAGGTGCTTTTATTAAATGGGAAAGCGTAAAGACGCTGCTGTACCGCAGCCGTACTCGGGCGTGTTCACACTACAGGAATTTTGTTCGCTGGCAAGGAAGACGAGGCCTGTATGCAGGGAGTGTACTCTTATGGTACTCAACCGAAATACAAGCCGAAGTCTGACGCCGACAGAGGGCAAAAGAACGTAGTGTGAACATACCCTAAGGCGACAAAGCCGCACTATGCCACTGTGCTCAAAGCATGGGAAGGCGCGGCCACGAATGACCCTTGAGCCGGAAAACCAGCCTGAACAGCAGGAATGCTTACCCTGTGCCATGGGCATTGTGCCCACGCCCCCTGTAAGCACAACCATCCACGAGTATGGATAAGGAGTGTTTTAGCCATGAGAAGGATAGTTCTTGCCTTCGTCTTGTGTTGTGCCCTGTGCACAGCCACCTTTGCCGCAGAGGCAAAACAAGCCCTCATTCTTGCCGCCTTTGGCACCAGTGAGCCCGCCGCCACAGTAGCGCTGGAGGATATTGGCAAAGCCTATACCGCCAGCGGCCAGCCCATTATTTGGGCTTATTCTTCAAACATCATTCGCAAAAAACTGGCTGGGCAGGGAAAACCCGTCCACTCTGTTTCTGAAGCAATGGATACAGCCGCTGCTCAGGGGGCAACAGAGCTGCTTATACAGTCCTTGCATATTGTGCCTGCTGAGGAATATATCAAAATTCAGCGGCAAATTGTGCAAAACCTTTGTGCCAAGCCAAATCGTTTTACTGCTGTGCGTTTGGGGCACCCCTTGCTTGAGTCGGCACAAGACCAGCAGGAAGTTATTCTTGCCCTTCAGCAAGGGCTGCCCGCCCAGCGCAAGCCCAGTGATGCTGTTATTTTTATGGGGCATGGCAATGACCGTGGGGCTGGCGACCTTATTCTCGATTCTATGGCAAGGGCTTTGCATGAAAAGGATGCCCGCATGTGGCTGGCCACAGTGGAAGGGGCGCATAGCTTTGACAAGGTGCTGCCCCAGCTCAAGGCACAAAAAATCAAACGCGTGTGGCTTGTGCCCTTTATGCTGGTGGCTGGCGACCATGCCCGCAATGATATGGCTGGGGCAGAGCCCGATTCTTGGGCATCGCAGCTAAAAGCCGCTGGCATGGATGTAAAGCCCGTACTGGCTGGCTTGGGCTCAAATAAGGCTATACAGCAAATTTTTCTGCGCCACAGTGCTACCGCTGCCGATGACTTGGTAAGCGGCAAGCAGACACGGGAATAAGGCTACTATAACCAGAGCATACCGCAAAAACACAGCCCCCAGACCTTTACGGCCTTGGGGGCTTTTTTACTGGCTTAATATTCTATGCCCCGTGTGGCAGCTATGCCCTGCTGCCACGCATGTTTTATTTCTTGCAGGCTTGAAACAATATCGGCACGGGCTTCCAGCCATTTGGGCAGCCCCCGTCCAGACAAAACCACATGCGTGCCAGCTGCTGTTGCCGCATCCAGCAGGCTTTCTATTTCCTGCTGCGTCACTAAGCCCGAGCGCAGGGCGTACAGTGCTTCATCAAGCACAAGCATGGCACAGGCAGCCACATGCTGCTGCGCCCAAGCAAGCGTGGCCTGCGCAGCCTTGCGGTGCTGCGGGCGCTCTGCTTCTGTACGAAAAAAGCCATAGCCGCCAATGTAAAAATCATCACCCAGCGTCTTGCCCAAAAAAAGCTGTTCGCCAGTGCTGCGGTTCGACTTCATAAATTGTGCAAAGCATACCCGCATGCCCTGCCCCAAGGCGCGTATAGCCTGCCCCACGCTGGCAGAAGTTTTGCCTTTGCCATCGCCTGTATAGACAATAATCATAGTACCCTCGTAGGGATAAACAACACTTAGGGGGCATGCCCCCAAAGCATAACAATCACGCCCATGAGCCAGCCTCGTTGGCGCAAGGCATAGCCAGCCCCATGCTGACAAAGAGACCAGCCTGCCCTACCCGCCTCTGGCACAGAGAAAAGGCAAGCAAGCCTGTGAATTACCCAAAAAACCGCCAGCACAAAAGGAAGGGGCTTATGAGCATGCGGGGAAATGCCCCCTTGAGCGCACAAGGCGAACCGTATGCGCACAGCTGTGCCGCACTTTTAGTGGGCATCCCCCCAATTTTTGCCCATGCCCCAGTCAACCAGCAGGGGCACACTGAGGGGCTGCCCGCTGGGGGCAACGACAGACATCAAGGCCGCCACGCGCTCGCCCACAGCCGCGGCGTGGGCATCGTCCACTTCCAGCAGCAATTCGTCATGCACTTGCAGCACAAGGCGCGCCTTGCATTCAGCAAGCAGGCTGTCGCGCTGCACAGCCAGCATAGCCAGCTTGATAATATCCGCAGCCGAGCCCTGAATAACAGTATTAATAGCCTGACGCCGCGCCAAAGCAAAAGACTGCCCATTTTTTGAATAAATATCGGGCAGCAGGCGGCGGCGGCCTGCCAGCGTGGTAACAAAGCCCTGCTCTTTTGCGCTGGCTTCAATGCTGTCATAAAAGGTCTTGAGCTTGCCCAAGCGCTTAAAATATTGCTCAATAAAGTCGCGTGCCTGCGTGCTGCTTATGCCCAGCTCCCGCGCTAATTTCTGTGCGCCCATGCCATAAATAAGCCCAAAGTTAATGGTCTTGGCAGAGCGGCGCTGGTCTGCACTCACCATGTCTGGCGCTATCTCAAAAATCAGGGCTGCGGTGCGCCTGTGGATGTCTTCGCCATGCCGAAAGGCTTCAAGCAAGGTTGGTTCCTGCGAAACATGCGCCAGCACGCGCAATTCCACCTGTGAATAGTCCGCAGAAATCAGGCTTGCCCCTTCTCGTGCCACAAAACAGGTGCGCATCCTTTTGCCCAAATCGCCGCGCACAGGAATATTCTGCAAATTTGGGTTGCTGGAAGAAAGCCGCCCTGTGGCCGTGGCCGTTTGGTTAAAGGTGGTGTGTATGCGCCCCCTAGGGTCGATAAGGCGTGGCAAGGGCGCAAGGTAGGTGGAGCGCATTTTTTCCAACTTGCGGTATTGCAGCACACTGTCCACCACGGGGTGTTCGCCAGCCAATTTTTCTAAGGCATCCTGATTGGTAGAAAATTGCCCGCCCTTGGTTTTTTTGGGTGTGGGCAAATGCAAACGGGTAAAGAGCACTTCCCCCAGCTGCTGGGCAGAGCGGATATTGAATTCCCCCGTCTGCGCATAAATATTGGTGGTGAGCACATCCAATTCATGCTGCACTTCCTGCAAAAAGCTGGCAAAAGCGCGGGAATTGATAGCAATACCCTGCCCTTCCATGCGCGCCAGCACGCCAATAAGCGGCATTTCAAGCTTTGTGAACAGGCTCAGCACATCTGCCGCCTGCATTTGCTGGTGCAAGTGCTCGGCCATGCGCAACGCCAGCAGGCCAGCATCCTGCGCGGCAAGCCCCACGGTGCCAGCCCAGCGCGCGGCCAGCTTTGGCCAACCATAATCGCTTTCTTCGGGGTTGAGCACATACACAGCAAGGCCAAGGTCAAACCAGACCCCTTCTGGCACAGCCCACCACCATGCCTGCCGTGCCAGCAGGCTTTTGACATCGGGGCATATCAGGCGGCTGGCCTTGGCAAGGTAGGGTACAAGCGCTTCTATGTCGCCAGTGTATAGCCACTGCCGCCCTTCCATGGCCACAACAGGGCTGCGGTCAAAACCACGCGGGTATAGGAAGGCAACGTCTTTGCCTGCACAGGCAAGGCTGTCTGGGCGCTGCATTTCTGGCATATCCAAGGGGGTGGGGCTAAGGCTGAACAAGGACATTTGCACCTGCCCGCCTTGGGCTGCAGCAGCGGGAAGGTCTGCGGCTGGGCGCGGGGCAAGCGCTGGCGTGTGGAATTTATTTTGCGCCCTAATGAGGGCATCCACATCGCGGCGCAGGGCAGTAAGCTCAAATTCTGCCATCATCATGCTCAGCTCTTCCACCTTGGGCGCTTGCACGGCAAGGTCTGCCAGCCCCAGCTGCTGGCAATAAGTACGCGAAAGGCGTGTGAGCTCGCGGTACATAAAGACAGCATCCATATGGTTGGCCATTTTTGCCTGCATTTTGGGCTCTAGCTGGCTGAAGCGATCGCGAATATCTTCAAGCGAGGTGAATTGCTTAAAAATCTTTTCTGCTGTTTTGGGGCCAATGCCCGGCACACCGGGAATATTGTCGGCAGTATCACCCATCAAGGCCTGCATATCTGCCCACGCTGCTGGCTCTATGCCATACAGCGCGCGAAAATCTTGTGCCGACTGCACCTTGTCTTCCTTACTGCCCGGGTCCCACAGGTAAACATTGTCATTCAGGCATTGGCGCAAATCTTTATCACCACTCACAATAACCACAGGGCGCTCTTGCGAAATGCGCGCCGCCAGCGAGGCAAGGCAATCGTCCGCTTCACAGCCTTGTGAGACTTCCAAAGGAATGCCCAGCGAGGTAACCGCCCGCTTAATAGGCTCAATCTGGCGAATAAGGTCTTCAGGCGTGGCATCGCGGTTGGCCTTGTATAAGGGGAAAATATCGTGGCGAAAATTTTTCCCTTTTCCGTCCAGCACAAAGGCAAAATAGTCTGGCTTTTCTTCACGCAATATGCGCAATAAAATGCGAAAAACCACCACCAGAGCATTGGTGGGAAAGCCGTCAGAACGCTGCATAGCACGGTTGGAAAAAAAACCGCGATAAATAAAGGCTGAACCATCCATAAGATAGACGGGGGACTGTTCCAGATGAAGACGCTCTTGCAAGGACATAATTTTTATTTGGGGTAAAAGGTGCACAGGGGGCAAAATGCCTGCACAAGCAGCATACCCAGTATGCGCCAGCGCCGCAACAAAAGAAAAATTGCCTTGCGTAACGCGGGTTGGCTTTATATACTAGCCCCAATGGAACTGCACACACAACCTCTTGTTCGCTGCATTGTCGAAGGTAACACGCTCACCGTACTGGTGGGCGGTTCTTGGGCTATGGGCAAGGCCGAGCCGCCAGAAGCGCAGCAGGCTTCTGAAGCCTTGCAGCACAATGCCCCCACTGTGCTGCGCCTGAGCGCCAGCCCAGACCTTGCCGCGTGGGATACCAGCCTGCTGGCTTTTTTAGTGCGCCTTGTCAAACAGGCGCAAAGCAAGGCTGTGCAGGTGGAAAGCGACGCCCTGCCGCAAGGCTTGCGCCGCCTACTTGCCCTTACCCTAGCTGTGCCTGCCAAGGCTGGCTCGGCAAAAAATGCAGACGATGCCTCTTTGCTTGCCTCTTTGGGCAAGAGCATACGTTCCATACCCCAAAGCTGCTATGATGTACTTGATTTTATTGGCGCACTTGCCCGCGCCTTTGCTAGGCTGCTTGTGGGCAAAAGCACCATGCGTAGGCAAGATTTATGGCAAGCCATGTATGAATGCGGTGTCAGCGCCCTGCCCATTATTGCCCTGACCAATGTTTTGTTTGGTCTTATTCTTGCTTTTGTGGGCGCTGTGCAGCTGATGCAATTTGGCGCACAAGTATATGTGGCTGGGCTTGTGGGCATTGGCATGCTGCGCGTTATGGGCGCCGTCATGGTGGGCGTGGTTATGGCCGGGCGCGTGGGCGCTGCCTATGCCGCCCTTATTGGCACTATGCAGGTCAATGAGGAAGTGGACGCCCTTGCCACCTTTGGCTTTTCTGCTGTAGAATTTCTGGTGCTGCCGCGCGTGCTGGCGCTTATGCTTATGGTGCCCCTGCTCACCATTTATGCTGACCTTATGGGCATTATTGGTGGTTTTTTGGTTGGGGTGACCATGCTTGGCCTAAGCCCTGCTGAATATATCAATGCCACCATAAGTATGGTGCCCTACAAGCATGGGCTTATTGGCCTTGCCTATGCCACAGTTTTTGGCATTATTATTGGCGTTGCCGGCTGCTACCAAGGCATACGCTGCGGGCGCAGTGCTGCGGCTGTGGGGCTTGCCACCACCGCGGCTGTGGTACAATCCATTGTCTGGATTATTATCGCCACAGCTATAATTACTATTATCTGTAATATATTAAGGATTTAGCCATGAGCCAGCCCTGTATCAGCCTTTCTGGCCTCAGCGTTGCTTATGGCTCTTTTGTGCTCATGCGTGATATTTCCATGCAGGTGAATAAGCAGGATATTTTTATTATCATGGGCGGTAGCGGCTGCGGTAAAAGTACATTGCTGCGCGTTTTAATGGGCTTGAAAGAGCCTGCTTTAGGCACAGTGCACTATGGCGATGTAAATTTCTGGGCTTCCCCGCCAGAGCAAAGGCAGGCAGTAATGCGGCGGGCAGGGGTGCTGTTTCAAAGCGGCGCTTTGTGGAGCTCTATGACCCTTGCCGAAAATGTGGGCTTGCCGCTGCAACAATACACCAGCCTTTCCGCACAGCAAATACGCGAACAGGCTTCGCTCAAGCTGGCCATGGCTGGGCTGGCAGGCTTTGAAGACTATTACCCATCTGAAATAAGCGGCGGCATGCGCAAACGTGCTGGCCTAGCGCGCGCCCTTGCTCTTG
Source organism: Desulfovibrionaceae bacterium (assembly GCA_028689675.1). Lineage (GTDB taxonomy): Bacteria > Desulfobacterota > Desulfovibrionia > Desulfovibrionales > Desulfovibrionaceae > JAQVCS01. Next base: position 25,720 of record JAQVCS010000016.1, on the reverse strand, counting down.
ACCCAGAAATTGTTTTTTTGGACGAGCCCTCTGCTGGGCTAGACCCCCTTTCCGCACGCCTGCTTGATGATCTTATTTTAGAATTGCGCGACACACTCAGCACAACCTTTGTTATTGTTACACATGAGCTGGCAAGCATTTTTGCCATTGGCAATAATTCCATTTTTCTCGATGCAGAAAGCCGCACTGCCCTTGCCCACGGCAACCCAAGGGCATTGCTTGAAGCGGCAGATACCAAACCCCTTGTACGGCGCTTTTTATTGCGCGGTGAAGAAAAGTAAGGAAAAAGTATGGCAAAAAAAATCAGCAATGCAGGTGTGGGCGCTTTTGTGCTGTGTGCTGTGCTGCTTATGGTCTTGGCGCTGGTGGCACTGGGCGGCAAATCATTACTTTCTGCGAATAATGAGGAATACATCCTCTATTTTGATGGCTCGGTAAATGGCCTGAGCATTGGCGCGCCCGTGGTTTTTCGCGGTGTGCCCATGGGCAGTGTGAGCAAAATCAGCCTCGTGCCCAACCGCAAAGAAGGGCGCGGTATACTTATTTCTGTGCGCGTGCGCCTTTCGCCCGATGCTTTCAGCGGGCGGGTTTCTCAAGAATCCGTACCTCTTTCCATACGGCACAGAATATTTAAAAATATGGTGGAAAACGGCCTGCGCGCTCAGCTTCAGCTCAACAGCCTTATTACGGGGCAGTACCGCATTGATTTTGATTTCTACCCAGCCACTACCCCCACCTATTACAGCAGCAATCGGGATATGGAAATTCCCACCATTCCCTCGCCCTTGGATACCCTTTCGCGTACTTTAGAAAATTTGCCTGTGAAAGATATTACCGAAACGCTCTCCCGTTCGCTCACCGCACTTAACAGCATGCTGAAAAATGAAGATTTGCAGGCATCACTCAAGGCCTTGCGCACCCTGCTGGAAGAAAGCACAAGCCTTATCAGCAGCGTGCGCGGCAGCATCAACACCAGTAGCAAAGAATTGCCGCAAACCATAGTGGCCTTCCGCACGGCTATGAACGACATGAGTGCCGCGGCAAAAAGCCTAGAAGCTGCCATGAACAACACCCGTGACCTTACCGCCACCAATTCCCCCACGGTGCGCAAAATACACCAATCTTTGCAAGAATTTAACAGCGCCGCCCGCGCCATGCGTGAGCTGGCAAATACCTTGGAAAGACATCCCGAATCGCTTATTCTGGGTAAAGGAGGCAGCCGCCCATGATGTTTCGCTCATTACGCTTTGCCCTGTGCATTGTCTTGCTGTGTGCCACGGTGGGTGGTGGCCTTGGCTGTGCCATTGTGCGCAGCCCCGAGGCAACCTATTACGTTTTGCGCGCACCGCAGCAGCAGGCCAGCATAGCACAGCCCAAGGGCGCACTCACCCCTGTGCACCTGCGCCGTGTCATGCTGCCAGCCTATCTTGAGCGCAATGCCTTGGTTACTGGGCAGGCAAACAGTGTGCGCGTTACCGTGCCGCAATATCACGCATGGGCAGAGCCTCTGGATTATGGCATACGCCGTGTGCTCTTTGAAGCTATCAGCCCAGCCCTAACCAGCCCTGTGCAATTGGTGCTGGATGAAAACCAAAACCCCGAATATTGGCTTTCTGTGGAGGTGCTCGCCTTTGAAGGTGCTTTGAATGGCACTGCCCGCCTTCAGGCGCGCTATCGTGTGGAGCACTCTAACCTTGGTGTGCTGCATACAGAAGAAATAAACCTGCAAGAGCCCGCTGGCGCAAGCTATGACAGCCTTGTGCAGGCGCAAAGCTCTTTGGTATGCCAGCTTGGTGCACGCATCAGCAGTACGTTGAATACCCTGCGCTATAAATAGAGAGCTTCACACAATACTTTTTATTCCCGCACGGAATTATAAGCACAAACCACCCAAGGCAAACGAAAATAAGACAGCGCACACTAAAAAGAAGACAGCGTTATCCACTGTCTTCTTTTTAGTGTCTATAGCCTCTCACAACGAAAGGCATATGGCCTGCCCTTTATGGCATAACAGCACAGAGAGCTGATTGGTGTTTAGAGCATTTTGCCTTTGAAAATGCTCGCAAGGTTTCGTAGGAAATCCTCACCACTCAAAGCTCATAGGGGAATGCACTTCCCCGTTACAGGCGCTTTGAAGGTGAACACGCCCTAAACATACCTTGGCCTATACCAGCGCACATATATATGGGCTTATGCCCTTATGGCGGGCATTTTCTCTTGCTCTTGCCAGAGCAATTTCAAGACAACATTGCCCTAGTCGTCTGTTGCCCGCACTACTTCCAAAATAGTGGGCAGCTTGCGAATGGCGTCTATCAAGGTATAGAGCTGGTTTACATTGCGCACCTGCACAGTAATGTGCATTTCAGAGCGCCCATCCACAAGCCCGTGGGTTTCAAGCGATTCAATATTCACCCCATCGCTAGCAAGGCACAAAGCCACTTCCGCAAGCACGCCTTTTTCATTACGGCACAGCACATAAATGCGGGCTTCGTAGGGCTTGCCTTCTTCTTCCCCATCCCAATGCACAGAAATAAGGCGCTCTGGCTCCATGTTGGCCACATTGGGGCAGTCTGCACGGTGCACGCTGACCCCCAGCCCGCGGCTGATATAGCCCACAATGGGGTCGCCATACACGGGGTTGCAGCATTTGGCAAAGCGCATCAGCACGCCATCCACGCCTGAAACGCCCACGCCATCTGCCCGCACAGGGGTGGAGGCCTTGCTTGCTTCCTTGCCTTGTGGGGCTGGTGCGGCTTCTTCCACGGCTATTTCGGGGTTCAGCACGGCATAAAGCCTGTTTAAAACCTTGCGCGGCGTAATGGTAGCATAGCCCACTGCTACCATCATATCTTCAATGGTTTCATAATTCATGTCTTGCGCAACAATAGCCAGCTCGCCTTTTTTCATGGCTTTACCCACATTCAGGCTGAGCTTACGCCCCTCTTTTTCCAACATGTCGCGCCCCAGCGCAAGGGCATGGGCACGCTCTTCTGTGCGCAAATAATGCTGAATACGGCTGCGTGCTTTGGCTGTTTTTACCAGTTTCAGCCAGTCACGGTTGGGGCTGCGGTTGGGGTCGGTAATAATTTCTATAGTATCCCCATTTTGCAGCGGCGTGCCCAGCGGCACAAGGCGGCCATTCACCTTGGCGCCAGCACAATGATGCCCCACCTTGCTGTGGATGTGAAAAGCAAAATCCAAGGGGGTTGCGCCTTCTGGCAATTCCTTCACATCGCCCGCAGGGGTGTAGACATACACTTCTTCCTTAAATAAATCCAATTTAAGGGCGTGCATAAATTCTTTCGAATCACTTTCATCGCGCTGGCGTTCAAAAATTTCACGCAGCCATGTAAATTGCTCCAAATCTTTGGGGTTTACGCGGCCTTTTTCTTTATACAGCCAATGCGCTGCCACGCCATGCTCTGCTTGCTTGTGCATGGCCGAGGTGCGTATTTGAATTTCAATACGCTCTGCATCGGGGCCAATGACTGTGGTGTGCAGGCTTTGGTAGCCATTGGCCTTGGGCTGAGAAATATAGTCTTTAAAGCGCCCATGCACTGGCTTCCACACCGAATGCACCAGCCCCAGCACGGCATAGCAATCTTTCAAATCGTCCACAATCACGCGAAATGCCATAATATCGTGCATTTCATCCATGGTCAGTGATTGCGAAGTCATCTTTTTGTGGATGCTGTATTTATGCTTGATGCGCCCCTTTACCGAGCCTTTCAGGCCGTTTTCTTCCAGCAGCAGGTCAAGCTGCTCCACCACGGTATCAATAATTTGCTTTTCCACTACCTGATGGGCATCAAGCCATGCCGTGATATGGTTATAAATATCTGGGCGCAGGTATTTAAAGCTCAAATCTTCCAATTGCTGCTTCATGCGGTACAGGCCAAGGCGGTTGGCCAAGGGCGCATAAATATCCATTGTTTCCTGAGCAATGCGCTTTTGCTTGTATTCTTTTTGAAAATCAAGCGTGCTCATATTGTGCAGGCGGTCGGCTAGCTTGACCATAAGCACACGCATGTCATGGCTCATGGCAAGAATCATTTTGCGTATATTTTCGGCCTGCGCTTCTTCTTTATTGTCAAAGGGGATAAGGCTGATTTTGGTCACGCCGTCCACAATGTCGGCCACTTCATCCCCAAAATTTTCTGCCAGTTCGTCAATGGTGGCTTTGGTGTCTTCTACTGTGTCATGCAGCAGGCCAGCCGCCACCGTGGGCTCGTCAAAGCCCATGGCGGCAAGGGTATTTGCCACCGCTAGGGGGTGCGAAAGGTAGGGCTCGCCAGAAAGGCGCGTTTGCCCAGCATGGGCGCTGGCTGCAAAAACATAGGCTTTTTGAATAAGCTCCACATTGGCATTGGCATCGCGGCTGGCAACTTTATCTAAAATTTCTTGAATACGTATCATAGAAATACCGTTTTTATGCTCTTGAGTAAAAGCAGAGCACCTTTGGTCATAAGTGGCTTACAGGTAAATACTGGTTTAACAATACAGAGAATATCCGTAAATGAAAAGCTCTTACGCCAGCCTTAGGGGGCAAGAGTGTATTTTTGCTGCGCCCGCGGCACCCACCATTCTTCCATATTATACAAAATTCCCGCCAGCGCTGGCTGTATGCCATGAAAACGCGACTGCACGGCAAAAAGCGAATAGGGCACATACAAAAAGCAATAGGGCTGCTCTTCATATAAAATTTGCTGAAAACGCTTGTACAGGGCAATACGCTTGTGCTGGTCGGGCTGAGTGCGGGCGGCCTCCAGCAGGTCATCCACTTCGGCATTGCGGTAATGGGTCATATTCAGCCCGCCAGCATAGCTTTGCGAAGAATGCCACACGGCATAGGGGTCTGGCTCGGCGGGTAAAGTCCAGCCCAGAATAATGGCATCAAAGCGCCCCTTATTTACAAATTCGCGAATAAATGCTGCCCATTCCACTGTGCGCACCTGCACCTTTACCCCCACGGCCTTTAGCTGTGCCTGAATTACCGTGGCAGTTAAAATGCGCTGCTCATTCCCCTGATTAGTTAAAATGGTAAAGGCTAGGGCGCGCCCCTGCTTATCCACCACGCCGTCACCATCGCTGTCGCTAAAGCCTGCCTCGGCCAGCAGGGCTTTGGCAGCAAGAATATTTTGCTGCACAGGGGGCAGGCTGGCATCATGCGCCCATGTGCCCGGCTTAAAGGGGCCATTGGCTGGTGTGCCCTGCCCCATCAATACGCCTTTGACCAAATCGTCGCGATTAATGGCTAAAGAAATTGCCCGCCGCACGCGCACATCCTTAAAAACAGGGTGCTCTAAATTAAAGCCCAAAAAAACATAGAGCGAGCCCACAAAATTATATTTGGTAAATTCTTTTTGCCAAAATTCCCCACTGGTCTGGCGCAGATATTGCTGCGGGCTCAAGCCCAGCACATCCACCTTGCCGGCCTTGCCTTCCATAAACAAGGTGGAGGCATCGGGAATGATGCGGTACACCTGCTCTGCTATATGTGGCTTGCCCTTGAAATAGGTAGGGGAAGCCGCCAGCGTGATGCGCGAGCCCGGTTCCCACTGTTTCAAGCGGTATGCCCCAGCACCCACGGGTTTGCGCGAAAAAGGTGTGGAGCGTATATTTTGCCCCTGTAAAATATGCTTGGGTAAAATGGGGCTCATCCAAGCACTCATAGCACGGGTATAAAACTTGTCATAGCGCACTTCAAAAGAATAGCGCCCCGTAACAGTAAATTCTTTAACTGCTTGAAAATCTTGTGCATAGGGGCTGCCTGTGGCTGGGTCACACACTATTTTCCATGTATATTCCACATCTTCAGCAGTGATTTCCACACCATCTTCCCACAACATACCTTTACGCAAGGTAAAGCGCAGCAAGCGCCCTTCGTCTTCCACACTAAAACTTTCTGCTGCATAGGGTTCAACTTCAAGGTTCTTATTATAACGCAGGGGAGAAATATACAATAAATCAGCTATTTCATGCGAAGCAGAATCTGCTGTTATGTAGGGGATAAGATTAGAGGCTTCCCCTATGCTGCCAAAAACAATGCGATCTCCATCGACAGGGGCGTCATTATTTTCGGCATTTTTAGGCTGGCTTGCTGCTTGCACTGGCTGAATGAAAAAAAAGCCCAACAGGCAGCATATTGTGCACAAAACAGAGAAATAGCTTGATTTTTTTGCTTTATTTTTCACGATATCGGTATGTGTTGTTAAGGTTACAGAGGCAGTGCAAGATAAATAGCCATAAATTCGCCGCGTTCTATTGATTTTATAACGCATGTTGTGTTATCTGAAGGGATACTACGCGAGGATATGCCCCCAAGAGCATCCTTGCCCAGCATTTAAGGAGTTTTCCGCATGACGCGCGCCGAAAAAAATGTGGTTCGAGAATTGAATCAAAGCTTCCTCAACGAGGTTATCCCCGAATATATCCGCGACATGGGGCACTATATCCTTTCTGAAGGCGGTGTGCAAAAAATAAATATCAGCCAAAATGGTGACCAGTGGCACATGCAGGGCGTTATTCAGGGTGATGATTTTCAGGTGTATAACCCTGTTTTGTTGTTTAATCTTCTTGATCGAACAACCAAACAGCAATGCAATTGCACAGACGCCTTTTCGGGCGTGTGCTCGCATGTGGCCGCCCTTGCTTTGCGCATTCAAGACGAATTTCGCAATGACGATGTTTCTGCGCCCGAAGAACCGCAGCCCAGCCCTGTGCGCGACTGGAAGCAAAGCTTCCGCTCGTTCTTTTCTACCGATATGGAGCCAGAAGCGGGCAAGCATTATATGATTTTTCGCTTTTTCCCCGAGCCGGGGCGGCTTTCTGTAGAATTTTACCGCGGCAGGCAAAACAAATCGGGGCTTTCCACCGTGCACACAGAGGTAACGCTGGAACAAATTCTGCGCAACCCCGAGTGGAGCGAGGTTTCACCGCAATTGCCCGAAGTGGCGCGGCAAATTGGGCAGTATCAAGATTATTATGGTCACAGGGTAGAAATTCCTGCTGGGCTTATTTCATGGTTTTTCTGGGCTATACGCCGCGAATATTATTTGCTGTGGCAAGAAAGTGACAACATTTGCCACATTGAAAGCACGCCCTTTGCCCTGAAGCTGCGCCCCAACCTTGGGGATGAAGGCTTTAGCTTTGATGTGCTGCTCAAGCGCGAAGGCCGCCCGCCCGTGCCCATTGGCAAGCTTGACCGTGCCGACACCCCCGTGACCTTTCATGGGCAAATGCCCCTGTGGGTGTGCCATCACCACAATTTTTACCCAGTGCAAACAGCCCTGCACCCTTCCCTAGTGCATGATCTTGTGGGCAACCCACCCATTGTGCCACAGGCAGAAATTTCTGAATTTCTCGACCGTGTGTGGACGCGCCTGCCCTCAACCGAGCTGTATGAGCCGCAGGAATTTTTGCGCCTTATGGAGCCTGTGTTCCAGCCTGCCTCGTACAATCCCAAGCTCTTTTTGGATGAAGAAGGCAGCCTGCTGACCCTTGAGGTAGAAAATATTTATGAAACCATGCATGGTGAATTTCAACTAGGCGGCCCCAACCCCGATTTCCAGACAGGCAGCTACACCTATCAGGGGGCAACCTATTTGGTGCGCCGCCATCAGGAAGAAGAAGCAGGCTTGATGACAGAGCTCTCGGCCATGGGCTTTCAGGCGCGCTCCAACAAGCTTTGGTTCTTGGAACCAGAAGAAGCCATTGCCTTTTTGCTTGATTCTTACCCCAAGCTGGTGGATACCTACCGCGTGTTTGGGGAAAAGGCGCTTTCTCGCTATAAAGTGCGCACAGCACAGTCTGTTATCAATGCCAATGTTGAAAGTAATGAGAAAGAAAAATGGTTCTCGCTTGATATTACTGTTGATTATGACGGCCAATCTGTACCTTTGGAAAAAATCTGGAAGGCGTGGGCAAAGGGCAAGCGCTATGTGCAGCTCAAAGACGGCTCATACACCAGCCTGCCCGAAGCGTGGCTGGAAAAGCTGGCGCACAAGCTTACCGCCCTTGGCCTTGACCCCAGCAAGCCCCCGCAGGCAAAATTCCGCCAGTTTGAAGCGCCCGTGCTGGACAGCCTGCTAGAAGATTTGCCCGGAGCGCAGACAGATTCTTTCTGGAATTTGCTGCGTGAAAAGATACGCAATTTCAAAGAAGTGCGCCCCATCAGCCAGCCCCGTGCCCTGCATGCAGAACTGCGCGGCTATCAGCTACAAGGGCTTTCGTACCTCAATTTCCTTTCCGAATACGGCTTTGGCGGTATTTTGGCAGACGAAATGGGCTTGGGCAAAACAGTGCAAACCCTTGCCTTTATTCAGCATATGATAGAGCATAACTACACTGGCCCCAACCTTATTGTTGTGCCCACCTCAGTGCTGCCCAACTGGGAACGTGAAGCACAAAAGTTTGTGCCCAGCATGCGCCGCCTGACCATTTATGGCACGCGCCGCGAAAATATGTTCCAGCATATTGCTAATTCTGACCTTATCATCACCACCTATGCCCTCTTGCGCCGTGACCTTGAGGAGCTGGAAAAATACACCTTTAACACCGTTATTCTGGACGAAGCCCAAAATATCAAAAACCCCAACACCATTACAGCCCGCGCTGTGCGCCGCATCAATGCCCGCATGCGCCTGTGCCTTTCGGGCACACCTATTGAAAACAATTTGTTTGAATTATGGTCATTGTTTGAATTTCTTATGCCGGGCTTTCTGGGTTCGCAGCATTCTTTCCAGCGCGGCATCATCAAGCCCATTAAAGACGGTGACCCCGAAACGCTGGAATATTTGCGCACGCGCGTGCGCCCCTTTATTTTGCGCCGCACCAAGGCAGAAGTGGCCAAAGATTTGCCGCCCAAGGTGGAAAGTGTCACCTGCTGCGCTTTGGAAGAAGAACAGCAGCAGCTCTACGCAGCCTTGGCGCACAAGCTGCGCGAGCAAGTGCTTGCCGATGTTGACCAAAAAGGCCTTGCCAAAAGCCAGATGTCCATTTTGGACGCCTTGCTCAAGCTGCGCCAAATTTGCTGCCACCCCCGCTTGCTGAAGCTGGATATGCCCGGCTTTTCCAACAACCTGCCTTCGGGCAAGTTTGAAGCCTTTAAAGATATGGTTATGGAAATTGTGGAAGGCGGGCACAAGGTACTGGTGTTCTCACAATTTGTGCAAATGCTGCACATTATACGCCAGTGGTTAGCGGCCAGCAATGTGCCTTTCTGCTACCTTGATGGGGCAAGCAAAGACCGCTTTGAACAGGTTGACCGCTTTAATAACACGCCCGAAATTCCCATCTTCCTTATTTCGCTTAAGGCAGGGGGCACTGGCTTGAACCTGACCTCGGCCGACTATGTTATTCACTATGACCCATGGTGGAACCCCGCAGTGGAAAGTCAGGCAACCGACCGCACACACCGTATTGGGCAAACAAGGCAGGTCTTTTCCTACAAGCTTATTTGTGAAAATACCGTGGAAGAAAAAATTCTTAAATTGCAAGAGGCCAAGCGCGGCGTAGCCGAGGCTATCATTCCGGGGCAGGATACATGGAAGTCCCTCACGCGCGAAGATTTGGAAATGCTCTTTGATGTATAAGTATACCGCCCTGCCCCTTGTGCTGCTGTGCTGCCTGCTGCTTTATGCCTGCGCACAGGCACAGCCAAACACGCCAGCGCAAGAGCACATCAAGGCTCTTTCGCAGGGGCGAGCCACAGCTATGCAGGTACAAACACAAACAGGCTCTGTTCTGGAGATATACACAGCAACGCAAGGCAGCACAGCCAGCCTGTACCTTGAAGGCAACCCCACCACGGGCTTTCTATGGCATGTGCTGAGCGTGGAGCCGCAAGGCATTGTACGCTGTGCTCAAGAGCAATTCAGCCCCCTGCCGCATGCTGCGGGCATGGTTGGCGTGGGGGGAATAGCGGCCTTTAGCCTGCAAGCACAACAAGAAGGCAGGGCAAAGCTCACCCTGAGCTATCACCGCCCATGGGTGCCCAGCGAACAAGCCACCAGCATAGCGCTTATGCTTGTTGTGGATGCACATTTGGGTATACATATAAAGCCATTGCCAGCCCTGCCCTGAGCATATGTCTAGAGCAGCGTACCGTTAACATTATATAATTTAAAAGCTGAAAAACACGCCCACTTTGGCCTTGAACAGCGCAAATAACTTGCGCTTATACCTTTAGTGGGTATCTCTCCCGCAGATAGCAGAGCAATTTCAAGGCAAAATTGCGCCCAAAACAAAGCCAGCCCTAAGTAGTGCATACTTGGGGCTAGTTTTGTTTTGGGCATTGTTTCTTCAGCGTTTATTTATGGCTTTTTCGCAAAATCACAGTCTGTATTCAGCGGAATATCTGTTACAAAACCAGAGGTCTGGCTGCGCGCCACTTCTGTGCCTGCCCCATCGCGCACCACCACTTCATAATTGCCAATATGTGCGCCACGGCGTATCACGCGGGCTTCCGCCACCAGCGGGCTCACCCTGCCCGGCTGCAAAAAAATGATATTGCTGCTCAAGGTGACCACGGCATGTTCATAGCCGCTATTGGCTGCTGCACCAAAGGCAACATCGGCTAAAGAAAAAATAGCCCCGCCATGCGCCATGCCCACGCCATTGCAATGGTTTTTAGTAAGCTCCATGCTCACGCGGGCATAGCCGCCGTTGGCTTCTTCAATAACCATACCCAGCATACGGGCAAACATATCCCTTTCTTCAATAATATTTTTAATAGCTTTAGACATACATTCCTTGCACGGTTAATCGGAACAACCGTAAAGTTCATAAAATTTTTGTTCAGCCGCACGGTCGCCAATAATGTACACATCATCATCGTGGGCAAAAACATATTCGGGGTGTGGGTTAATAAGCATAGTGCCATCAAGAGTATGCACAGCAACCACACTGCAATTGGTGCGTACCCGTATGCCACTACTCATAAGATTATGCCCAGCCAAAGTCTTTCCTGCCACAGTACGAAAGATAGAAAGCCCCTCGTTTAGCATAAAAACACGCCCAGGCGAAAGCATGTTAATAACATTGCTTGTGACAACTGAAGAAAGCGAAAGCACCAAATCCGCACCAGCCGCGTGCAAAATACCCACATTACGTTCCAAATTGGCACGGCTGATAATTTGCATAGCGGGGCGCAAACGGCGGCAATAAATAGTAAGGTAAATATTTATGTCGTCGTCATGCGTAGTAATAACCACGGCTGGCGAATTGTTAAGCCCTGCCTGCTCAAGAACTGTCCTGTCTGAAGCATCCCCCTGCACATAATCCAAATCGGTATGGCGAATGCTCCCTTCGCGCTCAACAATGCAGCACGATACGCCGCGCTGGCGCAAAAAATCTGCTGCCGCTTTGCCCACGCGCCCGCCGCCCAAAATAAGCACACGCCCCGTATCTACTGGTTTGAGCTCTTCTAAAGCCGTCAGGCGGTTGGGGGCAGGTTTTTTGGGGCTGGCCTCGGCCTCAACGGTGGGCTCCGCGCTGACCTGTACTAGGGCTGGCTCTTCTTCCTCTAAATCCATACTTTCAGCAAAAATATTAAATTGCTGCATTTGTGCTTCGGTACCAGCCAGCACCAGCACAGTATTGGCGGTAAATTCCTCATTCGGGCGGGGCAGCTTGAACTTTCCCCGCTCCCACAAGCCTACTATATTCACGCCAGAATGCTGCCGCACCCCACAATTAACAGGGGTTTTGCCTACCAAGCCCGTGCGCATCACTGGGGCTTCAGCCACCACAAGGTCACCAAAGTGGTCAATAATGCTGGAGCGGTTTTCTTTGTTAATAATGCGCCGAGAAAGCCCCTCACCCAGTAATTTATGAAATTGGAATACAGCTGTGCAGCCTGCCAGCTCCAAAATATCTACACCATCCTGATGCTCGGCGCGCGCCAGCACGGGCACATGGCTGTTCAGACCAATATCTTTTTCATGTTCACGAATGGTAAAGGCAATGTTGGTATTGCGCATTTCATTTTCCAAAGAAACAACCAGCGCGGCCTTTTCGATATTCAAGGAAGCATAGGTCTTGCCTGTGTCATAATCCCCCACCACCACATGAAAGCCGCGATCGACCAAATCCAAAGCCTGCTGCGGGTCATTGCACAAACACACGGTACTGAAACCATAGGTGCCTATTTCTTCGGCTAGGTTGAGGGCTGCGGGGGTAACACCAATAATAATGACGTGGTCTTGCAATGTGGGCGCAACAGCCCTTGGCACGCGGTTTTTCTTTTGCGCTTCCAGCCATGGGGCGTACACATATTGCGTAAAGGTAAAAGGCAGCATCAAGAGCAAAAAAAGCACACCAGAAATTAAGACAAGAATAGAAAAAGCTTTGCCCATATCAGAAACAAAGGTAATGTCCCCAAAACCGAGGGTAGACATTACGGTCAAAGTCCAATACACGCCTGTTATCCATGAATAATATCGGTCTTCATGCGCCATAATAAAATGGAAAAGCACACTGTACACCACCACCATAAGCAGCAGCACACCGAGAAATTGCCATAAAAAAAGGCGATTCATCTTTGAAGAGGCAGGCGTCATTAATGCCGAAAGCTGCGAACCAAAAAATTTCATATATGCACCACGCAAAAACAGTGTCACAACAAGAGCGCCAAAAAAGCGGCCGCCCTGAAAGACAGAACGACCGCATTGTTATACTATAAAAGAGAAAAAGAAGGAAGCAAAGCATAGCCCGCCAAAAGGCAGGGGGCAAAAGCACAAGGCACAAGGCTCTTGTGCTGCTCAGGCTTAATTAACCTGCTGAATGCCATCCAAGCGCCACATGGTGTCTCCTTCCATTTGGCGCACAAAATGCCACACTTCGCGCACTTCTTCTGCCATGCCTGCTTTGGATTCGCGCAAAGAGGCTTCAAAAAGTACCTGAGCACGCTGCTCCCCGGCGCCTTCTTCCACACCCAACAAGTTTGCCTTGAGCATAAGAATTTGCGTTGTGGAGGGGGTGGGGTCTTCGGCAAATTGGCGGCGCAATTCTTCCATTACCGCAGGGCTGGCAAATTGCCCAATATCGCTCAAATTGCGCTTGTCCCAAGAGTCTTGCAGGCGGTTATACACCACCTTGGCGCCGCGCAAAAAATCGTCCACATCAAAGCCAGCGGGCACGGGCACACCAGCTTCGCTGGCAACCTGCTGAGCTGGCTGGTTTTGCAGTCTGCTCCAGCCCTCGCTGGCAGCTTCGCTGGCTTGGCTAAACATTGTGGGCTGCTGAGGCGCTGCCGCCCCTGCCCCGTGTGCCCCTGCGGCCGCCGCATTGGGGCTGCTGGCTGCACGCCTGCGGCTAAAGAACTTAAAGGCAAAAAAGGCAACAAGACCCAGCAGCAAAATATCCATAAAACCGCCGCCAGAAAAGCCGCCACCAAAGAGCATAGAGCCCAGCAGCGAGCCCGCAAGCAAGCCGCCCAGCATACCACCCATGCCACCAAACAAACCACGATTAGGGGCGGCGGTTGCTGCTGCACCGGGCTGTTTTTGGGTAGCACTGGGGCGGTTCACCGAGCTTGAAGGCGCAGGTTGGCTCATGGTAGGGCGGCTACCAAAAGAGCGCCCGCCGCCAATGCGCGCAGCGTCTGCATCTTGAATGCTCAGAGCAAAGGTTCCCAACAATAAAACAAGTATACTTAACAACACCGTAATTCTCATAATGTCTCCATAGTTCATTGCCAGTCTGGGGGCAATCCCATGCTGACAACCAGTATAGGGATTTGATTCTAATAGAATAATAGCAATAGCATAAAAAAGCAAGTGGGCTTTTGCAAAGAGGCAAAAGCAAAAAATAAATAACCAAGACCTTGCTTTCATTATTGTTTGAATAACTATAGCCTGTTCAGCACAAAACACAAGAGCACCACAACAGCAAGAAAAACACAGGCAGCATGGTTAATGCTGCGCTGTACGCGCCACGGTAAGGCAATAAACAGCCTGCGCCCCAGCGTGGAGCAGACAGTGCGCTGCATGAAACAGCGTGCCGCCCGTGGTGCAAATATCGTCCACCAGCATAAGTTTTTTGCCCTGCACCGCGCTATGGCAGGCAAAAGAAGCCCGCGGTGCACTGTGGCGCTGCTGCCCGCTTAGCGTAGTTTGCGAAGGTACAGGCTGCACACGCTGCAAAGCCCGCGTTTCACAGGGCAAGGCCGTGTGTGCAGCAAGGGCAAGAGCAAGCTCATGCGCCTGATTATACCCACGCTGGCGCAAATGGGCTGGATGCTGCGGTATGGGCACAAGGGCATCGGCAGCGGGCAGGCAGGTCAGGCATTCCAGCAGCAAAGCCGCCAGTATAGGAGCCAGATGCACCTCGCCAGCAAATTTAAAGCGCAAAAGCAGGCTGCGCAATGCCCCTTCATACAGGCCATAGCTGCGCAGGCCAGCCCAAGGCGGCAGGCTGCGGGCACAACGTCCGCACAATGTGCCTGCTGGCGTGCCCAAAGGCAATGGCAGAGCACAGGCCGAGCAATGTGCCTGTGGCAAGGGGGCAAAGCTGGGGCTGCATTGGGGACAAAATAGGCAGTCGGCCACCGTGGTGGCACAAGGCTGGGGCGTAAAGGGCGCAAGGCACACAGGGCAGCGCCGCTCATGCAAGCCCAGCAGGGCAGCAAGCGCCTCTAGGCCGAGCATGACCCAGCCAGCACCGCTTGGGCTGTAGCAGCGGCCTTGCGCCCCCAAGCCTCTATGGCAGCGCATTGCAGGGTGTCTTGCTGCAAATCGTGCTGGGCATCGTAGCCTTTGCAGGGCAAGGTTTCTGTAAGCTGCCGCCCCAGCGCTGCGGCAAAATAGCGCAAGCACAGTTCACTGCCTGCAAACAATTTTTCCCCACGCGGGCGCCCTGCTATAAAGCCAGCCCACAGTGGCAAACCTGTACCCTGTGCCGCCCCCCCAGCCCAAAAGCGCTGAGCACGGTCAACAAAGGCCTTCAGCCCAGCAGGCAAAGCATAAAAATAAATGGGCGAAACAATCAGCACAAGGGGCGCTTGCTGCACAAGGGCAAAAAGCTGCTCGGCATCATCCTGCCCCCCCAGCACACAGGCATGCTTGGGCAGCTGCACACAGGCATGGCAGCCAGTGCAGGGCTGCACATGAAAAGCACGCATATGCACAAGCTGCACACTGCCCCCGCCCGCCGCCACACCGCGGGCAAAACATTCTGCAAAACAATCGGAATTGCCGTGGGCGCGGGGGCTGCCCCCCAGCACAACGATGCTTTTTTGCGCCATGCCCTGCTCCTTTACCTAGAGCTCTGTGTTATGGACAAAATCCCCACAATAGGGATTATTGCGCTTTTCATTGCCAATAGAGGTTTCGGGGCCATGCCCCGGGTAGGCAAGCGTTTCTTCTGGTAAGGTAAACAGGCGCGTTCTAATGGAATGCAGCAAGGTTGCCTGATCGCCTCCGGGGAAGTCTGTGCGCCCCATGGAATGATAAAAAAGCGCATCGCCCGTAAATACAGCTTTTTCCTGCGGCATATACAAGGAAACACTGCCGGGGGTGTGCCCCGGGGTTTCAAAAATAGAAAGAACAAAGCCCCCAATTGTCTGCTCGCCAAGGGTAAAATTTTGTGAAGCAAAAGGCGGCACCGTGGGCAAACCCCATTGCCCGCCATCGGCAAGGCTGGTGCCGCGCAGACAGTCATCCCCCGCGGGGCAAAGCACCACAGCGTGCGTGGCCTCCTGCAAAGCCGCCACACCATACAAATGGTCAAAATGCAGGTGCGTAATAAGAATATGGCTCAGGCACAGCTTGTGCTGCGTTAAATAATCCAGCACATCAGCAGGGTCACCGCCCACATCCACAGCAAGGGCAGTGCTCTCATTATGAATGAGATAACAATTTGTTTCTAAAGGGCCAAGAGGGAAGGTAACAATGGGCATAGAGCATTCCTTGTTCAGAAAAATAGGGCAAAATGCATTGGTTTGTGCAGTATACCGAAGGCAGGGGCGCAGGGCAAGCCCAAGCATGCTGCAAGCAAAGTCTTGAGCAAATCTAGACTTTACACACTCTTCTCGCTATACTCTTTGCATGGAACACCAAACTTTGCCCTCCGCCCCCGTACTGACCCGTCAGGAACTGCTTGAAGAAGAATCTGCCCTGCATGCGTATTTGCACAGCATTCTGCCATTCAGTGCCCATGCTCTTTATTTTCCTCGCAATCATGAGCCCAAGGAAGCAGAATGGCTGGCAAGCGAGCGCAAAGTGCTGTTACCCTTGTGGAATAATGAAGACTTTTTAGGCATTTTTGTTATGGCCAATGTGCGGGCACGGCAGGCCAAGCCCCTGTTGCCCGCCCTGCCAGCCCTAGCCTCTGTGTGCCTGCATGCCATTGCCAGCTCCCGCCAAAGCAAGCTTGACCCAGTTACAGGCCTGCTGCGCGACCGCTATTTGCTGCAAAAAATGGAACAGGAAGCCGACCTTGTGCGCTGCCGCATGGGGCAGGAACAAGGCACAGAAGTGGCAGAAAGCACGCAGGGGCACAGCAGCGAGGGCAAAAAATCCCCTCAAGGTCTGCACCGCTTGTGTATGGGGCTGGTCACACTGCGCTGGGGCGGAATGCGCGATGTTATTGCCCGCCATGGCTATGCTTTTGCTGAAAAAATGCTGCACGATATGGCACAGGCTCTTGTGCAGGATATGCCCGCCTCGGTCACCATTTCCCGCTCTGGCGCCTATGAATTTAGCTTGTTATTGCCTTCTTCGGGGCGCAGTGCCTGCCGTCAGGTTGCGGCGGCGGCCATTCAGCGCATGGAAGCAGTGCATGGGCAGGATGTGTATACACGCCTGCCCATTTATCCCCGCATTACCGCAGGGCATGGCCTGTACCCACAAGACATGGCGGGCATGGAATTGAATTTGCCCATGTTTGAGCAGGCTAGACTGTTGTTGGCAAGGGCAAGGCTGGCGGCAAGCACAGCTGCCGATGCCCTGTGGGCGAGCGAAGGCAGGCTGAAAAATTGCATTTTTGACTATGCCCGCCTGCTTCAGGAAGGCGGCATTGTGCGCGGGGTGCTGCCGCAAGAACGCCTACGGGTAAGCTTGGGGCGGCAGGCAGGGGCATATAAAGGCATGCGCCTGAGCGCATGGCGCACGCCCGAGCATGACAGCACACCAGAATATATGGGCGAACTGGTGCTGGCAGAAATAAAAGATTCATGGTCTCTTGCCGAAACAAGCCTGCTCAGTGACCCCACCCGCCCCTTACAAAAGGGCGACAGCCTGCGCCTTATTACCGAAGAAAACCAAACAAAACCCATAGAAGACTCGCTTACTGGCCTGCTTTCGTGCAATGCCTTTTGTGCCCGCCTTGCGCGAGAATGCACACTGCACCCAGCCTTTAGCCTAGCCATTGTGCGCCTTGCCCCGCAGCAGGATGTGGTCATTTCCACAGAAAGGCATGAAGCGCTGCTGGCAGAAGCTGCCCAGCTTTGGCGGCACTTGGTGCACAATACCCCTGCCGAAGCTGCCCCAGCGTGGGGGGGGCGCTATGGGGCGCAGTCGCTCATTTTCTTCCACCCGCATGCCGAAGCCACCCAGAACAGCGAAGATGTACAGGCTTTATATACGCAGTTTTGCCAAAGCCTTGAGCAAGGGCAGCTTGATGCCGCCGCGGGCATTGCCACCTACCCCTTGCTGCACTTTGGGCGTGAAGATATGCTTTCCTGCGCCTTTAAAGCGCTGGACTATGCCCTGCTGCTGCCCAAGCCGCATGTGGGTATGTGCGGCACGCTGGCCTTGAATATCAGTGCAGACCGCCGCTACAGCCAAGGGGATATTTTTGGCGCTATTGAAGAATATAAGCTGGCCTTGCTGGCAGATGAAAACAATGCCATGGCGTGGAATTCCCTTGGGGTAAGCGTGGCGGCCTTGGGGCGTTATGAGCAGGCAAAACAATATTTTTTGGAAGCCGTCAAGCGCAAGCCTGAAGATGCCGCCATTTATTACAACCTTGGCACGCTGTATCAAAGTCGTAACGATTCGCGCGCTGCCGCAAAAAACTTTAAGCTTTGCTTAAAATATTCTCCAGAGCACCTCTATGCCTGCCTGCGCCTTGGGCAACTAGCCGAAGCTGCTGGCAAGCGCACAGCGGCACAGCAATATTACAGCCGCGCTGCCCTGCTGGAAAAAGCACAGCCGCAAGGCAGCGTGGCGCTACGTCATTTGGCAAACCTTGCTATAGCGCAAAAAAAACATGGCAAAGCCCGCGCCTTTCTGCATGATGCCCTTATTAAAAACCCCTATGATGCTGCTGCCCTGCGCATACTTGCCCAGCTTTACCTTGACGCGGGGGAAGACCCTGCCATGGCAGAAATGCTGGCACGCAAGAGCATCAGCATTCAAGAAACTGCACAGGGCTGGCATTTGCTTGCCCGCGCCCTAAGAGCCTTGGGGCGGGAAGACGATGCCTGCGGGGCAGAAACCATGACTATACCCACGGGCAAAAACATCTAACAAGTAACAAGTTTTTTCCTTTTAGCTCTTTACAGATGCAATCAAGTTTGCAAAGATGCGCGGGCGTATCTGTATTCTTGCGTACAGCCGCCTCACACTCGCTGGAGATACTTATTCATGCTGACAATCAAAAATCTACACGTCTCTGTCGGAGATACCCCCGTTTTAAAGGGGATAGACCTGCACATTGCCCCCGGTGAAACCTTTATTTTGTTTGGGCCTAATGGCTCTGGCAAAACCACCTTGCTCATGACCCTGATGGGCTTTAGTGGCTACACCGTCACAAAGGGCAGCATCATTTTTAAGGGGCAAGATATTACCTACGCCCCCATGTATGAACGCGCCCGCTTGGGCTTGGGCATGTCTTTTCAGCGCCCCCCCACCATTCACGGCCTGCCCACAGGGCATTTGGTAACAATGTGCGACCGCAAAGGCGGGGTAGATGTGCCCGCACTTGCCAAGCGTGTACATTTTGACCAATTTTTAGACCGCGATGTAAACGCTGGTTTTTCAGGCGGGGAAATCAAGCGCTCTGAATTATTGCAGCTTATGGCGCAGCAGCCAGATATGGTGCTCTTTGACGAGCCAGAATCGGGCGTTGACCTTGAAAATATGACCATGGTGGGCAACACGGTGCGCTTTTTGCTGGACGGTATGCCCGGCAATTGCGGCTGCCCCCGTTGCAGCAAAGTGCCCAGCGACCTGACCTATAAGCAGGCGCGCCGCACAGGCGGGCTTATCATTACCCACACAGGGCATATTTTGGAATATGTGCGCGCAGACCGCGGGCAAGTGATGTATAATGGCAAGCTCTGCTGCGAAGACAACCCCCGCCGCATTCTTGACCATATTGCACGGCACGGCTATCAGGAATGCCTGCGCTGCCTCACTGGCGGCAAATTTGCACAACTTACGGAGGCGCCGCTGGTATGAGCACATCTGTGAATCTTTCCAAATATTCTTTCACTGGCGGCGAACAGGCAGACCCTATCGAAGACCTGAGCCGCCTGCCCTCAGAAGACCAGCAGCGCCTTGTATATGCTGGCATTGATGTGAATGACACCAATGTGGGCGGCGCTTTTATGCAGCTTAACCATGCAGGAGTGCATTGCCATTCCCAACAGGAAGGGCTGGAAATTATGGGTATACAGCAGGCCTTGCAGCAATTTGACGGCCTGCCCAACTATTACTGGAAGCTGCTCTCGCCCGATAAGGACGAATTCACCAAGATGGCGCAGCAGCATTTGAATGGCGGCTATTTCATCCGCGCCCGAAAAGGGGTAAAAGTGCAAAAACCTGTGCAATCCTGTATGTTTATTAAAGGACAGGGCGCTGGGCAAAGCATACACAATATTGTGGTGGTGGAAGAAGGCGCAGAAATGCACATTTTGGGTGGCTGTAGCTCGGCGCACAATGCCAAAGAAACTGCCCACCTTGGCATTACAGAATATTATGTGGAAAAGGGCGGCAAGCTCACCTTTACCATGATTCATAACTGGAACGAAAGCACGGCTGTGCGCCCCCGTTCCTGTGGCGTAATAGAAGAAGGCGGCGTGTTCTGCAATAACTATATTTTGCTCAACCGCGTGGATAATTTGCAAATGTACCCCACCCTGCGCTTGAATGGCCGCGGGGCTGTGGCGCGTTTCAATTCTATTATTGTTACGCCCACAGGCTCGCATGTGGACAGCGGCAACCGCTTAGAGCTGAATGCCCCCGATACCCGCGGCGAAATTATTTCCCGCACGCTCACCACAGGCGGCACTATTATTAACCGCGGCTGTATTACCGCCTCTGCACTTCCTGCCAAGGGGCATTTAGAGTGCAAGGGGCTTATTTTGGGCGGCGGGCACATTCACGCCATCCCCGAGCTGGAAACGCACTTGGCAGGCGTAGAGCTTTCGCACGAAGCGGCCGTGGGCAAAATTGCTCAGGAAGAAATAGAATACCTCATGGCGCGCGGCTTAGATGAAGACGAGGCCACTTCCACCATTGTACGCGGCTTTTTGAATGTTGATATTATGGGTTTGCCGCAGCAGCTTAAAAAAGCCATTGATAAGCAAATCAATGCCTTAAATTCTGGCAATGTCATGTAATTGGGCATTAAGGCAGGCACGAGAGCCTTTTTAATACGCGCAGCTAAAAAAATAATGAGCCCCCTGTCTACACGGAGGGCTCATTATTTTTTCAGCTTTGATAAAGCAAAAGCCTGTATGGCTTTGCCGTATTTGTCACCAGTATTCAGAGCAAACATGCTTGCCCAGTAGGTTAGCAACAGTGCCCAAGCCAAAAACTATTCGCTTAGCCTTATTTTGCCCAAAAGATTTTGGGCAAAAATACACAGGCATTCTTGGCAAGAGCATTCACGGCAAAACTTTTACGCCTTAGCCCTTGTGTATCATCACCTTGGCAGGGCGCAGCAAACGGTCTTTTAATTTATAGCCCCTTTGCATCACACGGCTTACGCTTTCGTTTGCAAAACCTTCGCGGCATTCCATGCCTAGGGCTTCATGCCATTCAGGGTTAAAGGCTTCCCCTTCCTGCCCCACGGGTTCAAGGCCATGCTTTTGTAAGGCGTCCAGCAAAATTTTGTGCGTCATGGCCACGCCAGTCAGCATATCTTTGCACACCTCGGCCTTGCTGCCATATTGTAATGCCAAGTCAAGATTATCAAGCGCGGGCAAAATATCAGCAAGAATTTTTTCAGAAGCAAAACGAATTTGCTCTTCATGCTCACGCCCCAGACGCTTTTTAAAATTTTCCATTTCTGCCATAGCTCGCAGGCGGGCATCGTCGGCATCTTTTTTTACGGTGCAGGAGGGGCAGACCTTTTCCTTACACAAAATTGCCAGTTCTTCCAAAGAACAGGCCTTGCCTGCCTCTGCTGTCTGTTCTTCCGCTTCCATTACTTCAGCCTCTGCGGCTTCTTGCACAGGGGCTTGAGAAAAATTGTCAGCTACCATCCAGTCTGTCCTCCAAAAAATAATCATGTCGGCAAGCAGGCGCGCAGCCCATTACCAACCTTCTATGGTTAAGTCCCAAGGGGGCTGCTGTCAAGGTTGTACAGGTTTTTTTTACTGCTATTGCGCTTTCTTGATAATAAAATCAGTCAGTCCGCCTGCCTTGGGCTCGACATTTGCCCATGGCTTTTGTAGGATACGCCCACACAGTTTATGAGGTAAGCTTATGTCTACATGCCGATTGTTATCTATTAAAAATGCTCAAGATTGGGCACCCGTGGCCACATGGCTTGAAGGGCGCGCCAACCCTGGCGATTCTGTTGAAGAAAAAGTGCGGGCTATTATAGCCACCGTGCGCGGCAGCGGCGATGCTGCACTGTTTGATTTAACCCGCCGCTTTGACTGTCCCAGCCTTGAAGGCTCTTTGCGCGTCAGCGAACCTGAAATTACCATGGCGGCGGCCTCAGTTTCTAGCGAAGACAGAGAAATTATAGCACAAGCCGCTGATAATATACGCACCTTTCATATGGCGCAGCGCGAAAAATCGTGGTTTATCACCCGTGAAGACGGCAGCATCTTGGGGCAACAGGTCAACCCTGTGGACAGGGTAGGCCTGTATGTGCCCGGCGGCAAAGGCGGCGAAACCCCGCTTATTTCCAGCATGCTTATGAACGCCATACCAGCACAGGTTGCTGGTGTGCCGCAAATTGCCGTGACTACCCCGCCGCGTGCCGATGGCAGCATTAGCCCCTACATTCTTGCTGCCGCGCACCTGCTTGATATTCATGAAGTGTACAAAGTGGGCAGCGCATGGGCTATTGCCGCCCTTGCCTATGGCACAGAAAGCATAGCCCCTGTGGATGTGGTTGCTGGGCCTGGCAATATTTTTGTTACCACGGCCAAGCGCTTGGTGCAGGGCAAAGTGGGCATAGATATGATTGCTGGCCCAAGTGAAGTGCTTACCCTTGCAGACAAGCATGCCAACCCAGTGTGGATTGCTGCCGACCTGCTTTCACAGGCCGAGCATGACATGCTGGCTTCTGCCATTTGTATTACAGACAGCCCCACCCTTGCCGAGCGTATTCGTGAAGAGCTGGAGCGCCAATGCGCCCTGCTGCCCCGCGCTGAAATAGCAGGCAGGGCGCTGGAAGACTGGAGCGCTGTAATAGTGGTGCCCGATATGGAAATGGGCATTACCATTGCCAACCTTGTTGCCCCCGAACATTTGGAAATTTGCTTAGATAACCCTTGGGCTGTGCTGCCCAAAATACGCCATGCAGGGGCTATTTTTATGGGGCACAACAGCCCAGAGCCTGTGGGCGACTATTTTGCTGGCCCCAACCATGTGCTGCCCACTCTGGGCACGGCACGTTTTTCTTCTGCCCTTTCTGTGCAGACTTTCTGCAAAAAAACCAGCATCGTTGCTGCTTCTCCCGCATTTATGAACAATAACGCGGCGGCTATAGCCCGTTTGGCACGACTGGAAGGGCTAGAAGCTCACGCCCGCTCTGTAGAATGCCGCAGCAAAAACGCATAAGGAGTTATAATGAGAGTTGTCACTCGTACAGAAATCAGCGCTTTTCCGCTGCTTTCACGCGGCAAAGTGCGCGATATCTATGATATTGACGAAAAAACCCTGCTCATTGTCACCACAGACCGCATGTCTGCATTTGACGTGATTATGAATGAAGCCATTCCCTACAAGGGTGTGATTTTAAACCAAATCACCCTTTTTTGGATGGATAAATTCAAGCATATCATCCCCAACCACCTTATTGAGAGCGATGTAAACAACTTCCCCGCTGCTCTTGCCCCATGGAAGGATGAGCTGGAAGGGCGCGCTGTGCTGGTGCACAAGGCTAAGCCCCTGCCTGTGGAATGTATTGTGCGCGGGTATATTACTGGCTCTGGCTGGAAAGATTATCTGGCCAATGGCTCATTGGGTGGGCACAGCCTGCCCGCTCATTTGCGCGAATCGGACAAATTGGAGCCTGCCATTTTCACCCCTTCCACCAAGGCCGAGCTGGGGCAGCATGATATGAATATCACCCGCGCCCAAGCTGCCGAAATGCTGGGCAGCGACGTGGCTGCACAGGTGGAAAAAGCCACCTTGGCTATTTATGAAGCAGCGCGTGCCTATGCCGCCAGCCGTGGCATTATTGTGGCAGACACCAAGTTTGAATTTGGTTTTGTCAATGGAGAGCTGCGCCTTATTGACGAAGTGCTCACACCAGACAGCTCGCGCTTTTGGCCTGCCGATTTATACCAGCCCGGTAAAAGCCAGCCCAGCTTTGACAAGCAATTCTTGCGTGATTGGCTGAAGAGCCAGCCTTGGAATATGCAGCCCCCACCGCCTGCCCTGCCGCAAGATATTATTGAGGCCACCGCAAAGCGCTACCGCGATGCCTACACCATTCTTACTGGCAAAGAATTTGCCCTTTAAGCTACGGAGTACCCAACATTATGCTTCTACAAGGAAAACGAGCCCTTATTCTTGGGCTTGCCAATAACAAAAGCATAGCCTATGGCATTGCTTCTGCCTTTAAGGCTCAGGGCGCACGGCTTGCCTTTAACTATGTGGGCGATGCCATTAAAAAACGTGTTGAACCTTTAAGTGAAGAGCTGGGCGGGGAATTCACCTTTCAGTGTGATGTGTGTGATGACCAGCAAATTCTTGATGCTGCCGCGCTGGTAAAAGAACAATGGGGCGGTGTTGATATTTTGGTGCACTCTGTTGCCTTTGCCAACCGTGAAGACTTGAACGGGCGTTTTCTGGATACCTCGCGTGAAGGCTTTGCCCTTGCGCTGAATATTTCTGCCTATTCCCTGACGGGCATTTGCCGCGCCTTTGAACCCCTGCTTGCCCCCGGTTCCTCTGTTATGACCATGACCTATCATGGTTCAACGCAGATTATCCCCGGGTATAATGTTATGGGTGTTGCCAAGGCTGCACTGGAATGTTCCACCCGCTACCTTGCTTATGATTTGGGCGAAAAAGGGGTGCGCGTGAATGCTATCAGCTCTGGGCCTATCAAAACCCTTGCCGCCTCTGCCGTGGGCGGGCTGAAAAACATCTTCACCCATATTGAAGAAAGCGCCCCCCTGCGCCGCAATGTCACCACCCAAGACGTGGGCGGCCTTGCCACCTTCTTAGCTTCCGATTTGTCCAATGCGGTAACAGGTGAAGTTATTTATGTCGATAATGGCTTTAGCCACATGGGCATCTAGCTCTACTCTGCCCCTGCACGCAGGCCAAGGGCTGCCAAAAGCTGGCAAATAGGGCAGGCTTGCGACAATAAAAAGAAGACCTCAGATGGCTTTGTAACAGCGCATAGCGAAATTACTTACAAGCTATGTACTTTTAAGAAACGGCGTGGCCACGGTCATGCCGTTTCCTGTATACAAAAAGAGCGATTGACTTGTGTGCCAATCGCTCTTTTTTGTATACTCTTGATACCCCTTGGTTCTTAATACCCCTTGGTTCTTAGAACATTTTACCTTTGAACATGCGCGCAAGGATTCATAAAAAATCCTTGCCACTCAAAGATCACTGGGGAATGTCCTTCCCTGTTACATGAGCTTTGAAGGTGAACACGACTAGTAAAGCTGCCGCCTAGTAAAGCTGCCGCATTGTCAAGGCGCGCACAAAGTCATTGGCGGGCTTATGCCGTATTGCTTCGGGGGCGGCATATTGCTGTGCTTGCCCCTTGTCCATTACCAGTACCTTTGTCCCCAGTTTGAGGGCTTCATTGATATCATGCGTGACAAAAAGGATAGTAATACCTGTTTCTCGGTGAATACGCCCTATTTCATCCTGCAAGCCATTGCGTGTAATTTCGTCCACCGCGCCAAAGGGCTCATCCATAAGCAGAATATCTGGGGATGCAGCCAAGGCGCGGGCAATGCCTACACGCTGCTGCTGCCCGCCCGAAAGCTGATCGGGGTAGCGCCCGCGCAAGGCTTCCTCCAGCCCGACAATATGCATCCATTTGGATACAGCGGCCTTGGTTCTTGCTTTGTCGCGGCCATTCAAGAGGTTGGGCACATAGGCAATATTATTTTCTACGGTCATGTGCGGAAAGAGCACGCCGCCTTGAATGGCATAGCCAGTATTGCGGCGCAGGGCAATAAGGTCAATGTCTTTCGTATCCCTTCCCTGTATGAGCTGTGTGATTCATAGACATCGTTTCAATTTTCTGAGTTGAAGCTCCCGTCTGTAACTCTGTTCCTGGATGTGCTCTAGTTCTGGACGATAGCGGTTTACCACCTCTTCGATGGACGGTGTCTGCT
>JAQVCS010000024.1 GCA_028689675.1 Desulfovibrionaceae bacterium | reverse complement strand
CTTTCTTATGTTAAAGCAATGGCGTGGGATTGCAACGCGATATGCTAAAAATTCCGCCTCGTTTTTGGCGGCAGTGCATATCAGATGTATTTTTATTTGGGCGTCAATCTCGTGACTACACTATCTACTTGCTGCTGTCCTAAAAGACGTGCAGCCTTATGACAAAGTTTTTAATTCGGCCTGCACACTCTGCCCTGCTATGTGCAGCAAAACATAGCCGCCATCGGCAAGCGTGCCGGGGTTAATCACTTGTGTTTTGCCCAGCATTTCTTGCGCCCTTCCTTCATGAATATGCCCGCAAATGCATACGGAAGGCTGCACAAATTCAATAAAATCGCGCACAGATTGCGCTCCAACATGAATATCGGGGCCAGGAATAAAATCACATTGCGTATTTTTGGGCGGGTTATGAGAAATAAGCACGCTGCTTTGAAAGCAAGAGGCTTCTTCCCACAGGGCAGAAAGCCATTCGCTATAATCATTTTCTGAAAATTCGCTGGGGGTTGCAAAGGGGGTCTGCGTTGATCCGCCAATGCCAAAAAGAGCAATATCGGGGTTCAAGGCGCGTACCTTACGGTGAATATTGCAGCCCAGCCCTTCAAGCCAGTCATTCACTTCTGGCTTATCCATATTGCCTATTTGGGCAAAGACGGTCTTGGCCTGTGCTTGGCAGAATTGTAAAACCTTTTCAGCTGCTTGTACCCCACCGTTGAAGGTCAAATCGCCACTGATGATGATACCCTCTGCTGCGGCCAATTCTGGTATGGCAAGCAGGCGACGGCAATCGTCGTGAATATCCCCAACAACAATCCATAATGCTTCATGCGTAGACATAGCCCTTCCGTTCTGTTTCAAAGAGTTTATTTCAGCTATAGGGTACAGCATAGGCGAGTCTTTACCAAAGTGCAAAGAAAAAATACCGCGGGCTGCACAAATTGCTTGGCAAGGGCACAGGCTCTTACTACTATATAAGAAAAGTATAAAGAGTATGGAGAGCTCAGGAATGGAAAAAGAACAGGCTAAAATAGGCCTGCGCAAAGAAGCCGCCCAGCGGCGCGCTGCCCTGCCCCCAGCGCAAGCCGCCGCCGCAAGCCTTGCCATGCAGCAAAAGCTATTAAAAACAGAAGTATGGGCAAGGGCAAGGCGCGTGGGGCTGTATGTGAGCACACAACACGAAGCCAGCACAGATTTGCTGCTTGAACGCGCATGGCAAGAAAAATTGGCTGTTTTTTTGCCACGCTGCACCCAACGCGCTGGCATTATGGAATTTGTTGCCTGCACCAGCAGGGCAGACTTGCGCCCAGCACGCTTTAACCTGCTTGAGCCAAAGGCAGAACTGCCTGCTGCCCCGCTCTATTCTGCTGCCTTGCTACCCGACCTGATTATTGTGCCGGGGCTGGCATTTGATAAAAAAGGAAACAGGCTGGGCTATGGCGGCGGCTATTATGACCGCTATATCAGCGCTATGCCCTCGCCCCCGCCGCTTTTGCTGGGGCTTGCCTATGCCGTACAGATTGTGCCCACCCTACCCGCTGAAGCGTGGGATTGCCCCATGCACGGCATTTGCACAGAGGAGAATATCACATGGATCTAAGTTTTATTCCTTTCCAATTTCCTGGGCTTGCCCATGTGCATTGCGCCTTTCAAACCCGCACTGGTGGCTTTTCTGCTGGGGGCTATGGCGGCGGCAATATTTCTTTTGCTACCAGCGACGACCCGCAGGCCGTTTTACGCAACAGGCAAAGCCTGCACCATGCGTTGGGGCTTGAAGATATTGCCGAGCTCAATCAAATTCATACCGATAACCTTGTGTTTGAGCCTGAGCCTGTGGCCGCCGCCGCAAGCCCGCAGGTGAATGCCGATGGCATGGCCTGCACCCGCCCCCGCCTTGGCTTGTGCATTAAAACAGCAGACTGCCAGCCCATTTTGCTTGCTCACAAGCAAGGGCGGCATATTATGGCGCTGCACGCGGGCTGGCGCGGCAACCGCTGCAACTTTCCTGAAAGTGCCGTGCAGCGTTTTTGCCAGCATTATCAGCTTAAGCCTGCCGATTTGCTGGCAGTGCGCGGCCCCAGCCTTGGGCCCACTGTGGCAGAATTTATCAATTTTGACACAGAATGGGGCACAGATTTTTTGCCTTGGTTTGCCGCACAAGAACAATGCATGGACTTGTGGGGCTTGACAAAACACCAACTTATACAAGCAGGCCTACAGCCACGCAATATTTTTAGCCTTGATTTGTGCACCGCTACCATGAATTCCCTATTCTTTTCCTATAGAAAAGAAAAAAAATCTGGCAGGCAGGGCAGTATTATTTGGTTTGACTAGTGCCGCATAGCTACCGCGCTGGTACTACTCTACTTTTTTAGATGAGTACCAAGTATCTGCAACAATATCATACGCTTTGATAGGTGTCGTGTATCTATAAACAAAGAAAAAAATATATCGTGCAAAGAAACACAAACTGTGATATTTGGCACATATGTTTTTTGCGAACCCCTTTATCCTGAAACAGAAAAGCAAAATTAAGCTCTGCTGCTGTGTGTTTGTGCCCTTTTTGCTCACAAAGCATACACAGAATAGCTTGCCAATGCCCCTCTATTATTAACTTTTTCCAGAGGAGGTGTAAGCACCTGCCTGCCTGTCACCGTGGAGGGTAAGACAGAAGGCTGCGGTGTACTGTATGTGGGGCGGCAATGCTTTTTACCTGTACAGATGATGGATGTTTTATCAAGGAGGTTACTATGGATACAAACCGCACCGGCCCGTGGCTTAAAGTGCTGCTTGCCGGCATGGTGGGGGGTGTATTGGTTGTGGCGGCTGGCGCTGCGGCCATGCGTTATACCGACGCCCGCCCCTTCTGTTCCAGTTGCCATGTTATGCAAGAGGCTGCAATCACTCATAAACAATCACCGCATGCCAATTTGGCATGCAATGCCTGTCATGCTCCCACAAATTTGCTTGCCAAGCTGCCCTTCAAGGCTAAAGAAGGCTTTCGAGACTTCGTAGCCAATGTGCAAGGGCAAGAAGCCCCCCTACTGGCAGGGCTGGAAACTCGCGATGTTGTAAACGCTAATTGCCGTGCTTGTCACATTACTACAAACAAAGACGTAGATAGTATGGCGGCAAAGCCCTATTGTGTGGATTGCCACCGCGGGGTGGCACACCAAAAGATGAAGCCTGTGAGCGCAAGGAAGGTAGCAGATGAACAATAACATCAAATATATGGTGCTTGGCATAGCTCTGATGGGGGCATTGGCCGCTACAGGGTGCGATGGTGTTGAAACGGAACTGAAAACCCCTCAGTTTAAAACTGGCCTGCCAGATAAAGATTTAAAGTCATCCGATTTGGAAAAAGTCTTCCCCCGCCAGTATGCTTCATTTTTGCGGAATAATGAAGATACTGTCATGACGGAATATAAGGGTTCGGTGCCCTACCATAAGAATGATGACAAAAACCCCCTGCCCAAGGGTTTTAAGAACGCACAGCCCTATTTGAAAAACCTGTGGCTGGGCTATCCCTTTATGTATGAATACAATGAAACCCGCGGGCACACCTATGCCATAGATGATTTTGTGCATATAGACCGCATTAACCGCTATAGCCCCGATGGCAGCGGCAATATGCCCGCCACCTGCTGGAACTGTAAAACACCCAAAATGATGGAATGGATTGCCGAGCATGGCGATAAGTTCTGGGCTATGGATGTCAACCAGTTCCGCGACAAGATTGACGTCAAGGACGAAAGCGTTTCGTGTGCTACCTGCCATGATACGTCTAATATGGAATTGCGCCTGTATTCCGAGCCGTTGAAAGACTGGCTGAACCGCAGCGGCAAAAAGTGGGAAAACCTTTCCCGCAATGAAAAGCGCAGCCTTATGTGCGCCCAGTGCCATGTGGAATATTACTTCACCCATCCCGACAACGGCCCCAAGGGTCGCCCTGTCTTCCCTTGGGACAAGGGCTATGACCCCGAGCAGATGTATGAATATTATAACACGCACGGCCCCAAGAACGGACCTTTCTTCGATTTCGTTCATGCGGCTTCTGGCGTGAAAATTATCAAGGCTCAACACCCCGATTATGAAACGTGGATCAATGGCCCTCACGGTGCGGCTGGCGTAAGCTGCGCCGACTGCCACATGCCCTATGAAAAGGCAGAAGGCAAGAAGATGTCCAGCCATTGGTGGACTTCTCCCCTGAAGGATCCCGAAATGCGCGCCTGCCGTCAGTGCCATGCTGACAAGACGCCAGAATTCCTGCGCGACCGTGTGAAGTCTACTCAAGAAAAGGCCTTCCGTCAGCTGCTCAAGGCTCAGGAAGCCAGCGTGCGCGGGCATGAAGCTGTGCGCCTTGCCAATGCCTACACTGGGGAAAAGGCTGCCAATTATGATGCCCTGATGAATGAAGCCCGCGAAATGGTTCGTAAGGGTCAATTCTTCTGGGATTATGTTTCTGCTGAAAACAGCATGGGCTTCCACAACCCTGCCAAGACCTTGGACACGCTGATGACCTCGCTGGAATGCAGCAATAAGGCTGTGGACTTGACCATACAGGCTACCAAGGGCGGCATTGTGCCGGCTATCAGTGGGGATATAAAGCAAATTGTGCCCCCCATTTTGGAACATAGCCGCAAGTTACAGCAAGACCCGGCTCATTTGGCAAGCCACCCGTGGCTGAAGCTCTTACCCGTGCTGCCTAAGAATGAAATGGTGTGGGATGGCGCACAGCGTGTTGCTAAGTAATTAGCGCAAAGCGGCCTAATAATCCTACTTTTTTGCTGAAATCTCCTAAAGAAAGCCTATTTTCTTCTTTTTAAGAAAATGGGCTTTCTTTTTTTCCCATAGCAAATTAACTACTTACTTATTGAAATAACAGACTAAGAGCATTTTGAGCTTTTTCTTTTTTTTGACAAAACCTCATTTTATCGTATAATTGGGCGTTATTAATCTTTTTAGGAGGGTTTTTTTGTGAAAAATATTCTCGCAACCCTGTTTTTTGCTGGTATTTCAGCATTTGCTGCGCTGGCAATGGCTGCCCCTGCCCAGTTCCATATTGGCGTGGTTACGGGCACTGTCTCCCAATCTGAAGATGACCTGCGCGGGGCTGAAAAGCTGATTGCCAAATATGGTGACGTTGCACATGATGGCATGATTAAACACATCACCTATCCCGACAACTTCATGACAGAAATGGAAACCACCATTTCGCAAATTGCCGCTCTGGCAGACGACCCCAAAATGAAAGCCGTTATTGTAAACCAAGGCATACCCGGCACTACAGAAGGTTTTCGCCGTATTCGTGAAAAACGCCCCGATATTTTGCTTTTTTGCGGTGAAGCTCACGAAGACCCCGGCGTCATCCAGTCTGCTGCCGACTTGGCTATCAATGCCGACAACATCGCCCGTGGCTACTTGATTATTGCCGCTGCCAAAAAACTGGGCGCTACCGACTTTGTTCACATTTCCTTCCCCCGCCACATGAGCTATGAATTGCTCTCGCGCCGCCGTAATATTATGGAAGCGGCCTGTAATGACCTTGGGCTGAAATTCCATTTTGAAACCGCCCCCGACCCCACCTCGGACGTAGGCGTGGCTGGCGCTCAGCAATTTATTTTGGAAAAAGTGCCGGCATGGCTTGAAAAATATGGTAAACAAACAGCCTTTTTCTGCACCAATGATGCCCACACCGAACCCTTGCTCAAGCGTATTGCCGAAAGCAATGGCTTTTTTATTGAAGCAGACCTCCCCTCCCCCCTCATGGGCTACCCTGGCGCTTTGGGCATAGAGCTGGCCGATGTTTCTGGCAATTTCCCCGCCATTATGAAGCGTGTTGAAGAAGCTGTTATTGCCAAGGGCGGCAAGGGGCGCATGGGCACTTGGGCCTTCTCCTACGGCTATACCAACTCCCTTGCTTTGGGCGAATATGCCAAAACGCTGATTGAAAAGGGTGTGGATGCCAAAACCTTCCGCCGCAAGTTTAAGCTGGAAGAACTTTTTGCCGCATACAATAATGCCACCCCCGGTTCCACATGGAATGGTGGCTTCTACCGCGACATTCAGACCAATATTGAAAAAAAGAACCACGTTCTTGTGTACCAAGATTTATACATGTTTGGTCTGGGCTACCAGAAGATGACCGACGTGAAAGTGCCTGACAAGTATTTTACCATTAAGTAATTTTAGGAAACAGCGCGGGCTTGCCAAAGCCCGCGCTGCGCACCCCTTATAGGCAGCACAGTGCTGCACAGGGAAAAAGAACGCGCCCGAAGCTGGAGAAGGCGCGGCATGTAACACCAGCCTATTGTTTTCTACGCACAAGGATTATTCATGGAAACTACGCCACTGCTCCGTGTTGAAGGGGTTGGCAAAGCCTATTACAGCAATGTGGTGCTTAAAAATATCACATTTTCGCTTGAAGAAGGCCGTATTTTGGGTGTTGTCGGGGAAAATGGTGCAGGCAAATCAACGCTGATGAACATACTGTTCGGTATGAGCGTTATTGAAAAAACAGGCGGCTATACAGGCAGCATTTTTGTGAATGGGGAAGAAGTCCATTTTCGCCGCCCTAAAGATGCCCTGAACGCTGGTATTGGTATGGTGCATCAGGAGTTTTCGCTTATACCCGGCTTTACCGTTACCGAAAATATTTTGCTTAACCGCGAATCATTGAATTATACCGTGGCTGAAGAAGTGTTTGGCTCTTGCTTACGCACCTTGAACCGCCCCGCAATGACCACCCGTGCAGAAAGCGCCATAAAAAAACTGAATGTTGATTTGGACGGTGAAACGCTTATTGCCGAACTGCCTGTGGGGCATAAGCAATTTACAGAAATTGCTCGTGAAATAGCCAATAGCAGCACAAAAATTCTTGTGCTCGATGAGCCCACCGCTGTGCTGACAGAATCGGAAGCAGATATTTTGCTTGCTTCCATGCGCCGCCTTGCCGATGCAGGCATTGCCATTATTTTCATTTCACACCGCTTAAACGAAGTGCTGACCATTTGCGATGACATTGTGGTGCTGCGCGATGGTGAAGTGGTGCTGAATACCCCCACAGCACAAACCAGCGTACGCGGCATGGCCGCTGCCATGGTGGGGCGCAAGGTAGAAAGCATTGCCCCCGAAAATAACGAAGATACCCGCCTTATTGGGGAAACATTACTTGAGGTTGACCACCTGTGGGTGGATATGCCGGGCGAAACGGTGCGCAATGTCAACCTTGCTATACGTCAGGGTGAAATATTCGGCATTGGCGGCTTGGCTGGGCAGGGCAAGCTGGGCATTGCCAACGGCATTATGGGGCTTGCCCCTGCTGGCGGCACGGTGCGCTTTGACGGCAAGCCACTGGCGCTGAATCAGCCCTCTGCCCCTCTGGCCGCAGGCATCAGCGCTGTATCAGAAGACAGGCGCGGCGTGGGGCTTTTGCTGGAAGAATCCATAGCATGGAATATTATTTTTTCTGCCATGCAAAACCAAGGCAAATTTCTCAAGCCCTTGGCGGGCGGGCTGGTGCGTGTGCGCGATGAAGCCGCCATTTGTGCCTGTGCGCAGCGCTATATTGCCGATTTGGAAATTAAATGCGTGAATGAACTGCAAATAGTGCAGGAGCTTTCTGGCGGGAATCAGCAAAAAGTATGCCTTGCCAAGGCTTTTGAAACCAATCCCCGCTTGCTTTTTGTGGCAGAGCCCACACGCGGCATTGACGTGGGCGCTAAAAAAGTAGTGCTGGATACCTTGCAGCGCTATAACCGTGAATTTGGCATGACCATTGTGATGGTTTCCTCTGAACTGGAAGAATTACGCTCTATTTGCGATCGCATTGCCATTACAGACCGTGGGCGCATAGCAGGCATTTTGCCCGCCAGTGAGCCTTCTGAAAACTTTGGTATCCTGATGATGGGCACAGCACACGAAGGGGCGCAAACAGCATGAATGCAATAAAAAATTTCATTGAAGAAGCGGGCTGGCCACGCATACTTATTGCCGCATTTCTGGTGCTGCTTTTTGTTGCTGCACCTTTTGTGAATGTGCGCCTTGATGCTTCGTTAAGCGATACGCTGGTACGCTTTGGCATGAATGGGGTCATGGTGCTTGCCATGGTGCCCATGATACAATCGGGCTGCGGCCTGAATTTCGGCCTGCCTCTGGGCATTATTGCTGGCCTGCTGGGTGCTGTTACCAGTGTAGAACTAGGCGTGCAGGGTTTTGCCGGTGTGTGTACAGCCATGGGCATAGCCCTGCCCATAGCCATTATTTTTGGCTGGGGTTATGGGCTGTTGCTGAATAAGGTGAAAGGCGATGAAATGATGATTGCCACCTATGTGGGTTTTTCATCTGTTGCCATTATGTGCATTATGTGGCTGGTGCTGCCCTATTCCAGCCCCAATATGGTGTGGGGCTATGCTGGGCAAGGCCTGCGCACTACCATTTCTGTTGAAGAATTTTGGCAAAATGCCATTGGGGGCATAGGCTCGTTCAATATAGGCGAGTTTTTCTATTTCCCCACGGGCATGTTTGTATTCTTCTTTTTATGCTGCGGCCTTATGGCTTTATTTATGCGCACCCGCACGGGCACAGCCATGACAACGGTAGGCTCAAACCCTGAATATGCCCGCGCTTCTGGCGTGAATATTGACCATATGCGCACGCTTTCTGTTATTATTTCTACTGTTCTTGGCGCCTTGGGCATTATTATTTACCAGCAGAGTTTTGGCTTTATTCAATTATACATGGGGCCTTTTTACATGGCTTTTCCTGCGGTGGCGGCTATTCTTATAGGCGGCGCTTCTGTTAAAAAAGCAAGCATTGTTAATGTTATTGTGGGAACAATTCTATTTCAGGGCATCCTGACTATGACCCCCTCCGTCATCAACAGTATGATTCAAACTGATATGTCTGAAGTTATACGCATTATCGTTTCAAACGGTATGATTCTTTACGCGCTGACCCGTGTTACAAAGGTGAAATAATATGAATAAGTCTGACGGAATCAGTCAATTTTTCATACGCAATGCCGTGCCATTGGTTTTTTTGGTGGTCAGTGCTGTTGCTATTCCCATTTCTCAATTTTCTCCTAGCTATCTTATTCAAGAATTGCTCATTCGCCTCTCGCGCAATGCTTTTTTGGTGCTTTCCCTGCTCATCCCCATTATGGCGGGCATGGGTTTGAATTTTGGCATGGTGCTTGGTGCTATGGCAGGCCAGATTGGGCTTATTTTTGTATGTGACTGGAATATTGTTGGCGTGCAGGGTTTGCTGCTTGCCGCCATTATTTCCACCCCGCTGGCCATCCTCTTTGGCTTTTTGTGCGGCATTGTGCTGAATAAAGCACAGGGGCGCGAAATGGTAACCAGCTATATACTCGGCTTTTTTATGAACGGAGTATATCAGCTAGTGGTGCTCTACGGCTTTGGCAGCCTTGTACCCATAGTTAGCGCCAAATTACTGCTTTCGCGCGGCTACGGCATACGCAATGTTACCAACCTTGACGGTATGCGCCGCAGCCTTGATGAGCTTATTCCCCTCAACATCGCGGGCATTGAAATTCCTGTGGCAACCTTTTTGCTTATTGGCATCTTCTGCCTTTTTGTGCTGTGGTTTCGCAAAACAAAATTGGGGCAGGATATGCGCGCCACTGGGCAAGATATGGTGGTTGCGCGCTCGGCTGGCATACGCGTTATGCGCACCCGCATCATTTCTATTGTCATTTCCACGGTGCTGGCCTGCTATGGACAAATTGTCTTTTTGCAGAATGTCGGCACTATGAACACCTATAACAGCCACGAACAGGCGGGGGTGTTTGCTATTGCCGCCCTTCTGGTGGGGGGGGCTACGGTATCCCGCGCATCTATTTTGAATGTCTTCACGGGTATCATTTTGTTCCACCTTGTGTTTATTGTTTCGCCCATGGCTGGCAAATACCTGTTGGGTGATGCACAAATTGGCGAATATTTCCGTGTGTTTATTTCTTATGGTATTATTGCCTTGGCCTTGGTGCTACACGCATGGCGCCGCATGAATGATAAAGAACGTGCCCGTGCCCAATTCCGCGGTGCAGAAGGAGGGGCAGCATGAGCATAAAACGTGTGTGCATTAACCTTGGGCTGGTGCTCTGCCTTGCTGGGCTGATAGCTTGGTGTGTGCTGACGGGCAAAGCCTACGATATTGTGCTGGAAAATACCCCCACCACAGTGGCAGGCGCAGAACAGCCAGCGCTAGAAGCTGTACATGTGATTATTGATAAGCAAGAGCCTGTGCTTATGCTTGAAGGCGACCGCATTATCAGCACGGCCATTGGTGTAAAGCACAAAATTCGTATTGATGTCTTGGACGAAGATGACAAAGTGCTCGAAAGCCGCAGCCATACATATACTATTCACGACTTGGGCACACCCCCTACCCTCAATATTCCTGCTGTCTTTGCAGCAAGCAAAGCAGAAAAATAGCCCCAGTGGCAGACAAAAGCGCTGGAGCATAAGCAGTGCAAGCCTTAGCAAGCCATCTGTGTGCGGGTGGCTTGCTAAAAGGCGTATAAATATATTATTTATTGCCCCTCTTCCCCTTGCCATCGTATACACAGGTTGTGGGCAATACCCATCTGATCCAGAACACGTCCAGTAAAGTGCCGCATAAGCGCATCCAGTGCCACCTCTTTGGTATAAAATGCAGGGCTGAAGGGCATAATAATGCCGCCAGCTTCGCAAATTGTCTGCATATTCCGCAGGTGAATGAGGTTAAGCGGTGTTTCCCTTGGCACAAGTACCAAGGGGCGTCTTTCCTTCAGCGTTACATCTGCGGCTCGGTGAAGAAGGTTTATGCCCGCCCCGCTGGCTATAGAGGCAAGCGAGCTCATGGAGCAAGGGCACACAATCATGCCGCTGTGCAGCCATGAACCGCTTGAAGGGGCTGCTGCCATATCGCTTATTTCATGCACAACATGGGCATAGTCAAGCAGCTCGCCAAGGGGCATGGCATATTCTGTTTGCAGCACGCGCCGCGCCCCACCAGACATGATAAGGTGAATTTCCAGCTCTGGCACTGTGCGCAGGCACAGAAGCATAGTATGCGCCAAGGGCATACCGCTAGCACCACTTATACCTATAATAATACG
Organism: Desulfovibrionaceae bacterium; assembly: GCA_028689675.1. Lineage (GTDB taxonomy): Bacteria > Desulfobacterota > Desulfovibrionia > Desulfovibrionales > Desulfovibrionaceae > JAQVCS01. The sequence continues at coordinate 2,466 of JAQVCS010000024.1, read as the reverse complement.
CTTCATATAGCCCTCACTATCCCGCATTATGTACTGCATTGCTCAACACCGGACTGCTGCAGCTGGGTATAGAATCAAAAATTCAGTACCCACACTCAAAAGAAAAACTCGTATGCTCGAAAAAAGTATAAAGAATAGAATGAAAAAATAAACTACACGTTATAACGACCAAGTACAGAGGAAAAATGTGCCATGACTTCCCGATAGTCATTAAGCGCAGCAAAAGGTATGGTATCTTCTGGCCGCCATTAACGCAGCAACAGACGCTTGGTGGTGAGTGAACAAATTTCGGTCATTTCTCTATCTCCAATTTTTTCCCACGCTGGGACACAAGCCTTATTCTTCTATATACTTCAGCTTGCGCCACAGGGTATTCGCGCCTATTTTAAGTAATGCTGCGGCTTTCAGTTTATCACCATGGGTTCTTGTAAGCGTTTGCTGTATGCAGGCAGCCTCAAAAGCCCTTGTCCTTTCTTTCAATGAAGGAAATAAGGCAGTTGGGTCAGAAGTTTTTTGCAGGGCAGTGTTATCATAGTGCAGATGCGAACACCCCTCAGTCAGCTCTTCTACCTGCAGGGGTGAGGCACTTTGTTTTTTTTGCTCCGCAAGGGGAGATTCCTTTACCATTTCATCAAAAAGATAGGTAAACAAGCCTGCATCCATATCTTTTTCTTCCAGCAGCAGCACATAGCGTCGCAGCAAGGCTTCCAGCTCTCGTATATTCCCCGGCCAGCGGTAGCGTAATACTATCCTCAACGCTTGTGGCGGCAGTTTAATATGCTTTGCCCCCAGCCTATGCAGCAAATGAGCACATAATACAGCCATATCCTCAAGGCGGTCGCGCAATGCTGGGCACTGCAAGCGCAATGTTGCCAAGCGGTAATATAAATCTGAACGGAAATTCCCCTGGCGCACTTCTGCTGCCAAATTTTTTAACGAAGCACTGATAATGCGTACATCAATAGGAATAAGGGTATTTCCTCCCACACGCAGTATTTCTCTGGCTTCTAGAACGCGTAGCAGGCGAATTTGTAATGCAGGGCTAATATCCCCCACTTCATCTAAAAAAATAGTCCCCCCTTGCGCCAATAAAAAAAGGCCATCCTTGCCGCCGCGCTTAGCGCCAGTAAAAGCGCCTTCCTCATAGCCAAAAAGTTCGCTTTCCAATAAATGCTCAGGCATGGCAGCGCAATTGATTGCCACAAAGGGCTTATGCCTTCGCGTGCTGGCACAGTGTACAGCATGAGCCAGCAGCTCTTTGCCCGTGCCTGTTTCACCGTGAATAAAAACGGCAGCCTCAGAGCTGGCAAAAATGGCAGCTTTGCGGCGCAGTTCCTGCATAATAGCGCTCTCACCTAAAATATCCTTTAGGGTATGTCGGGCAACAAAGCCAGTGCCACCTGTGCGGGTGCGCTCTTGCCGCAAGCCTTCGGCAATGTTCAGCGCCTCTTCCATGGCTCGCTGCAAGTTTTCCCTGCCCGGCAGGCACACCACGCCGGGGCTGCCCTGAGCCTTGGCTATTTCTACGCAAATGCCGCCGCCCACTATGCAGCCCGCACCATGGGCTATGGCATGGGTTATGCCTGTAATGAGATCCTGCGTTGTGGTAAAGGAAATGGGCTGAAGGCGCACATGCAAAAGCTCGGCAAGCATATCCAAGCCTTCAGGAATAATATCATAATAGGTAATAGCAATATGCTCGGTAATCTTGCGGGCATCCATAAGTGCCCGCAGCAGGTCTAAATGACTGCGCTCAATAGTGACAACGGGGCGGTGCAAACATTGCCGCATCAGCTTGCCTGTGCCCCCGCCCCCTAAAATGACATCGACCCCTTCATCTAATAGCTTACGGGCTACAGGAACGGCAGATTCCATTGTTGCAAGGTGAATTTCCATGCACATACCGCATGCCGTTGCATATTCCAACACACGCTGTGCTATAATTTGCGAATTGGAGACAAAAGCAAAACGGAAATCACGCTTACTCATACTAACCTCAAAAATTTTTTATATTCTAAAGCACCTGACAGGAAAAAACAAGAAAGGCGGCCAGTCCATGCCAGCCGCCATACGAGAAAGAAAAATCACACCGCTACACAATGAGATGCAAGAAGGGGGCTCCCACGCATAGCACAGGCTATCGCCCTTTATGTAGGCGGTAATATGTAAAAATCCATACCAAGTACCACAATAGTAAACCAGAAATAGGCAATAGTAAGCGCTACAGAAATAACCATTGCCAGCAGACCCCACACAAACATGGTGCGTAAGTTTGCCCCATAGCCAGCGACAATGCCTTGCGCGCCTGTTGCCGAGGCTACGGCATAGGCCCAACTGATGTGTGTGATTCATAGACATCGTTTCAATTTTCTGAGTTGAAGCTCCCGTCTGTAACTCTGTTCCTGGATGTGCTCTAGTTCTGGACGATAGCGGTTTACCACCTCTTCGATGGACGGTGTCTGCTCC
>JAQVCS010000023.1 GCA_028689675.1 Desulfovibrionaceae bacterium | reverse complement strand
TCTTATGTTAAAGCAATGGCGTGGGATTGCAACGCGATATGCTAAAAATTCCGCCTCGTTTTTGGCGGCAGTGCATATCAGATGTATTTTTATTTGGGCGTCAATCTCGTGACTACACTATCTAAGGGAAGCGGCTTTATTGTTCGCTAATGTCAGACCTAACTTGTCAGCTTGTCGTTGTTGCTTTGCTGTTACGCAGATGTGCGAGGGCTATTGCCCCTTGCTTTGCTCCACCCAAGGGGCATTTTGGTCAATATTGTCCAAGGCGTAGCGCTCGGGCAAGGCCAAGCCCATATTGCGGCGCAGCCAAATGCCCCATTGGCAGCGGCTGAGCTGGGGCAGCTTCTTCTTGGTATAGCGTGAAAGGTCGGCATTTTTGCGGTAAATAATAGCTGGCGTTTCTGGCGAGCGCGGCTCAAAATACGACGTATGATCGCCTATCAAAATAAGGGTCACATCATCAGGCATAGCGGCTACATACTTTGCCAGCGCGGTATCAAAATGCCTTGTGCTGGCAAGGTAGCCAGAATGCGCCACCTTCTTCAAATCATTCGGCACAGGGAAGTCCCTTTCAGAATGCATGGAGATGGTTACTAAAAAGTGCATAAAGGGCGCTTTTTCCTGCACAAAAAGTGAAGCATAGGCAAGCAAATCTCCGTCCGAAACCTGCTGCATAAAGCGTTTGGGCTGCTCGGGGTAACCAGCCTCGAGCAATTCTTCCTTAAACACCAGCGAGCCAAAGCCCAGCTTTTCATAGGTGGGGCGCAGGCGCATAAAATGCCCTGTTAAGCCATGAAAAAAGCGGCTGCTGTAGCCTTGTTCCTGCAAAAGCTGATTTAACGTGGTGGGTATGGCAGGCAAAGCCCCATACATAAGCGCATCAGAAGAAGCCACGCAGCCCGTCAGCCATTCATAGTCCGAATTGGCCGAGCCCAGCTTTTTTTGCCCGTTCACATGAAACACGGCCGACTTTTCCAGCATCTTCTGCAAAAAAGGCATGGGGTAGGGCTTGGGCTGGGTAATAAGCCCAAAATCAAGACTTTCCACCTGCATAAAGACTAATTTATTGGTAAAGGGAATATGCGGCAGGCTGTCTGGCACGCGCGGGCACACAGGCATGGACAGCGCCGCCTCCAGTTCTGAAGTCCGCCCCGAGGCAATTTCCACAATCCAGCCGGGCACATAGCCAAAATACAGTACAATTTCATTACCATTCAGGCGCTGCGCCTGCCGCTGGCGGCTTTCAAGGCGGCTGTAGAGCAGCGAGCCAAGGGTAAGCACAAGGCACAGCCCATAGGCAATGCGCACTGTGCAGGGCAGCGTGATGCGAATAAAACGCAGCAAGAGCCATTGCCCTGCAAAAATACTTACAGACAGGAGCAGCCCCTGCCAGTAAATATAATCAAGCATAGCGCCAGCACCCATTTCATAAAAATCTGTCCAGCCAGCCATCATACCCGCTACAGAAAGGGGCACGGTTAAAAAATGCAAATTCGCACTGATGAACATGGTGAGCAGCATTTGCACAAAACATAGCGTGCGTGCCAACCACAAGGGCAGCAAGAGCAAAGCAAAGGCCAGCGCCAAATCAACAACAAGGTTCACCTGCTGCACAGGGGTGGTAATGGCTGAGTGCAAAGAATCATTCACGCCAAACGATTGCAGCAGCCACGCCGTGCCGCCAGTTATCAGGCAAAAAAGCAGTATTAGCACACTATTTTTCATACATATGCCCCTCAAAGCCCGAGCAAATAGCCATTACAACAGACTGCATAAAAAGGTGCCCCATGTAAAAACAATAAGGCTTTGTGCCACAAATTGCGCGGCCGAGCCCATATCCTTGGCCTTTTTAGCCAAGGGGTGCAATTCCAAAGAAATTCTGTCCACAACATTTTCTATAGCGCTGTTGAGTAATTCCACAATAAGCGCCAGCAGCAACACAGCCACCAGCACCACCACCTCTACCCAAGAGCGCCCCAGAATGCAGGCAAGGGGCAAGCCCACCACAGCCACACAGGCTATTTGCCGAAAAGCCTGTTCATCGCAATAGGCAGCGCAAAAGCCGTCTCGCGAATAGCGCGTGGCATTCCACAGCCGCGCCAGTCCTGTGCGGCCTTTGAGGGTATTACGCTTGGGCTTGGCAGAAAAAGAAGAGGAATTTTTTTCAGACATGGCATACTCGTGCTAAGGGTAGGCCTTGCCACACAGCAGGCAAGGCAAAGAGAAAGCAATGGGCTGGTGAGTTTGCCTTCCCCACCAGCGCATTGCCAAAAAGGACAAAAAGAGCTGCATTCTTTTACGATGTGCCGGCACTGCGGTCAATGGAAAAAGCCGGCACTGTGTGGCGCCGCTTGCTTCCCCTCGCGCAATAGCGTAATATCCTTTTATGAAATGTGCTATTTTACTTGCCGCATACGGCGTCAGTACACTACAAAGCGACTCTGCCCTCAAGCGCTTTGATGCCCTTGTGCGGGCGCGTTTTCCCCACATGCCTGTGCGCTGGGCCTTTACCTCGTGCATGGTGCGGCAGCGCATGGCAGAAGCACGAAAAAAATCTGATTCTGTACAAAAAGCACTAGAAAAATACCGTTTTGAAAAATTTACGCATATTGCCGTGCAGCCCCTGCAAACCCTCCCCGGGCGGGAAAACAGCGATGTGGGGCTTGCCGTGCAGGAGGCCGCGCGCGATAATGCCATGGTTATTTGCACAGGCCGCCCCCTGCTTGCCACAACAGCCGATGTGCACGCAGCAGCCCTTGCCCTTGTGCAGCATGTGCCTGCCCAAAGAAAAGCCCATGAAGACGTGGTTTTTATGGGGCATGGCGCACAGCATGCTGCCGTGTCGCGCTATGAAGATTTGGCGCAGCAGGTGCGCGCGCTTGACAGCCATGTGCATGTGGGCGCAATGAATGGAATCACCACGCTGGACGCTATTTTGCCCACCCTCAGCAGCAAGCGCGTGTGGCTTATGCCCCTGCTTTCTGTGGTGGGCAGGCATGCGCTGAATGATATGGCTGGCGAAGCCCCTTCCTCTTGGAAGCAACGCATTGCCGCCGCTGGGCATGAATGTATTCCCGTTTTGAAAGGCATTGCCGAATATCAGGCTGTTGCCGAAATATGGATTGAACATTTGGCGCAGGCCGTGGCTACCCTGCACGTAACACAGCCCTACCCAGACGAAATGAAGTAAGGAGCAAAAAAGTATAATGAAAACGCTGTCTTGTTTGTTGTTTTTTTGCCTTGCCGCCTTTGTGCTTGCCCCCAGTGCCGCCCTTGCTGGCAAGGCCAATGCCTTTAACCCCTTTGTAAACAGCACGCTGCCCAATATGCGTGCCCCCAGTGCCGAGGACAAAAGTGCCATGCAGGCCTTTGGTGCGCATGAAACAACCTTGCAAAAAGAAGCCGCCTACCGCAACACATGGAAGGCCGAGCTTTACCCTGTGCTGTGGGGTAAGGCACAGGCCGCTGGCGAAATTCTTGTGCTGCTGGACTTTTCCCAACCAGCCAGCGAGCAGGTGTGGCAGGCTGCCCTGCAAGCAAGCAAAAAGCTTGACCCTGCACAAAACAAGCTGGTGCTTTTTGGCCAAAGCCGCGAGCAATATGCCACCGATTTGCTGGGCTTGGGCATTTGGATAGCCTCTATGCGCGATGGCAAGCAGGCTGCGGACTATATGACCTTTGCCCTGCACCGCTGGAATGAAGTGAAAAAAGGCCAACGCGCCGCTGGGCACAGCAAGCCTTTCACCAATGAATATGATGCCGTGCTGAGCGACACAGAACTGCCCCTGCACTATGCCTATATGAAAAAAATACGCCCTGCCATAGCAGAGCCAGACGAATTGCCACTGGCAAAATACTGCTATGAGGCTGGCGGCGTTAATGTGTACCAAACCACACAAATTCGCCAATATTATGGCGTGCAGGCTCTGCCTGCTGTAGTGGTGAACGGCACTGTGCTGGAAGCCAAGGCCATTACGCCAGAGGCTATTTACAAGCTGGCACAATAGGCGCGTGAACACGGCGTTCTTTTGCCCGCTGGTGGGGGCAGGCTTCAGCTTTTATTTGGTCGAGTATGATAAGCGTACACTGCCAGCATACAAGTTGCCTCGTCTTAGCCAGCGAACAACATTCTTGTACTGTGAACACCCCCTAAAGCACTTTGTTTAGAGCTTTGCTATAACACTGCTGCATTTGTTGCTGTACAGCGCTGGCTTTATTCTTGCGGGGGCACAAGCACCTGCACAGCAAGGGCTGCCCCACGCCATAGGGGCACACGCTGCTGCACAGGGCAGGCCGCACGGTGCAGCAGCCCCTCCAGCCCACCGCGCGCCAAAAAAGTGCGCTGTGCCTTGTGCACCCCCAGCCCACAGCACAGCTGTATGGCCTGAAATGCCCAAGCACAGGGCACTTCAATATTGCGCTCTGGCACAGTTATATCCGCCAGCCACACAAGGCGCTCTTGCGGCTGCCGCAAGGCCTGCACCTGTGCTAAAGCTTCAGCTTCGGGCAGCAGGCACAAGGAAAAAGGGGGCACAGCAAAAAGTGCCTGCCCCCTCTTCTGTTCATAGCGCTGTCCTCTGTTCTGTTCATGGCAGGCACAAGCCACGGCGGCCTGTGCACGCCAGCACAGCACTGTGCGCCAACACTGCCAGCGCAGGCCGCTGGGGCTGTGGGCAAGGCTGGGCTGCACTAAAGCACCTGCCTTGCCTGTGCCACCTTGCTAGCCAAGGCCGCCAGCAAAGAATGCCTTGCCTGCTGCACCAAAGCATCACAGGGCAGCGAGGCTAAGATGCGCTCAAAATGCCCTTCTTCGGCCAGCATGATGAGGCTGGAGGGGAAAGACATATCATACAGCCATGTGCCCAGCAGCAGCTTGAAGTCATTCACAAAATGCAAATCTTTATAATCGGGAAAGCTCCCCTGCAAGGCCAGCTCGGCAATGGCAGGGCTGTATTTTTCTGGCTCATCAGCCACAGCAAGCACCACGGTGGGGTCAAGACTGGGGCGCGAAAAATGGGCATCCATAACGCGCATAATATCCAGCTTGTCGGCATCGCGCGTGCAGCAAACAAGCAGGCGCAGCTCGTCTGAAAGGTCATGCGGCAAGGTGTGGACATTGTGCAGGCGCACGGCCTGCACAACAAGTGCTTGCGTGGCCTCGTCTTCTTCACGCAAAAAGCCCAAAATGGGCAAAAGGAGCGCCCCGTACAGCCCATGATTCACAGAAAGGCTGTCTTTGAAGGTATGCCAGCGCGCATATTGCTCAAAACGCGCAATATCGTGATATAATGCTGCAAGCCATGCCGCCCTTTGCAATGCGGGGCTAAAGCCAGCCGCAGCCGCAATGCGCCGAGCACGCCGCAGCACGGCAAAGGTATGCGCCCTTTTCAGCGCAAGGGGGGCGGTATTGCCCACGGTGTATACCTGCACAGAACGTGCATAGCCCATAAAGCATTGTATATGTTCTGTAAGACTTTTCATGCAGCCAGTATAGCGCGCAGGCTTAGGCTAAGCAAGGCTTGCGCGCAGGGGGCACAGGCTTTATGCGCCTGCCAGCCCACGCCCCAAGCCTCCCTACTTTTGCCTGAGGTATATTTCTGCCCTGCCAAAACCCAAAGGCAGGGCTTGAGCGCGGCGCAGTCTGCCACTTCTGCTCGCACCCACAATACGCTGGCAGGAAAGGGCTTGCGCTCTGCCCTTGAGAGTGCGGCGCTCTTTTGCTATCCTTTCTTTTTGCTTTGAACCTTAAAAATGCGGCAGGGGCACACCAGCCGCGTTTCCGCCACGGGAGCCTTTCATGTCCGATTTTATCCATTTGCATTGCCATACCGAATACAGCCTGCTTGACGGTGCTATTCGCCTTAAAGACCTGTGCGGCAAGGCAAAAGACTTTGGCATGAGCGCTGCCGCTATTACAGACCATGGCAATATGTATGGAGCGGCCTATTTTTATTCTGCATGCAAGGCGGCGGAAATTAAGCCCATTTTTGGCTGCGAAGTCTACACCTGCCATGATCATTTTGATAAAACTTCAGAGCTGGCGCGCCGCCGCTATCACCTTATTTTATTGGCGCAAGACGACACAGGCTATCACAACCTCATCAAGCTGGTCACACGCGGTTATATGGAAGGCTTTCACTACAAACCCCGTGTGGATAAAAAATTGCTGCACCAATACAGCGAGGGCATTATTGCCCTTTCTGCCTGCATAGCGGGTGAAGTGCCCCGCGTGGCGCAAAAGGAAGGCCTAGACGCAGGCATTGCCGTGGCTCAGGAATACAGCCAAATTTTCCCCGGCCGCTTTTATTTGGAATTACAATCCAATGGCCTAAAAGAGCAGGAAATTGCCAATAATAATCTGCTGGCCATTGCCGAAGCCACCAAGCTGCCCCTCGTGGCCACCAATGACTGCCATTACCTCAATGCCGATGACGTGGACGCCCACGAAGTGCTGCTGTGCATTCAAACCCAAACCACAATGGATGACCCCAAGCACATGCGCTTTGAAACGCGCGAGCTTTATTATAAGTCACCCGAAGAAATGGAGCAGGCCTTTGCCCATGTGCCCGAGGCAATCAGCAATACGGCAAAAATTGCCGAGCTGTGCAATGTAAAGCTGGATTTTGGGCATCATTATTTCCCCCAATATCCGCTGCCCGAGGGCATGACCATTGAAACAGAATTCCGCAAACTGGCAGAAGAAGGTCTAGAGCAAAGGCTGGAAAAACACCCCGACCGTGACCATATTGATAAAGACCTGTACCGCAAGCGCCTTCAGTATGAAATTGACGTTATTTTAGAAATGGGCTTTCCCGGCTATTTCTTAATTGTGCAGGACTTTATCAACTGGGCAAAAAACAATGGCATACCCGTGGGCCCTGGGCGCGGCTCGGCGGCTGGCTCGGTGGCGGTGTGGGCAATGCGCATCACCAACCTTGACCCCCTGCCCTATAATTTGCTCTTTGAACGCTTTTTGAATATCGAGCGCGTCTCCCTGCCCGATATTGACGTAGACTTTTGTGAACGCCGCCGCGCACAGGTTATTCAATATATGGTGCAGCGCTATGGGGCAGATTCTGTTGCCCAAATCACCACCTTTGGCACCATGAAGGCCAAGGGCGTGGTGCGCGATGTGGGGCGCGCGCTGGGCTTTTCTTTTGCTGAAACCGACCGCATAGCCAAGCTCATTCCCGAAGAATTAAAAATGACCTTGAAAAAGGCTATGGATCAAGAGCCAGAGCTGGCAGAGCTGTATAAAAATGACCAGCGCACACACGAGCTTATTGAAATTGCCAAAAGGCTGGAAGGCCTTACCCGCCATGCCTCTATTCATGCGGCTGGTCTGGTGGTTTCGCCCTCGGCCATGGATAATTTCTTGCCCCTGTACAGAGGAAAAAACGGGGAAATTGTCACCCAGTTTGACGGCCCCATGACAGAAAAATCGGGCTTGGTGAAATTTGACTTTCTGGGTCTGAAAACCATGACCCTCATTCAAGACACCTTGGACAATATCACAAGGGAAGGGGGCAACACCCCCGACTTAGACAATCTTGCCCTGACCGACCCCGCTACCTTTGAGCTTTTTGGGCGCGGCGAAACAGACGGCGTGTTTCAGGTAGAAAGTTCGGGCATGCGCAAATATTTGCGTATGCTGCGCCCTTCCTGCTTTGAAGACATTATTGCCATGCTGGCGCTGTACCGCCCGGGGCCTTTAAGCTCGGGCATGGTGGATGAATTTATTAACCGCAAGCATGGGCAAATTCCCGTTACCTACCCCGTGCCCTCGCTTGAAAATTGCCTTAAAGATACCTATGGCGTTATTGTGTATCAAGAGCAGGTAATGCAAATTGCCCAAATTGTTGCCAATTACACCCTAGGTGGGGCAGATTTGCTGCGCCGCGCCATGGGCAAGAAAAAGGCCGAAGCCATGGCGGCCGAGCGCGTTAAGTTTGTTGCTGGCGCGGCAGAAAATGGCATTGCCGAAGAAAAGGCCAATGAAATTTTTGACTTGATGGAAAAATTTGCCGCCTATGGTTTTAACAAATCCCACTCTGCGGCCTATGCGCTTATTACCTATTATACGGCTTATTTGAAGGTGCACCACAAGGCCGAATTTATGGCCGCCCTGCTCACTTCAGAAATGGATACGCAGGAAAAAGTGCTGAAATACATATCCTGCTGCAAAGATATGGATATTGACGTTGTGCAGCCTTCGGTAAATGAAAGCCTGCGCGCCTTTACAGCCCGCAATGGCCGCGTGGTGTATGGCCTAGGCGGCATTAAAAACGTGGGTGGCGAAGCTATTAACGAAATTGTGAGCGCGCGTGAAGAGGGGGGGGAATATACCTCGCTGTACGATTTAACAGCAAGGGTCAATTTGCGCAAAGTTACCAAGCGCGTGCTTGAAAACCTCATCAAAGGCGGCGCGTGCGACTGTTTTGGTGTGCCGCGTGCCGCCCTGCTGGCCGCTATTGATTTGGTGGTGGCGCGTGCCCAGCGCAAAGCCAAAGAACAAAATTCCAACCAAAATTCTTTGCTGGCCATGACCCCGCAGGTGGAAACACCGCGCACAGGCATTGGGCTTGATTGCGAATTTTGCGATATGACAGAAATGAGCAATGAAGAAATGCTGCGCACAGAAAAAGACTCGCTGGGCTTTTACCTTACCTCACACCCGCTTCAGCCCTATAAAAAGCAAATGCCGCGCTTAAACATCAGCCCGCTAGAAGAAGTGGCTACCATGTTTGCTGGGGCAGAAGTCAAATGCGCCGTGCTGCTCACCTCGATTAAAGAAATTCTAACAAAAAAAGGCGACCGCATGGCCTTTGCCACGATTGAAGATTTAACAGGCCATGGCGAAGTGACCTTTTTCCCCCGCACCTATGCTGCCGTGCGCGATTTGCTGCAAGGGGCAGAGCAGCCCCTGTACCTTGAGGCAAGGCTTGACAAAACTGAAGGCCGCGAGAATGACGAGGAAGGGGAAGAAGGCACGCGCGAAATAAAATTGCTGGGCAGCATGGTGCGCCCCCTAGCTGAAGTGTGCCAAAGCAGCGATGCCCCCGTGCCCGTCAGCATACCGCCAAGCCATTGCACCCCGCCGCGCCTCAAAGAATTGCGTGCTATTCTGGAAGGGCACAAGGGCAATAATGAAGTAGATTTGCACCTGCCCCTTGATGAACATATATGCGTATTAAAAGCAGGTTCGCGCCTTATGGTGTGCCCTGGGCCTGCACTGGACAGTGCCCTTGCCCAATGGGCAGCGGCACGCCCACAATAAAGACTTTGTAAAGGAAAAATATATGCTACAAAAATATTGGCAACTCACCGTCCGTTCCGAATTTTCTGCCGCACATGCCCTGCGTCATTATCAGGGCAAGTGTGAAAACCTGCATGGGCACAATTTTGGTGTGGAAGTCACTGTGGAAGGGCAAGAGCTTGAGCCCAAAACAGAAATGCTGGTTGATTTTAAGGTCTTAAAAACAGCGCTCAAAACAGTTTTGGAGCAGCTTGACCATCACGTTTTAAACGAGACCCCCCCCTTCGACGTGCAAAACCCTTCTTCTGAAAATCTTTCACGTTATATCTGGCAGCATATGGCAAGCCTGTTGCAAGGCCTGCCTGTGCGCCTGCACAGTGTGACGGTTTCCGAAAAAGGCGCGCAATCGGCCACCTATCGCGAAGTACAGTATGGGGCAGCGGCCTTTTCGCTGTAAAATAGATTAGCTTTATATTATATACTGTTAACGATGAAAGACAAAACCACTTCGGCACTGAACAGTGCACAGAGCGCGCGCTTATGCCTTTGTGGCGGGCATCTGCTCCCCTCTTGCCAGAGCAATTTCAAAGCAAACTTGCTCTAGCTTTGGCAAACAGTGCACAAAAAAGGTGGGGGCAAAAGCAGCCTCCACCTTTTTATATGCAACTTTCGTACTTATCTGGGCTTTTTTGAACCATGCACATAAGCCATTTTTTGTGCACGGTAGGCAATATTTTCAATAGCCCCCAAAATATCAATAAAAATCAAGCCAGCCGTGGGCTCACAATCTTGCTTGTTCAAGTGGTTTAGCTGCATTACACGCAGGCTCATTTCCACAGAACGCACCTTTATGGCCAGCTCATGCACCTCGTTCAGCTCTGGCGGGTGCTTTACCGCATCGGGCTCAAATACTTCCAAGGCAAGTGCAAAAGCCGTGCGGGCATCATCAAACATAACATGCAACTCTTCTAGAGCCTGCGAAGTAAAGTCCCCCTCGCGCGTCTGCAATTGATGGTAAAAGCTGGTGAGGCGCATACATTTGTCGCCCACGCGCTCCATATCGCCAGCACTAGCAAGATAGCGCTGCAATTGCGCCATATCGGCATCGCCAATGCCTGTGCGTATGATAGCTTGCCCATAATTTTGCACATTGCGGTTAAGGCGATCAAGCTCTTCTTCATATTCGGGCACTTTGTCGGCTTCTTCTGGCTTGCCCAAAAAGAAAGCACGCTCCACAGCACGCAGCATATCCAGCACCAATTCCCCCACATGCTGGCATTCATTACGCACTGCCCCCACCGCCATGACTGGCGTGTAGGTTATGAGGTTATAATCTAAAAAGCGCTCGCGCTGCCCCTTGCGCCCTTCAGCAGGAATAAGCCAGCGTATAAGCATGGCAAAAATTTTAACAAAAGGAAGAAAAAGTAAGGTGTTGCATACATTGAACAAAGTATGTGCATTGGCTATTTGGTGCGCTATGCTGTTGGTAGATTCACTAATAAAACCAATGTACAGGGGCATAAGCGGCAGAAAAATACACACGCCTATGACGTTAAACAGCACATGCGCCGCACAGGCCTGCCGTGCAGCACGGTTTGTGCCAAACGATGCCAGCACAGCCGTAATGGTTGTGCCAATATTATCGCCCAAAATAATAGGAATAGCCGCTTCAAGCGGCAGCAGACCCTGCATGCCCAAAGCCATGGTCAAGCCCACCGTGGCAGCACTAGACTGCACCAGCAAAGTCAGCAGCGTGCCCGCGGCCAAACCCATAAGCGGCGTTTGGCTGAAGGCAAGAAAAAGGTCTTGCCTTGTGCGTAAAAAACTCATGGCCGATTCCATGGTTTGCATACCAATAAAGAGCAGGCCAAAACCAATCATGCCATTACCAAGGTAGGTATATTTTTTCTTTTTTGCAATCAGGGTCATGAGCACGCCCAGAATAACAAAGGCATAGGCATAATCTGAAATTTTAAAGGCTAAAATTTGCCCTGTGACCGTTGTGCCTATATTGGCGCCCATAATCACGCCAATGGCTTGGCTTAGGTTCATTAGGCCAGCGTTCACAAAGCTTACGGTCATCACCGTGGTGGCGCTACTGCTCTGAATAAGCACAGTAACCCCCGCCCCCACCAAAACCCCCAATACTGGCGTGCGCGTCAGCACCCCCAGCAAGTGGCGCAATTTATCGCCAGCAATAAGCTGTAGCGATTCGCTAATCATCTTGATGGCGAAAAGGAACATCCCCACGCCACCCAAGAGCTGAATAAGATTAAGAAAAGACATGCGCCCTCCTCCAACTTGAGACCCCGCACCCGTACGAAAGCCCACCGTTCATCGTGCTCAACTTTCACGCGGTGGCAGAATAAACGCTAATAGATGTTAGCGCAATACAATTTTCACTCTTTATAAAAACGAAAATTAACGAAAAAAAACGCCCCACATTGGAGGCGTTTCTTTTCATTTATAATGCTGCACGAGCGGGGCGTATCATATTTTCTGGTGCCAGCAACCTGTCGAGCTGCTCTTGCGTGAGCAAGCCCTGCTCAAGCACCACTGCGGCAATAGAACGCCCTGTTTGCAAGGCCTCTTTTGCCGCTGCCGCAGACTTTTCATAGCCAATAACAGGCACAAGGTTAGTAACAATGCCCACAGAATGAATGACCAAATCATAGCAGCGCTCTCTGTTTGCACTGATACCGTCCACACATTTCGAGCGCAGGGTATCGCAAGCATTGCACAGGCGCCACACCCCGCTAAACAGGCTAAGCGCAATAATGGGCTCCATCACATTCAGTTCAAGCTGGCCAGCCTCTGCCGCCATGGTGATGGTTATGTCTTTACCAATCACGTCAAAGCAGACCTGATTCACCACTTCAGGAATGACAGGGTTGACCTTGCCGGGCATAATGGAAGAGCCCGGCTGCATTTGCGGCAAGTTAATTTCATTAAAGCCAGTGCGCGGGCCAGAAGAAAGCAAACGTAAATCATTGCAAATTTTTGAAAGCTTTACAGCAAAGCGCTTGAGCACGCCAGAAATCTGCACATAGCAGCCATTATCCCACGTTGCTTCAATGAGGTTTTCTGAAATGCGTACATCCAAGCCCGTTAAATTGTGCAAATGATTGCACACCACGCGCGGATAATCGGCGGGGGCATTGATGCCCGTGCCAATGGCCGTTGCCCCCATATTAATTTCCAGCAGCAAAAGCTGTGCTTCTCGCAAGCGGTGAATATCTTCACCCACAGTGGTGGCATAGGCGCCAAATTCCTGCCCCAGCGTCATGGGC
This sequence comes from Desulfovibrionaceae bacterium, assembly GCA_028689675.1. Taxonomy (GTDB): domain Bacteria; phylum Desulfobacterota; class Desulfovibrionia; order Desulfovibrionales; family Desulfovibrionaceae; genus JAQVCS01. Next base: position 1,783 of record JAQVCS010000023.1, on the reverse strand, counting down.
ACGGCATCTTGCAGCTGGGTGCGCCCCATTTTGACCACATCGGCAAATTCCACCGCCTTGGCAGCAAAACTGCGCTGCAAACGCAGCATGCGCGAAATAAGCTGCTCCAGCTCTATATGCAGGGCAAGGCGAAAGGCTGTGGGATAGGCGTCATTGGTTGATTGCGAGCAATTTACATGGTTATTGGGGTGACAATATTCATATTCGCCCTTATTGTGTCCCATAATTTCCAAAGCACGATTGGCAATCACCTCATTGGCATTCATATTGGTTGACGTGCCCGCCCCGCCCTGAATGCAGTCCACAGGGAATTGATCGTGCAGCTTGCCCTCAATAAGCTCATCGCAGGCGGCGCAAATGCCTTTGCAGATATTCATGGGCAGCACGCCCAAATCCATATTCGCAAGGGCAGCGGCCTTTTTTACATAGGCCAAAGCGCAGATAAGGCCATGGCATTGCGAAAGTACTACATCGCTGATTTTAAAATTTTCTACAGCGCGCATGGTTTGCACACCATAATAGGCATCGTCAGGAATTTCCAATTCACCCAAAAAATCGTGCTCTTTGCGAAAACCCATGAAAAAACCTCCTTACACTGTCATACCAAGCGAGGTACGCCATTTCACACACAATAATAAGAAGAGCATAAGCGCATCCTACAGGTATGGCAAGGGCTCTGGGCTGCAAAGGTAAGTAAATAGCAAATTTGTAAGAATAGCGAAAAAAATCACCATTTTTTGAAAATAATATAGCAGGCAAGCACAATGAGGCCAAAACCTACTATATGATTCCAGCGCAAGGGCTCACCCAAATAACAGGCTGAAAATACAGCAAATACGCTTAAAGAAATAATTTCCTGCAAGGTTTTGAGCTCTGCCGCATTAAAATAACCATAGCCTATACGGTTTGCGGGCACTTGCAAAATATATTCAAATAAAGCAATACCCCAGCTCACAGCAATAACAATGGGCAAAGCAGTGCTTTTATGGCGCAAATGCCCATACCAAGCAAAGGTCATAAAGACATTAGAGCAAATAAGCAGGCCAACAGTAGTTACAGGTATGGGGAACTGCATGAAGCACAAACCTTGGGTAAAAGGTGGAAGAACACAGCAGCAAGCTGCGCTTTGCATATCCCCACGGCAAAGGCTTGTCCAGAGGGCTAGTTCAAAAAAGAACGGCATTTCTCCAAAAAAGCGCTGTTTAAAGGGCATGCTGTCAAGGCTGCCCAGCCCACGCGCTGATACTATAAGATATCAAACGCCTGCCCCAATGCCCCTGTGGTGCAGTTAGCACGCAAAGGGACACAGCATTTCTTCTCCGCCCCCTTTTTCTGCACCTGCTCAAGCAGGCAAAAGAGAGGGCATCCGCCCGCTTTAGCGCGGCCTGCACTCTCAAAGCCCCGTGCGCTGTTCAATGCGTGCCGCCCTCATTTTTAGCGCCCATCGTGCCCGCCACAAAGGGATACGACAGAGAAGAAGAAGAAGAAGAAGAAGAAGAAGAAGAAGAAGAAGAAGAAGAAGAAGAAGCGCAAACTACGACAGTGGCTATTTGCTTAGCACAAGCCCCTGTTCGGCAGGTACAACATGTACACAAGAATACAGCACACAGAGCCGCAGGGCGCAAGGTATAGGGCACAGGGCAGAGGCGGCAGGCACAAAAAAAAGCTCTTCGCGCAAGAGCAGCGAAGAGCTTTTTTAGAAGAATCTTTGGCGGCGGCCTACTTTCCCACAATAAAGACTGCAGTATCATCGGCGAAGGAGAGCTTAACTTCCGAGTTCGGA
>JAQVCS010000015.1 GCA_028689675.1 Desulfovibrionaceae bacterium | reverse complement strand
TCTTATGTTAAAGCAATGGCGTGGGATTGCAACGCGATATGCTAAAAATTCCGCCTCGTTTTTGGCGGCAGTGCATATCAGATGTATTTTTATTTGGGCGTCAATCTCGTGACTACACTATCTAGGCGGGCTTTTTGATTTTGGCGGGGCTTCGGCTGGCGGGGACGCATTTGGCGGGGATTTTGGTGCTCGCGATTTTTGGTCTGCTGGCTTGTTTCACTCTGGCGGTATGGTGGGACAAGATGCGAACCCTACGCGCACTGTTCCGCTTGCTTCTTTTGTAGCCGCCCCGCGTTTCCATTCTGGCGGCGGATATTTCGCGCCCAATGAATATCCTGCCGTCTTGCTGGAAAATGAGCGTGTGCTGAACCCTGCCGAAACACGCGCCTACAATGCTGGGCAGTGCACGGCAACTGTGCCCAGCGCGAATACGCAGCCCTCTATTACTGTGGCGGTGAATATTCACAACGAAGGCGGCGGGCAGGTCAAAGAAAGTAGGCAAAGGCAAACGCGCATGGACGGGGCAAGCATGGTTATCGATTTATTTTTGCAAGGGTGGGAAAATAATACAGGCAATGTGCGTAATGTGCTTGCCCAAGGGGCGTAAGTATGGATTATTTCCCTTCTTTTATCGCTTCGCCCAGTGCCATCAGTGGGGGTATTGATGACCCATACATTGAAGCGCAAAGCGAGACTGGGGACGATGCCAGCCGCCCGCGCTTTTCTGCCCCAAGGCTTACGCCTTTTAAGTTAAGCTGGCAGAATATGCGCCTTGCTGAGTGCCGCTATTTGCTTGATCAATTTTACCCAGCGCATCGTGCCATCACTTTTTTATGGCGGCATCCTTCGCAAGGGCTGACTTATGAAGTGCGCTTTGTCTCCTCGCCTATCACTTTTGGTGAAGAGGGCACAGCCCCCTTTGTGGCCAAAGTTGAAGTGCAATTACAGCCAGAGCGTCTTGCCCCCACAGAGCAGGCACAGCCAAGCATTGATGACCTTATGCAAACTATTAACGCTGGTGCTGATAAGGCTGTGGATGCGGCACTGGAAGCAGCGGCAAGCCGTGATAATGCGGCAGCTTCGGCCAGCACAGCCAGCACCAAGGCAAGCGCGGCTACGGCTTCGGCCACAGCGGCCAAAGCCAGCGAGACGGCGGCAACAAGCTCGGCCAGCACGGCAAGCACACAAGCAAGCGCGGCTACGGCTTCGGCCACAGCGGCCAAGACCAGCGAGACAGCGGCAGCAGGCTCGGCCAGCACGGCAAGCACCAAAGCAAGCGCGGCAGATGCTTCTGCACAAGCTGCGGCTGACAGTCAAAGTGCTGCGGCAGCTTCGGCAAGCATAGCCAGCACGCAGGCCAGCGCGGCCACGGCTTCGGCCACAGCGGCCAAGGCCAGCGAGACAGCGGCAGCAGGCTCGGCAAGCACGGCAAGTGCCAAAGCAAGTGCGGCGGCTACTTCTGCACAAGCGGCGGCTGGCAGCCAAAACGCTGCGGCAGCTTCGGCCAGCACAGCCAGCACACAAGCAAGCGCGGCTACGGCTTCGGCCACAGCGGCCAAGGCCAGCGAGACGGCGGCAGCAGGCTCTGCCAGCACGGCAAGTGCCAAGGCAAGCGCGGCGGATGCTTCTGCAAAAGCTGCGGCTGCAAGTGCCCTACAGGCAGAACAGGCGGCAAGCTCGGTAGAAACAACACCCATTGCCACAAGCAGTATTGCGGGCAAGGTTAAGCCCAGCACGGGTTTAGTTGTGGCTGCTGACGGTACGCTGACCGTTGATTTTGCCAGCATCAATGCTGCCCTTACTGCGCTGACCAGCCGTGTGGCCAGCGTGGAAAACCAGCTTGCCGCTCTGCAAGCGCAGAATATCGTGGTCAAGTAGTATGAAACTTTCGCAGATTATAGAGCGCAATAAGCGCCATGCCAAAGACCCTTACCTTTTCTTTTTGGAAGCTGTGCTGCCCAGCGGCGTGACCCTGCGCTTTGCCCGAGACAGGCAATCGTGGGTGTGGCCGCTTACGGGCAGCAGCCATGCTACGCTGACCTTTCCCGCCGATGCCTGCGTTTTTAGCACGACAAACAATCTTGCCCTTGCCATACAGGGCGGCTTTGTGGGGCATATAGCTTTAGAGCAGCAGCTCGATGACGGCTCGTGGGCAGAAATTACACGGTACAGCAGGCGCTCTGAAGAAAATATTACGGTTGATAACGGCACGTTTCGCTTGCTTGCCCTTGCTGATTTTCGCGGCAAGGCAGAGGTACATTTGGGTGATGCTTCCATGCCTTTGTGGCAGGCAATGGCTTTTGATTTTGATGATTTCAAAAGCGGCGAAGGGGCGCGGCGCGGCACACTGAACGTCAATATTTCTAATGCCTCTGGGCTGGCACTTAAATATGTTGATGAATTGGAAGACTGGCGCAAAAAAAATGGGCGCTACAGCGTGCAATGCCGCTTTTTGGTGGTGAATGCTGGGCAGCTTGATGACCCCGAACCCTTCCAAGAACTGCCCTTGACAGATACGCAAATTTCTTGCCCGCCGCCTATGGACAAGGTTGTTTTTACGTTAGGCAGCCGCAATGTGTGGGCGTGGACTTTGAACCGCACCATTATGGCCACCTATTGTTCGTGGAAGCGCAAGGAAGAATGCCCGCATGTTGCCGAGTGCAATCACAGCTTGGGCACTTGCCGTGATGTATATCACAATACAGTGAATTTTGGCGGCTTCCCTATGATGGGGCGCGGCGCATTGTTTGGGGGCTAAGCATGGCTATGACGCAGGCACAAAGCGCGGCTGTAGCGCAGATTTTTTTAGGGCAATACAAAGCTGGCGGGCGCGGCGAACTGTGCCCTGTGCGCCATGTGCCCTTGTATAACTGCTGGGGGCTGTGCATTGCCGTGGGGGCTGTTTTTGGGCATCGCATTCCTGAAGTTGCCGCCCCTGCTGTGCCCACGGCGCGGGTGGTCAATGGCCTGTATGAGCGCTTTTGTGCAGAATTTATGCCGCTTGACCAGCCCAAAGCTGGCTGCCTTGTGGCATTCCGCACACATCCGCGCATGGCGCGGGCGGTGAATCATTTTGGCATCATGCTGGATGCCCATAATTTTGTGCATATACAGCGCGACACTGCCGTGCATGTAGTGCGTGTGGATGTGCAGCCCTACAGCCGCTTTTTTGCTGGTTTTTATTGGGCAAGACTGGAGGGCGGCTGTGCATAAAGACTATGCCAAGCGCACACAAGGGCGTGTATGCCTGACCACAGCTTTTGACATTTGCAAGCCCTTAGACACGCAAAGCACATGGCACAGTGTGCCCGCAAAGGGCATGAGCTTGGGCGATTTTGTGGCGCGAGCTGATGTTGACTTTGTGCTGGATGAAGGGCTTGAGCTTGCTGTGGTGCATAATAGCAAGCCGCTGACGATAGAGGAAGCAGACAAAGCCATAGTGAGGGCTGGCGATAGCCTTGTGCTGCGCATTGTGCCCGCTGGCGGGGGCGGTGGTGGGGGCGGAGGCTCGAACCCTTTGCACATTATCGCTTCAGTGGCACTTGTTATACTGGCTGCCGTGGCAACGTGGTATGTGGGCGGTACGGGTGGCATTGCCGTTGCGGGCATGACCTCGCTTGGCTTAGGCTCAACGGCTGGCTATTTGGCTGGTGCTGCCGTGATGATTGGTGGCTCGCTGCTGATGAGCGTTGCCTTTCCGCCCGTTAAGCCTTCGCTTGGCTCTGGTTTTGGCTTGGGCAGCAATGCGCTGGACGAAAGCCCCACCTACCGCTGGTCTGCACAAAGCAACCCTTCCGAGCAAGGCGGCGTTATCCCCATTGTGCAAGGCGATTGCCAAAAAATCACGCCTGTGCGCCTGTGCTCCTATATCAAGACGGACGGGGAAAAGCAGTATTACAATGCCCTCTATCTTGTTGCCGAAGGGCAGGTTGATGAAATTTATGATGTGCTGGTGAATGACAACCCTGTGCGCAATTATGCGGGCATAGAGCTTACCACGCGTCTAGGCACAGCAGACCAAGAAGTGATACCAGAATTTGCTGACCTACCCCAAGAATATGGCGTGGGCGTGAAGCTCAAGGCAAAAAAAGATGATGATGAGGGCTGGCACACTATGCTTTTTGCTGGCACGGGGATTAGCCGCATAGGTTTGGGCATCAATGCTTTACAGGGGCTCTATTATGCCAATGACGGCGGTGGCTTAGACCCCATTACTGTGACGGCAGAATTTGAATACAGGCTGGAGGGGGAAAACGCGTGGCAGCCGCTCATGACCTTGAGCCTAAGCGATGCCAAGCGCTCTGCTGTAATGAAATATGATGAGGCGCGTGTAAGCCGTAATGGTGAGCGCAGTTATGAAGTGCGCGGGCGTATGCAGGGCAGCCCACCCACAGGCACGCGCTATATGTCTGACGTAACGTGGGAGTATTACCATGAAATTATTGAAGATGATTTTAGGCTGCCCCATTGTGCTCTGCTGGCTATCAAGGCCTTGCCCACCGAAAGCCTTTCTGGTGGTGCGCCCACCATCAAGTGCAGTGTTAAGCGCATGACAGCCATGCTGCCCGATGCCAGCGGCACATGGGCAGCGCGCCCTTTGTCGAACCCTGCTTGGGCAATTATGGAAATGGCCTTGGCAAATCGCTACGGCGTGGGTGAGCAGACGAAAAATATTGATGCTGAAAGTTTTGCCCTTGCCGCCGAGTGGTGTGACAAAAAGAAGATACAAGGCGGGCTGTACATTGATGCCGCCATGACTTTTGAAACCTTTGCTGGCTATTGGGGACAGCTTGGGCGCTGCACTGTGGACAGAATGGGCACACAGCTTGTGTGCGTGAGTGACCGCCCGCAAGAGTACCCAGACGCTGCTTTTTTGGCTACCTCTGCCGATATTGAAAAAGGCTCGCTGGGCATTACCTACCCAGCGCTTGAAGATAGAGCAGACGGCTTTGAAATAACCTATTTTGATGCCAAGCGTGGTAAAACGAGCGTTTTTGCGCCTGGTGACACCTTCTTTAGAGATAAAGACCGCCCGCCCGTGGTGAGCTCTATTACTTTATACCCGTGCAGGGATGAGGCAACAGCCATCAATGCGGGCAAATACCTGAACCGCTGCAACCAATATTTGACGCGCATTGTGCAGCTTACATTAGCCTGGCAGGCACTGGGGCCGCATTTGCGGCGCGGAAAGGTATTCCAGCTTGCGGCAGATATGCTGCTGAACACGCAAAGCGGGCTGGTGCTGGAAGCAACAAAAACCTCGGTACGCCTTAACCGCCCCGTGCTTTTAGAAGCAGGCGTGGGCTATGAGCTGGTGCTGCGGCACAGCGACCAGATGGACGTGCGCACCAAAGAGCCGCTGGTGGAGCGTATGCCCTTGCTTGCTGTGGAAAAGGCAACAGAAACAGACAGCCTGAACCTTGCCGCGCCCCTGCTTGCCGTGCCCGCCAAGGACGTTTCTGCCGCTGTGGGCGTGGTCAAGCGCACTGTGCGTTGGTACAGGGTGCAAAGCCTCACACAAACCAGCGACCTTAAAGTGCAGCTCACTGGCTTGGAATATGACGAAGCCGTCTATGCCGATGAGGGTGGGCAGCCAAGCACTGATGGCGCTGGCTCGTGGCCAAGCGTGGCAGGCTTAACCGCTGCTGTGCTGGATGTGCAGGAAGACGCTTTGCAGAAGAAAGTCATATCGCTTTCATGGCGCGGCTATGCTTTGGGCTGGCGCGTGTTTTGGCGGCGCTTAGGCGTAGATACTGGCTGGACTTTTGCGGGCAGCACCAGCAACCCAGCCTTTGTAGTGCGTAATTTGAGTGTGGGCTATATTTACCGCTTTTCTGTGACAGAAGGTGCTAATGCCCAAGAGGGCATGGTGGTTGATGTGGATTACCGCCTTGATATAGGCAGCGGCGTTATTTTTGATGTGTATGTGGGCGAAAGCCCTGTGGTGGTAACCCAAGACGGGCAGGAACAAAGCCTGCAAGCCGTACTGTAACTATAAAAGGAGTTTTGTATGCCTATAGTGCAGCATTCTGGTTTAACTGGCGTGGATGCCATTCATGTGCCCTATGCATATGTGTATGCCGATAGCGCCGCAAGGGAAGCGGCAACTAATGTCAGCGCGGCTGATGTGGGCAAGCTGTTTCGCCAGCTTGATGACAATAGCTTGTGGATGCTGGTGGGGGTGAGCCCGCTGGCGTGGAAAGAGGTAGGGTCAATGCCAGACCTTGCCAGCACAGAAAAAGCGGGGCTAGTACAGCGGGCTACCGATGCCGAGGCAAGCGCGGGGACAGATACGGAAAAATATGTCAGCCCTAAGCAGATACTGGATGTTATAGCAGCAAATACTGGCGACAGTGAACAGATTATTATTAAGACGTCACAAACTTGGACAGCGCCTAGAACGGGATTTCTTTACATTACTCTCGTAAGTGGCGGTGGTGGCGGTGGGCGTGGGTATGGGAATGGGTATAATGGCAACCCTGGCGGAAACGGAGGTGATACGACTGCCTTTAATGAAAGAGCAGTCGGTGGGGGCGGCGGCGGAGCTGCCTACAGTGGTTCACCAGGCGGTGGCGGTTCTGGGGATGTAAACGGGGGGAGTGGTGGCTATACTGGAGGTAATGGTGCTACATTTGTCAGTAATATTACAGAATCTCCAGTTAGCACTGCTACTGGTGGAGCTTCTGGATACGGTTATGGTGCTGCTGGCGGCTCTGCTGGTGTTGGTTTAGCTGCTGGCGGTGGCGGTGGCGGTGGCGGCAGTAGTAGCAGTAGCGGCAAAGGTGGCGGTGGTGGTGGATCTGGTAGGCTTGTAAATAAAATTGTGAAAGTTGAAAAAGGAGTTGATTATTCAATAGTGATTGGCGGCGGTGGGGCTGGCGGGATTGATTACGGTGGGGCTAGTAGCGGTGGTGGCGGCGGTAGAGGCGCATCTGGAATCTGTATATTCATATATATCTAAAGGACTAACTATGCCTATTTATTTTTCCCCCACGGGCAACCCTGAAGTATGGGAACAGCAGCCTCAAGGCTATTATACAACCTATGAAGAATGGAAGACAACACTGCCCCCACCAATGCTAGCCGAAGTGCAGGCAGACAAGCTGACGGAAATTGCCGCCGCCTACGACAGCGTGCTTGCCTACGTCGTTGCGCCCGAGGGCAAAGACAATCTTGCCGCCGCCCTTGCCGTGGCCGACTTCACCGCTGATGACCCCGAAGGGCTTGCCTTCATTCGCACCAAGCTGGCAGCACGCAAAAAAGAGCTGGAAGAGGCTGTGAATGCGGCTGGCAGTGTGGGGAATGTGCAGGCTATAGCGGTTAGTTTTGACGTATAGCGAGAAGTGATTTTTGACAGTGGCAGGGGCGTTAGCACCGCCCCCACCGATGCGGTGAGAAAGCGCCGCACACGGCCTCACATAGCAAGGGTTTGCTATGCAAAGTTTCCGCCTGTGTTTGCTCTGGTTTGAGCGCAAATTATGTATCAGGCGGGGGCGCGGGGCGCAAGAAGGAATATTTAACATCATGGAGAATCTGACCGAAATTCGTTGCACACATTGCCACAGGCTGCTCGCCAAGGGCGAAGCACGGCACATAGAATTTAAGTGTCCCCGTTGTGGGGCATACACAATAGTGAGGACTGCAAGCCCCGACATCGCGAGCCAGAGAGCACCAGCCATGGATTACCATGCCTGCCCAGCGCAAAGCATACCATCCACCAACTCTTAGTGATTATCTGCCGCCTAGTGGTATTCATGCGGAATATATTATGGGCGCGTCTGGGGCGCAGGGCTTTGGATGCCGTCATTTCTATGTGGCACAAATACCGTGCAAGGTAGCCCGAAGCATTATTATTGCTCATCATTATTCAAAGCGTGTCGTCAACAATAGCTATCTGCATCTTGGGGTATTCCGAGAAGGGGCTTTTGAAGGTGTCTTACAATTTGGCTATGCCCTGAACCCCGCTCGTGCTGGAAAAGTTGTAGCGGATACGGCGCAGGGGCAGTATATGGAGCTGAATCGTATGTGGCTGTCCGATGACGCACCGAGAAATAGCGAAAGTCGTGCCATAAGCTATGCCATTAAATATATAAAAAGAGTCTGCCCCACGGTGGCGTGGATACAATCTTTTGCCGATGAACGCTGTGGCGGTCTTGGAGTCGTCTATCAGGCGGCGAATTTCCTCTATATTGGCAGCCATAAAACGGCATTCTATGTGCTGGATGGGGAAGTGTACCATAAAATGCTGCTCGATGCACACAAGAAAGGAGGACAGCGTGGCATAAAACTACGAGCAGAAATAGCCCGCGCCGAAAAGCAAATCCTACGGCAGTTCCGCTATATCTACTTTATAAAAACAGACTGGAAAAAACGCCTGCGAATGCCCATCCAGCCATACCCGAAACAAGGATAATTTACTGCGTTAAAAAAATGAAAGGCAGGGGAAAAACCTGCCTTTTTTGTGCCAAGTATTGTGTAAATCAGTGCCAAGTGTTCCGCTAACTTATTGTCATGCCTTACAGTTTACGAAAAAATGGGATGAGCCGAGGGAATAGGTGCTCGATACGCTCTTTAAGCATGAGGGCGAAAACTTGGGGGGGTACAAGGGGGGGGACATTTTCGTGAGGTTGCGAAAATGTTCTGGGGGAGGGGGGATTGTATGTTTTTTGCGCTGTGTTAGCTAAAAGTTAGCTATGAAAATAAAAAAGCCCTTACTGATTATCGTAAGGGCTTGATTTTTTTGGAGCGGGAAACGGGATTTGAACCCGCGACCTTCAGCTTGGGAAGCTAACACTCTACCGCTGAGTTATTCCCGCAGGAAAGAGCATAAGTGGAGCGGGAGACGGGATTTGAACCCGCGACTTTCACCTTGGCAAGGTGACACTCTACCACTGAGTTACTCCCGCTTATGCAGCGAAAATACGACAGCACCCATGCTTTGTTGATTTGATGGAGGCGACATCCAGATTTGAACTGGAGAATGGAGGTTTTGCAGACCTCTGCCTTACCACTTGGCTATGTCGCCATCAGTCAACATGTTGGAGCGGGAGACGGGATTTGAACCCGCGACTTTCACCTTGGCAAGGTGACACTCTACCACTGAGTTACTCCCGCTCAACGAGGAAGAGGTATACGCACCTCTCTGAAATTAGTCAACAAAAAATGTGATTTTTTTTAAATTTTTTTATACCACGCGTTGTGAAGCAGTGCAAAGCCTGTCTTTTTTCATAACGAAATTGCTTTGTTAACGGCGCAGGTTTAAGCCCAAATAAGGGCGCACCATTCGCCATCAAGCACACGCTCGGGCTGGGGCAGGCCAAGGGCTGTATACGCCTCAACCACGCTGTTTGCCTGCACATCAAGCAGGCCAGAAAGCACCAATGCGCCATGCTCGCCCTTGAGGGCAACAAGGTCAGTGGCCAGCTCAATAAGCGGGCGGGCAAGAATATTAGCCACTACAAGGTCAAAGTGCTGGCCGCGCACCACTTCAGTGCTGCCCAGCAGAATTTCCAGCCCTTCTATATTGTTGAGGTCGCGGTTTTCTTGGGCATTTTCCACAGCCAGCAGATCAATATCGGTGGCAATGCCGTGCATGCCCTCAAGGCAGCAGCCCAAAGAAAGCACGCCAGAGCCTGTGCCCAAATCTAAAAAGCGCTGCCCCTTAGCCACGCGCCCCTGAAGAATAAGGCGGGAAATCACACTCAGGCACAGCGCCGTGGTGGCATGATGCCCCGTGCCAAAGGCCGATTTGGGTTCAATCACAATGGCCTTATTTTCGCCAGCGTCGTCTTTGCGCCACGGGGGCAGCACCACAAAGTGCCCGCACACCACAGGCGTAAAAAATTCGCGCCATGCGCTGGTCCAATCTTGTTTGTCAATTTCTGTGCGCTCAATGTGCACCTGTGCTGCATAGGGTTCTAAGCCATGCATAAGGGCGTCCATATACTCTGCATTTTCGCAATGCACACGAAAACGTGTTTCCCCCGTGGGCAAACTTTCTTCTTCCCAGCCATACGAGCTGTAAAGAGCCAGAGCGCCGCTTATTATTTCAACCATATCCTCTGCCGCGATAATATCAATGCGTATAAGTTTTTCCATTCCCAAGGCCTAGCCGTGCAGGGGCTTTGTGTCAAGTCTTTGCTCACAAGCTGCATAGGCAGCAAGGAAAGCGTGCTAAAAAAGGTTGCCAACAAGGGCAAAGTCCGTAAAAATGCCGTGGGCGCAATGCTTTGTCTTTTAACAGTAAGCGAATACAGGAAAAAATATGGCTATACAGGAATCATTAGATGCCTTGCTCGCGCAGGCAGGGGAACGCTTTGATGTGGGCTTTGAGCCCCTTGATGTGGATGGCCTGCCTTTGCAGGTGCTGGGCATCAATAATATGCAGGCGCATTTAGATACGCTCATTGCCAGCAAAAGCATTCATAACCCCCTAAAAGATTTACCTTTGTGGGCAAAAGTGTGGCCAGCCTCTTTTGTGCTGGGGCGTTTTTTGCGCAAGTTTGAGCCGCAGGGCAAAGCGCTGCTAGAGGTGGGGGCGGGCTGTGGCGTTACAGGCTGCATTGCTGCGCGCTATGGCTTTGCCCATGTGACAGTCAGTGATATTGTGCCCGATGCCTTGTTTTTTGCCAAAGCCAATATTGTGCGCAATGGGCTGGAAAAGCACATGGATGTGCGCCATATCGATATCAGCACAGCACAATTACCTGAAAAATTTGATATTATTGCCGCTTCAGAAATGCTGTATTTAGACGAACTGCACCGCCCCTTGCTCAAATTTATTGATCGCCACCTCGCTGCTGGGGGCAAGGCTGTGCTGTGCACCGATTGGGTAAGGCGCAAGCCCCATTTTGTAAAGTTGGCAGAAAAAAAATATGCCGTCACTTCGGGGCATGTGGGGGTGCGCTCTTGCGATGCCGAAAATGGAGAACAACGCCGTATGTATGAAATTCACATTCTGGAGCGCCACGCATGATACGCTTACAAGCCTGCCCCAAACAGTATACGCAAGACCTAGACAAAGCCATAAGCCCCGAAGAAACAAGCCAAAGAGTGCAAGCAAAGCTGGCGGCCTCGGGCTTGGATGTGCTGGCCACCGTGCGCCGTGTGGATGTGGGGCGTTTGGGCATACCCGTATATTTAAGTGTGTGCGGCAAAGACGCCCGCCGCATTATGCCCACGCGCAAGCAAATGGGCAAAGGCTCTTCTGCCGAGCAGGCTCGCGCCTCGGCCATGATGGAGCTGATGGAACGCTATGCCTTTTTCAGCTTTTGGGAAAGTATGCCCGACATGGTGTACGCCACATGGAGCGAAGCCGAAGCCCGCTTTGGCAAGGAACTGTTGCCCTTGGCTGAAATTACCAAGTCGGTGAATGACGCTTTGCCGCTGGAAAAAGCCCGTCAGGCGATGGATTTGGTGCGCTGGCATTTTTACCCCGCTACCTGCCTTGGCACGGGCAAGCGAACATGGCTGCCGCTTGACTGGTTTAAGCTGCTCAGTGAATTTAACGGCACTTCGGCTGGCAATACGCAAGAAGAATCCTTACTGCAAGGCGTGTGTGAATTGTTAGAGCGGCACACCTGCTGTTTAATAGACCGTGCCCGCCCCGCAGTGCCTACCATTGACCCTGCCAGTATTGCCGACCCTGTTTTGTGTGATTTGCTGCATAAATTCACCGCGCAGGGCTTGCACATTGTGCTGAAAGATTTTTCGTGCGGCATGCCTGCCCCCACCGTGGGCGCGGTAGCTTGGGATGAAAGCACCTTTCCCGAGCGCTCAGAAATTGTCTTTACCGCGGGCACGGCTGCCACTCCAGCTAAGGCCGCCATACGCGCGGTAACCGAAGTGGCGCAATTGGGCGGCGATTTTTGCACTTCCGCTTGTTATGAAGCGTCTGGCCTGCCCAAATTCCAGCAGCTTGAAGACATTCAGTGGCTGCTGTGTGGGGAAAGCCTGCCCCTGAGCAGCCTGCCCAGCGTAGAAAGCAACGATATTTGTCAGGAATTGCTGGCCGTGGTGGCAGGGCTGGAGGCGCAGGGCTACAGCACCTATGCCGTGCAAACCACGCACCCTATGCTGGAAATTCCCGCACATTATACCATCATCCCCGGCATGGCCTTTCGCGAGCGGGATAAAAACCAAAGTGTGGGGCTTTTTGTGGGGCGTAAGCTGACAGAAGAGGCCAATGCCGATGCCGCACAGGCTGGTTTAGCTGTGCTTGCGGCATGTTATCCGCAAGGGCATTTTATTCCCTTTTTTGAAGGTATGCTTGCCTTGCGTGCAGAAGAATTTGACAATGCGCGCGCGTGCTTTTTGCGTGCTGCCCCTGTGCAGCCCGAAGAAGAAGCACAGGCTTTGGCATTTTTTTATGCCGGCTATACCTATACATTGCAAGAACAGTGGGCGCAGGCTCAGCCCTTGCTTGAACAGGCCTTTGCCCTGTGCCCTGAAATGAAGGAATATGGCAACCTGAACGGCGTTGCGCTGTTTAAAATGCAGCGCTATGCCGAGGCCGCGCAGGTCTTTGAAGCCGTGCTGAAAATCGACAAGGGTTCTGTGATGGACATAGCCAACCTTGGTTTGTGCTATAGCCATTTGGGCAAAAACGAGGCCGCGCGGCATCATTTACAGGCGGCGCTGGCCATAGACCCCACGCTGGAATTTGCCAGCCGCGCTTTGGCTGCGCTATAGCCTTGGAGTCGAAAGGCTTCTTTGGCAGACCTTGCCCTTTGTGTTAGCAGGGTGCTTTGTTAAGCCTCTCCTTTGTGTTGATGGCTGGCTTTTGCAGGTTTTTCCCTTGTATGTTGTGGGAATACTTCAGCAAACGCTCCATTTTGTAGCAAGGGCTTGCCGCGCACAGCGGGCATAGTTTTTTGCCATATTGTGGCAGGGCATACGCCTTTCCCTCTCGGGAACACAAGAGCATGCACACAGCCTTTTGCTATAAACCTGTCGCCTTTTTGGGGCGCAATAAGGATGAATATGAATATTGGTGCATATACATTTGAAGAATTCAAACAGCTTGCAGAAAATTTTCATAGCTATGCCGCCCCCGGCCTGCTTATTGGTGGCTATATGGTCGAGCTTGCCAAGCGGCACTTGCCCGAGGGCACGTTGTTTGAGGCAACGGTGGAAACCAGCAAATGCCTGCCCGATGCTGTGCAATTGCTCACCCTGTGCAGCACGGGCAACCAGTGGATGCGCGTCATCAACTTGGGGCGCTATGCCCTTTCGCTTTATGATAAACACACAGGCCAAGGGGTGCGTGTCAGCATCAAGACCGAGGCTCTGGAGGCCTTTCCCGAAATTAAAGGCTGGTTTCTCAAGCTCAAGCCCAAGCATGAGCAGGATGAAAAGGCTCTGCTGGAACAAATTTGTGCTGCGGGCGACAGCATTTGCTCTGTTGCGCCCATAAGCATAAAGCGCCGTTTTATTGGGCACAAGCACATGGCTGCCATTGCCATTTGCCCCGTGTGCCACGAGGCCTACCCCGCGCACGATGGCCCCGTGTGCCGCGGCTGTCAGGGGGAAGCGCCCTATGTGGTGGCTGGGCGCGTGCTCAAAGCCCCATCGCCGCATGAGGCACTCACGGTGCTGCCTGTAGAGCAGGCTGTGGGCAAGCAGGTTGCCCACGATATGACGCGCATTGTGCCGGGGCAATTCAAAGGGGCAGAGTTCAGCGCTGGGCAGCGCATTCGGGTAAGTGATATTTGCCGTTTACAGCAAATGGGGCGCTTTCATGTGGCTGTGCGCGAAGAAAGCCCCACAGGCACGGCAGACTATGTGCACGAAAATGAGGTGGCCGAGCTTTTTGCCCACCGTATGGCTGGTGAAGGGGTGCGCTATGCCCTGCCGCCGCATGAGGGTAAAATTGATTTTATTGCCGCCTGCGACGGCCTCTTTTGCCTTGATTACGCCAAGCTGGAGCAGTTTAACCTTGTGCCCGATGTCATGGCCGCCGCACGGCACGATGCCACGCTGGTGCGCGAAGGGGCAAAGCTGGCGGGCACACGCGCCATTCCTTTATATTTGTCGCGCGCTGGGCTGGGCGAAGCTTTGCGCGTGCTGGGCACAAGCCCGCTGTTGCGCGTGCTGCCTTTGCGCGCAGCAAAGGTGGGCATTTTGGTTACAGGCACAGAAGTGTTTCAGGGGATTATTGAAGATAAGTTTATTCCTGTCATCACGGCCAAGGTGGCGGCCTTTGGCTGCACCGTAGTCAAGGCCAGCATTGCCCCCGACGATAAAGCCGCCATTGCGCAGGCTGTGGCAGAAATACGCGCCGCTGGGGCAGACTTGCTCATTACCACAGGCGGGCTTTCTGTAGACCCCGACGATGTAACGCGGCAGGCTTTGCAGGAGGCTGGCCTAAGCGATGTTGTGCACGGCATGCCCGTGCTGCCGGGCACGATGAGCCTGCTGGGGCGTATGCCCGCGGCTGACGGAGATATGCAGGTACTGGGCGTGCCTGCCTGTGCTTTATATTTTAAAACAACCTTTCTTGATCTTGTCTTGCCGCGCTTATTGGCAAACAGAGAAATATGCCGTGCCGAATTGGCACGCATGGGCGAGGGCGGCTATTGCCTTGGCTGCCGTGTGTGCACTTATCCCAAATGTTCTTTTGGTAAGTAAAGGGTATTGTTCCCATTGCTAATAGAAATAAAAAGTATAAAGCAGATTTCTATCGCTTGTCTTTTTTAAAGTTTTCCTCTAATATTTTGTGAAAGAGGACGCGTTTTTGGGTATATGTAAAAAAACCTGTAACAGAGGCCGAGGCTTATAATGAAAAAGATGTTTTTTGCTCTTCTTGCTGTTGCTGCGCTGTGCACTGCTCCTTTTGCTGCTCAGGCAGAAGATACCGACGTTGCTAAGGTTAAATGCTCTGAACTGCTGAAGGGCTCTGCTGAATCCACAGGCATGCTCGTTTTGTGGATCGATGGCTACATGGGCGGCATGAGCGATAACACCATGATGAATTCCCAGTGGGTAGATCAATTGGGCACACACATTGGCAAATTCTGTGCTGCCAACCCCAACAAGACGCTGATGGAAGCTGCTGACGCCATGCCCGAAACCGAAGTGAGCGGCGGCCAAGATATGCTTAAAATTACCTGCAAAGACTTCTTGGCTGACCAGTCTGGCATAGGCCCCATGCTGATGTGGATTGACGGTTATTTGAGCGCCAAAAGCGAAAATACCGTGCTGAATGAAGAATGGATGAAGAAGCTGGGCACGCACTTGGGCACCTATTGTGCTAAAAATGGCGCCAAGACCGTGGGCGATGCTTTAGATAACCTGCCTCAATAAGTTTTAGCCATACAATAATAAAAAACCGCCACAGTGTACGCTGCGGCGGTTTTTTGCTGTCTGTGTTTGTCTGTTTGCTGAATTGGCGCTTAGCCCACGCCCAAGTCGGTATTATTACATAAAATTTCCAGCTTGGGGCGTGTTTGTATGCTGGGGTAGAGCTCATGCATAAACCAGCTATGCAGGCTTGCGTCACGCTGCACTGCAGTGCTGTTATTACAAAAAACATTAACGCTGGCATAGTCAAATAAGGCACAGGCAGTATTAATATCGTGCACAATATCGTCTTGGCTTTGCCCCTGCACACAGGCCAGCAGGCACACACCCTGAAAATAGCGGGCAATATCCTGCGGCTGCACCTGTGCGCCTATACCCTTGCGCCATGCTGTGCGCAGCTGCGGGTTGAAGCTTTCCACCCCGCAACGAAAGTTGACTTTGGCAGGAGCAAAGCGCTGGGTAAAGGCCGCAAGCTCGTGGCGGTACAGGTAATGTGCTTCAAACCACAGGGTGTGGATGTGTTTTTGCTGTACCACGCGCGCTATGTGCTCAAGGCTTTGTTCATCCAGCTCTAAAGCAGAGCCCGAATTGATGATATCCAGCACGCCAAATTCCCCCGTTACTTGTGCCAGCACAGGGGCATTCACCGCATAGGGCTGTGCGCTCACATCCTGATGATAGTCGCAAAAAGTGCATTGCCGCCACACGCAGCCCTTGCCCTGAAGCAGCACAAATTCTCGCGGCATCACGCTGGTGATGCGGGCATAGCGGCACAGCGTGCTCATAGCTGCCCCTGCGGCAGGTGTTTTTTAAGCCAGCCCACCACAAGATAGGTGAGGGGGGTTGCGCCTATTCCTTCAAGTAACACTTTAGCAATATATTGGAAGGCCATCATAGTTAGCAGGTCTTGCCATGGGGCTGTGCCCGCAAAAGCAATGAGAACGAACAAAACAGTATCAAAAATATAGCCAACCATAGAGCTGCCAATGGCGCGCAGCCACAAATGCCGCCCCTTGGTAGCTATTTTTATGCGCTCCATAACCCATGCATTGGAAAGCTCGCCCAGCAAAAAACCTGCAAGCGAAGCCGCTACAATACGTGGCACATAGCTAAAAATTTGTGCATAGGCGGCGGTGGTTTCGGCTGTGTATTCGGGCGAGGGCAAATACAGCCCAATAGCCGTGCTCACCACTAAGATGATATTGCAGAAAAAGGTCAGCACAATAACCTTGCGGGCAGTTTTATAGCCCCACACTTCAGTGAGCACATCGCCCAGCATATAGGCAAAAGGAAAGGTGATGGTGCCAGCATCAAAAAAGGTCAGCCCACCAACACTGATAAGCTTGACCGCCATAATATTGGCGGTGATGTACATGGTCACCAGCAAAGCGGCAATGACAACAAGGGGCATACAGTAGGGATCGCGGTTTTTTACAGGGTTTTCCGAAACCTGATGAAGCATAACTCTTCCTTTGTGTTGAGGTGAGCCTGCATAGTGCAGGCAGGCTGTGGTGATACGAGCAGAGGGCAGTGCTGTCAAGAAAAAGTATGGCAAGAGTGAAGGTCAAAAGTCAGGGCACAGGCATGGCAAAAAAGGCGGGGGGCACAGCTAAAGGGCTGGGCAAGGGCGCAGGGGAAAAGTATGTTGCTTAAGTAAAACAGGGCTGGCCTGCGGTTGAGGCCAGCCCACAGGCTCTGCCCCGCAGCCTTGCTTGGGTACTGTGGGCTAGGTTTAGCGAATGCGTAAATCTTTCAGCGGTATGCCAGCCTTTTGCAAACGCAAAAAAATGGCTGCGGCGGCATGGGCATCGGAAGCCGCATTGTGGTGATCAAGCGCAATGCCATAATAGTTGCACACCACATTCAGCTTGCGTGAAGCCAAGGGCAGGTTCTTGCGCGCCCCCTGCAAGGTGCAGCAAAATGGGGTGCGCGGGCTTTCTATGCCCGCCGCCTTGCAGCTGGCGTAGAGCACTCTTTTATCAAAGGCGGCATTGTGGGCAATAAAATAGTCTGCCCCAGCAATAAACTGGGCAATTTCTGGCCACAATTCTGCAAAGGTGGGCTGATCTTTTAGCATAGGCCATGTGAGCCCATGAATTTCTGTAAAGAGCACCTGCGGCTTGGGTGGGCGAATGAGGTGATACCATGTTTGGGTAATGTGCGCATTTTCAATTTTGGCCAGACCAAGGGAGCAGGCACTGTTGGCATCATAGTGGGCTGTTTCAAAATCAAGAGCCACGGCGCTCAAGGGCAACAGGGGGCTGTGCAGCGTGCTGCCAGCCCCGTCAGGTAAGGCATGGCTGCTCATAACTAGCGGGCAGCCGCCGCAGCTTCTTCAATGCGGGCGCGTACATAGGCACGCAGGTCATTATTGTCTTCATCTAAGTTCAGGCAGCAGGCATCTTCGCCCATAAGCCCTTGCGGAACAAAATCTCCCAGTTCTTCGGGGTCATTCACCATGTCTGCATAAAAGCATACAGAAAGCCAGCGGGCTTCGGGTTCATCATCCACAATATCCACCAGCACAAAAAGCGGGCGCGTGCTCTGGTTTGCATGCGTGGCGCGCAAAGAATAGCTCACGCCGGGGCGCGCTTTATATTCCAGCCTCACGCCTTCCTGCGCGGCCAGCCATTCTGCATAGTCAATAAAGGTTTGCTTCATATTCATGGGGTCTTGCTGCCATGCCTGCAGCATTATTTGTACTTGTTCCCATGTGGCTTTGTTATCAATCATGGAGGCCTCCAAATTTTTTGAGCACTGTACGCGCAAAACAGGAACAGGACAAGTGCGGCTTGCACTTGCCGCCATATGCAGGTAAAGTTCGCCCCAATGCACAAGGGGAGAAATATGAATACAGCAGTAAAAAGGCTCTTGGAGCAAAAGGGCTCTATTCTTTGCCTTGATATTGGCAGCGGCACGCAGGATGTGCTGCTTGCCAGCCCGGGGCTCGAGCCAGAAAACTGGGCACAATTGGTGCTGCCTTCGCCCGCGCGGCTTGTGGCACAGCGTGTGGCGGCGCTGACAGCCGCAGGCAAGCACATTTGGCTGTATGGCGGCAATATGGGCGGCGGCTTTGGCCGTGCACTCAAGGCACACATGCAGGCAGGCCTGCGCGTAAGCAGCACCTTGGCCGCTTCACGCGCTGTGCACGACAACCCCGCTGTGGTCACCAGCATGGGCATAGAATTGACCGAACAGTGCCCCTGCGATAGCGTGGGGGTATTTTTGGCCGATTATTCACCAGAATTTTGGTCTACCCTCTTGCGCCAGCTTGGGCTGCCGCAGCCTGCCATGGTGGCTGCCTGCGCTCAAGATCATGGCTATTGCCAAGAAAGCAACCGCATGGCGCGTATGCACACATGGCGGGCTTTGCTGGAGCATTCTGCTGACCCTGCCCAGTGGATATATGAGGGCGCTGTGCCAGAAAACCTTACCCGCCTTGCCGCTTTGCAGGCGTACACAGGCGGCGCTGTGGCCGACAGCGCAACAGCCGCTGTGCTGGGGGCGCTTTCCATGCCCGAGGTGGCAGACCGTTCCTACCGTCAGGGGGTGAGCGTCATCAATGTGGGCAATGGGCATATTGTGGCCATGCTGCTGTATCATGGCGGGGTGCGCGGCATTTTTGAGCATCATACAGGCATGCGCACGCAAGAGGAATATCTTGCCGATTTAAAAGAATTTCGTCTGCAATGGCTGCCCGATGAGCAGGTGCGGGCAACAGGCGGGCATGGCACAGCCTTTGCCCCCTATTCAGAAGAGGCAGGCGGCTTTGTGCCCACCTATATTTTAGGGCCGCAAAGGGCATTTTTGGCAGGGCAGGGGCAATATATAGCCCCATGCGGCAATATGATGCTGGCAGGCTGCTATGGCTTGCTGCATGGCATGGCGCAGCGTTTTTCTTCTTAATTCTTCGTGTAAAAGGGCTCAACTATGGAAGTGTATGATAAAGCAGAATTGTGGGATAGGGAAGCCATTGCCCAATGTCAAACAGCGCGTTTGCGGGCAACCATAGGGCAGGCAAGCAAAAGCCCCTTATATAAAGAACGCTTTGCCGCGGCTGGCATTAGCCCCGAAAGCATTCACAGCCCCGATGATGTGCAAAAGCTGCCCTTTACCACTAAGGATGACCTGCGCTCGCAATACCCCACAGGCATGCTGTGCGTGCCCAATGCCGATATTGTGCGTATGCACTGTTCAAGCGGCACCACAGGCACACCCACAGCCATTTGCTACACACAAAATGACTTGAACTCGTGGGCAGATTTAATGGCACGCTGCCTCTTTATGGTGGGGGTACGCCGCGAAGATGTATTCCAGAATATGTCTGGCTATGGCCTGTTTACTGGCGGTTTGGGTATTCATTATGGGGCAGAGCGCCTTGGCTGCATGACCATACCCGCAGGTGCAGGCAATTCTTTGCGGCAAATTAAGCTGGTGAAAGATTTTAACACCACAGTAGCGCACATTTTACCCTCGTATGCCCTGATTTTAGGGGAAAAATTGCGCGCCATGGGTGAAGACCCAGCCCAATTCCCCCTGCGCATTGCCGTGGTGGGCGCCGAGCCGTACACCGAAGAATTTCGCCAGCGCATTGAAGAACTTTTCCATATGAAGGCCTACAATTCCTATGGCCTTTCTGAAATGAACGGCCCGGGTGTGGCCTTTGAATGCCAGCAGCAAAATGGCCTGCACTTATGGGAAGATGCGTATTTAATGGAAATTATTGACCCCGCCACGGGTGAGCGCCTGCCCGATGGGGAAATTGGCGAGCTGGTGCTTACCACCTTGCGCCGTGAGGGCATGCCCATTATACGCTACCGCACCCGCGACCTTACGCGCATTATCCCCGGTGAATGCAGCTGCGGGCGTATGCACCGCCGTATTGACCGCATTTTGGGGCGCTCTGACGATATGCTTATTGTGAAGGGTGTGAATATTTACCCCATGCAGATTGAGCAAGTGCTTATGATGTTTAAGGAAGTGGGGCAGAACTACCTTATTGTGCTTGAAAATGACGGCCTGAGCGATGTGCTGACGGTTAAGGTTGAAATTCGCGATGAATGTTTTGTGGAAGATATGCGCGTGCTGCAAGGCCTGCAAAAGAAAATTGCTGGGCGCCTGCGTGATGAAATTCTGGTAACACCGCATATTGATTTTGTGCAGGCCAATACCCTGCCAAAGTCAGAAGGTAAGGCCGTGCGCGTGCAGGATTTGCGCGTAAAAAAATAAAAGCTGTGCCCCCCGAGGAAGCATGATTGAAATAATACCCCTGCCCTTGGCAGAAATGCTGACAGGTGCTTTTGTAAGCTTTTTGGGCTTTTTGGTGTTGCTCAACGTTTTTGGCCTGCCTGCCAACTGGCTTGTGCTGGGGCTGGTGGTGTTGTGGCATTATTTTGCCCCCGAAGCTGCCGCGCTGGATGTGCTTTTTTGGGTGCTCTTTGTGGGGCTTGCCCTGTTGGGGGAAGCGCTTGAAATGGGCGTGCAGGTGCTCAAGGCAAAGCGCTATGGCTCTTCCTCTTCGGGCACTGTGGCGGGCATGATTGGCGCTATTGTGGGGGCTGTGCTGTTTGCACCCCTGTTTTTTGGGCTGGGTGCCTTGCTGGGCGCGCTGGCTGGGGCATGGCTGGGCTGTTTTGTGATGGAAATGGCCAAAGGCCGCCCCCTGCGCGCCGCTGCCGATGCAGCCTTTGGGGCAATGATGGGGCGTTTTTTGGGCACAGTGTGCAAATGTGGCGTGGGCATTGCTATGGTGGCGCTTACGGCACACGCTATTTGGCCTGAAATGGGCTTGCATGTGCCCCTGCCGCCCATGCAGCCCCTGCCGCAAAACCCTGCCCCTGCCCCTGCGCCAGAAAGTGCAAAAATGGTCTTGGCCGCAGGCACTTTTTGGGCATAGGGCAGGGCTGCTTGCGCGCTTCAAGTGCTTTTGAGCATAGGCTGCACAGGGGCATAGCTTTGTACCTGTCCCATCGGTGCTGTGGGCTTGGGCACACCTTGTGCCTTTGGGCGCCCGCAGTTTTTTGCGGGCATAGGGCAGGGCTGCCTGCGCCTGTGTACTAGGGCACAGCTCTTGTGCTATTCCCGCAGGTTTTTTCTAGGCACACAGCTTTGTGCGCCTGTGTACCTGTATGATTGCTTACTGATGAGGTTTTCATGTTGGAACAAATGCAAATTGTCCTAGTCAAAACGCGCTTTCCAGAAAATATAGGCATGGCAGCGCGTGCTTGCGCCAATATGGGCTGCCGCCAGCTTGTGCTGGTTGCCCCAGAGTGGTGGGATAAAGAAAAGGCCTACCCTTTGGCCACGGCCAAGGGGCAGCCCCTGCTGGAAAGCCTGCGCGTGGTGGAAACGCTTGAAGAAGCCCTTGCCGACAGTGTGCTTGCTATTGGCACAACAGCGCGCACAGGCGGCTGGCGGCGTGAAATTGCCAGCCCCGAGGGCATGGCGCATGAGCTTGCCCCTCTGCTGGCTGGCGGTGAAAAAATATCTCTTGTCTTTGGCCCTGAAGACCGAGGGCTGTTGAATCAGGAAATCGAGCTGTGCCAGCGCATGGTCACTATTCCCACTGTGGACGCTTCTTCGCTGAATGTGGCGCAGTCTGTGCTGATTTTGCTGTATGAGTTTTCTAAAACTGTGCGCCAATATGAAAAAGAGGCGCGCCAGCGTGCCACGCCTGCTGTCATTCCTGCCACAGAAAAACGCATTAACACAGGTGAGCAGGAACGCCTGAGCCAAAGCATAAAAGAATTGCTTCTGGACATAGGCTTTTTGCATGGCGAAAACAGCGACTATTTTTTCATGCCGTGGCGGCGTTTTTTAGGCAGAGCCGCGCTGCGGCGTCATGAATACGATGCCCTTATGGGCGTGTGCCGCCAGATAAAGCACAAGCTTTCGCTCAAGTAGAGCAATGTTGTTTTGAAAGCGCTCTGGTATCTGTAGAAGCAGATGCGCGGCATAAGCGTAATTTATGTGCCGTGTTACGATCCGAAGTGAACTTGTCTTTCATTGGTAACTATATAATTTTAATGCTAATCTGCTCTATACAGACAGCGCAGCCTTTTGCGTTTACGCCTATTTTTTGCCGCAGCCTGTGAGCAAAAGTCAAAGCCCATTCCTCCACTGTATGGCGGCATGGGCTTTGACTTTTTTGGTGTTTTGCATGTGTGCGGGGCTGGCTATGGCTTAGGCCAAGGGCTCTGCCGAAGCATACAGCATAAAATCGCCCATAACGGTATTTTTGCGGCAGGCAAAGCTATATTCTGGACAATAGCTGTGCACCAGTGCTGGCGCGCGCCAAATATCGGTGGTGGTAAAGCTCAGGCACAGGCTGAGGCGGGGGCGGTACTGCTGCACAATGTGCTGTGCCCCCTCAATGGCCTGCACAAGGTTGCCATCCTGATACAGTTTCACATAATTGGGGGCAACACCCTGCTTTTTGCACCAATCATCCAAGGGGACAACGGGCACAGCAATACTGGCATCATCAACAGTAAAGAGCACCTCGGTGTGCAGCTCTGCAGGCAGCATATTGATAGGGTGAATTTTTCCCTGACCATACCTTTGGGCATTTTGCTGTAAAAAGGCAAAGGCCTTGGGGTGCGGTTCAAAGGCATACACAGCCTGTGCACCTTGCTTCACTGCCCAAATGGCTGCTTCACCAAAGCGCGCACCGCAGTCAATGACTATATCTCCCGGGCGTACGGTAATGGAACCATATTGAAAGGCCTGCAAGATAAAGGTAGTGGCATACAAATAGGGCAATTCCCAGCTTGTGGCAGAAAAATAGGTAGCAAGCTGGGGCAGGCTGTTGTTGTGCAATGCCTGCTCTACCTGCTGCAAAGCCTTTTCCCACTCTGCCTCGGTAAAATTATCGGCAAACAGATGCGCCTTTTCCCCCACCACAAGATAAAGCGCCATAAACACCAGCTCTCGCTGATAGGCTGCACGGCTGTAATCATCGCGCATGAGCTTTTCAATGGATTGTATTTCTTCGTTGGCATATATCAGCGGCTTCACGGCATCACTTGCCAGAGAATCCAGCACCTGACGTATACGTTCAACAGCATATACACTCATAGCCTTATCCTTTCTGCGCAACAGCCTGCGCCACACCGCGCCCTTAGGGCAACAGGCATGGTGCAGGCTGGCTGGTTGGCAGGCTTTTGTGCCATGCCATATGTTACTGCTCTATTATTTTTCAACCCTGCGGTTACGATACGCTATATAGGCTTCACGCGCGGCCACATAAGGGTCTAACGAGGCTTCTTTCATGCTGTTATAGGTATCAAGCACGCTGTCTAAATTATTAAAATTGCGGGCTGTGCTCATGCCCAGTTGCAGCCAGATGGGGTTGTAGTAATAGCCAAGGGGGTCAGTAAAGGCATCACCCACTAGGCCAACCGTTTCCCTCACCGAGCTTGGCCCCAGAAAAGGCCAGACAATATAAATGCCGTGCCCTATGCCCCAGCGCCCCAGCGTTTGCCCAAGGTCTTCGCCATCAGGGTCAACAGGCACAATGGTTTTGCGGTCTTTGGTAACATCAAAAAGGCCGCCTATGCCCACGGTAGTGTTCACAATAAAGCGCCCAAATTCCACCCCCGCTTCCAAAGGCCTGCCTTGCAGCAAATTATTTACAAAGCGTAGGGGAAAGAGCAGGTTATAAAAGAAATTGTGCAGGCCATTGCGAAATTCCTGCGGCATAATAAAGGCATAGCCACGGTACATGGGGTCTGCAACATAGGTGTAAAAGCCGTCGTTAAAGCCAAACCAAAAGCGGTTCCATGGCTCAAGCGGGTCGCTAATAACGGTGCGGGGCATTTCGTCATAGTCATCAAGGCTGTTGTCTATAACGCTGTCCCCTGCATTTGCCCCTTGTACAGGCGGTGTGGGGGGCAAGGGGGAAGAAAGCTGCGTCTGCTCTTGTGGGCTAGGCTGTTTATTTGTGCTACAGCCAGTAGCCAGTAAGCAGCACAGCAAAAGAAGGAGGGGAAGAAAAACGCGCATGCTGTTCCAAGGGGTTAAAGGTCGTGGGCGCAGGCTTGGCTGCGCCCTTTCCACAAGGCTATGCGCCCTGCAATTCCTTTACTTTTTGATTCACACGTTGGATAAGCGCATCGGCATTGCCATTGTGCAAAATATCTTGAAATTGTGTGCGGTAGGTTTTGACAAGGCTCACGCCTTCAATAATCACGTCATACACGCGCCATGCGCTGTCTTTTTTCATCATGCGATAGGCAACGGGCACTTTTTTGCCATCTTTCATGGTAACACTGGAAGAAATTTCCACCCTGTCCCCTGCGGACGAGGCCTTTTCCCCAGTAAAGATTACCTGCTCGCCATTGTAGCCATCAATTTTGTTTAAATAGGTAATAAGCAGCAAATTGGCAAAGGCATCGCTGAAGCGTTTTTTTTCATTATCGCTAAAGCCGCGCCACGGAGCGCCCACAGTGCGGGCAGAAAATTCAGAAAAATCAAAAATATGTAAAACTTCGTCTTCAATTTGCTGGCGCAGAGGCGCGCGGGTAGCTGGGTTGATATAATTGGGGTTTTTAATAGCGCCCAAAATGCGGTTTACTGAGGTTTCTAAAGTAACCATAGCTTGGCTTGGGTTGGCCGCATGGGCAGGGCGTGCCGCGCACAAGCACAGCAGGCTGAGGCAGACCAAACTAAAACAAACAATAGTACGCATACGCTAACTCCTTCCAGCGATTTTATCAAGTGAGATGTCACTTATTATCTTTCAGGGGCGTCCTTACACTCTTTGGGCATAAAGGTTGTTTGCCGCGCATGCAGCACAGCAAAACAAAGGTCACCTTCTGCAAAATACAGCAAAAGTAGGCGGCAGGTCAATGTCAAAAGCTTTGGCACAGCTCTGCCGCCTGTACAGCCTAGACGTTGAATAAAAAGTGCATAACATCGCCATCATGCACTACATATTCTTTGCCTTCCACGCGCAGCACGCCAGCACTGCGGCAAGCGGCCTCGCTTTCGTGGCGCATATAGTCGTCAAAAGAAATCACTTCGGCACGAATAAAGCCGCGCTCAAAATCGGTGTGAATAACACTGGCGGCCTTGGGGGCTTTCCAGCCCTTATGAATTGTCCATGCGCGCACTTCATCGGGGCCAGCGGTGAAATAGCTGTGCAGCCCCAAGGTGTCGTAGCCTGTGTGGATAATACGCACCAGCCCGCTTTCTGTTATGCCGTAGGAAGCAAGCATTTCCTTCTGTTCTTCATCACCAAGGCCTTGCAGCTCTTCTTCCAGCTTGGCGCAAATAAGGGCAAAGCCTGCCCCGCGCTCTGTGGCAAGGTTCTGCACCAGCCTGACAAAAGCATTGCCTTCTGCCACGTCATTTTCATCCACATTGGCACAATAAATAACGGGCTTGGCAGTAATGAGCCCCAGCTCGCGCCATGAGGTGAGAAAAAGCTCATTGTCGGGCAGCTCAAAAGTGGCGGCGGCATTGCCTTCATTCAGGTGTGCCAGCAGGCTGGCCATGCTTTCGGCCGCAGCCTTGTAATCTTTGCTGCCCTTGGCCATTTTTTGCAGCCTTTCCACGCGCTTTTCTGTGCTTTGAATATCGGCCAGTAGCAATTCTGTTTCAATGGTGTCAATATCGCGCAAGGGGTCAACCGAGCCATCCACATGGGTGATATTTTCATCTTCAAAGCAGCGTACAACGTGCAAAATGGCGGCACATTCGCGAATATTAGCTAGAAATTGATTGCCCAGCCCTTCACCCTTGCTTGCACCACGCACAAGGCCAGCAATGTCAATAAAATCGACACTGGCATAAATGGTCTTTTTGGGCTGTGCTTTGGCGGTAAGCTGGTCAACGCGCTCATCGGGCACGGCAACAGTGGCCTTGTTGGGCTCAATAGTGCAAAAAGGGTAATTGGCGGCTTGTGCATTTTGCGCCTTGGTTAAGGCGTTGAAAAGGGTGGACTTGCCCACATTGGGCAGCCCGACAATGCCGATGCTGAGTGCCATAGAAAACTCCTGAAAAAAAGTGCGGGCAACCATTCCCGCACGACAATGATATAATGACAGGTCTTCTTGTATTCGTAAACGCTGTGCATTGCAAGCGCCTGTCTGTTGCATTTTACGCCTGAATGCAGGCTTGGCTTGCCGAATAAAATAGCGTAAACAGTATTGGTTATAGCGCAGGCTTGCGCTGCTTGCGCTCTTGTGCCGTCCTTACATGAGGAAGTAAAAGCATGATTATTCGCAGAAAAAGCCGCCAAATTCACCTTGGCTCTGTGCCCATTGGTGGGGATGCCCCCGTGCTTGTGCAAAGCATGACCAATACCGACACCCGCGATGTGCAGGCCACAGTGGGGCAAATAGAAAGTTTGGTTGCCCGCGGCTGTGAAGCTGTGCGCATAGCGGTGCCCGACGACAAGGCCGCAGCCGCCCTGCCAGCTATTCGCGCACAGGTGGCTGTGCCGCTGATTGCCGACATTCATTTTGATTACCGCTTGGCAATCAAGGCTGTGGAAAGTGGCTTTGAGGGCTTGCGCATCAATCCCGGCAATATTGGCGGGGAAAAGCAGGTGGACGCTGTAGTGGACGCCGCAAAAATGCACCATGCCGCCATACGCATTGGCGTGAACGGCGGTTCGCTTGAAAAAAATTTGCTGAAAAAATATGGTGGTGCTACGCCACAAGCCATGGTGGAAAGTGCCCTTGCCCATGTGCACATGCTGGAAAAGCGCGATTTTTACGAAACAAAAATTTCCCTCAAGTCGTCCACCGTGCTGGAATGCATAGCCGCCTACCGCCTGCTTGCCAGCCAGTGTGATTACCCCCTGCACATTGGCATAACCGAGGCTGGCGGCGGCGTGCGCGGTGCGGTAAAGTCGGCTGTGGGGCTGGGGGTGCTTTTATGGGAAGGCATTGGCGATACCCTGCGCGTTTCGCTGACCGAGCCGCCCGAAGAAGAGCTGACCGTAGCGTGGGAATTGCTGCGCGCGCTGGGCTTGCGGCGGCGTGGGCCAGAAATTATTTCCTGCCCCACCTGCGGCCGCACCGAAATTGACCTGATTGGCATGGCAAAACAGGTGGAAGAAAGCCTGAAATATGAGCAGGCCGACATCAAGGTTGCCGTTATGGGCTGTGTGGTTAATGGCCCGGGCGAAGCGCGCGAGGCCGATATTGGCCTTGCGGGCGGGCGCGATAAGGGTATTATTTTTAAAAAGGGTGAAGTCATACGCTCTGTGAAGGGGCAAGAGGCTTTGCTTGCGGCTTTTATGGAAGAATTGAACCATTTATTACAGGAAAAAGGAAAGAACTGATGCGCTGGAGCACTGCCTACATCCCCACTTTGAAAGAATCCCCCGCAGATGCGGAAGTGATAAGCCACAAATTGCTGGTGCGTGCTGGTATGGTGCGCAAGCTGACCAGCGGCCTGTACACCTATTTGCCCTTGGGCGTGAAGGCTATTAATAATGTTGCCAAAGTAGTGCGCGAAGAAATGGATCGCGCTGGTTTTCAGGAATTGCTCATGCCCATGGTGCAGCCTGCCGATTTGTGGAAAGAAACAGGCCGCTGGGAATTTTATGGCAAAGAATTGCTGCGCTTTAAAGACCGCAACGAGCGCGACTATTGCCTTGGCCCTACCCACGAGGAAGTGATTACCGATTTGGTGCGCGGTGAGGTGAAATCGTACCGCCAATTGCCCGTGCGCCTGTACCAAGTGCAATCCAAATTTCGCGACGAGCGCCGCCCCCGCTTTGGGCTGATGCGCGGGCGTGAATTTGTTATGAAGGATGCCTATTCCTTTGATGCCGATGACAAGGGTGCAGACAGCAGCTATCAGGCCATGCGTGATGCCTATGTGCGCATTTTTACGCGCCTTGGGCTGAAATTTCGCCCTGTTGAAGCTGATTCTGGTTCGATTGGCGGCAATTTTTCGCATGAATTTATGGTGCTTGCCGACACGGGTGAAGATACCATAGCCGCGTGTACAGCCTGCCAGTATGCTGCCAATGTGGAGCGCGCTGCCGTAACATGGCAGGGCACAGTGTGCACAGCTTCCTGCCCGCCTTGGCAAGCCATAGACACCCCTTCGGCGCATACGGTGGAAGAAGTGTGCGCGCAATTGGGCGTCCCCGCCACTAGCCTCATTAAAACCATGCTCTTTGATGTGGATGGGGAAGCTGTGGCCGTGTTGGTGCGCGGCGACCGTGAAGTGAATGATGTGAAGCTGAAAAATCACATGCACGCCACGCAGATCAACCTTGCCAGCCCAGAGCAGGTAAAGGCGTGGACACAAGCCCCTGTGGGCTTTGCTGGGCCTGTGGGCTTGGCCGTCAAGTATATTTTTGCCGATAATGAATTGCAGGGGGCGACAGATTACGTTACTGGCGCGAACAAGGGCGACACGCATTTGCTGCATGTTTCTTTGCCGCGCGATGTGCAGGTAAGCGCCTATGGCGATTTCCGCACCATTACCTTAGCAGACCCCTGCCCACGCTGCGGCGGGCGCATTGAAACGCCCAAGGGCATTGAAGTGGGGCATATTTTCAAGCTGGGCACCAAGTACAGCGAAGCCATGAAAGCCACCTATCTTGATGTGAATGGCAAGGAACAAACCATGATAATGGGCTGCTATGGCATTGGGGTTTCGCGCGTGGTGGCCTCGGCCATAGAGCAGAACAATGATGCAGGCGGCATTATCTTTCCGCCAAGCATTGCGCCTTTTAGCGTGGTGCTGCTCAACCTTGACCCCAAAAAAGAAGAGGTCAGCGCGCAGGCCGATGCTTTGTATGCAGCCCTGCAAGATACTGGCCTCAGCGTGCTGCTGGATGACCGCGACGAGCGCCCCGGCGTGAAATTCAAAGATGCCGACCTTATTGGCTGCCCCATGCAATTGGTGCTGGGCGGCAAGGGGCTGGCACGCGGCATTGTGGAATGTAAAAACCGCAAAACGGGTGAAAAGGGCGAATTGCCCTTGGCCGACTTTGCTTCAGCTTTTGCGGCATGGCAGCAGCAGGTGCTTGCTGACTGGGTTGTGGAATAATGCTTGAAAGCGTCCTGACAGTACGCCAGCTCACAGAAAAACTGCGGGCTGTGGTAGAAGGGCGCTTTGCCTTTGTGTGGGTGCGGGGAGAGGTCAGCAACCTTTCCCGCCCCGCATCGGGGCATATTTATTTTTCGCTGAAAGATGCCGATGCTCAGCTGCAATGCGTGTGGTTTAAAAAGCAGCACGAGCAAAAGCAGGCCTTTGACCCCCTGACAGGGGAAGTGTTTGAAGAAGGCGCACGCCCCACAGCCGCCGCAGCCTTGTGCAATGGGCGGCAATGGTGCTGTGCTGGTAGGCTTTCTGTGTATGCGCCGCGCGGGGCGTATCAGCTTGTGGTGGAATATGCCCAAGAACTGGGGCATGGTGCGCTTGCCGCCGCCTTTGAAGCCGCCAAGCGTGCATTGCAGGCAAGGGGCTTTTTTGCTGTGGAACGCAAGCGCCCCCTGCCGCCAAACCCCCAGCGCGTGGCTGTGGTAACAGCCCCTACAGGGGCAGCCATTCACGACTTTATTCGTGTGGGCAGCCAGCGCGGCACGGGCAGCACGGTGCGTATTTATCCAGCCCTCATGCAAGGGGCAAAGGCGGCGCAGGAAATTGCCGCGGCTATACAGCGCATCAATGCCGAAGGCTGGGCAGAGGTCATTGTGCTGGTGCGCGGCGGCGGCTCGCTGGAAGATTTGTGGGCTTTTAATGAACTGGTGGTGGCCGAGGCCGTGTTCCACTCTGCCTTGCCTGTTGTGGCAGGCATAGGGCACGAGGTGGACGTAAGCCTAGCCGATATGACAGCCGATGTGCGCGCAGCAACGCCCTCGCATGCGGCGCAGCTTTTGTGGCAGGCTAGGCAGGAATATGTGCAGCGTGTGGATGAGTGGGAAGCCCGCCTTGCCCGCAGCATGGGCAGCCGTGTGCAGCACTATGCGGCTCGGCTTGACCATGCCGCGCATTTGCTGGCATGGTGTTCCCCGCAGCATGCTCTAGTACGCAAGGCTGAACGCTGCCAAAGAGCGGCAGTGCAGCTGCACAGGCTGGGGCAGGGGGCTGTGCACACAAGGCAACTGTTGCTGACGCGCTGGTCTGGCGCTTTGGCAGCGCAGCAGCCCGCACAGCGCTGTTTGCGCCTTGCCGAGCGCTTGGCGGCTTTGGAATTTAAGGCGCAGGCAGGCTTGGGCGCGCGCTGCCTTGCTGGCGGGCAGAGCATACAGCAGCAGGAACACAGGCTGCATCGCGCCCTTGGCAGGGCAGTACAGCAGGCGGCAGGCTTGTGCGAAGCGCTCACTTTGCGCTTGGAAAAATGCGACCCATTATCCCCCTTGGCGCGTGGCTATGCCTTGCTTTCACGCCCTCAAGGGGGCATGGTATCTTCTGCGGCTGCTTTGCGCGTGGGGGATGCCCTGCATGTGCTGCTGCATGATGGCAGTGTGGATGTTGTCGTGCATACAAGCCTGAATAAGACGGCGGAGGGGAACTATGGCAAGGGCAAAGACAAATAATTTTGAAAGCCGTATGCAGCGCCTGCAAGAAATTGTGGCTTTGCTTGAAGCGGGCAATGTGCCCCTAGAAGAAAGCATTGCCCTGTATAAAGAGGGCATGGAATGTTCCCGTGCCTGCCGCGCCAAGCTGGCGGAAGCACAGCACGAATTACAATTATTTCAGGATGAAAGCATTGTCCCCTTTGACGAAAGCGCGGGGGGGAAAGAAAGCGGGGCAGACCCGCAGGAGCAAGCATAATGACACCGCAAGCCATGAAAGCCCTGTTGCAAGAACGCGGGGTGCATATTACTGCTTTTCTTTCTCACTGCATTACCAACCCCGCTGTGCCCGAAAGGCTGAAGGCGGCTATGAACTACAGCCTGATGGCAGGGGGCAAAAGGCTGCGGCCTGTGCTGTGCCTGACCTGCGCCTCTTTGTGCGGTCTGGATATGGCACGGGTTATACCTTTTGCCGCAGCGCTGGAAATGATTCATACCTATTCCTTGATTCATGATGATTTGCCCGCCATGGATAATGATGATTTGCGGCGCGGCAAGCCTTCATGCCACAAGGCTTTTGACGAAGCCACAGCCATTTTGGCAGGCGATGCCCTGCTGACCGATGCCTTTGCCTTTATGACAAGCCTGCCCCTGCCAGCCGAAGCGCTGTTGTGCGCTGTGGCCACAGTGGCACAAGCGGCAGGCTCGGGCGGCATGGTGGGTGGGCAGGTGCTGGATATGAGCTATGAAGGCCGCAGTGATGTTGACCTTGAGGCTTTACGCACCATGCACAGCCTGAAAACAGGGGCTTTGCTGCGGGCTGCTTGTGTAAGCGGGGCAAGGCTGGCCTCTGCCCCCGCCGAGCGCATTGCCGCTATTGAAGCCTATGGCGCGGCACTGGGCGTGGCTTTTCAGATAGCCGATGATATTTTGGACATTACCGCAGACACCGCCACCTTGGGCAAGCCAGCGGGCAGTGATGTGGAACAGGGCAAAACAACCTATCCCTCACTGGTAGGGCTAGAGCGCAGCCGCGAGCTGGCCTGTGCCCATGCCGATGCCGCAGAGCAAGCCCTTGCGGGTATGCAGGGGCAGGAAGCCGATTTTTTGCGTGCGCTGGCGCGCTATGTGGTCACCCGTGCTGCATAAACAGCACTTAGCGTAAAAGAGTTTTTCATGCAGCATTCACCCTCTCCTTTACTTGATACCATTGCCCAGCCTGCTGATGTTGCCCGCTTGGGCATGGGGCAAAGCCTTGCCCTTGCTGAAGAAGTGCGGCAGCGTATTATTGAAACGGTGTCCTGTAATGGCGGCCACCTTGCGCCTTCTTTGGGTGTGGTAGAGCTTACCATTGCCCTGTTGCAGACCTTTGCCATGGATGTGGACAAGGTGGTGTGGGATGTTGGCCACCAAAGCTATGCATGGAAGCTGCTCACTGGGCGCGCCCCGCAATTTGACACCCTGCGCACCTTGGGCGGCATTTCTGGTTTTCCACGGCGCGCTGAAAGCTGTTATGATCATTTTGGTGTGGGGCATTCTTCCACCTCTATTTCTGCCGCGCTGGGCATGGCCATGGCGCGCGATTTGGCTGGGCAGCACCATAATGTGGTGGCTGTTATTGGCGATGGCTCACTTACAGGCGGGGAAGCGCTTGAAGGCCTTAACCTTGCAGGGCATGCAGGCCGCCGCCTTATTGTGGTGCTGAACGACAATGAAATGTCCATTTCGCCCAATGTAGGGGCTTTATCACGCTTTCTTTCGCGCACGCTTTCGCGCCGCTGGGTGCGCCAAACCAAGAAAGACGTGCTCAAATTACTGCGTTCTATTCCCCGAATTGGCGATGATTTGGCCACCTATGCCCAGCGTGGGGAATATAGCTTCAAGTCTTTTTTCACCCCGGGCATGCTGTTTGAAGCCTTTCGCTTCAACTATTTAGGGCCTGTGGATGGGCATGATTTGGGTGCGCTGAAGCGGCATATGGAAATGGCCAAACATGTGGAAGACGGGCCTGTGCTGCTGCATGTGCTTACGCGCAAGGGCAAGGGCTATTTGCCTGCCGAAGAAAACCCTTCACATTTTCATGGACTAGGGCCTTTTGATATGAAAACGGGCAAACCTGTGGCAAAAAAGCCTTGCCCCCCGTCCTTTACCGAGGTTTTTGGCAAAACATTAGTCACGCTGGCGGCACAAGATGAGCGTATTATTGCCATTACCGCAGCCATGCCAGAGGGCACAGGCACAGAAGCCTTTCAAAAAGCCTGCCCTGAACGCTTTGTGGATGTGGGCATTTGCGAGCAGCATGCCGTAACCTTTGCCGCAGGGCTTGCCAGCCGCGGCTGCCGCCCCATGGTGGCTATTTATTCCACCTTTTTGCAGCGCGCTTATGACCAAATTGTGCATGATGTTTGCCTGCAAAACCTGCCCGTGACCTTTTGTGTGGATAGGGCTGGGCTGGTGGGGGAAGATGGGGCAACGCATCATGGTGTTTTTGATATTGCCTACATGCGCTCCATACCCAATATGCACATTCTCGCCCCTGCGGATGAAAATATGCTGCGCCATTGCCTTGCCACGGCGGTAAACTTGGGCGCACCCTGTGCTGTGCGCTATCCGCGAGGGGCGGCCTGCGGGGTAGAGCAAGAGCCCATGCACACCCTGCCTCTGGCTCAGGGGCGCATGCTGTGCGACAAAGGCGATATTGCGCTGGTGGCGGTGGGCAATAGGCTGAGTGCTGCTCAAGAAGCTGCCCAGCGCGTGGCAGCACAATGTGGGCTTGCCGTGCGCGTGTTTGACCCTGTGTGGCTCAAACCCCTGCCCGAAGAGCAGCTTGATGCGCTGGTGCAGGCATGTTCGGCCATTATTTTTGTGGAAGAAGGCGTGCTTGCTGGTGGCTTTTCAAGCGCGGTGGTGGAGCATTGGGTTGACAAGGGGCTGCTGTGCGGGCAGAAAATCAAGCGCATGGGCTTGGCAGACAGCTTTGTTGAGCACGGCACACAGGCACAACTGCAAGCCAAATGCCAGCTTGATGCCGATGCCCTGACTAAGGCCATTCTGGAATGCGCCGCACAAGAATAACTGGGGGCTGCTTTTTACAGGGCAACACAATGGGTATGCCATAAAGCCTGCTACTCTGATGAGTGCAAATTTTTAATACAGCACGCAGAGATAGCATATATTGTTTTTTGCCATACCAGCCAGACCCTGCGGTTTATTACCCCTGCGTTTATTTTTTTCACAAGATAGAGAAGAATCACCTTCAAAGCTCACATAATGGGGAAGTACATTCTCCTGTGCGCTTTGAGTGGTAAGGATTGCTTACGAAACCTTGCGAGCATTTTTAAAGGTATCATGCTCTAGAATACAAAGCACAGCCTTGATGATACGGGCTGTGCTCTTTTATTATTCCTTTGCAGGTGTGGAAGGCGGAGCGGAAGAAAAAGAAATTGCGCCTTGGCGCAGGCTGGCGCAAATGCCGCCGCCAAGCTGAAACAGCGTGCCCCCGCGGCCTGCTGCCCATGCGGCATCCAAGGCCAGCAAGGTCTGTGCCCTTGGCTGTGCTGCGGGAAAGTGCTGTAAGGCGCGTTTATACAGACGCAGGCGCAAAGATTGGTCAAGGCTGCGCAGCAGGGCGCGCGGCAAGCTCAGGCTGTGTGCTGGGCAGGGCTGCCCTGTGGTGTTTGCTTTGTGCTCGGCATGGAGGCAAAGCTGCCATGGGTGTGCTTTTAGGGCTGCATC
This sequence comes from Desulfovibrionaceae bacterium, assembly GCA_028689675.1. Classification (GTDB taxonomy): domain Bacteria; phylum Desulfobacterota; class Desulfovibrionia; order Desulfovibrionales; family Desulfovibrionaceae; genus JAQVCS01. The sequence goes on along the minus strand of JAQVCS010000015.1, from coordinate 32,940 downwards.
CAAAGCCTGCTGCCAATGCTGGGCATCAATGCCCGCCAGCTGCCAAAGCTGACGCATGCCTGTGGTAAAAGCGGGGTTTTCCTGCTTGAGCAGGGGCAGCACATCGTGCCGCACACGGTTGCGCTTATAGGCGCGGCTTTGGTTGCTGGCATCTTCCACCCACGGTATGCCCAGCTCGCACAGCAAGGTGCGCAGGGCGGCGGGCTCGGTAAGCAGCAGGGGGCGCATAATGCGCCGCTGTGCATCCAGCGCGGGCATGCCGCCAAGGGCAGGCCAGCCAGCACCGCGCAGCAGGCGCAGCATAATATCTTCTTCCAAATCACCGCTATGGTGCGCCGTGCAAAGCCATGCTGCCCCCAAGCGCTGCTGTGCCGCGGCAAAAGCTGCATAGCGTGCTTTGCGGGCAGCTTCTTCTATGCCCATGTGCCATTGTGCGGCTAGTTCCGCTATGGGCAGGGCTGTGCATTCACAGGGCACGCCCCATGCACGGCACAAAGCGGCAACGTGGGTTGCTTCGGCCTCGCTTTCGGGGCGCAGCTGGTGGTTGATGTGCACAGCATGCAGCGTGCAGCCAAGGCGCGGGCGCAGAGCCAGCAGCAGGGTGAGCAGGGCTGTGGAATCTGCCCCGCCAGAAAGCCCAATAATCAGGGGGCAGGGCAAGAGTGCCCCTTGCTGTGCATTAGCAGCAGGGGGCAGCAGTGCTTGCATAAAATGGGCAACATGCAGGCAAAGCCGTGCCGATGCTGAAGAAAATTGGCTCAGCGCTGGCACGGGGGGCAGCGCTTGGGCACAAGGCGGTAGGCAAGCGCTAGATGTGCACACCCAGCTCCTCCAACAGAGCATCAAGGTAGGCTATCATGTGCTGTGCCAAAGCAGGGCTGGCATACTGCACACATTCGCAGCGCATTTTATTGCGGGCGCGCACCAGCAATTCTAAATGCAGGGTGTCGGGCAGCACTTCCAAGGCCATAACATGTGCGCCACAGCTTGCGGTATGCTCTTGCTGCACTGGGGCAAGCAAGGCCTGCGGGCAGGGCAGCCAATACAGCCCCTCAATATCAGAACGCAAGCCCATATCGTCCAGCCTTTTGCTAAGGCTGCTGGTGTCTGTTCTGGTCAGTTCATCAATGGTGTAATAACGCATGGCAATCCTTTGCCGTAGAGGCGGGCGTCATGTGCGGACAGGAAGTGCAGGCCTGCTCATCTTCTTTGCGGTGCGGGCAGGTGGCCTCATACAAACAAGGCTCGTAAGGCGGCACTGGCGGCAAATCCTGTTCGATAAATTCGGGCACATCCCCCTGATGCGAGTCTAGGCGGAACATGCGGCGCACAATATTGATGCGCGGGGCAAAGCCTTGCTGCGACATAGTGCCCCTTTTTAGGAACATGATGGGGTCATGGTTCATTTTGCGCGCCAGCGCGTGCACCATAACATGCAGAGCTTCCTTGGTTTCTTCATCTACCGTGCCAAGGCGCTTGAGCGTGCGCGCTAATTCTTCGTGGGCAATGCGGTCACCGCGTTCAATAATATCCACAATGGTGGGCTGGGCATCCAAGCTTTGTAGCCAGCGGGAAAAATGCTCCACTTCTTCAGCCACAATGCCTTTCGCTTTCACGGCTTCTTCACGGCGGGTAGCAAGGTTTTCTTCTACTACCTCTTTGAGGTCGTCAATATCGTATAAATAGACATTGTCCAGCGCGTTCACATCGGGGTCAATGTCGCGCGGTACGGCAATATCAATAAAAAACATGGGTCGGTATTTGCGCTGCTTGAGCACGTCTTTAAGCTCGCGGGCGTGCAGGATAGTTTCCATAGAGCCAGTGGAAGAGATGACAATATCCACATCCACAAGCGTTTTCAGCAATTGTTCAAAAGGCACGGCAAGCCCATTGAATTGCTTGGCTAAATCTTGCCCGCGTTCCAAAGTGCGGTTGGCAACATAAATCTGGCTGATGCCTGCCTGTAGCAAATGGGCAGCGGCCAGCTCTGCCATTTCGCCAGCGCCCACCAGCATGGCCTTGTATTCGTGCATATCGCCAAAAATGCGCTTAGCCAGCTCAACAGCAGCATAGCTGATAGAAACAGCGCTGGAGGCCACGGCTGTTTCGGTACGCACGCGCTTGGCCACAGAAAAAGCCTTGTGCAGCAAGCTGTTCACAATAGTGCCCGTGGCATTGCTGGCAACAGCATTGCGGTAGGCCTTTTTGAGCTGCCCCAAAATTTGCGGCTCGCCCAAAATCATAGAATCCAAGCTGGAGGCCACGGTAAATAAATGGCTTACGGCTTCCATGCCCTTATACACATAGACATAGTGCTGCAATTCTTCTGCTGTGTGCCCGCGCGCCTCTGCCCAGTGGCGAATAATAATGCCCGGCACATCTCCTTCCCCAGCCGCCAGAATTTCAACGCGATTGCAGGTAGAAAGAATAAGGCTTTCTGCAATGCCGCATTCTGGGGGTAAAAGCCATTGTTCCTTGGTGCAAAATTGCGTGAGGGCAAAGCCTTCACGAATATCCACACCAGCCGTACGGTGGTTTAAGCCGATAAGATATACTTCTAAAGCCATATTACTGCCGCATGATGGAATGGTGAGAGGTGAAAAATAAATTGATAACCACAAGAGAAAAGACAGAAAGCGCAAACAAGATAATCATAAATAATGCTGGCTTACGCCCCTTCCAGCCATAAATAAGGCGGTTATGAAAAATAGTGGCAAACAAACCCCAAGTAGCAAGGGTAAAGAGCTCTTTGGGGTCGGCAGACAGCGTTACCCCAAAAACGGGCTTGGCCCATAAATAGCCAGCAACAATGCCCAAGGTATAGAGCGGAAAGCCAGCATAGACCGCAAGGGTATTAATTTTATCAAGCAGCGAAAGGGCGGGCAGGTCTTGCCAAAAGCCCTTCATACGCGCCTTGCTCTTTATGGTGCGCTCAAGCAGCATAAAAAGTAGCCCCGCGCCGCAGCCCAAGGCCATAAGCCCAATGGCAATGAATAATGCACCAATGTGCAGGGCATAAAAGGGCGCGGCAAGCTGCTGCGGCAGGCGCACGGCCTGCTCTTGAAAAGGTGCTGCCATGCAGAAAAATATCAGCGCAAGCGGCGAGGTGAAAAAAAGCGGGCTGACACTACGCAGTTTAAGCCAGCCAGCCATGCCACCCAGCACCAAAAACCAAGCCATAAGCTGTAAATATGCCCCAAAGCTCAAGCCAGCGGGCAGCAAACCATGGCTGCCCATGGCCATAGAAGCCGTTTGCGCGGCAAAACCCAGCATCATGCAGGCAGTGCCCGCGTTTTGAGAAGCTTTGCTGCGGCGCACCATGCCGCCAATGCCCAAAAATGTGCCCGCAGTGTAGAGCACAAGGGTCAGAACAGTGAAAAATTCAAGTGATGTCATGCAATAACTCCGCAATATGCCTGTGCAAAACAGGCGGCAGCAGTTGCAAAAGCAAGGCTTCGCAGGCGGCACGGTCGCCCTTGGCAAGCGCTGCCTGCAAAGGGGAAGCCGCTATGCTGCGAAACAAGTGTGTATTGTGCCCTGTATCGTTCTGCATTGCAAGAACAAGGGGGCGCAGACGTCCCATTAGGCTTGCCATGGCCGCCCGTGGCGCCAGCCATACTTCAAGCTCTTGCCGCCACAGCCGCGCCAAGGCAGGGCTTGCCCCACCTGTGGACAGAGCCGCAGTAAGCCTGCCGCTGCTGGCTTTGGCAGGCACAATAACCGTGCCGCTGGCAGGGGCATCAATACAATTGCAAAAAATATTTTTTTCACGGCACAGAGTGGTGATACCTGCGTTCACTGCGGCATTGCCTGTGGCGGCAAAAGCCAGCGTAATGCCTTCAAGGTCTTGCGGGCTAAAAGGGCGCTGGGCAAAGGTCACAGCAGGGTGCTTGAGCAGGGGCAGGGCTTGTGCTGAAGGGGCGGCGGTATCCAGCACCAGCACAGACAGTGGGCTGGCTGCCAAAAGCCCAGCCAGCTTGCGGCAGCCCACAGCACCCGCACCCACCACAAGACAGCGGCAGTGGCGTATATCTAAAAAAAGGGGATAATATTCCATTGGCGTATATAAACTTCCTTCCCTGTCTATACGCTAAGGCGGGCAGACAGGGAAGGGGAAAAGCAGAGAAAAATGAGCAAGAAAAGGCTCAGCCCCACGCTGCGCAAGGGCAGGCTTGGGGCTGAATTTTTTTATGGGGTAAAAAAGTTGTCCAGCGAATCATTATGCTGCTGTCTGGGTTTTTTTCTGCCAGGGGGAAGAATGGTAAAGAGCTGCCCATCCCTGTAATGCGGTGTATAACCTTGAAAAACATTGTTTTTTACGCGGCGGTTGCCTTTGAGGTCAAGCGCAAGCCCTGTTTGCACATTGGTGAGGGAATAATAGTCGCCATGGCGGCGAATTTTCCAGCGCTGGTTTGCCTTGCCATGAGGCGGCCAAATGATGATGGGCACACCATTATAGCTCTTGCCGCCTGAAGAATCGAGCACGGTGGCATTGGTGCGGATGACATATTCATCATTGCCCACATGCTTAAATGCCCATGTGGCGGTGGGGCGGTACGGCCACAAAATGAGTCGTGCACCTTTTTTAGAACTGGTTGCGGCAACAGTCATATCGCTGCCTGCCATTTGTATAATATAAATACCATTGGGAATAACCGCAGCTTGGGCACTGGGCAAAGCCGAAAAGCATAAAAGCAACGTGGCACACAGGGGGAACAGGTATTTTTTCATGCACACTCCATGGTTTGCGCTTGCGCCTGCTCAAGGGCGCAACTGCTTGTTGAGGTTACACACCACCAAAGGCATATTTCCCAATGAGGGATTCTATATCAAGTGAGGGCTCTGTTTCTTCAATAGTGCCGCCAGAAACAAGCAGGGTAGAAGAGCCGCCGGGCGAAATGCTGACGTATTTGTCCCCAATAAGCCCGCTGGTTTTGATAGAGGCAATAGTGTCATCGGTCAGCTTCATGTCGGCATCAAAGCGCAGCACCAGCACGGCCTGTGCGCCTGTTTCGCTGTTTTCAAGCGCAATAGAGGCCACCTTGCCCACGGGCACGCCAGCCATTTCCACATTTGCGCCCACGCGCAGGCCAGAAACAGAGGTAAACTTGGCTTCAAGGTGGTAGCCCTGATCGTTAAGCAATTCCATACGCCCCAGCTTGATGGCAAGGTAGGAAACGCACAATATGCCCAGCAAAACAAAAAAACCAACGGCTGTTTCTTTCATGGTGTTCATGCTTATTCCTTGAATAATGTAGGCAGGCAAGGCCAAAAAAGCGCTCTGCCTGAAAATAACGAGCAAATGCAGGTTGTTATTACGCACCTGCTAGCTGGCAAGCCAGTCTTGTATGGCTGCGTGCACACGAGGGTCTTGTTCCTCATGCCGCCTTTGCTCTTCATCCTCAACAGTACGGTGCAGAAATTGCTGCAAATAGGGGTCATTGCTTGTGGCAAGGCTTTGGTAGCTTCCTGCAAAAACAGCCTGCCCATCGCGCAGCACCAGCACATAGTCGGCAATTTTTTTCACACTTTGCATGTCGTGGCTTACCACAACAGTGGTCATATCGGCAAAATGTGCCTTCATGCTCAGCAGTAAATTATCCATTTTTGCCGCAGTAATAGGGTCAAGCCCCGAGGTTGGTTCATCGCACAGCAAAATAGAGGGGCTGGCAATAATGGCACGGGCAAGGCCAGCGCGTTTGCGCATGCCGCCCGAAAGCTCATTGGGGTAATAGTCGCCAAATTCGCGCAAGCCCACTTGTGCCAAAGTGTCAAAGGCGGCCTTGCGTATCACCTCTTTGGGCAGGCTGGTGTGCTCGCTAAGGGGCAGGGCAACATTTTGCGCAAGGGTCAGTGCGCCAAGCAGCGCGCCGTCTTGAAAAAGCACGCCCATGTGGCGGCGCATGCGGCGGTATTCCGCACGCGGCAAGTCAAAAAGATCCTTGCCCCCCACCCAAATTTTGCCCTGCTGCGGGCGGTGCAGGCCAATAATATTTTTCAGTAAGGTAGATTTACCACAGCCAGAGCCGCCCAAAATGACAGAAATTTTGCCTGCGGGCAGGGTGGCGGTGATGTCGCGCAAAATAGTGCGCTCGCCATAGCCAAGGCTTAAATTTTCAAAAGCAATTTCCCATGAAGCAGTGTGCATGGCAAGCCCTACAGCAAGAAGGAGGTCAGAATATAGTCTGCCACCAGAATAAGAATGCATGAAATGACAACAGCCGAGGTGGTGGCATTGCCTACGGCGGCAGGCCCCACACTGTCGCGGCGCTTGTGGGTGAAATAGCCCTGAAAGCAGCATACCGTGGTTACAATAAGGGCAAAAACAAGCGATTTCCAAAAGCCGCCCGTAACATCCACAAGGGTGACGCTGTTTTGAATGCGAAAGAAATAGGCGCCCTGATTAATGCCCAGCATGAGCACGCCAGTGAGGTAACCGCCAATAATACCAATAGTATCAAAAATGGCCGTGAGCAAGGGGAAGGAAATAAGCGAGGCCACAATGCGCGGGCTGACCAAATAGGCCATGGAATTAATATCCATGACATCTAAAGCGTCAATTTGGTCAGAAATACGCATTACGCCAATTTCTGCGGTGATGGACGAACCCGCCCGCCCAGTAAGCATAATGGCTGTAAGCACAGGCCCCAGCTCGCGAATAAGTGTGAGCGAAACAGCAGAGCCCAGCATGCCCACCGAGCCAAATTGCACCAGCGTGTAATAGCCCTGCAAGCCCAGCACCATGCCGCAAAAAATGCCTATGAGCAAAATAAGAAACAGAGATTTTGAACCGATAAGATACACTTGCTGCAAAGAGCGCTGCCAGATTTTGCGGCTTGTGCCAATGTGATATATACCGCTGAGCAAAAAAAGCGTCATTGCACCAGCGGTGTTAATATATTCTAATACTGGCCTGCCAAGTGCCGCCAAAAATGCGGTAGGAGCGTATGCCATTAATTTCCCTTGGGTTTTATCAATTCTTTCTTGCGCTGCATGGGCTTGCCAAGGCGTAATTTGGCACACAGGGCATGCACATTGGCAGCATCGGCCTCTGTGCCGCGCACCAGCACCAGCACTTGGCGTAATTGCTTGCCCTTTACCTGCACGCGCAAATTTTCGGCTTCAAGCTTTGCACGCAAGGCCGCTACATTGTCTTCTTCTGTGGCTTTGAAGGTAGCCACCTGAAAGACATAATTATATTGCGGGCTGTTGGGTGCTGCTGGCTTTTTTTCTTCTGCTTTTTTAGCAGGGCTTTCAGCCTTGGCTGTGTTTTGTGCCTTGCCTTGTGCTGTTTGTGCTGGCTTTGCCCTGTCTTTTTCTGCCAGTGCTTTGGGCTCTGCCGCGGTGTTTGTTTCTGGCTTGGCTTGGGGCTGTTTGGTGGCTTCTGCACTGGGCGTGGTGGCTTTTTCTTCTTTATTCATGCCAGTAAAAGCCTGCACCGTTTCGTTGGGGTTTTGGTTTGTGCCAATCCAAAAACCCATGACAAAAATCCATAAGGTGCTGCACAAAAAGAGCACAAGGCTGAGTATAATGCGCGAATAGGTGGGGCAAAATACCCAGCTCGTTTTTTTCTTCTCTTTTTTTTGAGCGGGCTCGGCCGCTGCTGCTTGGCTCTGTGCTGTATCCTCTGGCGCAGCTTGGGGGGGGCAGCTTTCGCCGCCGCGCCCCACGGGGCTGCCCTTGCTGGCAGGGGCGGCCTTGCCTGCAAGGTAATGGTTACCCTGTGGGGCTTTTTCAGACCGACCCAGCGTACAGGACAGTTTTTTCAGCATTTACATAGTCTCCGGTGCGCTGACCCCCAGCATATCCAAGCCATTGTGCACCACCTGTGCCATGCTTTGCAGCAGGGCAAGGCGGGCTATGGTGCGGGGTGTATCTTCGGGCAGAAGCACCTGATGTTTGGCATAATAACTATGCAGCATACCTGCAAAATCCATCAAATAACGGCTTACATGATGCACAGAAAGCGAAAGGGCGGCCTGCCCCAGCATGTCGGCAAAGGCAGCGGCCTTGCGCAGCAGCGCAATGTCTTCGGGGCAGTCAAGCGCCTGTAGGTGCGCCATGGTGAGGCTTTGGGGCAATGCTATGCCGCGTTCGGCAGCACGGCGCAGCACAGCGCACACGCGCGCATGGGCATATTGCACATAATACACGGGGTTATCCATGGAGCGCTGCTTGACCAGCTCTAAATCAAAATCAAGAGTGCTGTCACTTTTGCGCGAAAGGAACATAAAGCGCGCGGCATCCACACCCACTTCTTTTACCACATCGGCAAGGGTTTCAAACGTGCCTGCACGGGTAGACATGCTAATGGGCTGGCCATTTTGCAGCAGGTTTACCAGCTGAATGAGCACCACATCAAAATCTTTTTCGGGGTTGCGCCCCATGGCGGCAATGGCGGCACGCATGCGCGGGATATAGCCGTGGTGGTCTGCGCCCCAGATGTCGATAAGATAATCGAAACCGCGCTCAAATTTATCGTGATGATAGGCTATGTCGGAGGCAAAATAGGTCAGGTAGCCGTCTGATTTGGTCAGCACGCGGTCTTTGTCATCCCCCAAAGGTGTGGTGGCAAACCAAAGGGCATTGTCTTTTTCATAGGTATGCCCAGCGGCCTTCAGGGCGGCAAAGGCATCCTTTACAGCGCCGCTGTCCACAAGGCTTTTTTCGGAAAACCAGCGGTCATGCCCCACGCGGAATTCGTGCAGGTCTGCCTTGATGCCGTCGGAAATTTGCTTCATGGCATAATCATAGCAAACATCCTGCCCTTCCTGCTCGGAAAGCGAGAGCAGATTGGGATTTTTTTCCAACATTTCACGGGCAATATCAATAATATAGCTGCCACGATAAAAGTCGGTAGGAATTTCGATGGGCTGGCCAGAAAGTTCTTTGGCACGCATCCACACCGAAAGCCCCAGCAGGCGCATTTGGCGGCCAGCGTCATTGATGTAATATTCGGTGGAAACGTCAAAGCCAGCAGCGCGCATCAAGCGGGTGAGGGTATCGCCCACAGCAGCACCGCGCCCATGCCCAATGTGCAAAGGGCCTGTGGGGTTGGCAGAAACATATTCAATAAGGGTGCGCCGCCCCTGCCCAATGGTGGATGAGCCATAGGCATTGCCCTGAGCATTGATATCCAGCACCGTTTGCCGCCAGAAATCGGGCGTGAAGGTCACATTTAAAAAGCCGGGCCCCGCCACCTCCACGCTTTGCACAGCAGCATCAACGGCAGGCAAGGCTGCTGCAATGCGGCTTGCCAGCTCGCGCGGGTTTGTTTTGGCCTCTTTAGCCAGCATCATAGCAATATTGGCGGCAAGGTCGCCGTGTTTGCTGTCTTTGGGGGCGTCAATAGAAGCCTTGGCAGGCCATTCCAGCCCCATATCCGCAACAATGCTCTTCAGTGAGCGTTCCAATTGATCAATAGCGTGCATATATCCTCGAAAAAAGCGGACGAAACCGCAAGTATGGCAACAGAGTGCAGGCCTTGCCGCACACGCAGCAAGAAAGCAAAAACGATATACCTTTTGCCGAAAAAATCAAGAAAGCTATCCCGCGCGCGGCGCAGGCTGTTTTTTACGCCTACACTGCGGCCAGCTCTGCTTCATTGCGTGCGCACAGCACCGTGGGGCTTGTGCCTTCGGGCAGCAGGCCAGCAAGGCAGGGCTGCACCATTTTGCCCAGCACCTGCTTGGGGCCAAGCTCAAGCCAGCATGCTGCGCCCGCTTTGGCCATAGCGCGCACGGTGTCCACCCAGCGCACCGAGGATGTCATTTGCTGCACAGCGGCCTGCTGGGCGCTGTGGGCATCGGCCACAGGCTTGCCGTGAATATTGCAATAGACAGGGAAGCGCGGCTTGCTCCAATGCGCCTTGAGCAGCAGGGGGCTGAGCTCTTTGGCTGCTTCTGCCATGAGCGGGCTGTGAAAAGCCCCGCTGACTTTTAGCATGATAGCGCGCCCCTTGGCTTCTTTGGTGAGGGCGGCGGCATGCTCCACGGCGGTTTTTTCACCGCTGATAACAAGCTGGGCTGGCGTGTTGTAATTGGCAATGAGCAATGTTTGCCCTGTGGCCTCATGACTTTGACGCACAATATCTTCTACCGTGCTTTCATCCAGCTTGACAATAGCGGCCATAGCGCCAGCGCCGTGGGGGTCAGCTTCAGCCATCAGCGCCCCGCGCAGGGCAGTGATGCGCAGCACATCATCAATGGGCAGTGCACCAGCCGCGGCAAAGGCGCTGAATTCCCCCAAGCTGTGCCCAGCAGCAGCACAGGGCTGTATGCGGCTGGCAAGCTGCATCCATAAAGCAAGGTTGACTACGGTGAGCGCTGGTTGCAGGGCTTTGGTATTGGCCATGGCAGCCTCGTCCCCTTCCCAATAAATTTCACGCAGGGGCAAGCCGCTGAGGCTTTCGGCGCGCTTCCAAAGCGCCATAGCGTCATGAGATTGTTCTGCAAGCGAACGCCCCATACCAAATTCTTGTGAACCTTGGCCAGGGAAGAGCAGGGCTGTGGATGACATGGATACTCCCCAAAAATCATGGCTGCCTTGAGGGGCAGGCTGAGCTGTGAACACATAAGGCAAAAAAGACCAGTATTTTGCCGCTTGAGCCTTGTTTATTACAATGTTTTCGGGTGGGGCGTCAAATGCTTTGCTGTGCCTTTGTGCGGCGGCGCAGCAGCAGGGCGCACAGCCATGCACAGGCAAGGGTGGCACACAAGGCCACGGCATGGTCGGCAAGGGGCAGCGGCACAGCGGGGAACAGCGTGTGCACATGCTGCGGCAGGCTGCTGCTCATGCTTTGCAGCCATGCCATGCTGCTGTGCGGCTCACGCATGGGCTGGGCAGGCAGCCCGCCGCTGTGCAGGCTTGCCCAAAGCAGGGCAGGCTTTTGCTGCGGGGCAAAGGCTACCCCAAGGCTAAGCACACAGGCTATGCCCAGCAAAAGGCAAGCAAGTTTTTGTTCTGACCAGCACGGCTTTTTTGCCTCTGGTAAATGCAGCAGGGCGGGGCAGCAAGCAGCAAAGAGCAAGGCCGCGCAGGCCGCAAACAGCCCTTCAAGCATGCCGATATTAAGGAAAAGCGGCTGAAGCAGCAGGCTGAACGGGGCAAGGGCAAAGCCAGCCGTGCCCGAAGCCCACAAGAGCAGGGGCAAGGTAAGGGCGGCACATTGCGTGCTGGCAATGCCGCCTGCCATACCTGCCAAGACAAGGCTGCGGGCTGTGGGCTGTATGCCAGCCAAAGGCTTGTAGAGAAAGGGATAGACCAAAAAGCAGGGGAAAAAGCCAAAACACAGGGCATGTGCCCCCCAAGCCAGCAGGCCGCCATGCCCCAGCAGCAGGCTGTGCCCAGCTAGGGCAAGGCACAGGGCGCAAAAAGCGGCATAGGGCCCCAGCATAAGCGCCAGCAGCAGCCCTCCGCTGCCATGCACAAAGGCAGGCACGCCCACAGCAGGCACAGGCAGCGCCAGCAGGGCAAAGCTCAGCGCTGCGCCAGCGGTGAACAAGGCGGGGCTGGGGCAGTGTGTGGCGCGCAGGCGCTGCACGCTGACAGTAAGCAAAGCCAAGGCCACAGCCCAGCACAAGCAGGCGGTAAAACCACCTAAAAAAGCATCGCTCAGCAGCATACTTTAGTTTTTGTCGGGTGCGGCAGCAGGGCTTGCCGTGCTGGGCTTGCTTTCTATTGTTTTTACGCCAGCCAGCGCCGCAAGCTGCCCCTTGAAGATGAGCTTGGTGGCGGTGGCATCGGCTGTTTCTGCCACGTCCATAAGCTTTTCAAGCAATTCCAGCAAGTAAAAGCGGTCATGCTCGCAGCCTTCGGCAAAATCTTTTTCCATTTCGCCAGAGGTCATATAGGTGTGGAATTCGTCAAGGTCGCGGGGGTTAATCATGGCTGTGGTGCTCCTGTATGGGCAGGGTGATGCTGCGTGTGCAGGCATAATGCTCTTGCGCTGTGCTGTGGCGCAGCAGGGCAAGCAGGTCGTCAACAAGCCCCAGCACGGTCTCAGTAATGGTTCGTTCATGCTGTGGCTGGAAATGGCTGATGTGAATGCCGCAGCTTAGGCAGACAGGCACGCCCATGGCTGCGCACAGCTTTAGGGCTGCCGCGCGCGCGAGCAGGTCTTCTTTATGTCCGCTCAGGGTCAGCACATGGGTATCGGCACTGGTGGTTTTTTGCTGGCGCAGGCTGGGGCGCGGTGTGGCCAGCGCCACAGCGCCAATATGCGCCTGCCCTGCGGTAATGCTGACCATAAGGTCTGCACCAATGCTGTGCGCTTGCAAAAAAAATGTCACTTGTGTGCTCTTTGGGGCAGAAAACAGCATATTTCCTCTTTTTTTTCCAGCATGCGTCTATCAATCTCCTTGCGGGAAAGAACGCTCTGGCGTATATTGCTCAAAACTTTTTTGCCCCGCTGCGGGCATACTACCACTTCACCTTTATTTCATCAAGGAGAGCCTGAATGTCGCTCGACCCGACTAAACATGCTGACTGGGAAATTGCCCGCGAAGCCGAACAATCTATGAAAAAAATTGACCAGCTCGCGCAGGAAATGGGACTTTTGCCCGATGAAGTATTGCCCTATGGGCATTACATGGCAAAAATTGACGCCCCTGCTGTGCTCAAGCGGCAGGCAGCCCGCCCCAACGGCAAGTATGTCAACGTCACCGCCATTACGCCTACCCCCTTGGGCGAAGGCAAATCCACCACCACCATCGGGCTTGTGCAGGGCTTGGGGCGGCGCCAGCAAAATGTTTCTGCCGCCATTCGCCAGCCTTCGGGCGGCCCCACCATGGGCGTGAAGGGCTCTGCTGCTGGTGGCGGGCTTTCGCAATGTATTCCGCTCACGCCCTATTCTCTTGGTTTTACGGGCGACTTGAACGCTGTGTGCAATGCGCACAACCTTGCCATGGTGGCGCTTACCTCGCGTATGCAGCACGAGCGCAATTATGATGATGAAAAATTGGAAAAGCTTTCGGGCATGAAGCGCCTAAACATTGACCCCACTTCGGTGCGCATGGGCTGGGTGATGGATTTTTGCTGTCAGGCTTTGCGCAATGTTATTATTGGTATTGAAGGCGATGGGCGCAGCAATGACGGCTTTATGATGCGCTCGCGTTTTGATATTGCCGTGGCTTCAGAAGTCATGTCCATTTTGTCTGTGTGTACCGATTTGAAAGATATGCGCCAGCGCATGGGCAAAATTGTTATGGCCTATGATAAGCACGGCCGCCCCGTAACCACAGCCGACCTAGAAGTGGACGGCGCCATGACCGCGTGGATGGTGGAAGCCATCAAGCCCAGCCTTATTCAAACCATTGAAGGGCAGCCTGTTTTTGTTCATGCTGGGCCTTTTGCCAATATTGCTTTGGGGCAAAGCTCGGTGATTGCCGACAAAGTGGGGCTGAAGCTTTCTGATTACCATGTGACGGAATCAGGCTTCGGTTCTGACATTGGTTTTGAAAAATTCTGGAACCTAAAGTGCCATTACAGCGGCCTGACCCCTGATGCGTCTGTGCTGGTGGCCACAGTGCGCGCGCTGAAAAGCCATGGCGGTGCACCTGTGCCCGTGGCTGGCCGCCCCCTGCCTGAAGAATACCGCACAGAAAATGTGGGTCTTGTGGAGGCAGGCTGCGTTAACTTGCTGCATCATATCAATATTATTCGTAAAGCAGGCATTGCCCCTGTGGTGTGCATTAATGCCTTCCATGCCGACACCAAGGAAGAAATTGCCACCGTGCGCCGCATGTGCGAGCAGGCTGGCGCGCGCGTTGCCCTTTCCACCCATTGGGAACACGGCGGGGCTGGTGCGCTGGAGCTGGCAGACGCTGTTATGGATGCCTGCAATGATAAGAATGAATTCAAGCCCTTGTATGACTGGAACAAGCCCATCGAAGAACGCATTGCCGATATTGCCATGCAGGTCTATGGCGCGGATGGGGTGGATTTTGCCCCCAAGGCCAAAAAAATTATGGCAGAAATTCAGCAGCGTGACGATGCCAATACTTTGGGCATTTGTATGGCAAAAACACAGTATTCTTTGTCCGATAATCCCATGCTGAAGGGTGCGCCCAAGGGCTGGCGCTTGTATGTGCGCGATATGATGCTGTATGGCGGCGCTGGCTTGGTGGTGCCTGTGGCAGGCGACATTATGCTTATGCCCGGCACGGGCTCGCGCCCTGCCTTCCGCCGTGTGGATGTTGATACAGAAACAGGGCAGGTAACAGGCGTATTCTAAGCCTGCCTGCGTATTGTGGGGGGGAAGGCCAGCGTGGCTGCTTCCCCCTTTTTTATGGTATTTTTTTGAGAAGAAAGGGTGAAGCATGACAGCACGCATTGCGCGGGAATTTTCGTTGCAGCAAAAGCAGGTAGAGGCCGTCTTCCGCCTGCTGGATGAAGGGGCAACCGTGCCTTTTATTGCCCGCTATCGCAAAGAAGCCACAGGCAGCCTTGACGAAGTTGTGGTGGCAGCCCTGCGCGACAGACGCAATGCACTGGCTGAGCTGGAAAAAAGACGCGAGGCCATTCTTGCCTCATTGCGCGAGAGGGACTTGCTCACGCCAGCGCTGGCGCAGGCCGTGGCGCAGGCCGCCAGCCTGACTGTGCTTGAAGATGTCTATTTGCCCTATCGCCCCAAGCGGCGCACGCGCGCTGTCATGGCAAAAGAACGAGGCCTTGAACCTTTGGCGCGCTGGCTGCTGGCACAGGTAAAAGCCAAAGCAGGCGGCACTGTGGAAGCAGAGGCCGCGCGCTATGTTGTGGCACAGCAGGTGCCCGATGTAGCGGCGGCGCTGGCTGGCGCACGCGACATTATAGCTGAAGAAGTAAGCGAAAACCGCAGTATGCGCCAAAGTATGCGCGTGGCTTTTGCCCGCGAGGGTGTGCTGCGTTGCAGCCCTGTAGCGGGCAAAGAAGCGGAAGCGGCAAAATATCAGGATTATTTCAGCTTTGAAGAAAAAGTTGCCAGCCTGCCTTCTCATCGCGTGCTGGCAGCCCTGCGGGCAGAAGAAGAGGGGTTGCTGCGCGTGCAGGTGCGCCCCAAAGATGAGGCTCGTGCTGTGGCCTATTTGGAAAATTGTGTGGCGCAGGGGGGCAGCCCCGCGGCCGCTCAAGTGCGCATGGCCGCGCGCGACAGCTATACACGCTTGCTTGCCCCAGCTTTAGAAACAGAATTACGCTCTTTTTTGAAGAAACGTGCCGATGCCGCCGCCATCAAGGTTTTTGCCGAGAATGTGCAGGAATTGCTTTTAGCCCCTCCGCTTGGCTCAAAGGCAATTATGGGCATAGACCCCGGCTTTCGCACTGGCTGCAAGGTGGTCTGCTGCACGGCAGAGGGCAAGCTTGCGGCCTGCTGCACAATAAACCCGCATGCTGGCTCAGAAGCCACAAGGCAAGAGGCTGGTAAAACGGTGCTGGCTATGCTGGCGCAGCATAGCATTGAAGCCGTGGCCGTGGGCAATGGCACAGCGGGGCGCGAAACAGAGGCCTTTTTGCGCGGGCTGGCGGGCTGGCCACAGGCTGTGCCGCTTATTTTGGTGAATGAAAGCGGGGCTTCGGTGTATTCGGCTTCTGAAGTGGCGCGCGAGGAATTTCCCGATTTGGATTTAACCTACCGCGGGGCAGTGTCCATAGCCCGCCGCCTTGCCGACCCCTTGGCTGAGCTGGTGAAAATAGACCCCAAATCTATTGGTGTGGGGCAATATCAGCATGATGTGCATCAAGGGGAGCTGAAAAAAGCGCTGGATGATGTGGTGAGCCATTGCGTGAATGCTGTGGGTGTGGATGTAAACACAGCAAGCCAGCAATTGCTTACCTATGTTTCTGGCGTGGGGGCTGTACTGGCAAAGAATATTGTGGCTTATCGTCACGAGCAGGGGGCTTTTGTAAACCGCAGGCAATTACTGCGTGTGCCGCGCTTGGGAGCCAAGGCTTTTGAGCAATGTTCTGGTTTTTTGCGTGTGCGCGGTGGGGATACACCGCTTGATGCCAGCGCCGTGCACCCCGAAGCCTATGCCATAGTGGAGCGTATGGCTGCCGACTTGGGCGTGAGCGTGCGTGATTTGATGCATAATGCCGCCCTGCGTGCGCGCGTGGTGCTGGAGCGTTATGTCAGTGCAAGCGTGGGCATGCCTTCGCTGACTGATATTATGCAGGAACTGGAAAAACCAGGGCGTGACCCGCGCGCCCCTTTTGCCCTGTTTAGTTACACCGAGGGCGTCAGCACGCTGGAGGATGTGCACAGCGGCATGGTGCTGCGCGGTGTGGTAACCAATGTGACGGCCTTTGGCGCTTTTGTGGATATTGGCGTGCATCAGGATGGGCTGGTGCATATAAGCCAGCTTGCCGAGCATTTTGTAAAAGACCCCGCCAGCGTGGTGCGGGCGGGGCAGGTAGTCCAGGTGCGCGTGCTGGAGGTGGACAAGCCACGCCGCCGCATTGCATTAAGTATGAAAAGCGAGGCCGCCGCCCCCTAGGCAAGCCCACTGTTGTGTAAAGGCTGGCAAAGCTCGCCTAGGATTATTCTATATCAGGAATGTGCAGGCAAATTTTTGCAGAGCAACTACCTGTTTTCAATGTTCTTCTGCTCTGGAGCAGATAAACACAACAGAAATCCTATTCGCTGACAAGGAAGGCGAAGCTTGTATGCAGGAGCGTGTGCTTTTGCTGTACCCGACTGCAATAAAAGCTGAAGCTGATGTTGCTAGCGGCTAAAAGAACACGGTGTGAACACGCCCTAGGGTTGAGGGTCTTCAATATTGACCATAATGTGGTCAGCTTCGTTATTACGCAGGGTCATGGTAAAGTCGCGCAGGCGCAGGGCAACGGGGTCAAATAAAGGGGCACGCCCCACAATAGTGACTGGTGTGCCGGGCACAAGACCCATATCACGAATGCGCCGACCCAGCTCACCCGAGGCCTTAACCGCATGAATGATGCCTGATTGATTGATACTCATTTGCCTAAGCTGCACTTGGTGCATAACGAAACCCCCTCAAAAAAACAGTGCCGACCAAAAAACGTGGCATGTAGCGCGTGGGCTGCGGCCTTTGCCTGCCTCTGTGCTTTACTGGAAGTAAGTATAGCGAAAATGGTTTTCAATGTAAATCATTAAAGCCATATTTTTACTGCTCCAGTCCTTGCTAATATACATTGACAAAGGAAAAAATTAGCAGCACTTGTTGCACAGGGCAGGCACAAAAGCCTGCCCCGAATTGTTCAGGAAAGACAGGGGGTGGAATGATGACTGAAAAGACAATGGCGCTCATTCGGGCAATGCAAAATGATGAGGCAACCGACGCCCGCATTTATGCCTTTATGGCTAGGCGCAGCAAGGGGGCAAACAGGCAGGTGCTTGAGCGCATAGCCCACGATGAAATGCTGCACAGGGATTATTGGGGTGCCTATACCAAACAGCCAGCTAAAATCAATTGGCTTAAAGTAAGCCTGTTTATGGTGCTGGGCACGCTGTTTGGTGCTACCTTTCTGGTGAATTTTCTTGAGGCTGGCGAAACAGAGGGGCAAGAAAAATATCGCCTTTTAGCCGAAGAAGAGCCGCGCGCTCTTGACTTTTTGCGCGACGAAGCCCGCCATGAAGAAGAGCTGAGCAGCATGATTGTGGAAGAGCGCCTGCGCTACATAGGCTCTATGGTGTTGGGCTTGAATGATGCCCTTGTTGAGCTCACAGGGGCGCTGGCAGGCTTTACCCTTGCTCTGGGGGACACACGCACGGCTGGCCTAGCGGGTTTGATTACAGGCATTGCCGCCACCCTTTCCATGGCTGCTTCAGAATATCTTTCTAAAAAAGCAGACCCCAATGAAAAGCACCCGCTCAAGGCCAGCGTGTATACTGGTATTGCCTATATGATTACTGTGGCGCTGCTCTTGCTGCCTTATTTTGTTTTCAGCTCGCCCTATGTTGCCCTTACTGGCTGCTTGAGCGCTGCGGCCTGCATTATTTTTGCTTTTACTGGCTTTGTTTCTGTGGTGCGTAAAGAACCCTTTAAGCCTGCTTTTTTGGAAATGCTCGGCATCAGTTTTGGCGTTGCTTTTATTTCCTTTATTATAGGCTGGCTGGCCAACAGCTATTTGGGAGTGGGGGTATAACTTTTGGTAGTATAAATGCAAAAAGCTGCACCCAAGTGTGTGGCTTTTTTATTTTTGGGGTCACGATGGCTGGCTAAAGGTGTTGTGTCTTCTTTATATTTGGGGTATTCTCTTAGTCTTGCGAGCCTTAAGTATATTGAAAGCACAGGCTTTTTGGGGACTTGAGAGGGATAAAATTTTTTTATATCTTAATTCCCTGAAAATGCAGAATTTTTTATTTTTACTTGAATTAAACTTGACTAAACGCCTTTGCTTTTTATTCTATTTTTGCTAACAACTCGCAACTGTACACGGAAAAAACGTTGTACTGGACAGGTTGCCCTGTGGGTTTTAGCCCACGGCATGCGGTTATGCGTGTGCGGCAGGGGCTGGAATCCTCAGTGCCAGCGAGCTGCCCCTTTTCACGCCCGTAGTGCTCCAGTAACGGTTTTTATGGGTGAATGTTGACTGATTCATGCGGTTGTTGCAGTGCAGCTTGGCTGTGCTCTGGCAAGGGTTGCCATACCCTCCCCTTTGTGCCGCTGTGAATCCCCCTTCCGATGCTTGGCTCGGAACAACTTTAACAGGCTCAAGGCTGCCTGCCCCCCGCTGGGGTAGCAGGAGTGGTTTTCACAGAAGCTGCCATCTGGCTGCGGGCTTCACAACAAAAGCACAACACGGTTTGTTTGCCCGTGTTGCGTCTGATGGTCAGAAACAAGGGTACAAGGGTGCGCCTTTGTTTCCAACCCGGGGTGCATGTGTGCCCCGAATTTATGGGAGAGAACTATGACAACCCTGTTCTATCTTGCTGCATATGCGGCGATTCTCGGCTTTATTTTCTTTGCCGTCACCAAGGTTCGGGGCTATCTTGCCGCCAGCCCTCTGCATGTGCGCTGGGAACTGTACCCCGTGCCGCATGAAGGCAAAAAAGCCGCTTACGGCGGCAGCTTTATGGATGAAAAAGAATGGTGGACAAAACCCCGCCATATTGACCACATGGGTGACCTCATTGCCCTGCTCAAGGAAGTGCTCTTTTTAGAAGCTACCTTTACGCATAACCGCCCCTTGTGGTTCCGCACCTATCCCTTCCATTTTGGCCTGTATATGATGATGGGCGGGATGTTTGTGGTGCTTTTTGCCGTCATTCTTAAAATGTTTGGCGTTGCCGATGACAATGGCTTTGTGATTTTTATTGGTAATGTCATCAACGCCATTTCCATGCTTGGCCTGCTGGGCATTGTGGGCGGTGGCATTGGCCTTATTTATCGCCGTTTGGACGATAAGGGCTTGCGCCGTTATTCCACCCCCGAGCATTTCTTTAACTTGGGCGCTTTTGTTGTGTATGCCTTGTTTGGCCTTGCCGCGTGGGCAACACAGCCTTCTTTCTTTGCCCTTTCCCGCGATTTCATGTATAATTTGTTTACCTTCAACTTTGTTGCTCAGGTAAGCTCGCCTTTTGCTATCCACATGTTTATTGGCTTTATCATGATGGTCTGGATTCCCATGACCAACATGTCTCACTTGATTTACAAGTACTTCAACTATCATGACATCCGTTGGGGCGACACGCCCACCAACGACAGCGTAGCAAACCAGAAAAAGATCGGCGAAATGCTGGGCTACAAGCCCACATGGTCTGCCGAGCATATCGCCGGCGACGGCAATAAGACTTGGGTTGATGTGGCTGTAACCAATCCCACCGCCCCCAAGCAGGACTAGGGAGTACACCATGATTGAAAGCAAAGATTTGAAAATCACAGACGTCTCTACTGTTGACGGTCAGATGGTTTCAATTGATATTGATACCCTGCCCAAGCTGCCCATCATTGACGAAAAGCCCTTCCCTTGGAAGCCTTTTACTGAAGAGCAGAAAGCCAACACCGCCTGTATTCTTGATGATGTGTGCGTGCTCAACATCCCCATGCCCAAAACGCATGAAGAGGAAGAAGAGCTGGTCAACAAGTTCCTGACTGGTATGCGCAAGCTCTTTAAGAAAGAAAACAACTGGACCTTCCTGCCCATGCTTGAAACCAGCATGGACACCTGCGTGCAGTGCAATTCCTGCTCTGAAGCCTGTCACTTGTACGAGTGCTCTGGTCAGCATGAAATGTACCGCCCCAATTACCGCTCTGAAATCTTCCGCCGCATTTACAAGCAGTATGTGAAGAAAGAGCCCCTTGCCAAATGGCGCTATGGCGATATGGATTTGAACTGGAAGACGGTTGCCCGCCTTGCAGAGCTTTCTTACCGCTGCAACCTGTGCCGCCGCTGCGCTCAGGTGTGCCCCATTGGTGTAGATAATGGTTTGCTG
The DNA here is from genome assembly GCA_028689675.1 of Desulfovibrionaceae bacterium. Taxonomy (GTDB): domain Bacteria; phylum Desulfobacterota; class Desulfovibrionia; order Desulfovibrionales; family Desulfovibrionaceae; genus JAQVCS01. The sequence continues at coordinate 12,551 of JAQVCS010000015.1, read as the reverse complement.
GCTCGTGAACTGCGCAAGCTCTTCAGCCAAGAAATGGGCATTTATCCCCCAGAATTGCACCAGAAAGGCACTATGAACCAGCTCAAAGTTGGTTCTTCCACGGGCATGACCCCCAATGTTGTGCAAGACAACGTCTCGTTTATTGACGAAGATTACAGCGAAATTACTGGCGTTGGCATTGAAACCCCCTTCGACAAAGAAGGCGCAGATATCATGCTGATTCACAACGCTGGCGAAATTATGGCTTGGCCTGAAAACATCGCTGCTTTCTCGTTAATCTTTAACGAAGCTGGCCTTTCTTGGACGCTTTCCAGCGATGCCTGCGCCTATGACGGCGTGAACTATGGCGTGTTTTATGACGATGCCCAAACCGCTCGTTTGGCCTTGGCACACATGCAGGCTGCCAAAAAGCTGGGCGTGAAGAAAATTGTTATTGGTGAATGCGGCCATGCCCACAAGGCTTTGACCGTTATTGCCGACCGCGTTATTCCTTATGAATATCAGGTGCCGCGTGAAAGCTGCTATGTGACCCTGCGTGACATTGTCATGTCTGGCAAGCTCAAGCTTGACCCTTCGCGCAACAACTTCCCCGTAACCCTGCATGACCCCTGCAACATTGTGCGTCTGATGGGCATTGTTGAGCCTCAGCGTGAAATTCTGCGCAAAATTGCCCCCATGTTCCGCGAAATGCCGCATCATGGTGTGGATAACTTCTGCTGCGGCGGTGGCTCTGGCTTTGCCATTATGACCCGTAACAACATTGAAGCATGGCGTGGCAACATCTCTGGTCGTAAAAAGTTCCAGCAGATTTGCGCCGCTTTTGCCGACTGCATGGGCCCAGAAACCAAAAAGTATATCTGCGCACCTTGCTCTAACTGTAAGGGACAGATTCGCGAAATTCTGGAACACAACGACATGTACAACAAGCACAGCTTTGCCTATGCTGGCCTTGTTGAACTGATTGTCAACTGCATGGAAAATGTCAAGCCCGGTTTCATTCACTGGGAATGTGACGAAGAAGAATAAGCTTAACGTAGCTGCATTCGTGGGGAAGCTTCCAAGTTGGGGGCTTCCCCTTTTTTTATTGCCTTGCGCAGTGAAAATGTGCATTGGCTATGCAAAAATTTACTTGCAAATTCTTAGCCAAAAGAAGCTTAAGCAAGCTCTGCCTGCTGTCAAATAACGACGTTTGCATGAACGTGCTCTCTTTCTGCGCCTTGTTGCAGGGTGAATGCAGAAAAAAGAACACAAAAAAGGGCAGGTCCTGCAACAGTATGCGCCTGCCCCTCTATGTTTTTGTTCTTGCTATTTATAGTGTCAGTGCGGCTATGGCCTCAATTTCCAACAGGCAACCATAGTGCAATTCTCCTGTGGGTACAATGGCGCGGGCTGGCTTGTGCTGGCCAAAATAGGCAGCATACTCTGCATTGATTGCAGGCCAAGAGCGCATGTCTGGTGTGTAGAGACGGCATTGGATGATGTGCTTTCTGGTAATACCCGCGGCCTGAAGTACACTTTCTAGATTGGCCAGCGCCTGCTGTGTTTGCGGCACAATGCCCCCTTGGGGCACAAGGCCTGTGGCAGGGTCAAGAGAAAGCTGCCCAGAAATATAGAGCAGGCCATTGTGCGCCACAGCTGGGGAATAATGCCCATGATTCTTACGGGAAGCTGCTGTTTCTATGCAATACATGCGGCCTCCTTATTGTAATTTGCCACGGCACAGCACGGGTATGCTTTCCAGCACGGTATCATTTTCCACCAAATAGGCCTGTTCGTACAGGTTTACCACGGGGCAAATGTGGTTGGGAATAATTTGCACCTTATCCCCCACGCGCACAGCATCACGAAATTCTTTATTATAAATGATAGCATGCTCGTCAAAAACAGCAGAAACAGGCACATTATAGCCTTGAATCATGCCCAACCCTTGCGTTGCACACAGGCCTTGCGTGCGGGTTTGCATGGTCAGCCCCTTTGCGCCCACATCGGTAATAACGCGCGTTGCTGTGGGGCGGCTGATAACGGTGGTCAGCACAGTGGCGGCACAGCGCTGATGCGTGCCCATGTGGTTGCCCTGCGAAGCATCCATAAAAATATAGGTGCCCGGGCGCAGCTCGGTAATGCCCTTGAGCACAGGAAAACCATGCATCAGCGAGGGGGTAGCGCCTATGCTCACTGTTTGGCAGGGCATGCCTGCCTGCGCCGCCAGTTCGGCAAAGCGCAAGGTGCGCTGCTGGCTCGTGGCAAAAAGCTCACCGCAGGCTTCATGGCTGGGGGCTGCATAGGAATGCCCCTCGTGCGAGAAAATGCCTTTGAAGTGAATGTGCGGGCAGCCCTTCAGGTACGCAAGTAGGGCAAGGAAGTCTGCCTCTTCAATAATGCCAGAGCGGTCTTCGCCCACTTCAATTTCAATAAGCACCACAGCGGGCAGGGCGGCATGGGCAAAGGCCGCTTCAATAAGGGCGGCTTGTTCAATGCTGTCCAAACCAAAAGAAAGCGCAATGCCTTTTTCGGCCAAAGCCTGAATGCGGCGGTATTTATGCTCACCCACAATTTCATTGGCAATAAAAATATCTTTCAGCCCATTGGCGGCCATCACCTCAGCTTCCCCCACCTTGGCCACGGCAATACCCTTTGCGCCAGCAGCTTGTTGCAGCAAGGCCATGGCGGGCATTTTGTGCGTTTTGGTGTGCGGGCGCAGGGCAACACCCTGAGCTGTGGCATAGTCTTGCATGAAGCGTATATTTTCACACACGGTGGGCACATCAATAAGCAGGGCTGGGGTGTCTAATTCCTGTATGGTCATGCTGTCTCCTGAAGTAGAATGGTTGAGTTATGCAAGGCTTTGTGCCAGCCCTTGTTCTTGTGCTTTGCGCAGGGCAAGCTCGCCAATGGCAATATCCTGCAAGGCCATGCCCGAGCTGTCGTACACGGTAATTTGGTTATACTCTGTTCTGCCTGCTGTGCCCGTAAGAACAGCACCCAAGGGCGTAATATCGTTAATTTCTATCAGCCCGCCAGTGCAGGCTTTTTCAAATTCACCTATGCTGATGGATTGCGTCAGCACATCGGCAAAAAGGCTTGCGCGGCGGAACAGGGCTGGGTCAAGTTCCTGTTTGCCTGGGGAATCGGCACCCATGGCAGAAATATGTGTGCCCGCCCGCACCAGAGAGGCGTCAAATAAAGGCTGCTGCGAGGCCGTAACAGTCACCACAATATCGGCTTGCTCAAGGGCTTCTTCCACAGGCAGCACAAGGGCTTCACAGCGCAGAGTGCTGCGTATGCGCTCGGCAAGCGCCGCCGCTGCGCCATGGCTGCGGTTGCACACCAGCACGCGCTGAATAGGGCGCACGGCGCATACGGCGCATACTTCATGCCAAGCCTGATGCCCCGCCCCCACAAGGGCAAGCACATGGCTGTCTTCACGCGAAAGATGCTTAACCGCCACGGCATCCGAAGCCGCGGTGCGCAAGCCCGTTAAATAAGAGGCGGCAATAAGCGCTTTGGCATAGCCAGTAGTGGCATCAAGCAACAGGGTGGAGGAGGCATGCGAGGCCATGCCCAAAGCACGGTTGTCTGGCCAGTAACTGCCTACTTTCAGCCCCAGCGCTTCACTGCGCATGAGCAAACCGCTTTTTATGCTGAACGAAGTGCCCACAGCCGTGCCATGCCCTTGCGCCACAGAAAAAACCTCTGCATCGCCATAGGCATATTCCATAAACATGCTTTCAATGGTTTGAATGGCGTCTTGAATGCTAACGACCTGCTGTGCTGTGCTTTCGCTGACAAAATACATAGGCTCTCCTTGGGTGGTGGGCAAACAGAAACTTTGCTCTGTAGCAAGAATAGCGAGAGCGTACCTATCTGGCAAGGGCTGCACAGCAAAGAAAAAGCTAAAACAGCGAATAACAGAACGAAATATAGCTTTATTGTGTTTTTTTGAGCGTATGCGTATGGCTCGCGGTATTGTTTATTACTTTAGTTATAGGCACTTTACTTTAGTTATAGCAGTGCCAAGGCAGCAAAGTGACTGTACTTTTTTTGTGAAAGACATATGCCTGCCTGCCGTAACTTTGCTTTTGTTATAAGCCCCTTCTCGAATATTTTATACATAGGCAATAAAAACAAATACTTATTTCTTGGAATGCTCTTTGCTATACCTAGGGTATTCTGTTTGCCACAATAGTGTGGCAGCCCTACAACCCAAGGAGAACTGTATGCTACAGGTATTGCTTTGTGGAGCATTGTTTGATGCTGTTGATGGAAGTGTGAAGAAAAATATGGCTGTGTTGATTGATGAAAACCGCATAGCCGCCATAGAGCCGCAAGCTTCCTTTGTTATGCCAGAAGATGCTCGGGTGGTTGACCTTGGCAAGCACTTTGTAATGCCTGGCCTTATTGATGCACATGTGCATTTGGCCTTTTGCGGCACGCCAGCACTTTCAGAAATGACACAGCCTGTTGAATTTGTGGCTGCAAAAGCATTAAAAAATGCAAAAGACAATTTGATGGGCGGTTTTACCACGGTGCGCGATGAAGGCTATGTAAGCGCCCAAGGTTGCCAAAATATACGCGATGCCATCAACGCAGGCATTGCACAAGGGTCGCGCATTTTCACCAGCGGCCTTGTCATTACCCAGACAGCCGGCCACCTTGAACCCAGCTATACTCAGGAACGCTTTGGCTTTCAATCATTCAAGCCCGTAAACGTGGCCAATTGCCCCGATGAAGTGGTGGCAGCCGCACGCTTTATGCTGAAAATGGGCGCTGACCAAATTAAAATTATGGTTACAGGCGGTGTGCTGAGCAAGGGCACGAATGTGGGTGAGCAAAATATGAGCAATGAAGAAATTCGTGCTGCCGTTGCTGTGGGCAAAATGCATGGGCGCGTTGTTTCTGCCCATGCGCATGGCACAGAGGGCATTAAGGCTGCTGCGCGCGAAGGGGTGACGGTGATTGAACACTGCACCACAATTGATGATGAAGGTATTGATTTAATGGTAAAAAATGGGGTGAGCCTTGTGCCCACCTTTACTGTGCTTAAGGTACTGGCTGAAAAGGGCGCTGCCAATGGTGTTTCGGCCGATGCTGTGGGCAAATCTGCTGCACTTGCCCCCAAGCACATGGAAAATGTGAAAAAAGCCTATGACGCTGGGGTACGCATTGTTTTTGGCACCGATACCGGCACGCCCTTGGGCTATCATGGCATGCAGCATGGAGAATTTGCCCTGATGGTGCAGGCAGGCATTTCTGTGCAGGATGCGCTGCTTTCCAGCACGCGCTATGCGGCCGAATTATTACAATGGCAGAACAGCATTGGCACTATTGAAAAGAATAAATTGGCAGACATTGTTGCCATAGAGGGTGACCCTTTTGTTGCTATTCAAGATATGGAAAAAGTCGCTTTCATTATGAAAGATGGGCATATCTATAAGCAAAACATATAATATAAAGGGGGAAAACTATGGAAGCATCAAAAAAAATATTTTATGGCTGGTTTGTTGTTGCTGGCGGTTTTATTTTAATGGCTGTGCTGCATTCCATGCTGCAAACATGCTTTAGCCTTTTTGTTGTGCCTGTTACAACAGATATGGGCATTACCCGCAGTGCTTTTGGCATTTGTAATACTGTTGTTATGGTGGTTACCATGCTGCTTTCGCCCTATATGGGCAAGTGGCTTTCGCAAAAAAATACCAGATTGATTTTTACCGCCTGTGTGTTTGGCTTGGGGCTTGCTTATGCCAGCTATTCTTTGGCACAAAGCTCGTGGCATTTATATGTTAGCGCAGCACTGGTGGGGATTTTTTCCTGTGGGGCTGTTGTACTGCCCTTGTCTATTATCATTACCAATTGGTTTCAAAAGTCGCGCGGTACGGCTATTAGCATTGCCTTGGCGGGCAGCGGCATTGGTGGCGCAATCATCAGCCCCATTTTAACCTATATTATCCAAACCATGGGCTGGCGCCCCGCTTTTGTTATTTTTGGTATTGTGATGATTGTTGTGGAAGTGCCCGTAGCCTTATTCCTGATGCGCCCCAAGCCCGAGGCCATGGGGCTTGCCCCTTATGGCAGTGAAGAAAAGACGCAAAGCACGGCTGCCACAGCAGCAAAGCCAGCAGCAGAGCAGGGTTTGCCCTTAAAGGAATTGAAAAAGCACACTTTTTTCTGGATGTATTGGGCTGGTATGTTTGTTTTGGGGCTTGTGGGCTTTGGTTCATTGGGGCAGCTTGCCGCCTCGCTGACAGATTCGTATGGTCAGGGCTTCTGCGCCATGATTATTTCCTTCTTCCTGCTGCTCTTGACGCCTGCTAAAATTTCCTTGGGCTGGGTATATGATAAAATTGGCCCCAAGCTGGGCACAATTTATGTAATGGGCTTTTTTGCCATTGCGCTGGCCATGCTGCTTATTACCCATTCCACCACGCTTATGTGGGTGATGGCTATTTTTTATTCCATTGGCATATGCAGCGGCACGGTTACCCCGCCTGTGGTTACTGCCGCTACCTTTGGCTCTAAGTATTATGGCGAAATATATGGCTTTATTAACTTTGCCGTCATGGCAGGCGGGGCTTTGGGCGCGCCTGTAGTGGCTGCTGTGTATGATTTTTCAGGAACGTATGAAGCAGCATGGATTGCTTGTTCCCTGCTGTGTATTCTTTCTACCATTTTATTAGTGCTTGCCGACGTGCGCTGTAAAAAACTGCTTGGTCAGGTGCACTAGCGCGGCTGTAAGGTTTTCTTTCTTTGCCAGTCATGCTCTTGAGGGCAGGTGGCTAACCCGCTAGGGTATGACTGGCAAGAGAAGGCAGGAAGGGTGCGCCGCATCCAGCGCTATGCTGTTTGTCGCGCGCTGCCATGTGCTTGCCTGTTCAGGAAAATCTGCTACCTGCAAATTTCTGCTCCAGCGGGGGAAGGAGCTGCTGTTGATAGTAAGGCGCAGCCTGTGCCCCGCTTTGAATACATAGCTTGTATTTGTCATATCAATACGATAGCGGTACAGCGCATACGGCGTGAGCAGCGTGGGCTGCTCGGGTGAAGTGCGAAAGCGAGCCCTTTGTATGCCTTCGGTAACATTCAGCGAAAGCCCCTGCGGGTTCACATCGGAAAGGCGCACAACCCAGTCTGTATCCACAGCCGAGCTGGCGGCATACAGCTCGGCACACACAGCGCCCGAAATTTCCATATCTTTTTCCAGCGGAGCCGAGGTAAAGGTAAGGCTTTTCTTTTCTACAGGGTGCTGGTCTTGCTGGCCATACTCTGTCAGGCCATCGGGGCCATAGGCAAAAAGCAGCAGCCCCGCACCCCCGCGCGTGGGTAAGGGCTCAAGGGGGTGCGCCACATAGCTTTGTGCTGCCGCCGCTGCTTGGGGGCTGGCTGCAAGGCTGCCGTCGTTCAGCGAAGCAATGGTGCCGCTGTGTTTGGGGTGCAAATAAAAGCGCTGTTCTTGCGCATGGGGCAATGGCCATGCAGCGCTTGTTTGCCATACATTGCGCCCCATAGTAAAAAAACGCACGGGCATATTTTCATCAAACAGTGCTGTTTTTGTATTTTTTAGCCAATAATCAGCAAAGGCAAGGCGCATATCATTGAGAGAAGGCTGGCGCAAGGCCGTGCCATAATCTACACAGCCAATGCGTGTGCGGGTGTAGCTGGGCACGCTGTGGTGCCAAGGGCCAATGAGCAGCCTTTGATTATGCCTTGCCAAGGCAGAAGCCCCGTGCTGTTGCATGCCTGCAAAGCCCTCAAAAGCCCCTTGCTGAAAAATATCAAACCAGCCGCCAATATGCAGCATGGGTATGCGTATTGAAGAAAAATAGTGTGCAGGGCTGAGCTTTTGCCAATAGGCATCGGCCACAGGGTGAGCTGCCCATGTGGCAATAAGGCTGCGCTGGCCAATGCGGGCAGGGGCAAAGCTGGCAGCGGGCAGCACAGTGGCATAGGCCTGCGGGTCGGCAAGGTATTGCGCCTGCAAATTTTTCCATTGCTGCAAAGCCGCCCCCGTAAGGTTTTTTTCAGCCATGTCCCAGCCCAAAATGGCGCTTGCCCAATAGGTGGCAAAGCCATATTCCATTGCCCCGCCTTTATAATACCAGCGCCATGCATTGGTATCGGTTAGGGCGGGCATAGCGCAGACAAGATGCGGTGGCTGTGCTGCTGCGGTATGATAGAGCACCTGCCCAGAATAGGATTTGCCCACAAGGCCTATGCGCCCGCTTGACCATGCCTGCCGCGCTGCCCATTCCACAACATCATAGCCGTCATTGCCGTGCAGCTGTTCCATGGAAAAAGTGCCGCCAGACAAAAAACGCCCGCGAATATTCCAAATAATGAAAACATAGCCGCGCGGCACAAAAAAGGAATGTGTGCTCATGCGAATGTCGGTAGAGCAGCGTTTGTCATAGGCTGTGCCTTCAATAAGCACAGGAAAGCGCCCTTCGGCATGAGGGCGATAAATATCGGCACTGGCCAGTGTGCCATCCCGCAGGGGAATTTGCACATCACGCTCTATCAGCATAGTATAGCTAGGGGCAGAGGGTTGCCCATGCTGCATAGGGGGCATGCCTGCAAGGGGCTTTGCCCCTGCCAAGGTAAAAGCCCCCAAAAGATACACAAAGAAAAGAGTACACAGACTAAGCTGCATGCAGAACTGTTTTTTTACCATACTTTATCTCTTTCCCCTGCGCGTGCTTGCGATATATGGAGAAGCCCATGTTAAGGTATTGCTATAAATTGTATCAAATAAACAAGCCTGTTGTGCTTGTTATTCTACTTTTTTGTGCTTTTTCTGCCCTTGCAGTGCTGGGGCTATTCAGCATTTATGGGAATAAATCAGATTTGTCAAAAAACCCTTATGTTTTTTATAATAAAAATCTTACTGCGCGTATAGGGGCATATGCTCCCTATGCTTTTATGGACAAAGGCGGCACATTGGATGGCTATGTGATGGATTTAACCTATGCCATCAGCCGTGTTATGGGGGTGCGTATTGTGCTGACCTCGCGCAGGTTGGACAGCCCGCAGGAAATTGCCCAGCAACAGGATGCCGACGTGGTGCTGTGCATGGTGCAAACCCCTGCTAACAGAGAGGAATATAATTTTACGCAGCCTTATGCCACGCATTCTTTTTCTGTTTTTGCGCGTAAAGACAGCCCCTTGCCAGAAGGAAACAGCCTTGCCAGTAACGAAACATGGTGCGTGAATAAAGATGGTGTGTATTATGACCTGCACAGAAGTGAGATAGAAAAATCGTTGTGCAATATTTCTGGCACAGCTGAAGAGGCTTTGTATAATATAGAGCAGGGAAAATATACCTATGCCATTATGGAAACATATATAGGCAATAAAATAATTGAAGAGCAATCATTAAGCAATGTTGTGCAACTCAAAGAAACAAATTTCACCGTTGAATATGCCTTTGCCATTAAAAAAGGTAATATTGAGGCCTTACAAATTTTTAAAGAAGGGCTTTCGTACTTGCAAAGCTCTGGGCAATTTGAAAAAATACAAAATAAATGGCTTGAAAAGCGCTTTATTATGACTGAAAAAATGTTTCATTCTTTGAAAATATATTTTTTCGCAGCGCTATTTTTCCTTGTGTTTGCTGTTTTTATTGCCATTGTCTGGTCTGCCTTGCTAAAAAAACAGGTAAAAATGCGCACTCTTGCGCTTGAGCAGGAGGTTACCGAGCGCAAAAAAACAGAAGAATGCCTTTTACAAAGCCAAGCGCAACTGGTGCAGGCCGATAAAATGGCCGCCATAGGCACGCTTGCCTCTGGTGTTGCTCATGAAATCAATAATCCCAATGGCTTGCTATTGCTCAATCTTGATTTTCTGCGCCATGCAATGCACGATATTCGCCCCCTGCTGGAAGAAAAGTTTGCCAGCGAAGGTGATTTTTTACTGGGTGGGATGCCATGGTCGCGCTTGCGCGCTACTCTTGATCAATTGCTTGACGACACGGTGTCGGCATCAGAGCGCATACGCACTATTGTTGATGATTTGCGTGAGTTTGTGCGTAAGGATGTGCTTGAAAAAAATCATCTTTTTGATATAAATACCAGTGTTGAAACAGCATTGCGCCTTGTTCATGCCATTATTAAAAAAAGTACCGATTGCTGTAATGTGACGCTTGCACAAAACCTGCCCCCCATACAAGGCAGCTCGCAAAAAATAGAACAGGTTGTTATCAATTTGCTTATTAATGCTTGTCAGGCTCTTGAGAATAAACAACAGAAAATTCATGTTGAAACAGCACTTTCCCCAGACGGAACTTGTGTGCTTTTCAGTGTGCACGATACGGGCAGGGGTGTGCCTGCTGAAAATATTTCATCGTTATGCGACCCTTTTTTCACCACAAAGCGGGAACACGGGGGCACGGGGCTGGGGCTTTCTATTAGTGATACTATTGTTAAAAATCACGGCGGCACCATGACATTTATTTCTGCACAGGGCAAAGGCACAAGCGTGCTTGTCTCCCTTCCCTGCACAGGTAAGGCACTGCCAGAGGGGGCAAAGCCATGAGACTGTACCCATCCTTTTCTGTTTTGCTGGTCGATGATGAGCCAGCATGGCTGCGCTCTTTAGAGCTCATGCTCATGCGCTCTGCCTCGGTAAGCAATGTGCTTACCTGTACTGACAGCCGCGAAGTGCATTCTTTATTGGAAAAACACGATATTGGTCTGGTCTTGCTTGATGTTACCATGCCGCATATTAGCGGGGAACAGCTTTTAGCAAGTATACATGCACAATTTCCTGCAATTCTTGTTATTATCATTACGGGCATGAATACGGCAGAAACAGCAATGCACTGTATAAAACAAGGTGCTTTTGATTATTATGTAAAAACATGGGGGGAAGAGCGCCTTGCCACAGGCATTCAGCATGCCATTCGTGTTGCCGAACTAGAACGTGCCAGAGAAAAAACAAGCCAAAGTATTTTAAGTCAGGATTTGCAGCACCCTGAAGCCTTTGCCAATATTATTACGGCAAATTCGCAAATGATAAATATATTTCATTATATTGAATCAATTGCTGCTTCGCATTACCCTGTGCTTATTACGGGGGAGAGCGGTGTGGGCAAAGAGCTTGTGGCTCATGCCGTGCACAATGTGGTGCACAAAGAGGGGCATTTTGTTAGCCTGAACATGGCAAGCCTTGAGGGCAATTTGCTTGAAGATACCCTTTTTGGCCATGTGAAAGGGGCATATACCAATGCCTTGGGTGCGCGGGCTGGCCTTGTGGAACAAGCACACAATGGCACGTTATTTTTAGATGAAATTGGTGAGCTCAGCCTGCATGCTCAGGCAAAGCTGCTGCGCTTTATTCAAGAGGGCGAATACTACCCTGTGGGGGGTGACCGCCCCAAAAAGCTGGCGGCGCGTATAGTGCTGGCCACCAATCAGGACATCAATGCCCGCCAGCAAACAGGAGAATTTCGCCGCGATTTGTATTATAGGCTGGCAACACATCATATCCAAATTCCGCCCCTGCGTGAGCGAAAAGAAGACATCCCCCTGCTTGTACACTATTTTTTGCAAAAAATAGCTGCCGAATATGGCTATAGCACCCCTGCCATAACAACAGAAGCCGTGCTTGCCCTGACAGAATACAACTACCCCGGTAATGTGCGCGAACTGCAAGCCATGCTGACCCATGCGCTGAGTAAAAAAAGCAATACTTTGGAATTACAAGATTTTTCAGAACTAAAGCGCCAAGAACCTACAGCATGCGGCCAAACAGCAGAGCAGGATTTGCTTAATTTTTTCCTTGGGCGTGATAATTTATTGGCCTTATCTGCCGTAAAAAATATCATGACAACAGCCGCCATGATTAAAAGTGGGGGCAACCAGTCCATTGCGGCAAAAATGCTGGGTATTTCTCAGCCCGCAATGAGCAAGCGCCTTAATGCAGAAGATAAAACATAAGCCCAGAACTACTGGAAAATTCCTCAAAAGAGGGCAGCATGGTGTTACTATGCTGCCCTCTTTTGGTAGAACTATAATACCTCATTATAGTTCTTTTTTTATAAAAAAAGATACTTGTAACATGAACAGTGGTACTGTTAGTACCAAGACTTTATTATATAGCGCCTATTATCTGAATATTCAAGCAAAATTAAAAAAGTTACATGTAGAATAACATTATAGAAATACAAAATACTCGATATATTTATAATTAAATCAGTATATTAGAATATAAATAATTTGTCTTTATGTAGTAATCTAAGAATATTAAAAAATAAAACCAACTACTCCAGTAATTTTTCGCATTTAAAATATGCTTTCATAGTAATTAGTTAATTTATTTTAATAAAAGATATGCCCTACTAACAGTACCACTGTTATCATTTGTAATGACGAACGCCTATTATCAGAATGGTGTGAGAACTGCGGCAAGCAAGGTATGCCAGCTGAATGCCTTATTGCCTTAGATAGTGTAGTCACGAGATTGACGCCCAAATAAAAATACATCTGATATGCACTGCCGCCAAAAACGAGGCGGAATTTTTAGCATATCGCGTTGCAATCCCACGCCATTGCTTTAACATAAGA
>JAQVCS010000014.1 GCA_028689675.1 Desulfovibrionaceae bacterium | reverse complement strand
ACACAGCGTCTGAGATATCGTGTCTGCGGTGTGCTACTGCTTCCATAATAACCTCTTGATGGTGAACTTATGAGAACAGAGTACACTATTTTTTAATGATTTACAATCTCGTGACTACGCAGTCTAGGCGGTAATGGCGGTGCTGCTGGTGAGGCGCAAGAAGGCGGCAATGGCGGCAATGGCGGCGATGGCGGCGATGGCGCTACGGGCGGCATAGGCGGCACAGGCGGCAACGGCAGCAATGGACAGAATGCAACAGCCTCTGGTAATGGCGCCTCTGGTAACAAAGGCGGTGCAGGCGGCAATGGTGGTGCAGGCGGCGCAGGCGGTGCTGGGCAAGATGCGGGTGACGGCACATTAGACCTAAAAACAGGAAATTTTGAAGCCACAGCAATTGTTATTGGTGGCGCTGGTGCCAATGCCTCAGACGGAAAAGCAGGCGGCGATGGCGGCGCTGGCGGCGATGGCGGCCAAGGTGGCGGCGTTGGTGGACAGGGTGCACAAGGGGATCATTATTATAATGATAGTTCTCAGCTTACCCACACAGGCGGTGCTGGCGGCACGGGCGGCACGGGCGGCGCAGGCGGTGTAGGCGGCGCGGCAGGCACGGCTGGCACAGCTGGTGCGGCTGGTGCGGCTGGTGCTGGCGGCGCAGGCGCGGCAGGTGGCGCTGGTGGTGCTGGCACACTGAACGTAACAGAATCTACCCTGACCGCGACAAGCATCACTATTGGCTCGGCTGCTGGTGCTGGTTCAAATGGCGGCAATGGCGGTAGGGGTGGTGACGGCGGCACTGGCGGTGCAGGCGGCGCAGGCGGCACTCAAAATTCAGGCGCAGGTGGCGCTGGGGCTAATGGCAAGGCTGGTGCAGATGGCACAGTTGGCGGTGCTGGCGGCATAGGCGCGGCTGGCGGCGCAGGCGGTGCTGGCGCGCTGAATTTAACCAATAGTCATATAAACCTCACTGGGCACATTACTTTAGGTTCTACTGGCAATAGCGGTGGTAATGGTGGCAATGGCGGTGACGGCGGCACTGCTGGCAATGGTGGTGACGGCGGCGCTAAAAATGGTGCTAGTACAGGTGGTGCTGGGCTTAATGGTGGCAGCGGCATGGCAGGTGGCGCTGGTGCTATTGGCGGCGTTGGTGGTGCTGGCGGTGCAGGAACATTGGTCGCCAAGCAGAGCAATATTTCTACCCTAGGCATAGTGCTTGGTGCTGCTGGCGGTACTGGTGGTAATGGCGGCAATAGTGGCAAAGATGGTGCTGCTGGTGTAAACGGTACAGGCGGCACGGGTGGTGCTGCTGCTGGGAATACGGGCACTGCTGGCGCAGGCGGTGCAGGGGCTAAAGGTGCTGACGGCGGTGCTGGTGGTGCGGGCTCGTTTACTTTTACTGACGGCACACTGCAAGTTGGTACTGAAGGCATAAAACTTGGCGGCGCTGGCGGGACAGGCGGCGTTGGCGGTGTTGCCAATAGTACAACAGCCACCGCAGGCACAGCAGGCAATGGTGCGGCTGGCGGTGCTGGCACGTTCACCTTCAACGGTGGCACTATCTATAATGCTGGCACGCTGCTTGCTGGTGGTCAGGGTGGCAATGGCGGCACAGGCGGTGCTGCTGGTGTGGCTGGGCAATCAACGGCTGGCGGTAATGCTGGCGCTGGCGGCGCGGGCACATACATATTCAACAGCGGCTCTGGGCAAATAGCGACCACTATTCTGCTTGGCGGCGATGGCGGCACGGCTGGTGCAGACGGAGCTGCTGGCACAGGTACGAAAGGCGCAGGCGGTGAAGCCGCTGTGGGCGGTGATGGCCGCTTAACCATTAAAAAAGGCATATTTACTGCGGAAAGTATGACCCTTGGCGGCACAGGCGGCACTGCAAAGGTAGCCGCAAACGCCAAGGGCGGCGCGGGCTCATTTACCCTGAACGGTGGTTCGCTGGCATTAAGCGGCACAATTACCTTGGGTGGCAAAGAGGGTAGTGCTCCCGTTACTGGCGTAAAGGGCAATGCTGGCAATGGCACAATTGAGGTTACAGGCGGCACCTTGGCTGCGGATAAGCTGGAAATTACTAAGAAAACAGCAGATACTGACATTCGCTCCCTCATCATAGCCAGCACCAAAGCCGACAGCTCGGCAAAAATGCTGCTGGGCACAAATCAATTAAATTACCAGCGTAACGAACAGGCCATCAGCTGGGCAGGGCGTGTGAACGATACAGGCACGCAAAGCAGCGCCCCAAAAAGCTATGACGGCATTATGGGCATCATGGCTGGCCAGCAGCTTAATCTGAGCAATGCTACTACCTTCAGGCTGGGTGCTACGTCGAGTAGTAATGCCACAAATGGTTTTGGCGCAAATTCTCTCACCATAATCGAAGCCAAGCCTTTTGTGGGCGGTACGGCTGCCATCAACTTGGGCGGTACAGGCTCAACAATGTCTGCCACGGTTGAATCTGGCGCGTCGCTCATGGTTATAGCCGACAGCGGCCTGAAGGGCGGGGACAGATTTGTTGCTGCCACGCGCACAGGCACAGAGTCGGCCAATATGGAATGGAACAAGGCAGGCTCAAACGGCACAAGCAGCCGCCTGATGACAGCCACGCAAGATGTGAAATATGATGGTACAACAAATACCACCAACACCATCACCCTTGGTGCCAGCGATGGGCGCATCACCATGCCTGGTGTCAGCGCTTCCACAGCGGGCATGCTGCAAAACATGGTCAACCAAGTGGGCGTGAATACGGAATCAACAAATGCTGGTGTGCGTTTTATTTCGCGCGCTACCGATTTGCGCTATATTGATACGGGCAGAGAATCTGCCCTATTGGTGGAAGGCGCAACGCAATTGGCGGCTGTTGCTGGCGTACACAGCACAAGCTTGGGCATACAAGATGCCGCCAGCAATGCTGTGCAAAACCGCCTGAGTATTGGCCGCCCCAATTCTGTAGGTGCGGTTGCCCTGCATAGTGGTGACCAAGGCCTGATGCTGGAAGAAGGCATAAACGGCGGCGCAGCCATGAAAAATGGCGTGGGCTTGTGGTTAGCCCCCTTGTATCAGCGCACTTTCTTGAGTGGTGTGGATGCGGGCAGCTTTGAAACTGACCAAAATACCAGCTTGGGCGGCATTGCCCTTGGTGCGGATTATACCTTTAATGACATGTTCCGCGTGGGCGCTGCCTTTAACGTGGGCGGCGGTTATGCCGAATCGACAGGGCAATACAACGCAACAGAAAATAATTTCAACTTCTGGGGTGCTTCGCTGTATGGCGGCATGACCTATGAAAACTTTGGCCTGAGTGCCGATTTTGATTACACCAATACCAAAAGCAATGTCACACAGGCTTTGCCTTCAGTGCTGGCTATGCAGGATTTGGAAACCAAGGTGCAAAGCACAACGCTTTCTGTGGGCATGCGCGGCGAATATAAATTTGCCACCGATGCTGTGGATATTGTGCCCCACTTGGGCGTGCGCTATACCAGCCTGAATGTTTTTGACCACGATGTGAAAAGTGGCAAAGAAAAGATTATGTATAATGACGGCAGCCAGCAGAATATTGTGACCTTCCCCTTGGGAGTGTCTTTCTCAAAAGACATAGAAACAGCCTCGGGCTGGGAAATTACCCCCAAGATGGATTTGGGCGTGATTTTTGCCACGGGTGATGTGGAAGCCACCTCGAAAGCCTATGTTGCTGGTGTAAGCGGCAAGGCAAAGCATGATGTGCAGGTGCTCGACTACACTACCTTTAATGGCGAGCTTGGCCTTGCGGTAAAGAAAGATGATTGGTCTGTGGGGCTGGATTATACCTTGCAGGCTTCAGAACATAAAACAAGCCACGGCCTGAATGCGACAGTGCGCTTTGAGTTTTAAGCTGCGCGTTTAGCGTGTGGGTGGCAGGGGGCTGTGCCCCGCCGCCTGCACACAGCCCCCTGCTTTTACCCAGCGGGGGGCTGTTCTTTTTACTGCATGGGCAAGGTGGGAGGGGGCAGAGGGCACATTTCATAAAAAAGTGTGTATCTTATCACTTGATTTGCGTAGGGTAAGGATATATCTGCTTGTATTGAGGCAGAGGCTTGGTTTTTTAGTGTACTCCAGCTGAATACAAGCAGGAATATATGGTTATAACACGGCGCAGCGCCTTAAAGGCTTTGGGGGCAACGGCACTTTCTTTGTGTGCTGGCGGCCTGCCCTTGTGTGTGCAGGCGACAATACGCCCCTTGTCCAACATTCCCATTCTTATGTTTCATAAAGTGTGCGATCAGCCCATATATCCTGAAGATATTTCGCCAGAGCAATTGGCCGCTGTGCTGGAATATGCCATGCAATGCAAATATCGCCCTGTGAATATGAGCGATATTGTGACTGGCAGGGTAGATAGCCTTGTGCCAGCAGGCTATAAACCACTGGGCATTACGGTGGATGATGCCCACCAAAGTGTCTTTTTTTCGCGCAACGAGGTTTTTCACCCCGATTTGCAAAATACACGCTCTTTTTTGGATGTCTTGAGCGCTGTGAGTGCGCGTTATCATTGCCAGCCACGCGCCACGCTGTTTATTTGCCGCGTGGGCAATAACCGTTTTTCCAACAAGCCAGAAGAGTATTTTGGCGGGCATTTGCCCCTGCCCACCTTGGTGCAGCGCCTGCACAGCACATTGCCCGGGGTGGAAATGGGCTATCACACGCGCAATCATTTGGATGTAAGCGCCTGCACAGCAGAAGAAATGCGCGCAATTCTCTACGACCAAATAGACGATTTTCAGCAATTGGGGGTGCTACAGCATATTGCCCCCGTGTTCGCCTACCCCTTTGGAGAAGAACCCAAAAAGGCCGCGCGTAAGGCCGTGGCCGAAATGGGCTTTCGTGGGGCTTTTTTGGCCTTTCCCGACCTTGAGGAACTGGGCGAAGAGCAGATTTATTATTCGTATGAAAAAAGACTGCACAGCAATTATTTTCGCATCCCACGCATGAATATTGGCGCGTGGATGTATACTGAAGGCAGCACCTTTGAGCTGATTGACCCCGTGCGCGATTTTCAGAATAATGTGGAAAAGGGGCGGACGGGCATTTATATTAGCCATGGTTCGCAGGCAGCGCCCTTGTTTGGGGCAGGGGCAGGCAAGCCCCTGTGCCTTGCTGCGCGGCGTGTTGGCAATAATTTTAACAAGCAAGAGAGAAAGTATGGCAAAAACAACACAAACCAGAGTTCAGGCAAACGCGCAGGCGCAAGGCGTGGTGCATAAAAGCACTTTGTATATTTGCGTGGTCATCGCTTTGCTGGCGGGGCTTTTTGCTGGTTCTTTGTTGCCTTCGCTGCGCCCTGCCGCAGTGCATACTGCTGCCAGCTCTGCGCCTGCCGCTGCCCCAGCTGCCCCCATGCCAGAGCAGCAAAACGACATGCAAGCGCGCATTGCGGCTGAAGAAAAGCTGGTTTTGCAGCACCCCAATGAGGCTGGGCACTGGATAGAGCTGGGTAATTTGTATTTTGAAACAAATAACCCGCAAAAATCAATCAATGCCTACAGCAAAGCGCTTGCCTTGCAGCCCAATAATGCCGACGTGATGACCGACATGGGCGTGATGCAGCGGGAATTGAAAGAATATGACAAAGCGCTGGCAAGTTTTTTACAGGCAGCAGAAATCAATAAAAGCCACGAGCAATCCTTATTCAATGCTGGCATTGTGCTGTATTATGATTTGAAAAAAACAGCCGAAGCCAAAAAAGTTTGGCAGCAATTGCTGCTGCGCAACCCGCAGGCAAAAGCCCCCACGGGGCAGCCTTTGGCTGACATGCTGCAAAGCCTGCCCTAGGGCATGTGAACACGCAAAAAATCAAGAGCGCACTGCGCGTGTAGATCAACAAAGCCTGTATGCCCATTGTGGGGTGCAGGCTTTGTTCTTGCCAAAGTATACTTTCTCTTTTTGCAGCAGAAGGGGAGCTATGTACAGAAGAGGCAAAATGCGGTATACGCTTTGCTTCCCGCTGGGCAAAAAGACTGGCGGAGAGTGAGTTTTACAGGAGGCAGCATGGCAGAACCCATTATTCAGATACAAAACCTTGAAAAAAGGTTTGTGAGCAAAAATACCGAGGTCTACGCTCTGCGCGGCGTCAGTTTAGATATAGAACAAGGGGATATTTTTGGCATTATTGGCAAGAGCGGCGCGGGCAAATCCACCCTTGTGCGCTGCATCAATATGCTAGAGCGCCCCACGGGCGGGGCTGTGCTGGTAGAAGGCAAAGATATGTGCCGCCTGAGCAATGCCGAGCTGTGCACTGCGCGGCGCTCTATGGGTATGATTTTTCAGCAATTTAACTTGCTTATGCAGCGCACTACTGAAGAAAACGTGTGCTTCCCCCTCGAGCTTGCTGGTGTGCCCAAGCACGAGGCAAAAAAACGCGCGGCAGAATTGCTGCAGCTGGTGGGGCTTGCTGAGCGGGTGCGCTCGTACCCTTCGCAGCTTTCTGGCGGGCAAAAGCAGCGCGTGGCCATTGCCCGCGCCCTTGCCACCAACCCCAAGGTGCTGCTGTGCGATGAAGCAACCTCTGCCCTTGACCCCGCCACAACCGATTCTGTGCTGGCGCTGATTAAAGACATCAACACCCGCCTTGGCATCACCGTTATTGTCATTACCCACGAAATGAGCGTGATTGAGAAAATTTGCAATCATGTTGCCATTATTAACCGCGGCACTATTGTGGAATCGGGCACGGTGGAGGAAGTCTTTTTCCACCCCAAAACAGAAGAAGCCCGCAGGCTGGTTATTTCTGAAGGGCAAAAAACCACAGAATCGGGCAAAAACCTCTTTCGTCTGCTCTTTAATGGGCGCTCTTCCTTTGAGCCTGTTATTGCCAACCTTGTGCGCGAATGTGATGTGGCTGTTAATATCATGTTTGCCAACACTAAAGATATTGGCGGGCAGGCCTTTGGGCAAATGCTTTTGCAGCTGCCCGATGACCCAGAGGTGATTGCGCGCGTGCTTGCCTATGCCAAAGCAAAGGAACTTTCTCTGGAGGAAATGAGCAATGGTTAATGAAGCCCTGCTGTGGATGTTGGCAGAAGGCGTGTATGATACCCTGTATATGACCTTGGTTTCAACGCTGTTTTCTTATTTTTTTGGCATGTTTATGGGGGTTGCTTTGGTGGTGTGGCGGCCTAGCGGCATACGCCCGCGCCCTGTGCTGTATGGCGTGCTTGATGTGCTGGTCAACCTTACGCGCTCTTTCCCTTTCCTTATTTTAATGATAGCGGTTATACCTGTTACGCGCCTGCTTATTGGCACTACCATTGGTAATAATGCTACTGTTGTGCCGCTGGTTATTGCCGCTGCCCCCTTTGTGGCGCGCCTTATTGAATCTTCCCTGCTCGAGGTGGACAGCGGCGTGGTGGAAGCGGCGCAATCTATGGGCGCAACCATGCCGCAACTTATTACCAAGGTGCTTATTCCCGAGGCCATGCCTTCGCTTATTAATGGCAGCGCCATAGCCGCCACCACCATTTTGGGCTATTCTGCTATGTCTGGCGCTGTGGGCGGGGGCGGCTTGGGCAAACTGGCCATTATGTATGGCTATAATCGCTACCAAACCGACATCATGTTTGCCACTGTTGTGCTGCTTATTATTATTGTGCAAATTTTGCAAAGCATAGGCAACTGGATGACAAAGCGCAGTGATAAGCGCATTTTATAGCGGAATTGTGCCCTTTGCGTGAACAATGGTGCTCTGCTCTGGGAGGGGCAGAATACCTTTTATACCAATCATTTTTTTGAGGAGAATCACCATGAAGCTGTTGCAATCTTTGTGCCTTGCTGCTGCGCTGTGCCTCGGCGTTTCTGCTGCTCATGCGGCTACCATCACTGTGGGGGCTTCCCCAACACCTCATGCCGAAATTTTAAAAGTGGCCGAGCCTGCCCTGAAAGCCGCTGGCTATGATTTGAAAATTGTGGAATATGCCGACTATGTTCAGCCTAATATGGCGCTGGAAGGCAAAGAGCTGGACGCCAACTTTTTCCAACACAAGCCCTATTTGGATGATTTTAATAAAGAAAAGGGCACAAAGCTGAATTGCATGGCCGCTATTCACTATGAGCCCTTTGGTATTTATGCTGGCCGCACTAAAGATTTAGCCAAGCTGGGCAAGGGCGCTGTGGTTGCTGTGCCTAATGACACCACCAACGAAGCCCGTGCATTGCTGCTGCTGCAAGATGCTGGTTTTATTAAGCTGAAAGCTGGCGTGGGCTTGAGTGCCACCAAGCTGGACATTGTGGAAAATGCGAAAAAGCTGAAAATTGAAGAAATTGAAGCAGCACAGCTTGTGCGCTCTTTGCCCGATGTGGACGTGGCCATTATCAATGGCAACTATGCCATGCTGGGCGGCTTGCAGGTAGCCAATGCGCTGCTTACAGAAAAGGCAGACTCTGTTGCCGCCACCACCTATGCCAATATTCTTGCTGTGCGCGCTGGGGATGAAGGCCGTGCAGACCTGAAGGCCTTAGTTAATGCCCTGAAGGGTGAAGCGGTAAAGAAGTTTATGAATGAAAAATACAAGGGTGCTGTTGTGCCCATGTTTTAAGTAAAGCAATGCAGGCAGGGCGGCTTGCTCTGCGGCACACAAAAAGCGACGTGGTGATTTTCCGCGTCGCTTTCTTTTATGCGCTTTTGTAGTAGGCCTTTGTGTTTGTGATTTACTTTTAGAGCAATGCTGCTTTACAATTGCTTTGGCAAGAGCGCAAATGCCCGCCACAAAGGCATAAGCGCATTCTATGTGCGCTGTTTCATGCCAAAGTGGCTTTTGTTTTGCGTCGTTACGAGTACATACGATAAAGGTAAGCTGCTCTAGGCAGAAAAAGCGTGGTCATTAAGCAGCCTGCCCAAAAATTCCCGCAAGCGGGGGTGGCGCGGGTTTTGAAAAAATTCTTTGCTCGCCCCCTCCTCACAGATAACGCCTTTTTCCAGAAAAATAACGCGGTCTGCCACATCACGGGCAAAGCCCATTTCATGGGTTACCACCACCATGGTCATGCCTTCTTCGGCAAGGCGGCGCATAACAGCCAGCACTTCGCCCACCAGCTCTGGGTCTAGGGCAGAGGTTGGCTCGTCAAATAAAATGACCTTGGGCGAAAGGGAAAGGGCGCGGGCAATAGAAACGCGCTGCTTTTGCCCGCCCGAAAGCTGGGCAGGGTAGTGGTAGGCGCGGTCGCCCAGCCCCACTTTTTCTAAAAGGCGAAAGCCAAGGTGCTCGGCCTCGCTGCGCGGAATATTTCGCACTTTTATGGGGCCAAGGGTGACATTTTCTAGCACGCTTAAATGCGGGAACAGGTTGAAATTTTGAAAAACCATGCCCGCTTCGGTGCGTATGTAATTGATATCGGCATCGGGGGAATGCACATTGTGCCCATCCACAATAATTTCCCCCGAATGGATGTCTTCAAGGCGGGTAATACAGCGCAGTAAGGTGCTTTTTCCAGAGCCAGAAGCCCCAATAAGCACCACCACTTCGCCTTGGTTTACAGTCAGCGAAACACCTTTGATGACCTCGAGTTCCCCGAAATTTTTGCGGAGATTTTTGATTTCAATCATAGGCCTGACCATTTAGACCACCCCTTTTTTCATCAATTTCTTTTCAAGCATGCGCAGCAGGCGCGCCAGCGTAAAGGTCATCAGCAAATAGAGCAAAGCCACCGTAAGCCAAATTTCAAAAGCCCTGAAGGTGGTGGAAATAATTTCCTGCCCTTGCCGCGTGAGCTCGCCCACGCCAATAACCACCAGCAGGGAAGTATCTTTCAGGCTAATAATAAATTGGTTGCCCAAAGGTGGTATCATGCGGCGAAAAGCCTGTGGCCAAATGACATAAATCATGGTTTGCATACGGGTAAGGCCAATAGAGCGGCCTGCTTCTGTTTGCCCCACGTCAATAGATTGCACCGCCCCGCGCACAATTTCAGCAATATATGCGCCAGAGTTTACCGCAATAGCAATAATGCCTGCGGTAATGGGGGAAATGCGCGTACCCATGGCCATAGGCACACCAAAATATAAAAACATCACCTGCACAATCAGGGGTGTGCCGCGAATAATTTCCACATACACGCTGCTTACAGCCCGCAGCCATGAATATTTGGAAACCTTGAACAGCCCCATGGCAACGCCCAGCATAAAGCCAGCCAGCAGGCCAATAATGGTAATATACAGGGTAAGCCCCATGCCGTTCATCAGCAGGGGCACAGTTTCCCACATGACATGATATTCAAATTCGAAAGCCACGCTTTCCTCCAACAGTTACGCTTTATAAGCATTCAATAAAAAAGGCAAATACCCTGCGGGCTCGCCTTTATTTGCGGCAGAGGGGCAACAAGCGCCCACACTGCCTTGCTGTGCATAGGGCAAAAAAAGCGTAACGCCCTGCCTGCTCTTGAATGGGCAGGCAGGGCTATAATGCTGAAATGCCTTTACTTTGTTTTGGGAGCTTCACCAAGCCACTTGGTGTAGAGCTTGTCATAGGTGCCATCGGCCTTCAGCTCTGCCAGTGCCTTGTTCACCTTTTCAATATAGGCGCTCTTTTGGGGGAAGCCTATGCCATAAGCCTGACCTTCATAAATAGGCCCAGCCAGCTTTACCTTACCCTTACCCGCAGTGGTGCTGAATTCCTGCACCACAGGCAGGTCAAACAAAACAGCATCCGCACCGCCAGTCAGCAATTCCATAAACATAGCATCATTATTGGGGTAGAGCTTCACTTCTTTAGCCTTGCCAAAGGCTTTGGCAAAAGCTTCGCTCGAGGTGCCAAGCTTGGTGGAAATAACTTTGCCAGCAAGGTCATCAATGCTGTTGATGGCCTTATCATCGCTACGCACAATCAATTGCAGGCCAGAATCATAATAGGGCGTAGAAAAAGCAATAACTTTAGCGCGTGCTGGCGTAATGGTCATGCCAGCAATGCCCACGTCCAATTGGCCTGTCTGCAAGCCGGGAACAATGCCGTTAAAATCCATAGGCTGAAATTTGTATGCTAGGCCAGCTTTTTTAGCAATAGCATCCCACAGCTCAATGTCAAAGCCAGTGTACTGCCCTTTTTGGTCTTTAAATTCAAAGGGTTTAAAATTGGTGTCGTGAGCAACAACAAGCGGTTTTTCTGCCGCAAACACTGTGCCCACTGACATAAGGCACATGAGCATAAAAGCAACGACTCGTTTCATGGTGTTCTCCCAGTAAGTGTTTGTGCACTCTGCACTGATTTACCAAACTCCATAGCCGACATGCAATTCTTTATAGTACAGAACGTGCTGATGCCCGTCAATACGATGAAAAACCTCTTTTCAGGCAGAGTAAGCGGGGTGTTTTTCAGGCATTTTCCTATTGTGCTGTGCACAGGCCGCAATGCCCGCCCGAAGCAGTCAGCATACTCTGTTTTTTGTCTGTCGTATGTACTGCATCAGCGCACATGCACTGTGGAAAGGGCATTGAAAGGAGAACCGTCAATAATTTTTTTGCTCACTGCCAAATACACAAGGGTAGAGCGTTTTTTGTCCCATAGGCGGATAACGCGGGTAGCCTTAAAAAAGAGCGAGGTCGATTCTTTAAAAACATTGGCCTTGGCGGGCAGGTCATCGGGCACGGTAATAGCCCCTGTGGCAGAACAGCTGATAGCAAAATTGGAAGGGTCTTCTGCCAGCCCCAGCGTGCCAGAAATGCCCCCAGTTTTTGCCTGACTGATATAGCAGCTCACGTTGGGGATGTCTGGGTCTGCAAAGGTGGATACACAAACCTGATGATTGCTGCCCCACAATTTCCATTCTGTGGTGACGCAATCCAAGTCTTCGGCCAAAGCGGGGGCGGCAAGCAATAAAAGCGCTGTAATGAGAAAGCTTGTGCTGTATTGTTTCGGCATGGCTGTGGCCTCCGTGCAGTTTTTGTTGCTGGCCAGAAACAACCAGTGTGGGCATGATACCCTTGGCATGGCCGTAGGCGCAAGCGATATTTGCGCTCCAAGCGCCTATGCTTTGCGGGTGGGAAAATATGCAAAGAGGCCGTTGGAAAGAACCCAAAAGCCATAAAAAAAGGACTTGCGGTTAACTACCGTAAGTCCCTTTTTTTATGGTCGGGATGGCGCGATTTGAACGCGCGGCCTCAGCGTCCCGAACGCTGCGCTCTAGCCAAGCTGAGCCACATCCCGTCAACGAAGGCATAACTACGCGAAGCAGCAGTATTTGGCAAGCCTTTTTTTAAAGCATACTGAAGTTTTCTTGCACGCGGGGGCTGTACTGCACAGGGTATAAGCAAATTCCCTATTTTCAGGGCTAAAGCGCTTGCCATAGAGGTAAAGAAGAGGATAAGAAAACGCCACGCAATAATTTTTACTTATTCTTTCAACTACTAGGAGAGCGAGCTATGAACGCCCACCTTCGCACCCTTATAGGTAAAGTACGCGCTGCCCGCACAGCCTATGCCGCCAGCCGTCTTTCTGGCCACAATGCCGATGCCTGCAAAGAATTTACCGAGCTGTGTTTTACCAGCCTGCCCGATATTTTAGATGCGCTGGAAGCAAAGCATGCCGAGCCAAGCCCAGCTACCGTGCAGGAAGTACACAGAAGCACCTTGGGTATTTCGCCCAGCGCCTTAGAAAATGTTAATTTTTTCTTGTGGATAGCCATGCGTACTTTGTCCTACACCTCTATGCTGCTGGTTTTTAGCCTGTGGTTTTTTACCAATATGTATGATGCCCTTTCCATAGGGCAAACGCTGGGGGCTTTGGTGCTTTTTGTGGTGCAGGCCGTGGTGACCTTTCCAGACAGCATTTTGTATGAGCGTAAAGATTTTGAGCAGGTGCGCAAAACAAAAACACCGCTTTTTCGTTTTTCTTCATCGCTTCTGATGATTGTGATAGCGCTTTTTCAATTTGCCGTGCTTGCCTATGCTGTAATGCACGCACCTGCATAAGTGCTTTTTGCTTCTGTTTTGTGCGCCCCCTGCCTGCGTGGAGGGGGCTCTTTTTTTGTTATGAAGACATTAAAAATTGTCATCAAGATAAAGTATATTGTCATTATAAATAGCCATTTGCTGGGCAAAGGCAGCAACGAAAGGTACACAGCCCCCATAGCGGCGCGGCATGACCGCACCAACCTAGATTGTAAGGAGAATTATTATGGAACACGGTACACTTTTGCTCAAAACCGGGCTTGCTGAAATGTTGAAAGGTGGGGTTATTATGGATGTAACCACCCCAGAGCAGGCACAGATTGCCGAAGAAGCAGGCGCATGCGCTGTAATGGCTTTGGAACGTGTGCCAGCAGATATTCGTGCCGCTGGCGGTGTGGCGCGCATGGCAGACCCTTCTATAGTGGAAGCCATTATGAAGGTGGCCAGCATTCCTGTTATGGCCAAGGCGCGCATAGGGCATTTTGTTGAAGCCCGCATTTTAGAAGCCATGGGTGTTGACTATATTGATGAAAGCGAAGTGCTAAGCCCTGCCGATGAAAGCCTGCACATCAATAAGCAGCCCTTTACCGTGCCCTTTGTGTGCGGCGCGCGCAATTTGGGTGAAGCCTGCCGCCGCCTTGCTGAAGGTGCGGCTATGATTCGTACCAAGGGCGAACCGGGAACGGGCAATGTGGTGGAGGCCGTGCGCCATATGCGCCAAATGAATAGTGATATCCGCCGCTTGTGTTCCTTGGGTGATGAAGAAGTGGCTAATTTTGCTAAAGAAATTGGTGCACCTTTGGAAATTGTGCTGCGTGTGCGCCACGAAGGGCGCTTGCCTGTGGTGAATTTTGCCGCTGGCGGCATAGCCACCCCTGCCGATGCCGCGCTGATGATGCACCTTGGCTGTGATGGTGTTTTTGTGGGGTCGGGCATTTTCAAATCGGGCGACCCTGCCAAGCGCGCCCGTGCCATTGTGCAGGCCGTTACCAATTATCAGGATTTTGCTCTGCTGGGTGAAATTTCTAAAAATTTGGGTGAAGCCATGGTGGGCATCAATATTTCAGATATTCCTGCTGGCGAACGTATGCAGGAGAGGGGCTGGTAGCCATGGCGGCAACCATTGGCGTGCTGGCTGTGCAGGGGGCTTTTCGTGAGCATTGCCGCGCCCTGAGCCGCTGCGGCGCGGCGGTGAAAGAGGTGCGCCAGTGCAGCGACATAGCAGGCATAGATGCCCTTGTTATTCCGGGCGGTGAAAGCACAGCTATTGCCAAGCTGCTGATAATGCTGCACATGCTCGAGCCTTTGCAGCAGCGCATACAGCAGGGCATGCCTGTGTATGGCTCGTGTGCTGGGCTTATTTTGCTGTGCAATAGTATAGAAGATGCCGAGGGCAAGCCCCTGCCCCAAGCGCGGCTGGGCGGTATAGATGCCACGGTGCGGCGCAATGCCTTTGGGCGGCAGGTGGACAGCTTTGAAACAGAGTTGCCCGTGCAGGGCATAGCGCAGCCCGTGCATGCTGTGTTCATTCGCGCCCCCTTTATTGTGCGCACAGGCACAGGGGTGCAGGTGCTGGCCACCGTGGGGGGCAATGCTGTTGCCGTGCAGCAGGGCAGGCTGCTTGCCACCTCGTTTCACCCTGAATTAACAGAAGATACCAGTATACACCGTTATTTTCTTTCCTTGCTCTAGCCTTTTGGGCTAGTGCTTTCGCGCTACGAATACGGGGCGTGCTCTTGCGGGGGCACGTCCTTTTTTTGAGCGAAAAACGGCGTGTTATGTCTGGGCAGGAAATACTATTTTAGCCAAAGCTGTATGCCCCTGCATAAAAAATTGGGGGGCTGGGCAGGAAACAAAACGTAAGCCAAGGCCACATACTTGGGCATAGAAAAAGGGTTTCGACCCAATGCCGAAACCCTCATGCTTACTTTTTCACGAACCATGTCTTACCTGAGGCTCAAGCCTGAATACAGGCACAGTATTGTGTGCTTGTATTGGTGCAAACCTTAGGGCGTGTTCACACTACGTTCTTTTGCCCTCTGTCGGCGTCAGACTTCGGCTTGTATTTCGGGTTAGTACCATAAGAGTACACTCCCTGCATACAGGCCTCGTCTTCCTTGCCAGCGAACAAAATTCCTGTAGTGTGAACACGCCCTAGGCGAGGCTGGCAATCAAAGTTTCTTTAATAGAATCAATGCTGCCTTCGCCATTCAGTTCCACATATTTGGTCTGGCCTTTGGCGGCCAAATCTTTATAGAAATAGGCAGCGGCAAGCGTGCCATCCACAGTGTTATAGTAGATGTCGTGGCGCTTGTTAATAGCGGTTTCGTCTTGGTCATCCGAGCGGGCGCTCAGTTCGCCACCACACACGCGGCATACATCGCCAGCAGGCTTAATGGCGTCAATAAAGATATTGTTGGGGTGGTTGTTATTGTTTTTGCACAGGCGGCGACCCATGATGCGGTTTTTGGCCACTTCGCGGGGCAGCAGAATTTCAATAACATAATCCAGCTTCATGCCTTCCTGCTGCAGGGCGTCCCACAGCTTTTGAGCCTGCACCATATTGCGGGGGAAGCCGTCCAGCAACCAGCCTTCAGCGCCCTTGGTCTTGAGGGTTTCAAGCACCATGGGGATGGTGATATCATCGGGCACGAGGTCGCCACGGTCAATATAGGCTTTTGCTTTTTTGCCAAGCTCTGTACCACCGCCGATGTGCTCGCGGAAGATAGCGCCCGATTCAATGTGCGCAAGGTTGTACTTGGCTTTAACAAGGTTGCCCTGAGTGCCTTTGCCGCTGCCGTTAGGTCCAAAAATAAGAATATTCACCGTTTCCTCCTAAAATGGAACAAGGTTGCTTGTGCAAAATGTAACGTACTCAGCTTGTACCCCTGATGTATGCCTTCTGTCAAATGGCTGGAGCAAAATTTTGTGAAAAAAACGCAGGCTGTTATTGCAGCAAAAGCAATGCTCCGCCAGCCACATTGCCCATGATGTTGAAAAGCCCAGAGCCCAGCTTGCCTATACCATTTATCAGCACCTTATCGGCGCGTACAAGGGTTTTGGGTTTATCCACCGTACCGCTTATTTCCACAGGCACATCAGGCGCATGGGGAAATTTTAGTGTAAAGTGGGCATTGATAGCCTCGGTAAGCAGGTTGAGCGAGCCATAGCCGCTCATGCTGAGGTCTGTGCCAAGCAGCATAAAGTTTGAAGTGCGCACCAGCCCTTTATCAATTGAGCCCGAGGCTGTCACGTTAGAAAAAAGGGTTTTGCTGCCTGTGGCTTGCCCCTGAGCATTGCGGCTTTGTTCATAGCCCTGCTCAATTTGTATTTTCCATATGCCGTCAAGCGCGCCAAGAGCCAGCGCGGGCGAAGGTAGCAGCCCGCTGACAGTGGCAGAAAAGCTGCCCTTGCCTGCAATGTCTGAAGACATCACGCGGTCACGGGTAGCGGCCAGCATATCGGCCTGCTGCACGGCAAAGTTCAGCTGGGTTTGCAGGGCAGAGCCTTTCAGGCTGGCTGTCAGGCTGCCTGTAACGCTGCCGCCATACAGCGTGGCGCGTATATTCTTTGCATTCAGGCTGCCTTTGCCCAGCACAAGAGGCAAAGAAAGGTTGTGCCATGTGCTGTTTTTATAGCGCAGCTTGCCTATGTGCAGCTGCACATCAAGCGCCTGCTCTGTAAAAAAGGCTGTGTTCCATGCGCTGTCTGCCTTGCTGGCCTGTGGGTTGGCAGGCGGCATATAGGCATCGGCATTGATGTTGTCACACGTCAGGCTGCCGCTTAGGCTGGCAGGGTTTTCCTGCCCCGCATCGCGCCAGTCCAGCTTGCCGGTGACGGTACTGCTATCAATAGTAGCCTTGAGGGCTTGCACGCTTAGTTTATTTTCTGTGCCGTTTATGGTGGCGCTTATGCTGGCCTTGCCATAGACCTCGGCCTTGCTGGCTTTGGGCAGGCTTATGCCCATTTGTGCTAGGCTTTGCCGCAGGGCGGGGCTTTTGAGTGTGCCTGTAGCAGAATAGCGCAGACCATTTGTGCCAAGGCTACAGGCGGCATTGCCAGAAAATTCTGCCCCATAGGCGCGCAGCACGGCCTTGTTTAGGCTGTATGTGCGGGCAGTGGTATCGGCAGCAAGTATGCCATTGACATCCAGCGTAATGGGCTTGGGGGCTTTTTTCAGGCTGAAGCCTGCATATTGTGTGCTGATATTGAGGGCAGAGCAGCGCACACCCTGCGTGCTTATGTGTACAGCCCCCTCTGCTCTGGTGCTTATGTGCGCAGCCTCTGTTTGCAAGCGCATATTCCACAGGCCATCGCAGTCTAAAGTGCCTTTTTCAAGGTGAAGGCGGCGCGGCTCAAGGCTGAGGCGCAGCCCACTGTGCGGCACGGTGCTGTATTGCGGCTTTGCGTCATTGGCTGTACTTTTTTTACTGGGCATAAAGAGCTCACCAGAGGCACTTTCTGTGCTGATAATACCGCGCAGGCTGTGCAAAAAATCGTTGAGGCGGTCGCCGCTGGCGGTGAGCGTGGCACTTATGCTGCTTTTGCCCGAGGGCAGGGGGTTGCGCAGGGGCAAGGCCTTGCCTGCTTCGGCAAGGCGCACATCTTTGAGGCTGGCTGTAATGGCATAGCCTGTAACAGGCTTATCCACATCCAGCAAAATGGTTGCATTGCCGCTGCCGCCATAGAGCTGCTGAATATCGGCGCTCAAAGCCACCGATGTGGGGGCAGGGCTCACGCCAAAAAGCACTTTGCCCCCCTGCAATGCCCCATAACGCAAAAGTTCTGTGCGCAAAAAAATGGCATAGCCTATAGCTGTGCCGCCCTCGCTGTTGCTCTGAGTAAGGGGCAAGAGCACCTCATGCCCATAGTGTGGGGCAGAGGGTTCTTTCCCCAATGATTCTGGAAGAATGCGCCCCAAATCGGCCGTGGGGGCGCTTATATCCAGCGAAATGACAGGCTTGCGCCAGTCTGCCACGCCCCCGCCACCCGTAAAGGTGCTACCGCAGGCTGTGGCGCGCAGGTTGCTGGCATACAGCCCCTGTGCATCAAGGCGCACATCCATGCTGCCACTAATAGCGTCAAGGGCATGCTGCAAGCCAGCGGGAAAAGCGCGGGCAAAGCCAAACCATTGCGGCAGGCTGAGCTTATGCACAAGGACATGGCCAGTAAAGGCAGGCTGTGCCTGATCGGCAAAGGTAATAGTGCCTGTCACTTCGGCACTGTCTTGCCCCAGCCCAAGGGCGCATTCATCAATATAAAATTGTTTTTTTGCCCACGAGCCAAGCATGCTTAGGCTGAAGGGTACAGGGCTTTGCCCTGTAAGGCTGGCGCTGACGGTGCGGGGCTGGGTGGCATCGGGGGCTTGTTCCACGGCTATATTCATATTGACAGCGGGCAATTGTGCCTGCTGTGGGGCATACAGGCTTAGGCTCAAGCCCCCAGCCGCCCCCTGAGGCATGGCAAGTACATCACCGCGGCAATCAAAGCGCACCTGCTGCACCCATGCCACGCTGTGCTGCTCTTGCCAAAAGCTGACCATGCCTGCCGAAGCAAAACCCTGCAAGCCATAGGGCGCGCTGGCAGAAAAATGTGCGTTCACATCGTCAAGCACCACGCTATGTTGCGCAATATTCAATGTAA
Organism: Desulfovibrionaceae bacterium; assembly: GCA_028689675.1. Lineage (GTDB taxonomy): Bacteria > Desulfobacterota > Desulfovibrionia > Desulfovibrionales > Desulfovibrionaceae > JAQVCS01. The sequence goes on along the minus strand of JAQVCS010000014.1, from coordinate 52,948 downwards.
GCCGCCCCTGCCGTACCTTGAGGGTGGTATCAAAAGGCAGGGCGGGCAGCACGAGGCTGGTTATATCGGCTAAGGTCAGCTCGGGGCTGGCCTGCTGTGCCTGTTCTTTGCTCAGGGTGTAGCGCAAGTCGGGCTCACTTAGGCTTAGGCTGCCAAGCTGGGTGCGCCCGTGCAGCAATTGCCAGATATTGGGGCGCATAGTGACATGGGCTATAAAAAAATCAAACCCTTTGCCCGTGCCCTGCACATCATGCAGCGCAAGAGAAGGCAGGGGAAAAAGCGAGGCATCAAGCGAGCCAATGCGTATGCTTATGCCCGCGGCTGTGGCAGCCTGCTGCACAGGCTCAAGCACAATATCGGGATGATGGTGCACAGTATAGACAGCGGCCACGGCACACAGCAAGAGCAGCAGAGCAAGGGCACAGCACAAAGCCAGTGCACTTTTATAAAAGCGTTTTACAGGCGGCATACACTAATAGAGGGTATGGGCAGGCACAGGCCTGCGTGCAGACAGAATGTATTGCCTTCTGTATACTCGTCTTTTTTCCTGCTGGCAATGTGCTGTGCCGTATTTGCTGCGGGCAGGGCGCGGGCTTATTTACAGCGTGGGGGCATTGCTTTATACCAGAGGCAGAGCAGGCGCATAATGCGCCCTGCGCACTGGTGGATTTACGCAATATTGATTTGTTGAAAACAAGGGCAGGGAAGACTGCCTTTGAAAAGGATAAACTATGGCGGTACACGTTCAGCCTCATTTGGTGGTGGCAGATGCAGATGGCAATATTTATGATGACCCCGATTTGTTAATGGTGTGCCGCAAGGGGGCGGAATGGTGTTTGCCCCGTCCCGACGAATTGATGCCCCTGCCGCCCGAAAGTGAGCTTTTTTTATTGCCGGGTCGCCGTGCCGTGGGGCTGAACCCCGAAACGGGTGAAACCGAAGTGCAGGAAGATTTGGCCGTGGCCGCTTTTGCCGCGCCAGCGCACACCCTTGGGGCGCACCCTGCCTATGTGAGCGATGCCAATGCCCCCTTGCTGCCCCTTTTTGCCTATGGGGCTGTGGGTTTTGCCAATGGGCGTTTTTATATTTGCGCCAAAAAGGTGGATGAAGAGCAGCGGCAGGTTTTCCGCAATATCTCGCGTGGGCGCATTGAAAAAAGTGTGAAAGAAATGCTGCGTCAATTCCCTAAAAATCGCCTTATTCAGCACATTATGCATAATTGTGTGCTGAAATATGATTGCCCTGCCGCACGCAACTTTGCCCTTGGGCGTTTTGAAGCCCCCTTACCCACCTCACATGTGTGTAATGCCCGCTGTGTGGGCTGTATTTCGCAGCAGGCTGAAGATTCGCCCATTAAAACCACGCCGCAATGCCGCCTTGGCTTTCGCCCCACAGCAGAAGAAGTGGTGGAAATTATGCGCCACCATGCCAGCAGAGAAAAAGAAAAGCCCGTGTTTTCTTTTGGGCAGGGCTGCGAAGGCGAGCCGCTGACCGAAGCCCCCTTGCTGATAGAAGCTGTGCGCGCCTACCGTGCGGCTGGCGGTGAAGGCACAATTAACTGCAACTCGAATGCCTCGCGCCCTGAAGCCGTGGCCGAGCTTGCCCACGCTGGCCTGACCTCGCTGCGCGTCAGCATGAATTCTGCCCGCGAAGAAGTGTATTTGCGCTATTACCGCCCTGTAAATTATATCTTTGCGCAGGTAAAAGAATCCATTATGGCAGCGCGCGAGCGCGGGGTTTTTGTTTCTATCAATTTATTGTATTTTCCCGGTGTGACAGATACAGAAGAAGAAATTGCCGCCCTTACCAATTTGATTGGCAGCGCGGGGGTGAGCTTTATTCAATTGCGCAATTTGAATATTGACCCAGATATGTACATGGAATTGCTGCAAGGCATTTCTTTTGGGCCTTCTGTGGGGCTGCATAATTTTCGCAAGCGTTTGCGCAAGCAATGCCCTTGGATTACTTTTGGATATTTCAACCCCTATCTGGGCAGCAAGGCTGACGTTCCCGCCCCCATGCCGGGGCAGTGGCAGCCCTCCGTGCCTGCTGTGGATGCCCTAAGCGCAAGCATAGCTGAAGAACTGCCCGAAACCGAAGAGCAGAAGGAGAATAGCCATGAGTGAAGATTATGACGATTATGTTGATGACGACAGCTTTGTTGAAGAATCTGATGATATTGATCGCGATATAGAAGGCTGCGCCTGCGACGATTAATGCCAAGCCGCCCCGCCTTGCTGTGCTGTAGCCGAGGCGGGGCGTGCCCCTGCTGCCCCCTCTTTGTCTGGCGTGCATGCTTTGTGTCCGCCCACGTCTTTGTTGTCCTTTTTTCTTGCTTTCCTCCCTTTTTTTGAGCCTTCCTTGTGCCCCATTGCACAATATCTTTGCTTGCGTTACAGTTTGGTTACACTCCTGATTATTGCCCTTCTGTACGCGGAGAGTTTTTATGTTGAAGAAATGGTATTATTTTGATCCGCAAGATTACGAGCTGATGAATCTTGTGCAAGGCTATGTTGCCGCGCGTGCAGAGCAGCGTAATGCCCCGCAGTTGGATTCTTTTTTGCACCCACATGGCATTATTGAAATGGGCTCAAGCCATTCCCTGCGCATAGCCCACGCGCTTATTACCCTGCTGGACAGCTTGAGCGATGGCGGCAAAGAGCATCGCCTGCAAGCCCTGCAACGCCTGCATGACGAAGTGGTGAATGCCGCGCAATCGTCCTTTCGCTATAACACGGGGCGCGTGCTTATTCAGCTAATGAAAGATTTGGTGCGCTCGCATTCTGAAGAGCAAAGCCTGATGCTTGCTCACGATTTTCATAAAGCAGCGCAGGGCTCGCCGCGTGTTATTCGCCATTTGCTGGCGCGCTATCGCCTGCTTGAAATGCCCGAAGCGTGGAACCAGCAGGCCTTTGACCATCATGTGCACGATGGCAATACCAAGGGGCGCAAAAACCCTACACATCTGGTAATGGATGCTTGGGTAAAGGGCTTACGTTTTTTAACGGTTATTTATTATAACCGTGTGGACGCCGACGGCATGGAAGAATTGCTGCGCGCTGCGGCTATTATGGATATTCGCGTGCGAGTGGGCATTGAATTTCGTGCGGCCTATCGCAACCGTTTTGTTGATATTATTTGGTCACCGCTGGATTGTTACGAGCCAGAGCGCTTTTACAGCCTGATGGAACAGCCGAAGTTTTGTGATTTAATGGCTGATTATGCCCCTGTTTCACAATGGATGCGTGAGCACACCATGCATTTGCTTGAACAGTGGAACACAAAACAAGCGGCAGCTTTTGCGCGGGCAACGGGCATGCCCTGCCCAGCCCCCATTGATAAAGAGAAGTTTTTGGCCTTTGTGGGGCATCGCCTGCCCATGAGCCTGCACTTGGCAGAATATATTTACCTTTCGCTGGCCAAGGCACGCGCGAGAGCCTTGCGCGAAGTGCAGCAGGCCTTGGAAAGCCCAGAGTGCACCCCACAGGCAAAAGAGCGCTTGCAGGCCAGACAAAGGCTGATAAGCGAGCTTTTGCCCGATACTATTGCAGATACATGGCTGAGCCCTGCGGCCAACCCCAATGTGGTCTTTCCCTATGCGCCGCATGACTCTATGCCAGCCATTATGCTGCGCCAGCCCGATGCCCTTGTGCAGCGCCTAGCCGAGCTGCCCCCAGCGCAGATTATCTTGAACCTTGCCTCGCTTACCGCTGCCGATGTGCTGGAGCTGGTCTGGCTGGGCAAAGGGGAAATTACCCATCTGGAGCTATTCAACCTGCGTGAATGGACAAGCGGCCGCTTGCAACATAGTAAAGAAATCAATGAATTACAACGGGCACTGAATGAGGGCTCTGCCCCCGAGCTCAAGCACCTTGTGCAAAATATTATGGCGGCAGACAAGCTGCTTGACCCCGCCGCCGCGGCTGTGCGCCGCCCCTTGTTTGAAACGATATTGCGGAATTTGGGGCAGCTGCAACACATGTACGACAAAGAGCCCTTGGGTTCACGCTTGGGTACCGATTCCACCAGTCGTTCGCATACGCATGGCATGGGGCTGGCCTTTGTGGAAACCCTGCCCCGCCGTGCGCAGGCCATAGTGCGTAGCGCTTCACAAGAGCGGCATTTGGCTTTGCCTGTCACCACCGATATTTACCGCTTTGTGCATATTCATGATGCCGAATGCGCCCGCAGCACATGGGGCAAAATAGTGCGCAGCCTGCCTTTTGCCGACTGGTTTGCTGGGCGCAAAGTGCGCGGCTGGGGCTTGGAAAAACGCACCACAAGCGTGGGTGGCACGGGCAACCTCGTCACCTTGGGTGGGGTGACGGAAAGGGGCATAAAAGCGCCGCATCTGGAACTAGATTCTGTGCAGGCTGTGCCGCCGTGGCAGCGTTTATGCTATTTAAATTCACATGTTATCAATATTCTTAAGGTGCTGGCCGGCTTTTTGCCCGCGCAATGGTCTTTTTGGTATACCGATGGCTGGTGGTTTTTGGTGCTGTATGGCGCGCTGCTGTGGTTTTTTATTACGGGTTTTCGCAATATTATTCAATTTATTGTCAGTGGCGGCGGCTTTCATAAAGATTTGCTTCTGCCGTGGAAGCGTTTTATCAGCTGGAACCGCATTGCCGATTCGCTTATGTACACGGGCATTTCTGTGCTGCTGCTTGAAGTGGGCGTGCGCATGCTGCTGCTTGAGCAGTGGCTGGGGCTTTCGGTGCGGCACGATGCTGTCTTGGTCTATTCTGTTATTTCGCTGATTAACGGTTTTTATATTTCATTGCATAATATTTTTCGCGGTTTCCCCCGTCAGGCTGTAATTGGCAATTTATTCCGTAGTGTTTTTGCTATTCCTGTTACTGTGGTCTTTGGTGAAGGGCTTTTTCAGGTTTTTGCGCTGGCTGGCGTGGCAGACCCTGCTGCCCTTACCCAAACCTGTGCGGCTATTACCTCCAAATGTGCCTCGGATACCGTGGCCGCGGTTATTGAAGGTATTGCTGATAGAAATCAATATCTTCGCCTGCGCCGTTGGGATTATAGCACCAAGCTCCAGCAGATATTCAGTAATTTTTCACGGCAGGAAATGCTTTTTGCCCATAAAAATATTGAAGATTATTTTGATAAGCCAGCAGAATTATGGCATATGCTGCAAGCCCGTGACCCCCTTGTGGCGCGGGAAGCTGTGGTGAATGTGCTTGATATGCTGTATTTCTGGTATTATTTGCCGCGTGCCAAGCAGGTTTTTCGGCAGCAGCTTGCACGCCTTTCCCCCACAGAAATTCGCGTGGTGCTGGGCATACAAAATATGCTCATGCTGGAAAGAGAAGTAAGCGAAATGCTTTTGGATGGGCTGGTGGGCAAAAATTTTTCACGCGCATTGGCTTTTTATCTTGTGCAGCATGAAAGTTATTTGGCCGCATTACAAAAGCAGCAGAAGAAGCAGCAAAAAAAGCCATTACTGAGCGCAGCATAAGGCACTCACAAGGGAGAAGCGTATGAAAAAGGGGTGGTACAGCATTTGCTTTGTTTTGTTGGTACTGGGCTTGGCTGGTGCTGCACAGGCTTTTGAGCTCACTGTTTTACACACCAACGATGTTCACGCTGCCCTTGGGGGCACAAAGGCCGATGGCAGCCCCTGCTATGCCGCACAATGTGCTGATGGCAAGGGGGGAGCAATGCGCTTACAGCAGGCTGTAGCCGAGCAGCGCGCTGCCAAGAAAAATTGCCTCTTGCTGGATGCTGGGGATCAGGCACAGGGCACGCTGTTTTATTCCTTATTCAAAAACGAACCCAGCGCAAAGGTAATGAATATGCTGGGCTATGATGCCATGGTGCCGGGCAATCATGAATTTGATGATGCCTGCCTTGGTTTTCAAGCCTTTTCCGAGCAGCTTGAAGCGCCTCTTGTGGCGGCCAATATGCGCTATGCAGAAAATTATAATCCTGTGCCCGACTATGCCCCTTGGGTGATAGTGCACAGGGCAGGGCGCAGCATAGGCATTGTTGGCATTATTACGCCCGAAACGCGCACGGCCTCCACGCCCTGCACAGCCGTGAGTTTTGATGACCCCGTGGCCGCCGTGCAAAAATCAATAAGTGCCCTGCAAGCGCGCGGGGTAAATATTATTATTGCCCTGACGCATTATGGCTTTGAAAACGACAGGGCGCTGGCAAAAAAAGTTGCTGGCCTTGATATTATTGTTGGCGGGCATAGCCATACCTTGCTTTCCAATACCCAGCCCAAGGCGCAGGGGGCTTACCCTGTGGTGGAATATTCCCCCAATAACGACCCTGTGCTTGTCGTTACCAATAAAAATGGCCTGCCCAGCCTTGGGGTGCTGGATGTCACCTTTGATGATGCTGGCAAAGTGGTGCACTGGCGTGGTGAACCTGTGCTGTTGGAAAAGCAAAACACAGCACAGGCAGATGCTGCCCTTGCCGAGCTTATTGAAGGCTATGCTGGCGGCGCACAAAAGCTTTTGCATAGCCCTGTGGGCACGGTGGCGGCGGCCTTGCCCAAGGGGCAAACCCTGCTTGAGCCAGACATTCAGCTATGCCGTCAGCAGGAATGCGCCACGGGCAACCTGATGGCAGACGTGCTGCTGTGGGCAGGAAAGGATGACAGGGCGCAATGTGCCCTTATGAATAGCGGCGGTCTGCGGGCTGCTTTTCCCACGGGGACGGTAACGGTGGGGGATATTTTTTCGGTCATTCCTTTTGATGGCGAGGTGGTAACGGGGGTGGTCAGCGGTGTGGTGCTCAAGGCCGCGCTGGAGCACAGCCTACGCCATTATTCTGAAGGGGCGGGGGCTTTTCCGCAGGTGGCAGGCCTGCATATTGTTGCAGACATGCAGCGCCCAGCAGGAAAAAGGCTGGTGAGTGTAAGCATAGCCGACAATGGCCTGTGGCGCCCCGTGTATGATGGCGATAATTACCGTATGGCAACGCTTGATTTTCTTGCCAAAGGCGGTGATGGTTATGCCATGCTCACCACAAAACAATGGCGTCCTGTGGGAAAAAGCGCTGTGACAGCAGTGCAGGAATATATGCAGGCATTTTCACCCTTGCACCCGCGCCTTGAGGGGCGGCTGGTGCTGCGCTGAGGGCACTTTTTTTGAAGGAGAAAAATATGCGTCTTTTGCTCATCGTATTGTGCATAGCCTTACAATGTGCCCTGTGCACGCAGGGGCAGGCGGCTACGCGCGAAGCACCAGCCTACAGAAAGGCTGCTCTGGAAACATTGTACCCTTGGCAGGAGGGCTTGCGCCTGAGCATTGATGTGGATGAACAAGCCTGCCGCAAAAAATATGGTACGCATTGGCAAAATAATTGTTTTGCCAGCTTTGGCGAATATGGCAGGCCTGTGCAGGGTGTCAGCATGAACCCGCCAGCCAAGGGGCGCTGGATATGGCAGGAAGGCACAACAATGCAATTTATTCCTGAAGGCGCAGCCCTGTTGCCCAACACCACCTACACCGTGGATATACGCGCAATGCCGCGTGCGGCCTCGGTGCTTGTGGCAAATGAGGTGCTCACCTGCACCACTATGCCACAGGCTGTAATGCTGAGTGAAAAGCGCTTTTGGGTAGACCCTTCGCCAAGGGCTGCCCATGTGCTGACAGCCACGCTGCAATTTGCCTACCCCGTGGGTGATGTGCCCTCTGTTATTCGCTGCACCGTGCCCAAGGGTGTGCAAAGCGGCAACCCAGACTTGGTGTGGAATGCTGCCCGCGACAGCCTTAACCTTGCCTTGCCCATTAAATCTTTGCCTAAAGAAGCTGTGCAGGCACAAATTTTTGTGCAGGGTTTGCCACAATTTACAGAAAATGATGGCCTTATTACCCTGTACCCCCTCAAGAAAAACACACAGGGGGCAAGCTTTAGCGCCAATATTACGGGCAGCAACAGCCTGTTCACCCTAAATACTGTAAACCTGAGCCTTGAGAATGATGCCCAGCTCAACAGAACTTCGGTGCTTTCGCTTGAACCCTCGTTGTATACCGCGCCTGAAGAGTTGCTCAAGCATATTACTGTGGTGCAATTGCCCACCTATAATACCGCCGCGGCCACGCGCCCCTATAATTGGCAGGCCGCACCTTTTGTTTCTGCCGAAGTGCTGAACAAAGGCAAGGTGGTTAAATCTGTTTCTTTGCAAAAAGACAACAGCCCTGTGTCCCGCTTGCGTTTTGGCGTGAATGTGACCCCCGGCTCGTATGTGCTGGTAGATGTTGATGCCCAGTGCGCAGCGGCTTCTGGCCTGACCTTGGGCAAGCCGTGGCGGCAAATTCTGCAGGCAGGCAGTGATGTTGCCACCGTGAATTTTTTGCAGCCGGGCAATGTGCTGGCGCTTTCGGGCAAAAAAGTGCTGGATGTGTATGGCACAGATATCAGCGCCATTCGGTGGGAAGCCGAGCAGGTGCGCGAACCTTTTCTTGCCCTCATGGCGCAGGAATCAGACAATGCCTTTACCAGCCCTTTGCAATTTTCCAGCCTTGATATTGCTTCGCTCAGCGTGCGGGCATCGGGGGAATTGCCCCTGCCAAAGGCTGCCGCAGGCAAGGCAGGCTTTGCCGCGCTTGATTTAGCCCCGCTTATGGGGCAGGCAGGCACAGATACCCGCGGCCTGATGCGCGTTACCCTGAAGGGGATGAAGGACGGCAAGGAAGTGGCCAGCGCCAGCCGCATGGTGCTGCTTACAGACCTTGGCATGATGGTGAAAAAAAATGCCTTGGGCGGCTATGACTTTTTTGTGCATTCCTTGGGTACAGGCAAGCCAGTGGCACAGGCCGCGGTAAGCGTGCTGGGAGCCAATGGCAAGCCCGTGGCCAGCAGCAGCACCGATGCCTTGGGGCATGCCGTGCTGCCCCCGCTTACTGGTTTGGAACGTGAGCGCCGCCCTGTGGCTGCCGTGGCACAGCTGTCTGCCAATAAGCAGGTAGATTTGGCATGGCTGCCCTTGGACGACAGCTCGCGCGTGCTGGACTATTCCAACTATGCCGTCAGCGGGCAGCAGTCTGCCAATGCGGGCATCAATGCCGCTGTCTTTGCCCAGCGCGGTATGTTCCGCCCTGGTGAAATGCTGCATTTTGGCTGCCTTGTGCGCAGTGCCGACTGGGCTGTGCTGCCGCCAGCCATGCCGCTGGAAGCTGTGCTGTATAACCCTGCCGACCGTATTGTTCTGAAAAAATCCTTTACCGCCAATGAAGCAGGCATAAGCTTGTTTGACTGGCAATCGTCAGAAAATGCTCCCTCGGGTCGCTACCACTTTGATGTGCGCCTGCCCGGCTCGGGCATGGTGCTGGGCTCGGCCGTGGTGCGTATGGAAGAATTTCAGCCAGACACCATGAGCATGCAGGCTCGTTTGGATGCCAAGCCAGCGCAAGGCTGGGTGCAGCTGCACGAGGGCAAAACACTCAGCTTGGCGGTGACGCTGAATAATTTGTATGGTCTGCCCGCCACCAAGCGCCGTGTTACCGCGCAATTACGGCTTAACCCCGCACATTTTGCCTTTGCTGGCTTTGAAGACTATATTTTTCACGATACAAAGCCCTTTACGGGGCAGGGCATAGACCAGCCCCTGCCCGAAAAAATAACCGATGAGCGTGGCATGGCTTTGCTGCCCCTGCCAGCCAGCTTGGTGGGCGGCTCTTCGGCAGAATGCTCTGTGCTGACAGAGGGCTTTGAGGCCGATGGCGGGCGCGCCACCACAGCGCAAACAACCTTTATTGTTTCTCCGCAGGCCTATATGCTTGGCTATAAACCCGTGGGGGCTGTTACCAATGTGCAATTTATTCCGCAGGGTTCGCAGGCAAAGCTCAACTTTATTGCCGTCAACCCGCACTTAGAGCAAATTGCCGTGCCTAAGCTGCACTTTACCGTGGCGGCGCGGCGCTATGTAAGCAGCCTTGTCAGCGATGCTAGCGGCTTATACCGCTATGACGATATGCCTGTGGATACACCTATAAGCACAGCAGAATACAACCTTACAGCCGCAGGTTTGCAGTGGGCTGTACCCACCAAGCAGGCTGGGGAGTATTTGCTGACAGTGAAAAATGAACAGGGTCAAGCTCTTGCCTCTGTGCCTTTCAGTATTGCGGGCGAGCAGCTTGCTGGTGCAGACAGCGACCTTGCCGCCAGCAAAATGCGCCTGCGTCTGAACAAAACAGCCTATGACGCTGGCGAAACAATAAAGCTGGCACTGTCTGTGCCCTATGATGGTGTGGGGCTTATTACGCTGGAAAGGGAAAACGTGGCCGCCTTTGCGTGGTTCAGCGCCAAAGCTGGCGATACTGTGCAGGAAATAGCCATACCAGCGGGCTTTGAAGGGCGCGGCTATGTGAATGTTTCTTTTGTTCGCGCTGCCCATTCTCCCAGCATTTATATGAAGCCGCATTCTTTTGCCATAGCGCCCTTTACGGCGGCAGTGCGCCAGCGTGACATGCAGCTTGGCCTTACTGCCCCGCAAAGCCTGCGCCCCGGTGAAAGCCTGCCCGTAACCTTGCGGGCAAAAGAACAAGGCAAGGCTGTCATTTTTGCTGTTGATGAAGGCGTGCTGCAATTAACCAACTTTGCCACCCCCTCACCCCTGCGGCATTTGTTGCTTGACCGTGCCCTTGATGTGAGCACCTTGCAGGCCTTTGACCTGCTCATGCCAGACCATGCCCTCCTTGCTGGCCGCATTCCTGCCTTTGGCGGGGATATGAATATGCTTGGCGGCCGTTTTTATAATCCTTTTAAGCGCCGTAATGAGCCGCCCCTTGCCACATGGTCGCAATTGGTGGACGTTTCGCCCCAAGGGGTGACGGTGAATATTCCAGTTCCTGCTTATTATAATGGCAAGCTGCGTATTATGGCTGTGGCTTCGTCTGCGGGCAGTGTGGGCTCTGTTGCACAGGCCAGCACTGTTGTTGCCCCTGTGATTATTACCCCGCAGCTGCCGCTTAGCCTGAGCCCCAAAGACAGCTTTGACGGGGCAATAGTGCTGGCAAACAGCACGCAAAGCCCTGTTTCACTCACGCTTAGCCTGAAGGCCGATGCTGGGCTGAAGCTGCAAAAGCCTTTGCCCGCCAGCGTAAGCGTGCCTGCACAGGCAGAAACTATTGTGCCGCTCAGCATGAAGGCTGGCAGTGAGCCTAGCAATGCCACAGTGCATATTAGCGCGCATGATGGCAAAACAAGCTACACGCGGGAAGCTTCCTTGAGCATACGCCCAGCATCAGGTCTGCGCACCAGCGTGATGGCTGGCACAGTGCAGGGCAGTGCTACTATTGACGTGCCGCGTTCTGTATATGCTTTGGGTGCTTCAAGCTCGGCCTCACTTTCTGCCGCGCCCCTGCCCTTGGTGCGTGCTTTTGCCACCTATACCGCTCAGTACCCCTATGCCTGCACAGAGCAGAGCATCAGCCGCGCCTTTCCTTTGGCGCTGTTGCAGCAATACCCAGACATGCTGCCCAAAGCAGAGGAGCGCGAAGCGCTGCTGGCAGGCGCTTTGGCAGGCATTCAGGCAGGCCTTGGCTATAGTGGCGTAAGCCTGTGGCCAGAGGGCACAGCCGAGCCCTTGCTCACCGTGTATGCAGCCGATTTCTTGCTGACATTGCGTGAAGCGGGGCTGGGGCTGAACGAGGGCATGGTGCAGCAGCTCTGTGATGCTGTAGAGCGCGGCTGCACCCTGCGTGAACCCAGCCTTGCCGAAGCCCGCCGTTGTGCCTATGGCATTTGGGTGCTTACTCGCGAGGGGCGTGTGACCACACAGCTTATTGAAAGTCTGCTGGATGGCTTGAAAGAGGTGCAAAGCTGGCAGCAGGATGTAACGGCTGTGCTTATTGCCGCCAGCCAAAGCATGATGCACATGACCAAGGTGCAGCCTTTTGAGCAGGTGCGCTATACGGCTGAAGATGCGTGGTTTAGCCCCTTTGCCTTGCAGGCCTTGCACACCACCTTGCTGGCGCGGCACTTCCCCGAGCGCCTGACGCAGAGCTTGCGTACAGATATGATAGAAAACAGTGTCATGACTGTGCAAAATAATGGCTATGCCACCTTTTCTGCCGCGCAGGCTGTGCGGGCTTTATTGAGCATGAACACGGCCGCCAGCACAGCGCTGCCTGCTGTGCGCCTTGCCTGCACAGAGGGTGAGGGGCAAAGCAGCACTCACAGCCTTGCCGAAGGCGCGGTGCTGAGCCTTGCTATTCCCCAATGCCGTAAATACAGCATTGAAGCGCCGCAGGGGCAGCCTTTATATTGGCATATTGTCACCACTGGCTTTGACCGCACCCCGCCCAGCAAGGCCGCGGCGCAGGGCATAGAAGTGCAGCGCAGCTATGTGAATGCCGCGGGTGAGCCAATAAGCCGCGTTAAGCAGGGGGACGAAATTACAGTGCGCGTGCTTGCCCGCGCCCAGTCTGCCGAGCAAAAAGATTGCGTAATTACGGACTTGCTGCCAGGCGGCTTTGAAATGGTTCTTGCCCGCAATGCCAATGGGCAGGAAGAAAAGCCGCAGGGGCTCACGCGCATAGACCGCCGTGAAGACCGTATGTTGCTTTTTGCAGACCTGACTGCCCGTGAAATGGTCTATACCTATCGCATTCGCGCCGTGAGCCGTGGGCAATTTACCGTGCCCGCAGTGCAGGGCGAGGCCATGTATAACCAAAATGTCTATGCCCACGGCGTGGCAGGCAGCATTACTGTGGAATAACGCTGCGCTACTATGATGCAACAAAGACAGCATAAAGGTGCTGTGCCCCAAAGCAGGCAAGGGCTTGCGGGGGCACAGCGCCGCTCTTGGATGAGGGGCGCGGCATGGTTTTGTGCCGCGCCTGTCTTCTTGTGCTGCTTGCTGTGGGGGGTGCTGCGGCTGAGCACGCCGCCGCCCCTGCTGGAAGGCCTGCCCTTTGCCCGCGTGGTATTGGCAGCAGACGGCAGCATGCTGCGTATGGGGCTGGCGGCAGACCAGACATACCGCTTGCGGGTCACGTTGGATGAGATTGCCCCAGAAGCAATACAGGCTCTTTTACTGTATGAAGACAAGTATTTTTTTGAGCACCCGGGGGTGAACCCCTTTGCTCTGGGGCGCGCTTTATGGAGCAGCTACTTGGGCGGCGGGCGGCGCATGGGGGCTTCCACCATTACCATGCAGGTGGTGCGCTTGCGTGGCAAGCTGGATACCCGTGGGCTTGGCGGCAAGCTGCGCCAGATTTGGCAGGCCTTGGTGCTTGAAAGGCATTACAGCAAGGCGGCTATTGTAGAGGCCTATTACAACCTTGCGCCCTATGGCGGGAATATTGAGGGCATAGAGGCCGCTGCCCGTATTTATTTTCATAAACCAGCCAGCCGCTTAACACGCATGGAATGTTTTGCACTGACGGTGATACCTCAAAACCCTGTGCAGCGTAACCCTTTGAATGGTAAAGAATTTACGGCAGCACGGCTGCGTATGCATAGGCTGTGGGAAGAGGCGCAGCCCGCCGAAGCCAGAGCGCTAAGCCCAGCGCCGCACCAAAGTGGGCAACAGGCTGGGCGGGCATTAGCACTGGCGTCAAAGCAGGAAGTTGGACAAGCCCCAGAACAGGCGGCAGTGAAAAAGCCTGAGCACATATTGGGGCAAAGCACTGGGCAAGTATCGAAACAGGCTGTACATCAGCCACCAAATCAAATGCTTGGACAAAAGTTGGGGCAGGGCGCTGGACAGCAGGCAGACAGTCTGCCGCCCTTGCGCTTGTTTGGCTTTGCCGATTTGCCTTTTGAAGCGCCCCATGCGTGCGCAGCGCTGCTGGCACAAGCCACTGGTGCAAGCAAGCTGCACACCAGCATTGAGCTGCCAGCCCAGCATGTGTTGGAAAGCCAGCTGCGCGCCTTTGTAGCACGGGGCAGGCGCTATGGCATACATAATGCCGCTGCCTTGCTAGTGCATGCCCCCACCTCAGAAATTCGCGCCCTTGTTGGCTCGGCCGATTTTTTTAATGCAGCTATTAGCGGGCAGGTGGATGGCACGCTGGCACGGCGCTCGCCCGGTTCTGCGCTCAAACCCTTTGTGTATGCTCTGGCTTTGGATCAGGGGCTTATTCATCCTATGACCCTCTTGCTGGACAGCCCCCGTTCTTTTGGCGGCTATGACCCAGAAAATTTTGACAGAGGCTTTCGCGGCCCTGTGCCTGCCCATGAGGCTTTGAAAGCAAGCCGTAATTTGCCCGCTATTATACTGGCAGAGCAATTGCATGACCCCGATTTATATTCTTTTTTAAAAAAAGCGGGCATAGCCCTGCCGCGTCCGCCAGAGCATTATGGTTTGGCCTTGGTGCTGGGCGGGGCAGAAATAAGTATGCGCGAGCTGGCCAGCCTGTATGGCATGCTGTATAATCAGGGCTTGCTGCGCCCCTTGCGCTTGCTGAAAGAGCAGGCCAAAGGGCTGGGCGGCGGAGAAAAGAATGCTGCCCCAGCAGTACAGCCACAAAGGCAAGCCCCTTTGCGTATGCTTTCGCCCGAGGCCGCCTTTATTACCTGCTCTATGCTGGAACGCCCCAATGCCCAGCTGCACCTTGCCTCTGGCACTGTTCCGCTGCGCTATAAAACAGGCACGTCCAATGGCTTTCGTGATGCGTGGACAGCGGGCATTGTGGGAGAATATGTGCTGGTAGTGTGGGCTGGAAATTTTGATAACAGCCCCAATCCACTTTTTGTGGGTGGGGAATTGGCCGCACCGCTGTTTACAGATATTGCCCATGCTTTGGCGCGGCTGTACCCTGTGCGCGATGTGCTGCCCAGCCGCCGCGCGGCTCTGAATGTGCGCGATATTTCAGTGTGCACCGCAACAGGAGATGTGGATACGTCGCGCTGTGCAGAAAAAACAAAAACCTTGTTCATTCCTGGGGTTTCGCCCCTGCGTGACAGCGGGGTCTTCCGCACCATTCTTATTGATAAAGCCAGTGGGCTGCGTGCCTGCCAGCCAGAAGCGGGCAGAACAGAAGAAAGAGTGTGGGAATTTTGGCCTAGTGATGTGCAGCGCATTTTCGCAAGGGCAGGCATTGCCAAGCCCGCCCCGCCAGACTGGCTGCCGCAATGCCGCAAGGGGGAAGCTGTGCAGGGCAAAGCCCCGCGTATTATCCTGCCCAAAAAGGGGGTAACCTATTATGCGCGCATTGCAGCAGGGCAAAGCCCTCCCCTGCCCCTCACTGCCAGCGCCGAGCCCGATGTGCACACACTGCACTGGTTTGCTGGTGCGCACTATGTGGGCAGCACTGCCCCCGATGTCCCTTTGCTCTGGCGGCCGGCAGAGGCGGGCACAATAGAATTGCGTGTGGTGGATGACATGGGGCGCATAAGCCGCCAGATGTGCACAATACAGCGAATCCCTTAAGGTGTGGGAGGGGTGAATACTCTGTTTTTTTGCCCGCTGGCGGTGTTAGGCTTCCACTTTTATTTTGGTCGGGTACTATAAAAGTGCACTGCCTGCATACAAGCCTTGCCTTGCTTGTCAGCAAATAAAATTCCTGTAGTGTTCACACCCTCTAGAGCATTTTACCTTTGAACATGCTTACAAGCTTTCGTAAGAAATACTTGCCACTCAAAGCTCACAGGGGAATGTACTGCCCCATTATATGAGCTTTGAAGGGGAATCTGCGCTAGGGGAACAGCTCTGTGTACTGTGTAGCGCCTTGTGCATGCCCCATAATAGGGAACAGCCCCATACTGCGTGAACACTATGGGGCTGCTGCGCCGCGGGCGGCAAGGGCAAGCTGTGTGTGCCTTGCCTTTGCTATTCTTCATCAAGATAACTGCGTGAATAGCCCGTGGACGATTCTATGCTGCTGCGCACATCGTCCAAATCGTCCGTGCCGTAGCTGAAATCATTTTCCCATTCTGCCACGTCAGTAAGACGGGAATGACGCATTGCGTGTTCTTCTTCCTCGTCCTCTTCTTCCTCGTCTTCGTCCTCTAACGCGTCTTCAGCAAGCAAATCTTCATCATCATCTTCAAATTTTTTAAAATCAGCGGCCATGCTCTTTCCTCAATAAAACGTTGTAAAGATAGTCTTGAGAAAGGCGGATACCGTTTTTATTGACAAGCGTCAACTGTTGAGCTGGTTCTTATGCAAAAAACATATGTGTTTGTGTGTACTATTGAGAGCAGCATTGAAAATATGTGCTATTTTCAATGCCAGCTATAAAGCTTCACCCCGTGTGCAATATACTGGCAGTAAAGAAAGCAGTCCAGAAGGGCGCAGGTCTTCGGCAACACTGCTTTGCAGCTTACACAGCACAAGTTGCAGATCGCGCTGGCGGCATTCTGTGCTCAGGCTCAGCAAACCCTGCGTTGCGCGTGGGCTGATGGCCGCAATATTGCCAAAGTCCAAAATGACTTTGTTGGTGTGGCTTATGCCCTCGTGCACAACCTGTGCCAGCATAGCTACAGACTTTTGGTCAAGTGTGCCAGAAAGAATAAGGAGAAGTTGGGAATTGTGTACTTGTTTTTCAATATGCATACAGCCTCCCTTTGGTAGTGGTGACACTCTAAGAAGAACCCTTACTTTCAATATAGCACAGAATAAAGAAAAGGCAAAAAAAGGGCATGTTGCTGTAATAAAAATCAGGCAATAAAAAAAGCCCCTTGCGGGGCTTAGAAAGAACAACTGAAAAAAATTTATTGCAAGTCGGCGGTGCCGTTGGCATGAAGTACAATTTGACGTACGCCAGTCAGATCCAAATTCTGCCAGTTCACTTGATTGCCTTCACCATCAACAGCAATCAATTCCCAGCCCTTTGAGCCGCCCGAAATGGAAATGGTGATAGCAGCGCCAGCAGCCAAGGTGCCATTGCCCAGCAGGTCTTCTGCATCGCCCTGAGCACTGCTATCGGCCAGAGCTAATTGATGAATAGTAAAGCCTGTGCCGTTAGCAACAACAACATCTTGTGCCAAAGCAGCAGAGATAGAACCCAAAACAAGCAGCGCCGTTACCAGAAGAACACGAAATAATTTCATAAGAATCCTCTCAATTTTCATCAACCTAGCTGGATACTTTAGTAAAACATAGCAACAATACCATGTTTTACTTCTGTGAAAGTAGTAAGCTTTTCTCTTAAGCCTGTCAATAAAAGACCACGGGGCAAAAAGGGTTAAGGTCGTAATTTTTTGCCATGTGCTCCTATTGCACTGGCCATAAGCCCTGTTAGGGCAGGCAGGGGCAGGGTGGCATCCACACTATGGCGGGCACAGGCAAGGTAGAGGGGCTGCCTTTCTTGCAGCACAGTGCGCACTTCTTCTTCGGCACTTTTTGCTGTGAGGGGGGGGCGCATGGGGTCGTGGGGGCGGGTAGCTAAGCGGGCAGATAAAATAGCTATGGGCACAACAAGATAAAATACTATGCCGTGCTGCTGCATAAAAAGGCGGTTTGCTTCACGCAGCACCATGCCGCCGCCTGTGGCAATAATGGTATTGGGGGCTGTGGCCTGCTGCAAAGCCCTGCTTTCGGCATCTCTAAAATATTCCCAGCCATGCTCTTGTACCATTTCTTGAATACTGCACCCAACCTCTTGCTGCACCAGCAGGTCTGTATCCACAAATTGACGCCGCAAAAGCCGTGCCAGCGCCCGCCCTGCGGTGCTTTTGCCGCAGGCACGAGAGCCAATAAGAAAAACGGGGCTTTGGGCTTTTTGCATGAGATTTCCTTTTTTGCTGTGCAGCTGCTTGTGCAAAACACAGTTTCTTCTTCCTGTCAACTCTTCCGTGCTGCGCGGGTTAAGGTCATCGCATACTACAAAGAGAAGGTGCGCTGCTTCTGCAATGGCACTGCATGAAGCTTTTGTGGTATGCAGTGCCAGATTCACAGCGAAAAAAAATCTTGCCATTTTTAAGTGAGCTCTGCATACTCATTCAAGAAGAATTAATATAGAAAACATTTTAATTGATTGGTGCCGCATGAGTATACAAAAAACGCTCAATATTTATAGTTATATTGTTATTATTATGCTCATATGCACGGCAACTACCGTATTATACATGTGGAAACAGTTTTCAATGTTGGAGGTGTTCAAGAATAATCAAAGGATATTACTGGAAATTTGTGTTGAATTTCAAGAAGGCTCACGAAATTTAACAAATTTCGCCAGAGAATATGTGGTAACTGGTGAAGATTCTTATAAAAAACAGTATTTTGACATCCTGCTGGTTCGGACGGGCAAGAAAGCACGACCAGACAATGCCGAAGTGGCAGGGGGTGAAAAAATAAGCTTGCTGGCCTTGCTGCAACAATATGGCGTACTACCAGATGAGCTGGAAACATTTGGCCTTTCTGAACGATTATCTGATATGTTAGCGGAAGACGAAATAAAAGCGATAAACATGGTACAAGGGATTTTTCAGGATGAACAGGGAAAATATACTATATACAAAGACCCAGACTATGAAAATGCCCGTACTATAGTTTTTTCACCAACGTATCAGTGGAATAAAGCAGAAATTTTAAATGTAGCACAAATGTTTTCAAAAAAAATACTTGTTCGCACCAATGCTGATGTTGCTGCTGCAAATAATCATTTCAGAAATGCAGTTTTTTATGTGTCTATATTTATTGCAATTATTTTTATATCAGTCTTATATTCATCATGGTATGCTATCAAAAGAATAAGTAAACCGCTTATGTTGACTATGGATTTTGCAAAAAAAATAGATAATGAAAAATTCACCTGTACTATTGATTGTAGAAATACTGATGAAATAAGTCAGCTAGGAAAAATTCTTAATATATTGGAAAAAAATATTAAAGAATATACAGAAAGATTGGAAAGACTTTCATATTGTGATGATTTGACAGGGCTGTGGAATAGAAGGAAATTAATCAGCCTTATGGAAGGGCGCCTGCAAATCTTGCGGGAACAGGGCGGCACGCTTGCCTTTGCCATGTTTGATATTGACCACTTTAAAGATATCAATGATACCTATGGTCACGATGCTGGCGACACGGTATTGCGCACGCTTGCCCAGACGTTATCACAATGTTTACGACGAGATACTATTCTTGCCCGCTTTGGGGGGGAAGAATTTATTCTCTGTTTTGAAAATACCGATTGTGAGGAGGCTGTTTTGCTTTGTGATGCAGTGCGGAAACGATGTGAAGCATTGCGCATTGCCTATGGCAAGTATTCCTTATCTGTAACTGTCAGTATTGGCCTGTGTTTTTATGACGTCAGCAAGCAGGAAGCCCTAGCAATAGATATAGATGTGTTGCTCAAAAAAGCAGATACTGCACTGTATCAGGCAAAAAAAGCAGGGCGCAATAGGGTGATGCTGTGGCAGCCGCCTGCTTCTGTTGCCTAAGCACTTTGTCTGCAGGCCGCCTGTGGGTATTTCCCCCCAAAGCATATTAGTGAACTGCAAGCACAAGAGAAAAGTATGGCATATCAATTTGCTGAAGAGTTATATGGTATTATAGGCTACCCCCTAGGGCATTCCCTCAGCCCCTTGTTGCACAACACGGCCTTTCAGGCCATGAAGCGCCCAGCCCTGATGTTTCGTTGGGCTCTGCCGCCCGAGGCCGTGGGTGACTTTATGCGGGCAGTGCGCCTGCTGCCTGTGCGCGGGTGTTGTGTGACCCTGCCGCATAAGGTGGCTGTTGTTCCCTTTTTGGATGAAATAAGCCCCTTGGTGCGCCGCGTGGGGGCATGCAACACGCTGTATTGGCAAGGTGAGCATTTGTGTGGGGAAAACACCGATGTTATTGGTTTTATGAGCCCCTTATTGCCCTATGCTTTGCCGCCACAGCTGCCTGCGCTGGTGCTGGGGGCAGGGGGGGCAGCGCGGGCTGTGGTGACCGCCTTGCAGGAATTGGGCTTGCAGCAGATTTTTGTGAGTGCCCGCCAGCAGGAAAAGACAGTATGCTTTTGCGAAGAATTTGGGCTTGCCCCCGTGCCATGGCATGAACGTGCCGATGTACCTGCTTTGCTGGTTGTGAATACCACGCCAGCAGGCATGCAGGGCAAGAATGAAGAGGGCACGGCCTACCCGCAGCAGGCTTTTGCAGGCAGGCAGGGCATAGCGTATGACATTGTGTACACCCCGCAAGAAACACGTTTTTTGCGCGAGGCAAAACAGGCAGGCTGGCAGTGCATAGGCGGCCTTGCCATGTTTTTGGGGCAGGCAGCGCGGCAATGCCAGCTGTGGACAGGGGCAGCAGCCCTGCCAGAAGCGGCACAAAAGGCTGTGCTGGAGGCTTTGCAGCTTTAGCGCTTTGCTGGCCTGAAGGTGCAGTATTTATACGGCGCATGGGCAAAACCATGCGCCTGTTCTTTTGCTGGGCTTATGCGCCAAAAGTATCCCACAGTTCCACGCCAGTGTAGCAAAGCACCCCCACAAGAATGATGAGCACAATATTGGCAATGCCGTGCACCAAGGGCAGGGCATGACGCTTTTTTTTATGCCTGTCCATAATAAAGCCCGTAATCAGGCCAAAAAGAGAAAGCCCTATAACAGGCCATGCTAAAAAAGCATGTGTCCCTGTAATATGTGTTTCGCCAAAAAGGTCATGCGTTACATAAAAACCCAATGCGCCTAAAATCCATAGCGCCAAGGCATATGTCCCCAGCTTGACATGCTGTTTCCATGGAAAAATCAATTTGACGCCCATTTGCATACGAATGCGCTGTATGCCCTGATACATTGCCCAAATGCCTAACAAAGCTGCAAAAATTTGCATAAGTGGATGCAGCCAAAGCAAAATGTCACTCATAGTCTCCCCGATGTCGTGGTTAAAAGTAAAGAAGAAAGCCCTGCTGACTGATGCGCCGCATTTGCTTTACAATGCGCTGTGAGGCTGTAAGAAAATATAGAATTGATAGCAGGGCGTGGCAAGGCTTTCTTTGCTCTGTATAAAGGCTTTTTGCACAGCGTCTTGACTTGTTGCCCTTGTCTCTATAGGGGAAAGAGAGAACGCTGTGCCCACAGCGCACAGATTAGGAAAAAGAGGTAGCTATGGCAGTACGTCTTACAGTTATTGGTGGCGGCCCTGGTGGCTATACGGCGGCCTTTGCCGCGGCCAAGGCAGGGCTTGAGGTAACCTTGGTGGAAAGTGCGCATTTGGGGGGGACGTGCCTGAATTATGGCTGTATTCCTACAAAAACGCTGCGCGCTTCTGCCGATGCTTTGGAAATGGCGCACAGGCTTGCCAGCTTTGGCATTGAAAGCGCGGGCACTGCCACGGTGAATGCCGCTGCTGTGTTAGCACGCAAAGAAAATGTTATTCAGATTTTACGGCAGGGTTTAGAAAAAACCTGTGCTGCGCTTTCTGTGCATTTGGTGCGCGGGCGCGGCAGGGTGCTTCATGCTGGTTTGGTGGAGGTGACATTACCCGATGGCACAAAAGAACAGGTGCAGGGGGACAGGGTACTGCTTGCTACAGGCTCGCGCATTTTAGCAATTCCTTCCTTGCCTGTTGACCAGAAGTATGTGCTGGACAGTGATGCCATGCTGGCACTCGACCATGTACCAGCGCGCCTTATTATTGTGGGCGGCGGGGTTATTGGCTGTGAAATGGCCTTTATTTATCAGGCCTTTGGCGCGCAGGTCACGGTGGTAGAGGGTATGAACCGCGTGTTGGGCATTCCTGCTGTGGATGCCAGCATAAGCAGCCTTATTCAGCGTGAAATGAAGAAGCGCCGTATTCAATGTGAGCTGGGGCGCACCCTGACAGATATTCAGGTGGTGGATGGTGTGGTGCAGGCAAAGCTTGCCCCTTCCCCCTTTATAGCGCAGCCCACACCAGCACAGCAAAAAATAGTGCCTGTGCAGGCTGATATGGTGCTGGTTTCTATTGGCCGCGCAGCCAATACAGAAGGCTTGGGGCTTGCCGAGGCTGGCGTAGCTACCGATGCCCGCGGCTGGGTCTGTGTGGATGACCATATGCAAACTTCTGTACCTCATATTTATGCTGTAGGCGATGTGCTTGGCCCCCAGCACACCATGCTTGCCCATGTGGCGGCCATGGAGGCATTGTGCGCCCTTGAAAATATGCAGGGCAGGGCAAAAGCTATGGACTACAGCGTCGTGCCTTCTGGCATTTTTACTGCGCCCGAAGTGGGTTGTGTGGGCTTGAGCGAAGCGCAGGCACAAGAGCAGGGCTATGCCGTGCGTACAGCTACAGTGCAAATGCGCGAGCTGGGCAAGGCGCATGCCATGAATGAGCTGGCAGGCATGATAAAGCTGGTAGCAGAAGAGGGCACGGGCAGGCTGCTGGGGGCGCATATTGCTGGCGCACACGCTACTGATTTGATTGCCGAAATGGCTCTTGCCCTCAGCATGAAGGCCACAGCGCAGGATGTTTGCAATACAATACATGCCCACCCCACCCTTGCCGAAGGTATCTATGAGGCAGCCTTGCAGCTATAAACCCTGCTGCATGCCTAGAATAGTGTTATTTCAGGAATGATTCTTATTGACAGAAAGAGAATGGTGTCTTAGGTATTGGCATCAACCCTTTTACTTTGGAGAGCGGTATGAAAAAGTATGAATGTCCCTGTGGTTATGTCTATGATCCTGAACTGGGTGACCCCGACCACGGCATTGCCCCAGGCACTGCCTTTGAAGATTTGCCCGAAGATTGGGTCTGCCCCCTGTGTGGTGCTGAAAAAGAGTTTTTTACTGAAGCATAACCAACATGTATAATTGAATAAAGAAAAGCCCCGTTGTACTCTGCGGGGCTTTTGCGTATAGGCTTTAGCCTGTTGAAGCTGTGCGGTGACCAGCGAGCAAAATACGAAAGGGATTGCACATCATAAGATGTACAACCCCTCAAAATATTTGGTGTGCCCGGTAGGGATCGAACCCACGGCCTGAAGCTTAGAAGGCTTCTGCTCTATCCAACTGAGCTACGAGCACACGCTTGGTTTTGTAGCGTAAGCGGCGGCTAAGGTCAAGAAAAACCGTCATCCTGCCTTGTGGCAGTATTTTTTGCTTTGCGGCTTTGTCGTATCTGTGGCGGGCAGTTTTATTGTGCTACCCGCCACAGGCCGTGCGCTGCTAACGTACAGTAAACTTTTTGGGGTCAATATTGAGCTTTTTTACCTTATAATTGATAATGCGGTAGCTGGTGTTTAGCAGGCGCGAGGCCTCAAGCATATTACCGCGTGCTCTTTGCAGGGCATCCACCAGCAATTCTTGTTCAAAGCGCTCAACGGCATCGGTAAAGCTCAGCACATCGGCATCGGCATCACCTTTCAGCTGTAAGGAAGGCGGCAAGTGGCAGGCGCGAATGGTATCTTCCTGACAATTGCTTACCGCACGCTCTATACAACCCTTGAGCTCTCGGGCATTGCCCGTCCAAGCATAGTGCATAAGCAGCTCTATGGCGGGATGGGAAATGCGCCGAATGACTTTATCTTGCTCCAAGGCCGCTTTTTGCATGAAGAATTCTGCCAAGGGCACAATGTCTTCGCGGCGTTCGCGCAAGGGCGGCACGTTAATAGTTAAGGAAGCAATATGCTGGTACAGCTCGCCCAAAAAGCCCTGTGCCACGGGGTTTGTTTCTTCAGTCGAGCAAATAAGGCGCACATCAATGGCAACAGATTGCGTGCCGCCTAAGCGCAGCACCTCTTGCGAGCGTAAAGCCTGCAAAAGCTTTTCCTGCACGGCAATAGGCAGCGCGTGGACGGCGCTTAGATACACCGTGCCGTTGTTAGCACGTTCCAATATGCCCTTATGTGTTTGCACCACCTGCGGCATGGCATCTTTTTGCACGCCAAAAAGCTCTGCTTCCAAAGCCTCCGCTTCCATAGCGGCGCAATTCAGGCGCAGCAGGGGCATATGGCAGCGTGTGCTGCCTGTATGAATGAGCTCGGCAAGCAATTCTTTGCCTGTGCCTGCTTCGCCTTTAAGCAACACACTCACGCGGGAATTGCCAGCCTGCACGGCCTGCGTGACGACCTGCCGCATGGTTTTGGAAATAGCCACCACACCCACAGGCTGGCTAGCTACCGTGGCGGCCTCGGTTTGCGGCAGGCTCTGGCGCGCCATTTCCTGCTGCATATAGCTGACCTGATTGCCAATAAGCCCTGCAACCACCTGCAAGAAGCGGCATACCGTTTCAAGCTCATCATGCGGGGCAAGGGGTAAATCAAGGCTGAGCACGCCCAGCACTTCTTGCCCTTCCAGCGGCTCTTCACCTACGCCCATAATAGGCACACTCACAAAAGAAAGCTGGCGCATTTCTTCTGCTGTGCGCTTAAAAAAGCGGTTTTGGAAAACAGCATTCTCGCTGATGCGTTCAACAATAACAGGACGCCCCTTGGCGAAAACCTGCCCTGTAATGCCCATGCCAGGCTCATACACCGCATGATGTGACATCATGGGGGTGGCCTCTGCCCCGCACAAGCGCAGAGTGCATGTTTCTGGGTCATAAATGACCAGATGCGGCCGCAAAAAGGCATGACGCGCGGCAAGAATGCGCAGTAAAGAACGCAGAGAAGCCTGAAAAAAGTGCTGCGGCCCCAGCTCAATAGTTAAGAGGCGCAGTGTTTCCAGATACGCGTCAAAGGGTAGAGCGCTCACACAGCCCTCACAGCGTCAACGCCCAAGGCCATAGCCTTAATGTTGCTCTCCACCAGTTTGGCGGGCAAGAATTTATAAATGCCCGCTTCCAAGGTTTTTTCATCAAAAGGCAACAGGCCAGAGGTACACAATGCCCCCAGCAGCGCGGCATTGCCTGCCTGTATAGAGCCAGCGCGCATGCCCAGCTCGCGGCAGTGCAAATAATGCACTCTGCCAGCCACAGCGCGCACTTTTTCTTTAATGATATCCATTTCGGGGTAGGTTTCTTTACCCATGGAAACACCTACAGGGGGCATTTTGTCTTCATTAGAAAAGACAGCACCGCCAGCGCGTAAATAGGGCAGGCCACGCAGGGTTTCCAGCGGCTCAAAGCCCAGCACAATATCGGCCTCGCCATGATCCAGCTTAGGGGCACGCCAGCCGCCCAGCAGCACAACCGATTCCACCACACCGCCGCGCTGTGCCATGCCGTGCACTTCACCAGCCACTACAGATACGCCAGCATCAAGTGCAACACGGGCGAGCAGGGTGGTTGCTGTCAACGTGCCCTGACCGCCTACACCCGTCATGTAAATACGAATACGCTTATCCATTATATTACCTCTTGCGTGCTTTGATTGCCTTGGGGGCTACTTGCAAACAGACCATGCAGCCAGAGCACAAAGCCGCGTCAATGGCTATAGTTTCGCCATCACGATAAAAAGCGGGACATGCCAAATCTTCAAGGCAACGCAGGGCATCTGCCCCTTGTTCAACCACCTCTGCCACCTGCGGCGGAACTTTTTTGAGCGCGCGGCGGGCATAGAGCACACAGGGCTCTTCAGTAATGAGCACACGCACACCACGCTTTGCCTTGAAATCTTCCAGCGCGCTGGTCACTTGCTTGAGGTTATAGGCTTTGACCTTGGCAACTTCGGTCACGCCAAAGGCACGCACTACAGCCTCAATATCCAAATGCAAAGCGCCATCGCCAAGCACGCTTTGCGTCATGCCGGGGTTGGGCTGGTGCCCTGTCATAGCTGTTGTGCCATTGTCCAAAATAACTAATAAAATATCATGCTTGTTATAAACAGCGTTGGCAAGCCCCGTCATGCCTGAATGGAAGAAGGTAGAGTCGCCAATAAAAGCAACCACAGGCTTGCCAGAAGCCCAAGCAAAGCCGCTGCCTGCCGAAACAGACGAGCCCATGCACACGAGGAAATCTGCCATGCGCAAGGGGGGCAGCATGCCCAAGGTATAGCAGCCAATGTCGCTGGAATAGACTGCCTCATCTCCAAAAACCTGACGCACAGCATAATACACTGAACGGTGCGAGCAGCCGGGGCAAAGGTTGGGTGGGCGGTTGGGCAGGCCTGCTTCACTGTGGCGGCCTTCGGTAATGGGGCAGGGGCAGTCTAAAAAGCCTGCCAAAGCGCGGGTAACCGAAGTGGTGGAATATTCACCATACAGGGTGAGCACATCATTTTTGCCTGTAATTTCCACAGCAATGCCCAAGCGCTGCGCCAGTATGCGCAGCTCGTTTTCAAGCAAGGCCGCACCTTCTTCCACCACCAGCACTTTTTCGCAAGAGCGCAAAAATTCTGCCAAAGCTTTTTCGGGTAAAGGCCATGTCATGCCCAGTTCCATCACTTTGACATTTTCTTCCCAGCCGCCAGCATACAGGGCGTCGGCAAGGTAGGCACGGGCAATGCCACAGCTAATAAGGCCAATGCGCCCTTTGCCGCGCACTTTTGTCCACTCGCCGCTTTCTGCAAGCTCGCGGGCAGCGCTCATATTCTTTTCTAATTCTTTATGCCGCACACGAGCCACAGCTGGCACGGGCACAAAATGCATGGGATTTTTCGCCCACGGCACCAGCTCGGCAGGTTGGGGGAGCTGGTCAAAAAGCACTGACCCGCGCAAGTGGTTGAGGCGGGTTGTGGTGCGCAGCATAACAGGCTGGCCTAATTTGCGTGCCACGCGAAAGGCATAGCGCGTCATGTCTTTGGCTTCTTGTGCCGAAGCAGGCTCAAAGCAGGGCAAGCCAGCCGCGCGGGCATAGTGGCGGTTATCTTGCTCGTTTTGGCTGGAATGGCAACCAGGGTCATCAGCAGAAAGCACCACCATACCACCGGGCAGGCCAATGTAGGCAGAGGTAAACAGCGGGTCTGCCGCCACGTTCATGCCCACATGCTTCATGGTGACAAGGCTCATGGCGCCGCCAAGGGCAGCCCCGGCGGCTACTTCCATGGCAACTTTTTCATTTACCGAATATTCCATTTTATAGCGGTCGTGCCCGCCCAATTTATAAAAGGTATCGGGCACTTCAGAAGAAGGCGTGCCGGGGTAGCAAGCAATGACGTTTACGCCAGCTTCCAGTGCCCCGCGCACAATAGCTTCATTTCCCAGCAGCAGGTGCTGTTCGCCCTGTGCCCCAGATAACAAAGGATGACTCATGGTTGCTCCTTGCAAATCCGCACCATTGTGCGGCGAAAAATACGGCGCACCTTGGTAAGAAGTGCGCCGAACAAGTGTTCTTTATTCCTTACCTGTGGCAGCTCGCAGGGCAAACACGCGGCTTTCCAGATACTCTTTTTCAGCACCTTGTGCTTTTGTAGCCAGTGCTTCAAAACTTTTCAGCGCCACATCAGGCTTGCCAGCGGCAATGGCCGCTTCTGCCTGCACCAAGCGCACACGGGCTTCGCTGCCTTCCCCCACGCGGGGCAAAAGGGCATCCAGCAGGGTCAGTGCCTCTGCGGCTTTGCCATCGGCAAGCATGCTTTGTGCTTGATTAAAGGTTGCCAGCAGGCCAGAGGCACTGTTGGGGGCAACGGCTGCGGCGGTGGCATAGGCCTTGGTGGCTTTAGCATAGTCTTTCACTTCCATAGCAGCAGCGGCCAGCTCCAATTGAACGGCAACCGTCATGCGGGCAGGGGCTTGCTGGGCAAAGCTTTCTAAGGCCGCAAGGCGCTCTTGCCCCTGCTTGGCAATGGCAATGCGTGCCAAGGCCTCTTGCCCTTCCTGTAAGCGATTGCCCGCATACCAGTTATAGGTGCCAAGGCCTGCAAGGCCAAGGGCAAACACGCCAAGCCCCGCCATAATAACTGCGGCGTGGTTCATAAGAAATTGTAACAGGGGAGCTGTTTCGGTAGTCACTTCAGATTGCAGTTCCTGCAACAAATCAGAAGAGCCCTGCCCTTGGGGGGCAGTAGGCTGATTGGGGATCATGGACATGGAAACTCCTTGCATACTGTAGTCACACGCCGCCACAAAAATTAGCCGCGGCACTGCATGGTTGTAGACCCAGTATGACAGAATTGTCAAAAGAAAAAACCTCTTGAAATGCCAAATTTTTTTTTTCTTCCTCATACTGTCAAAAAATGCGCTACATAGGGCTGCTTAGCCCCTTGCACTTCACCACACGAGAAGATAAACTGCACAGAAATGTAGGCGAAACACAGCCTTACCCCCTTACCACCGCGATGTTCAGGAGGCTTTATGTCCATACAACAAGCAATGGCAGCACTTGCCGCTGCCGCCAAGGTGGCTGCCCGCAGCATGGCCAAGGCCAGCCCCGCCGCTAAAACACAGGCTCTTCTTTCGTTAGCGGCTTTGCTGCACAGCCAGCGTGAGGCCATTTTTGCCGCCAATGCCTGTGATGTGGCTGCGGCAAAAGAGCGCGGCTTGGATGCGCCCCGTATGGACAGGCTTACCCTGACGCAGGCTATTTTGGAGGATATGATAGCCGCTTGCAAGCATGTTGCCGCCATGCCCGACCCTGTGGGGGCGCTTGATAAGCAATGGCAGCGCCCCAACGGCCTTTTGGTGGGCAAAATGCGCGTGCCCTTGGGCGTAATAGCCATGATTTATGAAGCGCGCCCCAATGTGACCATTGATGCTGCCATTCTTTGCCTGAAAGCTGGCAATGCGGTTATTTTGCGCGGCGGCTCAGAAGCGGCACATTCCAATGCCGTGCTGGCAGATATACTGGGGCAGGCATTGCAGGGGGCAGGCCTGCCTGCCGAGGCCGCACAGCTGGTGCGCATTCCTGACCATGCGGCTGTAAATGCGCTGTGTAAGCTGGATGAATATATTGATGTCATGATTC
This sequence comes from Desulfovibrionaceae bacterium, assembly GCA_028689675.1. Taxonomy (GTDB): domain Bacteria; phylum Desulfobacterota; class Desulfovibrionia; order Desulfovibrionales; family Desulfovibrionaceae; genus JAQVCS01. The sequence goes on along the minus strand of JAQVCS010000014.1, from coordinate 24,336 downwards.
CGCGCGGGGGCGAGGGGCTGGTGCGGGCTGTTACCGAGGCCGCCACCATGCCTGTGCTGAAGCATTATAAAGGTGTGTGCCATGCCTTTATTGATGCCGATGCTGATGTGGATATGGCACTGAATATTGTTTTTAATGGCAAGGTACAGCGCCCTGGCGTGTGTAATGCTTTGGAATGCGTGCTGGTGCATGAGGCCATAGCGCCCGCCTTTTTGCCGCGTATGGGGGGAAAATTGGGCTCAGCCAAGGTGGCCTTTCGTGCCTGCCCGCAGGCTTTACCCCTTTTGGGTGCGCAGGCCAGCCCCGCTGCCCCCACTGATTTTGGTAAAGAATTTCATGACCTTATTTTAGCTGTGCGCGTTGTGCCCAACATGGATGCCGCCCTTGATCATATTGCACACTACGGTTCGCAGCATACAGAAATTATTTGCACCAACAATCATAGCCACGCCATGCGCTTTGTGCGCGAGGCCGATGCCTCTATGGTGGCGGTGAATGCTTCAACCCGCTTCAATGACGGCGGGCAGCTTGGCTTGGGCGCAGAAATTGGCATTTCAACCTCCAAGCTGCATGCCTATGGGGCTATGGGTGTGGAAGAGCTGACCACAATCAAGTTTATGGTGCTGGGCACTGGGCAGGTGCGTCAATAAATGCCCCTGCAGAAGGGCAGAGCCCTACTGGGGGGCAGTTTTAACCCGCCGCATATAGGGCATTTGCGCCTTGCTTTAGAGGTGCTGCAAACCTTGCCGCAGGTGATTTCGCAGGTGGATATGATACCCTGCGCCGACCCGCCGCATAAGGATAAGCGCGCATTGCTGCCTTTTGAGCTGCGGGTAGCCATGCTTGAGGCGGCGGTTGCGCCCTTTGCCCAGCTGACGGTGAACCGCATTGAGGCAAGCCGTGCTGGCCCTTCCTATACTTGGGATACACTGCTTGCCTACCGCAGGTTGTATGGTACGCAAGCACTGTATTTCGTGCTGGGTGCAGATGATTTTGCCCTGCTTAACACATGGCATGAAGGCTTGCGCCTGCCAGAGCTCACCAATTTTATTGTTGTGCCCCGTGCAGACACTGCCCGAGAGCTTTTTATGCAGACTATACAGCGTTTTTGGCCACAAGCGCACAGCGTGCCCCCGTTGCTGGAACACGGCCTGAGCGCGGCGCTTCCGCAGGGGGGGGCTTTTCATTTTGTGCCCCTGCCGCGTTTGGATATTAGTGCCTCACTCATACGCCAGCATTGGCTGGCAGACAAAAGCATTGATTTCCTCGTGCCTGATGTTGTTATTCCTTTGTTGCGCACCTATGCAGACAGCGTGTGGCAGCACTGGGCTGGCAGGCAGAGCACAATGCCCCCGTGTGCAGAGCACAAAAAGAGCAAGGCTTGAGTGAGCGCAGACCAGCAAACCACCCCATGCACAGGCTATGGGGCAGCAAGGTGAAAAAAAAGAAAATGCCTGAGATTTACTTGCCAAAAGTAACGAAGTATTTTATACACGTTCCCGTTGCACATTGTGCAGCCATATAAGCGGAGAGGTAGCGAAGCTGGCCGTAACGCGCTCGACTCGAAATCGAGTTATCGGTTAACCCCGATACGTGGGTTCGAATCCCACCCTCTCCGCCAGCACACAATCCGACCAAGTCCGATAAAGTTAAAAATCCCCATAATACTCAAGGTGTTATGGGGATTTTTTCGTCCTATACCGTCCTATATAATCCGCCTAAGTTTGCTAACTAAACCGTACACAGATTTGGCAACAGCCATTTTTTTTGATAAAATTGTCTTTATGTGTACGGTTTATATACAATCAGCCAGTTCAAATACAAAAAATTATCTGTAATTAGGAGATGTTATGGGACTTACCGCAACAGGAATAAAAAAGCTTAAAGTGACGGGCAAACGGTATACGGTGAGTGACGAAAAAGGCTTGTGTCTAGAAGTTTTAGCATCGGGAACTAAAAGCTGGCGATTTCGATATTGGATTAGCAGTAAAGAGTTTAGGCTTTCCTTGGGAACGTATCCCGAAATAAGCCTTGCCGATGCCCGCAAAAAACGTGATGAGCTTCGGGTAGAAATCGCCAAGGGCAATAACCCCGCCGAAATACGCAAAGAAGAAAAAGCACTCACGCAAGGAAAATATCATTTTGAAAACATAGCCAAGGAATGGGCACAGAAGTTTTCTAATAAGTGGACAGAAGGTCATGCGGAATTGACGCTGCGCCGTCTGGAGCTAAATATATTTCCCTATCTCGGCAAAGAACCCATCAGCCAAATCACAGCACAAAAACTGCTTGAAGTGCTTCAAATTATCGAAAAGAGAGGCGCACTAGAAGTCGCAAAGCGGGTACGCAGTATTTGCTCTATGATTTTCCGCTACGCCATTGCCACAGGACTTGTTGATCGTGACCCCGCCAGAGATTTGTTAGGTGCGCTGACCCCACCTGTTAAAAAACATTTTGCCACCATCACAGATCCCAAAAAAGTCGGGCAATTGCTTCGGGATATGGAGAGTTGCAAAGCAAGCTTTCCTGTATACTGCGCTTTGCAACTTTCTCCTCTGCTTTTTGTTCGACCAGGAGAACTACGTAACGCTGAATGGTGCGAATTTGACTTTGAAAAAAAGGAATGGCGCATACCAGCCCACAAAATGAAAATGCGAACAACGCACATTGTGCCACTCTCCAGACAAGCTATGACCATTTTTCAAAGCCTGCAACCGCTCACAGGAAACGGAAAATATGTTTTCCCCGCAATACGCACGGCAAGCCGCCCTATGTCAGACAATACAATCAATGTTGCTCTCCGCAGAATAGGTTACGAAGCGGGCGAAATGACAGGACACGGTTTTCGTGCTATGGCTTCAACGTTACTGAACGAACAAGGATGGAACAGGGATGCGATAGAACGTCAACTGGGACATTCTGAGCGTGACGGTGTTCGAGCTGCCTATAACTATGCAGAATTTTTACCTGACCGTGTCAAAATGATGCAAGCGTGGGCTGATTATCTGGATGAACTCAAAAAATAATAGAAAAGGAATATCTTTATGAACTATATTTTTGCGCCCGTTAGCGCACAAAAAATAAATTTTATGATTAGTCCACAGCATTTAATTAGCATTGAAGATGCTATTATACTGATGAAGTATGATGTAATTAATATACTTTCAGAAGCTATAATGAAAAATATAATTAAAATTTATTTTTATAAAAAGTCAATATTTAATAATAATATTGAAAAAATGATATGCTACCCTATAAATATAAAATCATGCCATAGAATTGAATATAACCTAACTAAATATAGGCTATTTTTTTTGAAACGTGATTTAAGAAATTTTATTGAAAACAATCAAAATTTAATCAGCGACAACATATTAGAAATACCAGAAGAAAGAATTGCAACCAAAAAAAATTATAATAAAATTATAAATGCTCTTATACATAGAACATGCATAAAAGCTTCGTTGACTGAAAACGATAACTTTGAAAAAATATTTTATTTACCATTACTGTGTATTTATTTACTTATAGTATTATTTAAATTCATAATATCAGCATTATACAATAAAAGTTATACTTATAAAAACATACCATACTATAATGGAAATACATTACGTACATTCAGCATTGAAGATGCAAAACAATATTACATACGTGCACAAGAAAATAATAAAGATATAGATGGTGTACAGATATTAAAAAAAGTAGACCTAAGAGCTTTACTCTCTGTAGAATTATATGAAGGAGGATTATCACGAGATGAACTTCTTTATGTACTGCATGATGAATATGGGGCTAATTTAACCGAAGATAGCAAACTCAGAACAGTTTCATCATGGTTGCAAAGGGGAAAAGAAATGACTCAAAAACGTATAAACTATACACTCCACTCCTTATCCTGTAATGATACTTATGCAAAAAAGCAATCGTAAAACAGCATAACATTTTTATTTAATTGGATAAAAAATAAAATAGATATTATCACTAGACATATCCGCCCCTCATTATGTTCACAATCGCCCTATACAGTCCCGTATAGGACGATTTTATTTTTTACTATTCAATAAGGGGTATTTAATGAACACCACAAAGCAACAAACTCTCCCCGCCTTACCCAGTGAAGGCTTTGTCCGCTTGCCACAAGTGCTTGCAATTATCCCCGTTAGCCGAACGCAATTTTGGCAAGGCATAAAAGACGGACGTTTTCCTGCCCCCATTAAACTTGGGGTACGAACATCTGCATGGCGTGTTGAGGATATCCGAGCTTTGATTAAGACCCTAACAGAAGGAAGTGGCGTATGATCCTCCATGCTGAACATGAGCCTCTTTCCGTTCAGCAAGTCGGGCTTTCTCCCATACCGCAATTGGTGGTGGTGAACATGGCAGATTTTTTATCTATGCAATTACCAGAACGAGGATTTCTGCTTGAGCCTGTCATTCCGACGCAGGGCATTGTTATTTTGTATGCCCCACGCGGTATAGGCAAAACATTTGCCGCCCTGAGCATGTCCCTTGCTGTTGCTGGCGGGCTTTCCCTTTACAACTGGAGAGCAAGCAAAGGTAATAAAGTTTTGTATGTTGACGGCGAAATGCCCGCCATCGCCATGCAGGAAAGGCTTCACGCCCTTGCTTGCGGCATGGCAGCACCAGAGATTGCCATGCAAAACCTTTCCTTGCTCACGCCTGATATGCAAATGCGCTCTATGCCAGACTTGGCGACCATTGCAGGACAGAAAGCACTAGAACCCTACCTGCAAGCCGTAGACCTGCTTGTGCTTGATAATATAGCCACCCTGTGCCGCACAGGAAAAGAAAATGAATCCCAATCATGGCAGCCTATGCAGACATGGCTTTTAGACCTCCGCAGACGGGGTATAGCCGTATTGCTTGTACATCATGCGGGCAAGTCTGGCGATCAGCGTGGCACATCCGCCCGTGAGGATATTATGGATACCGTCATCAGCTTGCGCCGTCCCAAAGTGTATAACATGGCAGAAGGCGCACGGTTTCAAGTCCACCTCACCAAAGCACGGGGCATCACAGGTAAGGAAGCCCTACCTTTTGAAGTTCACCTGAATGCAAAAGACAACCTGTTGCACTGGGATGTTTTTGAAGTGGCAGAAGCAGAACTGGAACAGATCAAAAAACTTCTTGATGAAGGGTATAGCATTAGGGAATGTGCCGAAGAACTGGGCATTTCAAAGTCTGCTGCCCACCGTCTAAAACTTAAACTTGAAGAAATGGGCTAAACCGCACAGCAAAATTTCTGCTGTCCCGCTGTCCCTTTGCCTAGAGCTGGGACAGTGGGACAGTTGTCGAGCCTATTGTGCAAAGCTTGTTTTAACATCCGAAAAGCATACCTTGGCAGACAGTAAAAAGGCGACATTTTGTTCTTGCCTTGCCTAATAAAAGTAGTGTCCCAGCGTCCCAGAGCCTAGCACGGGGACAGTGGGACAGCAGAGGCAAACACAGAAAATGAGGGCTTTTCTTCTGAAAAAAAGACTTTGCGACGAACAGCATTTTCTTAGAAGCAAGCCATGTTTTCGCTTCACTCAAACTGCTTGCTCTGCGAGGCTGAAATGCAAAAAGCATCTATAATAGTTTTGTTTGAACTCCAAAAAAAGAAATGGAGAAAATATGCAAGAAAACACATCACGGCGTCTTGCGTCACCCCGATATAAAATAGGCGGCAGACCACCTTTAGAAAAAAAACGAGTCCGAAACAAAAGCATAGGCGTTCGGGTCAATCAGGCGGAGTGGGAAGAGCTTCAGCGGAAGGCGGAATATTTGAACATGAGTCCTGCCACTCTGCTCAGAATATCCACCTTGCAAAGACGAATGCCCTCCGCACCAGTACCCACCATTAACCGCAAGTCCTATGCAGCGTTGATACGCCTTTCCGTCAACATCAATCAGCTTGTGCGCGCTGTCCACATGGGAAAGCGGGATATTCCCCTATTTCTCTTTTTAGAGCTAAAAAAAGAACTAGCCCACGTTCAGGCACAGCTTTTAGGCTTGCAGACAAGCAGAGAGCCACAGGAAGTCCTCTATGATAGCTAAATGCATCAAAGGCAAAGGTTTCAAGGGTGCAGTCGCCTATGATTTACAAAAAGATAAAAGTGTTTTGCTTGAAACTAATATGGCGGCTGGGCAAAGCCAAAAGACGCAAGACTTTGCCCGTGAGTTCGGCGTAATACGGGCTTTGCGCCCCTCGCTGACCAAGGCTGTCTGCCATGTGAGCATTAGCCTGCACCCCGATGAGCGTCTTGACGATGACACTTGGTGCAAGGTCGGTCAGGCTTGGCTTGAAGGCATGGGCTTTACAGACAATCAATATCTTATTAGCCGACATACCGACACGCAGCACCCGCATATTCATATCTTGGTGAATCGTATCACCCTTGACGGTTCCGTGGTCAGCGATGCTTACGATTACAAAAGGCAAGAAGGTATCATGCGCAGTCTTGAAAAAAAATACGGGCTTGTGCAAGTGCCAAACAGCAAGGATGTGGGTAAAAAAGCCCTCACCAAAGGAGAGGTGGAACAGATTCTCCGCACACAGGAACCGTCCGTGCGCATGAAAATACAAGAAAAGATTGATGCTGTGCTTGTGACGGGGACAAAGGATTTTGCCTTATTTAGGAAAGCTCTTAAAGCACACTATATAGACACCAAACTTAATCAAGCCAGCACGGGCACGGTGAGCGGCATCAGCTTTGCTCTTGAAGGCATAGCCTTTAAAGGAAGTAAGCTTGGCAAGGCTTACACATTGAAATCATTACAAAAACGAGGTCTAATGTATGAAAATGGACATGATACGCAGCATCAACGACAAGAAAGAGCAATCAACACAAGCAGGCAAACTGGCAGCACCCCCCTTGAGCGAACAGGAACTCTTGGAAATGCGGGTGGACTTGCTCAATCAACAAGAGAAAGCGAAATTGCAAAACAATGCCGCATTATTGAAAACTTTGAGCGACTTGAAGCAGAGCATAGACAATGCAGCAAAGGAGATACAAAAAAGCACTCTCGAGGTGCGGAATTATCCCGTTGAAGTGATTGCAAGAGTTTCAAGTCGCATGGAGCAAAGCCTTATGCAATGCGAACAGGCGGCAGGAAGGGCAAAAGAAGCCTTCGGCGAGGCTCAAAGTTTAATAAAAGTCTATGAAAAAAATGTCGGCGGTAAGATTTTTTTCTGGATATGCACTACCGCCGCCTTCTCTAGCCTGCTCACGGCAATTTTGCTTGTCTGGGTTAGGTACAAACTGCGCTAAACAGAGAAACTATGAGAACACAAAAGACAGCCTACAAGTGAGGCTGTCTTTCTTTATATGGAGCTGTGTTTGGCTTTTACACTATGTCTTTATCTTAATTTTTGGGGGAAATCCAATTACTGTTTAGAACCTGTTAAAGCATCGTCCCTGAAATATAGATAACCTATTTGTCTCCGTAGTGCCCTTTACATTGTGCTATTTGACAGTTGCCATCACAAATACGGTAGACAAGTCTGTTCTGTTCGTCAATTCGCCTGCTCCATAAGCCAGATAATTCTCCCTTGAGAGGTTCGGGCTTGCCTATACCTTCAAAAGGGTTTCTCTCAATATCCTTAATAAGTTGATTTATGCGTTTCAGTGTTTTTTTGTCTACGCTTTGCCATGCTACATATTCTGCCCATGCGTCATTATGCCAGATTACCATACTAGTCTTCGCTGAGTGCGTGAGCTGAACAATTTTTATTATTGTTCAGGTCGTCAAGCACCTTGCGGAGTTGTGCTTGGTTTTGTGGGCAAAAAAACGGGTCAATGGCAGGACGGAAGGGCAAGGCATTATCCCGCACCATTTGGCTTAAAAAGATGCGAATCGCCGTAGGTAAATCCATGCCAAGACTCTGGGCTACAGTATGCGCCTGAAGTTTTAACGTATCGTCAATACGAACTTGTAAATTAGCCATACAATACTCCTCTCTTTGTTTTATAAATGTAATGGCTCTCATTACACATGTCAAGGGAACAAAAAAGAACAACATAGCCTCTCATCCCCATATCGCGGGATTTGATAACCAAAAATATGACCGCACACAAAGCTATTTTTTATTGAGCGTGACTCCTTTGTATGGTGGCGGCTGTTTGCCCCACCTTGCCTTAGGGCGTCCTGTGCCGTCTGTTAGCGTCCTTTACTTCTCACTCTTGCCCTATTATAAGAATGGAAACAAAATTCAAGAGTATGCAAAAATATGAGGTCACTAATGGCAAAAAATAACACAGCAATAGGCTTTGAAAAACAAATTTGGGATGCCGCTTGCGAATTGTGGGGTCATATTCCCGCTGCTGATTATCGCAAAGTCATAGTAGGGCTTATATTTTTGCGTTATATTTCTGGTTCTTTTAGCAAGCGCTATCAGCAACTTATTGCTGAAGGTGACGGCTTTGAAGATGATAGAGATGCCTATACAGCGGAAAATATCTTCTTTGTGCCAGAAGAGGCTCGTTGGCAGACCATAGCAAAAGCCGCCCACACGCCCGAAATAGGCATGGTGCTTGACACGGCAATGCATGCCATAGAGAAAGAAAATAGCATTCTTAAAAATGTTCTGCCCAAAAATTATGCCAATCAAGACTTGGACAAGCGGGTACTTGGGCGTGTGGTTGACCTTTTCACTAACAATATTGATATGTCGGAAACGGATGAAAACAAAGACATTCTGGGCAGAACCTACGAATATTGCATAGCGCAGTTTGCCTCATATGAAGGCACGAAAGGCGGCGAATTTTACACGCCCTCAAGCATTGTTAAAACCATTGTGGAAATTTTGAAACCTTTTGAAAACTGCCGTGTGTATGACCCCTGCTGCGGTTCGGGCGGGATGTTTGTGCAGTCCGTAAAATTTTTGCAGGCACATAGCGGCAACCGTGACCGCATTTCCGTATACGGGCAAGAATCCAATGCTGACACATGGAAAATGGCAAAAATGAACATGGCTATCCGTGGCATTGATGCCGATTTTGGCGCATATCAGGCAGACACTTTTTTTCAAGACCTGCACCCGCAGCTCAAAGCCGATTTTATTATGGCAAATCCACCCTTTAACCTCTCAAACTGGGGGCAAGATGCCCTGAAAGACGATGTGCGTTGGAAATTTGGTTTGCCCCCCGCAGGCAACGCCAACTATGCGTGGATTCAACACATGATTCATCACCTTGCCCCCAAAGGCAAAATTGGCTTGGTGCTTGCTAACGGTGCGCTTTCCACCCAAAGCAGCGGCGAGGGTGAAATTCGCAAAAAAATTATTGAAGCCGACCTTGTGGAAGGCATTGTCGCCCTGCCCAGCCAACTTTTTTATAGCGTCACTATACCCGTCACGCTGTGGTTTATCAGCAAAAATAAAGCACAACAAGGCAAAACGCTGTTTATTGATGCCCGCAAAATGGGTTTTATGGTCAACAGAAAGCACAAAGATTTCACTGATACTGATGTTGCCAAAATTGCCGATACCTTTACCGCTTTTCAAGCAGGCAAGTGCGAGGATGTAAAAGGCTTTTGCGCTGTGGCAAGCACGGCAGATATTGCTAAGCAGGATTATATTTTGACCCCAGGGCGTTATGTGGGCATTGAGGAACAGGAAGAAGATGACGAAGCCTTTAATGAAAAGATGCAAAGGCTTACGGGGGAGCTTTCAGAACTGTTTGATGCTTCGATTGTATTACAGGGCAAGATTAAGGAGAAGCTGGCGAGCATTGGGTGGAGAATGTAGATGAATAATCAGATAGAATTATACCAATCACAAGACGGCAAAATTGAACTCAATGTGCATGTTGACGATGAAACGCTCTGGCTGTCCCAGCGACAGATGGCGGAACTTTTTGACAAGGAAGTCCCTACAATAATTGAACATATCGCAAACATTTATAAAGAACAAGAACTCGACAAAAAAGCAACTACTAGGAAATTCCGAATAGTTCAACAAGAGGGCAAGCGCAACGTTACGCGTGAGGTCGAGCATTACAATTTAGACGTGATTATTTCTGTCGGCTACAGGGTTCATTCTCATCGGGGCACACAATTCCGTATCTGGGCAACGCAGCGCTTAAAAGACTATTTACTGCAAGGTTATGTCATCAATGAAAAACTTCTTTCTAAAAAAGAAGAACACATTGAGCAGTTAAAGAATACTTTGTCCTTGCTGTGCCGCGCCTTGCCAAGGGCGCACAATTTGGATGAAGTACAAAGTCTGACAAAATTGCTGAACGATTTTGCTGTGGGCTTGAATTTACTTGACGACTTTGATCACAAAGCACTAGCCGAACAGGGTTTGAACAAGCAGCCTGCGCTTGTGATTGAGCGGCAGGAATATCTTGCTGTTATTGCTGCCATGAAATCAAATTTTATTTCCGACGTATTTGCTCAACCCAAAGATGACAGTTTCGACAGCTCTATCAGCCAAATTTATCAATCTTTTGGCGGTCAAGAGTGCTATCCTACATTGGAAGAAAAAGCGGCTATGCTGCTTTACCTGTTGGTGAAAAATCATAGCTTCACGGACGGCAACAAACGCATAGGCGCGGCATGTTTTCTTTATTTCCTCAAAAAAAATTCTTTGTTGTATACTACAGATAACCAAACGCGCATAGATAATACTACCTTATTTGCATTAACCTTGCTTGTTGCAGAAAGCAAACCGCAAGAAATGGAAACAATGAAGCAAGTGATTATAAGTGTTCTCAATGCGTGTAAATAAGCAGAATAATACTATTCGCAATATTTGTAAGTGAGTACAAGATGATTGAGAGCAGAGAAGAAAAAAAACGAGAAAAAGGCACTGTGCCTGTTGGGTGGCGTGAGGATATTTTAAGCACTCTAGTGGATATTATCGGTGGAGGAACGCCAAAAACTTCTGTTCCAGAATATTGGAATGGTCATATTCCATGGCTTTCAGTTAAAGACTTTAACAATGAACAACGTATTGTATACACAACAGAAAAAACAATTACACAATTGGGGCTTGAAAAAAGTTCAACTACACTTCTGCAAAAAGATGATATAATTATTTCTGCTAGGGGCACGGTAGGTGAACTTGCAATGATTCCATATCCTATGGCTTTTAACCAGTCCTGTTATGGGTTGCGAGCACATGATAACATAGATAAAATATTTTTATATTATTTATTAAAATTTAATATTGATATTATAAAATATAATGTTCATGGTTCAGTTTTTGACACAATTACTCGCAGCACATTTGATGGTATAACTGTGTTAATTCCCCCTCTCGAAACACAACAAAAAATAGCCTCTATTCTCTCTGACCTTGATGACAAAATAGAGCTGAACAACAAAATCAACAAGAATTTAGAAGAACAGGCGCAGGCTTTATTTAAGTCGTGGTTTGTGGATTTTGAACCTTTCGGCGGAGTGATGCCTGAGGGGTGGAAAAGGGGGAAACTGAGCGAAATCGCGACTGTTACCATGGGGCAATCCCCAAGTGGGATAAGTTATAATGAAGATGCCATAGGTACATTATTTTTTCAGGGAAGGGCGGAATTTAATTTCCGTTTTCCATCTATGCGTTTGTTTACCACAGAACCAAAGCGAATAGCAAAACAATATGATATTCTCATGAGTGTTCGTGCGCCTGTCGGCGATATTAATGTTGCCTATGCTGATTGTTGTATAGGTCGAGGGTTGTCGGCAATCAGGTCTTTAGATAATTGTCAGTCATTTATGCTCTATACAATGTTTTCTCTAAAAGAGAGACTTAATATCTTTAATGGGGAAGGTACTATATTTGGTTCGATAACTCGTGATTCTCTTAATGATATTGAAGTTACTATCCCTGCTCTAGCTATCAAGAAAAAATTTGAATATATTGTTGCACCAATGGATGCCGCAATTTTTAATAATAGCCAAGAAAACACCCGCCTCGCCGCCCTGCGTGACACACTGCTCCCCAAATTGCTAAGCGGCGAAGTAGAATGTTGATGACGTTGTTGTGTAGGGGGAGAACGCCCCTGCCGCTGCGCGGCTTTCCCCCTCTGGGAGGAAGTAGTGTTATCATAATGTACCTCTTACAAACTGAAGGAGAATAATAATAATGATAAAAAAATTTAAATCAATTAATATGGGAATATTTAATAATTTCCAATCAGATGTAACTCTTAAAGACTTCAAATATATTAATATTTTTTATGGACGTAACTATTCTGGAAAAACGACTTTATCCCGTATGATTAGAGGATTAGAAATAGGATTTATTTCCGATAAATATAAGGACTGTACATTCCAAATAGAACTTGATGATGGTGGAATAATTACACAATCAACTATACAAAATCATAAAGAAACTATTAGAGTTTTCAACAGTGACTTCGTAGGTGAAAATTTTAAATTTTTTAATAATCCTGATGAAGGAATTAAATCTTTTGCTATGCTCGGTGATGAAAATATAAAAATTGATCAAAACATAAAATATCTTGAATCAATTCTTGGAAAGAATATTGATGAAAAATCTGGTTTATATAAAAAATTATTTGATGAAACTGAAAAAAATAAAAAATTACAGAAAGATAATGACAAAGAAATAAAAATTTTAGATAAAAAGCTACAAGATAAGGCTACTGATAGGAATAATGGAATCAAGTATAATAATAAATTTGGAGAAATAAATTATACAATTAATTCACTAAAAAAAGATTTAGAAACAGTTTTATATAAAAAAATATCACCATTTCCAAATGATAAAGTAACAGAACTAGAAGAAACTATAAAAGAAAAGCAGCTTTCTCCCATTGAGACATTAGCATCTATCTCATTTAGTTTGCCAACATTAATAGAACAGACTAAAAACATTTTGTCTCATCGTATTATGCACGCAGAACATCTTCAAGAATTACTTGAAAATCATGAGGCTAATACTTGGGTTCGTCAAGGTATGCCCTTACATTCTATTGGTGATATTTGTTTTTTCTGTGGTAACCCTATTTCAAAAACAAGATGGAATCAACTTAATAATCATTTTAATGAATCTTTTAAAAAATTAGAATCTGATTTAAAAAAATGTATTGAGATAATAAACATAGAAAAAAATAAACTTAAAAATATAAACCTCGCTGATTCAAATTGTTTTTATACAAAATTTAACACAGAAATTATAAATTGTAAAAAAGATTTTTTAAAATACAATAATATATACATACAGTCGCTAGATAATCTTATTATTCAATTAAAAGAAAAACAAAAAAATCCTTTCTTGGCTATAGAATTTAAAAACATAGAAGATTGTACAAAAAAAATAGATGACGTTCTTTTAAATTACAATACAATTTGCATAAAATCAAATTTAATGACATCTAAACTAGAAGCCATAAAAAAAGATTCTAAAAATAAATTACGTTTAAATGAGGTAGCTATTTTTGAAAAAAATATTAATTATTGGGCAGAAAAGAAACTAATACAAGATTTACAAAAAATATACACAGATCATACTGAATATATTAACAAGATAGAATTAAAAATCATAGAGTTAAAATCAAAAATTGAAGAACAAAAAAAATTATTAAGTAATGAAGAGCTTAGTGTAAAACATATCAATCATTTTTTGGAATTATCCAGTTCTCAACTTACTATTGAGTGTGTTTCAGAAAAAGATAACTCGCTGCAATTTGTAATAATGCGTCAGGGTACTCGCGCGTTTAATTTAAGTGAAGGAGAATGCAGTTTAATTGCTTTTTGCTATTTCATTGCAAAATTAAATGATTATGAAACAAAAAACAAACAACCAATTATTTGGATTGATGACCCTATATCTTCATTAGATACAAATCATATTTTTTTTATTTATAGTTTAATTAATTCTTATATTTCTGAAAATTTATCATTTAAACAACTTTTTATTTCAACACACAATCTTGAATTTTTAAAATTTTTAAAAAGATTAGCCCCCCCATTTTATAATGGACAAAGATTTGAAGCTAACAAAAACAAACAATATTTTTTAATATCAAGGACAAAAAATAACTCTATTATCAAAATGATGCCAACCTATTTACAAAAAAATGTATCTGAATTTTTGCATATTTTTAGACAAATCTATAAGTGCTCTTGTATTGATGAGAGCATAGATGATAACTATGAATATATTTATAATTTTGCAAATAATGCAAGAAAGTTTTTAGAATTATATCTTTTTTATAAATTACCAGCTGAAAAGGACTATGCCGCCTATAAAGAATTTTTTGGGGATAACATTCCCGCTTGTCTTGCAATGCGTATTAACAATGAATTTTCTCACTTATCTGGCACAATGGAGAGAGGAAGTTTTCCTATTGACACTCTTGAAATTAAAATAGTAGCAAATACTATTCTAGAACGTCTCAAAATTTTAGATAAAAAACAATATGATTCTTTGTGTAAAGCTATAGGCGAAGAATAAATAACAGACTAAAATACACATAATTCTCCAATAAGGAAGCCGCCCATGCCCGCAGCCTACACAGAAAGCACGTATGAAAATTCAATCATAGAATTATTTCAAAACATGGGTTACCGCCATGTATATGCTCCAACTGTAGAAAATCGCGACTTCCATTCCCCGCTGTATGAAGAAGAAGTGCACGATGCGCTGCACCGCCTTAACCCCAGCCTTGCCCCTGCCGCTCTGCAAGAAGCCCTATTCAAACTAAAAAACTTTGAAAATGCCGACCTTGTGCAGAAAAACGCCGTGTTTATGGATTATTTGCAAAACGGCGTACCCGTCAACTATAGGGATAAGGACGAGAACAAATCTGCCCTTGTCTATCTTGTGGACTATGCCCATGCAGAAAACAATACTTTTATCATTGCCAATCAGTGGACAATTATAGAACATTGCGAAAAACGCCCCGATGTGCTGATTTTTTTGAACGGCTTGCCCGTGGCTGTCATGGAATTGAAATCCCCCGTGCGGGAAGATACCGACGTTTCGCAAGCCTATAGCCAGCTTCGCAATTATATGCACGATATTCCAACGCTTTTTGTCTATAATGCCCTGTGCGTTATGAGCGATCAGCTCATTTCTAAAGCGGGCACAATCACCTCTGGCGAAGACCGTTTTATGGAATGGAAAACCAAGGACGGCAGCTATGAAAACACGCAATATGCCCAGTTTGACACTTTTTTTGAGGGTATTTTTTGCAAAGAACGCTTTTTGGATATTATACGGAATTTTATCTGCTTTTCCAATGAGGGCATACAGCAATACAAACTGCTTGCGGGCTATCATCAGTATTTTGCAGTCAAAAAGGCTTTGCAGTCCACCCGTGCCGCCACACAGACAGACGGCAGGGCTGGGGTTTTTTGGCATACGCAGGGCAGCGGCAAATCTCTTTCTATGGTCTTTTTTGCCAAGGGGCTGCAAGATGTGCTGCAAAGCCCCACCATTGTTGTACTGACAGACAGAAACGACCTTGACAATCAATTGTATGGGCAATTTTGCAAATGCAAAGACTTTTTGCGCCAAGAACCCGTGCAGGCAGAAAGCCGTGAACACCTCAAAAGCCTGCTTGATAAGCGCAAGGCAAACGGCATTTTCTTTACTACCATGCAAAAATTTGAAGAAGCGCAAGAGCCGCTTTCCACACGCCGCAATATTATTGTCATGGCAGATGAAGCACACAGAGGGCAATATGGGCTTGCCGAAAAAGTCGATGCCAAAACAGGAAAAATCAAAATAGGCACAGCCCGCATTATCCGCAACAGCTTGCCCAATGCCAGCTATATAGGCTTCACGGGCACACCCATTGCTGCCAAAGACAGAAGCACAAGAGAAGTTTTCGGTGAATATATAGACGTCTATGACATGACCCAAGCCGTAGAAGACGGCGCAACCCGCCCTGTTTATTATGAAAGCCGCGTCATTAAGCTTAAGCTGGATGCAGCAAGCCTCAAGCGTATTGATGCAGAATATGACATCATGGCGCACAATGCCGACGAAAGCGTCATCATGCAGAGCAAAAAGGAACTGGGGCAACTGGAAGCCATTTTGGGGAATGACAACACAATACAATCCTTGGTGGACGATATTCTAGAACATTATGAAAAGCACCGTGCCCAGCAGCTCACGGGCAAGGCGCTGCTGGTCGCCTATTCCCGACCTATTGCCGTAAAGATTTATAAGCGCATTCTTGAACTACGCCCCGCATGGCAAGAAAAAATAGCCCTCGTCATGACTTCTGACAACAAAGACCCCGAAGAATGGCGACAATTTGTGGGCAACAAACACGCTAAAGAAGAACTGGCAGCGCAATTTAAAGACAATGACAGCCCGCTAAAAATCGCCATTGTGGTGGATATGTGGCTTACAGGCTTTGACGTGCCCTCGCTTGCCACAATGTATGTTTATAAGCCCATGGCTGGGCATAATCTTATGCAGGCAATAGCGCGTGTGAACCGCGTCTTTCAAGAAAAGGAAGGCGGGCTTGTTGTGGATTATGTGGGCATTGCCGCGGCGCTTAAACAGGCAATGAACGATTATACCGTGCGGGATAAAAAGAATTATGGCGACCCCGATATAGCCAACGTTGCCTACCCCAAATTTCAAGAAAAACTCGCTATCTGCCAAGATTTATTCCACAGCTTTGATTACAGCAAATTTATGAGCGGCACAGACCTTGAACGAGCAAATGTCATCACGGGAGCGGTGAACTTTGTTATAGGCAAAGAAAGGCAGGAACAAAAAGACGTTTTCATCAAAGAAGCCCTGCTCTTGCGCCAAGCTTTGTCGCTGTGTTCATCGCTTGTGCCTGAAAATTTGCGTTTTGAGGCAGCATTTTTTGAAGCCGTGCGCATTATGGTTTTGCGCCTGAGCAATAGCGGCATGGGCAAAAAAATCTCTTTACCCGAAATGAACGCCCGCATCAACGAACTGCTCAAACAAAGCATACAAAGTGACGGGGTCATTAATCTATTTTCAGACATCAAAGAGGAATTTTCTCTCTTCGACCCCCAATTTCTTGCCGATATTGCTAAGATGAAAGAAAAAAACTTAGCTGTGGAATTATTAAAAAAGCTGATAGCAGAACAGGTTTCACTCTATAAAAGAACAAACCTTGTAAAGTCTGAAACCTTCAGTGCGATCATACAATCCGCCATGAACCGCTATTTGAACGGAATGCTCACTAATGAGCAAGTCATAGAAGAACTCATAAACTTAGCCAAACATATAGCACAAGCCCACAAAGAAGGCGAAAAACTGGGTTTAAGCACAGAAGAACTTGCCTTTTATGATGCCCTCACCAAACCACAAGGCGTCAAAGATTTTTATCAAAACACACAACTTATTCAGATAAGCAAAGAGCTGACCGAGACCTTACGCAAAAACAAAAGCATAGACTGGCAAAAAAAAGAAACAGCCAGAGCCAAAATGCGCATGATGATTAAAAAACTCCTCAAAAAATACAAATATCCGCCCGAAGGTGTGGATGATGCCGTGGGCATTGTCATGCAGCAATGCGAGCTTTGGGTGGATGAAGTGATGGCAGGGTAAAAATAAAATGATGTAAAGAAGATTATCTTTTCTATTTATTAGGATGAAAAATGAATAAAAATTTAACAGATATGTGGCAACAATATTTTAAACTTGTACAAATTGAAGAAAACAAAAAAGATATTTTTATAGAAGAATATAAAGAAACAGCTCAAAAAATACACTATGAAGAAAAATCATTTTATAATTTTTTAGTATTTTTATTGATATCATATTCTACATATATATTCTTTATATTTAAAGAATCTGAAAATATTATTAAATCTTTAAATATAGAATGTAATGTTTTTTATATTTTATTTTTGATATCTACAATTATATTTTCACATGGCATTGTTAATATTCTTTCTACTAAAAATAATGATGTTGTATATTCTTTAAGAAAAATGATTATGCTTAGGAGTGCGTTAGGTGTTGATTATGCTAATGTCAGCTTTGTAATTCCACAGAGAATGATTCAAGGAGCAGTAAATCCTTTTGTTATTAAACCATATCCAGGATTACTATCCAATGTTGGTTTGCCGATTTGTTTGTTATGTATTGTAATGTATATCATTACATATTCTTCTATGAAGAATATTTTTATTTATAATAGTTCACTAATATACTTCATAATATATGATATTGGATTTAAAGTTAGTATTAATTTTTTAGAGTATTTCATATTTTATTCTTCTTGTTTCAATTCGTTTTTTTTATTATATAGATTCTATAAAAAACATCTTTTTAAAATTCTGGATTTTATATTCCTATTGTAAAAATTTTATCAAAAATATTATGTATTACCATAAAAACAGATTTTGAATATATTCTCTATCGGGCTAGAATAGCTTATTTTGAAGATAAACGATTAAAAATTAATAATAAAAAATTGAAAGAAATGCTTGTTTTTCTTGAAGATAAACAGTTTTATCGTCATAATGGTATAAATATTCGAGGAATAGCAAGAGCAATACTGGGAAAGTTAAAAAGAGAGGACAAGGGAGGCGGATCATCTATAACACAACAAATAGTACGCACATTATTTATTGTAGATTATAGTAAAATATATAGAAGAAAGATTATTGAGGTCATTTTAGCTCTGTGGCTTAATAGCTTTATTGATAAAGATGAACAACTTAGAATATATATCTCGTCTGTACGGTATGAAAATAATATTTTTGGAATATCAAAAGCAATGAAATATTTCTTCCACGAAATAAAAGAAAATCCTACACCAGCAGAAGTGTTTTTTTTAATTGAAAGAGTATCAAATATCCATTCAAAATTACTTGAAAAAGTAGCTACTCAAATAATTAACACCAAAAAAGAGCGCTTATTGAATAATCATGATGTAGATAATTTGTTGTCTTTATACGATAATGCATGTACACAGGGAAAAATAAAAACTAGTAAAGAAGAAATTAGGAGTATAGCTAAAAAAATAGGTATGAATATAGTATAATAAAAAATATGATAGTTAGCCCCGTTTTACTGCCAGCTTGTAATCTTTTTTAAATTGCTTGTGGTAGCGGATTTTAAGCATCCAAGCTCTCCATAAGCTCATCCACAGAATCAAAGGGCTTTGACAAATTCTTTCCTGCTAGGCTTTCTTCTATGGCGTTTTGACTGGCGGCGTTAAGCCTTTCAAGCCTCACATCAAAAGGAAGCCCGTTGTGGCGTATTGCCTGCCGTAGAAAGATATTAACAGCAGTTGTCATATCCATGCCCAAGTCGGAAAATATTTGCTGTGCCTGTTGCTTAATTTGTGCATCTGTCCTGATGGTCATACTGGTACTGGGCATATTTTTTCTCCTTTTGCCTTTGTAGATAAAGAATAAGCATTTATCTGTCTATTGTAAAGCTACTGCTAGTACATGAGCATAAGAGATAAGGAAAGTGGGCTGTCACGCTGCTTGCATCCCGACACTTCTTGGGGGTGTCAGCGCAAGCAACCCGCCAGCCCACGACAATAAAGAGCCTGAAAGGCATTCTTCTTCGATACTAGGATTGCTATGCTTATAGGGCAATATCAAACACCCTCAAAAATGGTTCAGGCATGTACTGAATAGCCTCTATTTTAGGGCATTAAAAATTCAATCGTACACAAGAACGTCACAAAAAAATAAAAAATATTTTTATTCCTGCAATCTCATGGTGTTATAATAACAATGTGAAGTCCACCCTCTCCGCCAGCTATTTCTATGCCCTTTTAATAGGATATAATCAAAGATTTAAGGCGTTTATACTTGAAATGGTATACAAACTGTGTATACATTGAGGTATGAACGCCTTGTCTTTTTCCTTACCCAAGCCCACCAAATTTAGGGGAAGAAATTCCTACTATGTATTGTGCTTTCTCTGCACAGCTTAGGGAAGCTGGGTATAGTCGGCCTCGCTTGACGGGCTCGAGCCATTCGTTTTTTGCATTTTCTCCCGAAATTTCTACCGCCACATGAGCAAACCAGCTATCTTTGGCTGCGCCGTGCCAGTGCTTGACCCCAGCGGGGATGTTCACCACATCGCCTGGGTGCAGCTCGCGGGCGGGCTTGCCCCATTCCTGATACCAGCCGCGCCCAGCGGTGCACAGCAATATCTGCCCCCCGCCCTTGGTGGCGTGGTGGATATGCCAGTTGTTGCGGCATGCTGGTTCGAAGGTTACGTTTGCAATAACCGCCCCTTGTGTGGAAAGCATGTTCAGGTAGCTTTTGCCCACAAAATATTGGGCATAGGCCGTATTTTCCCCACCGCGTGGGAATATTTCTGTAAATTTGTTCATAGTTGCCCCGTTATGTGTTGTATCGGCTGCCCCAACAAAGACGCTCCAGCCAAGAATAATAATACTGCACAGGATGATGAGCTTTGCCTGTTTCATACGCACTCCTTTTTTGTTTACCCAATGCTGCGTGGCTCTGTCTGCGTGTGGCTACTTTCTTATGTAGAGCTTATGCCCGCAGAGTGAAAGAGCCTTTTTTGGCTAAAAGTTGCCTTATCCTCTCAAAGCTCTGTTCATAAGGAAAAATTTGCGCTAGAAAACAGAAAAGACAGAGCGCTATGAACGCTATCAGGTAGGGAGGCTGCTTGCGCTATGACACAGGCCGATTACGAAAAAGTAAGAGATATTAATTTGAAATTAAAGGAAATATTGTTGCGGCATATGGATAGACCATGCATCTGCCCAACAGCCATCAAAGGGCTGGTGCTGGTGCGCCGTGAAGCTGCCAACAGCACAGAACAGTGCTTTGCACAGCCACTAGCCTCGCTCATAGTGCAGGGCAGCAAACATTCTATCATTGGCACGCAGCAAAATATTATACGCGAAAATCAATGCCTTGTTACTGGGGTGGATATGCCAAGCTCGTCTTGCACTATAAATTCCACGTCCGAAAAGCCCTTTCTTTCGCTGTTTTTTTATTTAGACAGGCAGATATTGACCGAATTGCTCATAGAAATGGAGCCAAAGAGTAGGCCGCCTTTGCGCAAAAGGCGGGGCATTGCCATTGCTGATGCCGAGCCCGAGTTTTTGGAAGGGGTCTTGCGCCTTGTGGAACTGTTGGATAAGCCGCAGCAAATAGCTATTCGTGCGCCTATTATTATGCGCGAGCTGCACTATCTGCTGCTTATTGGGGCGCAGGGCAGTATTTTGCAAGGATTATACAGTCAGGGGTCGCAAAATACGCAGGCCATAGAGGCTATTACGCTGCTCAAGCAGCATATTGCCAGCCCTGTGCGTGTAGAAGAGCTTGCGCGTCAGGTTAATATGTCGGTTTCCAGCCTGTACCGCCATTTTAAAAACATCACAGGTTTCAGCCCCCTGCAATATCACAAGCAGTTACGGCTGTATGAGGCGCAGCGCCTGATGCTGATGGAAAATGAGCGGGCTGCCAATGCGGCACTTTCTGTAGGCTATGAAAGCGTCACGCAATTCAACAGGGAATACAAGCGCATGTTTGGGGCGCCACCGCACAGGGACGTGAGCAAGCGGCGTGGCTGTGCGGTGTAGGCCAGCAACACAAGCCCTGCCCAAGCAGACAGGCTGTAGATGTCAGCGCTGTGTTTGCCATTTTCTGCTTGCCCACTGCGGATGCTGTGCTGCCACAATGTTCAGCGCAGGGAGCGAGCGTATGCCAAGATTTTGGCATAAACATAAGTGTTTTTTTGAAGCGGTTCAGCCCCTTGTTTTGTCCGCATGGTTATCGTTTTTTATAATGGCGTCGTGGATAGTTTTGTACAACAGGTCTGTATCAATGGGTTTGGCAATATGCCCGTTCATTCCCGACGAAAATGCCAAGGAAATATCGGCAGTGAAGGCGTCCGCCGTCATGGCGACAATGGGAATAGTGGCAGCATCGGGTCTATGCAGTGCCCGTATGGATCGGGTAGCTTCGTAGCCATCCATGATAGGCATTTGCACGTCCATAAGAATTAGGTCATAGGTACCGGGTGCTGCTTCGACAAAGCGTGTGACAGCCTGTTGCCCGTTTTCTGCACGATCAACCTTGAGGTGCACCATGTTCAGCAGTTCAGTGGCAATTTCCGCATTCAGCGGCTGGTCTTCGGCCAGCAGTACGCAATGCCCCGTGAAGTCATACTGCGCATAAGAAGTTTGCTCAGGGCAATGCAACAAGCCGTCAGAAATCTGAACCAGAGCATTAAAGACAGAAGATTGGAATAGCGGCTTGGAAATGAGCAAATCTGTGCCAGCAGCTTTTGCTTCTTCTTCAATTTCGCTCAAGTCATAGGCCGAAACAATAATAACGCCGCCCTTGCCATCAGAAAAGCTGTTTCGAATGGTGCGGGTGAGTTCAATGCCGCTCATCCCCGGCATTTTCCAGTCCACAAAGCAGACAGAATAATCATTTCCGTGGGCATGCTGTTCGGCAATCATGCGCAATGCTTCCTCACCGCTTTCAGCCATATCATAGCAGATGCCAATGCGCTCCAGCACCACACCTGTATAAAGCCGTGCATCGCGGTCATCATCTACCACGAGGGCGCGCATATGCTGGATTTTTTGCAAGTCCACAGTAGTATTTTGGGGGCTGATGCCAAAAGGCAGCTCTACAGTAAAGATTGTGCCCTCGCCCAATGTGCTGCTTACATTAATTACGCCATGCATCATATCCACAAGATTTTTGGTGATAGAAAGCCCCAATCCGCTGCCGCCGCTTTTTTGTGCGGTCAAGACGCTTTCCTGTTCAAAGGGCTTGAAGGCACGAGTCAACATATCTTCGCTCATACCGTGGCCAGTATCCCCTACCTGAAAGCGCATAAACACAGTGTTTTCCAAAGACTCCGTTTGCGAAACGGAAATTTCAATCTTGCCGCCGCGTTCTGTAAATTTGTAGGCATTGGAGACCAAGTTCATCAAAACTTGATTTACGCGCAGGGCATCCCCCAGCACAACTTCTTCAGTAATATCCACGCCCATAATGAAGTCAATGCCCTTGTTGCGGCACTGGGTGTAGTAAATAGAGGCAATGTTGTTGAGCAGCTGCGGAAGATTAAATTCTGCATTGGCAATATGCAGTTTTTCATTTTCAATGGCGGACATATCCAGAACATCATTGATGATGCTTAAAAGGATTTTTGCTGATGAATCTATTTTCCTCAAATAGTCCTTAATTTTTTCAGTGCATTCCTTATGATGCATTGCCAATACCGTGAGGCCGACAATAGTATTCATCGGCGTGCGTATTTCATGGCTCATGCGGGTAAGAAAGTGGCTTTTGGCAATATTGGCCTGCTGCGCCTGATTAACAGCATCCTCAAGTTGAGCATTTTTTGAGCAAAGTTCGCGCACATAGCGTTGCCGGCTGGACAAAAGCTTGGCAAAAAGTAAAAGGCATATTATCAGAAGTAGAGAAATGGCAATAAAAGGAACACGATATTTATATAAAATATCTTTCCACGTCAGCAGGTAGGGCTTGGCCGTGGTGTTTGCAACAACGATTTTGTCCACCTCCGAAGGGGGCAGGCTGTAGATGGCTTTGTTAAGAATAGAGAGCAGGGTGGGGCTTGTCTTTGCAGACAGCATAAAGCAGTGCTTTTCTGTAAGAAAGGAAATGGGCAGCATTTCCAGAGAGGAATATTGTGGTTTTTGCAAAAGGTAGTTGAACGTGTACGCATTTTGCATGGAAATATCTGCTTCTCCTGCAAAAATTGCCCGCATGCAGTCTTCATCTGTAGTATAGAGTTTAAGAATATACTGGGGCGAGCGTGTGCGCAGATAATCTTGCAGGGCAGAAAAGGCTGCCTTCACTGCTACCCTGTAGGGGGCATCTGGGTTATAGTGCGCGCCTTTCAGCTTTACAACGGTCAGGGTTGATTGAAAAAAGGGCTGGCTTAGAGCAATGGCTGGGTTTTCTCGGAAGAGTATATTGTCCATCACCCCCATAATCATGTCAAAGCGCTCAGGAGTATTAATAATATCAATGGGTTTTTCCCCCAAAGCCAGCGGTTGAGCAACAAATTTTAGCCCAGTTCTTTGAGATATCAGTGCAAGAATATCCTCATTGATGCCCGATAACGTGCCCGAACTTTCATCCAGAAAGGAAAAAGGGTGGCGATTGCGTAATTGCCCCACGCGGATGGGAGCAGCGTTTTCGATGAAATTTTTTTCAGCGCGCGTAAGGTTTAGCCCCTTGGCAGCGTCGGAAGCCCCGTAATAGCGCTTGTACAGGTCGCGCTGAAAATAGGGGGATTCCCCCAATAATTCTCCTAGATAGTGTAGTCACGAGATTGACGCCCAAATAAAAATACATCTGATATGCACTGCCGCCAAAAACGAGGCGGAATTTTTAGCATATCGCGTTGCAATCCCACGCCATTGCTTTAACATA
>JAQVCS010000022.1 GCA_028689675.1 Desulfovibrionaceae bacterium | reverse complement strand
GAACGCCCATGCAAACACTCATTGAGGGAAAAACGCTCTGGCAAGAGAAGGTCGGACAGCTTAATTAATCGGACAGGCAACGCCGTCAAAACGGAGTGACTGTCAGATCAAGTCTAAACTAGTACAATTTATATTTACGATATATTTTATCTATTCTGCAAAATTGGCACACAAATAAAGAACGAGCCTCTATTCTGGTTTCATCCAAATTTACTACAGACACGGCACTTCAATCTACTTAGCATATTTTATTTGGTCGTGAGCCCAAAGCACCGCAATGCCCTCCTCGCGATGCTTTGACATACGATTTATGTATACATTGCATGTCTTAATAATTATTTCTTTGCGCTCTACACGCTTTTGTGATATTTATTGCAATCAAATTTTACTTTGCGCATTTGCCTCAGTTCCAGATGCTTTTCTGCTTTTACCGAAGTTGCGTGTGTTCTGATACCACTAACCAGAAACAGAGTCAGGACAAGTGGGGTACAAGACATGGGTGCAATTAGGGCGCGTCACTATTATACAGTTATATTTACTCTTTTTTGCATGGCTGGGTTCACAATCGGTGCAACTACCCAGGCACATGCTTGGGCAACAGATTTTGTTCGTGCCACTGACCAGCCCGACTACCCCGGCATTACGAAGCGTTTTATCAATCGCGTTACCAAGGATGGTGGCGTAATCACCATGTACTACCCGGAAACGGGCAATGAGGTCATTGATAAAAAAATATTCAAAGTCATAAAAAAGGATCTTGATAATTTCGAAAAAGACGCTGGAGATGGCCCCCCTGATAATTCTTCGGAAGTGTTTCACTTTGAGCGCGCCATTTCGAGCAACTATGTCATATACCGGCCATCTTCAACTGTAATCGGAATTGAGTTTACATTTTGCGAAAGTGCCGGAAAAGCTTACTGTGGAAAAAATATTTATAATTACAGCCTCATTGATGGCCGCCAACTGTCCCTTGAAGACATGTTTGACAAGCCACAAGTAGCACTCAAGCTCATGTCCGAATGGGCTAGACGCGAAATTCCCAAAAAAATATCCACCATCAAAGAATTCCTGATTGAAGGCACTGAACCCCAGAAAAAATATTTTAGTCAGCTCCTTGTAACCTCAGAAGGCTTGCAGATATTTTTTTGGTGCGGTCAGATAGCCTCCCGTTCGCAAGGCGACCCAGAACTGACCATGCCCATTGCCAAACTTGCCAAGGCGGGCCCCAAGCCCGAAATATGGGGGCAAATAGAAGGCGTGCGGCCAGCCAATCAGGGCACGCCCCAAAAAGCAGCAGAAGCCCCTGCCCCCAATAGTCGACCGCATCCGGCCCCCCTAAGCACCCCCCTTCAGACTCCCGTGTTTGACAAAATGCAACTGAGCGCAGAGCACGCCACATTTCTTGTTGCCGATATTGGCGCCAATGGCCTGAATGTTCCGTGTATTGATTCAGGCGTGCCCATTGAGCGCTGTGTCTACGTTGCTCCAGAATTCATGGCCCATTTTGAAGACGCGGCCTCAGATTTTGCCTTTGTGCAGGGGCAGGTGGCCCACGGTGCTGCGGCACAGGCAACCTACATATGGGGTCTTTACCGCACAGCCAGCGGATTTCGCAGTACACCGCCAGTTTTTGTTTGCGAAAAATGCACACCCGGCAAGGTCTTTATAAAAAAAGACGTCATCATGCTTTCACATATCAAAAGGTCACCGTTTGACGCACAAACGGTTAGCCTGAAGTTTCGCATTGCAGACGGCACGCTCAAAAAAATCAACTGACCCCATGCAGTAATATCTGCATTTTTTGAATAAAAACAGAGGTGATAACGGATACTGAGTTGCGCAACCGGTTGCGTGGGCAGCAAGCACACGCCCCACTTCAGCAGCGCCCTCAGGCACAGCTTCAAGATTCTGCACAAATAACCCGGCAACAGCGCCAGCATAGGTCCTGAAGGGGTCAGAACGCTCATGAACTTTGTTACCACTCAGTTTGTCCTGTTTTTTCTGCCCGTTGTAGTGTTGTGTTGGTACACGCGTTGCGGTCGTGCAGCGCACCTTATGGCTCTGTGCATCTGCAACTATTTTTTTTATGCCCAAACGGGCAAGTGGGGCATTGCCGTACTTGTAGCCGTATCTACCACCGCCTACCTTAGCGGCCTGCTGCTGGCCCGCAAAAAAATTAAAAAAAGATTTCCCACAGTTTTTGTGTCCGTGGGCTTCTGCGTTCTGCTGCTCGCCATATTCAAATACCACGACTTTATGGTAGATATGGCAAAGGATTGTGGTGTGATGCTGGGCCTGTCTGACATGATAAAGGGCCTGACAAACAGCCATTTTGTCTCCATAGCTGGCATATCATTTTTTACATTTCAGGCCATCTCGTACATTGCCGATGTGTACAAAGGCGAAAAGATCAAAAAGCCCTACAGTCTGCTAGAGGTTTTTGCCTATATCTCGTTTTTTCCTACCATCATGTCAGGCCCCATCATGCGGGCCAGCGACTTTGTGCAGCAGGTGGACCACCCGATTACAGACTCCGCAGAGATACAACAGGGATTTTTGCTTATTTTGAGCGGACTTTTCAAAAAAGTTGTGCTCTCAAGCTACCTTTCAGAACATATTGTGCGGCAGGTGTTTGCCGCCCCAGAAAGCTATTCCTCCGCAGCCATTGCTGTTGGCATTTATGGCTATGCTATCCAGATTTTTTGTGATTTTTCTGGCTACACAGACCTTGCTCTAGGTGTGGGCAGGCTGCTTGGCTATCGCCTGCCGCCCAATTTTAACAGCCCGTATCTGGCAACCAACCTCAAGGATTTTTGGAATCGCTGGCACATCAGCCTTTCCAGCTGGCTGCGCGACTACCTCTATATAGCCGCCCTTGGCGGCAACCGAAAAGGCAAGACCAGAACCTACGTCAATCTGTTGCTCACCATGCTGATTGGCGGTCTGTGGCACGGCGGGGCATGGACCTTTGTAATCTGGGGGGGACTGCACGGGCTGGGTTTGGTAATCTACCATGCCTTTGCCGCCTATCAGGGCAAGCACCCAAGCCGCTGGCTGCAACAACCGTGGGCCAAGGCACTTGCGTGGCTGCTGACATTCCACTTTGTTTGTCTGCTTTGGGTGTTTTTTAGGGCAGATTCCGTTGATATGGCCCTTACCGTGCTTGGCCGACTGGCAGAAGGCAGCGCAGAAGGCAGCGGCTTTCCGCTGTTTGCGCTGGCCGCCATTGGCATAGGCATTTGCATACAACAATGGGGAAAGGACGTGATGGCACTGTGTGTGCGCTGGCAAGCAATGCTGCCTTGGCAAGCCCAAGGGGTGGGCGTGGGGCTGGCGGCCAGCGTTATCATGGCCATGGGGCCCGAAGGGGTGCTGCCCTTTATCTACTTTAGGTTTTAACTATGAAAAAGCCCAATTATAACAGCAATATATTTTATGTGTGCATTGTGGCAATTTTATGCTATACTTTTTTGAACGGACACCAAATTGCACTTGAAATGCAAGAAAAAGAGCAGTTTGAAAGTCTTTCCAAAATCGTTAGCGGCATTAGCCGCATGACTGGTGGAGAATTTGCATCACGGCAACTTGCTGCTACAGTTGCACATATTGCCAACTACGATGTTATCGTAGCCGATCACACGGCTGTGCAGGTTGCAGAAGATTCCGAAACCTCACCCGCACAAGTTAGTAATATGCCGGAAGATTCCCCGGCAATACAGGAGAGCGCACCCCCAGACAAGGCAAGCAGCCCCGTACTGGCCGTAGAGGCTAAAACCCCAACGGCACTGCCCGCGACCGACCAAGCAGCAATGCAAGCAGCCCAAGGCAGCACGCAGCCTGCCGCAGCAATTGACCCAAGCACTGCCTCCGGGTCTGGAGCAAGTTCTGGTGCAAATTCAGGCGCAAATTCTGGTGTAGCATCTGGCGCAACTCCCCCCTCTTCCGCACCTGCCGCACAAGCTGGCAAAACACCCAACAACTCGGTGGAAGAAGCCGCCAAGGCTCCTTCTGACAAGGGCGTGGCAGAGAACAATAAGACCACTAAGCGGCAAACAGCTGGCAAAAGCATTTTTGCCAAACCCCTGTCACACCGCTACAAGGTACTGCTTGTTGGTGATTCCTTTATGGAAGACATCGAACTGGCAATTATGCGTAATTATTACAACAAAGACCCCAACATCCAGTTTATTTCTGTGGCAAAGCACTCAACGGGGCTGTGCATAAACACAAACTGGAACTGGCCGAAAAAACTTGAAGAATTCATGCAGAAGCACAAGCCCGATGTTGTTTTGTTTTTTCTCGGCGCCAATGATCTGCAAAATATTTTTGATGGCGAAAGGCGGTATTCATTCACATCTGCTGAATGGAAGAAAAAATACGTCGAAATTGCAGAAAGCATGATTGATATTGCCCGCAAGGGCAACGCTGTTCCCATATGGATAGGCCTGCCGATCATGTCTGAAGTATATGCCAAGTGGGTTCCGCTTATTTCTGAATTGCAGCACAAGGCCTGTACCAACAGAAATATTGAATACGTGGATACTGTGCCCACCTTGGCAGACGAAAACGGCCAGTACCAAGTTTTTATGAAAACCCCATCTGGGGAAATGGTGCGCATCCGCAAGGCGGACAAGTACCATGTAGAGTATGCGGGCAGCCTGATGATTATTGAGCAGGTTGTGCCCAGTATCAAAAAATGCATTCTTGAGAAGGAAAAAGTTTATGAGTTTGCCCTTCCTGCCGGTTCGCCGCAGGCATCACGTTAAAAAGAACCTGCCCACTGCGGCAGCATGTGTTTTTCTGCTTTGCCTCTGCCTCACGCTGATTTCGTGTACCGGCCAGAGTACCAAGTCTGAACGCCAGACAGAAGCACCCGTTGCCCCCCAGCCAGCCCTGCTTTTTGCGGGTGATTCCATAATGGAAGGCCTTGGGCCAGTTGTGGCAGGTATGCTGCCAAACCAAGGCAACCTTAAAATAGTGCAAGCCGGGCGCTCTTCCACCGGGCTGTGCCGCCCCGATTTTTACGACTGGCCCAAGGCCATGCGCGAATACATGACAAGCCTGCACCCCAAACTGGTGGTCATTTGCGTAGGTACCAACGACGACCAGTCTGTGTCTGATGCGGGCAAACGCTACCACTATATTTCGCCCGGCTGGGAGCAGGCCTATGCCCACAAGGTGGAAGAAATTATAGATATTATTGCTCAAAATGGCGGAACATCCATTTGGGTTTCTCCCCCCATAATGGGGCCCAACTACCTGCGGCCCAGAGTTTTTGCGATCAAGGAAGTCATTCGGCAGACCTGCGAGCGCAGAAACGTGGTGTTTATAGATGTGTGGCAAACGCTGGCAGATTCCGCTGGCAACTATCAACGGTTCATTGTTGACAGTAACAGAAAAAAAACAGCCTTGAGAACCAAGGATGGAGTTCACGTGACTCAAGCCGGCAACACTCTGCTGGCTCGCGCCATTCTGCCCCAGATTGAACAGGGGCTTTCTCGCTAGTGCTTTACAGGAGGCTTCATGCCGTATGTTACAAAACTCTTTATCCTCTTATCCCTCTGTTGCAGCCTGCTAGCCGCACCCGCGCACGCTGGCGAAACGACCCGCAAGGGCAAGAGCAATACTGAAAAAACCACAAACCAGTTTGCCGTTGGCCAAAAGTTTACCGGAACCAGCGCATGGTACGGTTTACGCGCACACGGCAAGCGTACTGCCAGTGGCAAAACTTTTGACAGCACGCAGCTCACTGCCGCTCACAGAAGTTTGCCCTTTGGAACACTGGTTAAGGTCACCAATAAAAAAACAAAAAAGTCGACAATCGTGCAGATTACAGACAGAGGACCAAGCTCGCCCAGCTACCTTATCGACATCTCGCGCCAAGCTGCCATCAACATCGGCATGTTGCGTCAGGGCAGCGCCACGGTAACGCTGGAAATTGTTTCTTTGCCTACGTCTTACGCCTACAATACGGCTCGCAAGTAGCGGGAGGCGGCGCTGCGCCTACCATCTGGTTCGGCGCGGCGGTGCGCCAGACAGTCTAACCTTTCGCAAAGTCAATGAAACTACTTGTCTGTCTGTTGCTTGCTCTGCTTGCAGTACCGCAGATTCTGCGGGCCGAAACACTGGCATTGCCAGATGAAGACATTGAGGGGCTGCTTATACTGCACAGCCGCACCCTCAGCCGCCAATTCCCGCGCCTTGTGCTCGACATGCCCCAAACCGTGCTGTTTGCGGGCGACTCCATAATGGAAGAACTTGGGCCCGTTCTAGCACAAATGCTTGCAGGCAAAAAAAACCTCAAGCTTGTGCAGGCGGGCCGTTCTTCTACCGGCCTGTGCCGACCTGACTTTTACGACTGGCCCAAGGCCATGCGCACCTTTATGCGCTCTGAACACCCCCAAACCGTTGTGATCTGCATAGGCACAAACGACGACCAGACCGTTTCAGACGGGGGTGTGCGCCACCAGTTTATCTCACCACGATGGCAACTGGCATACCGGCACAAGGTTGAAGAGCTCATCAATATTATTGAAGAATACGGCGGCGCATCCGTATGGGTTTCGCCCCCCATCATGGGGCCCAACGCCTTGCGGCCAAGGGTGTTTGCCATCCGAGAGGTCATTCGCCAAACCTGCGAGGCCAGAAACGTGCCCTTTATCGATATTTGGCCCACGCTGGCCGATGCCAACGGCAATTTTCAGTATTCGCTGATTGCACCTGGCGGAAAAACCATTACCCTGCGCGCCAGAGACGGCGTGCACATAGCCCCTGCGGGTAACAAAATGCTGGCAAAGGCCGTGTTGCCGCACCTGGAAAACATGCTGCAAACCTCAAACCCGCCAGATATCAGCACCACAGAGCCCGAAGCACTGCCGGGCCAGTGAACATTCAACACCTCCGCACGATCAGGAGCCACCAATGCTCATCTATATTCACGGCTTCAATTCAAGCCCTGCCAGTAATACCTATGGCAAACTCAGAGCGCTTTTTGAAAATACCATGGCACTGGAATACCCATCTGAAGGATTGTTTGCCGACAACCTAGCGCTGCTGTGCCAACAGGTTGAGCAGCTCAAATCGGCTGCCACAACGCCGCTGGTATTTGTGGGCTCCTCGCTTGGCGGATTTTACACCTCGCAGGTTGCCCCCTTGTTTTCTGCCAACTGCATGCTCATCAACCCCGCCATCCGGCCCGCCCAAAGTCTACGGCAATTTCTGGGGCGCAACACCTACTTTCATTCTGGCCGCCAGTGGGATTTTACCGAGACCATCTGCAACAGCTACCAAAATTTTTGCGACAAACGCACGGCCCCCATTGAGCGCCTTGTGGTCATTGGCAAAAACGACACCACGCTCAACCCGGAAGAAGGCCGTCAGTACTGGCAAGACCACGCTGTTATTCACGAAACTGACGACGCTCACAGCATAGAAGCCATTGACGCCGTCATGCTGGCGAGCCTCAACAAATGGCTGCAACGGGCCTGAGAAGCGCATCTTTGGCACAAGGTAGCACAATCCACAGTGTAAAAAAAATCCCGGCATGGCCGGGATTTTTCCTCTGCTGCGTGCAGAAAATATCGTGAGGGGTCTGCGCCGTGCAGCTTTAAACCACACGCGGCGGGGCGGTGGAAGCACGCGTAATAAGCTGATGGCTGTATTCCACACGCGTAATATTGCGGTCAGAGGCAGCCCCCCTGATCTTGCTATGCAAAATTTCCAGAGCATTACGCCCTTTATCGCGCATGTAGTGCTCGACAGTTGTCAAATTTATGCCCGCAAAGCCTGACGGAAAAATATTGTCAAATCCGCATACACTGTAATCGCCGGGTATGGAAAAGCCCCCCTCGCGCACGGCATCAATAACCCCGTAGGCCACCATGTCGTTTACCGCTACAAAGGCGGTAATTTTATTATCATCCAAGCACTTGCGTGCCAGTTCGCGCCCCACAAGGTGCTCTATCTGCACATTTTCCAGTTCTGTTTCCGGGCTTATATCGCGGCTTTTTACCTGCACGCTGCCCTCTGGGCACAATTGGCCAAAGGTATCGCGCAGCCCCTGCAAACGCTGGGTGCGAATGGGGTTTGCCTCGTCCAGCGTGGTTGAAATATAGGCCAGATGTTTATGCCCCAACTCGTGCATATGGCGGGCTATCAGGCTGCCCGCATCGTAGTTGTTGAGCTCCACGGTATCCACGCTCAAATCCTGCCGCCTGTCACCAATAACCACCATGGGCAGCTTGCGGTCTGCCTTTTCAAGCACGTCTTCCGGGTGCGCCAGCATGGTAAAAATCACGCCAGACATGCCCATATTTCGTGCAAGGTGCAAGGCCTCAAGCTCTTTATCAAGACTGCGGTAAGTTGTGCAAATGCTGGTGGCATAGCCCCTGAGCCCGGCAGCCTGCTGAATGGCCTGAATAACAGTGGAATAGTACGGATTAGTAACATTGGGGGCCACCACCAGCACAGAGGGAATGGTAGCGCCGCCAAACGCCCTGCGCCCGCCGCGATAGCCCAAACCCTCTGCCGCAGAAAAAACAGCGGCAATGGTTTCGTCTGCAAACGAAACGCCTTCTCGCCCGTTAAGTACCATTGAAACCGTGGCCTGCGATACGCCTGCCGCCTTGGCAACATGCGCCAAGGTGACCTTTTTTGCGGCAGTATGCCTGGTTCTCTGGCTGTTGCCTGTTCCTGCCGTCATACGCTACGCCTCCTATTCAGCCATCAAGGTTCCACCACACAGGGCGCATGGTAACCAGCTTGATAATCTTCATCAATTCTTTTGGTATCAAATGAATATTTTTATTTAATAAATATTCAATTGACATAAAATTTTTATACATGCTATCTGTCCATATATCTAGCACCAATCCACATTATTTTCAACTGGAGGCAATTAAAAAAATTTAAGATAATAACTTATAAACGCAGTTTTGCGAAAAATTAACTTAATTTTTTAATAAAAAACAGCACGCACACTAGGGCGATGATGACAACCCACGGAGGGTGTCTGCATGGACGAGAGCTCAAAGCAAAAATATGTTCCTTCCAAAAGCGAAATGCGCAAGGTTGTTCTTGCCAGCCTGCTTGGTGCTACCATTGAATGGTACGACTTTTTTCTTTATGGCGTTGTGGCGGGCATTGTCTTTAACAAACTCTATTTCCCCACGTCAGACCCCTACCTTGGCACCATCATGGCATACAGCACATTTGCCATTGGCTACCTTGCGCGTCCCCTTGGCGGCTTTATTTTTGGCCATTACGGCGACAAACTGGGCCGCAAGCGTATGCTTATCCTCACCATGCTCATCATGGGTATTGCTACTGTAGGCATAGGCCTTGTGCCCACGTATGCCTCCATTGGCATTGCGGCACCCATTATCCTGCAAGCTCTGCGCCTGTGTCAGGGCCTTGGCCTTGGCGGCGAATGGGGCGGCGCGGTGCTTATGACCTACGAGTACGCCAGTGACCGCCAAAAGGCCTTTTACGCCAGTATTCCCCAGATGGGGCTGGCCACTGGTCTGTGCCTTTCATCTGGCATGGTGGCCCTGCTCTCGTGGCTGCTGGACAACGAGCAGTTCCTTGCATGGGGCTGGCGCTTTGCCTTTCTTGTGAGTGTAGTGCTTATTGGCATTGCCCTGTATGTGCGTACCCACATTCTTGAAACGCCAGAATTCCGCAAGGCAGAGGCCGATGGCGAAACACGCAAAAAAACCCTGCCCATCGTCACCGTTTGCAAAAATTACCCCCTTAATATTGCCCTTGGCGTAGGTGCCCGCTGGATTGATGGCGTGTTTTTCAACGTGCTGGCGGTCTTTTCCATCACCTATCTTGTGCAGCAACTGCACACCTCGCGCACTGAGGCCCTTACGGCTGTTATGTTTGCCGCTCTGCTCATGTGCCCCTTTATTCTTATTGCGGGCCGTCTGGCCGACCGCTTTGGCCGGGGCCGCATCTATGGGTTTGCCAGCCTTGCCTGCGGCATCTCTGTATTCCCCTCGTTCTGGCTGATGCAAAACAGCGGCGGCAGTATCTTTTTGATTGGCCTGGCTATTGCAATTCCGTTGAGCATCTTTTATGCGGGTGTATTCGGGCCTGAAGCGGCGCTGTTTTCAGACCTGTTTCCCGCAAAAGTTCGCTACACTGGCATTTCTATAGTTTACCAATTTCCCGGATTTCTGGTTGCCGGTATAGTGCCAGGGCTCTGCACGGTACTTATTCAGTGGAAGGATGGCGATCCCTTCTACATTTGCATCTTCGTGCTTATCGCGGCTGCCACCAGTGCCTTCTCGGCCTTTACCATTCAGGCGCGGCACAACAGGGCAGCCAAGGCAGCAGGAGCCACACAGGATTAACACCATGCGAATCTTGCAACTTTCAGACACGCATCTGCGGGGCGACCACAGCCTGTCGTTTGGGGTGGTTGATACCCGCCGCTGCCTAGACGAGGCTGTCGCACACCTCAAATGCCTTGTGCAAAAGCCGGATGCTATTGTGATTACTGGCGATCTTGCCGACAGCGGCGATCTGCATGCCTACCACATTCTGCACGACGAGCTGGCCCCTTTGGGCCTACCCGTGTATGCCGTGCCCGGCAATCACGACAGGCGCGACCGCATGCAAGAGGTGATGCCGCAGTGGTGCCCCGCCAAGCAGGATATTGCGCCCTACCTGTGCTATACTGTTGAGCACGAGGAAATGCGCATGATTATGATGGACAGCATGAGCCCCGGCTCACATTCTGGCCATTGCCATGCAGAAACCGGCAACTGGCTTGAGCGCGAGCTGGCCAAGCGCCCGCAAACGCCCACCATGCTG
Organism: Desulfovibrionaceae bacterium; assembly: GCA_028689675.1. Taxonomy (GTDB): domain Bacteria; phylum Desulfobacterota; class Desulfovibrionia; order Desulfovibrionales; family Desulfovibrionaceae; genus JAQVCS01. Next base: position 7,362 of record JAQVCS010000022.1, on the reverse strand, counting down.
TTTATGCACCACCCACCCTTTGTGACCGGCATGGGCGCCATGGACGAGCCCTTTGAAAATGTGGACAGGTTCGCGCAGATTGTCAGCAACAACCCGCAGCTGCGCCTGTGTTTTGGGCACATGCACCGGCCCATCGTGACCATGTGGCAGGACCGTGTGGCCATGACAGCGCCAGCAGTATCCATGCAGATTGACCTCGACCTTTCACCAGAGGGCGGCGATACATTCCGCATGGAAACACCGGGCTACCTGTTGCACCATTTTGACAAGGGCGTGTGGAATTCGCATGTTTGCCAAATTGCGGTACAGGCCACATTTGCTGGCCCCTACCCCTTTGCGGGGTCGGTGAACCCCACGCAATAAGCATCTCCAGACAAGAACACACCCACTCTAGCCGACCGGGGCTGCCGACACCACGTTGGCAGCCCCGGTCGTGTATTGTTCGCCTTACCATTGCTGTGCCGTAGCGCTGCCCCGGATCAAAACATTTTTGCAAGAATTCGCGAGTAGCCAGCTCAGCCATTGGCATAACTGCTACGCGCCATAGTACCTGAGGGAAATATGGCAAACAATAACAGTTCCTGTTGTCAAAAAACATTGACAGCGCTAGCCGACCGGTCTAATTATAAGCCATGAAGGAAAGCGCACGAGATAAAATTATCGCCACTGGCGTTGAAATGGTTGCTATTTCAGGATTTAACGCTACTGGCATTGAATCCGTACTTAAGGCAGCTGGCGTACCAAAGGGATCGTTTTATCACCACTTTGGCTCCAAAGAAAATTTTGGCATTGAGGTTATCAACCTTTTTGCAGAAAGATACGCCCAAAAACTACACACATTTTTTGACGACCAGAACATTGAGCCGCTTGAGCGCATTCGCAATTATCTGGAGCACAGTATCGAGCACCTCACTCAGGAGAACTTTTCCAAGGGTTGCCTGATTGGCAATCTGGGGCAAGAGCTGGCCGACCAGAATGAGCGGTTCCGGGACAGACTGGACGAAATTTTTTGTGATTGGCTGAATATTTTTGCAGACTGTCTGCGCCAAGCGCAGCAGGCTGGCACGCTCAACCCCCGGCTTGACGCACAAAAACTGGCAAGTTTTCTGCTTTCCGGCTGGGAAGGCGCGATATTGCGGGCCAAGGTAATGCGCTCGCCCGAACCGCTAAAGCAGTTTGTCGGCATACTGTTCGCAACAGTTTTAACAGCAGGGTAATTTTTTGGGCGCATTAATCTAAAAAGCGCCACCCATGCACAACATACACAAAGAGCATATCTATGAACGCACAAAAAAACATATTGATGGTTACCACCAGCGCCGACTCCTTGCCCAACGGCAAAAAAACAGGTGTCTGGCTTGAAGAAATAGCGGTTCCGTATCTGACTCTTGCAAAGGCTGGACTTGCCATAACGGTTGCCAGCCCCAAAGGCGGAGCTGTGCCCCTTGATCCCACCAGCCTTGACGAGGCATCTGTGGCCAAGTGGCCAGACATAATGGAACTGCTCAAAAATTCGGCTCCGCTCAAGGATATTCAGGCCCACGGCTTTGACGCCATTGTTCTGCCCGGTGGCCACGGCACAATGATGGATTTTGCCACCGATGCTGAACTCAAGCGCCTTTTGCTCGACTTTGCAAAGACCGACAAAATTATTGCCGCCGTGTGCCACGGCCCTGCCGGGCTGGTGGGAGCCAAAAAACCTGACGGCACTCCCCTTGTAGCTGGCAAAACCATAACAGCCTTTACCGATGAAGAAGAAATTGCCGTTCAGCTAGAAAAAATTGTGCCTTTTATGCTGGAGACTACCCTGCGCAGCGAAGGCGCAAACTTTGTTGGCGGCCCAATGTGGGCCCCGCATGTAGAGGTGGACGGCAACCTGATCACCGGGCAAAACCCTGCCTCAAGCGAGGCCCTTGCCAATGCGGTTCTAGAACGGCTGCACTAGCGCCTTACCTCATATCAACACAGCGCCCGGCCCCCCATTATCAGGGAGCCGGGCGTTTTTTATGAAACCGGGCTCGTCAGCGCGCCGACAACCACCGTGTAAACAGATTATTTTACGTAGTGGATGCGCTCTACTTTAAACCTGTCCTGCTGGTCTTTTTCTTCTGCCGGGTACCCCATGGGAAAAATGGCAAAGGCGCGCTGCCCCGGCTCAAAAGACAGAATTTTTTCCACCATTACCATCCTGTCTTCTTCGGGGGCCACGCCAAGCCACACACCGCCGAGGCCCAGTGACTGGGCAGCAAGCCACAGGTTTTCCATGGCAATGGCAAGGTCTATTTGCGCGTACTGAGGGAAACGGCAGCCGTCCTCGTGATAGGCTGTCACAATGGCCATGGGCGCGTGGGCTGCGCAGCCCGCGTAGGGGCTTATCTGCGCCAAGGCCTGCAATTTTTCTTTGGATGTAACAACATAAAAATCCCAAGGCTGCTGGTTGCCAGCAGAGGGCGCGGCCATGGCTGCACGCAGCACTTGCTCAACCTTGTCATCCTCTACGGGCCGGTCTTCAAACTTACGCACGCTGACCCTATGGAATATCTCTTTCATACGATCCTCCTGCTGGTTGCGCCGTAATTAGTAAAACGCTGTTTATTCAATGATATAAGCGTTTACAATCTTACCATAATAAGCAATGTGCGCGTCACGGTTTGCGCCCACTGCCGAGCCGTCCACATCCTGTGGGTAAAATTTTGTTCTGTAGTCTTCAAAAATGGCTGGCAGCTCCTGCTTTTGCTGGTACACGATTTTGCATTCCAGCGTAAGGGGCAGCTCTTTGACCGCTGGCACGGAAACCATTTCTGAATCCACCAGAGTGAGCCCAGCCGTTGTGATTTTGTCGAGGTTGCGGCCGCATTTTGAACCACAAAGGCCCAGAATTTTTTTGTCAAAGTCGCCAAAGGGGATGTTGACGGTAAATTCAGGGTTTTTATCAAGCAGCTCGCGGGTAAAGCGGTGCTCGCGTATAAAGGCCACAAAGATGGGGGTTGACCACTCAATGCCAAGGGTACCCCAGCCGATAGTCATGCTGTTGACCCTATCGCCAGCCTTGGAGGTAAGCAATATGCCCTTGGGCAGGGCTTCCAGAATATTCTTGGCGTAGTCGGCAACAATAATTTTTTTTCTTTCCATGGTTCTCTTCGATTGCTTAGTTAAACATTGCTAGTGTACTATCGAGCTGTGTCTAAAAGCGTATGCAGCTTCTGGGCAGCTCTGACAGATGATAAATATACGGATCTCTCCCTGCAGCCTGAAGATGCATACTTTAGGCTGCACAGCCCAATATTAGACCGGTCGTATATCAAGTCAAGCAAATTACCTCCTCGGTGAGCACGAACACATCTTGCGTGGCTGTTACTGCCAATTTTGCAGAATCAGGCAAGTAAATTAGAGAATTGTGCAAGCGACCTACCACGAAGCAAGGGTAAAGAAATACCAAGTTACATTCCGGCATGCCGGATATCTGTATATGCCCAAGTGCTGGCACTTTACAGCAGCATATATTTACCAACCGACACAAAATTGTTTTGTTTTTCGGAACAGCCCAAACGCAACTTTGTTGCCTAATTTTATTGTGCAACAAATTATTATTACGACTCATTACCGCTAAGTAGCAAAGGCAATTCCCCATGGAAAAAGCAAAGGTGTATTTTACTGATTTTCGCACCAAGGCTTTTGGCGACGGCCTACCGACCAAGCTCAAAAAAATGATCAAAAAAGCGGGTATTGGCAACATCGATATGAAAGGCCGCTTTGTGGCCATTAAAATGCACTTTGGCGAACTGGGCAATATCAGCTATTTGCGCCCCAACTACGCCCGCGCGGTTGTGGATACGGTTAAAGAATTGGGGGGCAAGCCTTTTCTTACCGACTGCAACACCATGTACCCCGGCAGCCGCAAAAATGCTTTGGAGCATCTGGAATGCGCGTGGCAGAACGGCTTTACCGCCCTTACGGTGAACTGCCCCATTTTGATTGGCGATGGCCTCAAAGGCACAGACGAAGCTCTCGTACCCGTTCAGGACGGCGAATTTGTTAAAGAAGCCAAGATTGGCCGCGCTGTCATGGATGCAGACGTTTTCATCAGCCTCACCCACTTCAAAGGGCATGAAATGACCGGCTTTGGCGGGGCAATCAAAAACATCGGTATGGGCTGCGGATCGCGCGCTGGCAAAACAGAGCAGCACAGCAACGGCAAGCCCAATATTGACGAAAAGCTGTGTGTGGGTTGCAAGGCCTGTATAAAGCAGTGCGCCAACAACGCACTGCACTTTAATGCAGAAACCAAAAAAACCGTCATCAATCACGACAACTGCGTAGGCTGCGGCCGCTGCCTTGGCGCGTGTAACTTTGACGCCATTTCATTTGGCTTTAACGCCGCTCTTGAAATGCTCAACTATAAAATGGCCGAATATACCAAGGCCGTTGTGCAAGACCGCCCCCACTTCCACATTTCGCTGATTGTAGATGTTTCGCCCAATTGCGACTGCCATGGCGAAAACGATGTGCCCATTTTGCCCAACATCGGCATGTTTGCATCGTTTGACCCCTTGGCCCTTGATCAGGCCTGCGTGGATGCCTGCATGAAGGCAAAACCCCTGCCGGGTAGCCAGTTGGCCGAAAATTTGAGCAAGAAGAATTTTGTGGATCACCACGACCACTTCAAAAACTCGCGCCCCGAATCAGAATGGCGCTCATGCCTTGAGCACGCCGAAAAAATCGGGCTCGGCACGCGTGAGTATGAACTTATTGTCGTAAAATAATGCATTGAGCAATGGCCGGTATTTTCCGGCCATTGCTCAATGCAACGTGTACTGTCTCATTAACAAAACTCCGCTTGCAACACTGACAGAGACAACAGTTTAGAAGGATTTGCCAATGACTGAGATGGCCGAACTGCTGGAAGAACTCGCAACATTTGACGGAGGTTCGGTGAACTCACCGATCAAGGGCGTCCGTTTTTTTAGAAATACAAAGCAGACCCGACGCAAACCTCTGCTCTACACACCGGGTATCTGCATTGTTGCTTCCGGCTACAAGCTTGGCCATCTGGGCGGCAAGACCTTTCGTTACGATGCTGGTAACTATCTGGTTACACCCATTTCCATGCCCTTTGAGTGCGAAACATTCCCCAACGGCAACGAACCGCTACTGGGCATGTATATTGACATTGATTTGGCCCAGCTCAACGATTTGATCAGTCAGGTTGACCTTCATGCAGGCATGCAGTCGCATTCTGTCAGTGATTTGCAACTGGCAATCGGGCCGTCTGCTATGGATGATGAGATGAAAGATGCCACAATCAGACTGCTCAAGGCCCACCGATCAGAGCAGGATGCCCGCATTCTTGGGCCCGCGTACTTGCGCGAAATTCATTACCGGGCGCTGTGCGGCAGTCAGGCCCCGGTGCTGCTCTCTGCCGCAAGAGGCAACGGAACAATGGCTCAGGTTATGAACGTCATTAGCCTTATGGAGCGCAGCTATCAGGATAAATTTGATATTAAACAGCTTGCTGTTTCTGCCCATATGAGCACTTCTGCCTTTCACAAGGCTTTTAAGGACATTACAGCTGACTCACCTCTGCAATACCTTAAAAAAATTCGACTGACAAAAGCCCGTGACCTCATCGTGCAGCGCAAAATGCGGGCAAATCTGGCCGCGAGCGAGGTGGGGTACGAGAGCCCTTCGCAGTTCAGCAGGGAATTTAAGCGTTATTTTGGCGAAAGCCCTGCTGACGTGATGCGGGAAATGCGGTCTGCCTAGAGTGGGAGGCTTGCGGCAGCGCGGCGTTTTATTTTGCCTCATTGGGTGGCATGAATATTTGATTTTTTTGTTGCCCTACGGGAGGGGTTTTCGCCTCACCTGCGAGGGGATAATGCCTCAAATTTTTCTGCCCTGCGGGTGCGGTTTTTTGCCTCCACGGCTTGAACAGCACATTTTATTATTTCTTCCCTACGGGAGCGATGTTTCGCCGTCCGGCGAAGTTGGGACGCCTGCGCGTCGCGCGGCAAGGTGGGGCCGGTTATGGGGCTACGCCCCCTTCATCCTGATGCCAAATCCCGTTTTACGGGCTTTGGGCCGCCATCGGCGGCGCTGCCGCCGGGCGGTAAGGCACGAAAATCAGTCGCTTACGGCGCGGCAAAGCCGCGACCTACTCCTGATTTCCGGTCGTGTTGACGTTGCCAACACTCCACCGGGGCTCTGCGCCCCTTTTGCTCCCTTGCATCCCCCCCCCCGAAGCACCCCCTAAGAGGGGCATTCAAATTCCCTAGCGTAGCGAGGGCACGCGTCTTGTGCTACGGGAGCTTCCCTCACTCGCTGCGCTCGCTCAGGTGATCTCCCTCCGCGACGCGTAATGCCAGATCCCGCTTCCGCTCTGGTCAAAGTCCGTTTCAGCCAAAACTCAAATTACTTTTTACGTTGAAGTTCACCACTTGACCTCCACCATACCAAAAATGACGAGTCCTTATAGGGCATTCCCTGTCTATCGCAGGCGTGATCAAAACGGCTAGTGCATTAACAGTCTTCAACATTACGCACCGTGAACAAGGAATCCCCCTAGAGGCACAGTCTTTCTTATCTTTCAGCGGTTGTGATCAGAAGTGGGTTGTGTAGTTGCCTTCCTTAGACTCGCCGCAGCGTTGCGGAGGCGAAGGGAGGTGTTGGGCGAATTTGCAAAATACGTTTTTTTAAGGCCTGACAAGGAAAAATTGGGTTTTTAAGCGCAGCGTACTCAAGTACGTGAGCATTAAAAAAACGATTTTGACGCAGTCAGGCCGCAAAAGACGGGTTTGCATAAATCAGCCTATGCCTTTAGTAGGCGTGCTCAAAACGACCAGTTCATTAACAGTCTTCAACGTTGCCGCACCGTGAACAAGGAATGCCCCTACCGGTTCGGTCTTTCTTGTCTTTCTACGGCCATGATCAGAAGCGGGTTGTGTAGTTGCCTTCCTTAGACTCGCCGCAGCGTTGCGAAGGCGAAGTGGAGGTGTTGGGCGAATTTGCAAAATACGCATTTTTGTGGCCTGACAAGGAAAAATTGGTTTTTTAAGCGCAGCGTACTCAAGTACGTGAGCATTAAAAAATCAACTTTGACGCAGTCAGGCCGCAAAAGACGGGTTTGCGTAAATCAGCCTGACGGGCTCTGGGCACGCAGCGGAAATGGAGGGGTAAGCAAGGGTAAGCAAGGGAGAGGAAGGAAGTGGGAAGGAAAAGACAAAGCCCCTTGCGCTAGTAGCAGCAAGGGGCTTTGGAGCAATCGTTGACAGCGGCCTACTTTCCCACATGACGTTATGCAGTATCATCGGCGATGGAGAGCTTAACTTCCGAGTTCGGAATGGGATCGGGTGTACCCTCTCCTCC
>JAQVCS010000013.1 GCA_028689675.1 Desulfovibrionaceae bacterium | reverse complement strand
TCGCCGACAAACAAGTCCAGCGTTTCTGGATTCCTCATACAGATTGACCCACTGAAGGCGTTGTCGAACTTCTTTTTCCATAAGGGAAGGGTATTGGAAAATTGAAACGATGTCTATGAATCACACACCTTATAGTAAGGAAAAATCTTTACGCTTGTCTAATAGGTCTATACAGCATTGGTTACAGCCGTCAAGGATTCCAACAAATAGAGATTACGACCGCGAATACATAGAAGACGATAGAGATTGCCTTTTTCTCCTTTCTAACATTGAAGATATAGAACGGCATCGGCCTGATTTTTTGTATGAGAAGGTAGACATAGAGGTAGATGAGGAAGATTGTAGCGCGACACCCTGCGCATGTATGGATCGTATAGAAGAGACACAGGAACAGAGCACAGAGCAGGAAGGCGGGACAACTGTTACCGTCAATCAAGAATTGTGGAAGCGGTCTATGCAAGCGGGCTGTGCTGCACTGGTGCAGACTATCACGGCAGGGAGCGAAAATGTCACCAGAGAGGAGTTCAGGAATACTATAAGGCAGGCTGCGGAACGCAACAACACGCATACTATTGCCGATGAAATAGCGTGGAAGGCTCTGCCCGATAAATACAAGAAAGGTGCAGGGCGACCCAAAAAAAATGCTTAACAGTCTGATATTCTTTCTGTTTATATTTTTTTTCATAGAGCACTGGAATGCTACGCCATAGCTGCACATTTTTTCACGCATAAAAGGTAATTATTCCAGACTGTTTATAATTTTAGGCGTTTTTCCCTGAAAAGAGTTTATAGTTTCCCCCGTTTTTTTTCGCATACAACTGAGTACGTTAGCCTCCAAGAAAATATTTTGGAGGCTTTTTTCATGCAAGACAATCTCTCTTTATCCACAAGCGGCGCACTCCGTGCCAATGACGCGGCTAAGTTCCTTGGTATTGCCAAATCAACCTTTTGGCGCTGGGTGTCGCTGGGTAAGTTGCCAGCGGGGCGGCGGCTGTCTTCGCGCTGTACTGTGTGGCTCAAGGAAGACATTGAACGCTTTCTTACCACGGCAGGGGAGGCATAAGCCATGCCGAACCCAAAAGAAGCCCCCTGCACAGGTAAAGAGTGCTGGGGGCTCAGAAAATATACCCTGCATACACAGCATGGGCGGTCATTCAGACAGAAAGAATATAGCCTGCCTTCCCCTGCCGTGCAAGTCCTCTGCCCACGCTGCGCCCTATTTATTCCCAAGAGAAGCCAGCACGGCAAGAATGTATGCCGCTGGACTGGTGAAGTATTGACCGCCGCCACCATGCCGCTGTTTTGTTGCGGCTACACTGTGGAGGTGGTGCATGGCTAGCGCTCTTTTGCCTATAAAACTGCCTGCTGTGGTCTGCCGTGGTCTCTTTTCGTACTTGACGAAGGGGCAGGGCTTGGGGCATTCTAGGTTTCCCAAATCCACAGAAGGCATAGCCCTTGCCTTTGCCCGCCCCAAGCTGGCACAAAAAGCGGTCTTTTTTTATTCTGCCACCAATACGCTACAGGCAAGCCTTGTAAGCGTGGTTATACATTGGCGGGACAACGTCCTAGTATTCGTGAGAACTAGGCAGCCTTCTGTGGGCTGGGGAGCGTTGTTCCGTCTTTTTTTGTGCTCAATCCCCAAATTCACAGAGGTTATTATGTCTTCCCTTCCTTCCCCCACTGGTCTTATTTCTTGCCGTGTCCTGCTGAATGGGCAGCGTGTTTTGCTTTGCCTGCCGCGTTCAGTATTCTTTATCGCCTTGCGCCAACTCTTGCCCGCCCTGCGGTCAAAGGGGGTGGCGTAATGAAAAACAATTCCCTGCGTTCCTTTAGTGACAACAGCCCCTCAAGCGCATTGTACGAAGCCCACTGCATAGCCTTGTTCTTACAAGACAGCGTTGTTGATCTTTGTATGGGTAATGGTGGTAGCTCAATAACCGATGAGTCTGTTGTGGGCTTGGGGCTTGTGTTTGACATGCTGCACGACAAGCTACGTATTGCCCGTGGTGAGCTGGTGCTGCCTGAGCCCAAGGGGGGTGAGCATGAGTGACAATACCCTTGCCGCCGCTCTTGAAACGCTCAAGGCGCATGGCCTTATGTTGGATGCTGTGGAGGCGGACGGCACTTTGCACTATTGCGGCACAACAGAAAAGCCGCGCTCCCAGAATGGCCGCTACATATTCCATGCCGATGCGTGGCCAACGCTCTGGTGGCAGAACTACAACACTGGCGAAATAGCAAGCAGCAAGCTTTATGATACCGCAACGCTTTCCACCAAAGAGCGCAAGGCAGAACAGGAAGCCATAGCAGCCCGCAAGCGAGAGAGGGAAGCAGAACAGTCCACAGCATGGGCACAGGCGGCAGAGCAGGCGCAAGCCATGTATGCCAAGACCACCGCTGCGGATAATAGCCATGCCTACCTTTGCCGCAAGGGTGTTCACAGTGTGGAGGGGCTACGCATATTGGGCAAGGGGGACAATGCCGTGCTTGTTGTTCCTGTGCACAACATACAAGGGCTTGCCCAGTCCTTACAGTATATTCAGCCAAACGGCGCAAAGCTCTTTCTGCCCAAGGGAAAGATTGCTGGCGGCTTTTTCCCCATTCCTGCCCGTGACGGTAGCAAGGAGGGAACGCTGCTTATTGCCGAAGGTATAGCAACGGCACTGTCTTTACATGAGGCAACAGGCTTTGCTGTGCTGGTGGCCTTTAACTGCGGTAATATGCTGCCCGTGGCGCGAATAGCGCGAGAACAATACCCAGCGCGTGAGATTGTGCTGTGCGCTGATAATGATGCAGAAGGCAAAAAGCCCAATGGCGAGCCCTATAACATTGGCATAGAGAAAGCCACCAGCGCGGCAAGAGAGGTTGGCGCAAAGCTAGCCTTATGCCCTGCCCATGAGGGTAAGCCAACAGACTTTAATGACCTGCACCAATGGCGCGGGCTCGATGCAGTGGCGGCGGTTATTGAGGCTGCCCGCAATATTGATGCTGGCTGCCCCATGCCCAAGGGTTTTTATATGGTCGAAAAAGGAAAAGATGCTGGTATTTACTGGGTTAAGACAAACAAGAGCGGTGAAGATGAGCACATACGAATAGCACCGCCGCTTACAATACTTGGCTTTACCTTTGATGCTGAGGGCAGTTCGTGGGGGCTTTTGCTTGAATGGCGCGACCCCAATAATAAGGTGCACCAATGGGCAATGCCCCTAAGGCTGCTGAATGAACTTCGTGCCGAATGGTTTGGCATTCTTGTTGATAGTGGCTTTTTAGGCATTCCTGCATTCAGGAATAAACTTTCTCAATTCCTTGCTGATGTACGCCCTGTGGGGCGTGTGCGCTGTGTGAGTACTACGGGGTGGCATGATACGTCTTTTGTACTGCCTGATGCCGTCTTTGGAGCACAAGCTGGTAAAATTGTGCTGCAATCCTCCAGTGTAGATAACATATACAAGGTAAGCGGCACGATGGAGCAATGGCAGAAGCTTGCCGCATTGGTGGCAGGAAATAGCCGCCTGGAATTTGCCTTGTATGTTGCGCTTGCTGGGGCATTCCTTTGTATATCTGGCATGGAGTCGGGCGGCTTTAACTTGGTAGGGCTTTCCTCTTCTGGCAAAAGTACGGCCTTGCGGCTGGCGGCTTCGGTGTGGGGAGGGAAAGGCTATGTGCGGAATTGGCGCACAACCGACAACGCCTTGGAAGGTCTGGCAGCTCTGCACAATGATGCGCTGCTTATCCTTGATGAAATAAGTCAAGCCCCTGCCCGTGTGGTAAGTGAGGCGTCATACATGTTGGCAAACGGCACTGGGAAAGCCCGCGCTAATAAGAACGGCGATACCAGAAAGCTACAAAGCTGGCGGCTGATGTTTCTTTCTTCTGGGGAAGCTGGTCTTGCCGAACGCCTTGCCGAGATTGGCCAGCGCGTGAAGGCAGGGCAAGAGGTGCGGCTTGTGGACATAATCATGGATGCAGGGCAAGGGATGCGCAGCTTTGACACCTTGAACGGCATAAAGGACGCTTCAAGCTATGCTATCAAGATTAAGGAATTGGCAGAGGCGAACTATGGGCATGCTGGCCGTGCACTGGTGCAGGCTATGACAACCGATGACGGCAGCCTTGCTAAGGGCATTCTGGTCGAGCTGCGCAGTATTGTGAATGATTTATGTCCTGCCGATGCAGACGGGCAGGTACGGCGTGTTGCCATGCGTTTTGCCCTGTGCATGGTAGCGGGGGAATATGCCCAGAACGCGGGCATCCTTCCTGCCTCTTTCACCCCAGAGGCAACAATACAGCGTCTATTCAAGGAATGGCTGGCAGAGCGGGGCGGTGCTGGGGCTTCCGAAGATACGGCAATTATGGCTGCTGTACGGCTCTTTATTGAGATGCACGGGGTAAGCCGCTTTGAGGATTTGGACAGTAACGCAGAGCAGCGCGTCATTAACCGCGTTGGCTACAGACGTAAGAACAACGGCATCACGGAATATATGATACTGCCCGAAGCGTTCAAGACCGAAGTGCTGCGGGGCTTCACGGTAAAACAAGCCTGCCGTGTGCTGGCTCAAGCTGGGTGGCTGTACCAAGGAAGCAAGGGCAGGTATGTGTCTCGGCCTGTTATTCGTGACGTACAGACGTCTTGCTATATTATCACCCCTCACGATGGGGGAGAAAATTACTAATACAATTATGAAAAACAACTGTGCTTTGTGTACTTTGTGTACTTTATCGGCTGAAAGCCTACAGCCATGCGGGTTTAATAAAGCACAGTTGGCATATTTCAAAGCACACAAAGCACAGTTGTTTTTTGGGTAAGTGTGCTTTGGGGCAAAAAGGCAGCGCGGCCGAAAGCACACTTCAAAGCACAGTTATTTTCCAAAGCACAGTTAGGTTTTGGGCAAGTGTGCTTTGGAAAAGCATTGGGGCTGTAGGGCTAGCGGGCGCAAAGTACACACAGTACACAAAGCACAGTTGAAAATGGCAAATGTAAAGTAAATATTTCAAAACAGGCAAAAGAGCATGACGACATTCTTTAGGACAAGGCACAGCGAAACGCCATGCACGGGCAACGAAAAGGACAAGGCAGAGCATAGCGGGGGCGTAACCAATGCAGAGCTGCCGCTTAACGCTTCGTTATCGGTCGATAAGAAGCCAGCAAAGCAACATGACCCTATGCCGCAAGCACAGGCTAGCAAACTGCTAGAGAAAACTAGTATTGCCCCAGAGCATGCTACGAGTATGCCGCAAGCATCGTTAAGCAATGCCAGTATTGCCCAGCATAACACACAGCCCCTCACAACCAAATTGGCGGCGGCGGGTTTGTGGGTTGTGCCTTTGGCTGGTGTGGGGCTGGTGGTGCATCATGACCAGCCGTTCACGAATGAGACAAGGGCAACAATCAGCTTGTGGATATATGACCGTTGGGCGGCAATCAGTAAAGAGCTGGCAGCGGAGCTTGGGGCGCATACCCTATCCAAGAGGGTAGGCTTTAAGCAATATGGTATGGGCAGGGTATGTTGGTAACTGAGCTAAAGGTTGAGCCCAGCTCATATAACGGGCTCAACTTTCAGCTGGTTGAATTTACGCCTTGAACTTTCAAGTCGTTGAATACGAACACAATCATTGAATTAGCAATGATGGTTTCGGACGGCTCAAAATTGAGCCGTCTGCACAAAATAAAAAACAACCCGATGAATAAGGGCTACCGTTATGCGTATTGCTGGCGGGGGGCTTACCCTCTTCCCTGCCGAGTAATGAATGGAGGTTCGTTTTAATGACAGATGCAAATAACATGCTTGCCCCTATAATGAAAAAAATTGCGGACATTCAGCCCATTCAGGGGGTGACTCTTGCGACCCATGTTGACGGCCGCCTTTACTGCCGTGAAAGAATTTTTAATAATGCCAAAGAACTTGCCGAAGTGTTTATTGGTAAGATTGTTATCTGTCGGCTAATTTCCGACTCAACGAGAAAGAACCAGCGCGGACGGCCAACTTTTGAAGCGACACCATGCCGTAAATGCGGCGGGCAAATTGTTGTCATAAGAACGCATACCGTTCAGAACGAAATACGCCGTTACTTGAAATGCACAAAATGCGGTGCTCATAGTATGAATTCTATAAAGAAGGGGACACCATGCGCGTGATTATTGACAGTCGGGAGCAAAGCCCCTTCGCTTTTCACAATGAAAAGTACGGTGTGGAAAAAGCTGTGGGAACACTGTCCATAGGTGATTATTCCCTTGCAGGGCTGGAAGACCATATAGCCGTGGAACGTAAAAGCCTGCCAGACCTTGTTTTGTGCCTTGGTAGGGAAAGGGATAGGTTTGAGCGGGAATTGCAGAGAGGGGCAGCGCTGGACGCCTTCTGTGTGGTCTGTGAAGGCTCTTAGCTTGATTTGGCACAAGGTAACTACAGAAGCCAGCTCAAGCCGCATAGTGCCTGCCAGAGTGTGGCAGCCTTTATGGCGCGCTATCGTGTTCCCTTCCTTTTTGCAGGAAGCCGCGCGGCGGCGGAGTATGTTTGCTGGTCGTTCCTTCGGCAGTATTTGGAGGGGGCAAGGAAGCGCTGGAAGGCCATTGCTAAGGCGCATGACGAAGAGGGGGAGGGTGTAAGTATTTGTTAGTTTTTTCTGCCGTGGGTGGTCAATAAAAGTTGTGTTCAGAAAAATTCAGTTTCATATTAAAAAGCTGGGTTTGGTGATAAATTGTCACAGGCTGTCACGGTGGACGTGGCACTAAAGAAGTTGCGGGGTAGTGGCAGCCTGCAACCACAAAAAAAGGGGCAGGGCTTGGGGGCTATGTGGCGGGGGGTGATTGTCATACCTTCTCTTGCCGTATAGCCTCCTTTATTTCCGTCACGCTTCCCCATGTAAGCAACGCGGGGGGCTTAGCCTTCCCCCTTTTCGTGTTCCCTGCTATCCTCTCTTGCAGGGGCTTTTCTGGGCTATATGAGGGCGGGGCATAATATTGCTTTAACCAAGCCCAGAGCTCGCCCGCTTCGGTCACGGCAACACCACGAGAGCCAAGGAACAAAATAGGTGCGCCCGCCGTCGCCCAAGCCTTCGCCTCTGCCTGCGTCACGCCGAACGTATCAGCAATAGAGCGCCATGAGTGCAGAATAAGCATAGTGTGTAGTTTCTCCTTCCTTGTATGGGCGTGCAGCGGTAACATTTTCGTAGTGCTACGAAAATGTTCTAAGGGGGGGTATCGTTAAGATTTGTTGGTATTTTTGTTGGTATTTTGTTTTTTTATATTTTATAAATACAATAAAAACATAATGTTATATACAAGGTTTGTATTCCCCCCTCCAGCTATTTCTATGCCCTTTTAATAGGACATATTCAAGAATTTAAGGCGTTTATACTTGAAATGGTATACAAACTGTGTATACATTGAGGTATGAACGCCTTGTCTTTTTTTATACACACGAGAAGCTCAAGGAAGACGAGCATTTTTACTAATTTGCTTCCGAACGCATAGCACAGATGCAGCACAAAAATTAAAAACCCCTTGACCCTTACAAAGGTCAGGGGGTTTTCTTTTGTAGAACTAGCGCTATAGTACAGGGCTCTATTAACCGCGCTTGTCCTTTATCACGCGCAGCCCCATAATAAAAGCAATGACGGCAACGCAGAAGGTGGCAAAGGCCATAAGTATATTCATTGTATACCTCGTGAAGTTAGATAGTACCCAAAATAGGCTATTGTAATTGCCCCTGCCCAAACATACCAAGCAGTGGGCTCTTTATCCCACAAAGCAAGCCCTAGCCCTATTACTGACAAATTATTGCAGAATGTAGCAAGATATTTTACTTTTGCCTCTTTGTTTTCGTCGTCCATATATGTGCTTCCGTGATGGTACTATAATACATACGGGCGGCCTTGTCAGGAGTCAAGAGGGGCTAAAGGGGGCTCTAGCGCTGATGACTGGAAGGGGACAAATACTTTTGGAGAGAAGAGAAAGAAGAGAAGAAGAACCAAGTATAGCTATATTTTTTAGAAATTGAATTTTAAATACTATAGTCATATTCTTTACCTTGTATTGAGTCTCTTCTGTTTATTCTGATTGAGAGCGAGGGTACTGCCCCTCCCAAAAAGGCTTTGCCCCGTTTTCTTGTGCTTGGTACGCTGCCCTTGGCAAAACCGCTTCAAGTGCTTATACTGCCCTAGCGCCAGCGAAGGCATGTGTATGCTCCCGCCGCAGCTTATCTAAGAAGGAAGAGCCATTATGGATATACGTTTTCAGGGGCATGGCCCCGCGCAGTGGAAGGCCGATGCCATGCTGCTTTTTATTTGCAAAGGTGAAGACCCTGCCGCTGCCTGCAAAGAAATAGAAGAAATGGCACCGTGGCTGTTTATTGCCCCTGCCGTGCGTGATTTTACGGCAACAAGCGGTGCTGTGGCGGTTTTTCATGGCCACCCCTCGCTTGCTGTGCCGCGTGTGGTTGCGGTGGGCTTGGGCGAGCGCAGCGCTGTGGATGCCGCTGCTGTGCGTAAGGCCGCGGCCAAGGCTGTGGAACGCTGCCGCGAGCTGGGTCTTGTTTCTGCCCTTATTCCTGTGACTATGCTGCAAAACTTGAGTGCCAGCTTTGTTCCTTTGTTGGAAGAAAGTGTGTGCGGCGCGCTGCTGGGGCAATACCGCTACACGGCTCTGCGCAGCCTGACAGCAGACGAAAAGCCCGATGTGCAATGGCTTGCCTTGGCCTGCAATGAAGAATATGTGCCCGACGATGTGCACAAGGCCGCCCGCAAGGGTGAGCGTGATGCCCGTGCTGTTATGCGCGCCCGCGACCTTGCCAACACCCCGCCCAATATACTGTACCCCGCTGCCCTTGCTGAACAGGCCTGCGCGTGGGGGCGTGAATTTGGCCTGCGCACCACGGTGCTGGACAAAGCCGCGCTGGAAGAAGCAGGCTGCCACTGCCTGCTGGCCGTGGGGGAAGGCTCGGCACGCGAAGCCCGCATGATTATTCTGGAACATTGCCCCAAAGGGCATGAAGACGATGCCCCGCTGGTCTTTATTGGCAAGGGCATTACTTTTGATACTGGCGGTATTTGCATCAAGCCCCCGCAGAATATGCACACCATGAAAAGCGATATGTCTGGTGCAGCGGCAGTGCTGGCAGCCATGACGGCTCTTGCCGAAGAAGAATGCCCCCGCCGCGTGATAGGCATGCTGCCCTGCGCAGAAAATATGCCGGGGGGCAAGGCCATGCGCCCAGGGGATGTGGTGCGCGCCTGCAATGGGAAAAGCGTAGAAATTTTGAATACCGATGCCGAAGGCCGCCTTGCCCTGTGCGATGCCATTGCCTATGCTGAAAAAACATTTCAGCCAGCGGTGATTGTGGACATTGCCACGCTTACAGGGGCGTGCATGGTGGCGCTGGGGCAGGAAGTGGCAGGCCTGTTTACAGATGATGCCGCCCTTGCCCATGCCATTCTTTCACGCGGGGCTGCCGTGGGTGAAAATTTCTGGCAATTGCCCCTGTGGCAGGGCTATGAAGAAAATTTGAAAAGTGACGTGGCCGACATTGCCCACATGGGGCCGCGCGAAGGCGGGGCTATTCATGCCGCCTTATTCTTGAAATACTTTGTGGAAGCAACAGTGCGCTGGGCACATTTGGATATTGCAGGCACCGACTGGGTCTTTAAAAAAACAGCCCTCAGCCCTGTGGGCGCGGTGGGCTATGGCACGCGCACCCTCATAGAGCTGGCGCGCACGGGAGTGTAGCATGAAAGTGTATCTTATCGGCGCAGGCCCTGGTGACCCCGGGCTGCTCACCATCAAAGGTAAGGAATGCCTGCATAAGGCTGATGTTATTGTCTATGATGCCCTTGCCAATGACGCCCTGCTTGCCCATGCCCGCCCCGAGGCGGAATGTATTTATGTTGGTAAAATTGCAGGTAACCATGCTTTGCCCCAAGATGAAATAAATGCCCTTATCATCCGCAAGGCCAAAGAGGGCAAAATTGTAGCTCGCCTCAAGGGCGGCGACCCCTATATTTTTGGGCGCGGCGGTGAAGAAGCCGAGGAATTGCTTGATGCAGGCGTGCCCTTTGAAGAAGTGCCCGGCATTTCCAGCACTATTGGCGGCCCTGCCTATGCGGGCATTCCGCTAACGCACCGTTCTTTTTCTTCTTCTGTCACCATTATTACAGGGCATGAAGACCCCACCAAGCCCGATTCTGTGCACAACTGGTCTGCTTTGGCGCGCTCGGCCTCCACGCTGGTTTTTGTTATGGGCATGAAAAACTTGCCCCTTATTGCCGAAAACCTCATTGCTGCGGGTTTAGACCCTGCCACCCCTGCGGCCTTGGTGCACTGGGGCACAACCACGCGCCACAAAAGCCTTGTGGCTACCTTGGGCGAATTGCCGCAGGCGGCGGTAGATTCGGGCTTTACCAACCCCTCTGTCATTGTTGTGGGGCATGTGTGCTCTTTACATGAGCGCTTGAACTGGTTTGAGCATAAGCCCCTGCTGGGCAAAAGTGTTGTGGTTACCCGCGCGCGCGAACAGGCCAGCGGGCTGGCCGCTATGCTGACTGAGCTTGGGGCAGAGGTTATTCAATGCCCCACCATCACCATTGAGCCCATGGCAGAATACAGCATTCTGGATGCCGCCATTCAGGGCTTGGCTTCGTATGAATGGCTTATTTTCACTTCAGTCAATGGCGTAAAATATTTTTGGAAGCGCCTTGCCGCCAGTGGCAAAGACAGCCGCGCCCTGTGCGCTGCCAAGGTGGCGGCCATTGGCCCTGCCACGGCAGAGGCTTTGCGCAGCCGCGGCATAGAGCCCGATTTTATTCCTGAAAAATATATTGCTGAAGGCGTGCTGGAAGGCCTGCTGCAACGTGGGGTGAAGGCTGGCACGCGCGTGTTGCAGCCCCGCGCCAAGGTGGCGCGTGAGGTGCTGCCCGAAAAATTGCGTGAGGCTGGGGCGCTGGTGGACGTTGTGCCCGCCTATGAAACCAAGCCCTGCGCCAGCCGTAAAGACGAAGTGCTCAAGCACCTTGCTGCTGGCACCTTGTCTTGCGTGACGTTTGGCTCGTCCTCTACTGTGGAAAATTTCCTCAGCCTTATTCCTGCCGAAACCTTAAAAGCGCATCCCGAAGTGAAATTGGCCGCTATTGGGCCTGTTACCGCGCAGACTTTGGCGCAGCATGGCTTGCCCTGCCATATTCAGCCGCAGGACTACACCATACCCGCACTGGTTGAGGCACTTACTAAAGAATTATAAAAGCACAAAGCCTGCACGCTGCTTTTGCGCTGTGTGCCCTGTCCATTCACAGCCGTGCAGCAAGAAAAAGATATACAAAGCGCCACCACGAGGTTTTTCGTGATGGCGCTTTTTGTTGCCCTAAAAAGGGTGGGAAAAACACGCTTATTTCGGCATGTACCAGTTAAATAAATTGTGCTTATGCCTTTATGGCAGGCATTTGCTCCTGTATTTGCCAGAGCAATTTCAAGACAACATTGCTCTATTGTGCCAGCTCGCGCACCAAGGGGCGGTCTGCCTCCATAAAGGGCAGGTCAAGGAAGTCTGCTGGTTTGCCCCAGCGCAGCTCTTGGCCGTCGTTATGGGTGGGCTCGCCAACAAATTCATCCACATGGAAGAAATGCAGCGTTACATGCAATGAGCCTTCTTCAGTATACACATGCTCAATTTTTTTCCAAAAAGAGCAATGCACCACGCTGATGCCCAGTTCTTCTTCCAGCTCACGGCGCAGGGCAGCTTCGGGCACTTCGCCAGCTTCAATCTTCCCGCCGGGAAAGCCCCATTTGCCTGCCATGGCCTTGCCCTGTGGGCGGCATTCGGCCAAATATTCACCATCGCGCCACAAGATACCAGCAACAACATCAATGTATTTCATAGAGATACCCTCAAGTGTAAAATGTTCTTTTCACGCACAGCCCTGTTATTCTGCTGTGCTTAAAGCGGCGCGCTGCTTTTCCAAAGCGGCAATATCTTCTTCCAGCACGGCCATATTTTCCATAATAGTTTCGGTTTCGGTTTTGAGCTCGCCAAAGCGCTTCAGCAAAGCCGTAGCGCGGGTATTGTCTGCATACACGCTGGGGTCGGCAAGTTGCTCCTCTACGCTGGCCTGTTCATTCATGGCAGCTTCAAGGCTGGCCTCGGCTTGAGTATAGGCATCTTGCAGTGGCTTGAGCTTTTTATACACTAAATTGCGCTGCTCGGCCTGTTCGCGTTTGAGCTTTTTCAGCTCATCACGGGAAAGGGCTGGCTTTTCTTTGGGCAGAGCTTCGTCATCGGCTTGCAGGGGCTTGCCTGCGGCAATTTGCGCCCTGCGCACCACGTCATAGCGTTCAAAGCCTTCGGGGTAGACAGTAATGCCCTTGTGCGAAAGCGCCCACACCTCAGCCCCCACGCTGGAGAGCAGCCAGCGGTCATGCGCCACCATAAGCAGCGTGCCTTCAAAACTTTCCAAAGCCGTAATAAGTGCCTCGCGGCTTTCCAAATCCAAATGGTTGGTGGGCTCGTCAAGCACTAAAAAGTTACAACGCGCCAAAAAGAGCGTGGCCAGCACAAGGCGGCTTTTTTCGCCACCAGACAGGCTGGATACGGCGCGATCAAAGTAATTCTGCCCCAGCAGAAATAGCCCCAGCACGCTCATGAGTTCTTCTTCAGAAGTGTGCGGGTCGGAAAGGCGGCGAATTTCGCCCAGCACCGTGCCATCGGCACGCAGCGTTTCCAGTTGATGCTGGCTGAAAAAGCCCATGCGCACCAGCGAGCCCATTTGCACTGCCCCGCCCGATTTTTCCAAGCGCCCTGCCAGCACTTTCAGCAAAGTGGATTTGCCGCAGCCATTAGGCCCCACAAGCGCAACACGCTGCCCTCGGAATAAATTAAATGAAAGCGCAGGCCACATGCTGCCGCCGTCTGGAAAATGAAAGCTCACGTCCACAGCAGAGAGGACGGTTTTTTCTGTGCGGGCTGGCTCTGGCCATTTAAAGGCCAAATCTTTGCGCTTGGCCTCGGGGCGGTAGCCTTCCAGTTCTTTTTCTAACTTTTTTGCCATTTTTAGGCGCGAGCCTGCCTGCCGCGCCTTAGTGGCTTTTGCCCTAAAGCGCTCTACAAAGGCCATTTTATGGGCTAATTCTTCTTGCAGCGACTTTGCTTCGCGTTCGCGCTGGGCTTCATATTCTTCTTGCAAATCGAGAAATTGCGAATAGGTGGCCTTGCGGCACACAGGCTTGGAAAGCCCCAAATATAAAATATGCGTGCCGATTTTATCCATAAAAACGCGGTCATGCGCCACAAAAACCAGTGCGCCCTGAAAAGCAAGCAAAAAATCTTCCAGCCATTCTACGGCTTCAATGTCAAGGTGGTTGGTAGGTTCGTCAAGCAAGAGCACGTCAGCCCCAGCAGTCAGCACCCGAGCCAGCTTAGCGCGTTCCCGCCAGCCGCCCGAAAGCTGCCGCAGCGTGCGCATCCATTTGCGCTCTGAAAAGCCCAAGCCAGAAAGCACGGTTTTGGCGCGCTGCTCTGGGTTATAGCCATAGATAGCTTCCAGCTCGGCCTGCCTGTGCATCAGGGCGGTGAGCTTGCTTTGGTCGCCAGCATGGGCAGCTTCTTCCCATTCTTGCCAGAAGTCATTCCAGTCGTGCAGCACGTCCTGCACAAAGGTGAGCAGGGGCGTATCCAGCGCGGCATCGTCTAATTCCTGCTCGACAAAGCCCAAGCGGCAGCCCTTGGGCACAAGCACGCGCCCCCCATCGGGGCTTTCCACCCCTGCCAGCATGCGCAGCAGGGTAGATTTACCTGTACCATTGGGCCCGCACACGCACAAGCGCACGCCAGAATCCACCTCAAGCGAAAAGCCATTAAAAATATCGCGCCCGCCAAAGGCTTTAGAAAGTTCTTGTATAGTAATCTTCACGCACTGTCCTTTAAAAATAATACTGCCGCGCTAAATGCAGATGCGCATTGAACATGTATTTGCCCTGCAAGGCTGTGCCTGCAACTGTTTGCCACAAGATAGGCGCAGGTGGGCTTTGCTTGGTATTAAGTAACGTATTGCAAAGTGAAGCAGCTCTAAGGGCGCGCTGTTACAGCCAGCCCGCGCGGCGGTAGCCTGCCACAGCTTCGGCCATGCCTTGTTCCAAGGATATTTGCGGGCAAAAGCCCAGCTCTGCGCATATGCGGCTGCCATCGCACAGCCAGCCCACTTGCCTTGCCTCACGAAATTTATCCCAATTCCACGAGGGCGCACGGCGCATATACTTGTGCAAAAGAATATATATAAGGCTGGATACGCCCGCCGTCAAAGCCATAAGCGGCAATGGCAAGGAAAGGTTGCGCGCTGTGCGCCCCAAGACCTTGGCCATAGCTTGGTTTAGGGTGCGCATGTCATATTCGCGCCCGTCATTGATGTGATAGACGCCGTGAGCTTCGGGCTTGAGGCAGAGCATAACGGCCTGTGCCATATCCTGCGCATGAATGGCTGAAACAGGAAAGGGGCGGCACAGCCCCGGGGTGACGGTCAGCCCTTTTTGCGCTGCCTGAAAACAGGGCAGCAGGCCTTTATCACCAGAGCCATAAATAATGGGCGGGCGCAGGGTGACCATGCGGTCGCCCACATAGCGGGCAAAAACCTGCTCTGCCATAAATTTAGACCAGCCATAGGCAGACACAGGGGCTGGGGCGGCATTGTCTTGCGCACCGGGGCTGCTGGCGCAGGCACCCGTGGCGGCAAGGCTGGAAACCAGCACAAGGCGCTGCACGGTGGGGTGCGCTGCCAAGGCTTTGCCCAAGGTATTGGCTGCAAGGGCATTGGCGGCAAGGTAGCTTTGCCACGATGCGCCAAAAAGCAGGGCGGCCATGTGCACCACGGCTTCCTGCCCCAGCAGAGCCTCGCCTAGCCCCTCGCCTGTGTGCAAATTGGCGGTGACACGGTGCGCCTGCGCAGGCAAGGCCGCCACACGAGAAGAAGCCCGCACCAAGCAGGTGACCCTTGCCCCAGCCTTGAGCAAGGCAGGCACAACATGCCCGCCCACAAAGCCCGTAGCGCCTGTTACCAAAACCCTTTTGCCGCCCAAATATGAAAAATCGGCCATGCTACAGCTCCTTGCGGTAGATGCGATAGCGTTTATCGACCTTGCCGCCAAAATCTTGCATTAAATCACACACGGCCGTGTTGTCTTCAAGCAGCCATGAGCCTTCAATCCACTGAAATTCTGGGTTCTTTTCTGCCTGTTGCAGCAAGAAATCGACAAGCAAAAAGGGCAGCCCTGCCATGCGAAATTCTTCTTTCAGCCCAAAAAGCACCACACGGTAGCCACGCCGCATTTCTTTGCGGCAGTGCCAATAATGCCACGGAGCAAGCAGACCCAGTTTGCCATTCAGGCGTTTGAGCAGGGGGTTAAGGTCTGGCAGTGCCAGCATACCACCCACAGGCTCGTTATTATGAAAGAAAAGCACAAAAAAGTTGGGGTCAAGCACCGACTTCAAGTCCCGCACATGGTGCTTGGCTTCGGCCTCGCTCATGGGCACAAAAGCCCAGTTTTTTGCCCAGCTTGCCTGATAAATGCCCAGCATGGTGTGTATGTCTTGCTCAAGCTGGGCGCGGCTTGAGGTGCGGCAGGTAAATTCCCCGCGCTCATGCAAAATGTCCAATTGCTTTTGCAGCCATTCGGGGCGGGAAAAAGCCTCGCGCCCAATAACATAGGCCAGTAAATCCTGTTCCTTGCGCATGCCCCAGCGTTCCATATAGGCTGGATAATAGGGCGGGTTCCACGGCATCATCACGGCAGGCTGACGGTCAAAGCCCTGTGTGAGTACACCGCAGGTGTAATTGGTGGAGGGGTTCAGCGGCCCGCGCATATAGCTCATGCCCTGCGCGCGCAGCCAGTCGGCCGCGGCTTCAAACAGGGCTGCGGCTGCCTCATAATCGTCCATGCACTCAAAAAAGCCCCATGCCCCACAGTGCTGCCCTGCATAGTCATTATATTTTTCATCCACAATGGCGGCTATGCGCCCCACCACTTCCATGCCGCGAATAGCAATAAATAAACGTCCTTGTGCAGCTGCCCAAAAGGGGTGTTTTTCCTGCGGGGACATCAGGGCGCGTTCCTGCGCAAGCAAAGGCGGCACCCAAGGGCAGGGCTCATGCCCGCAAGGGCCGCCCATGGCATAAATACGCCAAGGCAAAGTGACAAATTCTTTGAATGCGGCACTATTTTCCACCGCACTGATGTGCACATTCATCATGGTAAAACCTCACAGCAAAAAGGGGGCAGAAACTGCCGCAACTGTATATTTTATGCGGAGAGAGTCGCAGGGTCAAGCTTTGTCTGGGGGCTGGCATGGGTGAATATATGAAGAAATAAGGTCTTGAAATTGTTGACGCGACGTAGCCTATTCAAAAAATGTTATCAATGGAATAAATATGTTATGTTGATAGGGCAGACGTATAGTGCAGGTGCGTATCTGCCTTTAATGGTTTTGCTTAAAAAGCCTTGCCATAGAACAGGCTGGCAAGTTTTACTTGTCTTTATGCGACTACTTCAGAGTAAAATCACATGAGTAGCGGGAGCTTCGGGGCAAATTAGCTACAGCCAAGGGCAAAAAGCCTGTGCCTGAGCACTATAGGCCATGCTTTGGGCTGCGCTGTACAGCAGCAGAGGGCTTTCACAATGCAGGTCATGCTGTGCGCCCTTTGCCGCTTGTACCAGCAGTAATTTAGCGTCTTGCCCCTCGCGGGCATAGACAGGGAGAATGCGCCGCAAGCCCAAGCCCGCCGTGCTGAAGGCGGCAATCAAGCGCGGCAAGCCCGATGCTGCAAATACAGCATAGCATGGAGCATGATGTTTGAGCAAGGCAGCCGCCGCGCGGGCAAAAATTTCTAGCGTGGCGGCTGCTCCTGTCAGCGCCCCCTGCCGCAAAGGGCTGGGGGAGGGTCTGCCTGCTGTGGCAAGGCGATATGGCGGGTTCATCAAGACGGCATCAAGGCTGTTTTTTCCCACAAGGGCAAGGCTGGTTGGCTGGGCAAGGTCTGCCTTGTGCACGCGCACCCGTGCGCTTAAGCCAAGGCGCGCCATATTGAGCTCTGCTGCGTGGGCAAGCGGGGCTTCTTTTTCAAAGGCAAGGCAGTGCAGTGCTGGCAGCTGTAAGGCCAAACCCGCAGCCACCACACCGCAGCCCGTGCCCAAATCGGCCGCCGCAAAAGCCCCGCCCGCAGCAGTGCGGTAGCGTGGCAGGCTGCTTATGCTGGCTGCGGCAAAGGCAGCTAACAGCAGGGCATCAAGCCCAAAGCGATAGCTGCCCTCGGGCTGCATAAGGCCGCGCGGAAAGGCTGCCACGGCTTCTTGTACAGCAGGAAGAGCCTGTTCTGCTGTGGCTTCTTGCTCATGCTTGGGCTGTGCTGTGTTCATGCCTTTGCTCGATAACAAATGCGGCATATCAAGAGATATACCGCATTGCCATGGTGAGAGCAGCTGAGCACTAAGACTATACACCTGCTCTTCAAAGATAGACCTCTACCTCTTTGCTATGAAAGAGGCGGGGCAATGTGCCCTTACACGACCCTTGTGCTGTGAATGCGTTTAAGGGCAGCAGAAGGGCAGGCAGTGCCGTGCCCTAGAGCAGCGCCCCTTCCCAGTTAAAAAGGCCGCTGCGGCGCAATTCGGGCAGGCCTGTGGGGACATTTTCCTCTATGCGCACAAAAAAGCTGTAGCCAGCATTGGCCAGCTCGTCCCGCTTGCTGCTGATGTCCAAAGGCCAGCCAGGGTACAGCCACACATTGCCGCCATATTGCCTTGCCCAAAAGATTTCCCCCTTGGGGCTGACAAAAGGCTCGTTGGGGCGCACACCTTCCATGCCAAAGCGCGAAATGCCCACAGGCCAGAAACCAGACAGCACAATGCCCAGCGGCAAAGAGCTTTGGCGCGGCAGGGCAAGAAAATCTTCTGCCGCCAGCTCGGGGCTGACCACAGCAGCATTAAAGCCCAGCTTGTGCAATTGGCCTATGCTCGCGGCATTGGCTATATTACAAAAAGGCCCTGCCACCACGTCCCTGTCTTCAGCTTCAGGGAAGAAGCGAATTTGCCAAGGGTCATTGCACACAAAATGCCTTGCCCCGCTTTGCCATAGCTGGCGCACACTGCGTTGCAGGCTTTCTTCCTCTTCAGGCCATGTGACAGGCGGCAGCCACCACGAAACGCGCGGCATAACTGTGCGCGAAACACCCTGCACTGTTTTGGGCGAAAGCCACAAGCCTATAAGGTTATTGCGGCTGCCGCGCGTTTCTCTGCCCTGCGGCAGGGTGGAGCGCACCTGAATGTCGTCCATGCGCGGCTTGCGCCCGCCAAGCGGGGCGGGCAGGCTGGGGCTGCTGTTCACAGGCCGCCCTTCGCGCTTGCTAATACGCTCCAAACGCTTGCGCCATTCGTGCAGAATTTGCATCATTTGCGGTTCGCGCCTATCAATAAGGTACACAGGCGTGCCCGCTTTGGGCGTTTTGTGCGCAGGCACGCGCAGAGCAAAGGTGCCTGCCTTGGGTGTGTGCCTCGTGACAGAAAGGGTGGCATGCCAGCTTTCATCTTCCACACCCACGCGCAAATAATCTTGTGCCAGCAAGTCAATATAGGGCTTGATATAGGGTTTGCCGTCTTCGGGGGTGATGCTCACCTTACCAATCATCAGGCCAGAAGAGGTGGTGCTGTTGGGTGCGGTGGTATGATTATCCTTTTGCGGCAAAAAACGGGCGCGGGTAGAGGGGCGCCCCAAGGCCATTTCTAAAATGCCCTCGGCCATTTTGCGTGCCTGCGGGTCAGAGGGGTTATCGCGCAGCAGGCGATAGGCGCTGACGGCATGATAAACATAATGCGGGCCTTTTTTGCGCCCTTCAATCTTCCATGAGTTCAAATGCGGAATGCTGGTCAGGGTTTTGGTCAGCACATCCAGCGAAAGGTCAAGGCAAGAGAAATAACGCCCGCTATGAGTTTTGCCGCGTGGGTGCTCTTCGCGCTGGCGGCGTTGTGCTACGCCATAGTCGCGGTTTTGGCGGTTCTGGCGGTTTGCTTCACGCAGGCGCGCTTTCTTTTCTTCAGGTTTTTCATACTTGGCTGCGGCGGCTTCGGCTATAGCGCCGCCCTGTTTGTACACGCGGCGGCAGGGCTGCACACAGCGCCCGCGCAGGCCGCTTTTGCCGCCCATATAGCTGGACCAATAGCAGCGCCCTGAAACACAATAGCACAGCGCGCCATGAATAAAGCATTCCAGCTCCAAATCTTCAGGGCAGTGCTCGGCCATAAAGCGCATTTCGTCAATGGAAAGTTCACGCGGCAGCACCACACGGTTTGCGCCCAGCTCGCGCGCGGCCAGCAGGGCAGCGGGGTGCGTGGCATTGGCAAGGGTGGAAAGGTGCAAGCCGCCAGTAAAGCCAGCCTGACGGGCAATATCTAAAAAGGCTAAATCCTGCACAATAAGGGCATCGGGGTGCACATCACGGGCAAGGCGTGCCACAAGGTTATAAGCACTGCTCACATCATCAGGCTTGACAAGGGTGTTCATGGCAACGTGCACGCGCACTTTTTCGGCATGAGCCAGCTCAACAAGGCGCGCCAGCTCCATAGTGCCAAAATTGTCGGCCTGCATACGGGCAGAAAAATGTTTTAAGCCTAAGTAAATGGCGTCTGCCCCTGCGGCCAGAGCGGCAAAAAAACAGGCTTCGTCCCCAGCGGGGGCAAGAATTTCTGGGCGGCAAACAGGTTCTATAATTTGTGTCATACTCTATAATACTCTCTGTACCACTGCACAAAGCGTTCTATGCCTTGGGCAAGCGGTGTCACGGGGGCAAAGCCCGTGAGGGTGGTTAAATCGTCAATATTGGCATAGGTGGCTTCCACATCGCCGGGCTGCATGGGCAGCATATTCTTTTGCGCCTTCATGCCCAGAGTATTTTCAAGGGTTTCAATAAAGACACCCAGCTCTATGGCGTGGTTGTTGCCTATGTTAAAAATGCGCCACGGGGCTGACGAGGTGGCAGGGTCAGGGTGGGCTGCGTCCCAAGCGGGATTGGGCTGGGGGCACAAGGGCAGCAGGCGAAAGACGCCTTCCACAATATCATCAATATAGGTAAAGTCGCGGCGCATTTTGCCCTGATTAAAAACATTGATGGGCTGCCCCAACACTATGGCCTTGGTGAAGAGCTGCAAGGCCATATCTGGCCTGCCCCAAGGGCCGTATACCGTAAAAAAGCGCAGCCCCGTGCAGGGCAGCCCATACAAATGGGCATAGCTGTGCGCCATGAGTTCATTGCTTTTTTTGGTGGCGGCATACAGGCTGACGGGGTGGTTTACTGCATCATGCACAGAAAAAGGCTGCATGGTGTTCAGCCCATACACCGAGCTGGAGGAAGCAAACACAAGGTGCTCTACCTTGTGGTGGCGGCAGCCTTCAAGCACATTGCCAAAGCCAACAAGGTTGGATTGTATATATGAGCGGGGGTTTTGCAGGCTGTAGCGTACCCCTGCCTGTGCAGCAAGGTTGACCACATGCGTAAACTGTTCGGCAGCAAAAAGGGCATCCATAGCCTTGCTGTCTGCCAAATCCACAGGGGCAAAGCGAAACTGGGGGTGCGGCATAAGCATGGCCAAGCGGTCTTTTTTAAGCTGCACATCATAATAATCATTCAGGTTATCAATGCCCACCACGCTGTAGCCGGCCTCAAGGCAGCGCTTGGCAAGAAAATAGCCTATAAAACCAGCTACCCCTGTAATTAACACCCGCATATTTTCCCCCTTTGGCAAGGCTTACCGCAAAAAAAGCAAGACATATCGTAACAAAGTGAATGAGGCAACATAGGGCAGAAGTAGATTTCCCGCAAGAGGCAGATACCCTGCTGTAGTGGAGAAAGCCTAGCGTGCGCGGGCGTATTTGTAGAATGTATTGCGCCAGGAAAAGTTGACCTTTGTAAGAGTGTATCATAAATTATAGGACATCATCAAGATATCTTTTAAATTCTTAGCCATAAGCAAATGGATCCTTATGTCATCATCTCAGCACGATATAGCTACTTTTTCTGAAGACGCCAATTCGCCTTTTGAACGCATTCGCAAGTACGATGAACAAAGCCAAGAATATTGGTCTAGTAGAGAATTTGCAGAAGTTCTTGGCTACGGTGATTATCGTAACTTTTTGCTCGTGTTAGAAAAGGCAAAAACTGCCTATAAAAACAGTAAAATCAATGACTTTGATCATTTCATTGACGTCACCGATATGATCGAAATTGGTAAGGGGGGCAAGCGGGAAATAAAAAATACTCTACTACCTCGTTTATGGCAGCAACTGAGTAAGCGGTAATTTACTTCGTAAGGACAACAAGGAACAGCTATGCCCCACGCCGCACGCTTGCAAAAACTGGACGAGAACCAGCAAATTCTCAACACCTACCGCCCTTTTACCGATCCCCATGTGCTGCGTGAACTCCAGAATTTCTACCGTGTGGGCGCAACCTATTCCTCCACCGCGCTGGAAGGTTGCACTTACACGCTTTCAGAAACAAAAATTCTGCTGGAGGATGGACTTACAGCGGGCGGCAAGCCCATGCGTGATGCCTATGCCGTGCTGGGGCATGGCAGGGCTTTTGACCATATGTTTGCCCTGATGCACAACACGGTGTTGACAGAGCAGGACATATTGACCCTGCACAGTATGCTGGCGGGCGGCTTGGAAAATGATGCCACAGCGGGCAAATATCGGAAAGTGCCCGTCTTTATCACGGGGTCTCAGTACGGAACCGCGCCAGTACACGACATTCCCGCCCGTATGGCTACTCTGTGCGCTTATATGCAGCAGCACGCAGGCAGTACTCATCCCGTGCTGCTGGCGGCGCAGGTACATAAAGAGCTTGCCTTCATTCACCCCTTTGCCGATGGCAATGGCCGCATTGCCCGCCTTGCTATGAACACATTGCTCATTCAGCGCGGCTTTTTGCCTGTTATTATTCCGCCCGTGCTGCGCGCTGAGTATATCGCCAGCCTTGAGCAGGCGCACATGGATGATACCCCTTTTATAGATTTTATCGCTCGTTGCGCGCTGGAATCGCAAAAGGATATGCTCCGCCTTTTGCGCGGAAACGGTTTTACCACTGCTGATATATGAGGTATCCATGTCCACCAATATCAAGGAATCCAGTCTCGAATCGCTTATTGTGAATTCCCTTGTGCAGTCGGGCGGGTACGAACAAGCGTGGAGTATTTGTCACATGGCTCCTCCCCGATTTCCAAGGGAATTTTTATGCCATTATGATCTGGGGCTGTACGCCTTAGGCGCACTTTGCTTGCCACTAGAGGCTCTTTCAAAATAAAATTACTCCAAAAGTAAAACGCGGCAGCAAGGGGCGGATATCCTGAATATTCTGGGCGCACTATGCGGTTGCGGTCACTTGCCTTTTCACCCATGCTCGGGTAATTTATATTGCTTTCAGCAAAAATATTACTGTACTTAGCATACGCTTAGCTAGAATGCTGTTTAAGGAAAAAATATGACGCAAAAAAATACAACTTCGGCACAGGGCGGCACACAGCCAGATAAAGAAAATGCCCCTCATGCCAGTGCCAAAGAGCAGCTTGCTGATGCTGCCAGCAAGGCAAAGGCTGGCGCACAGGCCTCAATTAGTGCCGTGTGGCTTGAAAGCCAGCATAAAGACCTCATTTTTTATCTTGCTGTTGCTATTCTTATGCTGGAATTGATAGTGGGCGGGGTAGCCTTTTTTTATGGGCTTATTCATGCCACCCCCGACCCACAGGGCGGCCCCCCGCAATTTCAGTTCCCTTGGCTGGGCTATGCCTTAGCTGCCGTGCTTACCCCTGCCGCCCTGCTGCTTATTGTGCATTTGGCTGGCGTGGGCTTGTTCCGCTCTGTGAATAAAGACAAAGACGAGGCATGGCGGCAAGATTTGCCCGAGCGCCTGCGCAAGGTCTATGCTATTATTCAGGGCGCGCCTACAGTGGTGCTTTTGGTGGGCGTGATGCTTATTGGCGCGGCCATTTTTTATATTGATGGCGCTATGCAGGCGCTATACCGCCTTGCTGCGGCTGCCGAGCCCTATTTACCTTGGATTATTGGCGGCATAGTGCTGATGTGGTGCGTGGGCTTTGGCGGGCGCACATGGCTGCGCTATCACAACAAGCGCATAGAAGAAGAATATGCCTTTCGCCGTGAAATTTTTGAAAAAACAGGCACAATTATTGTCGATCAAGGGGCTATGCACCTGCCTATGAATGCCTCTGCCACAGCCCTGCCCGCAGGCACTGCCGTAGACGAAGGCAACAATGGCGCGTTGCCCGCTGGCGTAGTGCCGCAGGGCAAGGGTGATATTGTCGATGTGGTGGATGGCGAAATTGTGCCGCCCACAGACCAGAACAAGCCCGAAAAAGAGCGCTAGGGCGCAAGCAAAAGCCTACAACAATGCAGCCCCCGCCGTGCTATGGCTTGGGGGCTGTTTGTTTTTTGCCGCCGCCTGCACACTGGTTCAAGTGGACTTTCGCTGCCCACTCGGCTATACTTTCTGCTCATAAAAATCAGCCAATGAAGGAATACCATGCCCAAGCAGGAACATATACGCAATTTTTGCATCATCGCCCATATTGACCACGGCAAATCCACCCTCGCTGACCGTATCATGGAAGTGACCAAGATAGTTGGCGACCGTGAGCGGCGCGAGCAATATCTGGACAAGATGGAGCTTGAGCGCGAGCGCGGCATCACCATCAAGGCACAGACAGTGCGCATTCCCTACACAGCGCAGGATGGCAAGCAGTATATTTTGAATTTGATTGATACCCCCGGGCATGTGGACTTTAACTATGAAGTTTCGCGCTCGCTGGCAGCCTGCGAAGGGGCTTTGCTGGTGGTGGACGCAACGCAGGGCGTTGAGGCGCAAACCTTGGCCAATGTGTACCTTGCGCTGGATCACAACCACGAAATTATCCCCGTGCTGAATAAAATAGACCTGCCAAGCTCTGATGTGGAGCGCGTCAAGGCTGAAATTGAAGAAAGCATTGGGCTGGACTGCGCGCAGGCCTTGCCTGTTTCTGCCAAAACTGGTGAGGGCGTGCCTGCTGTTATTGAGGCTATTATTGAGCGCCTGCCCGCCCCTGAAGGTGACCCTGCCGCCCCGCTGAAGGCCTTGATTTTTGACTCGTGGTACGATGCCTATCAGGGTGTGGTGGTGCTGTTCCGTGTTATGGAAGGCACCATTAAGCGTAATGCGCAAATTCGCCTGATGAACACGGGCAAGGAATATGAGGTGCTGCGTCTGGGGGTCTTTTCCCCCGAAGGTAAAGACGTGCAGCAGCTTGCCGCTGGCGAAGTGGGCTTTTTGTGCGGCAGCATTAAAGAATTGGGTGATGCGCAGGTGGGGGATACCATTACCCTTGCCGAAAACCCCGCCACCGAAGCTGTGCCCGGCTTTAAAGAAGTGCAGCCCATGGTTTTTTGTGGCCTGTACCCCACTGATTCGGATGAATATGAAAACCTCAAGGTGGCGCTGGAAAAGTTGCAGCTGAATGACGCGGCTTTTTCCTATGAAGCAGAAACCTCGCAGGCCTTGGGCTTTGGCTTTCGCTGCGGCTTTTTGGGCTTGCTGCACATGGAAATTATTCAAGAGCGCCTTGAACGCGAATTTGAGGTGGAGCTTATTGCCACCGCACCCTCGGTTATTTACAAGGTTGATGTAACCGACGGCAGCACCATTGAAGTGGATAACCCTTCCAAATTGCCCGATGGTTCGCGCATTGCCACCCTGTATGAGCCCTATGTCAAAATGGATATTCATGTGCCCAATGAGTATGTGGGCAATGTGATGAAGCTGTGCGAAGAAAAGCGCGGGCTGCAAAAAAACCTGCATTATCTTGCTGTGAACCGCGTTATTGTGACCTATGAACTGCCCTTTGCCGAAATAGTGTATGACTTCTTTGATCGCCTAAAATCCATGACCAAGGGCTATGCCTCTATGGATTATGAGCCTATTGATTACCGTGCTTCCGATTTGGTGCGTCTTGATATTTTGCTGAATGGCGAGCCTGTGGACGCCCTTGCCGTTATTGTGCACAAAGACCGCGCCTACCCTTATGGGCGTGCGCTGGCACTCAAGCTCAAGCGCACTATTCCGCGCCAGATGTTTGAAGTGGCCATTCAGGCCGCCATTGGCAATAAAGTTATTGCGCGCGAAACGGTTTCGGCATTTCGTAAAAACGTGCTGGCTAAATGCTATGGCGGGGATATTACACGCAAGCGCAAGCTGCTTGAAAAGCAAAAAGAAGGCAAAAAGCGCATGAAGCGCATGGGCAATGTGGAATTGCCGCAAGAGGCCTTTTTGGCTGCCCTGCGCGTGGGGGATGAATAAAATGGAAAAGAGCCTGCCCTCTTTTTTGGCCTCTGAATTTGCCCCTGCCAAGCCTGAAGAAGCCTTGTTTCATATTATTCCCGTGCCCTACGAGGCTTCCGTTTCGTATGGCGGCGGCACAGCGCAGGGGCCAGAGGCTATTTTGTCTGCCTCGGCACAGCTCGAAGCGTGGGACGGCATTTCCAGCCCGGGTGAACTGGGCTTGTACACAGCGCCAGCGGTAGAGTGCTCTGGCGAGCCAGCCGCAGTTATGCAGCGCATTGAGGCCGCAGTGACAGCAAGCCTAAAGCACAAGGCCATACCTGTGCTGTTGGGTGGGGAACATTCTGTCAGCTATGGGGCTTTAAGCGCCCTGTGCAAGCAGGGTACACCCTTTGGCATAGTGCAGTTTGATGCCCATTGCGATTTGCGCAATGCCTATGAAGGGCAAAGGCATTCGCACGCTTCGGTTATGTACCTTGCTGTCAGCGAGCTGGGCTTGCCGCTGGCACAATTTGGCAACCGCGATTTTTGCCGTGAAGAAGTGGCCGTGCGCGAGCGCTACAAGGTTATTCATTATGATGCGTCCTTGCTGGCGGCGCAGGGTTTGCCCTTGTGCCCCCTGCCAAAGGATTTTCCGCAGGATATTTATATCAGCTTTGATGTGGACGGCCTTGATGCCGCCATTATGCCCGCGACGGGCACGCCTTCCCCTGGGGGCTTGGGCTGGTATGATGCCCTGACTTTGCTGGAACGCTGCATTGCTGGGCGCAGGGTGCTTGGCTGCGATGTGGTGGAGCTTGCACCCAT
This sequence comes from Desulfovibrionaceae bacterium, assembly GCA_028689675.1. Classification (GTDB taxonomy): domain Bacteria; phylum Desulfobacterota; class Desulfovibrionia; order Desulfovibrionales; family Desulfovibrionaceae; genus JAQVCS01. The sequence goes on along the minus strand of JAQVCS010000013.1, from coordinate 51,768 downwards.
TCCGCAGCTGCACCATGCCAATTTTACTGCCGCCAAATTGGTGCACGCGCTTATGGGGATGGTACAGCGTTCGCGCTAAAAAAGAATTTGTTTATATGACTTCAAAAAAAGAACAGCTATGCTGTTCTTTTTTTTGTCAGGCAGCTTTTTCTTTTACCCTTGACAAGCGCTAAAAGAAGCACACCTTATGCAATGAGGAGATTGTATCATGTCACAAAAAACGCATACTTGGGAATCGCAACTTCATGGGTGTTTCGGAAGCTCTGACCACGTTTTCGCAGGCCATTCCGCTGAAGAAAAGCACGCCAAGGACTTGCGTAAACTGTGTTCGGAACAAAAAATTGCTTGGGAAGCGGTGGAAAAAGCAATTCACACTTTTTTAAAAAGTAAAAAAGTAAGTGATGCCAAAATTACCGAACAAGCCGAACGGGCTCGTACCTTTTTAAAATTATCCTAAAACAGCGGCACAGGTGAAACAGGAGCCAAGTGTATGACCTTAGTTATTATTTTGTGTGCGGCAGCGCTTGGTGGCATTCTGTTTCACCTGTGCGGTATTCCGGGCGGCATGATTGTGGGCGCCATTGCCAGTGTGATGCTGGTGAAGTGCTTGGGTGAGCTGCCGCCCATGGCCTTTCCCCGCCCTTTACAAGGCGTGGTGTACATTTTGCTGGGGGCAATGGTGGGTAATATGTTTGACCCTGCCATGTTTGCCGCTGTGCGCGAAACGTGGCCTGCGCTGCTTGCCAGCACAGTGCTGGTGCTGGCTGCGGGCGTGGGGGCTGCTGTTATTGCCGTGCTATGGGGCAAGCTCGACCCTGCCAGCGCCTATTTGGCCACCAGCCCCGGCGGCCTGAACGTGGTGATGGGCTTGGCGGCAGATATGAGCCCTGCTGCACCCGTTATTCTGGCCTATCAAATGGTCAGACTTTATGCCATTATTTTTACTGTGCCGCTGGCAGCAAAGATGCTGCATTCTTTGCTGCATTAGGGCATATGCCCACGGCGTTTTTTCCTGCTGGCGGCCTCAGGCTTGAGTGAGCGGCGTCAGACTTCAGCTTTTATTCACTCGAATATGGTACGAGTACCCTTCCTGCATACAAGCCATATCTTTCTTGTCAGCAAATAAAATTCTTGTAGCGTGATACGCCCTAGGCTGGCGGGCACAGGCGCTTGCGCGGCAGCTTTTCAAGCAGCAGCAGCCCTTCCCCTGCATGTTCTCGGTTGGCATCGTGGCTTTGCAGCACACGCCAGAGCTTGGGCGGCAAGGCAGCTGCGTAGGCAAGCAAAGCCTCGGCCTCTGCCGCGCCGCCAGCATGGCCTGTATAATAATGCAGGCTTATCACTCCTTGTTCTGCCAGCCTTGGCAAGAGCGTGGCCAAAGCCGCCACAGAGCTACTGGCCTTGGTTATTATCGTTTTATCCCCGCTGGGCAAATAACCCAAATTAAACATGGCCGCTGCTATGGGCAGCGCTGGCGGCAGCAGGGCTTGTGCCTGCTCGTGGCTGGCATGGTGCAGGCATACCCTTTGTTGCAGGCTGTGGCTGTGCAGGCGGGCTGTGGTGGCGGCAAGGGCTGCCTGCTGCACATCAAAGGCATGTACCTGCACAGCCTGCGGCAGGGCACAGCTTTGTGCTAGGCTGGCTAAAAAACAGGTGTCGTGCCCATTGCCTGCTGTGGCATCTATAAGTAAACAGGGGGCGGGCAGTGTGCCCGCCTGCACACAGGGCAGCAGGGCGGCAAGGGCACGCTGCACAGCGCTGTGTGCCAGTGTATCCAGCAAGGAAGGGCGGCTTGGGCTGCTTTGCATGGCTTTCTCGATGGGGAGGCTTTTAGGCATAGTGCCTGTGTTAAAAAAGCTATGCCAACCCCACCAAGGGCGGCATAGCCATAGCGGTCTACATGATGAATGGTGCACGCCAAGGCACTGCCTGTGCAGCCTGTGCTTTGGCAGGGTACACGCGCCCTTTAGAGCAGCTTCACTTGCAAAGCGCACAGAACGAACGGAAGTGAACTCTCCGTTTTGATCGGCAAGGATTGCTTGTGAAGCCTTGCGAGCCTTTTCAAAGGGACAGAGCCCTAGCCCAAGTGCTGTGCTTTGGTTATTGCACAGTGTCTTTGGGCGGGTTGGCAGCGGCGTTTAGGGCGGCATTTTTCAGCTCTGTTACCCATGCTTTCACTTGGTCAGAGCTGCGCCATTGCGCATACAGGTTTTTCCACATGCCAAATTCTGAAAAACCTTCGTCAAGCTGCTTTTCATGTGCCTGTACCCAAGTGTTGAACAATTGCAATTCTGTATTGAGCGTAGAGGAATTAAGCACCATATTGGCCAAATCGGAAGACATAGTTTTGCCTTCCAGATGCTCGGAAACAAAATTGCAAATACATTGCTGGGACGCGGCAAAATCTAATTCTTTACCATTAATTGCCAGCGCCATGGGGTATAAATGGGGGTATAATTCCTGAATACGTTCCATGCCCTTATCGGGAATAGCCATAAAAAGGGGGCGTTCGCCATTTTCCTGCTGAGGGGCTTCAAGTTTTTCACTAATAAAATAGAAGCGCATCCAGTTTTCAAACATGACAGCTTCCACAACCTGCTCCAAGGCCTTGCTAAAGGCAATGTGTTCCTGCGCCATACTGTGTCCTCCGCATAGCAAATAATGTTGCAACCTACGCACAGGAGGGCGGCGCGTCAAGCAGGGAAGTGCGGCGGCATCATTTGCCTTTCGGCTTGTCCTGCGCTATTCTTGCCCCATGATTGATTATAAAACATCGCTCAATGCTGCCCAGTATGCAGCTGTTACAGCAACCGAAAGCGCCGTGCTGGTGGTGGCTGGTGCTGGCAGCGGCAAAACGCGCACCATTGTATACCGTCTTGCCTACCTTGCCGAGCATGGGGTAGACCCGCACAGCATGCTGCTGCTTACCTTTACCCGCAAAGCCGCGCAAGAAATGCTGCACCGCGCTTCGCATTTGCTTGATCAGGGGCTTGCTGGTGTGCAGGGCGGCACTTTTCATAGCTTTGCCTTTAGCGCATTGCGGCAATTCCCCCCTGCGTGGCTGGCGGGGCGGCATGCAACCATTATGGACAGTGCAGACATCAATGCCGCGCTCAAGCAATGCAAGGATGATTTGCACCTTGGCAAGGGCGATCGTTCCTTCCCCAAAACAGCGCACATAGCCTCGCTGCTGAGCAAGGCGCGGAATAAAGAAATGCCTCTTGATGAGGTTATTCGCCGCGATGCCTGCCACCTTATGCCGCATGCTGATGCCCTGTGCCAGATAGAAGAAGCCTATGCCGCCTATCGCCGCCGTGCAGGCCTGCTTGATTATGACGATTTGCTTTTTGAGCTGGAAGGCGTGCTGCGCGAAAATGCCTTGGCTGCCCAATCCTTACGCGAGCGCTTTCGCTACATTATGGTGGATGAATATCAAGATACCAACCGCGTACAGGCAAGGCTGGTGCGCTTGCTGGCTGGGCAGGAGGGGGCAGAAGGCTCGGCCTGCTCTGTTATGGCTGTGGGCGATGAAGCGCAATCTATTTATGCTTTTCGCGGGGCAGATGTTCGCAATATTTTAGACTTCCCCACGCTCTTTCCCAAAGCGCGCATTATTCGGCTGGAAGAAAATTACCGTTCCACCCAGCCTGTGCTGGATGTGGCCAATGCTCTCTTGCGCAATGCCCCCGAGGGCTACCGCAAGCATTTGTTTACCAGCAAGGCTGGCGGCGAGCCCGTGCGCTATGTTGTGCCTATCAATGATAATTCGCAGGCAGATTTGGTGACAGCAAGGGTGCAGGATTTGCTGCAAAGCCATTTGCCGCATGAAATTGCCGTGCTTTTTCGCGCTGGCTTTCATTCCTATCAGCTGGAATTGGCCTTGCGAAAGGCTGGCATTGCTTTTCGTAAATATGGCGGGCTGAAATTTTCTGACGCCGCGCATATTAAAGATGTAATTGCCTATGCGCGTATGCTGCTCAACCCCTTGGACATGCCGGCCTTTGAGCGCATTGCTGCCCTGCACCGCGGCATTGGCCCTAAAACTATGCGCAAGCTCTATGCCCTTGCTACAGAAGGCCAGCCCGAAGCAACGCACAAGGCTTTTGCCAAATTTCCCGAATTTTTGCAGGATATAGCTTTTCTGGATGATGTGCGTGCCAAGGCCTTACAGCCCGAAGCAGCCCTGACCGCTATAGTGGAGCATTATCGTCCACTTTTGGAAGAGCATTACCCCGAAGATTATCCGCGCCGTCAGCAGGGTTTGGAAGAAATTACGCACATGGCGGCAGACTATCAGGCTCTTGACTTGTTTATGGCCGACCTTGCTCTTGAATCGCCAGACGAAGAGGAGCAGGACAGCGAGGGCAAAATTACCCTGTCCACGGTGCATTCTGCCAAGGGGCTGGAATGGAATGCCGTAATTATTTTAGACTTGGTGGAAGATCGCTTTCCCTCACGCCATGCTTTGGCGCGCCCAGAAGAATTTGAAGAAGAGCGCCGCCTGCTGTATGTGGCCTGCACACGCGCCCGCCAGATTTTAGATTTGTGCGTGCCCGCAGCCACCTATAACAGGCAGGAGCGCATGCAGGAATATGCCGTGCCCAGCCCCTTTATGCGCGAGCTGCCAAGCACAGCATGCCAAACATGGGTAGAAAGTTTTGGGGGCATGCTGCAACAGCGCGAGGCACAGCAGCCAGCCCCAAGCCGACTGCTGCCGCCAAGCCAGCCCCAGCCCAGCGCGCCAGAGCAGAGCAAAGCCGTGGGCGCGCTGGCAAGCCCTGTTGCCCTAGGCTATTGCCGCCACCGAATTTTTGGGCGCGGCAAGGCTATCAAATATATTGCCCCCGATAAAATGCAGGTGCATTTCCCCGGCCTAGGTATAAAAACTATTTTGACAGACTATCTTGTTATGGAAGAGGGCAGTGCTCCCTCTTGCCCTGCGGAGTAAACAATATGGCCGCCCCTCTTTCTGAAGACAGCATTTTAGCCTGCCTTGCACAATATTTTCCTGAAAGCCACGCCTCGCTGCTTGTGGGGCGCGGGGATGACTGCGCCATTGTGCGCCAACAGGAAGCCCAGTGCATTAGCACTGATCTTTTTTTAGAGGATGTGCATTTTCGCCGCCGTTATTTTAGCCCTGCCGAAATAGGCTATAAGGCGCTGGCGGTCAATATCAGCGATATTGCAGCCTGCGGGGGGCGGCCAAGCTGCTTTACGCTGGGGCTGGGCTTGCCGCAGGGCATAGATTTGCCTTGGTTGGACAGCTTTTTTAGCGGCATGGGCGCCTTGGCCGCCAAGCACCGTATGGCCTTGGTGGGGGGGGATTTATCCCGCGCCCCAGCCCTGCATATTTGCATCACCGTGTGGGGTGATGTGCAGCCAGACTGCCTGCTCACCCGTGGCAATGGTATGGCTGGCGATGCACTCTTTATTGTGGGCTCTTTGGGGCTGGCGCGTGTGGGCTTGGCTGTGCTGGAAGCTGAAGGCAATGCCGCCCGTGTGCACTGGCCTGCTGCTTGTGCCGCGCATTTGACCCCTGTGCCGCAGGTGGATGCAGGCATTATGCTGGCGCGTGCTGGGCGTAATGCCCGCCCGCCTGCGCTGATGGATGTTTCTGACGGGCTGGCGCGTGATTTGCCCCGCCTTTTGGGTATGAGCCCGGGGCTTGCCAGTATGCAGGGCAAGAGCTTGGGCGCAGAACTGGTTTTGCCGCAGGGCATGCTGCCGCCCGAGGTGGTGCGCTATGCCCAGCAGCAGGGCTTGAACCCTGTGCATGAGGCTTTGCGCGGTGGGGAAGACTATGCCCTGCTGGGCTGTTGTGCGCAGGATATGCTACCCCCCTTGCAATCGGCACTGCCGCGTCTGATGCCCATTGGCATTGTCACCGATTCTGGGCACATTATGTGCAATGGGCAGCCCTTGGGCGCTGTTCATGGTTTTGACCATTTTGCCTGAGCCCATCAAGACCTTTTAGGCAGGCGCTTCGAGCGCAGTTCCTCCTCTTGTAGTCCCCATTTTTTGTCTTGAGAGCAGAGTACCATGTATAGGGCGCTCAAGGTGAAAGACAAGTTCACTGCGGCATATAAGAGCGAAATTGCGTTTATGCCGCGCGTGGGGCATGCGTTCCTGTAGCTGCCAGAGCAATTTCAAAGTGAAATTTTTCTTGGCTGTGTTAACATTGCAGGGCTATTTTTTGCCAGCAAAAAAGGCGAGGCTTGTATGCGTACTTGTATGGTACCCGATGAGAATAAAAGCTAAAGCCTGACGCTGCCAGCGGGAAAAAAGGTCGTGTTTACACGTCCTAAAGCAAGGCTTGACCTCCCTGCCCTGCCTGCGTATTTTGGGCGCACCTTTATTGCTTTTGCTGGCTTGTGTGGCTGTTGCCGAGCTTGTTTGCCTTTGTATTTTTTACACTATTTGAGTTTATCATGTCGTATCTTGAAATTTTTGCACTTGCTGTGGCTCTTTCTTTAGACGCTTTTGCTGTGGCTGTGTGCACAGCCTGCGGGCTGGCGCGGGTTAGGCTGGGGCATTATGTGCGCCTTGCGCTGGCCTTTGGTTTTTTTCAGGCAGCCATGCCTGTTATTGGCTGGTATTGCGGGCTGACCATACGCTCCTTTGTTGAAGCGTGGGATCATTGGGTGGCCTTTGCCCTGCTGGTGTGGGTGGGCGGCAATATGCTGCATGAAGGCTTGCAAAAAGCACAGTGTGATGCCCCCAAAGAGGAAGGCCGTGATGCCACCTGTGGCTGGCCCTTGCTGGTGCTGGCTGTAGCTACCAGCATTGATGCTTTAGCCGTGGGTTTTTCTTTTTCCCTGCTGCATATGAGCATTTGGTTGCCCGCGCTAATAATTGGCGTGACCTGTGCCATTATTACTGCTGCTGGTGTGCTGTGCGGCAGGCTTATTGCCAATGCCGCCGCGCTGGGCAAAAGGGCGGAAGTGCTGGGTGGCCTGACCCTGCTGGCTATTGGGCTGAAAATTTTGCTGGAGCACAATGCCCTGAGTTTTTTGGGTATATAATTAAGGGTATTGCTCTCACAATGCTCGCCAGAAAGGCATGCGTGCCTTATATTTGTGCTAGTATAAGTCAAAGCAAATAGGTCTTTCGTCGTTAAGAGTATATACCTTTACGGTAATCTGCTCTAGAGCATGGTAACTTTGAAAACGCTCGCAAGGTTTCGTAAGAAATCCTTGCCGCTCAAAGTCCATAAGGGGAATTTATTTCTCATGAGCTTTGAAAGTGAATCTGCCCTAAAGGCATACTGGCCTGTACATATACAAAGCCCCCTACCAATGCGGTAAGGGGCTTTTGTTGTGTGCTGGTATACGTCGGTTATCGTTCTTATGCTGTCTTTTGCTGTGTTTGCTTATCAAACATGCTGGGTGGCCGCCAGCGCCAAAATAAGGCCAGCAGGGGCAGCAAGCCAGCCAGCTCGGCTATTTCGCGCGGCACAAAGGGCTGCAAGCCATACCACAAGGCCACGGCAAAGCAGGCTACACCTGTCATTAAAGCCCATTGCCCGCCTGTCATGGGGTGTGCTGTCCACTGAAAGATGCTGACCGTTAAAATAGCCACCCATACTTTAGCGCCCGTGAGCGAAAGCGCCGCCCCTTCAAGGGGCATAAGCGGAATAAGCCAGAAACATAGGGCAATATTCACCACCAAGCCGCTGACATAAAACCAGAATAATTGTCTTTCACGCTGCATGGCCATCATGGCATAGGCGGCAAGGTTGTGCAGAAAAGCCGTGGCAAGGCAGGGGGTGAGCAGACGCTGGGCTGTGACTGCCGTGCTGTAGGCATCGCCATAGACCAGCGTTAAAAAGCGGTCGCTTTCTACGCAGATAAGAAAAATTATGGGCAGTGCCGCCGCCCATAAAGAGCGCGCCGTCTGGCCAGAAATACGGCGGAATTCTTCTTTATCTTCACGCCACAGCTTGGAAAGCAGGGGGAAGATAACCTTGCCAAGCAAGGCGCTGGAAATAAGGGTAGAAAGGCCTTCTACCGTTTCCCAAGCCACGCTGTAGCCGCCCACAGCCGCGTCTCCGCCGTATTGCTTCAAAAAAAAGACATTCAGCTTGTTATAGACCATGGCGCACACAGCCATGCCTGTAAACACCAGCCCATTGCGCATTTTGCCTGCCAAATCACGCAGCCCAGCCCAGCCCAGCCGCACAGCAGGGGCACGGCGCAAGGCCACACAGGCGCAGACAATACAAATGACCGATTCAATTAGCTTGAATAAAGCCACATACAGGGGCGGGGCTTGCAGCAGCACCAGCACAATACCATAGCCTATGCCCAGCAGGGCAGCGGGTATGCGCAGGCGCATTTCCACATCATGCCTGCCCCGTGCCTGACACAGGGCAAAGAAGGAGTCGGAAACACCGTCAAGGCCAAAGCCCGCAGCTATGCACAGCACAATAAGGCGCAATTCTGTGGTGTAGCCCTGCATGCCCGTGGTCAGCCACACGCCTGCCAGCGCCAGCACCAAAAAGGCAGATTTAAGCCAAGTGACCTCTGCCAGCAGCTCACGCGGGGGGTATTGGTTGCGGGCAAAGGTGGAACGTAAATAATCGTTTAAGCCAACATCGGCCACTGTTTTGCACAAATAACCATACGAAAGCGCCAGCATAATCTGGCCAAGGGTGGCCTGACTATGCCGCGCTAGCAGAATGGTGAACAAGGTCCACGAAAGATCGCGCGTCCATTGTGCGCCCAGTATATAGCCTAAGCGTTGTGGTATTTCTTTCAGTTTCGCCATGAAGCTGTGCTATTTCCCCTTGCCGAAATGCACAATAGCCTTAAAGCCTGGCTTCAGCTCCATATCAGGGTTGGGCACGCTTAAATCTACGGCATAAAATGAGGGCTGGGCAACATTCATATCGTTCGAAGCCCACGCAATTTGGGTTACTTTGGCAGAAAAGACTTTGCCTTCTAAGGAAGGAATTTCTACATCGGCACTGTCACCAACATGAATGCGGCTGATTTCTGCCTCATACACCTGCACTTGAATGAGCATAGGATCCAAGTCGCCCACGCTGATGGGGGCTGTGCCTGCGGGCATTAACGCTTCTGTTTTTGTGTTTGAAGCCACAGTGAGTACATGCCCGTCAATGGGCGAAGTCAGCACCAGCATTTCGGGCAAAGCCTGCCCGCGCTGCACTTCCTGCCCAAAATAAAAGGATAATTCCTTTAGGCGCAGGGCAAAATTATCTTCTGCCTTTTGCACGCTTTCACGCGTTAGGGCTATGCGCTGCTGCAACGAAGCGGCATTGGCATCAAGGCGCGAAGCCGCAGCCTGCGAGCCAAGGCCAGAGGCCGCCAGTTGGCGTGCTTTGTTGCGCTCGGCATTGGCATTGGCCAGTTCGCTTTGCAGGGTCAGCGCTTGGCTTTTCAGTTCTTCGGTGTTTGCGCCAATGGCCAGCTCTTTTTGCAGGGCACGGGCAGCTTCGGGGCGCAGGCGATAGCGCAGCAAGGGGTCGCCTGCTTTCACCTGATCGCCAGGGTTGACCAGCACGGTTTCAATAATGGCATCAAAGGGCAATACGGGCGTGCGCGTTACTGTAGTAATAACCTTGCCGCTTAAAATGGTATTTTGCTGCTCTGCGGCAGCAGGCTGTGCACTGAGCAGGGGCAAGGCCAGCAGGCAGGCACACAGGGCAAGGCGCAGGCGAGTGGGGGCTTGTTTCATAACAATTATTCCTCAATGGCGGGCAGGCCAAGGTAGCGTTCTTGTAATACTGTGGCGACCTTCATCCATTCCAAACGGGCAAGGTCAAGCTCCATTTCTGCTTCATAGCAGGCAATGCGGGCATTGGCGGCAGCCTCGCGGGCGCTGGCGCGGGCGGGGAATTCGGCAATACCTTCCTTGTAGGCAATGTCCGCTTCTGTCAGGCGCAATTCGGCAACCTTCAGGGAGTTTTCTGCCAGCTTGAGCTGTGTTTCGGCAAGGCTTACACGCTGCTCAGATTGCAGCCAGTTATTTGAGTAATCATCGCGCTTGCGCGATTGCTCATGAAAGGCCTGTGCTTTTTGCATGCGCGCTGTTTGCACGCCGCGGTAGCGCCGCCCCCAGTCAAGCAGGGGGAAGCTGATATTTAAATGCACAAAGGTGTCTTCATCACCACTTGGGGGGTTATATTGCCCAGCAGGTGGGTTTTTGTTCACCTGAATGGTCATATCGGGCACATATTGCGCCCAAGCCACCATGATATTGTAATCCTGCAATTTTACTTGCGAGCGCAGCAGCATGCTGTCTTCGGTCTTTTCCCAGCGGTCTTCCCAATGCAGAACACGGCCATCAAAATTGTGCACAATGCCGCGTACGTCTTCGGCATCAATGGTGAATTGCTGCTTGGGGGCAACGCCGGCAAGAATTTTTAACTGCGTACGCAGCATGGTTTCTTCCATGCGGGTTTTTTCGGCTTTCAACTCAGCTTCACGAATTTGCTGCACAGCAACATTACGGGCAACGCCCTGTTTGCCGTCCACGCCTTCCACCTGAGACCAATAGTCTGCCACTTCTTTGGTGACAGGAATAATGGCTTCCTGCTCGGCAAGAATACGTTTTTTGGCATACAGGCGTAAATACAAGTCACCCAATTTGCCTATAGCTTCACCCACGGCCTTGCGGTGGGTGGAAATGGCCAGATTGACCATAAGCTTTTGTGCCTGATGCTCAAAGTAGGTCATAAAGGGATTGGGGAAAACGGCATCAAAGCCCACCTGCAACTTGGGGCGCCCATAGTCGCTGGGCGTGTCGCGGGTATTCATATTGTACTGGGTGATGTTGTTAGAAACCACCATGCTCATGCGCGGCTCGGGCATGTATTTCCAAATGGCATTGGTCAGGGCAAGGCGCTTAATTTCAATATCCACAGCGCTGTTGACCAGTGCAGGCGATTGCTGAATGGCAAGGAAAACGGCATCGTCAAATTTGAAAATTTTTTCAGCATCATACAGGTTAGGTATGGCTGCTGCTACCTTGTCTTTTTTATCTACAGGTACGCCGGGGGCTTCTTCCAGCCAATGCTTGGCTGGCAGCTGTGGGGCATCCAGCCCCGCTTTTTGTGAGGCACAGCCGCCAGCAAAGAGCAGGCACAGGCACAGCACCCCCCCCACACGAAGAGAGGAATGCGAAAAGAGATAATGTAAAAAGCTGACCATGAAAGCTCCTTTGCGGCGCGTTAGCCGTGAACAAATGTGTATCCAAGCGTGCTGCATGTCAATGCCAAACGCCCTGCCGCGTCAAAAGCTTGCGCGTCAAATTGGATATTGCCGTCTTCCAGATAGGTACGGCGCACTTCTAACGTATATGCCCCCCCAGCGGGTGGCGCATCAAAATAAAGAAAACCAATAGATAAGGAAGAAGGCACAAGAGAAAGCGTGCCCGCCCCGTCTTCTGTGCCCTCAAGCACCTCTGCTGCGGCTTCGGGCAGCAGAGCCTGCACAAATTGCAACAGTGCTTCAAGCAGGGGCGCGGGGTAGGTATAGCTGGGGCTGCCATTGTCTGCAAGGCTTTGTGGCGATAAAAATACATTCCCTACCCATGCAGGCGCGGGTGCACCTTCCGAAGTTGTGGCCAGTGCTAAGGCTTGCCAGCCACGCAAAAAGCGCCATGCAGGTGCCAAGCTGCTGGAGCTCAAGGCTTGTTTTACATGCGCTTCGGGCACACCCAGCGTGGCGGCGGGCACATTGGCAAAGCGTGAAGGCCACAGCGCTTGCACGGGGCGCGGCGTGGGTGCGAGCATAACAAAGGCATTGCACACATTGCTGTAGCTTGCTTTGCGCCGCCCGTCTTCGGTAATATCGCGCACCTGAACTTGTGCTGGGCAAAAGCGGCTTAAATGCCCATGCGGGTGAAACCACACAGAGGTGGAAGCCGACAGGCGGCATTCCCGCGTGATGCCCTGCGGCAGGGGCAGGGGAGCTATCATTTGAATGTCGGCAAAGCCGATGGGCGTAAGCCAAGGCAAATGCTGGCAGGCCGCTTCAAGTATGGCCTCCAGCAAATAGCCAGCGGGGGCAGTGCGCAAGCCCTGTGCTGTGGGCGGCAGGGCAGCCAAGCGGGCATCTCCTACAAGGGAAAATTGGCAGGCACCAGCAAAGGGCTGTGGGCCAAAGTGCCCGCCCTGCGGTATGTCTGGGTAGACAAGGGGGTACAGGTCGGGGCGCTCGCGCAGGCCTGTTTCATCGGCACGGCTGCGCGGCGGCACAAAGGCAAGGCTGCCCTGTGGGCTTGCCCCGCGAGACCAGAGCACGCAAGCGTGGGTGCTGCGCGAAAATTCGCGCTTGAGCATGTCGCCAGCGTATTGCGAGCGCAGCAAGCGCCCCGTGCCCAGTTCTTCCTGCAAGGGCAGCATAAGCGTGCGTGCTGGGCAGGGGGCTTGTGTGGCATGGTGCTGCATGGCGCACAGGCTGGCATGCAGGGCTGTGTCTTCATGCGGGCGGGCGCACAGGGTGGCACGCCAGCGTGGGGCAAGGCGTGCAGTCAGGGCATCAACCCGCGCAAACGAAGCGTCATCGGGCGTAAGGCAGGTATAAATGAGCCCGTCTATAGTGCCTGCCGCTGACAGAATATGGGCTATGCTTTCTTCGCTGATGCTCTGCCCTGCGGCAACACTGCACACAGCAACGGTTGCCCCCAATTGCTCAAGGGCTTCGTGCAGAGCGTGCTCATCCATGGGGTGCATGGGCGGTGCGGCGAAATAGAAATTGCAGCCTTCTGCCGCAAGTGAGCTATAGAGCTGCGGCATGGGCGGAATATCGCCGCACACAACAATAACATCACCATTGTGTATGGGCAGCCCATGGCTGTGCGGGTCTACAGGGGCAGGCACAGCCAGCCAGCCCTTCCCTTTGGGCTGCACGGCATAGCGGCGCATGGGCTCGATGACAATATGGCGCTCTATACCGTGCTTTTGGCGTTCTGCCTTGTGCTCGGGGTGCAAAATGTCCGCCAGAGCCTGTGCAAAATCGCCCACGGTGAGCACATCAAGCATGTCGCTGAAGCTGATAGTAATAGAAAAATGCTGTTCCACATCTTGCAAGAGCAGGGGGAAGCGGCTGGAGCGCAAGCCTAAATCATGGCGTAAATCTTGCTCTGGGCGCAGGCTGGCGCGGTCAAGGCCAAGGCTTTGTGCCATACAATCCATAACTTCGGCCACAAAGGCGGGGTCGCTTACTGTGTGCTGGGCAGCAGGCTGTACTGTGGGGCGCTCTGCGGCTGTGCTTGCTGCGCTCAGCGGGGGCAGCTTGGCAGAAAGGCGCAGGCGCGAGGTATCCAAATAGCCAAGAGCATACAGCTGAGCCACGGCCTGCCGCATAGCTTCCAGCTCTTTGCCCTTGCGGTTCACGGCAAAGGCGGGGGCTTGCGGCTCTATGCTGCGGGCAAGACCGCACAGGGTGTCTTGCGGGCCTATTTCTAAAAATTGTCGTATGCCGTGCACATGCCACATAGTATGCACACATTCCACCCAGCGCACCGATTGTTCATCCAGCACGCTGATATAATGGCAAATGCCGTCACGGCTTTGGGGGTAAAGTCCTGCTGTGGTATTGCTCATAACGGGCGTTGTTGTGCCGTCCAAAATTTCCAGCGCGTGCAGGCGCTCGTAGGCAAGGTTGTGCAGTACACACATGGCGGGGTTGTGAAAAGCCATGGTCACATTCAGTAGCATGGCGGGCACGCGCTGCTTGCGCAGCATTTTGCGGGCTTCTGTCAGGCTGGTGCGCAGGCCGCTGATGATAACCTGTGAGGGGGCATTGTAATTGGAAACATAGAGGTCGGGGAATTGCTCAAGCAGGCGGCTTACCTGCTCTTGGTTGGCATGAACGGCCATCATGCCCAAGTCTTGCTTAGAGGCTGCTTCCATTTGCGCTGTGTGGCGGGCGCGCGTGTCGAGCATATTCCAAGCATTTTCGGGCAGAGAAGCCCCAGCAATGCACAGGGCTATGAGCTCCCCAAGGCTGTGCCCTGAAAAAAGGGCAGGCTTGAGCCCCAGCGAAGAAAGGTATGTCCACTGTGCATATTCCAGCAAAAAAAGATAGGGCTGCTGCCAGCGTGTTTGCCCTATAACTTCAATGCTGTCTTCATCAAGCAGGCTGAGCACATCCCAGCTGGCAATGGAGGCAATGCGATCCATGGCTGCGCGTGCCACGGGTATGTGATCGTACAGTTCGCGCCCCATATGAGGCCACACAGCCCCCTGCCCGCCGCACATAATGGCCAGTGGCGCGGGCGCAACAGCAGGGTGCAGCCAAATATTTTTGGCGGCAAGCTGTTCTAATTGTTCAGGGGTGGGCTGCTGATCAAGCAGGGGCATTTCGGCACGCCAAGCTGGGGTGCACGCACCCATATGCCACAGCTGCCCCTGATGCGGCACATCAAGGCAGCGCACACCGTTGATAACAATTTCTTGTTCTTCGCCTTGCAGGGCTGTTTTTTGTTCCATTATGCTGCGTAATCCAAAAAGAGAAGTATAAAATAATATAAGGGAAGGTATATTCTACGGCACAAAACGTGCCTTGTCCAGAGGGCGCAGGGCATAGAGGGGGGCAAAGCCAGCAAAAACGCCGTCTATTAAGGCTTGCCAGCGCGGCCGCCTTAGTATACGCTACTGCGTTGGAGAAGTCTGTAACAAGAATGTGACAAGCCGCATGGGCTGTACTGCCGCGGCTTTGCTGCTTCTTGTCTGCAAGAGGATGTCTAATGAGTGAAAACCACACAACAATCAGGGAAGATGGAATGGAAAATACGGATATGCAGAAGGTAGAGACGAACGAAACGGAAGCAGCGCCTTCTTTTGCCCGCCTTCGCTCCAAGCTTTCCTTTGAAAAACTAGTGGAACTAGGCACAAAACTGGGCATGGCAAACCCACTTTTTCTCTGCCACGAGCATGCCGCCAAAGCCACTACCATTATTAATCACAAAGAGTATCTCAATTTTACAACGTATGACTATTTAGATATCAATGGCCACCCCGAAATTACCGATGCCGTTACCCGTGCTTGTGAGTTGTATGGCTCTTCTGCTGGGGCAAGCCGTTTGGTGGGGGGCGAGCGCCCGCCGCACCGCGAGCTTGAAAAAGCCATTGCCGATTTGTATGAAGTAGAAGACTGCATTACCTATGTCAGCGGCCATGCCACCAATGTTTCCACGCTGGGCTTTTTGTTTGGCTCTCGTGATGCTATTTTTCATGATGGGCTGGCGCACAATTCGTTGGTGCAGGGGGCAAAGCTTTCTGGTTCCACCCGCATTTCTTACACGCATAATGACTGTGATGCCTTAGAAAAGCTGCTGAAAGAGCGCCGTCACGAGTTTAAGCGTGCCATTATTGTGACTGAGGGTGTGTTCAGCATGGACGGCAACATTCCCGACCTGCCCCGCCTTATTGCCCTGAAAAAGCAATATAACTGTATGCTCATGGTGGATGAAGCCCATTCGCTGGGCGTGCTGGGCAAAACAGGGCGCGGCATACGCGAGCATTATGGCATAGACCCCACCGACGTTGATATGTGGATGAGCACACTGAGCAAATCCTTGTGCGGCTGTGGTGGCTTTATTGCAGGCGCAAAAGATTTGGTGGAATTGCTGAAATACGGTTCGCCGGGCTTTGTGTTCAGCGTGGGCATGCCCCCCATTGTGGCCGCGGCCTGCACCAAGGCGCTGGAAATTATGCTGAGAGAGCCACAGCGCGTGGCCAAAATTCAGCATATCAGCAAATATTTTCTGGAATATGCCCAAAGCAAGGGGCTGGATACTGGCGCTGCACAGGGTTATTCTAACGTGCCTATTATGCTGGGTGATTCCATGCTGGCAGGCTACCTTTCCAACCTGCTGTTTAACCGTGGTGTGCATGTTATGCCCATCACCTTCCCTGCTGTAAAAGAAGGGCAGGCGCGTTTACGCTTCTTCCTGTCTGCCGCGCATACCGAAGAGCAGGTGCGCCACGTTATTGATCTGGTTGTGGAAGAAATACCCCATGCCAAAGAGCAGCTTGACGCTATGGGCTACCACCCCAGCCAATTGACGGATTAACCACGCAAGACAGCGTATTTTACCGAAGGCCGAACCGCGATGTGCGGCTTCGGCCTTTGCTTGTTAAGGAGCAAGTGCATGGAAAAAAGAACCATACGCCTTTGCCTTACTGTTGATGTGGAAGAAGAAGGTTTGTTTGGCGGCAGCTATGCCCGCGAGCAGGTCAGTGTGCAGAATGTTGAAGCCTTGCAGGGGCTGCGCAGCCTTGCCGAGCGCAACTATCCTGTAACGCTGTTTTGCGACCATGCAGTTTTTTCTGATGCCCGTGCCTGCCACTTTGTAGAGCAGGCGCGCGATCACTTTGGGGCAGAAGTGGGCGCGCATCTGCACCATTGGAACACGCCCCCGCTTGTTGCTGCACCCGAAGGGGCGCAGGGTGAGCGGGCTGTGCTGGTAAAAAACATGAACCATGCCCTCATTCGCAGCAAGCTGGAAAATTTACTTGTGGCGGCAGGGCGTTTTCAGAGTGAGCCTGTGCGCGCTTTTCGCATGGGGCGGTGGGATATTCATAGCTGGATGTTCCGCATGCTCACCGAAATGGGCATAGAAACCGATGCCTCGGTGCGCCCCCTGCATTATGGGGCAGAGCATCCTGATCATTTTGATGCCCCTTCTCAGCCCTACCGCATGATAGCGGGCGGCAAGGAGCTTTTTGAAGTGCCTTTGACCATAGCCCCGCTGTGGAAAGGCCTGCCGCGCCATGCCCGCCTGCTAGACAAAGCCTTTGCCCATTATGAAGGCGAATTTTTGCATACTGTGCCCTTGTGGGGGGCTTTAGGGGCTTTGCCAGTCTATCATTGCCTGCCTGTGATGAAGCTTTTTGCCCTGCACACCTTGTTTTGGAGCGGGGATACCTTGGTGCTGGCATGGCATTCGTCTGAAATGGCCGCTGGGGCAACGCCGCACATGCCCACAGCCCAGCATGTGGAAAGGCTTATGCGCCGCCTGCACGGCTTTATTGACTGGCTGGAGCAGCGCTATGATGTGCGCCCCTACACTATGACGCAATTGCATAAGGAATGCGCCGCAGGCAGCCCCTTGTTGCAGCACAATGAATTTGGCTCTTGCCCCGACTGGCTGGCGCAATAGCCCGCGAGAAGCCCATGCAAGCACAAAACAGCACAAAACAGCCGCATATTGCCTATATTCTGTTGTGGTACCCGCTTTTTACGCAGCCCTTTATTTTTCGTGAAGTGGAAGGCCTGCGCAAGCACATGCCGCTGACAGTGTATTCGTTATACGGCCTGAACCCAAGGCAGTGGTCGGCAGAAATGCGCGCCGCAGCGCAGGGCACAGTGACCCATGGCGTGGCCGCGCTGGGGCGTATTTTGGCCGAATTCTTTTGCCAGCTGTGGCGCCAGCCGCGCCGTATAGGGCAGCTTTTTATGCGTACCCTGTGGCGCAAATGGCCAAATGCCGAGGTGTGCGGTGAAAACCTGTGGGCTTTTTTTATGGGCGTATACCTTGCCAAGGTGCTGCGCCGTGATGGCATTGATTGCATTCATGCCCCGTGGCCGCGCGGTACGGCCACAGCGGCATGGGTGGCCTCTTCCCTTTCGGGCATTCCCTTTTCCACTTCGGCGCGCGGGGATAATTTGAACCCTGCCGACCCCGACTTGCTGGATAAGCTTACTGCTGCGGCCTTTATTCGTGCCAACAATGCCGCCGATATTGAGCGCATGGCGGCCATGCTGCCCGCAAGCCAGCGCGAGGCTTTTCGCGCCAAAACGCATTTGGTGTATAACAGCCTGACGCTTGCTGTGCGCGGGCAATGCCCCGTGACCATGCAGCCGCCTGTGCGCCTGATGGCGCTGGGGCGTTTTGATATGACCAAGGGCTTTGAATATTTGGTGGAAGCCTGCCATATTCTTAAACAGCGCGGCTTTGCTTTTCACCTCACGCTTGCTGGCGGCGGCGGCGTGGGCATGGGGCTGGGCGCTATGGGGGCGCTTATTGAAGCCCGCCGTAAGGAATATGGGCTGGAAGAAGACATTGATTTGCCCGGCTTGCTCAGCCATAATGAGCTGCCCCGTTATTTGCTGGAGCATGATATTTTTGTTGCCCCCTGCATTATTCATGCTTCGGGCAGGCGGGACGGCATACCCAATACCGTAATTGAAGCCATGGCGTATGGCATGCCTGTGTTGGCTACCAATACCAATGCCCTGCCCGAAATAGTGCACGATGGGCAAACAGGGCGCACTGTTCCGCAAAAAGATGCCCAAGCACTGGCCAATGCCATTATGGAGCTGGCCGCCCAGCCCGAAGACGCCCGCCGCATGGGAGAAAATGCCAAAACTTTGGTGGCGCAGATGTTTGACCCGCAGCATAATGTGCACAGCCTGTGCGCCATGTTCAGTCAGGAAAGTGCAAGGCTGGCGGCACAGCGCACAGCACTGTAGAGCAGAGTCACCTTCAAAGCTCATGTAACGGGGAAGTAAATTCCCCTATGAGCTCTGAGGGGCAAGGATTTCTTACGAAACCTTGCGAGCATTTTCAAAGTTACCATGCTTTAGCCACACAGGCCTTGCCCAGCGCGGCCTTGCAGCCAGCAGAAAACTGTAAGAAAAAAAGGCTCGCAGCTATGCTTCCAAATCGCGCTCGCGCACAGCGCCCTGCGGCAGCTGTGGCTAGGTATAAGCCCACAGCCCCAGAGGCACAGCAGTATTGTTTTGAAGAGGAGTATCACTATGTGCGGTATTGCAGGAATATGCGATATGCGGGGTGCGGCCTTGCCGCAGGAAACAGAAGTGTGGGTAAAGGCTGCCTGTGATGCCATGCAGCAGCGCGGCCCCAATGGCTGGGGCGTGTGGCGTGAAGGGGCGGTAACGCTGGGGCACAGAAGGCTTTCCATTATCGATTTGGCCTCTGGCGGGCAGCCCATGCAGGATGTGCACAAAGAATGCTGTATTACCTTTAATGGCGAAATTTATAACTTTGCCGCCGTGCGCCGCGAGCTGGAAGGCATGGGCGCGCGCTTTGCCACGCATTCTGATACCGAAGTCATTCTTGAGGCATGGCGGGCATGGGGCACGGCCTGCCTTGATAAGCTGGAAGGTATGTTTGCCTTTGCCCTGTGGGATGCCCGCAGCCGCACGCTTTTTCTTGCGCGCGATCGTTTTGGCAAAAAGCCCTTGTATTACACTGTGCAGGGCGGGCGCTTTGCCTTTGCTTCTGAGCTGACAGCCCTGCGCCAATTCCCCGAATGTTCTTTTAGTGTACAGCCACAGGCTGTGATGCGCTACCTTGCCTATGAATATGTGCCCACGCCGCAGTGTATTTATCAGGAAGTCAGCAAAGTACCGCCTTCGCATTTTTTACTGCTGCGTGATGGGGCACTGAGCATTGAGCGCTATTGGGATTTGCCCGTGCCGCAAAAACAGGGCAGCTTGAGCCTAGGCGGGGCAGCGGCTTCGGAAGCCGAGCTTGGGGCGGAATTGCGCCGCCTCATGACGCAGGCTGTGCAGCGCCGTATGGTGAGCGATGTACCCTTGGGGGCGCTGCTTTCTGGGGGTATAGATTCCACCATTACCACGGCGCTTATGGCGCAGCTTTCCAGCCGCCCTGTGGAAACTTTTTCCATTGGCTTTACCGAAGCCAGCTATGACGAGTCGCACTATGCCCGTGCGGCGGCACAATTTTATGCTACTCATCACCATGAGCGCATTTTTGATGCCCGCGACTGTGCCGCCATGCTGCCAGAATGTATTATGAACTTGGATGAGCCTATGGCCGATGCTTCTATTGCCCCCACCACGCTGGTTTCTGCCCTAGCGCGCGAGCATGTGACAGTGGCGCTGGGCGGAGATGGTGCTGACGAGCTATGGGCTGGCTATGAAC
This sequence comes from Desulfovibrionaceae bacterium, assembly GCA_028689675.1. GTDB lineage: Bacteria > Desulfobacterota > Desulfovibrionia > Desulfovibrionales > Desulfovibrionaceae > JAQVCS01. The sequence goes on along the minus strand of JAQVCS010000013.1, from coordinate 31,884 downwards.
ATTATATTGGCTATGCCATGGCGGCAAAATACAATACCGTGCCGCGCTGCCTGCGCGAGCATATTATTGAGCCCTTGTGCCGTTTCTTGCCTGCTTCGGCTGGCTATATCAACCTGCGCAATGCTGCGGCCACCTTTTTGCAGGGGGCACATGCGCCAGATTGGCTGCGCGTGCAAACCTTGCTGACAGCGCTCACGCCCGATATGCAGCGGCACATCTTGCTGCACCCGCAAGAGCAGGACTTGCGCGACGAAGCGCTTTTTGCCCCCACCCGCGCGGCTTATGACCATTGGTTGTGCGCTACGCCCATGCAGCGCGCTTTTCATGTTTATGCCCGCACCTATATGCTGGATGATATTTTGATGAAGGTTGACCGCGCCTCTATGCGGCATTCTTTAGAAGTGCGCGCGCCCTTTTTGGACAGAGATGTGGCCGAATTTGTGGCGCGCCTGCCTGTGCATTATAAATTGCGTGGTTTTACGCGCAAATATTTGCTCAAACAGGCTTGTGCCGATTTGCTGCCGCCTGAAATTAAAAATCGTAATAAGCGCGGTTTTCAAATTCCCGTGGCGGCATGGCTGCGTTCAGAACTGCGCCCCTTGGTGGAAGAATTGCTGGGTGCAGAATTTTTACGCAAGCAAGGCCTGTTCAAGCCCGAGGGCGTGCAAAAATTGGTGCAGGCGCACATGAGTGGCGCACAAGATTTGCGCAAGCCCTTATGGACCTTGCTGGTGCTGCAATTGTGGTGGCAAAAAAATACGCCCGCTCTGGCATAGGGCGGGGCAAGCCAGCAGGGGCGGGCAAGGGGGAAAAAGACTTTTTTTCTCCTTAGCAAAAGGGTGCGGCGGGTCTGCATGGGCTTGCCCCTGCCTCTGCGCTTGCTTCCCTGTGCGGCTTCTGTCATACTAGGAACGCATTGTCATTTGGGGTGAAGCATGCCGCAGGCAGAAATACTACTTTTTGATATTGGCAACACATCTGTCAAGGTGGGCTTGGCCAGCCGTGAGGCTGTGCTCACTTCCTATTCGTTGCGCACCGATGCAGGGCAGACAGCCGACAGCTTGGGCTTGAGCCTGCTCACCTTGCTTGGGCATGCTGGCCTGCCTGTGGGGGCAATTCAAGCTTGCGTAGCGTCTTCTGTGGTGCCGGGCATAGAGCCCCTGCTGCAAGAGGCCTGCCAGCGCTTTCTTGGCTGCACGGTTTTGTTTGCCCCGCACGATATCCCCGTGCCGCTGGTGAATGAATATGAGCGCCCGCATGAAGTGGGGGCAGACCGTTTGGTGGGGGCGTATGCCGCGCGGCGGCTTTTTCCCCAAGCGCCCGCTTTGATTGCCATCGATTTTGGCACGGCGGTGACTTTTGACTGCATTACGGGCAACCGCTACATGGGCGGGCTTATTTTTCCTGGGCCGCTTACCGCACTGGCGGCGCTGGCCAGCAATGCGGCGCGCCTGCCGCGAGTTAATTTAAACGTACAAAGCAGCGAACCTGTTGTGGGCAAAAACACCAGCACCAGCATACAGCATGGGCTTATTTTTGGTTTTGCCAGCATGGTGGAAGGGCTGACAGCCCGCCTGCGCCGCCAAATGCCAGAGCCTACTGTGGTGGTGGCCACGGGGGGCTTTGCCGCCGATATGGCGCGGGTAAGCGCTTGCTTTGATCATGTTTTGCCCACGCTGCTGCTGGATGGCCTGCGCCGTCTTTATTATGAATGGCAGGCACAAAGCCCGCAGCAGGCCTATAAAGCAAAAAAGAACTGTGCAACCCTGAAGGAGAATGTATGAGCACTATTGTTGGCGTTTACGGACGCGAAATTTTAGATTCCCGCGGTAACCCTACTGTTGAAGTAGAAATTTCTTTGGAATCTGGCATTATTGGTCGTGCGGCTGTGCCTTCTGGCGCTTCCACAGGGAGCCGTGAAGCTTTGGAACTGCGCGATGGCGACAAAGGGCGCTTTAAAGGCAAGGGCGTTGCCAAAGCGCTGGAGCATGTGAATGGCGAAATTGCCAGCGCCATTATTGGCATGGATGCCCTGCGTCAGGTCAGCATTGACAATGCCATGATTGACCTTGATGACACCGAAAATAAATCGAACCTTGGCGCTAATGCCATGTTGGGTGTTTCTATGGCCTGCGCTCGTGCGGCCTCTACCTTCCTTGGCCAGCCTTTGTATAAATATATTGGCGGTATCAATTCCAAGTTGCTGCCAGCGCCCATGATGAATATCATCAATGGCGGCCAGCATGCCCCCAATAATTTGGATATTCAGGAATTTATGATTATGCCTTTGGGCGCAAATTCTTTTCGTGAATCGCTGCGCATGGGTACAGAAATTTTCCACACCCTGCGCACCATTCTTGCTGCCGATGGCCATGTCACCAGCGTGGGCGACGAAGGCGGCTTTGCACCCAATTTGAAAAGCCATGATGAAGCCTTTGCTTACATTATCAAGGCTATTGAAGAAGCTGGCTATATCCCCGGTTCTGAAGTTGCCCTTGCTATTGATGCGGCCTCTTCCGAATTTTATCGCGATGGCAAATATGTGCTGGCTGGCGAAAATAAGACCTTCTCCAATGCGGAAATGAGCCAGTGGCTGGCAGAATTTACGCAGAAATACCCCCTCATTTCCATTGAAGACGGTATGGCCGAAAATGATTGGGATGGCTGGGCCATGCTTACGGCTAACTTGGGCGACACCACGCAGCTGGTAGGTGATGACCTTTTTGTGACTAACCCCAACATTCTTGCTGAAGGCATTGCCGAAGGGGTTGCCAACTCTATTCTTATCAAATTGAACCAGATTGGCACGCTGACGGAAACCATGGATACCATTGAAATGGCCAAAGAAGCGGGCTATACCACCGTTATTTCGCACCGCTCTGGCGAAACGGAAGACTCTTTTATTGCCGACCTTGCCGTGGGCGTGAACGCTGGGCAAATTAAAACAGGCTCGCTGTGCCGCTCTGAACGTATGGCCAAATACAATCAATTGCTGCGCATTGAAGAAGACCTTGACGATGATGCAGAATTTTTTGGCCCTATGATGGCTGAATATTATGCTCTTGACAGCGACGAAGACTAACACTAGACCCTGATCAAGCAAGGGGAGGGCGCAGGCTTTGCTTGCCTCTCCCTTCTTTTTTTGAAAACCGCTCACACACAGGATTATCATGCAGATTATTGACGGAAAAGGCACTGCCGCAACCATTCGGGCTGAATTAAAAGCGCAGGTTGCCGCCATCACTGCCCTAGGCACGAGGGCACCGGGTTTAGCTGTTATTTTGGTGGGGGAAGACCCCGCCTCGCAAGTGTATGTTCGCAACAAGGTTCGTGCCTGCGCAGAAGTGGGCATTCACTCCCTGCACTATGAGCTGCCTGCCAGCATAAGCCAGCAGGAATTATTGGACTTGCTGGCAGCGCTGAACAGCCGTGACGATGTGGACGGAATTTTGCTGCAAATGCCCCTGCCCAAGGGGCTGGACGGCAATGCCTGCCTAGCGGCTATTGACCCAGCAAAAGATGTGGATGGCTTTCACCCCATCAATGTAGGCAGGCTTTCGCAGGGCTTGCCTTGTTTTGTTTCGTGCACGCCCGCTGGTGTTATTGAGCTGCTGCGGCGCTACAATCTTTCCCCCGCGGGCAAAAAGGCCGTGGTGGTGGGGCGCTCGAACATTGTGGGCAAGCCTTTGGCCATGCTGCTGGCGCGCAATGATGCCTTTGGCAATGCCACGGTAACAGTATGCCATTCTGCCACCCCAGACCTTGCTGCCGAATGCCGCGAGGCTGATTTTTTATTTCTCGCTATGGGCAAGCCTGAATTTATTACTGCCGACTATGTTAAAAAAGGCGCGGTGGTCATTGATGTAGGCATAAACCGCACCGAAGAAGGCCTGCGTGGGGATGCGGACTTTGACGCCGTGTGCCAAAAGGTGGCGGCTATTACCCCTGTGCCCGGTGGCGTTGGGCCTATGACCATTGCCATGCTGATGAAAAATACCGTGCAGTCGTGGCAGACTCGTTTGCCCAAGGCATAACTCTTTTTTGCCTGCCCTTTTGTCTTTGCGCTGGGGCAGGCTTTTTTATGAAACGCGCCGTAAAGCCCCTTCCTTTAGGGGTAAGAGGATACTGTGAGGGAATATGAGCATACCTGCCGCTGCTTTTGAAGAAATACGCACTGTGTGCCGTGATGCTTGGCAACGCGGGCTGCTTTCTGGCTTTAACGGCAATGTCAGCCTGCGTTTGGATGCAGAAAGCTGTGCTATCACCTGCTCTGGCGCGGCCAAGGGGCATTTGCGCCCTGCCGATGTGGCTATTGTGGGCATAGCGCAGGGCAAAACCTTGGAAGGCGGCAAGGCCTCGTCCGAGCTGGCTATGCACTTGGAAATATACCGCCATTGCCCGCACACGCAAGGCATTGTGCACACCCACCCCCGCCATTTATTGGCCTTGGGCTTGCGCCTGCCCGAAAGCGAATTTTTGGCCATGCCTTTGTTTGAAGCGGCTGCCCAGCGTGCCCGCATGAGCTTTGCCCCTGCATTGTCCCCCGGCACCAGTGCGCTGGCGCAGGCCGTGGGGCAGGCTGCCTGTCAAACAGAAGCGGTGTGGATGGCGCAGCATGGTTTGTGCTGCCATGGCACAAGTCTTATTCATGCCCTTGCCCTTACTGAAGAGCTGGAGCATTTGGCTGCCGTGCAATTGCTCAGCCTGCCAAGTTAGGTACGCCTAGGGCGCACAAACACACCCTGCCAGTAAATACAGCAGGCACAAAGCGCGTACAGCCCACGGCGCATTTTTTGCCATAATCCTTTACGGCCTGCGGCAAGCCTGTGCTGGCATACAGCCCAGCGGGGGCAGATGCCCGCCACCAAGGTATTAGCGCACGCTATTTTCGTTGTTATGTGCCGAAGTGGGCATGTCTTTCATCGTTAACAGTATATAATGTAACGGTACGCTGCCCTAAGACACTTTGTAAGAGGAAAATATGAACAAGCAAGACTATGCAGAGCGCAGGGAACAAGTGCGCCGCCGTATGCGCGCCGAGGGCTTGAGCGCCCTTTTGGTAAGCCATGCGGCCAATCGGTATTACCTTTCTGGCTTTGAATTGCATGATTGCCAATGCAATGAAAGCTCGGGCAGGCTTATTCTTATGGCCGACGGCAAAGACTGGCTGTGCACTGATGCCCGCTATGAAGGCATGGCACAAAGCCTGTGGGATGCCGACCGTATTTTTATCTACAGCGGCAATGCGGCCAAACAAATTGCCGACCTGCTCAAGAGTGAGGTCAAGGGGCGCGTAGGCTTGGAAAGCTGCTGCGTAAGCCTGCAATTTTATCAGGAAATGAGCGCCACCCTGCCCATGGAAGCTGCCGATGGCTTGGTGGAGGCTGTGCGCCTGATAAAAGACAAGGCTGAAATTGCGGCTTTGGAGCGCTCTTTTGCTATCAATCATGCGCTGATGCGCTGGGTGGGGCAGCAATGCACTGTGGGCAAAAGCGAAAAAGCCCTGAGCTGGGAAATAGAAAAGTTTTTCCGCGAGCAGGGTGCCGAAGAGCTGGCCTTTGCCAATATTGTGGCTGTGGGCTGCAATGGTGCTTTGCCCCATGCCATTCCCAGTGACACCTGCATTACAGAAAATTGCCCTGTGCTCATTGATGTGGGCTGCCGTGCTGACAGCTATTGCTCAGACCAAACGCGCAGCTTTTGGGTGGGCAATGCCCCCAGCCCAGCTTTTGAGCGTACCTTAGCCTTGGTGCAGCAGGCACAGCAGGCGGCAATAGCATGTATGCGCCCCGGAGTGCTGATGAAGGATGCCTATTTTGCCGCGCGGGCTGTCTTTGAAAAGGCTGGCGTGGCAGAGCATTTTACCCATGGTTTGGGGCATGGCGTGGGCTTGGAAACACATGAAGCCCCCAGCCTGAACCCGCGCAGTAATGCAGCCCTGCGCGAAGGCATGGTGGTGACGGTTGAGCCCGGTTTATATTACCCCGAATGGGGCGGTGTGCGCTGGGAATATACTGTGCTGGTCACAGAGGATGGCGTGCGCGTCTTATAAAACAGAACAACGCGGGCTGTGCGGCTCGCGTTATTCTGTTTTGAATGTTCGTATCTTCAAAGGCTTATGCTTGTGCCATAGCCTTTTCTTTATCTCGCAGGCTGGTGCCCATGCGGCGGCACAGCACGCTATGGCGCACTTCTACCAAGTTGCGCCCTTTGGCATTGGCTTCTTGCACTTCGTCATAATAAAGCGCCAGCGTTTCATCAGAAAGTGTTTGCAGCTCACAGGCAAGGTGCTGCTTAAAGCGTTCGGCATCCACAGCCTTAATGGCATGCGGGTACAGTGCCGAGGCCGCTTCAAGCCAAGCGCTTTCTGCTTGGGCAATAGCGGCCACGCGCGGGTTTTCTGTTAAACTGGGCAGGCTGTTTTCAAGCAGGGCATATTTGTCTACCAGCAGGTTGCGCCCTTTTTGGCGGGCATGGGCAATGCCTTTCAAATAGGACTGCAAGGTGGCCTCGCTGTGCACAATGTGCGCCATCCAGCGTGCCAGCTTAAAGGCCTGCGGGTGGGCAAGCTGGCTGTGCATCTGCTCCAGCCGCCCATCGCGCACGCCTTCCTGCAAAAAAGTCCATTCCTGTTCAATAATTTCCTGCACCAGCGCATCGCGCAATGCGGCCTGAGTCATTGTTCGTATCCTTTATGCTCAAAAAAACTGTATCAGGTTCACCAGTAAAGGCAGGAAGATGCCTTATTGGGCGTGTTTATGCTTTTTTTTGCGTTCACTGCGTTCCTGCATAGCTTCAGGCCACAGGCTGGCGGCCAGCTCACGCAGCTTGAATTTTTGAATTTTGCGGCTGCCCGTCATGGGGAAGGCCTCCAGACAGTGCACATAGCGGGGTATTTTATACCAAGCTATAGTGCCGCGGCAATATTCGCGCACGGCCTCGGGGGAAATGCTTGCGCCTTCACGCGGAATAATAAACGCGCCCACTTCTTCGCCATATTTCAGGCTGGGCACGGCAACCACCTGCACATCGAGCACAGCGGGCATACTCATTAAATATTCTTCCACCTCGCGCGGGTAGACATTTTCACCGCCGCGCAAAATCATATCTTTAATGCGCCCAGTAATGGTCACATAGCCCTGCTCATCCATAATGCCCAAGTCGCCGCTGTGCAGCCAGCCCTCGGGGGTGACTGTTTCTGCCGTGGCTTCGGGCATATTGTAATAGCCGCGCATGACATTATAGCCGCGGCACAGCACTTCCCCGTTGCTGCCGCGCGGCAGTTCGGCGCAGGTTTCGGGGTCGGCAATGCGCACTTCAATGCCCGGCATGGCGCAGCCCACTGTTTTGCAGCGCATATCAATGGGGTCATGCGCATCTGTTTGCGTCATAACGGGTGAGCCTTCTGTCAGGCCATAGCAGATGGTGATTTCAGGCATATGCAATTCGTTCATAACGCGGCGCATAAGTGGCTCGGGGCACACTGCCCCAGCCATAATGCCCGTGCGCAGGCTACTTACATCGTAGCTTTGAAAAGAGCGATGCTCAAGCACGGCCAAAAACATGGTGGGCACGCCATACAAAGCTGTGGCACGCTCACTTTGAATAATTTTGAGCACATCCAGCGAATTGAAATTTTCAAGCGTTATCATGGTTGCGCCATGGTTTACGCAGGCAGAAACCCCCAGTACGCAGCCAAAGCAATGGAACATGGGAATGGGCAGGCACACACGGTCGGCAGGCGAAAAGCCCTGATGCTTGCCTATCCAATAGCCATTGAGCCCCACGCCCACATGGGTGAGCATAACGCCCTTGGGAAAGCCCGTGGTGCCCGAGGTGTATTGCATATTGATGACATCCCAAGGGTCAAGCTCGGCCTGCCTTGCGGCATAGTCGGCATCGCTCACCTGCTCGGCCAGCGCCAGCACCTGCTGTATGCTAAAGCAGCCTGTGGCCTCGTTCTTGCCCAAGGTAATAATGCGGCGTAAATGGGGCAGGGCTGGCACGCTCAGGCTTTCGGGGCTGCTGCCAAGCCTTTCGGGCGCAATGCAATTGAGTATTTTAAAAAAATCAACATCATGCACGCCGTCAGCCATGCAGAGGTTTTCGCATTCTGATTGCTCAAGCAAATAGCGCAATTCATGGTCACGGTAATTGGTATTTACCGTAAGAAGCACAACGCCTATTTGGGCTGTGGCAAATTGTAGTGGTATCCAATAAGGCACATTGGGCGCCCAAATGGCAAGTTTTTCACCCTTTTGCAGGCCAAGGGCAAGCAAACCTTTGGCAAGCTTTGCCACAAGGTCGCCAAATTCGCGCCACGTCAGCCTGAAATCTGTGCCATAGCACACTAAAGCATCGGTATCAGGCGTGCGTGCCACGGTGTCATCCAGCACTTGCCCCAGCGTTTTTTCGCGCAGAACAAAGGCTGCCTGCCGCGCGCGTACTTTTTCGTCCATTAAATCACCTGTGCGTAAAATATCACCCTTGCGGCTTTTTACCGTAAAAGAATGCCCCACAATAGCAGACGCGAGCAATACTTTGCAAGAAAAAAGCAACACTCTCATTCTCTGTGTAAAAAAAGCTGTATCTATTGGGGCAAGTAATTTCTACTTTGTTTTATGCACAATCGCAAGTGGCGCGTATGCTCCCCCGCAAAGTGCATTGACAGGCTGCTTACATATTCTCATAATGCTGTACAGCCATTTTTTTATTCAAAAATGCGGGTATTCTTGCCTAGAGCACCTCTTTTGCCAAAGGAAAATATATGCAAAATAGCAGCCCCATACGCCGCCGCTTTCTTGTGGGCGGGCAGGTGCAGGGTGTGGGTTTTCGCCCTTTTGTTTACCGCCTTGCTTTACGCTTTGCGCTGACGGGCACGGTGGGCAATACCTCTGAAGGTGTGCGCATTGAAGTACAGGGTGCTGGTGCAGACCTTGATGCTTTTGCCCATGCCTTGCAGCATGAATTGCCTCCTTTGGCACGCCTGACACAGTACATGGTCAGCGACCTTGCCCCTGTGCCCGACGAAAGCCGCTTTAGCATTATTGCCAGCAAGGGGCAGGCTGGGCACAGCGTGCTGGTAAGCCCAGATATGGGCTTGTGTGCAGACTGCCTTGCCGATATGCAAGACCCGCAAAACCGCCGTTACCGCTACCCTTTTACCAATTGCACCAATTGTGGCCCCCGTTATACCATTACCCGCGCCATTCCGTATGACCGCGCCGTCACCAGCATGGCCTGTTTCCCCTTGTGCCCCCAGTGTGCGGCAGAATATGGCGACCCGCTCAACCGCCGTTTTCATGCCCAGCCCAATGCCTGCGCCCTGTGCGGCCCGCGCCTGTGGCTGGTGCAGGGGCAGGGTGTAGACAGCAAGGCCAGCCCTTGCCCCCCGTTGCCCAATGCCGCCAGCCGTGCCGCCATGGCACAAGAGGCTTTGGCGCAGGCTGCCGCGCTGCTGCACAAGGGCTGCATTGTGGCCATTAAGGGCTTGGGCGGCTTTTTGCTGGCCTGTGATGCCCACAATGCCGAAGCCGTGCAGCGCCTGCGCCTGCGCAAAAACCGCCCGCACAAACCTTTTGCCGTAATGCTGGCCTCGCTTGAGGCCGTGCAGCGCATTGCCTGCCCCACAGCCGAAGAATGCGCCCTGCTTTCCAGCCCTGAAAAGCCCATTGTGCTGTGCCGCAAGCAAAGGGGCAGCGCTGCCCTGCCCGCGGGCATTGCCCCCGATGTGCCCACGGTGGGCGTGATGCTGCCCTACACCCCCCTGCATGTGGCGCTGTTTGCGCATTATGACGAGCAGGGCGGGGTGCAGCAGCCTAGTGCTTTGGTCATGACTTCGGGCAATGCTGGCGGTGAGCCCCTGTGCTTGGGCAACCGCGAGGCTGTGCAGCGCCTTGGCGGCATGGCCGATGCTTTGCTTTTGCATGACAGGGATATTTTGGTGCGCGCCGATGACAGTGTGCTGACTGTACAGCCCTGCCTTGGGGCTGGCCAGCATCAAAGCGCCTTGCAGCCGCTTTTTTTACGGCGGGCTCGGGGCTTTGTGCCACGCCCTATTTTTTTGCCAGAGCAGAAGGACGCCCCTTGTGTGCTGGCCTGCGGGGCAGAATTGAAATCTACCATCTGCCTTACACGCGGCAACGAGGCCTTTGTCAGCCAGCATATAGGTGATTTGCAATCGTTTGAAGTGTTTGGCTTTTATCAGGAAGTGATACAGCATTTGGAAAGCCTGTTGGCCGTAAAGCCGCAGGTGCTGGTGTGTGATGCCCACCCCGATTTTATGAGCACAAGCTATGCGCAGGAGCGGGCAGCCCAAGAAAAGCTGCCCTGCCTGAGCTTGCAGCATCATGCAGCCCATGCCGCCAGCGTGCTGGCAGAAAATAATCATTATGCCCCTGCGCTGGTGTTGGCGCTGGACGGCACGGGCATGGGCACAGACGGCACAGTGTGGGGCGGGGAATTGCTTTTTATGGAGCTTGCCAGCCTGACATGGCGCAGAGAAGGCTGCCTGCGCCCCTTTGCGCTGCCGGGGGGCGAGGCCGCCATACGCGAGCCATGGCGCATTGCCGAGGCCTTGCTGGCCGCAGGGGCAAAGGAAGGTATGCCGCCCCTTGATGAAAGCCTGCTGCCTTGGGCAAAAGACTATGCCGCTGCCCTGCCTTTTGTGCGCGCCATGCTGCAAAAAAATATCAATTGCCCGCAAAGCAGCAGCTGCGGCCGTCTTTTTGATGCTGTAGCTGCACTGTGTGGCCTGTGCAATGCCATTAGCTATGAAGGGCAGGCCGCCATCCGCTTGGAAGCTGCCCTTGACCCTGATGTGGACTGGAACAGCGTGCAGCCCTATGCTTTGCCTGTGTTGCGCTGTGCAGAGCCCTCAGAGCAGGGCTTGCCCCTGCCGCCTCGGGGCAGAGCAGGCGGGCAAAGCGCAGGGCAGGCTTTGTTTTTTTCAGAGGAAAGAGAACAGGGCTTAGCCCTGCCGCCTCGGGGCGCAGTAAGCAGGCAAAGCATAGTGGACAGGCAAGCCCAGCCTGTACTCATGGCAGACAGCCTTGCCTTATTTGCCGCCCTTGCCCATGATGTGCAGCAGGGGCGTGCTGTATCGGCCATTGCGGCTTCGTTTCATGCGGCCATTGCACAGGGCTTTGCCGCTATGGCTGCAGAGCGCGCAGCGGCTTTGGGGCTGAAGCATGTGGGGCTTTCGGGCGGGGTTTTGTGCAATGCTGTGCTGGCGCGGCTTTTACCTGCGGCTTTGCAGCAGCGCGGGCTTATACCCTTGGTGCATCATGAGCTGCCAGCGGGGGATGGAGGGCTGGCACTGGGGCAGGCTGTGTGGGGGCGGCAATGGTTAGCCTTGCGTACGGCAGAGGGAAAATAGGCTTTTTGGGTATTTGTGCGGGTAGATTTCCCCCTTTTGTGCGAAAAGAAGTATACAAAAGGGGGGCTATTGCCGTATAGTGCCGCGCTAGAAGGCAAAAGACTGTTTTCTGGGGATTGAAGAATTTTTTGGAGGAGTCTGTATGGAACCGTATTATGCTGGCTGGTTATCGTTATTGCCGCCTGTCATTGCTATTGTGCTGGCTTTGTTGACAAAAGAAGTGATTTCTTCTTTGCTGCTGGGCATTATAAGCGGTGTTGTGATTTATTGTGTGGGCACGGATGCTCCTTCCTTACTTATGGGCACGCTGTCAATCACCTTTGATACAATGGCAGGCAAGGTGGACTTCAACATCTTGCTTTTTTGTACTTTGCTGGGGGCTTTGGTCTATGTCATTTCGCTGGCTGGCGGTACAAAAGCCTATGGGCAATGGGCAACAAAAAGAATTAGAAACAAAAAAGCGGCCTTACTTTCCACCAGCGGGCTGGGCGCGTTTATTTTTATTGATGACTATTTCAATTGCCTGACCGTGGGCACGGTGATGAAGCCCGTGACCGATACCTATAAAATTTCGCGCGCCAAGCTGGCCTATATTATTGACGCCACGGCAGCGCCCATTTGCATTATTGCGCCCATTTCAAGCTGGGCGGCCGCCGTGGGCAGCAACCTGAAGGCAACAGGTGCGTTTACCAGTGACTTTGCCGCCTTTGTTTCCACCATTCCTTACAATTTTTATGCTCTGCTTTCACTGACTATGGTTGTGATGGTGAGCATGGGGAATTTTGATTTTGGCTCTATGCTGCGCGCAGAAAAAAGGGCTGCTCAGGGGGAATTGGGCAGTGCCGAAGCAAAAGGCCAAGACCTGAATGCTTCGGACAAAGGCATGGTGCTGGATATGCTGCTGCCTATTTTGGCCTTGATTGTTTTTGCTGTGCTGGGGCTTTTATACAGCGGCGGCTATTGGGGTAAAGACCCTGCTTTTCATACCTTGAGCGCTGCTTTTGGCAATTGCTCGGCGTCTAAAGCGCTGGTGTGGGCCTCGTTTGGGGCGCTGGGTGTGGCCTTTTTGCTTTTTGTGCCGCGCGGCCTGCTTTCCATGCACAAATTTATGGATGGCGCTGTGGAAGGCATGAAGGCTATGATGCCCGCCAATATTATTTTGGTGCTGGCATGGACTATTAGCGGTGTGTGCCGCGACCTGCTGCAAACGCCAGAATTTGTTAAGACCATAGTTTCTGCCGATGGCGGCATGACAGGCGGCCTGCTGCCCGCGGCTATTTTTATTGTGGCTGGCTTTTTGAGCTTTTCCACAGGCACAGCATGGGGCACTTTTGGTATTCTTATTCCCATTGTTGTGCCCGTGGCGCAGGCTATAGACCCTTCTTTGGTGGTTGTTTCGCTTTCTGCCACGTTGGCTGGCTCGGTTTTTGGTGACCATTGCTCGCCCATTTCAGACACCACCATTCTTTCCAGCGCGGGTGCTGGCTGCAACCATTTAGAGCATGTTTCTACCCAGCTTGGCTATGCCTGCATTGTGGCTGCCTGCTGCATTGTGGGCTATTTGGTGGCTGGCTTTACGCAGGCCAACTTGTGGCTAAGCTTGGGCAGTGCCTTTGTGCTTATGGTCATTATGCTTATTGTGCTGCACCGTATGAGCGAGCGCCGCTTGGCGCGTGAAAGGAAAGAAGAAGCACAGGCCTAGCGCTAACACAGCGCCTTACCTTTTTATTATGCAAAGACTGCTTTTGTTAAGGCAGTCTTTGCTTTTTTAGCCCCCGCCAACAGGGGGAAAGAAGCCAATTCTATCGCCTTCGTGCAGGCTGTCGGGCAATTCAGCCGAGCGTCCGTTCACAAAAATAATTTTAATCTCCTGCTCTGGCAGGGCAAGGGCGCGGGCTAAATCGTGCACTGTGGCCTGCTCGGGCAGGCAGAACTGCCCCCCCTGCGGGCTGAAAGGGGCAAGCGTGGCATAGCATTTTACAGTAATGTTCATGGCTTCTCCGTTAAATCCACTTGGGTAAAACTGCCGTCGGCAAGGTCAAAAAAGCAGGTGGTATGCGGTACGGGGCGCTTGGTGAGCAAATGCAGCACAGCCGCGGCCTGCAAGCCAGCGGCAACCACGGCCGTGGGGGCAAGGTTGCCCAAGGTTTCTTCCACACTGCGGTCTGCCTTGTCTGCCCCCAGCAGCTTCAGCACCCCTGCCTGCTGGGGCAAAAGAACAGCGCACCAGCCCGTAAAGCCTGCAATGCCTGCACTCACCATGGGCAGCCCTGCCTGCGCGGTAGCGTTGTGCAGCATGAGCCTGTGCTTTAGCCCGCCCAGCGCATCCACCACAAGGTTCGCCTTGCCCATATACGCGGCAAAGTCATCTGCTGTATGGCAAAAATGCGGCACAGCCATAAATTCACAGGCTGGGTTAATGTGCTGCACGCGCTCTGCGGCTGTGCAGGCTTTGTTGTGCCCTAGGCTTGCTGTGCAGGCGAGGAGCTGACGATTGCAATTGGATTCTTCAAAGCTATCGCCATCAATGCCTGTAATAAAGCCTACGCCAGCCCGCGCCAATTGTTCCAGCACTGTGCCGCCTAGGCCGCCCAAGCCCACCAGCAGCACATGGCTTGCCAAAAGCTGAGCCTGCTCGGCACAGCTGAAATAGCCAGCATTGCGGGCATAGCGCATGGGCAGCACGCCACACAGGCAGGCAGCATGCTGTGCCTGCCGCAAGGTGCATTGTGCTTGCGCGGCTAGGCTGGCAAGGGCGGCATCGCTGATGTGCCCCTGCTGCGCCTGTGCCTGTATTTGTTCCTGTAAAAGCATATTCCCCCTTGCCCGCGAGCGTGCAAAAAAGAGCCCGCGCCGCATTCCAGAACGGTGCGGCACGGGCTGTCTATGACGGTGTTATGCCGCCTTGTTATTGTGCTGAAAAGTCAAAAACTTTGTCAAGGTCTTCGTCGCTCACGTCCCAGCGCACATTGTGGGGCGGCAGGCTTTCGCGCTTGAAATACAGGGGCAGGCGGTCGTGCGCTTGGTTAAAACCAGCGGCTTTGTTGAACTCGCGTTCCTGTGTGAGAATGTGCTGACCCAGCGCAACCACCCCTTGCAGGGTTAAGTCTGTGCCATACATGCCATTGATAGTATCAATCAGCGCCTGAAAAGTTTCGGGCTGGTCAAGCAGGGCAAAAGCCGTGAATACACAATAGCCTGTGGCGTCCAGCGCAGCCGTGGCCACCTGCAAGTCGCTGGAAATCTTCCATTGTCCCTTAGCTTCCAGCGGGTCTGTTTTACCGCCCACGCCCAAAATATTGGTGGTGACGGCATAGCCTGCGGTGTGGTCTGCGCCCTGCGTGGTGGTAGCATAGGTTACGCCCACGCCCTTGACTGCGCGCGGGTCATAGGCTGGCATGGCCTGCCCCTTAACCACGGGTGCGCGCTCTAGGCCAAAGCAGCGGGCGGCTGTGGCTGTGCCAGCCCCAGCAATGCGCCCCATGGCTGTGCCCTTGCCGATTTGATGAATCATGTCAATAATGCCCTTAGAATCGCCCCATTGCAGCACGCCAGCTTCCATAAGTATGCCCATGGTAGCGCCTGTTTCAATGGTATCCAGACCATAATCATCTTCCAGACGATCCATCAGGATGATATCGTCAAGGTTATCTACACCGCAGTTAGCGCCATGACTCCACACGGTTTCATATTCTGGCTGTTTGGAAACAAATTCGCCCTTTTCATCCACGCAAATGCCAGAGCATTTCATAACACAGCCGCGGTGGCAGCCATGCGTGGGGTTGCCGCCGCGCTTTTTCTGTACTTCCACCATAGTTTCTGCACAGATTTTTTCGGCATTGGCAAAACGGCCTTCCTTAAAGTTATGCGTGGGCAGGCCGCCAGCTTCATTCAAAATATTCACCAGCACATTCGTGCCATAGGTGGGCAGCCCTTGGCCGCACACAGGGTGCTTGGTCAGCCCTGTGGCAAATTCTTTACAGGCGGCCTTAAAGAGTTCGGGGTTTTTGGGCTTGCGCAGGGCAGGCGTGCCGCGCGGGTCAAGCACAATGGCTTTGATGCCCTTAGAGCCCATAACAGCGCCCACACCACCGCGGCCAGCATGGCGCGTGGCGCGGCCTTCTGGGTCGGTAAAGCAAATGGTGGAATTGCTCATGCGCATTTCGCCAGCCGTGCCAATGGTGATATAGCCGGGCTCCATGCCGTATTGCGCTTGCAGCGCAGCCACAGCGGGGTAATTGGAAAGCATACGCAGGTCATTGCATTCTTCTACAGTAACGCCATCCTTGGTGATGATGATTTTATACCAAGCATCGTTTTGGCGTTCACCTTCAATAATAACAGCCGCGTAGCCAAGGCGCGCCATATATTGCGCCCCTGTGCCGCCAGAATTGGATTCTTTAATAGTGCCTGTAAGGGGACTTTTGCAGCCCACAGAAATTCTGCCTGAAGAGGCGGCAGCCGTGCCCGAGAGCATACCCGGGGCAAAAACAAGCTTGTTTTCGGGGCCAAGGGCATGACATTGCGGGTTGACTTCATTCACAATAACAGCCGTGGTCATGGCGCGGCCGCCCAAACCAGCATAGTTGCCCAAGCCTTCTACAGTACACAGAGGGCCAGCAGCATTGCCAACATTAATACGCAAAATCTTATCCATAGCGCTCCCTTCCTTTATACAGGTGAGCCTGTCGCAACAGTGCGGCAGAGCATGCTTACTTTTATGAGAAGGGTAGCACTATTTACGCAGGGTGCAACATGTTTTGTGCTGCATAATGG
The DNA here is from genome assembly GCA_028689675.1 of Desulfovibrionaceae bacterium. Lineage (GTDB taxonomy): Bacteria > Desulfobacterota > Desulfovibrionia > Desulfovibrionales > Desulfovibrionaceae > JAQVCS01. Next base: position 15,731 of record JAQVCS010000013.1, on the reverse strand, counting down.
ACTGATTTTACAGCAATATGCTTTTTTGTGCATATTGCAAGGCGGCTATTTGCTTTTGTAAAATGCCCCTGAAGGCAGGGCAAAAAGCTGCCTTGTGAGCACAAAATTTTTTTTGCTTCAGTCCGCCTCTTGACTTTTTGCCGTCGCGCCCGATATACTCACTTAGTGTTAAGGGGAGTAGCTGGGGCTTTAAGCCCTAGGCAGCGTCAACAGCATGACCCTGTGGGGTCTGGCGTTGCCATCAAGCAAGACTTGATTAGCAAGACCTTCACGGCAAGAATTTGCCGCGAAGGTCTTTTTTTATTTCCAACAGAAAGGAGTTGGCCATGTTTGGAGGGCATTCCCTCACCGAAGTGATTGTGTTTTTTGCGCTGATTGCCCTGTGTCTGTGGTTTGACCTGCACGCGCACAAGGCTGATAAACCCGTAACAGCCCGTAATGCAGCGCTTTGGACAGGCATTTGGGTTTCGCTTGCCATGGCTTTTGCCGTGTATATTGGCATAAAGTTTAATGCTGAGGCCGCGCAGCTTTTTATTGCTGGTTATTTGCTGGAAGAATCGCTTTCAGTGGACAATTTATTTGTCATGATGGCTATTTTTGCCTCGTTTGGTATTAAAGATGCCATGCAGCATCGTGTGCTTTATTATGGCATTTTGGGTGCGCTGGTGATGCGCTTTTTGTTTGTGGCGGCGGGCTCTTCGCTGGTGGCGCTTTTTGGCCCTTATGCTTTGGCTGGTTTTGGCGCTTTTGTGCTGTGGACTGCTTGGAAAATGTGGCAGGAGCTGGGCAAAGAAAAACAAGAAATTGAAGATTTTACGCACCACTGGGCTGTGCGCTACACCAAGCGCTTTATTCCTGTGCACACCCAGCTTGTGGGGCATGACTTCTTTGTGCGCGTCAGCGAAAATGGCAAACATATTTGGAAGGCCACCCCTTTGTTTTTGTGCCTTGTGGTTGTGGAGCTTTCAGACGTGATGTTTGCTTTTGACTCTGTGCCAGCTATTATTGCCATTACTCAAGACCCATTTTTAGTGTATACCAGTAATATTTTTGCTATTTTGGGCTTGCGCTCAATGTATTTTCTCTTGGCTGCCGCCAAACGCTATTTGCGCCATTTAGAAAAGTCTGTAGTGGCTATTCTGGCTTTTATTGGGGTAAAAATGCTGCTGGCTGTGGCTGGTGTGGCGCATATTCCACCCATGATAAGCCTTGCTGTGGTAGCTGGCCTGTTGGTGCTGGGCATTTTGGCCTCTTTCCTGCCAGAAAAAGAGCAAAAGATATCGTAATTGTGCAAAAATAGAAGAAAGAAGCTACAAAGAGCAGGCTCAGCCTGTGCCCTGCTGGGCTATCGAGAACATGGAGCGGGCAGAACATGGGGCAGAGGATGAAAAGTAAGGCAGGCTCAGCTTTGTGCTGGATTGGCGCATAGGGTGCTGGGTACAGCTGCTTTGTGCGTGGCGCTTGCAAGCCTTAGCCCCCTGCCTTCTCATTTCTTCAAATAAGCACAAAATACGCCGTCGGCAGGGATGCCAGCGGCGTGTTTTGTGCTCTACAGGCTGTTTCGTACCTGCTTATGTCTAGGCTATTTCTTCTCTGCTTTTGCTTCGTCTTTTTTGTCTTCTTTCTTTTCTGCCTTATTATCGGCAGGCAAATTGGGCTTATCCACGCGCTGGGGCAAGGGCGGCCATGTGATTGTAGCTTTATCAAAAGCTGTCTGCACCGTGGCAGAAATGTCTAGCGCATCTTTGACATGCAGCACATTGGCCTTGGGCAGCACCATGTCATAGTCTGCGCTGTTGTTGTCAATTTCTTTTTGCAAAGCAGTGCCCATGGCTTGCGAAACAGCCGCGCGCGAGGTGTTCAGCTGTTCTTGCAGCTGGCGGGCGGCTTCCAGCAAATAGGCCTCTGCCTGTTTTTTGTCTTTGTAGTCAGCAAGCACTTTTTCAATAACATTCAGGTTATATTGATAAATTTCTTGTGCCTTGGCGGCTTCGGCCTGTGCCTGTTTGGCATGGGGGCTTTGCTGCAAAACTTTGTTCACGTCAACTACTGCCAATTTTGTTCCGCTCATGTCACAAGCTCCCAGAAATAAAGTGCAGGCTAAGACAGCCATAAAAAGAAAACGCATACTTTCTTCCTTATAAAAGGTTTAGGACAAAAATGGTTGAAACATGTTCCTTTGCCGTCGCCAGCCTTAAAGACAGGCATACTTCCGCTCGTAACAGCGCAAATAAATTACGCTTATGCCTTCGTTGCGGGCATCTGCCCCTGTAGTTGCCAGAGCCATTTCAAAGAAAAATTGTTCTATAGCGCTAGAATATATATTCTCCGCAGAAAAAGCTAGTACTTTGGCTGGTAGGCAATAGTTCACTCTTCCAAACACATTATTGTCCACAAGAGAAAAGACCAGAAGGATTGCTGGTCTTTTCTCGGAGTATGATGCTGCACATCAAGTGCATGTCCCCATGGCTCACAAAAGCTTGCTACCAATTATTATTTTTATGAGTATGGGAAATGGGTAAAATCATGTTGCTGCTGCGGGGGGAGGTTGTCCTCCCCCCATGTTTTATTTGTTATTATTTAGAACTCGTAACGGAACGTAGCCTGCACGCCGTGATCTGTGGTGTGCGCGCCAGCCTGCAAGGTGTAATTCACACCTACAGACACGCCATTGTCGTTCTTAGCGCTCAAGCCAAGGCTGCCCTGATAGGAAATAGCATCCATAATGTTGCTTTCCATCGAGGCAGAGCCATTCACGCCAGCAATCTTGATATCCTGCTTGGCTTCAATGTCGCCAGCGGCGGGAATGATTGCCAAATCAAGCGAAGGCTTGATTGTCCAGCCGTTCGAGGTTTCGATATCCTTAGAGAAGGTCACGCCCACGGGGAAAGTCCACACGGTGGCGTTCATATCGTCAGCCTTGAAGACCTTGTGCTTGTCGCTCTTCACATTAAAGCTGTCCATGTGCATATTGGTCATACGCACGCCGATATGAGGCACAATGTCCATGGCATCGGTGGTGATTTTATATTCGCCGCGCAGGCCAGCAGTGATGGTGTCGGTCTTGGCATCAGCCTTCAGCTTTGCCATTTGCATGGCCGAGGGTAAAGACTGCTCCAGCTCGTTGTTGTTGGCGCTGTAGCCAAAGTCCGCAGTCAGGCCAAAGTTCTGGTACTGATAGCCAGCATACAGCCCTAAGCCCCAGTAATTGAAGCGGTTGTCCGTGGAATTGAAGTCGCCCGTGGATTCGGCATAACCGCCGCCCACGTTGAACTGCGCACCCACGCGGAACATGTCGTTGAAGGTGTAGTCCGCGCCCAAAGCCACGCCAGCGGCGTTCGACTTGTAGCCTGTTTCAAAGTCACCAGACTCAAAGCCAAAGCCCTGCTGATTTTGGTAGGTGGGCATAACCCACAAGCCCAAGCCATTTTTCATGCCGTCGCCAGCCGAAAGGCCTTCTTGTGCGCTGGTGCCATCAGCATTCAGCGCGACCACAGCACCCTGAGGCGCGGCAGACAAGGAGTTGCGCAGGCCAATCACGTTGCCCGCAGCATTGGCAAGGTTGATGCCCATTTGCGGGGCGGCACCAGCAAAGGCTATCTTTGCTGCACCTTCGATGGTGGCAGCACGTTCTTTCATATTCCCCACATTGCGGGTGGGGTCGACAGCACGATTAATGAAGCGTTCCCCATAATTGGCAGAATCCTGATTCGTCATGCCCGCTGCCATCATGGTATTGACCAAGCTAGCCAAATCTTTGTCCAACTTGGGCAGCACTTTTTGTGCATCTTTTGCGGAAACAGTGACAGAAACTTTGGAGTTAGCAACATCATTATTTAAGGTTGCATTGAGTAAAAGGTTGTCTTGCACGCTTAAGTTTGTGCCCTGCCAACCTGTGGTGTTATCAGCAACAAACGTGGTGGCAAAACCCTGTAAAATGGTATACTCGCCAATGCTTGCCTTGGTCAGATGCAGCTTGGCACTGTCTGCTACAGAGGCTGTTGCATCAGACGCTGTCGTGCTTAATGCCGCAGCATCGTTCAGGTTGCCAGCGTTCACCACCAGCAGGGAATTGGCGGCGAAGGTCGCAGTCTTGGCTGTGGGATTAAGGACATTCGAATTAGCTTCAGTAGCCTTATTCACCTTTGAGCCATCCAGCTCAATACCACCCAAAGCAGCCAAAACCTGCGGGGCATAAATGCCCATAGCAGCGGTAATGCCGTTTTCTGTCAGACCACCGAGAGCAGTAACTTCACCCGCAAGCCATGTTTTATCGGTCGTGCCAATGGTCAGCATGGAATTTTGCCCCACACCAACAAGGCCGTTGATATCGGTAACAACACTCTCAACGTTACCATTAGTGAATCCTTCAATGGCAACCTGCGTAGAAGCCATGCCCCATGCAGGGTCAAGAAGCAAAGAGCCACCGTTCAAGTTGACGTTCTTTGCTATCAACGTGCCCGCGCCGCCCGTTGTCGAGCCAACGCTAATGGTTGCGTTTGTGGCGGCGGTCAGCGTATCTACAATGGCTGCTGCGCCATTGTCCAGCTTCATGCTCGTGCGCACAGTAAGAGTGCCTGCATCTTTTTGGGTGTCACCCTCTCCGCTGACGGTCAAAGTACCGCCGTTAATGGTAAGATCAGTTATATCCACTACACTGGCGTTTACCTTACTTTCAGTAACATTGACACTCGTAGAATGAATTCTTTCCGCAGTGATAGTGCTGTTCTCGGCGTTTACTGCATTTAGAGAGACGGTTGAACCTCCGTTTGTAAGAATATGATCAGCATCTGTACCAATATTACCCATTACGTGCAGTGTGCCGCCATTAACGCTTAGTGTGCCCTTGTCTTCATCTCCGGCTATAATATTCCCATTAATGGTAAAGTCACCATTGATGGCGTTAACCGTGCTAGCACCAGCTAAAGTAATATCGCCGTTGAGTGTGCCTTGTGTTTTTGTGCCAGCTTCTGCGGCTTGGTCACCAAAGGTAACATTACCGCCCTCTTTCACTGCAATATTTGTTTTTGTATCAGCACTAGCACCATTACCTTGTGCTTTAATAAGCGAGTCAGCGCCATTAGTTGAGCCAACAATACGCAAGTCATCGGCGTTTACATCAACTTTTGTTCCAGTTCCGTCTGCTACAACATCTGCCGTCACCACCACATCTTTAACTGTAGTATTAAGCACAGTTTCAGTGTTTTTAATTTCAGCTGTAGATTCTTTTGCGACAATACCACTTTGTGCAGCGTTATCATCTAAATTTCCTGTAATAGTAATACCCTTAAACTCAACGTGCCCAGAGTTTGTCGTGGTATTGTTAACGTGCTCCGCAAGCTCTACCAGCTCCTTAGCAGTCATGCTACCACTACCGCCATTAACGCTTAGTGCCCCCCCCTTAGCAACAGCAAAAACCTTGCTTGCATTATCAACAGCTACATAGCCATTTTTGTTTTCATTCTCTTTAAGCAACTTATCAAACTTCGCTGTCACTGTGCCAAGGTTTTCAACCTTTACCGCACCAGCAGTATTACCAATAGCCCCCTGCAAATCGACAACGCCGCCATTATTTACGGTCACACCGCCTGCTGCGGCGCTTGTGAGGCCGCCAGTCACGGTGAGCTTGCCGCCTGTGACGTTCACCACGCCGCTAGCAATGGTAACTACACTGCCAACAGTCCAATCGCCCTTGGTGACATTGAGTGCACCTTTAGTAACAGTAACAGCAGCAGTGCTTGTACCGCCCATCACCTTATCGGCATGCTGTGCATCCTGAGTGCCCAAGTTCACAATGCCAGCAGAACCAGCATCAGTCGTGCCAATAGTCAAAGATTTTGCGGTCAGGAAGTTTGTACCATCACCCAAAAGGGTTACTTCCCCCTTGCCCGTAGTAGCATTGGCAAGTGTTAATGCGGTATCTGAACCAGCATTCAGCACAGTTGTGATGAGGTTGGAGTCCATAGCTATGGGGGCAGTATTACTACCGATCATCAGCGTATTATCCGTTGCTAAGTCAACAATACTCAGCCCTGTGCCCAGCACTTCCAGCGTACCGCCATTAAGGTTCTTTTTGGCTTGACCTGTAGCTTTAAACGTATAACCATCGCGTATTGTCAGGCGACCTGCTAGTAGGTTTATTGTGCCGGCGGTGTCGTTCAGGCTCTTAATGAGCAAGTCACCATTGATATTGATTGTGCCGCCATCCTGTTTAAGACCGCTGTCTAAGGTTGTTTTACTCTCCTTAGCGATGGTGAGTGTGCCCTTGTTGTAAATATCGTTGGCTTCACCTTTAGCAGTATTACTAGTGAAGGTATTGGTGCCTGCAAGGGTAAGATGGCCTTCATTATAAATGGCACCGCCCTCTTCTCCCGCATTATTATCAGTGAATACCCCATCAGACACTTGCACATTGGCGGCATTATGAATGGCAATGGCACCGCCATACTTACCAGCTTTGTTGGCGGTAAATTTTGAACCAGTAAGAGTGACTAAATTAGAATTCGTAGAGAGGTCATAGTACTGACCAATGAACATTGCACCGCCCCATGTGCCTGCCTCGTTGCCATCAAAAGTAGCAGAAGTGATGGTCGTTTGAGAGTCCGCAACATAGATAGCACCGCCCAAAGAACCAGCTACATTACCTTTAAAGACAGCACCTGCATTAATGCTCATTATAGCGAGGTTGGTTCCGTCAGTGTCCAGATAAATGGCACCACCAGCAGCCCATGCGGATTTACCAGTTGCATTGTAACCATTGTTTGTAAATTTAACATTGTTGCCAATAGTTAGCTTGCCAGCATTCCAAGAAGCAATGGCACCGCCAGCAGAACGATGCTCTCTGTCTTCATCGATAATAGGCTGATCCAGTCTATTATTTATGAATTGCACATTGTCACCAATCGTGACCTCGCCCCCATTGGTGTAGATGGCACCACCACCATAATTTTGAGATGTGGCATAGTTATTGGAGAAAATAGTTGCATCTTCGATGGTAACCGTACCTTTGTTGTTATAAATAGCACCGCCGTTGGCAGCACTATTATTTTCAAAGATTGAATTTGAAGCAGTTGCAGTGCCTTCATTAAAGATAGCCCCGCCCTTATCTGTAGCCATATTCCCCGTAAACGTAGTATTTTCAACAATCAGATTTGTTTGATTCCAAATAGCCCCGCCAACGCCAGTATCACCAGTAGCCTTATTTTCATCAAACTGAGCATTCTTAACGGTCGCAGAACCGTTGACATCTGTAGCTAAACTAGCTTGCCCCATAATGGATAAAGCACCGCCACCAGCCGTTGCCGTATTCTTTGTGAATGTAGTGCCGTCAATAGCGCTATCAGCAACTTTTCCAGAAGTATTAGCATTAGTCCACAGCGTTACAGCACCACCAGCATTTACACTGGTGTTTTCAGAAAAAATCCCCTTCTGAATATTTAAACCCTGCGATACAACATCAGTCGTATTTTCTTTTACCATATTGCTCAGCACGCCATACTTTGCGTCTGTAGAGCCAGAAAGTGTCACTGTGCCTAAAGTTATCGTTGTTATGTTTTTAGTTGTCGTAACCATCTCGCTGGTAATGCTACTAGCACCTTTTTGCGTAACCAGCGTACCCTCAGGGGCTATACCATATGTAGTATCTACTGCGGTATAGGTAGTCTCCGCCGCCCACGCCCCACTCACCCCGCCAGCCACCAGCATGCCCGCCACGGCCAGTGAGCCAAAGGTATTTATCAAAGAGCATTTCTTGAGCACTGCCGAATAACGATTAATTAAATTTCCAATTGCACCCTTGGTTAACATCATACTCTAAACCTCCATAGTGTGAACAAAAGGTCTATGCATACTGTAATAGTAGGAAACAGTCACAGCAGGCATGATTTAACAGTGGTACTGTTAGAAAATTGAGTTTTTATTTAAATAAATTAAATAATTACTATAAAATATGTCTGATAAGTGTAGAGAAAGTAGAGTTAGTGGTTTTATTTGAAAATATTTTTAATAGTTTACAAGAAAATAAATACTAAATATTCTAATTAGCTGATTTAATTATGTATATGGTGAGTATTTTGTAATGTAGAAAGCATATATTACATGTAACATTTTTAATTTTTCTTGAATAATAAGTGTATAAGTGCTAATTATTAGAATAGTGATACTAACAGTACCACTGTTATATTACAAGTATCGTGTTTTTTATGAAAAAAGAGCTGTTCTATATTTTATAGAATCTGTATAATGCAATGCCGATAGCTTCAGAAGCATTTCAGATATAAAAAGAAAATATAGCCTGCCCCTACACTAAAAGCATAGAAACTGTACCGCACAAAAAGTGCCGCCTGAGAGCCTGCACAAAAAGGGCGGTGAGTGCATAAACACCTACCGCCCGAGGGGGCAATTCTATTGCATTTTTTGGGTACTGAAAAAAACAATCCTGACACGGCTTGGAAAGTGAGGGCAACCTTTTTAGGGAGTGGGTGCGCTTTTGCATTGAGTGAGATGGGGTAATTTGTGCTGTACGAAGAAATGTATAAATACCATAAAAGGAATTCTATATGTTAAAAAGTGAATATGCCTCATTGGTGCGAGAAATTGCCAAGCGGCTGGATTTTAATGATGCCGCACCCAATGAAGAAAACCTTTGCGTGCTGTCCTTTGATGAAATGTATTTGAGTATACGTTTTATAGAGAGCTCGGACATGATTTCCTTGTATGTTAATATTGCCGATGTTCCAGAGGGCAAAAAAGCCCAGCTTTGTGAACGCCTTTTGGATGCACAGTGTTTTTTTAGAGAGACAGCAGGCGCAACTTTTTCCATTTGTCCTGAGCTGAATACAGTTCTTTTGCATTTAAATCTTTATGCCGTAGCGGTGAATGTGGAAACATTTTATAATGCTGTACAGCATTTGTTGCACACAGCGGAAAAGTTCCGCCTTGAAATTGAACAGCTGGCGCAGGAGCCAGCACACAGCGAGCCAGTTTCAGGCCTTGAAATGCACCATCTTATTCCTGTGTAATTATGCCCCAAAGTGATTATTTAGCATAAATTTTGCAAACATAAGTATAGGGAAATAAGCAACTTTTTTGGCATAAAAAGGAGTGAAGTATGGCACAAATTAATAATCAAATGGGCGTTGCCCCTGCAATGGGGCAGTTTGAAGCCTTAACACAAAATATTGACAGCGGCAGGTATGTGTATTTAAGGGGCAATCGCGCTCTTGATGAGAATTCGTTCATGCACCTTTTTACACGGCGTTCCGTGAATATCGCCACAACAGAAGCCCTGCGCAATGAAATTACCGCAAAATTTGGGCAAGATGTCAGCGATGCTCTGCGTCCCACTTTTGATAGTTTTATACAAAGTGGCAAGCAAATGACGGTTGGCACAATGAAATCTATTTTTACCGCGGCTGCTGATACAAGAAGGATTCAACAGAAAATAGACGCACCAATTTTGCAGCAAAAGAAACAAGCTGGCTGTGACAGAATTGACGCGAAAAATTGGCCAGCTGAAACAAAAGCACTGGCAAAAGAAGTTTTGCTGCATACCATGGATCAACACCCTAACATGTTTAAAAATATTGAAATGGCGACGGGCTTGCCCTCCCTTGCGTTAGCGACCATCTTCAACACCATTGACACAGCATCTGGCGAAGGCACTATTTTTCATTCTCTTCAAGACCCGCAAACGAAGAAGGATTTTCTTACAGCCCGCTGTGTCCTGCAGGCTGAGATCTTTCATGAAAGGCATATACTGGATAATTTACAGGCCATGCGTCAGCTTCAGCCCCAAGGAAACATTACCTATCAAACTGCTTGGCGTGCGTGTTTTCAGTCTGAACCGCCCCATGTTATTGGAATGAGGGGGCAACAGCTTTCATCACTTAGCTTTGACGCGTTTCTGAATAAGAATATTACTGAATTGATAAACAGAGGTATGACAAGAGAAAATGCTGAAATGGGTAACCTGACTATTAATTTAAATATAAGCAGTGGTATTTCTTTGAGAGCCCTCATGGACACAGTCGTACACCCCAGACCTATTTCCCTCAACGATTTTGCTATCCATCCCCAGCTGTCTTCCTTAAGTACAACCAGCACTTTGAAAGATGCCAATAAAGCATTAATAAGGGATTTTTATCGCCAAGAAGCACCAACGGTTATTAGTATTCAGATTGGTGATCAAACAAGTGTTAATCGTAATAATGATTTAGCAGGTATGACAGAGCAAGAAAAGACTGAGTACAGAGGTGGAAAGCCAACTCAAAAAACGAATCAGATTTTTGAACAGTTAGGACGCTTGTGTAATGGCAATGAAGCGCAATTGAAAATGGTGACTATGGGGCTTACCCAAGCTGGACCTGTCAGCTTTCTGCGTTCGCTTTCCCAGTGTGCAGGTCGGGCAGGGAATGCGCTGGAACACTCTGCCATGGAATACAGCCTCCAGCAGGGCAATAACGGGGACGTGATTTTTAATGCCAAAACTCCCGACGGCTATCCCGTAAATTTGACGGCCTCTTACACTGTTCATCCTGATGGTAGTTCCACTATCCATACACTAAACATAAGCGCTCATTAGTTGTGTGCTTCATAGACATTTTCCGCCGTCTGCCTCTATCCATCGACCTTGGCGTGCAGGGAGGCAGGGGGTGAGCGGTAATGTGCAGGTGCGGTGGGAGTTTTAGAAAGCGTATCCTGTTTGCATACGCACTATAATTGATAACTTTTTTTGCAAGGAGGTTCAAAGCGCAAATTAATGTTTCCGTAACATTGGGCTTTACCAACAGTCAGGGAGAGGTTGAGGGCGGCATCAAGGTGGGGCTGGATATACCCACCGACAATATGTCCAAAGATAATCCCGTCAAATTCGCTGCCGTGCAGACAGACAAGGAGGGACAACCGCTTAAGGACGGAGGGTCGGTTCTGGAGGTGGCCGTGGGTGATAGCGAGCACATATATGTGGCAGTGGCTCCCCCGCAGTTTTTGCTGGAAAAGGCTCAAATTGACAACACGGTGCGCGCATTGGAAGTCAAGGTTCAAGAGGGAATTTATCAAAACGGCAAGTTCTCCTGATCGCTTACCCCTGCAAGGCAGGAGTAAGCCGTCAAGCATATTTTGCCCGCCTGCCTGATAGCGGCAATGGGACAAAAAATGAGTAGCCTGAGCGTAGGAATCCATGCTGAATTTCAGATGGGCAACCTGTTGGGGGGCAGAATTGACTGGCCTCTAGGCTGTAATCTGGCCGTCAGTCAAGGATACTACCTGATTCAGGCTGATCTTGTGCGGGGGGGCGGGGACGGAATGGACGTGGCGGCGCTGCTGAATTCGTCCTTCGGCTGTTCACTTCCTGACGGAAACATCATCTTAATGAAGCTGGTTTTTTTACGTTTGGGCGCTTTCAAGAAGCACCGCAAGAAAACACGCTAACATGTATTTTCCCCGCCACCACCCTTCCGACTGAGATGGCCTCCACCATCTTCCCTATGGACAATACAGCCGGCTTCTGGCTGGTTCTTGACCTTAGGGCGGTAAACATTCTTGATCATTTACTGGAAATAGGCGTACAAGGCCAGCCCGACAAGCTGGCCTTGTACGGGCGGTTGGATAATACGACAGACATGCAGAAAAACCTGCAACGGCTCACGCTCTGCGCCAACCTTCCCACCATACGCCTGTTTGGCATTTTCAGCTTCGAGCGTCTATCTTTCCGCTTGAGCATAGCCTCAGAGGAGAGCAAATCCTTCCAATTGGCTGGAGACATCCGAGTCAATATCTTTGATGAAAACTACCTGTTCCACGGTATGCTTGATGCGGACAGCCAACATGTCTCAGCGTGCATCACTTCCACGCATTCCCTGACCGCTCTTTTTAGCGGCCAGATGCCTGGGATAGCGTTTGGCGATCTGACATTTATGCTCGCACATGCGTTTGAGGATGCGAAAAGTCTGCCCATATCCTCAAATAAAGAAACAATTCTTTCGCCATGTAAACCCGGTGAAACCCTCATCTGGCTGACAGGAAAGGTCATCTTTGCCGGTCTGGAGCTTACTGGAGAATTATACCTGATAGAAAACCTGCCTGTTTTTGCGCGCTTGCAACTGTCTCACGATCTTTCCATAAGTGCCTTTGTGAAGACGGTTATACCGGGCTGCGCATGGTCGTCTGATATTTTTGACCTACAATTCATGGCGGGAAGTCAGATATACTATCGGGAGCCGCAGGCGGCTCTGCCGTCCGCGCTTAACGGAGAAAGTTATCAGGACGGTTTCAATGTTCTGACCCATATTTGCCTGACTGTACTGACAAAGCTGGAATTTTCCCTAGGCATTCAGGTGCAGAAGGATGGAGTGAAGGCAAGCGTGGTCATGCAAAGCCCCCTTGATCTTTTTATTATTCAACTCACGGGGTCGCGTGGACGTGACGGCCCAAGTTTCGCTCTGGACAGCACCAAAGGGCAAAACAAGCTGCAATTTGTGGGAGGGGTGCGGTTTTTCGAGATTGATTGCGGTAATATAGCCATCAGTTGCGCCAATAATACCACGGGAGACTTGAGGGTAGAAGGGGTCATTTCCGTTGCAAACAGTGTCTTCCGCTCCTTGATTCCTCAAGGCTCCAGCCTAAAATTTTCCTATGATTCAGGCTCAGGCTCGGATTCGGGCTTTTCACTCACGGGCTGGTCGGAATTTGATTTTGCCCATGATTGTATTGATTTTATCTCTGAAATAAAAAAATGGGTTCACACGGGTCGCTCCGATGTGTGCAGCGAGATCGGCAGCTTCATCCATGAAAAACTGTTAAAAACAAATTTCAGCCTTTCGCCCTCCTTTGCTTCGGAGAAAGAACACGATAGCGCCGATGACAGAGGCAGGCTCTATATGTGTCTGGATGGGCAGTATACCCTCTCCATGTTCAATACGGCCATCCTCACCCTTGATTTCCCTGCCGCAGTCAAATTCCAGATACCCGAACAACTCAGTTGGAAGGCTCTGCCTGATGCCATCGGCAAAGCCTTGGCGGGGGCTGTGCCGTCTCTATTTGAAGGCATAGCCAACAACAGCGAAAATTTGACTAAACTGCTGTTTGCTCTGTCTGGAGAAAAATCCGCTGAAATAGCGGGCACACTGATATGCCGCAACTTGATTGATAAAGCAATTGCCAATGCTTTACGCGCCGCCGCCACTGCTTTGATGACAACATACGCTGGTGACGGTGCGGCAGCGGTGGGCGGCGGCGTTTTGGCGTTCATCTCTAGCCAGTTTCTGGATCACCCCAGCCCCAAACCCAAGCCTGATCCAGATCGGTCAAGTCCGCCGGACAGGCCGGAAAATCTTATGGCCCAGGCAGAAAGCGATGCCTTTGGGCGAACGGGAATCCTTTTTTCATGGAGTCCTGCGGCTCTTGCCGAAAAATATCAGGCTTCCCTGCATGACGATCAAAACACATGCTTGAGCCAGCAAGAAACCAAAGACAATGTTTGCATGGCGTTTTTCCCGGTCAACAGCGACAGCCTCGTCCCTTGGTATATGCTGACGGTATCTGCGTATGGCAACGGCAAGCGCGGCGAAAGCAGCACCTGTAAATTTGTTTTTGAACGTACTCTTGATGCGGTGGTTCTCCGCTCTTTTGCGGAAGGTCTTGACGGTGCGGCCTGCGGCAAGCGCGTCGGCAGCCTCCTTTCGCAGGCTGACCCCGCCGACCTTGCCCGCTCAATGGCAAGGGTCGGATATTCAGCCCAAGAAACTCTGGCCGGACTTGCCACAGCCCGGCCGGGACTCAGCCTTACAGAGATGACCGCTGCGCTTGTGGCAGCCTATGGCGCTCGATAATATTATGGCACGGAAACAGTTTGTAATAACGGGACAAATCATCAAAGGAGAGACCATGACTGTAAATAGCGAAACATTGACTGAAGCCTTGCGCCAACAAGTCAGGGAAAGCAAATCTCCGGCAGAAGCCGTCAGCGCCGTTCTGACAAGCCTACAGATTGCATCTTCAACCCGCAGAGAAAACACGCAAACGCCGCTTTCAGCAGTATCTCAGGCTGTGACAGCGGTATGGGCCGCAATGAGCCTTGTGGAATATGCCCGACTGCTCCGTCCATACAGTCAGTCAGCTATGGAACTTGTATTGGCGCTTTACGCCGCCATTATCCCGCATCCTTCCGCCATTGAAATGTGCTGGGCGCTGCTGGATGATCACGTTTACCCGCAAACAGGCAAAGAAGAAATGCGAAGCATACTCAATGCCTGTGGGTACAGCGATACCGACATCTCTCAAGCTCTGAACGCATGCTTTCCAGACAGCAAAGCGATTACCGTGGAAGTTCAGGCAGGCAGGGCTTGGCAGAATACGGGGGCATGTATTGGAGCGGGAGAAAAGGCGATCATTGAATATCAAAGCGGCACATGGAGCATCAGCCCGGCAATACCCAACTGTGGCGCCAGCGGAAGTTCCAGCCACATAGCCAAAAATGGCTATGCAATGCCGAATAAACCAGAAGGTGGACTGATCGGGCGCATTGGCGGCACGGTGTTTTGGGCGGGGAAATATGGAGAAACACCCCTTGGAATAGTCGGAGAACTCCAACTGTGCCCAAATGACGATTTGCAAGGCGTATACGGAGCTGGTTTGAAGGATAACAGTGGCAGTGTGAAGGTAAAAATTACCGTGATACGGCGTTAAGACGCCTTGCGGAACGATAACAACAATTCTTATATGCACAGATAGAACGAAGGAGACAGTGAGCCATGACATATTTTCCAAAACAAAAATTTACATGTGATAATTTTACGCTTGAAGTATTTCCCTTTGTTAATCAGCCTGAAAATGTATTTGAAGATGGTAACGCCATACAATATGGAGCTGATTTCAAAATAGTGTTCAATCGCCAAGGAAAACAAACTAATAACTTACGATTATTGCAATTTATATTACCCCAAACAGCAGTAGGTTGGAATACAGCAAATTCTCTGAATATAGATAAACATGTAGCGGATGGAGCACCTATTGTGGACTGCCTTTATGGTGATCCTGCGATTCAGATTAATTATGGTGATAAATATAAAGGAGAATTTGTGTGCGGAAGCGGGACAAATTCATGTTTTCCATAGATATTCCACGAGAGTTATGCAACAGCTTTGACAGAAAAACAGGACGATTTACTGGAAATATGATGACGGAGTTTAGCCATTTTGTTGTTGAAGTCTCAGGGCCGAAGAGCAATATATTTAAGAGTGGAATAAAATGGAGCTATGATTTTAGGCAATCTGAAAAAGATTTATATACATTTACTCCAATAGTTACTGCGCCAGAAAAGATTTTGAACTGGAATGCTTACAAAAAAGTATTGGATAATAGACATATACGTTTTCTTGCATATTGAAGATTAACATTTGCGGTAGTTGTTCATGCCCCATGCGCTGTGCAGGCATAGAAACCTACGGTTTGTGTTGTGCCCTTCTTTGGGGTGAGCGGCAATAAGCAGGTACGCTGGTGGTTTTGATGTGCGGGCTAATATTGGATTAACTCCTTAATTATTAAAGACTACATCTTAACGAAGTCCCAGCCTTATGTGCGCCGCGCGGCGTCATTGTGGCGGTCGCGCCGTCTGCTTGTATACAAAAGAAAAAAGCCCTTACGGCATATTCACCGTAAGGGCTTTGATATTCTTGGTTGCGGGGACAGGATTTGAACCTATGACCTTCGGGTTATGAGCCCGACGAGCTACC